>JAWKNO010000002.1:1404225-2808451 GCA_041391665.1 Bacteroidia bacterium | reverse complement strand
AAGTGTTACCTTAGACGGCGTCGGGCCGGTTTCGTTTTTCATCGCGGGTATGAGGCCGAGATGCTGAGTGTGCAGGATTACTTTCCCTTTGGCTCGGCGATGCCGGGGCGTTCTTTGAATCTGGGGGATTATCGGTTTGGGTTTCAGGGGCAGGAGGGGGATAACGAAATCTACGGCACAGGCAACGACGTTTCCTACAAGTACCGCGTCGAAGAAACGCGGCTGGGGCGGTTTTTGAGTGTGGATCCGTTGAGTCCGGAGTATCCGTGGAACTCGCCGTATGCGTTTTCGGAGAATCAAGTAGTTCGATTTATAGAGTTGGAAGGGGCCGAGAAAAAAGATCCCTTTGAGGGTTTGAACTTTATAGAAAAAGCGATCGCCAACTTTATAATAGTCGAAAATAATTATGGAAAACTAGTCAATGAATCCTTAGGAGTCGAACCGACACTTGAAAATAATGTAACAACTGGGGTTTCTTTTTTTAGCTTAGGTCTTCTTCCATTTTTAGAGCAAGCAGGCGGGCTTGCATTTTCAGAAACTAAAGGGATAAATCTTTCAACACGAGAAGATCCGGGTGATTGGCGATTCTTGATGAGCATTCCAGCAACGGCGTCCCCGCTGAAAGTGCAAAGTGGGAAATATATTTATCCGGAACAAGGACGGAGACTCATTAGGGCAGTCACTGCTAAGTCGACAGAAATCATTAATTCAACAGCAACAAATAAACAAAAAGGTCCCGTGATAACAGGAGTACTTGATGCTATGACGGGTGAAATATTTTATGGCCAAAATACAGGGGTTCCTCAGAAGTTACATCCAATTCTTGAGTTAAGGTATAATGGGTTAATAAATCGAACATCTGGATTGGGAAATCGACCTCATTATGTGAATGAACTACCCGGCTCACATTCAGAAATAAATGCATTAAACAAAGCTTTATGGTCAAGACAAGAGAAGTATGGTGGTGTATCCGAAAAAGAATTAGGTGAATTCTTACTGCATAACAGAGCGCTAAGAAATCCTCGACAAGGAGAATATATCCCGCCTCGATGTTTGGATTGCCAAGAACTGACAAGGGGGGTAAGTGTAATTAGAGGGAATTAATTTAATAATGAAGTTATGGAATACATAAATTATAATTTATTGGAGTACGATTATGAAAATAATCTTGAAACCCTTAATGGATTTTCTTTCTCTGGAATTGCTTACGAAATAAGAAATGATGGATGTTTAGAAGAAGTGATGATTGTTGGAGGAATGAAAAATGGATATTGCAGGACATGGTACCCCTCTAAAACACGAAAAAGTGAAGAACACTATTTTAATAATTCGCTACATGGAATATCATGGGAGTGGTATGAGAATGGTCAAATGAAGAAAGAATCCATTTATGAATATTCAGTGAAGGTTAAAGAAACTGAATGGGATTTATTCGGTAATATAATTGTTTGTTTTAAAATTGAAGAGTCTTCAGATGCCTACATTTTATTAAACAAACTCAGAAAATACTATAATTTGAAGGAATTTCCTTCTCATTAATTTCCGTAATAATTGGTAGAGATCAGGTAACTTTGTCATAGCGCGAAAACCGAAACAACCCCGCCTCGGCCTGCACAAACCCGCCCGCCGCATGGAGTTGTGGAAAACCGAAGACGACCCCGACTCGGAGACCTTCGACTATACCTTCACGACGCTGGACAAGCCTGTTCCCCCGACCGGACCGGCGACAACCCACACGCGGCGGCTGAGTTTGAAATATTATGAGCTTTCTAATCATGCTTCGACCCGGCTCAGCACAGGCCTCGGCAACATTTTGGCTACGGTTTCCGACAAAAAAAGTGTTAACTTAGACGGTGGCGGGGGGTATCCGTTTTACATCGCCTCGTATGCGGCGGAGGTGATTACGGCGACGGATTAGTATGCTTGCATCCGCCTAAGCGGACCCCTTCGGTGCACCTATGCCGGGGCGTTCTTTGAATTTGGGGGAGTATCGCTTTGGTGCAGGTGGACACGAAAAAGTTGACGAAGTAAGCGGCTCTGGAAACACTGTTGACATGGGTGATAGATGGTTAGATACACGGTTAGGAAGAACTTCGAAACCGGATGCAAAGAATTCCAAATATCCTGCATTAAGCCCATATTCATATGCAGCTAATAATCCAATTTTCTTCATAGATCCAGACGGAAAGGTAATAATAGTTCATTATGTTGAAAATGGAGTAAGCAAATACTATTCTTACAAACCAGGCATTAAGCCAACTACAAGTAATATTTTTGTTCAGCAGGTGCATGAAGCTGTAACAGAAGTAATGAAGAATGATGCTAACAATACATTCCAAAATTTATCAGATTCAAAAGAAACTGTTACAATCAATCAAATTACTTCCGGCCCGGTTATAACATTAGGTGACGTAGATGCAACAGGGACAAAAGCAGTAAATGTAGAAATTAATTGGAAGCCTTTAGAAGCAAGACGCAACACAGATGGAACAGGTGCAGTAACACCTGCAACAAGGCCTTTTCACGAAGCGGCTCATGCGGAAAGGTACATAAATGCAGATACTAAGGTTGAAGTTGATGCATTACTAAATGACTTAAAGGATGATGGTACTCCGTATGATTCACCTGAAGAAAAAAGAGTTATCACAACAATAGAAATACCATATATAAATGCAACCAACAAAAATCAACCACTTAATATTATGGTAACTCCCCAACAACAGGGGGAGCGTACTAACCATGACGCTTTTCCATACCTCTCAACAGGAGTAAATTCAATTACTCCGGCAAATGGCTCAATTGTCCCCGGTCAAAGTCAACCTTCGGAAACAGCGAAAAAAGTGATTGTGCCTGTTGATAATGTAAGAGTTGACAGACCTCTAATAATAAAATAATGGCAAAAATGGAAACTATTTACATATTCTGTTCGCTTTTACTTTTTAGCTGTACGGGTACGGGTACGGGTACGGGTACGGGTACAAAATCGGAAAGTGAAATGAATGAAGTGTTGGATTTTTTAAACAAAAAGGAATATAGGTACTCTGTAAATAAATCTGATATCCCTAGGATTGTTATGGATAGCATCAGTAGTATAAACAATGAATTTTTTACAATAGGAGATAGTACTGATGAAGGAAAAATAAGTTTTTCAGATGCACGTCTATTCAAGAATGGGAAAGATATATACGAATATATTAGGGAATTACACTTTACACTAGTAAGCGACACGGCTTGTTTGCTTGTTTATCGAGAAGGAGGTGAGGGTTCCCATGACGTAATTGATTATCTAAAATATAAAGGAGAGTATACGCATGTGAGATATATAACAACAGATATTTTAAGCGATACTGTTAAACTTGGTATTTTTTTACGGGTAGTGTCAACTTTTGAGTAATAAGTTGTAGCCATGAGCGAACATTTTCAAAAGTAACTCATGCATCTACTCGGACTTGGAAAACGAGAGGGTTTTTCTCACAAAAAACGACAGATTCTTTGTCTGAGGTTGTGTCCTCTTCCCCAAAGCTGCAACAGGCCTAAAGCAGAAATGCTGTTTTAAATGTTGTTCGATCCCATCGGGCATTTTGTGGCCGATGGAGCTGTGGGGGCGGATGGAATGGTATTCACCCACCACTGTTGCAATTTTTCATTGAGCTGTTGATTGTCAAACCATTCGGGATTCAGATATTCTTTCTGCATTTTACCCAGATATCTCCTCCAAAGAAATCAGGAAAGTGGCCAGGGTTTTCCTGATCCGTCGGGATCGAATTTCACGTCCCTGCTCCCAGCAGTACACCGTGGACTCATCAACCCGCCAGGCATCTGCCAGCTTCTTTTGACTTTCGTGTCCTCGCTCATAACCCTGTGTAAGGGCAAACCTGTGTGTTTGCCCCCTACTTATACGGGCTTACTCCCTACTTATGCGGGCTTGCCCCCTGTATATGCGGGCATACAGACAGATTCTTCCTGCGTATACGGGCCTGTGAAGTACTTCAGACTTCCTACTGAGCGCCAGAGCTTTTGACTGGAAACAGAAAGTAGCGCGAACAATCGCCGACCTTAGGATTACAAAGGAATAGGATTACCCTACTTTGTCATTTGGAATTCCTTGTACCTGAGGGCATTTTCAATTTGGTATTCCTGGTACATATCTGGTTTGAATACGACGACAGTAGGATCAGCAAATTTTCTGCCCCTACGATACCCCTCAATCGGTTGATCAATCTGCACGAAGGGGATTTTTCATAAAAAATATTCACCTTGCACAACCTCTGTGATCCTTGTACCTTTACCGTACACTCACAAAACGAAAAATGCAACGTACCATCAACTCATCACTTCCGCTCCGGAGCAATAAACTCAGGATGATTTTTGCCATACTTTTCCTTTGTGGATTTGCGGCTAAATGGCAACATGTTTCCGCCCAGTCTTCTCTCGACAAACGCGTGGATTCTGTCCTCGCTTTGATGACTTTAGAAGAGAAAGTCGGACAAATGAATCAATACACCAGTAGTTGGGATGTTACTGGCCCTATGCCCAAAGGCAGCCGCGATTCGCTCAAATATATACAAATCCGCACCGGCCAGGTGGGCTCTATGCTCAACGTTCTTTCTACCAAAGCTACCCGGGAAGCGCAGCGTCTGGCCGTAGAGGACAGCCGCCTCGGCATTCCACTTATATTTGGTTATGATGTGGTTCATGGATTCCGCACCATTTTTCCGATTCCGCTCGGTGAATCTGCCAGCTGGGATATGAACGCTATCGAAAAATCTTCCCGCGTAGCGGCTTCTGAAGCTTCTGCTGCCGGACTGCATTGGACTTTTGCGCCTATGGTAGATATTTCCCACGATGCCCGCTGGGGGCGTATGATGGAAAGTGCAGGTGAAGATCCTTATCTCGGTTCTCTGATCGCTGCTGCCAGAGTTCGTGGTTTTCAGGGAAATGACCTGAGCGCGCCCAATACCATTGCTGCTTGTGCCAAACACTTTGCTGCCTATGGTTTTATCGAAGGGGGCCGCGAATACAATACGGTCTCCGTGGGAGACGCTTCGCTGTATGATGCGGTGTTTCCGCCCTTTAAGGCTGCTTCTGATGCGGGGGTGGCTACCTTCATGAATTCATTCAACGAAATCAACGGAATTCCCGCTACCGCCAGTACTTTCCTCCAACGGAAAATCCTCAAAGGTGAATGGAACTTCCAGGGGTTTGTCGTCTCCGACTGGGCTTCAGTAGCAGAATTGATCACTCATGGTGTCGCCGAAGATGAAAAAGAAGCTGCCCGACAGGCTGTCATCGCGGGCTGCGATATGGATATGGAAGGCTATTGTTATGTGCCAAATCTCGTTACGCTGGTGAAAGAAGGTGCTGTCGATATTTCTCTGGTCGACGATGCGGTGAGAAGAATTCTTCGTGTAAAATTTATGCTGGGCCTTTTTGATGATCCTTATCGCTATTGCGACCCGGTTCGGGAGCAAAACGAACTTTTCTCCAAAGCCAACCAGGAAACCAGCCGCGATGTAGCCCGCCGTTCGGTCGTACTGCTGAAAAACGAGGGTAACCTTCTGCCTCTGAAAAAAGATGCAGGGACGATTGCTGTCATTGGTCCATTGGCCGCAGATAAGGATATTCCGATCGGAAGCTGGCGCGCCAATTCTGTTGAAAACTCTGCGGTTTCTCTGCTTGAGGGTATTCAGGCCGCAGTAGGGAAAAAGGTGAAAGTACGCTACGCGCAGGGCGTGAAATTATCCACAGGCACCCGGAGCTTCCTCACGGAAGTCAATGTGAATGAAACTGATACAACGGGATTCGGTGAAGCCGTACGTATCGCCAAAGGCGCAGATGTGGTAGTGATGGCCCTGGGCGAAGACTGCTGGCAGTCTGGCGAAGCCCGCAGCCGCACAGAAATAGATATCCCCGGGCTCCAGACCGAACTGCTTGCCGCTGTAAGAGCCGTCAATCCTAACGTTGTTCTGGTTCTGATGAATGGCCGCCCGCTGGATCTCACAGAAGTTGAACCGCAGGTACAAGGCCTCGTCGAAGGCTGGTTCCTTGGCTCTCAGGCGGGAAATGCGCTGGCCGATGTGCTGTTTGGCGACTACAATCCTTCGGGCAAACTTCCTGTGTCCTTCCCCCGCTCTTTGGGGCAGGTACCGCTGTATTACAACCACAAAAATACCGGCCGGCCAACAGCTACGGGCAACGTATTCTGGTCTCACTATTCCGATGAAAAAAATGATGCGCTTTTCCCGTTCGGATTCGGACTTAGTTATACCTCATTTTCTTATAGTGGTATGAAACTGAGCAGTGAAACGATGAAAATGAATGAGCCGCTGAAAGTGTCCTTTACCCTCACCAATACAGGAAAAGTAACGGGAACGGAAACCGCCCAGCTATACATCCGCGACCTGGTAGGCAGCCGCACACGTCCGGTGGCCGAGCTGAAAAAATTTCAGCAAATCACCCTCAAACCGGGTGAAAGCCGCGTAGTTACGCTGGAACTCACCTCCGACGATCTGGCTTTCTATACCAGAGAAGGCCTTTGGGCAGCTGAAGAAGGTGATTTTGAAGCCATGGTCGGCCCCGACTCACGCAATATCGCCGCCAAACAGAATTTCAAACTGGTGCGGTAGTTTATGGTCGAATAATGATTCTCCGGTAAGCAGAAAGCGCCGGAGAACCATTGTCCGTTACTTTCACAATCAGGTGAATTTCGTAGTCTGTACCAGAAGACGGTAAGGAAACCTCGGCAATATTCCCCCTGGCACGGAGTATGGCTGTTTCATAACCGCGACTACAATCATGATAAAAATACCAGTCAAACGAAAGGCTGTTTTTATCTATATCAAACGATTCTGATGCCTCGATCAGAATCGTTTCTTTTTTGCCGGCACGAATGATTATGGGGGCATTTCCTGAGACACCATTTACGATTACCTCCGGATTATGATTGGTTTCGGCAAATGGATAAATACATCGATCCATACGAGCCGCAAAGTCTTTTTGAAAATCAGGTCGCCAGCGCCATACGGCTGTGCGCGCAGAAGGTGCCGATTCTACAGAGTCTTTTGTGCATTCATAATAGCCCTCAGCATTTTTCTCAAACCGACCTCCCCAACCGCCGTATTCCGGGTGGGCCGGGTCGTTGAGTCCGTTGTCCAGAAAATAAAACCAGGAAGGGGTATCGCCTTCTTTCATCGTTCCATGAGGATTGGGTGCTGTCCAGGTTTTGTCGGGATAAAGTGCGCCGAGTTCTCCATGGTCTGTGATGACATGTTCGTAAATCCATTCTCTGGAAGTATAAGATTCGTCTCCGCCGAGATAAATGCCCCGGTAACCGCCTTCGCGTTTGTCTTCTCCGGGCTGTGCTTTGCTGAGTATATAAAAGAGTTCGGGAAATTGCTCACGCATCAGCGAAAAGATATGGTCCTGATCGTTGATGTCATAGATGCGGATTTTGGCGGCAAATTTTTTATAAGCATTCGCAGAACGGGTATTTTTCACTTTCCAGAGCGCCTGTGCCACGTCGGTTTGCCCGCCCCAGATGCAGATATTCAACGGACGTTGGTCTTTCCGGTCAACGGCCTGTATGATCCATTCGGAGCCATCTGTATCATGCCCTTCCCCTACATTTTCCCAGCCCCTGTGTGGATTTCCAGCCTTCACGACAGTGGAAAGAGAAGCTGGCAAAGGATAGGAGGGATCGTGAAGACGAAGGTTCTCATATACTTTTCCATAAGCATCGATAAGATTCATAATCAGCTGGGGCTGAACGATGGCGCTGTCAAGTTCCCCAATTGTGCCTGATGCGGAGGCGATGATTCCTTCGGTCTCAAATTCATTGGCATAAAGCAGGTAACGGATCAGCGACTGCGTATCGTCCGGATCACCGCCGATATCAGTGGTAATGAGGATACGGGGTTTTGTTGCCTGGGCAGAAACTGATTCAGGCTGAGAAACAATCCCGAAAAAACAGAAAATAAAAAAAAATATCTGGAAGAAAGCGGTTGGTTTCATATGCATAATTTTGTATTTACCTTGAAAATTCTGTATCTTTTGCAAGATTTTCAAGGTAATGAATGATTATATTCCACGTATTGCTGCAGATACAATTTTAGCCTGGGGAAAATTTTTCCCGGCAATAGCTCTCGTAGGGCCCCGTCAGGTAGGAAAAACTTCTCTTGCTCAGAAACTACAGGCATTTATTTCTAAACCATCTATTTACCTTGACCTTGAAAATCCTGCTGATCTTGTCAAGCTGGATCAACCTTCTTTATTCCTTGATCCTTATGCAGATTATACAGTTATATTGGATGAAGTACAAAAGGCCCCCCACCTTTTTCCTGTATTAAGAGGAATTATCGACAGAGACCGGAAACCAGGGCGATTTATTCTGTTGGGGTCTGCGTCTCCTGAGCTAATCCGGGACAGTTCTGAAACCCTTGCTGGCAGAATAGCTTTCTATGAACTGACCCCTTTTTTATGGAAAGAACTTGCCAGCTACAAAGATATAAACCGGCACTGGTTGAGAGGTGGTTTTCCAGAATCTTTTCTTGCGCCTTCTGATGATCTTTCCAGAATTTGGCGGCAACAATTTATCCAGACCTATCTGGAGCGTGATCTGCCTCAACTGGGCCTTCCTGCCAGTCCGGAGCTAAGTTATCGCCTGTGGCGCATTTGTGCTCATGCTTCCGGGGGTATATTGAATATGGAGAAGATGGCGTCGTCTTTAGGCATACATGCCACATCGGTAAAACGGTATCTGGATTTTTTCGAATCAGCGTATCTTATCCGCAGGTTACCCCCATATTTTACCAATCTCAAAAAACGTTTGGTTAAATCTCCTAAAATTTACATCCGCGATACGGGTTTACTCCATCAATTGCTGGGGATTAATAATTTTTTTGATTTAAGCGGGCACCCGATGTTAGGGGCTTCCTGGGAGTCTTATATTGTCGAGCAAATTGCCGGAATAATTCCTGATTGGGCTGGTATGTATTATTACCGGACACATAGTGGGGCGGAAGCAGATATAGTTATTACCCGAGGTGATCAACCTGAGATTCTGATTGAAATAAAATATTCCTCTACCCCAAAACTCAGTAAGGGATTTTTTATCACCCGAGACGACTTGAAAACATCCAAACACTTTATCATCAGTCCCGTCAATCTCCCTTTTTCACTTGAGGGAGGCGTACGTGTGCTGGGATTGGATAACCTGGATGAAATTTTCACTTCATCCATTACTTAGTCCCCCTCAATATCCCAAAAACGGAATACCCGTCATATCCTTGATCATAAGATCTTTAAACCGTACCTGCGAAGGGCCCTGATCCGGACTGGCTGCCTGACGTCCTGCCTGAAGCGCAATAAATCCCGGACGGTTGAAGGCTGCCGGAACATGAAACTCCGTGGTTTTTTCGCCATTTACATACAGACAAATATGGTCGCCAAAGGCAAATATTTCCATCAGATTCCAGTCGTCGCTGTCGGTAATCCCCGGAAATGATCGGCTGTGTGTTACGATTGAACCCGTAGGAAATCCCCACATGAACCCTCCCGGATCATAGATATTGATCTCCAGACTGTTTTGAAGTGTAATCTCCGATGCCGTAGTATCCCACCGAATAAATACTCCGCTGTTGTGGCCGTCGTCCAGCTTAAACTTGTACTTCATATAAAAATTTCCATACGCTTTTTCTGTAGCCAGCCACCCTTGTGCAGTCGGGCCGGTATCACCGATAATTGCCCCATCCACCACAAGCCATCGGGCGTCACCGACTACTTTCCAGCCTTTGAGGGAATGTCCGTCAAACATGGATTCCGGACTGCTCCTGACCGTACGGCGAAGGTAGTCTTCGATCTGTGGGCCCATATAAGTAGTCGCGGGTAAGGTGCGCACGCGGATATTTTTCCAGCGTACGACATGTTCGCGTTCCCCCCCCTGGCACTGTAAACCAATTTTCCCGCTGAAACTGCGGCGCTCATGGGTTTGACTTACCTGCATATCGTTGATCCATACCTGGATATAATCGCCTTCGGCTTTTACGCGGAGTTTGTTCCATCCTGCCGGGTCGATTTTTGTATTCCAAATCGCCCGGGCAATGCCGTAAATCGTGCCTGTGGGTGCCATTTGGTTGGGTTGATTGTCGAGGTTGATTTCGTATCCGGAAACAGCCGGGTGCCCTCCCTGGGGGCTGTTGTAGCGGATAAAAAAACCGCTGTTGTTGGGCGGAGGAAGAAAAAACTCAGCTTCAGCTTCAAAATTGTCATAGCTGGCTTCGGTCAGCAACCATCCTCCTTTTTTTGAGGATCGGTCTTTCATTACGATTTCGCCGTTTTCTACGGTTGCCTCAATATCGCCGGAGACTTCCCAGCCTTTGAGGTTTTTTCCGTTGAAGAGATTTTTCCAGTCTGTATCATTTTGGGCAAATGAAATCTGGCATACGAATATCAGTAAAAGGGTTATATAGCGCATAATAGCAGTATTTGTGGTTAGTGCCAGAAATATAAACTATTTCCCATTCTTTACCGCAATGATCTCTGCCAGAATGCTTAATGCAATTTCTTTGGGAAGCTTTGCGCCAATATCCAATCCCACAGGGCCATGTACGCGGTTCACCTGCTCTTCGGTAAAACCTGCGGCGAGCAAGCGGCTTTTGCGTTTTTCGTGGTTGCGTTTGCTGCCCAAAGCGCCGATATAGGCAACTTCCGAACGGAGCAATAGCTCCAGCGCCTGATCATCGATTTTGGGGTCGTGACTCAGTATGACTGCAAAGGTATAGGCATCAAGCGAAAAATCCTGCAACGCCTCTGCCGGCCACTGGGTAAGCATCTGGTCTGGCGGTGTGGCAAACTGTGTATTGCCGGCAAAAAAACCTCTGGGATCAATCACCGTTGTCTCAAATCCAAACTGGCTGGCAAGGTGTACCAGGTCTGCCGTGATGTGGGCAGCACCGATGATGATCAACTGGCTTTTGCGGGGAATGGTCAGGGCAAAATATTCAGTTGCCCCTTCATTTAGTATCTGATTTTCCCGGTTTTTCCACGCCTCGAGGGCTTTTAGCGATAAATTGCCGGTTATGGGTTTTCCACTAATCTGTCCGTCTGGATGAACAAATGTATGGGAAGTGGCTTCACCGCTAATACAGGTAAGCAGGGTGCCGCCAAGATTATTTTCGACAGCTTCCTTTAATGCGCTCCAGGCAGAAACTTCTGATTTATCCCCGGAAAATGCGGGAAATGGTTCGACGAATACGGTAAGTTCTCCGCCACAGGTAAGCCCTACCGCCCAGGCACTTTCATTGGTAATGCCAAATTCGAGTTTTTGCGGGATGCCGGTTGCCAGTACCTCCAGGGCTTTTTGTGCCACAGTGCTTTCGACACAACCTCCGGAGATAGAGCCGGTCATTTCTTGTTTTTGGGAAATGGCCAGGGCCGAACCGCGCATTCTTGGCGCTGAACCCCAGGTGTGAATGACTGTCGCCAGTGCAAAGGGTTTGTTTTGTTTTACCCAGTGATGAATGTCTGAAAATATATCAATCATAGCCGCTCATAATCTTCGGGAGTGTCAATATCTTTAAGTATATGAGGCTTTCCAACAGCAAACTGGCGAACATGGATCTGGTTTTGGAGAATAATTTCCCTGCAACCTTCCATGTGCTGATGCTGTAAAATTGCTTCCCGGTAAATGGACGAAAAAATTACAGGATTTCCTCTTTTTTCTTCAAAAACCGGCACCTGAATGATCCCGATATCGTTGATTTTCTCTTTTAAAAAATTGGCCGTCATCATCTTGTACTCCGTATCATATATCAGCGGCTGATCGCTAAGACAGATCATATAGCCTGACGAATGTTCATTTGCAGCCGCGACCCCTGCCTGGATAGAGGTAGTCATTCCCTTTAGGTAGTTGGGGTTAAATACAATTTTTACGGGTTTGCCTGACAGTACATCTGATATTTTCAGAGATTCATGCCCTGTAACTACCACCACCTCTCCCGGTTGTGATGCAATAATTTCATCGGCAATATGTGCGACAAGGGGTTTGTCCCTGAAGGGAAGAAGGAGTTTATTTTCTTTTCCCATACGACGGGATGCTCCTGCCGCCAGAAGTATTGCTGAGATCATCGCCTGAGGTTTTTGTACAATATAGCGATATTTTTAATTGTAATTTACCTCTGTCACGCTAAGCTTCAACCATCTTTAAGGCCATACAGGCACAGATCACAACGGTTCCCCGGCCCATAATGCTACCTGTTCCTCCAGCGATTTTTTGTTGAAGTTTTTAGCGTTTTTCCGGAGCGATCGCCTCGCGAATCATACCCTCACTCATTCTGGCTGACATCCCCAGCGGGCTGTGTTTTGCCATCCCGGCCATCAACTTGTTTTTGATACCCGGAACGGCCAATACCTGCTTTCCCAGCGCATCCAGTCCGGTTTGGGCTACTTCTCCCGGCAACATGGCGGACATGGGCGTTTTGGTCCAGTCAACACCCGTATTCGTTGACATCGGGGTTTGAGTCAAACCGGGAGATAAAACCGTAACATCCACACCTTTGGGTTTCATTTCTCCGTAAAGGGATGCGCCAAAATTCAACATATATGCCTTAGAACCGGCATAATTGGCGAAGTAGGGATTGGGCATGTGGCCCGACAAACTCGCAACCAACAATACGCCTCCCCTACCCTTCTTTACCATGGGTTCAATAAACCAGTGGGTAAGCGCCATGGTCGAAACGACATTCAGTTGCACTACCTGCAATTCTTTACGGATATCGGTTTTTTCAAACGCCCCATTGACTTCCAGACCGGCAGCGAGCACCAGTAATCCTACGTCTTTCCCCTTAGCACCTGTTTCCACGGCTTCTACGCCCCCGGGCGATGCGAGATCAGCAGAAATATAAGCAGTTTCAACCTTGTACTTGCTGCGCAGAGCGTCTGCTTTTTCCTGCAATTCTTTTTCCTTTCTGGCAACGAGGAGGATGTTTAATCCCTTCGCGGCAATCTGGTGGGCGAGTTCTTCGCCTATTCCGGAAGTGGCACCGGTGATGAGTGCCCAGGTTCCATACTTTTCTTTAAAATTCATAGTCAGTGATTTCTTTGTCTGATATAGGCAAAGATAACAACCGCACCTATAAAGGAATTTGCAGATCAGGTCAAACCCTTCGCAATTTGGGTCAGACGGTATTCAGTAGGCGACACGCCAAACTGCGCCTTAAAATTGCGGTTGAAGGATGCGATGGTTTCAAAACCACTGGCGTAAGCGATTTCCGAGACCCGAAGGTCGGGGGTTGAAAGCAGCTCCGCCGCCCTCCGGGTTTTTTGTTGTGAGATGAACTTTGCCGGGCTTTCGCCAAATACTTCTTTAAACCGTCGCTTAAATGAAGATGCGCTCATATGACAGAGGGCCGCAAGTTCGTCGAGCGACAGACTGGAGTAAATATTTTGTGCTATTGTCGCCTTAAAATCGATATGAGCGGGCTTAAACATAGCCGACAGAAAATCCAGGTGAGAGGGTGCGTCCTGTGATTTGCTGATCAGAAGAACAAATTCCTTGAGTTTGGTTTTGATCATGGCCTCGTCCGCAAGTTCGGGGTGGTCGAGCAGGATATTGATGCTCTCTCTGAAATTGGCAAGCAGGGCATCGACCTGAACCTGTTTGAGCGTATAGTCCACCGTATACGAGTACGCCGAAAGCTCAAACTGAAACAGTTCTTCCACCAGTTGCGGATAGAGCAGCACGCCGGTTACTTCGATGCCTTCGCTGCTGTTTCGTTGGGTTTCATCCGTTTCGAAGAAGAAATTCTGGCATTTGGCGAGGATCGCACTCTCCCTGTCCAGATTGTGGTAAGCCGTTTGTGCCCTTACAGAAAACCGGCCTTCATTGATAAAAATAAAACAGGCCTCGTTTTCAAAAAATTCTTTCGGTGCCCGCCGGAAATAAGGCGTAGCAAACTTCTCAAAAACGATGTAATTCCTGTAGGTTAATATTTTTTTTCCGTACTCCACGTCGCAGATAACTTTTGCTCAGAATGCTTTGGGGAAGGTACAGATTTTTATAACTGGTTTGTTATAAATCAGCAATTAGTTTTTATTTCTTATCCTCAATTATTTCTTTCGCTCGCTGAAGCGCTTCATTAATATTGTCGCAAATATTAGTTTTTCCCAGGTCGGTATAGAGGCCCATATTCAGCAGTTCTTTTTTCACATCGTGATTGGCTCCTGAAATGATAATTTTTGTACCATACGATAACAGACTCTTATAAATCTCTCTAAGTCTGTTTGCACCAGTTGCATCAATAAAAGGTACATGCCTGACTCTCAATATCAAAATTTTTGGCTGTTGGTTCAGGTCTGTAATTACCTCCTGAAATTTTTGAGATGCCCCGAAAAATAACGGGCCATTTATTTCATAGATGAGTACGCCTTTGGGAATTTCGGGCAATTCTTCTTCAAAAAGTTGTTCTCCATTCTCTTCATTCGTGCTGAAAAGGTTCATGGCATTCTGTACCGAGGTGGCTTCGCTCATTCGTTTCATAAATATAAAGCTGGATAAAATCATCCCTACCTCAATGGCTACGATTAAGTCGAAGAAGACCGTTAAGAAAAAGGTAGTAAGCAGCACAAATACATCCATTCTATTGCTTTTCAGCAACGCCTTAAAATGGTGCCATTCGCCCATATGCCAGGCCACGACAACTAAAATACCTGCTAAACACGACAGAGGAATTAATTTGGCGACCGGAGCCAAAAGCAACATAATCAGAAGTAAAACAATGGCATGGACAACCCCTGCGATGGGGGTTCTTCCACCGTTTTTGATGTTGGTCACAGTCCGGGCTATGGCACCAGTGGCGGGAATACCACCAAAAAGTCCTGAGAATATATTTGCAGTTCCCTGTGCTACCAGTTCCATATTCGAACGATGTCTGCCGCCGATCATACCGTCAGAAACCACGGCCGAGAGCAACGATTCTATACTTCCCAGCAAAGCAATGGCAATGGCTGGTTGTATTAATTGCTGGATGGTCGCAAAATCTATGGAAGGAAATGTTGGCAGGCTTATACGATTGGGGATTTCGCCAAATTTGCTTTCAATGGTTTCTACAGGGAGGTCAAAAAAATAAACCACAACCGTACTGAGGATAATGGCTACAATTGAACCCGGTATTTTTGAAGACACCCTGCCAAAAGTTAAAGAAATCATTACAGTCGCCATTGCGATGATGACGGCTACCCCATTTACAGATTGAAAATGATGCCAATAGGTAGACCATTTTTCAATAAAGTCGGCAGGAACGGCGCCCATTTCCAGACCGAAAAAGTCTTTCATTTGGGAGGAAAAAATAATGATGGCGATTCCACTCGTAAACCCCACAATCAAAGGATAGGGGATAAATTTCAGGTAATTGCCAAGCCGGGCGAGGCCCAGGCCGATAATCAGAAAACCCGCCATAAACGTGGCAATGGTAAGCCCATTGACACCATGCGTTTGAACAATGCCATAAACAATTACGATAAAAGCCCCGGTGGGCCCACCGATTTGCACCCGGCTCCCCCCCAGCACAGAAATCGTCAAACCAGCAACAATCGCTGTGATCAGCCCCTTCTCAGGAGAAACCCCAGAAGCGATCGCAAACGCAAGAGTCAGCGGTAAGGCCACGATGCCTACGATAATACCCGCCACAAGATCTTTTAGCAGCTGCTTTTTAGCCACCCCTTCCTTCAGTAAAGTAAACAGCTTCGGCGTAAATTCATGTTTCCCCATGAAATCATAATCTTTGGCTCAAAAGTCCAAAAGATTCGGAGGTTCTACAAGCTATTTTTGTTGGGGGGGGTGGGATAAAGGCTGAAGCGCTGGGGTTTTGGGATGGGGAGATAACATAAGGCCTACCAGCCTTCAAATTATTGTTTATTTTCATGAATGATTGATTTTAATTGATCAATCGTTAAAACAGGTTTTGTGCGGTGTATGATTGCATGGCAATTGGGACATACTGGAACTAAATCTTTAATTGGATCTATTACATATTCTTCTTTTAGTTCTGATATTGGTCTAATATGGTGAACATGAATGAATTTGCTGCCGATTGGTCCATAAGTTTCTTCAAAATTAAAGGAACAGACTGCGCATTTATAACCGTGATGCTTTAGGCAAATTTCCCTTGCACGCTCATTTCTTTCATAAGCATTAACTGAAATCCTTTTAACTGAACCTTCTAAAAAATTTCCGATTGTGATTTCTTCATCAAAGGTTTGGTTTGGTATAGCATTTCTACGAGCGAACCATTCCGTCCCAATCTTTAGCAATGTTCTATCTTCAAGTATTGGGTCAAATTTTTTAATAGCCAGGCGTTCTTTACCATTTTTATCTTTCCCTCTTTCTTGAAATATTGAGAAAGTTTTCAATTTAAATGCTTCATCTTCTATAAGCCGAATATGCTCCCTTGATTGATTAAATCCTGCGGGTTTCTTAGACCTATCTCGAGCCCATTCCTCAGAAAAAATCACTATGACATCATCATTACTTACCGTATTTTCGACCCAAGCGCCAAATATTATAAACTTTTCCTTTTCATTGATAAACGACCAACTCCACGTCCAATTTTCACAAGTGGCTCCGTGAGATTGTATAAATTGTTTTCGATTCATTTTTTGCAATTTCGAGTAATGAGGATAATAAGGTTACAAATAGATTTTCCTAAATTTTCTTTGATGACTGATCTCATGCATAATAATCAAATGATCAAAAATTTTAATATCCAAACGATTCCACGCTTCTACAAGCTTTTTTGTGAGAGGTCTACCTGAGGCGTTGGGGTTGATGGTTTGGAGATGAGGATGAGGTGGCAGGATTCTATTTTTTGGCTCATTTCTGATTGGCTTTCAACTATTTACGTTTATAAAGAGACAGTTGGAGAGAGTCGCGGTCTCTTAAGAAGTTTTATTGGATTTTATCCAGTTTTCCAAAATCTTCTCCTTTTTCTATTTCGGAAATTATTGCTTTTAGGTCAGTATCAAGCTCTTCGAATCTCGTAAGAGCATTCATGTGGAGAGTAGAAACGGAACCAACCTTGATTCGATCAATAAGATTACCAAAGGCTGGGTTTGATACTATTGCTGAATAATAATTCATCTGAATCATAATCGCATTAATCTTTGCGGTCATCTTCATCTGCCTAACCTGCTCACTAAGCGCCTGCTCTGACTTTTCCTGAGCTTCAGCAGATCTCTTGAGCTCAATCCTTGTCTGCATCAGTTCAAGACGCTGATATTCGAGTTCTATCCGCTGATACCTGATTTCAATTCGTTGCATGAAGATGGCAACCACAATGCCCCCAAGTGCCAGGCCAGAAAAGAGTGCATTCACGGCGCCAAACATATCTCCGAAAGCTGCTCTGTCATTCCAAGATTCCAAGGACTCATTTCCCATTAACAACTGCCATGAAACCAGCCAGATTATCACTACTCCTATGAATAATACCACGGAGGTCCACTTCGTTGTTGCTTCGCTTTTTTGAAGAGAATCAAATTTCTTTTCAAGAGATATTTGGGTTTCTATGATTTGTGTTTCGGAATCAGATGAACTGAGATTTGTTAGAGCCATTATTCTAGGTTATTAATTACTTCTAAAATAGCTTTATTAATTTTTCTTAATTCCATACTTTCAGTTTCAAGATCAATTGTTCCTTCTCTAGACTTATTCTCGATGTGAGTTAACATAGCTGATTGCAATATCAATTCATCTCTGAGTTTCACATCTTTTACTGATTCAGCATACTCAATTATCTCTTTCATTGCATCTTTCAGTTTAGCCTTTTCAATCAATTTCCTCCATACTGATTTATTCGCCGCAAAAATCTCTGTTTCGGTTAATTTCAGATCCTCGTTAACCCTACCTTCATCTTCCCCATTCAATTCTATATTCTTTAAAATAATTTGATTTTTGTTTAAATATTTAATCTTTAGCTCTTTTAACCACTTATCTGGGAAATCAATTAGAACTAAATCTTCAAAAAGGTCACTCAAATCAATTTCATTATAATTCCATTCTATGTAGCCATGGAAAACATGAAATAAAATTTTATTTAATATTTCTTTATCAGAATCAAAAAGTTCGTTAATTATGAGAATAAGGGTATTCTTACAAACACCTGGTTTAAAATCATAGCCTAAAATAAATACCCGGTGGTCTTTTTTCACAGTGTCATAAAAGAGGTTCCACATGGGCCCCATTCCATTTTTTACAATTAGCCTTTCAAAGCCTGATGTCGCCAAATACGGTCCAATAGGGAGTTTTTTTATATCAGTAATCAAAGGAGTAATAGCTGTTTTATTCATATTCCAGATCTTCTATGGGAAGTATAATTATTATATTAGTTGAGAAATCCACTAAAAAACTCAACTCCAAAAGTAATACCTTCCTTAGCAATCATTTTGTAAGCCTCTGTTTTTCCAGTTGAGATAAAATCTTTCACTGTAGATGTGCTGAATTTTCGCATCATTGCATAAATTTTAATTATGCCTTTCTTAAAATCTCTTATTTTTCTTTTGGGCAGGATGAGCTTTAAATTATTTACTTCCTCAATAATTTTATCTGCTTCTTCCTTATTTTGTTCTACCTTCTCATTATTAATAAATTCAGCTAATTGATCAAGAGCTCCATCATAACGTAGTTGTTCTTCAAGTGTAAATAATTCATTTCCCCTTGGGTCATTTTCATTAAAATTATTTACATTAATTAGCTCCTCATAATACCCCATTAATATCTCATCATCAAAAACACTTTCTATCTTTTGGTATCCTTTAAATATTCCAAGCCAATTTTCTAGCTTGCTTCCAATTTCCCCATTTTTAACTGAATATTTGACAGGTTTGGAAGAAAACGGCCTAGGAGAACTTTCTATAACAAAACTATCGTTATTACCATATTGAATTTTAAAATACAGGTGCCTTGGTTCATCCTTATCATATATTTCGTAAATCCATTCCTCGGATGTGAAAAAATCCAATTGGTCTTTGTGCGGCTTAACTAGTGGCTCCACAATTTTTAATATTTCTAATGGAATTCTTTTTTTTGACATTTTATTCCGACTTTAATTCTTCAAACCCGTAAGAAAGTCCTTGAGAATTGCCCTTACCCGATCCTGGGTAATCTTTGTGTAGGTTTTCATATTGTATTGTTACTCCTTCATGTACTTAATTTGAAATACAACCTTTCGTTATATCAACCATTCGTAAATACATCCTTTCATTATATCATCCCCTCCCCCTACTTCCCTTCCAACAACCGTATCACCCGCTCCTTCACTGCCAGTAGCTGCTCCATAAGCTACCCCCTTCTCCCTGCATGCAACCAAGTCACTGCCAATAATAACTACACCCGAAATGTTTCCCTCGCTGTAACTTTCCACCGTATGCAATATAGGCAATTTAGAGAAACTGGTAAACAAAAATCTGGAAAGATATATCCTTTTCTGAGGTATTTATCCCTTTTGAGTGTTTAGGCTCAAAACGCGTTTCGTTCGGGATGGAGGGGCCGATCTTTAAAGTATCACATCTACGGGACACATGGGAGCGTAACTTTTTATGAAATTGTCATTCTGGCATTCAAAGCTCGAAACCTCTTTTGAAATTTTCAGTAGAATACTTTTATTTGAAGAGCAAATCGAGGTGTAGCGTCTGCTTAGGCAGAGTAGCGCGCTTCGCAGACATAACAATCGAGGTGTAGCGTCTGCTTAGGCAGAGTAGCGCGCTTCGCAGACATAACAATCGAGGTGTAGCGCAGCCCGGTAGCGCGCTTCGTTCGGGACGAAGAGGCCGGAGGTTCGAATCCTCTCACCTCGACTTAAACAGTACATTCCGGTGGTTTCCTCTATCCGGTGGCTGAGGCCATACATCTCCGGTGGCTGAGGCTCTCGAAGCCACCGGAATTCCCTACCCTGCTCGCTGTGCTTTTTCCACTTCTTCGGGGGTGGGAAATTTGGGCAGACGGAAGCCAAACAGGCTCACCACCGCCGCGTAGAAGCGCAACGCAAAACGAAATGGCTGCACACTCAAAAAGTCTTTTTGGTGTTTTTTCTCCAAAAGTGCGTATTGGGCGATAAATTTCAGACTCCACTGAGACCGGTATTGCCCTGTGCGAACCAGATACCACAGATCGGTGAAAAAATCGGCAAACCCGCCGTGCGGCTCGATCCAGGTCATGATCACGACATCCTCACTGCTGCTGTTGCGAAAGGTGTGTTTGTGAAAGGGTTTTACCGCCAGTTGTCTGCCGGGAACCAATCCCTGCCACTTACCGTCCACCTTGATCTCCAACTGCCCTGACAAAACTTCAAAGGTTTCGGTCAGCGTGGGGTGGTAGTGCTCCAATGGCCCTTTTACGCCGGCTGCAATGGTATATTCAATCCCCAAATCCTTGCGATGAGTGAAGTCAGGGCGGAGAATCCGCATCTTTATGCCAAAAGTGGGACTGTAATCCAGATATTCCAGGGTTTGCATATTGCCAGATTTAGGGTTATTTTGGTTTAATTTCCGAATTTATTACCATTTGCTCAAATATTTTCCTTAATAATTATCCCCCTATGTCTGAGACTCAAACCTCTGAAACACTGAAAGAACTGGAAGCATCCATCAAAGCAAAGGTTCTGGCAGTAAGCGATAGTCCGGAAGACCGGTATAGATTACGGGAAGACTTTTACCACGCTTACGGCTACAAAATTGACGAAAAAGGCGACCAGCATGGCCTGGGTACTTCTGAGTTGGCTTTCCTCCGTTGGGAAATCAAACGTGGGGTTCTCAACCCGGAAAATCACCCGACAAGGCCCGGCAGCCCCTGGTGGCGGGCGGTGAATCTGGACTTTATCTACAACGCAGAACTGGCCAGAGCCATTCACGAAGCGGGGATCGAGGCAAATGAGTTGCCACCAAATGTTGAAATGTGGCTGGAGTATATAAAAAATCCCAGTGGAATCACCTGGTATCGCGCGCATAACTGCTCCATCGTACACGGTTATCACAACCATATTGAGCTGGCAAAAAGAGAAAAACTGGCAGAGAAACTATTTCTCAATGAAGTGCTTTACCGGGTGCTGTTTGCTCAGGCCATGGTCGAAAACACACGGGAAGGTATGGGCAGACTGGGGCAGATTCTCGCCAACCCCCGGCTACCCTCGGTGAATGTGCTGGTTCACATGGCAGATTTTTACCCACAACACTACCCGCTCAGCCATGAAGACATGAAACACATCCGTCACGAAGGCCATTCACTGCAGGAAATAGCCGTAGATTTTCTCGACGATCTGATCATTCTGCCCAAACTGGGAAAACTCTACGCACAGTGCGCCCAATGGCTTAAGGCGTCGTTTATCCTCAGCTGGCATAAAGTGGATGCACCGGTTTACCCCGACCTCCACGATAAAACAGGACTATATGGCCATGTTCATCACTGGATCATCGCGCCGCTCAAAGCTTTGTGGAACTTTATCAAAGCCCTCGTTTCCGGACCGTTTCGCAAACGGGAGAAGCTGTAATTCAACGGTTTAATCTTTCCCCCGGACATTAAGCACCCGCTCCAGAAAAACAAAAACCAAACTCAGCAACTTGTACAGCCAGGGTGTCTGATTTTTCCAGGGTTCACCCTTAAAGTAGCGCTTGCGGTCAAGGTTGCGAAGGAGTTTCGTATGGGCAGTTTCGTGAAGATTCCAGATCTCACAGGGCGCAAACTTTGACTTGCTGTGAAGCAGAATACCGTTCACGGCCCTTCTTGCGGTTTCATTTGCACCCTCCATCGTGGCGCAGTCTGTAAAACACTGGACGTAATCACCGGCGAGATAGAAGTTTTCTATCCCTGACCTGGCCGATGGGCGCATCCCCCAGGTGTTGATCCGGTTGACAAGCAGGGGTTCTTCGTCAATAGTGATAAAACCAGGTTTCCCTTTTTCGGGATGTTTGCGGGGTTTCTCTTCAATATCGCGATCCAGATACCATTCGACCAAAATTTCGGCGCGGGGTTTGAGAATGGTTTCCCCGCCCACATTCAGCGACAATTCCAACTGATACCAGACTTCCTCCATGATCTGGGTTCTGGTACAGTCTTTTGCAGGGATTTTATAGAGTTGCCCCGGCGTATCCCAGTCAGATATATCTACAGAAAGGATACTTTGTACTTTCCCATTTCCATGTTTTTCAATATGAAAATGCTTCCAGAACTGCAACTGGGAAACACTGGTAATCGCCCAGGGTGTATCAAAGTAAATGACATGCCCGGGGGTATTGTCCAGCATAGGAATTTTTTCGCTGAGGTAGTATTGCAGCCCGGTCATCCAGCGGGTAGATTGAGCCAGCATCCCCAGCTCCCGGATCAATGGCGCAGCTTCCAGCAAATCTGCATTATCCTTGACCAGCGGGTACATTCGCTCTACCGGCACGGCAAATAAATAATAATCTGCTGTAGCTTTGACCTCTTCTCCCGCCTCATTGACCAGGTTTACACCCGTGATTTTTTTAGCCTTTTTATCAAAATCAATGGAGGTAGCCAGATACCCGTGGTTGTATTTTACATGTTGTGAAAGGAGATAGTCCCGCCAGGGAAATAACCATGCTTCGTTGGTTGGCCCATTGAGCAGTTGATCTGTATGGCCTTTTTGGCTGGTCAGCAACTGGAATAATTGCACCAGAATATCACCGGCAGTTTTGGCGCTGATCTCCGTCGCCTGCGCCGCTACAAGTGTGCGCGTAAGTCCGATCACAAACAATTGCTGATACGCATTACTTTTCCCTTCCGCTTCGGTAAACTCCCACCAGGAAATTCGCTCGTATTCGCTCATCCTCCGCTCGTAACAACTGGTACAGATTTGCCAGATTTTATTGAACATAAGTTCCTGCTCGGCAGGCGACAACTGATCATGGGTGCCCACATAGGCTTTGAGCGAAGTTTTTAATTGAGACAGGTTGTGCGGTGCGTGTGCAGGTACAACCACAGGTTTATGCCCTTCCTGTGCCTGAATAGATTTTTCGCAGGTAATCAGATTATCAACGACGTATTTCCCCGGCTGATCTTTGAGAGGAATGCGACTCATCGTATTGGTGATATGCCGGTAAAAACCCGGAAAAAACCGGAAGCCGTGCTCTCCGGGCAAAGGTTGAAATCCGGGAGCGGCAGAATTGGGGACATCTACACTTCGGGCTTTTCCACCTACATAGTAAGGTTGGCGCTCATAGACGGTTACGTCAAAATCTCTTTCTATCAGCTCGTGTGCGGCACTCATTCCTGCAACACCTCCACCGATAATGACAACTGACTTTTTCATAATGCCTGGGGATTAGTAATAGTTTATTTTTCGGTCATAGTAACATGGCCGGACCAGTCGTCTGAAACGCCAACTGCCAGATAACTTTCCAGCCTTTCAAGGTATACACGGGCAGGCCCATCTTCAGGATTTTGAGCCAAAACTGCCTGAAATTTTTTCATTGAGTTGATAAAATCTTTATTTAAATAGTCCGCCAATGCTTCCTGAAACAGAGCAATTGTCTGGCGTTTCTTTTCCCGAATCGCAGGTGAATCAGCACCAAAACACTCATAAATGCCTATTGCAGAGGCTTTTCCTTTCACCTGAATTTTTCCCAGGAAGCGGTATTCAAATTCTTCCGGATTTACCAACCCCTTCAGACTTGCTTCACTAAACAGGATTTTGGTCTGAAAATATTTGGTCAGTCCTTCAATGCGCGAGGAGGTATTGACGGAATCGGCAATCGTTGTGGCTTCTGTGCGGTTTTTATCGCCAATAATGCCCATAATCAGGGTACCCGTATGTAATCCCATGCCAACCCGAATGGGCACACGGCCTTTGGTTGCCCGAACCTGGTTGTACTCATCCAGCAACGCCTGCATCTCCATCATAGCGCGAAGCGCATGATCAGATCCATAGGGAAACAGCGCCATGATTCCGTCGCCGTAATACTGATTGACAAACCCCTGGTTTCGCTGAATAACCGGCCCCATCCGCTGAGTATAGGCGTTGACAAACCGGAAGGTCTCTTCGGGTGTCATTTGCTCCGAAAGGCTGGTATAGTCCCTGATATCGAGAAACAATACGCTCATCTCCCTGGCAATCTGATCGCCTAAGTGAACGTCCATAATCGAGTCATAACCCAGCGAATACAAAAATTCTGATGGGATAAACCGGTGGGCTACGTGGTAGATGTTATTGAGATTGAGCTGGTTGTTGACTCTTGCCAGAAATTCATCTTTGGAAAATGGTTTTGCGAGATAATCATTCGCCCCCATAGAAAGTGCGTGAACCAAATCGGGCACCTGGTTTTTGGCCGTGACCATAATGACCGGTAATTCTGAAGGAAGGAATTTTTCCCTGATTCGCTTACACACTTCATAACCAGACATTTTAGGCATCATCAGATCGAGAAGTACGAGATCAAATACCTGATCGGTTTTGAGAATTTCCATCACTTCCTCGCCATTCATCGCCGAAACAACATGGAAGTTTCGGGTAGAAAGGTGGTTTCTCAATACCTGATGGTTAATCGGTTCGTCATCGACAATCAGGATTTGGATGGTTTCTTCATCGATATATACGTTGGTGAGTGGAACGATACTGGGTTCTTCATCCTTAATCAGCGCTACTTCCGACAGGGAAGACATCCGGTTGATTTGTGCTCCCGGCATGGGTTTTTCAAGAGAGACCGGCAGGGTAAAATAAAATGTAGCCCCTTCTCCAAATACAGATTCTGCCCAGATTTTTCCGCCATGGAGTTCGACAATCTGCCTGGAAATGGAAAGCCCAAGCCCGGTGCCGCCATAAGCCCGGGAAATGGAGCCGTCTGCCTGTTCAAATTCCAAAAAGATATGGTCAGCTTTGTCTTTGGGAAACCCGATTCCTGTATCCGCGATACTCACTTCGACCATATTCCCCGATTTCCATGCGCGAATGGTAATTGTACCCTGTTCGGTAAATTTTATGGCATTACCGATCAGGTTGTGCAGAACCTGTTCAATTCGATTTTCATCTATACTTACTGCCGGCAGATTGCGCGGAATGTCGTTAATAATTTTCACGGGCTTCAATTGCAGAGAGGGTTGGTTGATTTGCATGACCACCTCTACCAGCGAATTCAGATCTACTGCATTGATCCGAAGATCGAGATCCTGGTTTTTGAGTTTTGAAAAATCGAGGATATCATTGACCAGGTTGGCAAGCCTTTTTCCCGAAGCCATAATCATCGCCAGATTTGACTTCATGGTAGGCGTGGGCACACCAGCCACCCCGTCATACAAAGACTCCGCAAGGCCGATAATACCGTTGAGCGGGGTACGAAGTTCGTGAGAAGTATTGGCAAGAAACTGGTCTTTCAGCTTGTCTGCTTTTACCAGTTGTTCGTTGATTTCTTCCTGGTTTTTACGCTGGGATTCTTCGATTTCCAGCTTTTCTTTTTGTGCTTTGACGGTTTCATCCTGCAGTGTCTTAAACCGCTCTGCCAGTCCGACGGCGAGCAACAGCTGCATAATCGCAATACCTATGAGTAAAAAGTCAATTTGCCCGGCCAGATTTGTGCTCGACAGGTTGATTACGATCTGCACAGAGGTCATGACCATCGGGGCAAGGGTAGCAATAAAATAGGAGATTGAAGGGCGGTATTTTTTTCGCATTCCGGCTATCTGGGCAGCCAGCCCGGGGAGCAACATGGATAAGATCAGCAGAAACTCAATTCCCGCCAGAGGTAACAAATACGTAAAATAATTTTCCCTGTCTGCCAGCAAAAATATATACTCCAAAGTCCGGTAGCCGATATATATCCATAAGCTCCATTTGGCGATACGATCCCAGGCAGGTACAAGGGCAGCCATATTCATATACCGGCGGCCAAATTCAATCAAAGTCCAAAACTGAAGCAGCGAGGTAATATATTCCAGATGGATATAGTTAAATGCAGGAAATGCGGGCCAGAAAATTTCAAACCCATAATCGCGAAAATGCAGCCAGACGAGGAAAAAAGAAAAACTCAGCAGGCTCAGTCGCAGATACAGCGCTTCTGATCCATACAAAAATATCGCAAGCTGGTATAAGGCTACAGCCAGAATAATTCCCAGAGAAAGTGCATCCAGAAATTTCACCCGGGTAGCGATAAAAGTGGCAAAAGCCGGGGCAACCAGCGTACGGTCAACCCCATTGAGGCGGCTGTGTTTAAAAAACCGCATGGGTTTTACCCGGAAATAATACGTTTGGGTTTCGTCGGGTCTGACCTCTAAAGGGAGATAGGGCGAACTGCCATACTGGTTGGAGTAAGGCCTGTCAAAAATGGAGGTAAGCACACCGGAAGAGACGATGGAAATTTCACCACTATCTTTCCTTTGGTAAAGGTTTACTTCCGGTAGATTCCATGCCACCATTAAGCCCAGCGGACGAGGAAAATCAGAAGCGATGGTAAGCCTGATCCAAAACCAGGGAATATCCTTATGGTATAAGTCCAGTTGCTCATTTTGCCCATAAACAAACCGCGATTGAAACTCAGGGCTGCTGATTTGCTCGTAGGTCAGGTTTCCGGTAGAATCAGGTAAAATATAGATAAATGGGTTGAGGTCAAAATGCAGTTGATGTTCAGATTGGCCCTCTTCTATCCGGAGTATTTTCCGCTCATGATTGTCCGCTTCACTTTGTGCGAAAGCATCTGATATCCATAAAACGGCTATCAGAATTAACAATCCGATGTAGATTAAATGCTTCTTGGGGGTCATGAAAAACAGTTCACGTACCAATGGACTATGGAAAGGTACAATTTTTTTCTGATTGTAGCTTTCACTTTTTGGTACTAACCGATATTTCTCACAGCAGCGTCATACACACGGCGCATCCCTTCACGAAGCGAAATTTTAGGTCTCCAGCCCAGCTCGTTAAAAACATAATCCATATTGGCGTGTCGGGCGTGTACACCCACAGGCTTATCGAGCAATTGTTTTACGGTAGGTTTGTATCCAGCAAACTCAGCGAAAAGGTCAATGATTTCGAGGAAGCTGGTAATTTTTCCGGAGCCGATATTGATTGCTCTTCCGTCGTGAATATGATCGAGGGCAAACAGTATGCAGTCGATACAATCATCGATGTGCACAAAGTCGCGTCCCTGTTTGCCGGTGCCCCATACTTCAAAAGGGTCTTCTTTTCTGGCTGCACGGGCAGCAATCGCCGGAATGGGATAAGTCAGATCCTGATCTTCGCCATAACCGGAGAAAGGCCTGACGCAGGCAACGGAAAGATTATAGTACTGAGCGGCAATACGGGCCAGATATTCGCCGGTAAGCTTGGACCAGCCGTAGGTCATATCGGGCTGGCCGAGGTTGCCACCGACGAAGTCGATATCAGATTCGCTGAGGGCGATAAATCCTTCTTCAGCCTGAAGGTTGACCGGATAGGCAGCGCTGCTGCTGGGAAACATCACCCGGTCGGGTTTGTGGCGCACCGCCCAGTAGAAAAACTCCGCGTCGATCGACAGATCGAGAGCCACCATCATCGGGTCACCATCGATCTTCGCTCTCCCGCCCACGATGGCGGCGAAGTGAAAGGCGTCTGAAAATTTTTCAAAATCGGTCAAGCCGTAGGCTTTTGCCAGCCAACGGGGATCGCCCATCATATTTCTCAGAAATGTCCGGAAATCACCCCGCCAAAACAACAGGCGCTCATCTTCTCCCCAGAACTCCATTTCGCCCACAATTTTTTGAGCGACACCCCCCAAAAACTTTCCTTCCGCAATCGGCCATTCTCCCGGCGCCATTCCCACCGAAAGATCGTCCACAATAATTACCCGGTCTGTGGTAGTTTTGAGGAGTTTTTTTGCCATGTTGCGGCCCACAAATCCGCATCCGCCTGAGATTAAGTGATATTTCATATAAGTATTTTTATCCGACTCTTTCAGCGATCTTGTATTGATTTTTATACAGAGAGTTCCGGCTGATCAGCTCTGCCAGCAGACCTGTGCTAAACAGCATAAAACCCAGCAATAACATTACTACACCAAACATCATTGCAGGAATTCGCTGCCCAAGTCCTTCTCCCAACCCCAATTTAATTACGGCGAGATAGATCAGATCAAGACCACCTATAAATGAAAAAAACACCCCCCATGTGCCGAAAAAGTGCATGGGTTTTTTCATGTATTTATTGGTAAACACAATGGATACCAGATCGAGAAAACCTGTAATCAACCGGCTCACGCCAAATTTACTGATACCATATTCGCGCTTGCGGTGTTCGACTTCTTTTTCTCCGATTTTCTTAAATCCTGCCCATTTGGCAATCATCGGAATATAGCGGTGCATTTCGCCGTACACTTCAATATTCTTTACTACTTCTTTGCGGTAGGATTTCAGGCCACAGTTAAAATCGTGAAGATTGGGAATACCAGCCACGATCCTGACGACAAAGTTAAAAAATTTGGAAGGCAATCTCTTTGAAAGTGGATCATGCCGTTTTTTCTTCCATCCCGAGACGAGGTCATACCCATCCTCATGGATCATGCGGTAAAGTTCCGGAATTTCATCCGGGCTATCCTGTAAATCTGCATCCATGGTGATGACGACAGAACCTTCAGCAGCCTGGAAGCCGGTGTGTAAAGCCGCCGATTTTCCGTAATTACGCTGAAAGCGGATGCCTTTCACCTCAGGATATTGACGAGAAAGTGATAGCAATACTTCCCAGGAACTATCTTTGCTTCCATCGTCCACGAGTACCACTTCATAAGAAAACTGATGCTCCTTCATGACCCGGCTGATCCATTCCAACAGATGAGGAAGAGACTCCGCTTCATTATATAAAGGCACTACAATCGATATGTCCATCCCTTTAAATTAAGGGGCAAAGATAGGTATTTTTGGGGAAATCACCTATCCGGGTACAGTAAGTATTTCTTCCGGATTTCCTTGAATGCGGTCACTTTCTTCTGCCATGATTCATATATAGCTTCTGGTGAAAGGCCCGATTCAATCTGAGTCTGCAGGGTTTTGCTTCCCGGCCATTTGTTAAATCCTTTTTGGAAGAAGGTTTCTCCTGGTTTGGCGGCTTTGTGCTGCTGATAAAAATCGGTTAAAAGCAGGATTCCGGCCAGGTACAGCGATTTGCCATCCACCCGGTTTTGGAAAGCCAATCCCTGGCAAAGCTGATCCTGAAAGGGCGGCTCTTTGGATTTGCCTGGCAGAGATATGGGGGTAAACGAATAGGGCTTCATTTCCAGGCCGTAATAGTCTAACCCTGACTCGGTGGTTCGGGCTGCGGCAGTTGCCTGATACCAGGGAGCGCCCACAATGGTGAATGCGTCTTCTGTACCGCGGCCCAGACTTACCGGAGTGGGTTCAAACCAGCAAATGGCCGGATAGAGGTAGGCGGCGTATTCGGTACCAATATTGGGTGATGGCGCAACCCAGGGCAGCTGGGTTTCTTCCCAGGTCATAGCATGGTCATAACCTTCACAGGGGATGACCGTCAGATCTGCAATGAGTCCATTGCCCAGCCAGCCTTCTTCGTTGACCATCTGGGCATATTCACCAATCGTCATCCCGTGCACAATGGGTATCTGGTGCATACCAATAAAGGATTCATTGCCCTTTTCCAAGACCGGACCATCGACATACCACCCGTTGGGGTTGGGGCGATCGAGGACAATGATGGGCGTGCCATGTTCGGCGCATGCCTGCATCACATACGTCATGGTCCCGATATAGGTGTAGTGGCGGGAACCAATATCCTGAATATCAAAAATCACCACATCCAGATCTTTCATCTGGCTTTCGGTGGGTTTTCGGTTGGTTCCGTAGAGGGAAATCAGTGGAAGGCCCGTTTTGGAATCAATGCCATTGGCTACATGTTCGCCCGCGTCGGCAGTGCCGCGAAAACCATGCTCCGGAGCAAAAACCGCTTTTACCCTTACACCCAGTGAAACCAGTGTATCTACCAGGTGGGTTCCACCAAATACAAGTGAAGTATGGTTTCCTACAATCCCGACACGTTTGTCTTGAAGCAGGGAAAGGTTTTCAACAACTAGTTTTTCAGGGCCGGTAATCACCCGCATACCGCGTTTATGAGAAGTTTCAATGGGCATATTTTCATCCAATGAAGACAAGGAATCTGAAATAAAACCGGCTTGTCCGGTGTGCTTTTCGGTACTTCCGCAGGCAACTAAAAAAACAGCAAAAAGGAAGGTAGCAAACTCGCGCATATTTTTGATATATTTGCCCAAATAAGAAAATCTTTACGTAGGATACAAACAAAGCCTTCAACCAGAACTGCCTTGAATTTCGAATATTTTTTTGCAAAAAGGATCACTTTCCAAACCGAGCGGGCAGCTTCCGGCTTAGTGGTACGGCTATCTGTCATCAGCATTGCGCTGGCAGTGGCGACCATGGAAATTTCGCTGTCAGTCGTTCAGGGCTTTCAGACAGAAATTCAAAAAAAGGTGGTTGGGTTTGGCTCCCATATCCAAATAGGAAATTATTATCACGAAGAAGACACGGAAATTCTTCCTCTGCCCAAACAGGAACCGGCGATTGACTCCGTCAGGGCATTACCTTATGTCGTATCGGTTTCTCCCTATGTGTACCGCACAGGACTTTTTAAATCAGACGCCGGATGGGACGGTGTATTGCTCAAAGGAGTGGACAGTACCTATGACTGGCATTTTTTCAGCACCGTGCTGAAAGAAGGACAAATTCCCGATCTCACCGGGTCGGAAGAGTCTTTACAAATCCTCGTCTCCCGCAAACAGGCGCGCAATCTTGACCTCAAAGTAGGAGACAAAGCGCGGCTCATGTTTCTTCCTCCCCCACCCCGCCGGAGACAAGTGGAAGTTGCGGGGATTTACGAAACGGGAATGGAAGAATTTGACAACAATATCATGATCTGCGATATGCGCCTGCTGCAAAAAATCTGGCACTGGCAGGAAGATCAGGTTTCGGGATTTGAGGTAAACCTTAATTCACTTGATGTCATCGAGGAGGCGACGTTGCAGATTAATGAAATGACGCCGTTTCAATTTGGCGCCGAACCGATTACCTATCTGTATCGGGAGATTTTTGACTGGCTGGAATTACAGCATCAGAATGTGTGGTTTATCCTCATTCTCATGGTCGTGGTTGCCATTATCAATATGACTTCCGTCATGCTGATTGTGATCATTGAGCGCACCCGGATGGTGGGTATCCTCAAAGCGATCGGGCTTCCCGCTTTTCGTGTAAGGCGAATGTTTATCTGGAATGCGCTTTTTCTGGTAACTATCGGTGTCGTTATCGGCAATATACTGGGACTTGGGCTTATTGGATTACAGGATAGTTTTGGCTGGTTCAGACTTAGTCAGGAAGATTACTTCATTGAAACTGTGCCTGTTGCCTGGGTCTGGATGCGGTTTATCGGGGTAAATCTTGCCGTCATCGGCATCTGTACAATCGCCATGCTGATCCCCACTACAATTATCAACCGGATCACCCCGCTTCAGGCAATCAGATTTGATTGATTTTTTTCAGCACCAATCTTATTCCTCTCCTGATCTGTTTTCCGGTTTTAATTCTTCAAAAAATCCTGTCTGGCGGTTTTTTCGCACATTATCCCAATCAAAGTATCGGCCATTCATCACTACATATACACCGGGAGGAAGTGTCTGGGCAAAAGCCAGGGCGCTGCCGAGATTAAAAAATCCATCAGAACTTCCAAACTTATAGGGAACCATCGCACCGGTTAGCACAACAGTTTTTCCTTCAATATTACTTGCGGCAATTTTCTTTGCAGTTTTTACCATCGTATCTGTACCGTGAGTGATTACCACCCGGTCTTCGGGGCATGAGCGGCAATTTCTGACGATCAATTCCCGGTCTTCCTCTGTCATCTCCAGACTGTCGATCATCATCAGGGTACGCAGGTTTACATCAATGGTACAACGTCCAAGCCGAAGCATCTCAGGCAATTGGGTCTCCCGAAAAAATAGCTCTCCGGTCAGATAGTCGTAGTCCTTGTCAAACGTTCCCCCGGTAACAAACACACGTAAGGTCATAATCTCTTCAATCTAGCTTCAAATTAACGAAAGCAACTGCAATTTATAAAACGCTGGCTGATTCCTTGTAATAAACGAGTGGAAAGGAACAGGATTTTTATTTCATCTGTTACTATTTTTCAAGCATAAAAATATTGAATGAAACGAATCATACTCTTACTTAGCTGTTTTCTTTCTGTATCAATGGCTTTGGCTGAGGGGTTTCCGGAAGTGGTTATTCATATTCTTCAGCCGGAAAATGAACGGCAACCTGAATCGGGCCTTTTCCAGCGTGCGATTCCGCGATCCACAGGTGAAAACTCCGCTCAGTTTTTCCATGCGAAGGAATTATTTAATTTTTCCTACCACACCCGCAAGACCGTCGAACTCATCATTCTTACGCCTGACAAACAAATTGCGGGCATCAGGGTACTGACACAAAATACCTTGCCGGAAATCTTTCAGGTTCCTGTAAACAGATGGAAATCAGGTGAATACGTATTCATCTTTCGTGGAGAAGGGTATTTTGCCAGTCACCGGGTGTGGGTCAATTCCTCTATTCCTTAATTATGTAATGAAGGGAAAAATTGACGTAATGGTGATAGGGGCCTGTAAGAAACAGCCCGACATTTGAGGTTCCTTTGGCAAACGTACTGAGAGAATAACCATAACGGATACCCAGGCTTGCCCTTCCCAGGCGGTAAGCAATGCCCGCTGTAGCCCGGTAATCCACCTTTTTTATTTGATTGGTAATATCAAAGTTAAAATCCCGGGCGCCTAACAATACGCCAATAACCGGTCCGGCCACAACTTGTATTTCCTGTGTAGTCTCGCCCAGTTCGATCGGCACGGTTGCACTTAGCAGTACGGGTACATCGAAATAGGTAGTTTGTACAATCAGTTGCTGCTGGTTGGCGCTGCCCAATTGTTCGATCAATATTTCGGGCTGAAGGGAAAACCTGTCGTTGAGGGGATAGGTAACGAATCCGCCGACGCTGAAACCCGCCTTATTAAACCCGCGGAAATTATCGCCGTCTACCTGGCTGGCATTAAACCCCAGAGACAATCCACCGCCCAGATTCTGGGCCTCTGAATTGAAAAACCATATTGATAAGACAAAAAGAAAAAGGATTTTTTTCATTATTCAATTTTTAGGAAACACCCAGCCTGACGACCATAAAAGTAGCAAAAAATATAATTTGTATCAGATAAACCGGCAAAGCCAGCGGATTGGATTTTTCCTCTGTCAGGCTGTGAAATCCATACTGCATGACCCAGCCGATGAGAAACCATGCGAAATAATTTTGCGCAGGAATACGATTGTCGCGCCATGACCAGAAATCGTGGGTCATTGCCATGGGTTCGATCAGAAAATCAAGCAGTACCAGCAATGCCGCACCGATCGTTACTCTTACCCAGATATTTTTGGCCATTCCCTGAGAAATGATTCCTGTGATATAGACCAGCATGACCCAGTTTATCCCAATCAGCGGCGGTACAGCAGCTATTTTAATTCCAAATGCATTGCCATAGTTGTAAGAGCCAAAAATGGCGCCTGTAAATACACCGGCAACCTCCACGAGATAACCTGCCCAGAAAATGAAAAAGACAAACATGCCAAATTTCATTGTCCAACTGCGGTGAAACCAGGCCAGAACCCCCACTGTCAGCAGGAGATTCAGCGGTGTCAGGCTTTGAAACAAGGGACGGGTTTCATCCAGATGCAGGCCGATAATCCCCACAAAATGGAAGATTACCAGAAATCCAATTACAAGTTTTTCGCTACGTTCCGACCTTTCCATTCATTTTTTCCACTAATCCTCCGTTTCACTGACTCCAGGCTGATGATCACCAGAATGATCATTTGAAGCGGGTGAAGGAGAAGATTTAAGCCTATATTTTGTTTGGCAAGAACTGAAATTCCTGCACGGATCAACAATATCAACAATAAACCTGCGAGCAAAAATTTCCCGGGCAAATAAAATACTAACCCGGCCCAGGCAAAATAAACCAAAAAAAGAAAAACTATCAGTCCGGCGATACTGTTTCCAAAACCTGCCAGAATATTTTTGCTAAAACCGGCCATTGCTTCGCCAAAGCTACGATACATCCGGCACCTTATCCAGCCATTCGCGACAAAAGTCATACCCTTCAGGCCGTTTTTTTTCACCTCCTGCATAATGGCGATATCCTCAACGATGATACCCCTTACCTTTTCATGCCAGCAATACTGCCTGTAGCTACCCGCCTCAAAGAACATAAACTGCCCGTTGGCCGCAGCGAGAGAAGAAAAGCGAAACCTGAAAATAGCCCACAGCGGCAAGAGCGAAAGCAAAATATAGTGCATCAGCGGCACAACCAGGCGTTCGCCCAAAGTACCCAGAATCTGATCGGGAAAAATAGAAAGAAGCGCCAGTTTCCGCTGTTGCATTTCGGCCAGAGCCAGTTGTGCGAGGCCGGGGGTAAGCTCGGCGATATCGGCATCGAGAAACAAAAAATACTCACCGGAAGCAGCCTGCGCGAGTTGGTGGCAGGCAAAGTTTTTGCCCAGCCAGTCAGGCGGCAGCGTTTTGCCGGAGAGCAGTTTCACCCGATGATCTGTACGCGCTTCATCGGCAACAATCGCGGCGGTATCGTCTTCCGAGTGGTCGTCCAGGACAATGAGTTCGTAGTCAGGATAATTGAGTCCCCGGACCTGAGCGAAGAGATTAGGCAGATTTGCCGCCTCATTGCGGGCCGGCACAAGAAAAGAAATGCGCGGAAGCGCCATACCCACAGGAGGCGTGGCCTTCATCACGGGTCGGGTCATCACATTGACCAGCACAACGAGTGCGCGCACAACGAGAAATCCCAAAACCAGGCAAGCGAGCCAAACCATAGGTATCCTTTTGGTTGGCGAAGATAGAAATTACAAATGACAAATTAATCCGATGATTTTGACTCCGCTCAACCCCGGTCAGCATGTTGTTCATTTTTTGCTCTTTGGGGTTTTGGGGAAAATTCTGCCTTGGGTAGGAATCCCGAAGGGTCGAAGATCCCATTAAGGGGATGATATGATTATAGAAATGTGAGGGGGTGAATCATCAAACTCCGAAGAATTGGCATTTGAGGGGGTGTGCCGTCGGCATTCTTCCAATACTTCAAAATTCTGAAATCTGACTTCATAAGATTTGCACCCCAGCGCGCTTTTTGCGACCGGGGCTTCGAGTCGGAGATTCCTTTAAGGAAAAACCTCAGCCGCCGGTCAGTGATGCGCCGAAAGGCGCCCCAAAACCGGTGGGTGAGGCTCCCCTGTATGGGACCTTCGGCTCGAACCCACCGGAACTGCGCCGCAGCGCGTTTTTTGCGACCGGGGCTTCGAGTGACCTCAGCCGCCGGTAGATGGTTTGCGCTATTCGCGCGAAACCGCGAAGCGGTGACAGGATTATAGCCTTCGGCGACCGACGGCTACAAATCGAAGATGCCTCAGGTACATTTGACTTCTCCGAGCCGAAGGCCACTTCCGTAGGTCTTGCCTGACGGCAAATGATTACAGTTTCTTTTCTTCAGACGTAGTCTGGACTCCGGAGGAGTCATATGTTTGTAGCCATCGGGCCATCTATATTATTTTTTTCCACATGGTTGCGCGCCGATGCGCGCACAAAAAAGCGGCAGAATCTTCATGCATCCGCATTACCAATACTGCCCCTTGTAACAGCTCTACATAAAGCTGCTTTTTTGTCCCGTGTGGGCCCACAGACCACTCACGTAGAACAGGGCAGACATCTGTTCATCGCTGCCATCCGGCGTTGTTATGAGCTGACAGGCAACACGGAAACCATTGTTGTTGTTGCGATTCTCTGGCGTATTGTTGTTGCGATTAGCCACGCGGCAATTCTCCGAATTGTTGTTCCAACTACCGCCGCGCAAAACACGGTTCGAGCCTTATGATGTCTGACCTTCTATTTGTAAAAGTACATTTTTTCTGAAAACTTTTGCATCGGCATACAAAGTAAATGTCAGCAAAGGCAAAACCCGCCGATGGCACGCGACTTCCGTCCATCCACCAAAGCGGTAATGTTTTTCTACCCGCTTTAGTTTTTGGATAAACCGAACTTTGCTCTTTTGCAATAGCCACACATAATGCGGAAATATCCGATATCCTAAAAACGGTAGCCCCAGCCGGGTGCGGTTCAGCATAGCGGGTTTCAATTCGCAGTGAAGATTTTCTGCGACAAAGGTTTTGATCTGCTGGTACGCCTGCTTCAATTCCGCCTTTTCGCTGCTCCACAAAACCATATCATCCATGTAACGAACATACGCTTTGATTCCCAGTTTCTCCTTCACAAAGTGATCTAATCCCGACAAATAATGGTTAGCAAAATACTGACTGGTAAGGTTACCGATAGGAACACCCCGGCCTGGACTTGCTTCGTAGCTGTCTATGATCTGGTAAAAAATGTTAAGCAATTTTCCTTCTTTAAACATTCTTGCCAATTGATTTTTCAGCACATTGTGATCTATGGATTCAAAAAATTTTCGCACATCCAGCTTTAAAAACCATGTATATCTCCGGGTAAATACTTTTGCCTTGTCCAATGCCGCGTATGTGCCTTTTCCTTTCCTGCTGGCATAACTGCCAAATATTTGTGCTTTTTCAAAATAAGGGTGGCAGACATTCATCAGTGCGTGATGTAAAACCTGTTCACGAAATGCGCTGGCACATATCTTCCGCTCTTTGGGTTCAAATACTTTAAAATACCGGTAATCTCCCACTTCCACTTTCCCTGCCTGAAGCTGTTCATACAGTCTCCGAAGATTCTCATCCAGATTTTCCTGATAAGCCACAACTGCCGTTGAATAGCGTTTTCCCTTTGCGGCTTTCCAGCAGGCATAAGCAAGATTCTCAGGTTCAATAATACAATCAAACAGGTGATTGGCTCGTTTCATTTTTTTTCGGGAGAATAAAATGTACACCGTATTTCTCCACTTTCTTTTCCCCAATCCCCTTAATTCCCTTCATCGCCTCGGGTGTCAGATTTTCGATTTTTGCCAACTCTGCAAGTTCTTCGTCATTAAAGATGGCGTAGGGAGGAAATCCTAGTTGTTCTGCAAGTTTTTTCCGAATCTCCCGCATGGCTGCAAACCTTCCAAAACTTTCCTCATCCAGTATCTTTCGGTAATCCACTTTTTCTTTGGTTTTGGAGTAGGGAGAATAATCCTCCACGTATCTGATGCAAAAACACCAGATAGAACCCTGCGGATCATTTACCATGTGCTGCTCGATCTGAAGTACCTTCTTTGACCGGAGAAATACATTCAGATCTTCCATCAGCATTTCGCCGCCAACCACCGGAATCGAAAAAATTCTAATCTGCATAGTATTATTTTTGCTAAAGTTTTTATAAAAATTGGGGCTTCGCCCCAAACCCCGTTCTTTTTGTATCAGCCAGCCAGACAGGCGGACGGCGCTTCCCGCGCCTGCCAGTCTGCCCGGCAGACACAAAAAGGTTTTTTTCATGTTTTTTCTCTTTCATTTTTCCCTTCTTTAGCTCATAACAACGCCAGATAAGCAGCTAGAACTGACAGGCAACACGGAAACCAAAGTAGTCGAAGCGAAACTCTGGCGCATTGCTGCCGCGAAAAGCCACGCGGCAATACTCCGAAGAGTTGAGCCAACTACCGCCGCGCAAAACACGGTACCAGCCTTTTTCATGCCCTTGTGGGTCGGATATATCCGAGGAAGGATAATCGCCATACCAGTCCCCACACCATTCCCATACGTTCCCACTCATGTCGTATAACCCCAGTTGGTTGGGCTTTTTCTGTCCCACAGGATGTGGCTGGCTGTTGGAATTGCCGCTATACCACGCATACTTGCCCAAATTTTTTTCATCATTCGTACCCGCGTAAATCGTCCGCTCCTTTGATCCTCCCCCCGCAGCGTATTCCCATTCCGCCTCTGTCGGCAATCGCCACTTTTCGCCAGTATGCTCACTCAGCCAGTCGCAATAAGCTACAGCATTATGCCAGCTCACGCCGGCAACTGGAAGATTTTCAATCCCTTTGCGCTTATTGTATCCTCTTTTTTTGTAATGATCGTCCTTACCCGTTTCAAAATGATAATTACTTCCTTTTTCCAGCCACTCCGGCCAATGAGTGTTAGTAGCTTCACAAAAACGTAAGTATTCACCCACTGTCACCGCCGTTTTACTCAACCAGAAGTCGCTCACGGTAACCTTATATTTTTCGCGATTAAATGTTCCCCCTTTGATCAAAACCATTTCCGGGGTGGGGAAATTTACTTTTGTGGGAATTGCTGTTTTAACAACTGACTGGGTAACTGCAACCGGATTCAGCAATTCGTCTATTCTCTTTTGTGCTTCAGGCGCATATGGGCTGCCAGGATACTCTTCCAGAAAATCTTCAAAACTGCTTACTTTGTTTCTTGCCAGCGCTTTTTCCCACGACTCAGTTTCCTCCAGGAGTCTGATCTGGGACAGGGCTTCGGAGCGATATGTTCCTTCCGGAAATTTTTTCCGGTAATCGCGATAGCCTACCATGGTGTTTTTTGCCAGGGTATCCCGCCAGAAGGTTTCTTCTTCGTTAAGAACTGATTCTCGCAGATCAAAAACAAATTGCCCGCCCAGATGACTGGTTTTGTCAAGAACACCGCCTACAGGGGTTTGGTCCGCATTGTAAGTCGTGATTTTACTCACGTATTGGACTAGTTCGCTGACCGGAAATCGGGGGGAATTATTTTCCCGAAGATAAGTCAGCAAACTTTGGGCAAATGGGCTGGAACCCCCGATCGGCCCATCAGAAACGAGTTCGACCAATCCGGCTGCCAGTCCCCACCGGGAAGGTAAACGGTCCACTTTATCAGCCAATGCTTTGATTTTTAATACTTCTGCATCGCGGTGTAGCAGCGAACCAGAAAAACAACTATCCACAATCAATAAAGTATGATGGGCCTGAATAGCGGAGATATAATCCCGGATGGTGGTATTGGAAATCAGGTCAGAAAATTTTTCCTTTCGCGCATCAACCGGGATCAGATAGCCGATTTTCATCACTTTACGATAATATCCGTGCCCAGCAAAATATATCAGCAGGTTGTCTGCCGGAGTAACTTTTGCCGTCAATTCGTCCAGCGCATCTATGATCCCCTCACGTGTGGCTTCTTTATCAAAAAGAGTCCGAACATCACCTGGCTCAAACCTGTACCGCTCCGTCAGCACCTCAACAAGGCCTTTCGAATCACTTACAGGGTTATTCAGCTTTTGAAAATGCGCATACCGATCTATCCCAATCACCAGCAGGTGGTTGCGGCGGGGGGTAACGGATGTTTCGCCGTGTTTGCCAGGATATTCAAAACCGCGCTTTGTGTCAGTATCCGGAGTCATTTTCAGCCCAAGGGGTTATCCGGCCATAATTTGCGGATTTTGTGGCAACCGTGCAAATGTTTTTGGATGGCAATCCACATTGCATTTTTTATTCATTGCGCGCGCCGCAGCGCGCCCATGCGACCGGGGCTTCGCGCCTCTTAAAATGGACACTGGCGGACGCTGATGGCGCAATCATTGCACAACGCCAGATTTTCAATCAAACCTCGATTCCGGGTTTTGCGCATTATGGCGAATGGTCATTACCAGTATCCGCTGACCATCAAGCACCCGATAATAAACCGCATAAGGAAACCGCTTTAATAATGCCCTTCGGATATCGCCCTCTATAATTTGCCAGATATTGGGATTTTTTTCCAATTGATTATAGACAAGATCCAGCTGCTCATAAAAATTGTAAGCCAAACCCGGATTAATTGCATCATAATAATCGAATATTTCGGCGGTTTCTTCCGAAACCCGTTCATCAATCAGTACCTGATAACTCATTCGCCCTCTTGCCGTTTTTTCAGATTGACCCAAAATTCCTCCCGGGTCATAACCTTGACTTTTCCTTCATCAAACTCGCGCGAACGCTTTTGGGCAATTTCGAGATCAGCAGGGTTAATCGAAATTTCTCCAGAGCCCGTTTTTTCCTCCAGTGTATAAAGGATAGCATGAATGATCCGCAACCGCTCCTCAGGGGTAAGGGTTGCAACCAGCGACAATATTTGTTTTTCGGCTACTGACATATTGCAATATACAAAAAACGGACGAAATATAATTATCGAAGTGCTGAAGCGCGCTTTGTGTCGAACCCCTTCTGCTGGTGGCGGAGGCCATGCAACCGGTGGGTGAGGCTCTCGAACCCACCGGAAATGCGCCGCAGCGCGCCCATGCGACCGGGGCTTCGAGCCTCCTCAGCCTCCGGTCAGTGATGCGCCGCAGCGCGCATCGTGCTGAACCCCCTTCCGCCTGGCCGCCCCCCCTTTAAAGGGGCGCTGGCGGGATTTTTGTGCGCTGAAATGCGCACCCCAAAACCGGTGGGTGAGGCTCTCTTTCCGGTGGGTGAGGCTCTCGAACCCACCGGAAATGCGCCACAGCGCGCGTTGTGCCACCGGGGCTTCGAGTAACCTCAGCCGCCGGTCAGTGATGCGCCGCAAGGCGCCCCAAAACCGGTGGGTGAGGCTCTTCTTTCCGGTGGGTGAGGCTCTCTTCTTTCCGGTGGGTGAGGCTCTCGAACCCACCGGAAATGCGCCGCAGCGCGCTTTTTGCTGGAAATATTGGGGGGGGCACGTTTGTGCTACCGACATTTCCGAATCTTCACAAAACTACCAGATCTGGTATTCGGCTAAAATGACCTTTATTGATGGTAAGAATTGGGTGATTGAGAACTAAAGCGGTGGAAGCGATCAACAAATCCGGAACGCCAATCAATTGATTATTCTTTTTTAGAAACCTATATAGATCCCCGGCTTTTTCAGCTATCATACTATCGAAGGGGACTATTTCTAACCCACTTAGTAGCAAAACAACATCATTACGTTTCTGCTCATCGGTCGTCCCCATATAAAGTTCAAACACCGTCAGGGAGGAAATCATTAACTCTGGCTGGTTAGCAATTTCAAACAGTCGGGTTTGTGTTTTATCCCGACTTCTCAAAAATTCAATACAAACAGACGTATCTATTACCATGAGGAAGGTTTCCATTGGTGAAACCAATCCCCGGCATCCTCAATCCACCGAATATCATCTTCTTTCCACACTGAAACATTCAGCAACCGTTCCCGATAGGTGTCTTTGGCCTTTGAGGAGGGGGCAATCGGATATTTTGCCATCAAAAAGGAAATATAATCTGCTACCTGTTGGCGAATATGTACGGGTAAATGAGAAAGCAGATCATTCATTGTCTCCAGAATTAAAGGTTACTCAATAATACGAAAAAAAATTCAATAAGGTCATGATCTGTTTGCTTTTTGCGCCTCATTTTATCAAGCCGCACATTGCATTTTTTATTCATTGCGCGCGCCGCAGCGCGCGTTGTGTCGAACCCCCTTCCGCCCGGCCGCCCCCCTTTAAAGGGGAGCTGGCGGGATTTCTGTGCGCTGAAATGCGCACCCAAAAACCGGCGGGTGAGGCTCTTCTTTCCGGTGGGTGAGGCTCTTCTTTCCGGTGGTTGAGGCTCTTCTTTCCGGTGGGTGAGGCTCTCGAACCCACCGGAAATGCGCCGCAGCGCGCTTTGTGCGACCGGGGCTTCGAGCCTCCTCAGCCGCCGGTCAGTGATGCGCCGCAGCGCGCATTTTGCCGGAAACTTTGGGGGTGGGCTTTTTGCCTACCGATCGAAGATGCCATCGGTACATTGTGCTCCTCCGGAGCTTTTGTCTAAGACACATAATTATTTTTCATCCCTAACCAGCCGGAAACCCAGATCGAGGAAGTGCCTGCCGGGCAAACCGAAATAGCGGTATGAAACGTGGCAGCACTCCGCTTCGTAGTACCAACTTCCCCCGCGGTACACGCGATTCGTACCAGATTCGGGGTCTTGGGGATCGGATGTATCGTAATCATCGTACCCGTCCCCACACCACTCCCACACATTTCCGCTCATGTCGAATAACCCCAGCCGGTTGGGTTTTCCCTGACCGACAGGACGGGTTCCCGTATCATCCAAACCGCCAGTGAACAACGCATATTCGCCCAATTTTTCCGCTTCATTCGTGCCTGCATATTCTGTCCGATCTACAGAGCCGCCACCCGCCGCATACTCCCACTCCGCCTCGGTCGGCAATCGCCATCGCTGACCAGTCACCTCACTCAGCCAGGCACAATAGGCTACCGCACCATACCAGTTTACATAATTTACCGGATGCTCTTCCCGCTCAGATTTTACTATCCAATTATTTCCCCGTTTTTGAATTGCTGCACCTGCATAGCCCCTCCTAAATCCAGTCCCTGAATCATTGTACCATTCCGCCCCACCCTCTGTCTGATTGCCTTTCGCCTTCAAAAACACCGCGTACTCTGCATTCGTCACCGCCGTCTTCCCCAGCCAAAAGTCGCTCACGGTGATTTTATATTTTTCACGCAAAAACGCCCCAACTTTGATGAAAATCATCTCGGGAATTGGGAAATTGTTTTTGGGAGTGATGGGTTCCTTATCCATTAATTGTCAGGGGTTAACCTACCATAAATTGTAGATTTTACGGCAACCGTGCAAATGTTTTTGGATGGCGACCCACATTGCATTTTTTATTCAATGCGCGCCCATGCGACCGGGGCTTCGAGTAACCTCAGCCGCCGGTCAGTGATGCGCCGGAAGGCGCTCCAAAACCGGTGGGTGAGGCTCTCGAACCCACCGGAAATGCGCCGCAGCGCGCGTTGTGCGACCGGGGCTTCGAGTAACCTCAGCCGCCGGTCAGTGATGCGCCGCAAGGCGCCTTTCCCAACCGGGCCTTACCTTCAATACTGATAAAATCCTCTGCCTGTTTTTCTGCCGAGATGGCCGGCGGCCACCATGTTTTTGAGCAGTGGACAGGGGGCGTATTTGGGGTTGCCAAATCCCTGAAAGAGAACTTCCATGATCGCCAGGCATACGTCCAGACCGATGAAGTCTGCCAGTTGCAACGGTCCCATCGGGTGGGCCATGCCCAATTTCATGACGGCGTCTATTTCCTCGACACCTGCCACGCCTTCAAAATGGGCGTAAATGGCTTCGTTGATCATCGGCATCAGGATGCGGTTGGCGATAAAGCCGGGATAGTCGTTGACCGGAACGGGGGTTTTGCCAAGGTCCTCTGAAAGGGAAACTATCGCCTGGGTAACTTCTGCCGCAGTATCATAGCCGTTGATGATTTCCACCAGCTTCATCATCGGCACGGGATTCATAAAATGCATGCCGATCACCTTGTCGCTGCGCCGCGTTGCCGCTGCAATCTGGGTGATCGATATCGAAGATGTATTGGTAGCGAGAATGGCATGCGCCGGGGCAAATATGTCCATGTCCCGAAATATATTGAGCTTCAGTGCGACATTCTCCGTGGCGGCTTCGACAATCAGGTCGCGGTCTCTGACGCCGGCCTCCAGAGAGGTAATGGACTGAATACGGCCAATTGCCGCTGCTTTTTCTTCGGGGGTGATAATTTCTTTTTTCACCTGCCGGTCCATATTGGCCGAAATAGTGTTGAGCCCGTGCTGAAGGGCGGCTTCTGAAATATCGATAAGGTTGACCGAATAACCATACTGCGCAAATACATGGGCGATTCCGTTGCCCATCGTACCGGCACCGATCACTGCTATTTTGGAAAATTCCTGAATCATGAGGGTTGGGGTGATGAAAAATTTGTGAATACGACTGTAAGGAAAGAAAACCATTACAGTTAAAACTTCAAATTTATGAAAAAGTACCTTTTATCACTGTTTATTCTGTCAACTGCTTCGTTTATTTTTTTGTTTGCAGGCTGCAAACAATGTTCACCGCCACCCGATGGATGCCCGGGAGGGGCTGAATATGATTACGAAGAATGTGCCTGCGTGGAGTTTTGTTCCCCTGCCTCATCGGAGATACAGGCCTGCCATGACGGCGGCGGCGACTTTGATTATGAACTATGCAGATGTAATAAATAGGAAATATATCCCACCAAGAAAGCTTTGATCAGAACATAGAAAACGCAATATTCGTATTAGGGAAGTGCGTTTTACTTCTGATGAGAAAGATGAAAAACAACTTATTGGTCGCTATCTTCTGGTTTTTGCTTCTTAGCACTTGCGTTTCTTCGGCAGTTGGGCAAACTGAAGCGGACAGCCTTATGCACCGCTTTAAGGTTTATACCTACAATGGAGAAACCTTTATGATTGGGGATATCGAGGGAATAGATATTTTTGCACAAAAACCCAACCGCAGGCAGGTTCAGCGGGGAAAGGAGCGCCTGGCCCGGTTTACCCGTCTGCGGTGGAATGTGCACAAAGTCTATCCTTATGCAGTCAAAGTTTCTGATATTCTCAATGAAATCGATGCGGAAATGGCTGCGCTTCCAGACAGTACTTCCCGCAGGGAATATGTAAAACAAAAGGAAACTTCTCTTTTTGGTGCCTATGAAGATGATCTCCGGCAAATGACCCGAACCCAGGGGAAAGTGCTGGTAAAACTGGTTCACCGCCAGACCGGCCGTTCAACTTTTGACCTAATCAGGGAAAATAAAAGCGGTGCGTCCGCGGTTTTCTGGCAGTCTATCGGCCTTCTTTTTGGTATCAACCTCAAAACGCAGTTTGACAACGAAGAAGACGACATGATCGATGAAATCGTGTACGAACTGGAAAACGGCGGCTATAATATCGCCTACCGCCAATACAATTACCGGTTGAAATAGGGTTTCTATTTTTCGATCAGTTCCCCCTCCTCAATTACCGCTGTCCATACACTGGTTTTGCCATTATCCATCCGGGTCCAGATCGGACAGATTCGCCCCCCATGTGCTGCGATATTGTTGTAGTCGCCAAAAAATGCTAGGGCAGATGGGGTAAATGGGGTTTCGCTGATGCGTTGGTTGATAAAGGATTCCCCACCATCTGTAGAATACGCCAGATATACATCGGTCTGCAAGTCTTTGTAATTCCGCCGGTCGTAAAAGACTACGTAAATATAGCCGGTAGTCTGGTCAATGGTCATCCAGCTTAAAAACTGGTGTTTCCCCCATCCATCATCATTGACTCTTTTGGGAGCCGACCAGGTATTGCCTTTATCTGAGGACTTGGCAAACCAGATATCGGTATCTGTTTTTCCGTTTCGCTGGTCTGACCAGTTGAGATACAAGGTTCCTCTGGCCGGGCCATCGCTGAGATCACAAAGCAGTACAGGCATGCCATTGCTTCGGGTAATACCCGGAATATCAAAACTCCATCCGCCGGGCTGTTCCGCTGCAATAATATCTTCTTCCAGCCAGGTTTTTCCTTTGTCAAAGGATCGGTCAAACCATATTTTTTCATTCAGCGACCAGGCTACATAGATTTCACCCTGTGGCCCCACTGCCGGAAATGCGCCTTCCGCTGTTTCCGAACCATCGAGACAGTCCCCTGAGTATTGATTGATTTGGACTGCTTTTTTCCATGATTTACCGCTGTTTTTGGATTGGGAAAAAAGAATATTGCTGTGATCATCGGGGTTTTGACTGTCGTATTTGTCAAATTGTGTCCAGGTAGTGATAATATGATTATTCAACGGATTGACCACGGCCCACTCTTTATCCTGATCTTTGGGGTGATTCATACCCATATAGCCGCCATCGCTCCATGTTTTTCCCCCATCTGTAGATTTCTGACAGACAATACGGTCCAGTAATCTTTCGCTTGCCCAGCGTTTGTGCTCAGGGTCAGCCAGATGGAAATAATAAAAACTTCCGTCATAACCAGAAATCACTACGGGATCGCCAAAAACGCCATAAGAAGAAGTTATTTTTTGCTTTTCCCAGGTTTTTCCCCCATTGGAGGTATAGTACACTTTGTTGAGCACGGCACCTGCGACAATGATATCCGGGTTGGAAAAACTAATGGCAATCGATGGTTCGCAGGGCGCATACTCAGAAGCGTCGTCATCCAGCATTATATTTTTTACCGCAGGCTGAGGCTGCGCAAAAAGGGGAAAGCCGGGAAAACTCCACCAAAGTATCGCAAAAAGAAATGGAATTCGTCGCATTTTCATTTAGCAGGTGTATATTGGGTCTGCCCGGTAAGTTACACACTGAGGCAGGAACTGAAAAATAATTTTCCGATGAAAAAATTTCCTTTTGAAGAAGTGCGCTGGGGTATTATTGGCTGTGGAGACGTGACTGAGGTGAAAAGCGGCCCGGCATTCAACCTTGCAGATAATTCCAAATTAATAGCAGTCATGCGAAGGGATGCTGAAAAAGCCGCAGATTACGCCCGTCGCCACGGGGTCCCCTACTGGTTTAGCGATGCCCAAACGCTCATCCATCACCCGGAGGTGAATGCTATCTATATTGCTACCCCACCCGATTCTCATGCTGATTATACTATGCTGGCTGCGCAGGCTGGAAAACCAGTTTATGTAGAAAAGCCTATGGCCCGCACCCGGAAGGAATGTGAATCGATGATCCAAACCTGCGAGGCTGCGGGAGTTCCGCTTTATGTTGCCTATTACCGCCGGCAACTGCCCAATTTCCTCAAGGTAAAAGAACTCGTCGATACGGGTGCAATCGGAGAAGTGCGGCTGGTGAATATCCGGCTTTACCAGTCTCCCAAACCTGAGGTTGTGGCAAAGATCGTTGACGGACAACCGGAAAACTGGCGGGTAAACCCTGCAGTCTCCGGCGGCGGCTATTTTTATGATCTGGCCTCTCACCAGCTTGATTTTCTGGATTACTTGCTGGGGCCTGTGAAGCACGTTTCGGGATTTCATGGCAATCAGGCAGGTTTATATGATGCAGAGGATATTGTTTCGGGAAGTTTTGTATTTGAGAATGGGGTGCTGGGATCAGGAGTATGGTGTTTTTCAGCTGCAGAACAAGCCGTACTGGAAGAGACGGAAATTGTCGGAAGTAAGGGGAAAATTACCTTTTCGTATTTTTCGTCGGCGCCTGTTGTGCTGGAAAACAGCCAGGGAAAACAATTTTTCCCCTTTGAAATGCCCAAACATATTCAGCAACCGTTGATCCAGACGGTAGTCGATGATCTGTTAGGTCGCGGCAAATGCCCAAGCACAGGACAAACCGCAGTACGCACCAATGCAGTAATGGAACAAATGGTGAAAAAGAATTGATTATTTTTTTGCAGCTTCTTTTTTCATCGCCCTCCGGAGAAAAAAGATAAATCCTCCCATGTTGAATGTGAGAATCAGAATCATACTGAGGATTGTCGAAAAGCTCATATTTCAGATGAATATATTCTAAAGTTAGTGGATTCTTGCTTTTTTCACAAAAAAGAATCCACTGATTATCATCACGATTGAGATAATCAGCAAAACGGGTATCAACCGGGAGGAGGACCTGACAGCGACCATACTACCGATCGGAATCGCCGCACCCCAAAAAAACGGATGCGCCAGCCGGTTGTCGCTATTGTCCAGGTAGTCGAGTTTTGCCTGTCTCAACGCACGGTCTTTGGGATAGCCACGCTCCAGATACTGATAAAAACTTTTCATAACCACAGCCGTCGCCTGGTCATCCACCTGCCAGAGGGTCGTGACAATACTTTTGGCTCCGGCGTAAGTAAACGCTCTGGCAAGGCTGAGTATTCCCTCGCCTTTTTGAAGTTTGCCCACACCGGTTTCACAGGCGCTCAGTACTACCATGTCGGCCTTTAACCGGAGGTTGCAAATTTCGGCGATACTGAGAAAATCACTTTCCCGTGTATAGTCTGAAACCGGGGCAAATGTTATGCGGGAGTACCGGCTATCTTCATCATTTATCTGGGTGTGGGTGGCCAAATGGATGATCTGAAAGTGTTTGGATAAGGTAAGAAATCGCTCTCTTGTCGCTTGAGTACCCATAAAGAATTCTCCCGGAAAAACTGACTGAATAGCGGTGATTTCGTCTCTCGAAAATGACAAATATTGCTGATTATCAGGGCTGTTACCTGCTGGTTTTTTATTCCCAACCCATGGCCCAAAAGCCAGAATCCGTATCGGCGATGGCTGCCCGGACGAGAGTTCTTCCAGGTTGTGCAACAGGGCGGTAGAATAGGCATAACTAATCTCATGCCGCCGGATCAAATAGGGAAATTGCCGGAATCGCAAGGGAAACTCAGGGGTTTCCGTAAGCAAAATATCAAAAGGTAAATAGCCCAGTACATCATCCGGAATAATGACTAATTTACGGGGAAGGCTTACACCGCCCTGTTCCAGTGGGGCTATCAAACTTTCGTAAAGTTTACGGGCAGGAGTGATGTATTGCAAACTGACCGTATAAAGCTGGCTTTCTGGCATACTGCTTTCGCTGCTCTTTTGCAATATTCCCCGACGCATGGCTAGTATCCACTGTTCCAAAGAGTCGCGTACAGGAACGCTTTTTACCTCCAGACGATCTGCGGTAATCAAAAAAAGGTAAGCGGTGTAGTTTCCGCAAAAGTACTCCAACAGTGCGGCATCTTCAGGTAATAATTTTCTGGCTTCGGCTACACTCACTTCACTTTCCTGGTATTTCAATTGAAAATACTGAGGATAATTTGATAAGATCATCTGCTGCAATCCCCTTGTTTCCGATTCTAAGTGAAGGATTTTCTCTTTCCACCTTGCCAGTTTTTCTTTGTCTGTGTCCACCACCCGGCGGCTTTCCTCAAAATATTTTTCCTGGTAAAAGGTAAGTTCGGTTTTGATTGCATTTTCCCTGTCAATAATCGAATCGGGAATTCCCAGTGCCTGTATTTTTTCGGCGTCCTGTAAGGCATAATACAACAGGGCCGCTTTGTTTTGTTCTGCCAGGTAAAAGGCAGTTTCCAGATACTGGCTGTTGCCGGTTTGTTGGGCAAGTTCAAGTACAACCGAAATGGCCTCTTCATGCGTATTGACAGCATGTTCGGCCATAAAAAGGCGGGATTCCTCATTTTGTAAATCCCTGTAAATACGCGGAATCAATCGGGTTGCCAGCAAAAATGCATCCATCGCATCAAGCAGATCGGTCGTCGAACCACTCACATCAAACTCTCTCCGGGCAGCCCTCCCCATACCCCGCAATAGTGATACGGCTTCTACCGGATAAGTAATATCGGCGGCTTCAGGCAGATTGTGCGCATCAGCTTTTCGGCTTATCAGACATTCCAGCCCACTAAAAAACGAGTTGCGGGCATCTTTCGCAAGGTCTGCATTCAGTTGGGTATTTCCCAGGTCGAGCCATGCCTCAGCGATGAGCGGATGGCCGGGCAGGTCGGGAAGTTGTCCGATCATCTGATCCAAAGCAATCTTTCCATAATAGATCGCGCTATCGTTTCGGCCTGTAGCCGTATATATCCTTGCAAGAATACCATAAGTAATCGCCGTACGGTAGCCACTGAGTTGAGCTTGTATTTTTTGGCCCCTTCTTACAGCCTCAAAACCCTTTTGATGATTGCCGGAAGATATTTCGATTAACCCCAAACCAAATGCGAGTTCCAGTTTTTTCTTTAATGAAGCCTCGTCGCTAAAGGGCTGAAGAAGCTGCGTGGCGCGGAGGTTATTTTCTCTTGCAGCTTCCCAGTTTTGCATCCGGATAAAAATCTTCGACTTGAGATTGAATATTTCTGCACGAAAAATTCCTGCGGAATGAATGGAAATATCTTCCGCCTGATCAAGAATCCAAAGCGCCCCCTGATAATCACCCTGTTTTTTTCGGGTTAAACCAATGTTAAAAAAAATCCTCGCACGGTCTCTTTCCGGAATGTGTTCCAGAAGCGAATTTTCATATAACAGGTCTGCCTGCTTAAAATCACCTATCAGGAGATAATAACCGGCCAGATTATTGAGTGCAATATACCGGTATCCGGAAGCCAGAGAATCATTGAGCGACGCATGTTGAAGTGCCATACGGGCATACTTTCCAATACTGTCAAATTCTTCCCGGTAGTTATATATATTGGATAAAAACAAAAGTGCTTCGGTAAATTTTGACGAATTTTTGTTTTCCGGGGGCACTAATATTTTTTTGGTATAAAATATTGCGCTGTCGGGAAAAGCCGGATACAGGCGATATCCTTTCTCAAAAACATCTATCCCCGCATTCCGGCCCAGATATGAGACCGGTTGGGCTGACAGTAAAGTAGTCAAAAACAGGCATAAACTGACCGCCGCAAAATATGCAGAGAAAGTAGACCGGCGTTTTTTCCCGGCAGACAACATAGGGGTATTTGTATATATCACTGTTCCCAAACCTAATAAATTTCTACAATTCGTACAAACAGGTATTTTCCTGTTCATCCGGGTCTTTTTATTTGTCTTAAAGCAGGGAAACCGTAATTTCGGGGAAATAAACTGACATTTGCCACATGAGTGCTGTTGACAATCATATAGAAGTTGCCCGTTTTCAGACGGAAATCGCCAAAAAACTCGACATTTCCCAGGCCAATCTGGTGTTTAACTTTACGAATGAAGGCGAAAAGGTCTTGCTGGATCTCATTACCATTAATCCTAAACACGATCAATCTTTCCTGTACCATTCGGTCGAATCGACTTCCAAAAGCGAAGCCTTGAGGCTCATGCTGGAATATATCACCAAAAATTTCCGGCAGGAACACTCATTTACCGTACAGTGGACCAAAAAAGGGCAGGGAGAACTACACACTTCTTACTTCAGGGCAAGAGACATGTATGAGGTGTTGGACAAGTTCAGCCACGGAAGGGATGTGAATGATTACACGATTTTTTCGATTACCCTGAATCCCATCTCGTAGGTACTATACAAACTGCGACTTCTCCAGCCCCAGCCATTCCAGCGCAGATTTGTAGTAAATATTTTCTTTGTCGAGTGGCGCCAGCCCCATTTCGTCCACCAGTTTCCCAATTGTCAGATCTCCCAGCGGGAAGGGATAATCAGAACCAATCATTACCCGGTTGGAACCCACCATATTCATCACATACCGAAGCATGGTGGTATCGTGGGTAATACTGTCTACCCAAAACCTGCCCAGATATTCACGGGGAGGAACCGGATTGTCGATGGCCACGAGGTCAGGGCGGCAGTTGAAACCATGCTCTACCCGCCCGAAAGTAGACAAAAACGAGCCACTGGCATGGGAAAACATGACCCGAAGGTTAGGGAATTTTTCAAATACACCGCCAAAAATCATACAGCAAATGGCGCGGGAAGTTTCGGCGGGCATGCCGACGAGCCAGGGAAGCCAGTAGCGCTCCATCTGGTTTTTTCCCATCATATTCCAGGGGTGAACCATTACCGCAAGCCCCAGAGACTCACAGGCCTCCCATATGGGATAAAACTGCGGTTCGCTCAGATTGACATCGTTAATATTTGAACCGATCTGAATACCCGGAATGCCCAGTTCTTTCAACCTGACCAGTTCTTGTACGGAAAGATCGGCATCTTGCATAGGGACAGTTCCCAGGCCCACAAAGTGCCGGGGATGTTCGGCCACAACAGCAGCGATATGATCATTGAGAAAGCGGGAGAGTTCAAGCGTGTCTTTGGGTTTAGCCCAATAGCTAAACATAATCGGCACGGTGCAGACCACCTGTACCTGCGTCTGATGGAGATCATATTCTTCCATCCGGAGCGCAGGGTCCCAGCAGTTGGCTTCAATCTCACGAAAGAATACACTGCCTTTCATCATATTGGCGAACCCAGGTTTATGATGATCGAGGTGAATAAAGTCACCGTATCCAAATTTATCGGAAAAACGGGGAAGCTGTTCAGGGAGAATATGCGAATGTGCGTCTATTTTCAACATAAGCCATCAGATCTTCCTTACTTTTTGAAAAGAAGTAGCCGCATCGACCATTTTGAGGTAACTGACCCGCTCTCCGGTCTCCAGCGATTCGTAATCGTAGCCGGTTTCCCCCCGGACAATGATACATTGGCCCAGGTCATAGCGAAGCGATTCAACTTTATCGCCCGGCGCCAGTGGTACACCGTTGATATCTACAAACTGGAGCGTAGGTTTTTGGCTGTCTCCGTTGGAATTACGTTTGAAAAACTTAAACATGCGAGTCGTAATTATATACCAATTTGCAATTAAGCAAAAAAATACGGGCCTCAAAAAAGGCCCGCATTTTAAGTTAGATGTAAAACGTTAACATTAAGCGTAGATTATTCCATAGCGAGATATCGGGTGTTTTCGCCGATCTTGTCAAGCTTCTCTTGCTGAAAAGCGATGACTTCGAGAAAATCTTCCATATACTGCTCGCAGATAGGACTGGCCGAAGGCGGATCCACCTGAAGAGGATCCACGGGTACCCCATTTTTGTAGAAGCGAAAATCGAGGTGTGGCCCGGTAGATATGCCGGTACTTCCAACAAAACCAATGATATCACCCTGGCGAATCGCTGAACCCTCACGAACCCCGTCGCCAAAGCGGGAAAGATGGAGGTAGGCCGTCATATAGTTACTATTATGTCTGATTTTCACCATTTTACCAGCCCCGCCATTATAAGCTGCACTCACCACTACCCCATCGCCAACGGCTACTACCGGTGTACCTACAGGGGCAGCATAATCAACGCCCAGATGTGGGCGGCGGATTTTCAGCACAGGGTGAAAACGATTGTAGGAAAAATGAGAACTGATACGCGAATATTTCAGCGGTGCTTTCAAAAAGGTCTTGCGAAGGCTGTTACCGTTTTCATCAAAATATTCAAATCCTTCTCCCTGATCAAAACCATAAGCCATATACTCGCGGTTGGCATGATGAAAAACAGCGGACTGGATTTTACCAAAACCCGCAGATTCTCCCTGAACCTCAAGCGTAGTGTAAACCATTTTATAACAATCGCCCTGTTGTAATCCGAAAAAATCTATCGCCCACGCATAGACATCGGCAAGTTCGCTGACCAGTGCCGGCGATCCTCCTTCATCAATGATGGACTGGTAGAGAGAAGAGTTGATTGTACCGGAAAGCGAATGTTCTACCGTATCTACCGGGTGCTGACCCGTTTCAATTTTAATCGAATCATCAAAATTGATGACCACATAGTCGATGGCATTGGGATAGTAGATAAAACTTTTGGCGGTTCGCATCGAATCCTTGCCGTGAATGATCGTATAGGATTTATCAACGAGCAAACGGCGAACATCAAAGATCTCCTTGGGGAGGGTTGCAATTTTAAATACAGTGGCAGCAGGTACGTTGTAGCGGGACAGAATTTCCGAGAGATTTTCATTTGCCCGTATGACCTGATTGATCACAACCATGGAATCAATAGGAATACCATACAACAACTTTGGGGAATTTGGCTGATTCTCCGTAACTTTGTGTGCAGCTGATGTAAGAGATTGGGAGGTTTCGGGTTGAATATTCTGGATGAAAATGTAACCCAAAATAAAGAAAACGACCGCGGAGCCAATGATGACAGACGTGGATAATCGGTTTTTCATTTATCAAAAATAATGGCAGCAATAATTTTTGTAATAGCAAGTATTGCAATATTGTAGCAAAAAGACAAATATACAGACAGATTTTCTCATATTCACACTATGGCTTTATTCAACAAGATCAACGGAAAAGAACTAAAACTCGCTATACTCCAGGATAAAGAGCAACGTATGACGCTCTCATTTTACCAGTACGCGAAAATTTCCGACCCCGTAGGATTTCGCAACGATTTGTACAGAAAATGGGAAGAGTTAGGCGTATTGGGTAGAGTCTATATCGCTTCTGAAGGCATTAATGCGCAGATTTCCGTACCAGAATCGAAGATGACGTTGTTTCAGGCGGAGCTCAATCAGATCAGTTTTCTGCGCGGAATCAGACTCAATATTGCGGTAGAGGACACCGGAAAGTCTTTCTTCAAACTGAAAATTAAAGTTCGTCCGAAAATTCTGGCTGACGGTCTGAATGACGAAACATTTGATGTCACCGACAAAGGCATCCACCTTAGCGCCGCAGCCTTCAACGAAATCACCTCCCGGGAAGATACGGTAGTGATTGATATGCGCAATCACTACGAAAGCGAAGTCGGGCACTTTAAAGAAGCGATTTTACCTGATGTAGAAACTTTTCGAGATTCATTGCCAATCGTAGAAGATATTTTGCAGACACACAAGGACAAAAACATTGTCATGTATTGTACAGGCGGTATCCGCTGCGAAAAGGCCAGCGCATGGTTTCGCCATCGCGGATTTGAGAAGGTGTTTCAGCTCGAAGGGGGCATTATCAAATATGCACATGATGTGGCAGCAGCCGGACTGGAAAATAAGTTTATCGGCAAAAACTTCGTCTTCGACGAAAGGTTGGGCGAGCGGATATCCGATGAAGTGATCGCCCACTGTCATCAGTGCGGGGCGTTGTGCGATACCCACACCAATTGCAAAAATGTAACCTGCAACCTGCTGTTTATCCAATGCCCTTCCTGTAGCGAAAAATACGAGGGCTGCTGCTCCGATGAATGTAAGGACTTCACTCACTTGCCCGAAGATGAACAAATTGCCTTAAGGAAAGGAACAGACAGCGGCATTCGCATTTTTTCAAAAGGCCGCTTGCACAAAAATGCGCCCGCTTCCTGAAATCACAGCGTGCGCTTCACAATTTTTGCATACCCTGACTGACTGTTTCCTCCGACACGTACAAAATAAATGCCCGCTGCAAGATTGACGTCGGAGACGACAAACTGGTTTTTCCCGGCTTCTGCCAAAACCCGCTGCTTTACAAATGTGCGGCCCGCAATATCCATAATCCGGATGTCGACTACCTGCGTCTCGGCAACCACATAGTCTATCGTCAGGTTTCCATCAAAAAAGGGGGAAGGATAGGCGTTTACTGCGAGGCTGGTAGCCCGAACCGCAATGACGCCAAATTCGTTTATCCGGGTTTTTCTGACAATATTGCTGTTGGTCAGCACTCTGCCGCCTAAAGTTTCAAAATAGTTCTGACCCGTTTTGGTTTCCATGACCAGGTCTTCTTCCTCAGCACCTGAAATTTCATGTTCCATGTAGGTAAACTCGACCGTAGCGTCAAGATTGGAATTGTATGTTGGGAATACCTCAAAGTATCGATCAATCTGACCAGGCTCATAGGCGGATCCGGTTGTTCTTACAACCAGCGTTTCTCCCATAGAACTTCCTGCTGAGACTTTTATTTTTAGTCCCATACCCCCAAACTCCCGGGTAGCGCCATTGCCAATGGTGCGCAGCGCAGCAACTTTTCCCTTGATATACGCAGTCTCCGTTTCCTGAATAATACCAGATTCAGAAAGTAATACATACGCGGTATCTGTTTCCAAAATACCGGAAACCATAAACAAGCCATCCTTCATAGTAATATGATGGTGTAAAAATGCATGACCTGAAGGTTTGTCAATCACGATCGTAGGAAAAATCGGATCGCCCCAACCCATAATTTCCTGAAGGCTATCTCCTGTCAGATGAATGGACCCTCCGGTAAGAATATCCTCGCCGGTACGGATCTCGACGGAGTTATAAATATTTCCAAGAACGGAGATGTCGCCATTTGACAGCAGTTTTCGGGTTCCCTTTTCAAAGCCGATATTGTAATAACAACCGCCCGGTATCAGTTGGTCTTTCTTTTCAGAACCAAAAACTAGGGTGTTGCCGGGATAAGAACAAAGATCCATTTTACCTACTTTCATAGGCGGGTTCGGATCTGAAGGTTCATATACCAAGAGTCCGCGGTTGATAAAAACTGACTCCTTACCGGAGCCATTCAATAATCCGGAGAGTCTGAGGCCGCCGGTATTGGAATTGACAAGGGTGTCTTTATTGGGGATATAAATAATATGATTCAGACTTATCGGTGCAGTCCCCCCAATCTCTTTTCGTATCCATAAACTATCGGAACTCATGATAAACCGGCCATGATTAAAAAGTCCTTTATTAAACCTGAAAGTACCTTTGGAAGCAAGCGTGAGAAATACGCCGGAATCACCGAGAATGGTGACAGGGCCATCAAATTTGTGAAAACCTTTGTCAAGTGCCAGTGCGCCGAAAATGTCGACAGGACCGGTGAATGAAATCAGACCGGTATTTGTATTATCTATAAATTGTGCGTCTTCAGCTATTTCCAGCGAACCAAATACTTTGTCTCCAACCGCAGAATTAATCAGCAGTTTTCTCCCTGAATGGATAACTGTTTTTCCGGTAGAGGTAAGTTTAGCTTCCTCAATATTACCATCCGCGGTAGATACAGAGAGGGTACCGGTAATTTTTATCACCGGATACTCTGACCCGGTCCCATCAATGATTCCCCCGGATAAATCCACATCATAAAACGTATTGGTGCCGGCTATTGCATTGTCATAGAATGTCCCAAATATTTCCATTGTTCCCTCTACGATCAGATTTTCATTCTCCGGCTGAAGGGTTGCCCCAGATTCTATTGTTAACCGGTTTAGCACACGTGTTGTGCCTGCTGTGAGGCTTCTTTTGGAATTGGCTCCTGTAGCGTCGACTGAAATGACCAGATTATAATAGGTAGTCGCCCGTACTTTCATTGTACCCGCGCGATTATAAATGACCGTATTCCCTTCTGAAGAAAAGTCTGCGGCAGCCACCTGAACAGGGGCATTAGCTGACCGGGTTTCAAAAGTACCTTTATTGACAAAAGTCGATGTGTTATCATCTCCATAAATATCCCCATTATGGAAAATCAGCGTTCCTTCATTCGACAGACTAATGCCCGTACCGAGATACAGATTATCTTCAAAAATAAATGGTGATGATCCGGATAGGGTCTGGCTGTTTTGTTCAAACTTACACCTGCGAAAAAGTGCCTGCCCATTGTTTTCAATGCCCTGGGTAAATACAAGCCGGGGCGCGCTGGTCAGTGCATCCGTATTCCAGACACCGGTAGCAGTGATGATTACTTTACCCAAAAACAAATTATTACCGGCATTATCAGTGTCAGTCAGTTGGCCGGCTACTGTGGTTGTACCGTGAATCGTAAAGTTTTTATTCTGGATCACAATCGCCCCCCCCTGCTCTATCACAAGATCAGTACAGGTAGGAGTAGGACCGGAAACAGGAAGGGTAATTGTATGCCCGCTTTTGATGAAAACATTATCTGAGGAATCGGGAACAGCATTTGTGGACCATATCGCCGGATTGGCCCAGTCTCCCGAATCAATGCTTTGAATATTCACGCCAAAGGCTATCTGGGTAAATAAGAGAATGTTTAAAAGAACCAAAAGCAGGGAAATACACGAGTAGTTTTTAGCCATAAAGTCTTTTTCTTGTTACTATATTTATTTCCTTTCGAATATTCACAGTTTGGACTAATTTGTATAAAAAACAATCACCGGACAATATCTGCCCGGTGAAAGGTTTGTTTTTATGCCTGAGCGGAAAGGATTTGTAAGAAAATCCCTTTGCGGAAGCTTATTTTACTACTCTTACATATTTTACGGTATTCCCGGATTGAACCATCACCGTGTAGATACCGGAAGAAAGCCCGGCGGTCGGAACTGAAAAGTCATAGGTCCCCGAATCATGCCCAACATTCTGGCTCCAGATCAGTTTACCGGCCATATCGACAAGCTTTAGGGTTGAATTTGCAGCGAGATCATTTTGAAACAGCTGAATGGTCAGTTCGTCTGTAAAAGGCGAAGGGAAGGCTTTTAACTCCAGAGACACGGTTGATTCCAAACGTATTTCAACAATATTGGAATAGTCAAACTGTCCGTTGAGATCCACTTGCTTGAGGCGGTAATAAAATACATTACTATTGAGATTCAGCGCTTCGTGATCATTAAAGGTATAAGTACTGATATCGCTGGTCGTTCCGGATCCTTCTACCTTTCCGATAGCCGAAAACAGATTTCCATCTACAGATCTTTCTACCAGGAAGTAGTCGTTGTTTAGTTCGAAAGCTGTACTCCAGCTAAGGACAACGCCCATAGGGTCATTCACTGCCTGGAAATCAAGCCATTCTACCGGGAAGCTGGCAGGATCGCCAACAGTTATTCCTCCAAAGGAGTTGATTCCGGAAACGGTCATTTGATTAAGGCCCGCATTCAAGGTACCACCTATATTCACAAATCCACCTCCGGTATTATGCAGTAACACAAAGTTTCCTTCGACCAGCCCGATGATATCTGCATCCAGGTATTTGAATGTTATGGAAGCATTCAGTGCTGCATTATTGGTCGGGACTACCAGAAAAGCTCTGTTGATTCCGCCTGTAAGTACAGGGGTAGCAGTACTTCTTCCAACCAGTGTTAATCCCAATGGATTGCCTGCCGAAGAGGTAATATCCAGACCAATATTTCCAAAAGTACTAGTAGAACCTCCCCCCAGAGTGCGCTCTGCTTCCACAAGCCCAAAGATATAAGCGGTAGGTGTTTCACTCAGTGTACCGGTAGTACTCAGGTGAATGATATTCAAACCTGTAATAACAAGTCCGCTGCTGATTGTCAGGGCGTTGGTTACCGTAATGTCGCTTGTCAGCGTAAGGGCTTCAGTAGGTTTGTTGACCGTCAGGTTTAAGAAAGTACCGCCACCACTGAGAACCTGCGGCCCTCCACCGGCTATGGTAATAATCCCTGCCCCAACCTGGCTAATCGTATTCGTCAGATTTCCATTCACTACAACATTTCCATTGTTGAGGGTCCGCACGGTACCATTTTCAAATACAAGGTTATGGTAGGTGGTGCCTTTGACATCCTGGTCTGAACCTACTCGGGAGTAACGGAATGTATTCCCGACTGTAGATGCCGTAAGGATTCCGGTTGCCATGGGAATATTCCGCAGAGTCGGGTTGTAGGTAAATGATTGTTCGTTACGGAAATTAGAGGCACCATCTGTGCCGTTCAAAACAGCATTAAGGGTTATACCTCCGGTATTGCTATTGGTAGTCATAAATCCCGCACCTACCGTTATATCGCCATTGAATACCAAAGGGGAAGACCCGCTGATGGTACTGTTGTGAAAGGTAAATGCCCCCGCCGGAAAGTTTGCCGTACCATTATTAACAAAATGAGTTTCTAAAGTCAGAAGCCCTGCGGCATTCACATTAAAAATACCCGTAGCTGTATTGTTAAATATCCCCTGGAAGGTATAGGTACCTTTTTGAGCTGTAAATGTCCCATTGTTATTCACTGCGCCGGTAAAAGTGGCAACAGTTGCTGCATTATTTACCAGGAACTCCCATTTACCCGTTGCAGCGATATCTACCTGACCAAAGGTTTTTGTTCCAAACTGACTTCCGATCAAAAGGGTTGCACCAGCAGAAATGGAAGTTGTACCGGTTACAGTTACAACCCCTTCGTCAATTTGACCTGTACCTGCCGGGACAGAAAGATTACCATTGATATTGATCGTACCATGGCTGGCATTGTTGCCATCAATATAGCCGCCGGAAGACAGCTCCACATTAGCCAATGTGGTGGTTCCCAAGAGATCTGCATCGGTAAACAAACCCTGAATGAGAGTATTTCCAGTTACGGCAAGATCAAACCCCTTCACGAGAAATTCAGCGCCATTTTGTACGGTAAAGTCGTTGAGTACAACGATATTCGCTGTAGCTTCATGATCAAAATTGCTCAGCAGAGGGTCAGGGCCGATTACCAGGTTGTAATAAGTTGTACCCAAAACTGCCTGTTTGACGCCATCGCGATTGTAGATGACGGTATTTCCGACCGGAGAAAAATCAACCAAACCAATCAACATAGGCGCATTTTTATGCTTGTAGGTCATGGTTGTCTGGTTGATGAATTTGGAGGCAGCATCCACCCCGTTTAAGTTGGCTATCGGCCCAAAGGAAAGGCCGGCAATGTTGTTATTGGTGAGTTCGATTCCGGCACCCACGATCACAGTTCCCGGAAAAGAAATCGCACTGGTACCACTGATCGTCTGATTATTAGTATTAAAAGTCGCTTTATTGATAATAAAGCTAACGCCGTTGTTTTCCAACCCTCCTCTGAAAACCAAATTGTTGACATTAGAGATGCCGGAGGTATTCCAGGAACCTGAAGCACCAACGGTAACTTTTCCTATAAAAATATTGGCACCAGAATTTTGTGTGTCAAGCAAACTACCATTGACCGTGGTTGTACCGTGAGTAGTATGATCCCGGCTGAGAAGAATCATCGTGGCACCCGCTTGAATGGTCAGATTATTACACTCAGTAAGGGCTACACCTACGGAAGGCATAGTCACGATATGCCCAGAAGCGATCGTAACATCATCAGCCGCCACAGGCACACCGATGGGGTTCCAGTTGTTGGGGTCAGTCCAGTCCCCGGTTCCTTTACTGGTTTTAACCACAGCAAAAGCAGAGGTCGAAATCATTGTTCCTGCAAGTAGTAGGAAAACTACGAGGAGAGAAAACCTGAATGGAGTGTTATTCAGATTCTGAATGTCAGTAAACTTGTAAGTTTGTTGCATTGTTCAGTAGTTGAGGGTTTGGAAAACGAAGAAAAATATTAAAACTGAAGAGAGTCATCCGCACCAATTAGTTTTTATATCAAAGATTTTAGTCCTTGGAATAACTAATCTTGTGTAAATGTACGAAAACGAAGGAAGTCTATGTAATATATTTGGTTGAACCGTTCTTTTTTAAGAGTGTACAAGCGGTTTCTGCCAATTATTAGAATAAATTCCTGATTATATACGAATTTAAGAGATGTAAGGTTAGTTACCAAATTGCAGATCAAACAGCCGTTTATACACGCCGTTTATCCTGATCAATTCATCATGAGTACCCATTTCCACAATTTTCCCTTCTTCCAGCGCAAGAATCATATCTGCGGAAAGAATCGTGGAAAGTCTGTGCGCAATCACCAGGGAGGTGCGGTTGTGCATCAAATGATCCAATGCCTCCTGAACCAGTTTTTCGGACTCTGTATCGAGGTTAGAGGTTGCTTCATCCAAGATCAAAATGGCTGGGTTTCTCAATACTGCACGGGCGATACTGATCCTTTGCCTTTGTCCGCCAGATAACCGGGTACCCCGCTCACCAATCAAGGTATCATACCCTTTGGGCAAGTCCATAATAAATGCATGGGCGTTGGCAATACGGGCAGCTTCTTCCACAGCCTGGGGATCCGGGTTGACCAGGCCATAGGCGATATTATTGCGAACGGTGTCGTGAAACAAGATTCCTTCCTGGGTAACCATACCGATATGTGAACGCAAATCGGCAAGTGTCATACTCCGGATATCTACCCCATCCATCAGAATTTGCCCCTGATAGGGGTCGTAAAAACGGGGAATCAGATCTGCCAGGGTAGATTTTCCCGCGCCGCTGGGACCGACGATTGCTACGGTAGAACCTTTGGGTATCACAAAATCAACCTCTTTTAAGATGTCTGCCTCTTCGTACCGGAACCATACTTTCGAAAAATGGATTTCCTTTTCAAACGTCGGCTTTGGTACCGGATTTAGGCTGTTTTGTATATCTGGCAGAGAAGTCAACAGGGTTTCTACCCGGTCAAAAGAGGCAATTCCCCGGGAGATTTTGCTCACAATACCCGAGAAGGCTTTTATAGGGGCAAGAAACTGTGAAAATATGGCAATGAACCCGATAAACTCCGAGGCTTTCATTTCACTTTTTTCGCCCAAAATCATCGTACCACCCATAAAAATAATGGCACAAACCACGGTAATACTCAACACTTCGGTCAAAGGAGAGGCAAGCTCGGTTCTCCTCCGGATCGAAATCTGCATTTGAGTATATCGCTCATTGAGCCGGTTGTGGCGCTCTTTTTCAAAGTTTTCTTTCTGAAAAGCTTTGACAATGCGAATGCTGGAAATAAATTCCTCATTGTGTGCCAGTAAATCACTGAGAATTGCCTGTCCCTTCGTCGCCTTTCGTTTTAATGGCCGGGCAATCATATTGATTGCTAATGCCGTGAGAGGCAATACAATCAGCGTAAACAACGTCAACTTCCAGGAAATCACAATCAGCGTGAAAAGAAATACCAGCATGGTCAACGGCTCCCGAATCGCGCCCTGTACGGTGCTGATCACCGATTCCATGATGATCTGAAGATCGCTGGTCAGAATATTCAGCGTATCACCTTTTTTGTTGCGGGAAAAAAATTGTAGATCGAGTGTTGTCAAATGGGAAAAAATATGATCCCGCATGTTGCGAACAATCCCAAATTCAAGCGGCGCCATACAATAGCTGGCAAGATAACGCGCGAGGTTTTTGATGATAATGACCCCCAGAAGAAAAAAACAAAAGTATAAAAGAACGGTCTGCCTGCCATAGATACTCATCCAATCACTCAAATAGTAGTAGCCATAATCTTTAACCGATCCGGTATCCAGAAAGTTAAAGGGTGTGGCTGGCGCAGGAATGGGCTCCTGGGAAAATAATATCTCCAGAAACGGAATCGCCGAAATCAGCGACACGGCACTAAACAGCGTGTACAGCAACAAAAACACAAATGCCATTCCCCCCAGCCAAAACCAAGGTCGCCCAAAAGAAAGAATTCGGAAATACGCGTGCATCCTTTTACCTTTGTCTATGGAAAAATCTTTTCCATATCGTTACAAAAGTATATGTCAGCTTCCATTCAACAAAAAAAAACCGAAAAGCTCATTCAATTTGAGATCAGTGAGATTATTCGTACGAGTCCCGCTTTGAATCAGGGAAAAATGGTTTCTGTTACCGTTGTAAGGCTTACGCCGGATAAGGGAATGGCAAAAATTTACCTGACGGTTTTCCCCGATGATCAGTTGGAAGCCGTTACCGAATCCATGAATGAACACATGACCGAACTGCGACGCCAACTTGCCGGGCGAATTAAAAATAAAGTCCGGACAGTACCTGAGATTCGTTTTTATGCCGATGACTCCTTTCGGGAAGCTGCCAAAATCGATGAGATATTTAAAAAAATTGAGGAGGGTAAAGAGGAATGAACCTCTCTTTTTATATCGCACGCCGTTACCTGTTTTCCAAAAAATCCAGTAATGCAATCAATGTGATTACCTGGGTTTCCATGGCGGGAATCGGTGTGGGTACAGCTGCATTGATTTTAGTCCTGTCTGTATTCAACGGGCTTACTACTTTCATTGAAGGGCTGTTTGCGGCAATGGATCCCGATATAAAAATTGTCGCTGCCCGCGGTCAGGTGTTTGAACATTCTGATGATATTTACAGAAAGCTGTCCGAACACCCTGAAGTAGTGGCCATTACCCGTACCATCGAAGGCCGGGTATGGCTTGAGTATGTCGATAATCAGACTTATGGCACAATCAAAGGTGTAGAAGAGGATTTTCTTTCTGTCAACCGGGTGGACACGTTTGTTTATGCCGGAGAATACAACTTCAAACCCCGCAACGGGGTTTCTCAGGCTGTATTGGGAAGTGTGATTGCCGCCAATCTCAGCGCAGAGATTGACAATGATTTCAGGCCGATCAGTGTCTCCTACATTCCGCAAAACGCCTCGATCTCCAATCCGATTAATACAGATTTTATATTCCCTTCAGGCTACTTTAGTGTACAGAAGGAGTATGACGAAAAATATATTCTGACCGATTTTTACTTTGTTCGTGATCTGTTTGAATTGAAAAATGAGATCTCTGCCTATGAACTTCGGCTGACAAATACCGATCGGGCCGGCCCTGTAAAAAAACAACTGGAAGCGCTGATTGGGCCAGACTATGAAGTACTCACCTGGTACGAACAACACCAGACGCTCTACAAAGTCATGCGCAATGAAAAATATGTGAGTTACCTGATTTTGGTGCTGATGCTGGCCATTGCGGCTGTCAACATTGTAGGTAGCCTTTCTATGATCGTACTGGAAAAAACCCGCGACATTGCCGTATTAAAATCTATGGGTGCCACACAAGGCACGATTCGCAAGATATTCCTCGCTGACGGACTCCTGGTCGGTAGTGTTGGCGGAATATGCGGCGTTGTCGTCGCGTTGATCACGGGGCTCGCTCAGAAGTACCTCGGATTTATCCAGCTAAACGGAGGGGAAAGCTTCCGTGTGAAAGCCTTCCCTATCGAATTACAGTTTGGTGATTTTGTATTGGTTGCACTGACTGTCATCACACTTTCCGTACTGGCTTCTGTATATCCTTCGCTCCAGGCTTCCCGCGTACGGGTGGTACAGGGTCTCCGAATGTAAAAAATTAATAAACGCCTTTATTGCGGTGATCGCCGCCGCGCAGTTTGACCGTACGTTTCAGCGGAATCTGCATTCCATCGGTGCTTTCCAGCCAGTCGTAGATTTCGCCGGCAAGTTGTTTGATCATATCCTGATGCAGCGGCGAAGCGATAAGGTTATTTTGCTCGTAGGGATCTTCCTGAAGGTCATAAAACTCATTGGTATCCCAGATGCCGTGGTAGCGGATGTATTTGTACCGGTCGGTACGCACACCGTGCATTGTAGGGGTCTGGGGAAAATCATATTCCCAGTAGTATTCATAAAAAATCCGGTCGCGCCACGCGACGTCCTGTCCTTTTAGCAAAGGCAAAAACGAACGCCCATGCAGGTATGCGGGAGGCGTCAGGCCTGCAAGCTGGAGCACAGTTGGGGCAATATCGATATTTTGCACCATCCCGTTGATCGTTTGCCCGCCGGCAAACAGTTCGGGGCAACGAACGAGAAACGGTACTTTTACCGATTCTTCGTAAAATTGACGTTTGTCAATCAATCCGTGCTCGCCGAAGGCGAAGCCATTGTCCCCCATATATACAATCATGGTAGATTCGTCCAGATTATTGGCTTTCAGCCAGTCGAGAACTGCCCCCACACTTTCGTCCACCCCTAGCAGCGTTTCGCAGTAACGTTTGAAAAAAGTCCCGTAGTCCATCGCACCGTGGTACATATAGTCGACTCCGTGCCAGCTCTCCCGCTGCATTTTCTGCCAGTCGGGCATACGGCCTTCGCCATAGTATTCGTCCGTTTGATATGGTTCTTCGCCTGTGCGCCGGTTTTTTCCTTTCACCTGCGGTACGGAACTGTAGTAAGAAGGAGGAAAAATAAGGGGTTTATCCTGATATCTCCCGGCATGCCGGGCGGCAGGTTGAAAGTCTGCATGTACCGCTTTGTGGGAGAGATACACAAAAAATGGTTTTTCCTTATCCTGTTTGTCCAGCCATTCGAGGGTATGTTCAGTAAGCAAGTCAGTGATATAGGTCGAATCGCCATAGGCTACCTGCTGGCCGTTGATATTCAGCGTAGGGTTGTAATACACCCCCTGCCCCCGGAAACTTTCCCAATGGTTAAAGCCGGGGCGGGGATCATCTGTTTCATGTCCCATATGCCATTTTCCGAAAAAAGCAGTGTTGTAGCCCGCTTTCTGGAGGTATTGGGGAAAAAAGAAAAGATTTTCGGGCACGGGTGCCTGATTGTCCACTACGGTATGAGAGTGGGAAAACAAACCGGTAAGAATAGAGGCTCTGCTCGGTGAGCAGAGAGAAGTCGTAACAAAGGCATTGGGAAAATAAGCCCCTTCACTGGCCAGGCGGTCCATATTCGGCGTTTCAAGCCAGGGAACCTTTCCCGTAAAACCCATAAAATCGTACCGGTGGTCATCCGTAAGAATGAATATGACGTTGCGGGGTTTTACCGATTTATCTTTGGCCAGTTTAGGCAATTTTTGCTGGGCGTGGAGCGCGATTTGCCCCATAAAAAGAAAAGAAAAAATCAGCAATAAGCGAGGGTTGAACAAATGCATTTTCGCGAATATTTTAGATGGACAATAATTTTCTAAGAAATTCCAGGTCTTTTTTCATTGCAGCAGCGACGGCAGATTTGTCGATAGAAATATCCCGGTTGCCATGTTCTGCACCGCCGAGATCATATTCGTAGTGAAGTGAAACCGGCACATCGACTTTTAACTTCCGCAGCATCCCGATATAGCTGTCAAAATTGACCATTCCTTCCCCCATGGGTACATTTTTCACCTCCATTTTTCCGTCATTCATTCCCCATACAAAATCCTTAAAATCGAGGGTATTGATATGAGGGGCAATTCGTTGCAAGACAACCGGCCAGGTGTTGGCGCCTTCCACCGTAGCGTGGCGGATATCGTACTGGCAGCCCAGCCATTCGGAGCCAATTTTGTCAAGTACATCGGCCAGATCCCAGATGGCAGATCCAAACCTGTCGCCTGCATGGTTTTGATAAGCACCTTTGATCCCGGTTTTGGCATTAAAATCAGACAATTGTTTTAGCTGCCCAGCGAGTTGCTCAAGGTTTTCCTTCAACGAAAGGTTGGGGTTGTAGGGAATCCACCCCATGCGGTAATATTGAATACCCAGGTCAGCGGCCGTTTTCAGGGTATTTTGGGCATATTCTTCTTTTTCGGAGGAAATAGCAGTGGTCATCATTCTGACTTTCAGGCCCGCTTTTTCCACGGCTTTTACTGCTTTGGGTAAATCTTTTTTCACATTTTCGGGAAGAACATGGCCACCCGGTCTGACGGTAAGGTCAACGGCATCAAAGCCAATTTCAGCGGCAAAGTCAGCCATAGGGCCGTAATCGAGCCATTGGAGGTGTTTGGAGAAAACGGAAATATCAGGTAGTTTCTCCATCTTTGTGTGGGAAAAACTAATTTCCGGAAAACCCGATGCTAAAGAAAATAAAACACCGGCTTTCGTGGTTTGGGAAATAAACCTTCTTCGGGAAAGGGGGTTGTTGTTTTTCATTGGTGTAGTAGTAAGCAATAACAGATTGCAATAAATGTACAATATTCTTCTGATTCAAACTCAAACCGTATGATTCGTATTCTGGCTAGTCTCCTGATCCTGTTTCCTTTCAGCCTGTATGCACAACCGACCTGTGCCACCGGGCGGTATCAGCAGGTTGTTTTCCCAAATTTTACCAAAATTTCCGGAGTAAAATATGGTTCGAATATCCAGCCCAAAGCCGGTAATCCCACCAATGTGGATTCCCTGTACATGGATATATATATGCCGGCAGGCGATTCTCTGACGGAGAAACGCCCGGTCATCCTGCTCGCCTTTGGCGGCAGTTTTTTCTTTGGATCGCGCACGAGCCCTGATATTGTGGAGTTGTGTACCCGTTTTGCAAAACTAGGGTACGTAACCGTGTCGATTGATTACCGCCTCACTCCCGAAATTGTATTAAACGGGAATGAGTATGTGCTGTATACGGCGGTGATGAAAGCCACCCACGATATGCGCGCAGCAGTGCGATTTCTGCACAAAGATGCGATGACTGACAACTTATACCGGATCAATCCGGATCTCATATTTGCCGGAGGTGTTTCAGCCGGAGGAATTGCCGCGCTTCATCTGGCCTATCTCGATCAGTCTTCAGAGTTTCCGGCAGTGATTGCCAACGATATTCCCGGTATTGGCGGGGTGGAAGGGCTTAGCGGAAATATGGGTTATCCATCTACGATTGCCGGCGTAATCAATCTTTGCGGCGCATTGGGCGACACTGCCTGGATGCATGCTGGTGATGAGCCGATTGTAAGTGTACACGGTACGGAAGACGCCACTGTGCCATATGGAAGTTCTACGCTTCAGTTATTTGGCGCCAATGTAATTGTACATGGGAGTTCGAGCATTCATGCAAAAGCCGATTCTGCAGGTATCCGCAATGCCTTCCGCCCATTTCCGGGTGCAGACCACGTGCCCTTTTCCTATGGCCTCAGCGTACCGCAGTATATGGACACTACCTTTTGGTTTGTTCGCGATTTTCTGGCTGGGATTGTCTGCGAAAATACTACTGCCCTCGAACCGGAACAGTCATTACAGTCTCTGACCTTTGCACCCAATCCATTTACCGCATCAACCCGGATCTCCCTGGAGAACCACTCCTTAAAAAATCTCGAAATGTTTGACCTTCAGGGGCGAAGCGTCAAGGTAAGTTATTCCAGAGAAAGTCAATCCCTGATTCTGGATCGGGGAATATTGCCCGGCGGGCTATACATAGTGCGGGTGGAAGATGAGCGGGGAAAATGGATGGTAGATAAGGTGCAAATTCTAAATAGGGAATGACGACCAAAAACTTTTTCCCTAACTTTGCAGTTTAAAGGTGATACTATGAAAAGAGTCGTTGTCGGTCTGTCGGGCGGCGTGGATTCCAGCGTCGCGGCCTTCCTCCTTCTAAAGCAGGGCTACGAAGTCATTGGCCTGTTTATGAAAAACTGGCATGATGACTCCGTAACTATCAGCGACGAATGCCCCTGGCTCGAAGACAGCAACGACGCGCTCAGCGTCGCCGAAAAACTGGGTATTCCCTTCCAGACGATCGATCTGAGTACAGAATACAAAGCCCGGATCGTGGATTATATGTTTGCCGAATATCAGGCTGGCCGTACGCCCAATCCCGATGTCCTGTGCAACAGAGAGATTAAGTTTGATATTTTCCTGGAAAAAGCGCTCAAACTCAAAGCCGACTTTGTCGCTACCGGCCACTATTGCCAAAAAGACGAAACAGAAGTAAACGGACAAACCGTCTACCGCCTGCTTGCAGGGGCCGACCCCAACAAAGACCAAAGCTATTTTCTCTGTCAGCTCACCCAACACCAGCTGAAACATGCACTTTTTCCCATCGGCCATCTGCAAAAATCGGAAGTCAGGAAAATTGCTACCGAACTTGATCTGGTCACCGCCGGAAAAAAAGATTCCCAGGGCCTGTGTTTTATTGGAAAAGTAAGGCTACCGGAATTCCTTCAGCAACAACTGCTGCCCAAAGCAGGGAAAATTATTGAAATCGATCCTCAATCGCCTGTTTACCAGGTGCCGGTAGTTCAGGGTTTCCCCGCTCAGGATAGCACTTACTGGTTGCGGGAAGTTTCCCGTCCGTTTATATATCAGCCCACCGATGGAAAAGTGGTTGGCGAACATCAGGGGGCTCATTATTTTACTATCGGACAACGGAAAGGATTAAACGTCGGGGGCAAGGCAGAACCGCTGTTTATTATCGCGACAGATACCGTAGAAAATGTGATATATGTCGGAATGGGAGAAAGCCATCCCGGCCTTAACCGCAGGGGATTGTTTATTCCCAATACAGATATTCACTGGGTGAGAAATGATCGGGCGCTATCCCCCGGAGAATCGCAGAATCTGCTGGTGCGCATCCGCTACAGACAACCGCTTCAGGCCGCAACCTTATACCGGGAAGCGGAAGGACTATATATTGTTTTCGAAGAATTTCAACGTGGCATCACACCCGGGCAATTTGCCGCATGGTATGACGGGGAAGAACTACTTGGCTCTGGTGTCATTTCTTAACACTTATTCAAAACATGAAAATTTTAAAATATGCGGCAATTGTTCTCGGCATTGTCGTTGGTCTGATTTTGTTGATCAGTGTAACCGCAGGACTGATCGCACATGAAAGCAAGCCCGAAGGAAAAGTATGTGCCGAAGCAGGGGAAATGGCAAACCAGATTATGGCAGCTGTGGATTGTGCTGCCTGGGATACGACCGGAGCCATTTCGTGGTCATACGGTGGCAGAGGTCATCACTTGTGGGATAAGGAAAGGAATTTCAACCGCGCGACCTGGGGCAATTATGAGGTATTTGTCGATCTCAATACCCAACAGGGAGTAGCGTTTAAAAGCGGAGAAAAACTGGATGGAAAAAAAGCCGAAAAGGCCGTACATGAGGCCTGGCTTCGCTGGGTAAATGATGCATTCTGGCTAAATCCCCTTTGCAAACTTTACGACCCGGGAACCGTGCGATCGCTGGTAAAGGTCAAAGATGGCCGCACAGGCGTTATGATTACCTATCAGAGCGGAGGTGCCACACCCGGCGATTCCTACGTATGGTTTGCAGATAGTACAGGGTTACCTACCGAATGGAAGATATGGGTAAAAATCCTGCCCGTAGGAGGGATATCCTTTACCTGGGAAGGGTGGGAAACATTGGTTACCGGTGCCAAAATTGCGACTATTCACAAAGCCACGGCAGGGGTGATCCTTAAAATTGAAGACTTGCAGGCGGCAGCCCATTTACAGGAACTCACCGGCGGTACAGATCCCTTTCAGGTATTGGAAGAAAGTACTTCCAACTAATTGTGGAGGTGATTTTTCACCAATGACTTTGCAGACATTGCGGCACCAATAATTCCGGCCTGGTTGAGGAGTTTTGCAGTAGTGACGGTAGTTGGCACGTCAATAACGTCTTCAAATTTGTCGTACTTTTTACTGGCACCTCCACCGAGAATAATCACATCGGGGTAAAACAGGCTGTTGACGTAGTTGAGATATTCATTGAATCGTTTCCCCCATACATGCCAGGAAAGCTCGTATTTTTTACGGGCAGCGTCGGAGGCGTAGTGTTCAGCGATCCCGCCTTTAAACCGCAGGTGTCCCAGCTCCGAATTGGGCACGAGCTGCCCATCCTGAATAAATGCACTACCGATACCCGTGCCGACCGTAAGCAGGATTGCCAGGCCTTCAATTCCCCGTCCTGCGCCAAAGGTCGCTTCCGCCAGACCTGCGGCATCAGCGTCATTGACCACCTTTACGAGGCAATCCGTCGCTTCCTCAAACAACGCCTCCACGCGAATATCTACCCATTTTTTATCGATATTAGCGGCAGTGAGCACTTTCCCTTTTTGAATGACTGAAGGAAAACCACAACCAATTAATCCCTTCCAATGAAAATGTTCAGCAAGTTTAGCCACAGTTTTGGCTACGGCTTTGGGAGTAGAAGGGTCAGGAGTGGCATACCGAATCCTTTCCGAAGTAAGCTGCCCGGTGGTGATGTTTACAATTGCCCCTTTGATACCTGAGCCGCCAATATCAATACCTAATATTTCCACGTGCGATTTTTTTTCTGACTGGATAAAGAGGTTAAAATAGCGTTATTATTTTACCTGTCAAACCCTTAGCTAATAAAGTCTCCGCTTACACCGGCTTTCTGGCAGAGATTTTTTAGTTCTACCCTGAATTTATAAGGAATCAAATGTTCCAACCTCTTCTCTTTTTGTTTAATTGAGCGCTCAATATTTTTCTGTCGCTCAGAACAATTATTATTTTCCAGTTCCTTCTGAAGATCAGAAAGCTGGCGTAATAAATGGTCGATCGTTAATATGTATTGATCTTCTGCACTCATGGTACGAAAGATACGGATTTTTAGGTTTTTTTGATAAAATCTGTTTTTATTCGTTGAATCAGAATAAAAAGCTAATGAACCAAACCATACGTAAAATGAAAAAAATACAACCAATGCTTCGTCTGATGGTTTTTTCCGTTATGACCATCTTCATTTTTTCAGGTCTCCATGCGCAAAAAGCTAAAAAAGGTATTTTCATCGGCATTAATGTAACCAACAACAATTTTAATCCCGAGGGTTTTAACGGATCCTCCATCTTTGTTGGCACGTCTGCCCCATTTACCGCATTCTCTGTTCCGGAGCTCAGCCCAGCCACGGGTATCGGCGGCAGTCTGGGGTATCGCGGCAAAGACGGTTCCATCGAGATCAACTACACCAGTTATAATCACGAGGGGAAATGGCTGAATATTAGCGGTGATGCCACCAATACGATGCTGAGCATCAATATGAAAAAGTATTTCTTTAAAAATCTCAGACTGCAGCCGTTCATTCAAGCGGGATGGATTCCACTGGCTACGCTGAATGTATCTGACGCTGGCGTAATTCCTGTCACGTTTGAAACAACCAATGCCCGTTTTCAGGGTGATATTGGCAACTTTCAGGTTGGTGGCGGTGCAGCCTTTTACTGGACCGAACGATTTGCCGTTCACGGTACCGTACTCTACCGCTACACCAATTTTAGTACTGTGGAAGATGACAACGGCGCCTCCTTTCAGGCCGAAAACCCTATCAATGGTACAGGCTGGAATGCAGGCATTTCGCTGACATACACTGTTTTTTAAGACAATCTTAAGGCAAATTTTTGCGATCCTGTGATGCCAGTTTGCTAACTTTCAGGCAAAATGGCTATGCGAATATTGATCATAGAAGACGAGCCGGGCATTCTCAATTTTTTACGACAGGGACTGGAAGAAGAGTCCTATGTGGTGGATACTGCCATTGACGGGAATACAGGACTGGAAAAAGCCCTGACGGAAGATTATGATCTGTTGCTGGTAGACTGGATGTTGCCCGGTCTTAGCGGCATTGAAGTATGTCGTCAGTTTCGCCAACACAACCATCAGACGCCGGTCATTTTCCTTACGGCCCGTGATACCGTACAGGATACGATTTTCGGTTTGCAGGCCGGAGCCAACGATTATATCCGCAAACCATTCAGTTTTGACGAACTCCTGGAGCGGATCAGAGTCCAATTTCGCACACTAAGGGGAGAAAACCACCAGCTTTCTCTCGGGCCTATCCTTATGGACATCCAGGCGCACCAGGTGCGCAAAGACGGAGAAGAGGTTCCCCTGACACAAAAAGAATTTGCCCTTCTTGAATATCTTATTCGAAATAAAGGCAAAGTATGCCGCCGTACCCGTATCATCGAAAGTGTCTGGGACATCCATTTCGAATACAATACCGGGGTAATAGATGTTTATATCAATTCTCTCCGAAAAAAACTGAAGCTGGAAAAAGATGAAGATTATATCCAGACCATCAGGGGTGTGGGGTATATAGCCAAAGAATTATGAGCCTGTCATTTCAAAACCGGGTAGCTACCTGGTTTATCATCAGCACGGCCACGGTCGTCGCAGTGGTATTTTTTATCACCTATTTTATCGTGCGTACCACGGTATTTCTTCACCTCAACAATGACATCGCCTTTGAGGCGAATAAACATTTTGGAGAGTTGCTGATCGTGGACGAAAAACCTGTTTTTAAAGACAAAGGCGAATGGATGGAACGCGAACACAGGGCCATTGAGGTGAATCCTGTATTTGTACAGGTAACCGACCGCACGGGTAAGCTCGTGGACAAATCGCCAAACCTGAAAGATGGGGTACTGGTCTATATGCCCGGGAAATCTGAAGGCGCGTTTTATAATACAATGCTATCGGGCAAAGCGATACGCCAAGTGCAGATGTCCATGAAAAAGAACGGACAGGTGTACGGTTACCTGCTTGTAGCCATGTCGCTGGAAGACTCCCAGATGGTTCTCCTGAATCTGAAAAGGGTATTATTGATTGCCTTTCCCGTTGTACTTATTATCCTCTTTCTGATTGCCCGGTTCATTGCTGGAAAAAGTATTAGTCCGGTCACGGGCATCATCCACACAGCCAGCAAAATCACAAAGGAAAATCTCAGCGAACGGATACGCACCCCCAAAAACGAAGATGAACTCCACACGCTGGTCATTACCATCAATGACTTGCTTGACCGCATTCAGCAGGCTGTAGAACGGGAAAAACAATTTACCGCAGATGCTTCTCACGAACTCCGCACCCCGCTGGCTGTCATAAAAGGAAACCTAGAAGTACTGATCCGAAAACCCAGAGAACCGGAAGCCTATATCGCCAAAGTACAATATGTCATCGAGGAAATCGACCGAATGAATCATCTGGTTGACCAGCTCCTCCTGCTGGCCCGGTTTGAAAGCCAGAAAGCTGCCCTGGACTATAGAAGTTTTGATATGACAGAATTACTGGAGCAGGTTCTTCTCAGGCAGCAAAATACCATTCACCAAAACCAGCTCAGGATAAACATGGTTGTCAATCAGCGGATAGAGATATTTTCAGATCCCTATATGATGGACATTATCATGGAAAACCTCGTCTCCAATGCCGTAAAATACGCACCTTCGGAAGGAACTGTAACCATCCACCTCGGCAAACAGACTGATGGCGTGGGGTTTACCATTCACAATACAGGGGAAAGCCTGAGTCAGGAAGAACTTACTAAAATTTTTGAACGCTTTTACCGGTCTGATTCCCTGCGCCATCCACAGATAAAAGGAGCGGGGCTGGGTCTTTCTATTGTCAGAAGAATGTGCGATTTATTGCAAATACAGATTACAATGGAAAGCCAAAAAGAAAAAGGAACTACCGTGCGAATAAAAATCCCCTACCCTTCCCAATCATAATTTTAAGGAAACTTTAAGGAAAACCGGAGTATGTCTTAAGCATTCAATCCTTAGGTTTGTGTCATTCTTAAAATCAGTCAAATGTCAGAGAAAATCATTTCTTTCAGTATCCGGAATAAGCTTATCATTATTCTGTTTACGCTTTCTGTAGTTGCTTTCGGTGTTTATTCCCTGACGCAAATACCGATTGGTGCTGTACCCGATGTCACCAACAACCAGGTACAGGTCATCACTACATCCCGAAATCTTTCCACTCAGGATGTAGAACAGTTTCTCACCTACCCGGTCGAACTGGAAATGGCCAATCTCCCCGGCGTGGCAGAAATTCGATCTGTTTCCAAATTCGGGCTTTCGGTCGTAACCATTGTATTTGACGACAATCTGGGCACCTACCTCCCCCGTCAGTTGATTGCAGAAAAGATCCAGAGCGCAATGGAAAAAATTCCTACCGGATTTGGGACACCATTTATGGGGCCGATCACGACCGGACTTGGAGAAGTGTACCAATATGTCATTGACACAAAACCGGGGTATGATTCCGTGTATTCAGCCATGGACCTCCGCACGATTCAGGACTGGGTCGTAAAAAGACAATTATCAGGAATTCCCGGTGTTGTTGAAGTCAATACCTGGGGCGGGTTTCTCAAACAATATGAAGTTGCGATTGACCCCGGACAACTCCGGGGATTAAACATCTCTGTAACAGAAGTCTTTGATGCACTCGAAAAAAACAACAGCATTGCCGGAGGCGGATATATCGAGAAAGGCCAGGAAGCATTTTTCATTCGCGGGGAAGGGCTGGCAAAATCTGCAGCTGATATCGAAAACATTGTCATCAAACAGATCAACGGCGTCCCTGTCCTGATTCACGATGTCGGCAAAGTCCACGATGGGTACGCTACGCGGTTTGGGGCAATTACCGGAAACGGACAGGGAGAAAAAGTCCTGGGACAAGTCATGATGCTCAAGGACGCCAATTCCAAACAGGTAATTGAAGCAGTGAAGGAAAGAGTCGCAGAAGTACAAAAAACACTGCCGGAAGGAATTTATATCAACCCATTTCTGGAAAGAAGTGAACTGATCGGGAAAACGACATTTACAGTTGCAGAGAACCTGATTCTGGGCTTTTTAATTGTGGTTTTTGTGGTGGTGTTGCTTCTTGGAAATTTCCGTTCCGGACTGGTCGTCGCTTCTGTCATCCCGCTTTGTCTTCTGTTTGCTCTCAGCATGATGTATATATTTGGGGTAGATGCCAACCTCATGAGCCTGGGCGCCATCGACTTCGGGATTATCATCGACGGAGCCGTCATTATTGTAGAGTTTATCGCATTTCAGATCACCCGGAGGGGAAAAGAACTGATCAATATTGATCCCGAAGACCGCCAGACAGTCATCGACCGTATTACGCTTCAGGGAGCAAGCAAAATGATGCATTCTGCAGTTTTCGGCCAATTGATTATCGTACTTGTTTTTATCCCCATTCTCTCCTTGAGCGGGGTAGAAGGAAAAATGTTCAAACCCATGGCCATGACATTCTGTTTTGCGCTGGTGGGAGCCATGATATTTTGTTTCACTTATGTACCGGTCATTGCCTCCATATTTCTTCGTCCGGTTATTAGTGAAAAACGCACATTCTCGGACAAACTGATGGCCTTAGCGACGCGCTTATACAAACCAACGATAGTGTTTGCCCTACGCTATAAAAAATTAGTACTTTCTGTCGCAGGCATACTGTTTATCCTCGCTATCTTACTTTTCAGCCGAATGGGAGGCGAATTTGTACCAACCCTTGATGAGGGAGACTTTGTGATTCAGCCCGTATTAAAAACAGGGACTTCACTCAGCGAGACCATTGCCACTACCACGCGGATTGAACAGATATTATTGGACAATTTTCCTGAAGTAGAGCAGGTCGTAAGCCGGATCGGTGCGGCGGAGGTTCCCACTGACCCCATGTCCATGGAAGAGTCAGATGTGATCATCAAACTCAAACCCAAAGCCGAATGGGTGTCAGCTACCAGCAAAGACGAGCTGGCGGACAAATTCAAAGAAGCCTTGTCAATCATTCCAGGTGTGGAGTACGAATTTACCCAACCGATTGAGATGCGGTTCAACGAACTGATCACCGGGGTACGTGCAGACGTGGCGATTAAAATTTTTGGTGAAGATCTGACCGTTCTTAGCAGTAAGGCAGAAGAAATCAGAAACCTTATCCAGCACGTGGAAGGCGCTTCCGACATTTCTGTAGAAAAAATCGAAGGCCTGCCACAGATGCGGGTAGTTTACGACCGCGGGAAACTCGCCCGTTACGGGCTCAATGCTGCGGATATGAACCAGGTGGTTTCAATGGCTTTCGCAGGGGTCACTGCGGGAAGTATCTTCGAAGGAGAAAAACGATTTGACCTCGTAATCAAGCTGGGCGAAGATTTTCGGAAAAATCTTCAGGATCTGAAAAATCTCTACGTTACCCTGCCCGACGGGCAACAGATTCCGCTTCAGGAAGTAGCTGATATATTTTACTCCAAAGGCCCCGCCAGAATTTCCAGAGACAATACCCGGCGGCGGATAGTAGTAGGCATCAACGTCAGAAACCGGGATATGGAGTCTGTGGTAAAAGATGTTCAGCAACTGATCGAAACCCAGATACAATTACCTTCAGGTTATCATATTTCCTATGGCGGACAGTTTGAAAACCTTCGCTCTGCCAAAGCCCGTCTGACCATTGCCGTACCCGTAGCGATGTTGCTGATTCTGATCATGCTGCACTTTGCCTTCAGTTCGCTCAAAGAAGCATTAATGGTCTATTCCGCGATTCCTCTGTCAGCCATCGGCGGAATCGTACTTTTGTGGGCCAGAGGATTGCCTTTCAGTATCTCTGCGGGTGTAGGATTTATTGCCTTGTTTGGGATTGCGGTGTTAAACGGATTGGTATTGATCGAACATTTTAAAGAGCTCAAAAGTCACGGCGTAAAAAATATTAACAAACGCATTCTCCGTGGAACTACAGAAAGGTTACGACCGGTAATGCTCACCGCGGCGGCGGCGGCCCTTGGTTTTTTCCCTATGGCCATTTCGTCTTCGGCAGGTGCAGAGGTACAACGGCCACTGGCTACGGTTGTGATTGGCGGGCTGGTATCGGCGACCTTCCTTACGCTCATTGTCTTGCCTGTGCTTTACGCACTGTTTGACACAGAAATCAAACCTCGAAAAAACCGATCAAAAACACCCCAGCATACAGCAGTAGCCGTTGTGATTGGCCTGATGTTATTAGGCCCGGCAGCCTCTTTTGGACAAACACCCGTCATCAATCTGGAGACAGCCATTGGGACAGCCATTGAGAATAACACCGCCCTCAAAGCAGAAGGGCTGAAAAGTCAGCAGGCCCAATCCCTGATCAAAACCGCCTGGGATATCGATAAAACCGGGCTGTTTTACAACTTCGACCAGAATAATATCGCCGAAAACGGATTTGCGATTCAGGTTTGGGGCATTCAGCAAACCCTTCAGTTTCCAACTGTATATTCCGCCCAAAAACGCGTGAATGAAAACCAGGCTGAAATGCAGGGACAGCAATACAGGATCATGGAGATTCAGTTGAAGAGACAGGTGGCGCAGGCCTATTATCAGATCGTATTTGCCAAACATAAACTGAAAATCTACACCTATCTCGACAGCCTTTACGGCGATTTTGTACACGCTGCCAACCGTCGGTTTGAGACCGGAGAAACCAATTACCTCGAAAAAGTAACTGCCGAAGCCAAAAGAAACCAGTTGCAGACGCTTCTCCGGCAAACAGAAAGCGATATTGAAATCGCCAGCCGGGAATTGATGCGGCTAATGGAAACCAATGAGTTTTTTACGGTCGAAGAAAATCAATTGACAAAAGTTTCCTCCCCCGTCAATGATCTGTCAGAACACCCGGGAATCAACTACTTCTCTCAGGCCCGGCAAAAAGCAGACGCCCTATGGAAACTGGAAAAGAACCGGTTTCTGCCCGATTTCCAGTTGGAATATTTCCAGGGAACCAATACCCAGCCCAATTCCCGCCTGTATCAGGGAGTAAGGATTGGAATTGCTGTTCCCCTCTTGCCCGGCGCACAAAAAGCAAGGCTTGCTTCCGCTTCATTTGACAGGGAAATCGCCGTAAACAATGCAGACAGTTACGCCCGGCAGTTGGATACCCGCATGCGGCAACTCGAAGCAGAAAGTCAGAAATATTCCGAAGCTATCCGCTACTACGAAGAGAAAGGAAAGACCCTTTCATCAGAACTCATCAAAACAGCAGAGCGCAGTTTCCGCGAAGGGGAAATCAATTTCCTGCTCTATATCCAAAGCCTTGAAAATGCCAGTGATATAGAACTCAACTGGCTGGAAAATCTCAATAAATACAATCAAACTGTACTGGAACTCACCTACATCACCCGCTAATCCTCAGATTATGAATCGAATATATAAATTCATCTTACTTTCTGCTCTTGGCAGCAGCTTTTTTCCCTCCTGTAAAACGGCACAACAGCAACCCGATGCTGCGGAAGATGTTGTGATCACTATTCCCGAAAACAAAAACCTGCTCAGCGTATCGCGCGAACAGTTTTCAACTTCGGGTATGACCCTGGGAGAATTGACCACTTACGATTTCCCACAGGCAATTCAGGCCAACGGATATATCGACGTGCCGCCGAGCAATCTGGCGAAACTCAGCGTATTTATGGAAGGGTATGTGGAAAAAATAGACCTGCTCGAAGGAGACCGCGTACAAAAAGGACAAGTTCTGATGACGTTGGTCAACCCTGCCTATATTCAGTTACAGCAGGAGTATCTGGAAGTGCGCGAGCAAAGAAAATATTTACGTTCAGAATACGAAAGGCAGCAGACACTTTCTTCGGAGAATATCGCTTCTCAAAAGAATTTTCTGAAAGCAGAAAGTGATTACAAAACGCTGGAAGCCACCTTTTCAGGACTGGGCGAAAAACTCAAAATGCTCAATATCGATCCGGAAAAAATTCAGCCTGACAATATGACTTCACGGGTAAATCTCTATGCGCCGATATCGGGGAGTATTACGGGCATATATGTCAATAAGGGACAGTTTGTCGCAGCATCAGACATCGTCCTGGAAATCACCAATGTGGACCATATCCATGTAGAATTACAGGTTTTTGAAAAAGATATTCTTCAGGTAAAAGAAGAACAGGAAATTATTTTCCGAATACCCGGGGCCGGCAAAGAAACCTATGAAGCAACGGTACACAGGGTAGGCAGAGCTATTCACGATGAGAAGAGAACGGTACCGGTTCACGGTCATTTGAAAGAAGAAAAACATAACCTCGTAACAGGAATGTTTGTAGAAGCAGACATTATCGTGAGCAACAAAACAGCCGCTGCACTTCCGGCCAAAGCAGTGATAGAAGATGAAGGACGGTACTATATACTGACGACCAGAGATGCCGCCGGTAGCGATATGAGTTTCACTAAAAAGGAAATAACCGTGGGAATTGTCACCGAATCGTGGATAGAAATACAAAATCCTAAAATTATCTCACCCGGAGAAAAAGTACTGGTAAATGGCGTGTTTGCCCTTTCGGGAATTACCCCGTCTGAAGAACAATAAAAAATCGGAATTATAAAGTAATTGGGATAAAGGGATTTTTCGAATGAAGGAACGGCATCTGCTAAGGCAGACAGGAAATTACGCAAGCGTAGACAAAAATACGCTGCGTCTGCCTTAGCAGATACGTAAACTTTGCGTCCTCTGCGTGTACTTTGCGTCCTCTGCGTGAACCCCATGTTTACTTGTCAAAGACAAATAAATACACGTAAAACGCAGATTTTCGCAAAGTACACGCAGAGTTTCGCAGAGTTTCGCTCATTGGCGGTTTCTTTGTGATCGATGCCTATTCTATGTCCCAATAAGTTTATAATTCCGTAAAAAATTCTGTCGCCAGATTAAACCTTTTCCAGGCAAAACCATCCAAGCAGTAACAACAACTTCAAACACTTAATTTTACTACAATGAAAATCAAACTTGTTGCGCTGCTGCTTTTCTTTGGTGGTATTGTTTTTACCGCAAGTGCTCAGACCGCTACCCCCCATGTCACACATACTCAGGTTCACCAGACCAAAAGAATCAGGCAGGGTGTACAATCGGGATCGCTGACAAAGGCAGAAACACGGGCGCTTGCCAAACAGCAACGCAGAATCAATCGCGGGAAAAAAATCGCCAAGTCAGACGGAACCGTAACCCCGGGAGAAAGAGCGGTATTAAATGCCAGGCAAAACCGCGCAAGCCGCAATATTTACCGCAAAAAGCATAACTAAGGCATTCCACAATCATACATTATCAAACGCGAAGGGCTGTTTTTATATAAAAGACAGCCCTTTTCATGCAACCCAGTCCAGCGCAAACCGACGCTCCTGAACCGTCTTTTCATTCCAGTATTTGCGCGGATTTCCACACATAAAACAAGAGCATGGCTTAGGGGTATTGATCACATTGGCTTTGATTTCATGGACCCGGTCATTTCCCCAATAATTTTTCCGCTTTTGCAAAAGGCGCTCACGGTGATGCCGTCTGATTGCGCGTTGGTAATTTTTCATTTGCGACACTTATAAAGAAAAACGAATCATTCCCGCAACGTTGGCCGGTGCCTGAACAAAATATCGGGGTGTTCCCACCACATCGATATATCCACTGTTGAAGTACCGGGTATTGGTCAGATTGTTGACCAGTAATGTAAAACTCCATTGTTTTAACGAAAATGTTGCCCGACAGTTTAACAGAAAATACCCATCCACTTCATTTTGATTGGCAAAGTCAATAAAAGAAGTACTCTGATAACGCCCGGAAACGCCTGCCTCAAAACGTTTTCCGACATATACCCATTCCTGATTGACAATCAGGCGGGGGGTAAGTACCGGCACAAATTGAATCGCCTGCTCCAGAATCAGACTCCGGTTTAATGAAATATTACCCGTCATTTTCAACCACTGTAAAAGACGCCATTCGATATCTGCCTCTATCCCTGTACGTATGCTTTGGTCGACATTATTGCTCAGCGCAAGGCCATTGGGGCCAAATTCGCCCACCAGTACAATCTCATTCTCAAAATCCATATAATACAAATTGAGGCTGGCTTTCAGCCGGCCGCGGGAAAACCGGAGTCCCAACTCGTGATCAGTAACAAACTCCGGGTTAGTAATACCCGCGATATAATTTCCCAGACTATCAGCCATAAGGTCATCCGAACCGGCAAACATATCATTGCGCGTAGGTTCACGCCCCGTACGGCCCAGGCTGTAATAGAAGCTGACATGAGGGCCTGCATTCCAAATAATGCCAGCTTTAGGATTCAAAAACTGCCACGAAATACCCGGGAACGCCACACTCCCTTTATAATCAAAACGGGTAGAACGCCCTTGTACATCGCCATAGACCACAAATTTTCTGAAGGAATAAGCCACTTTTGAAAAAGCACTGAAATCTTTTTTATACCCGGTGTTTTTATACAATTCACCCAGGCTTTTTTCACTTCCTGTGTGAGTTCTTGCGTACTGATTTACCTGCAGGCCCGTAGTCCAGAGGAAATTACCTGACTCAAAGGTGTAGTTGGAAAAAAAACCTCCAAAATGGGACTCAAATGCGTAATTATATAATTCTTCCGTGGAAGGTTCTCCCAAAAAATTCAGGTAGTCGAAGTCATAGTTTCCCCTGAGATAATTGTAAAAGAGGCTGGATCGAAATGTACTCCTCCGGGTGGGCGACCAGATATGCTGTAACTGGGTAAGCGACTGGGTAAACTGGTCGTTTTCATTGGCGTTGCCATTGGTACGGGGATTACGATTGATTATATCCAGCGACACGCCCAGCCACGCAAGTTCGTTGCGCTGCTGCCCGGCAAAGCCGGTGAGTTTCAATGAGTACTTTTCCCCATACTTCCCGGCGCTGTAAAACAAAGAACCAGAAGTATGGGCTGAACGCTCCTTATACCCATCTGCATGCAGAAATGACCCGCGCACATATAGTCCTTTTCCGTTTTTGATGCCGGAATTGTGCTCTGCAAACATCCGGTACATATTAAAAGAGCCCAGAGTAAGACCAATGACCGTCTGAGAAGAATCATTTAAATCCGGAGAAGAAAATGCCAGACTTCCCCCATAACTGGCACTACCGTTTTTTGAAGTGCCAATTCCGCGCTGAATCTGAATCTTACCGACAGAATTGAGGAAATCAGGATAGTTGGAAAAATATACCCCCTGATCTTCCGGTTCATTGAGCGGCACACCGTCGAGTGTCATATTGATCCTCGTCTGATCGATGCCCCGGAGGCGAAAATATGCATAGCCATACGCACTTCCGGCATCAGAATAAACCGTGATCGCAGGTGTTTCACTGAGCAGAAATGAGGGTTCCTGGCCAGCATTTTTGTTGTCCAGATCCACCACAGACACATCATGAAAAGCTACAGGGGTATTGGGCCCGGCCAGATATCCGGCAGAAATGACAATTTCCCGAATGTTAACAGAAATCGTATCATTTGCGGGGACGGTATCCTGCGGTATAGTTTGTGCAGTTGCATCAGAAAAAATCAGCAGAAAACAGACAAAAAGAAAACTTCTTTGAAACATGTAAGGCATACGAAAATATTAAACTCCCGAATTTTCAAAATATACATAGTATTGTAATTGCTGAGAAGCAGACTCATGAGTTTCTTATGATAAAAAAAGTCTTACACCTTCCGCTTTGGCCTCTGGTATTTCTTCTTTATATATTCATTGTGCCGGGAAAGCTGTTGTCTCAGGTTTCTAATCTTTCTGGCGAAGATAGTACAATATTTATTTCGCATACCGTATTTCTCCCGGTATATAGTTTTCAGGCAGGTGAACAAAACTGGAATACTGTCGCAGCGGACATCAACCGCGACGGGTATCCCGATGTAATATCTGCATCAAAAACAGATGGCAAAATTCATATCAACTATAATGATGGCAAAGGCAATTTTGGCATTCACCAGGCTTTTGCCACTCAACCCCAAAATCGCGCGGTTTGCATTATCGATGCCAATGAAGATGGAGCGCCTGACATTGCGGCTGTAACCTTGTTGGGCAAACTATGCATCTTGCTCAATGACGGCAAAGGCAATATGGGGCAGCCGTTGGTTATTTCAACCGGAGTCATGGCCCATGATGTATATGCCGCAGATATGAATCAGGACGGCCATCAGGACATTTTGGTAGCCTGTGTTTCAGGCAATTCGGTCAATATCCACTACGGCGACGGAAAGGGAAAATTGGGAATGGCTGTACCTGTACATACCGGTGACAAGCCCCGCAGTGTAAGAGCCGGAGACCTCAATGGCGATGGTCTGCCAGATATTGTGGCGGGTTGCGATGATGGCCGGGTATATTATCATCTCAGTGCAGGAAATGGAAAATTTCACCATCCGCAGTCACTGCGTTCGGGAGCGGCCAACTGGGGCCTTGGACTTGCCGACTTGGATCAGGACGGAACACTGGACATCGCGTCGGCGTCTTACATGGACAAAAAACTATGCATCCACCTGAATAAGGGAGATGGTTCTTTTCTGCGGGAGCAGGAAATCATTTCCGGAGACCATAACTTTGCCCTGGTAATCCGGGACTTTGACCTCGACGGCGATCCCGATATCGTCACCTGTTCGACCGTAGACCACGCCATTAGCTTTCATCTCAATAACGGGAAAGGGGTATTCGGAGAAAGGATCGAGCTAAAATCAGGAAACTGGAATGCAGGGATAGATGCCGCAGATTTTGACGGAGACGGAGACGACGATATTGTAACGGCCTCCATCAACGACCAAAACATCAATATTCACCGAAATATCTCTGCGGACGAGCGCCCGGCAGAAGGGCCGAGATACTGCATCCGGGGAAAAATCTACAACAAAGAAACAGGGAAGATTATTCCCCTCGCCCCCATTAGCATCCGCTACAAAGAAGAAACCCTGGAAACCAGCCGAAGCAATGCCAGTGGCGAATACCAGTTCTGCCCCAAACCTAAAAAAACCTATACCCTTATTGTCCGAACGCCAGGCTTTCCGCTGCATCAGGAAGAAGTAACATTTCCCGAACAAGACATTACCCACGATATTTATTTATCCCTGCCTAAAGGCGCATTTGTTCATGGCACGGTCAGAGACAAAGACACACGCAGACCCCTGCCCGGTGCGATTGTTACGCTGAGAAATCGTTTGGGAGAATGGATCACCGAAATTACTGCAGATGAAAAGGGCTATTACCGCCAGGAGCTTCCCTTTGACCAGGGATATGAAGCGAGCGCAACTTTTCCCCGGTACCGCGATGAGTTCCGCTATTTTGACCTCAATGAAACTCACCATCCGGACGGACTGGTCGTAAATATCGAGCTGGAAACGAAAGTTCCTCCCAACCATATTTGTATCAGCGGAACCGTTTTTGACGACAAAACCCGTGAATACATTCCCTTTGCAGGCATTGTCATCAGGGATCAGGACGGCAACCGGGTGAAAAAATTTCGGGTAGATGCTGCCGGACATTATGAAGTCTGCCTTCCGTATGGCGGTTATCGGTTTAGCACCATCGCCAAAGGGTATTTCTTTAACGTTTCGGAGCTCACCCTTCGCCAAAGCGACCCTGAAATGGGAAAAATCCACGATATCTATCTGCTTCCGCTGGAAGCAGAGGCGCATATCGTACTGGAGAATATTTATTACGATGTGGACAAGGCTACCCTGAGACCAGAATCGATAGAGGAGCTGGACCGGATGCTCGAAATCATGCAACAAAACCCTACCCTCAAGGTCGAAATATCAGGTCATACAGATAGCGACGCATCCGATGATTACAACCTCGTTTTGTCCGACAACCGGGCTAAATCAGTAGTCGATTATCTGACCGCCGCTGGTATCGAACCCCAAAGACTCATCGCAAAAGGATATGGAGAGCAACAGCCCGTAGCCCCCAATGACACCCGGGAAAACAAACAACTCAACCGGCGAACAGAGTTTAAAGTTGTGAGTATAGATATAACTACTCATAACTAATCCCTACTTTTGTCGCATGGTCTGGTTACCTTTGTATTTGAGTGTAAAATTAGCGGTTATTACCACGGTCATTTTGGTATTGCTGGGGTTTCCCATCATCTACCTGCTGCATTTTCACGGATCGAAAGTCCGCCCATTGGCCAAAGCCCTGATCAGTCTTCCATTGGTACTTCCCCCTACAGTTTTGGGATACTATCTTCTGGTCGCCTTTCGCCCGGAAGGATTTACAGGAAAACTATTGGGGGAATGGCTGCATTTTCGGGTAGCATTCAGTTTTGCAGGCCTCGTGCTGGGGTCAGTAATCTTTAGTCTGCCCTTTCTGGCCAATCCGGTGATTTCTGCATTGGAAGGATTACCCAAAAGTTATACAGATGCGGCATTTACACTGGGGAAAACACGATGGGAGACTTATCGCAGGGTGCTATTGCCCAATATCAGAAATTCGGTCATCGCGGGAATCATGATGGCGTTTGCCCACACGATGGGCGAATTTGGGCTTGTACTGATGATTGGCGGCAGCATACCCGGGGAGACCAAAGTCGCCTCCATTGCACTGTTTGAAGAGATGACCTCCCTGCACTACGCAGCGGCCGACCAATATGCCCTGGTATTGCTCGGTATTTCAGCAGCCCTACTGGCCGGCGTATATATTTTTTCGAGGGAAAAACGAACTACTTTATTCTGACCCATCGTGTTATCCATTCATCTGATAAAAACCCTTGATGGGCCGGGAGGGAAGTACCGGTTGGAAACCGATATTCCGCTGAAAGCAGGAAAAGTACTGGCAGTCATGGGCCCTTCAGGTGCGGGGAAAACTAGCCTGCTGCGAATGATTGCCGGACTGATGATGCCTGAAAGCGGAAAGATCACCATAGAATCTGCGGTCTGGTATGACAGCAGCCGGAACATTTCCCTTCCACCGCAGCAGCGGTCGGTGGGAATGGTTTTTCAGGACTATGGATTATTCCCCCATATGACGGTCAGTCAGAATCTTCATTTTGCGGCAGAAAAAAAACACGCAAAAGCGGAAGTTTCTGCCATCATCGAAGAGATGAATCTCCGTGGGCTGGAACAGCAGCGACCAGTTACCCTTTCGGGTGGACAGCAGCAGCGGGTTGCGCTGGCGCGGGCATTTTTGCGTAAACCAAAGATTTTGTTGCTGGATGAGCCGCTGGCAGCGCTGGACAGGCCTTTGCGGTTGCAATTGCAGCAGGATCTCAAAAGATTTCAGGAAAGGTTGGGTTGCACCACCCTGATTATTAGCCATGACCCGGGGGAAGTTGCCCGGCTGGCAGATGAAGTGATCGTCCTCGACAGAGGAAAAGTACAATTTCGGGGCACACCTGAAACATTATTTGGAGCCGAAGGCCAGCAGCGGATTCGGGCAGAAGTAATTGCCATACCTGCACCCGGCAAAGTCCGGGTATTGGTCGGCGATCAAATCCTCACCATCGACTACGCCGGCGAATGTGAGGTTGGGGAAGTGATTGAAATTTCGCCCCGCTAAATAGCATTCCCCCCCGCCAATCCCCGATAAAGCCACAGGGGAAAACTTTCTCCCGCCACAAACTCGCTCCGCTCCGCCGGCAACTCCAGAAATCCGTTGCTTCTCACCAGGCTGGCATGGTCTCCGCTTCCGTTTCCCGGGTCGGGAAACGCAAATAAATGGCCGTCGTCTCCTGTCTCCACCCTTACCTGAAGGAAAAAAGTCAGCGGTGGACCAAAGGTAAAATCCTCAGCCAATGTTGCGTAGAATGGCTGCGCTTCTGACAGGCCCAGGCTCTTTTTCATCCATGGCCGAAAGTATCGAAGAAAGTTGACATACGTGGAAACGGGGTTTCCCGGCAAAGCAAATACCACGCGCTCGTTGTCGCCTTTTACGCCAAACCAAAAGGGTTTTCCGGGCCGCTGGCTTACCTGATGGAAACGTTTTTTTACCCCGTGTTTTTCCAGCGTTTCGGGGATAAAGTCATATTTCCCTTTGGAAACACCCCCCGAAAGAATGATTACCTCATAATTTTCAAGTATTTTGCTGAGTTCCCGGTAAATCACTTCCTCATTGTCTGCCAGATGGTAACGGTCGCTGTTGATCCCCATTTCCAGCAGGGAAACCATCAGCACTTCTGCATTCGAAGATCTGATCTGATGGGCCAACGGGGTTTCTTCAACTTTGACGATTTCATCCCCGGTCGAAATAATCGCTATCCGAGGGAATGCCGCTACCTTCAAATGGGTTTTGCCAACAGTAGCCGCTACGCCGATCTCTGGCGGACCGATCTTCTCGCCTGCCGCAACCAATATATCTCCGGCTTTTTGGTCAGATCCTTGTCGATGAACATTTTGCCCAAAACGCACCCTGTCCATCATAATCTTTACCACCTGTGGTTCATCCGTGCGGTTGAATTCCAGATCTTCATAGCGAATCACCGTATCCGTACCGGCTGGTAAAACCGCGCCTGTCATCACTTCTATACAATGGCCGGGATGGTTGAGTTTTACGGCAGTTGCTCCCGCCCCCATTGTCTCCTGAACCGGAAACACCCGCAAACCCATGGTAAAAGTCTCATAACTGATGGCTATTCCATCCATCATCACCCGGTCGAAGGGAGGAAAATCCCTGTCTGCAGTAATGTTTTCCCTCAATACGCGCCCGTTGGCTTCCTGCAAACTCACGGTTTCATCAGGCAATGACATGGGGGAGGACAAAATCGATTCGGCAGCTTCTTTTACAGAAATCATCATTTCTATGGTTTAAACACTTGGGGATGGAAAGTTAACCAACAGGGCTTAACTTTGCCGTATGGCACAGAAGAAATTTACACATCTCGATGATTCCGGTAATCCGGCAATGGTGGATGTCGGGCAAAAAACGGCCACCCTGCGCACCGCTAAAGCGCGTACGATCATTGTGGTTGGAGAAGAAATCCTGGAAAAACTTTCAGGCAAAGAGATTGTCGTTCCCAAAGGGCCCGTCTTCCAAACAGCGATCATAGCAGGTATTATGGCGGCAAAAAAAACCGGTGAACTGATTCCCCTCTGTCATCCTATCGGACTGGATCACGTTTCAGTAGAAATTGAGGTAAATGAACAGAAGGAAATTGTCATTGACTGCACGAGTCGTGTTTTTGCCAAAACCGGAGTAGAAATGGAAGCCCTGACCGGAGCCTCCGTCGCAGCGCTGACCATTTACGATATGTGCAAGGCATTTTCCCACGATATCATCATCCGGGAAACAAAACTCATCGAAAAAACGGGCGGGAAAAAAGATTTTCGAAGGGAATAATACCTGCGAATGACAACTTTAAAGGGTCTGATACTTGCCGGAGGAAAAAGTAGCCGGATGGGGAAAGACAAAGGACTATTACCCCTCCACGGTCTTCCGCTGCGAATCAGTCTGTATCAAACACTCAGACAGGCAGGGCTTACAGATGTGTATATTTCCTGCCGGGAAGACCAGCTTCCGGATTTGGGGCATTTTCCCGGCATCGTTGATATTTTCCCCGATACGGGGCCACTGGGTGCGATCCTCTCGGCTTTTGAAAAAGATCCCACATCTGCATGGCTTGTACTCGCCTGTGATATGCCACTGATCCAGGTGGAAACCATCCGCCAGCTGATCGCAGCGCGTAACCCAGCCAAGGCAGCCACAGTCTTTTCTGATGAAAGCGGAAACCTCCAACCATTGGCAGCCATTTGGGAACCGGCCATTTTTCCAACCGCCCAATCGGTATTTTTTACTCAAAACCGAAGCCCGCGCAAAGTTCTGCTCCAATCAACTATTCATCTGATTTTTCCCCAAAACCCACAAGATCTGACAAACATCAACGATCCCGAAGCTCTGGCCCGTATCAAAAAAAAGCTGCAAGATTAGCTCAAGCGTATAATCGTCGCCTCCCATGGCTGGAGATATTCTCCTAAAACCGCCTCTTCCGGGTAATTGGAAACGATAACTGCTCCTTTGTATCGCGAAAGCTCATGTTTGACAGGTTGGGACGAAAAATTGAGCACCACCAAAAATGAATCAGATTCATACGAACGCTTATACGCATACACTTGTTCATGCCCGGAAGCAATGAGTTCTGTATCGCCATATACCCATACCGGGTGAGATTTCCGCAGGCTGATCATCTCGCGATAAAAATTAAATACCGATCCTTCCTGCTTCGCCTGTGCTTGTGCATGGATATGGGTATAGTTTGGATTGACGCGTATCCAGGGCGTATGAGTTGAAAATCCGCCATTCTCCGAATCATCCCATTGCATAGGTGTACGTGCATGATCGCGCGCCTGTGTGAGTGCTGTATCGAGAAATGCTTTTTCGTCTCCCCCCTTTGCTTTCAGCGCGCTCCATGCATTGAGAATTTCGATATCGCGATATTCATCAATGGAAACAAAAGGGGTATTGGTAAGACCGATTTCGTCGCCCTGATAAACCCCCGGTGTACCTTTGCGGGTAAATATCAGTGCCGCCAGCAATTTTGCAGACTGCTCCCAAAAATTTTCCGCATCGCCAAAACGAGAAACCATACGGGGGAAGTCGTGATTTCCGAGGTAAATACTCCCCCACCCTTTTTCTCCCAGTGCATTTTCCCAGCGATCAAATACTTCCAGAAAGTCTTTGAGCTCGTAGTTTTTTTTCTCCATTCTTCCATTGGGACCATGGTCGATAAACATATGGTCGAAATGAAAAATCATATTCAGTTCCCCCCTGTCATTTCCCACATACAGGTTGGCATTTTCGGCAGAGATACCCACCCCTTCGCCGATGGTCATCATATCGTAGTGTTGCATAACTTCCCGGTTCATTTCCTGAAGGTACTCGTGAACGCGGGGCCCGTTGGCATAGGCTACCCCGTAGTCGGGAATTTTTGCCCAGTCTTTGTCGGGAAGTCCGTCTGGTTTGGAAATAAAAGGAATCACATCCATACGGAATCCGTCGATACCTTTGTCCAGCCAAAAACGCATCAACTGGTACACTTCCTCCCTTACTTTGGGATTGTCCCAATTGAGATCGGGTTGTTTCCGGGAAAACAGGTGGAGATAATATTCGCCGGTAGCGGGATCCATTTCCCAGGCATCTCCACTAAAAAATGATTTCCAGTTATTGGGAACGCCGCCATTTACCGGAGGGCGCCAGATATAATAATCGCGGTAGGGATTGTCTTTGGATTTGCGGGACTCCTGAAACCAAAAATGCTCGTCGGAGGTGTGATTTACCACCAGATCCATCACCAGTCGCAAGCCCATGCCGTGAATTTCTTCCAGCAACCGGTCAAAATCATCCATTGTCCCAAACTCGTCCATGATCTGATAATAGTCGCTGATATCGTAGCCATTGTCATCATTGGGAGACTGATACACCGGGCTGAGCCAGATAATGTCCACACCCAGGTGTTTGAGCCAGGGTAGCTTTTGCCGGATTCCGTTCAGGTCGCCAATCCCATCACCATTTGAGTCATAAAAACTTCTGGGGTAAATTTGATAGATCACCCCTTCTTTCCACCAGTTTTTTTTCATTTCAATTCTACTTTTTATGAGGATCAAACGATTTATCTATTACCAGAATTTTGTATTAATCATCAGGATAACCGCAACTCCGGCAGCAGCACCCGAGACAAATAAAATCCAGTCGCGGTGAATGGTTTTCCCGATATCCAAAAAAATCCAGGTAATGATCATCAGCAACGCGACAATCATCAACTGACCAAGCTCGAGACCTATATTAAATGCCAGCAGGGGGGAAAACAAATTTTCCTCCCGGCCCAGTATCGTCTGTAAAAAATTGCTGAAACCCAGCCCATGTATGAGTCCAAAAAATGATGCTGCAACGTATTGAATCCGCTGTTTGCCGGGCGTAAGTTGTTCGTCGTGGTTGCGGATAACATTGGAGATCGCCGTGAGAAAGATGGTCACCGGAATCAAAAACTCAATCACCTGCGACAATTGGAAGGAGATTGCACCCAGCGTTATTTCCTGCCCCATATTCAGTTGGGTGAGGGTGGCAATTCCCAGGGAAAGAGAATGACCGAGCGTAAACGCAGTTACCATCACCAACACATTTTTCCATTGCGATAGCCGGTAAACAGCACATAAAGCGATGAGAAACAGAATATGATCGTAACCTTCCAGATCCGAAATATGTTGAAATCCCAGGGTAAGATAGGAGAGAAATGGAGACATATGTAAGGGTTTTGGTCGTGGGGCAAAGATAAATGATTATATTTCGGAATGAAATTCCTGGTCATGACTGCAAGCGTTTTTCTTCTGTTTTTTCTGCTTTCAGCAGCCAGTCATCCCTTTTATCTCAGCGTTACAGAAATAGATTACAACACTGACAATCAATCACTTGAAGTTTCCATCAAATTATTCACCGACAACCTCAACCAGGCATTGATCAAGCAGGGCAACAGTCCGGAAACCGCAGGAGAAACAACAGACATTCAGGTTCAGAATTATTTGAAGGAAAAATTGGTGGTTACGGTGAATGGAAAACCCGTTGAATTTGAATTCCTCGGAAAAGAAGTTTTGCCTGACGTAACCTGGTGTTATCTCGAAGGAAAAAATATACCTGCCATTAAAAACATAAAAGTCAAAAACCTCATGCTGCTGGAGGTGTTTGATTCACAAAAAAACATCGTCCATCTGGACATTGCGGGAAGGAAAAAAAGTCTCCTTTTGCAAAGAGGAAAAGTGGAGGAGGAACTGGCTTTTTAAACTGACCCAGAGGGGCGTTTCGACCAAACACAACACGAAAATCCCACAGCGTACGGGTAGAGCTGTTTTGAAAATTCTTGGATAGTGACTATCTTTTGTTTTAACAAAGAAATCCGGACGCCATGAAAAGGATCATCCTTCTGTTTATTGCTTTGGCAACCATTCCGCTGGTTTTTTCACAAAACACTGAATACATCAAAAGCGTGTTCTTTGGTGGGGGAAGTGCGTATATCGATCCGGAGCAGGCTGCCGAAATTAAAGCATTTATACAATCTGTCCCCGATCTCGACAATTATCAGATCTCCATTTCCAGCCATACAGATAATATCGGCGGGGCAGAATACAACCAATGGCTTTCGGAAAAACGAAGCGATGTGGTCACTTATGAACTGGGGCAAAACCAGATTCCACCCGAAAGAATCGGGCGCATCGACAACGGCCAGCACAATCCGCACTATGATAACCGAACTTTAAATGGAAGAATGGCTAACCGACGTGTGGATATTATCCTGACTCCGTTATTTTTGTAGGATAATTGAATCCTATGCCTAGAACTACCCTTACCCTACTCGCGTTTACTGTTGCTATATTGGCTTGCAATGCGCCATCACCGCAAACCCATACACCAGAGGCCTTTCCCGTTCCCGAATGGGCCAAAGAAGCGGTCTGGTACCAGATATTTCCCGAAAGATTTCGCAACGGCGACCCTTCCAACGATCCCACGCCCCACGATATTCAGGGAGGCATGATGGAGAAGATTCCCGCAGACTGGAAAATTACGCCCTGGGGATGGGACTGGTACAAACCCGATCCATATTTTTCTTCCCTGAAAGACAATGAATGGGGATTGCAATACAAAATACAGTACCGCCGGTATGGTGGTGACCTTCAGGGAGTGATGGATCAGCTAGACTATTTGCAGAACCTGGGCGTTACCGCTATTTTTTTCAATCCCCTCAACGATGCATCGTCTCTGCACAAATACGATGCACGCAACTACCACCATATCGACCGGAATTTTGGCCCCAGCCCCAAAGAGGATGAAGCACTGGCGGCCACAGAAAAGCCTGAAGATCCCTCCACCTGGAAATTTACCGGAGCGGATAAGATGTTTGTCGAACTGGTCAAAGAACTCCACCGCAGAGGCATACGGGTGATTATGGACTATTCGTGGAATCATACTGGAAGAGATTTTTGGGCATTGGAAGATGTGAGGAAAAATGGAGAAAAATCTCCTTACAAGGACTGGTACGAGATCACTTCCTACGACGATCCCAACACCCCGGAAGACGAATTTAAGTTCAAAGGATGGTTTGGTTCTCCCTTCCTCGCGGAAGCCAAAAAGGCCATTATCGGGCAGGATACGATGTTTCCCTTTGAGGGCAACCTCGCCTCCCAGGCATTCAAACAACACACTTATGACGTTTCTGCCCGATGGCTGGATCCCAACGGAGACGGTGATCTATCTGACGGAGTGGATGGATTCAGGCTCGATGTTGCGGCAGAAATTCCGCTGGGTTTTTGGGTGGAATACAGAAAGGAAATCCGCAAAATCAATCCCGAAGCCTACCTCCTAGGCGAAGTCTGGTGGCAAAAATTTCCCGACGACCTGATGGATCCCCGCCCATTTGTGCAGGGAGACAAATTTGATGCGATCATGAACTACCGCTGGTATCGCGCTGCCCGGCAGTTTTTCGGCCATCCGGTCAATTCCATTACCGCCACAGAACTGACCCAGGCACTTACCGCGCTCAACGACAATGTGCCGGAAGGATCGCTCTACGCCATGATGAATATGAGCGCCAGCCATGACGCACCCCGGCTTTCGACTTCGCTGTACAACTCCAACAAATACAAATACCAGGCAAAAGCCACTGACGACCCCGGTTACAAAATCAACAAACCCGATGCACAAACGCTGGCGCTTCAGAAGCTGTTGCTAATCCACCAGTTTACCTTTATCGGCGCACCGCAGATATGGAATGGCGACGAAATGGGCATGTGGGGGGCAGACGATCCCGACTGCCGCAAACCATTGATCTGGCCAGACCTTACCTTTGACGACGAAGTGGTTCACCCGCTGCCTGGCGTACAAAGACCTGTGGACCAGGTAAAAGCAGATACAGCACTGATTGCATTTTACAAGCAACTCATTCACCTGCGAAAAAACAATCTTGCCCTGGTAAAAGGCAATATCACCTACCTTTTGGCCGATGACGAGAAACAACTGTTTGGCTACAAACGCAGTTACGAAGGCAAGGAAATCTATGTATTGTTCAACCGCTCGGAGCAGGAGCAGGTGATTCCGGCGGGGACAATTCCTGCGGGGAATTACAAGAATTTGCTGACGGGAGAAAACATGGAAACAAACAATGCCCTGACAATGCCGGCATTAAGTGCACAGGTGTTGGAGTAGAAAACAGCCCGATTAGCCGAGATACCGTTGGGGATAATACAACAGGAACTGATCGGCAGAAAGGAAGAAAAGGAGAGGGAATATGAGTATAACGTGTGGTTATAGGTTGGATTTTGAGATAGAAAGGAATTTTTGCAGGAATATCGCTTTACAATTAAAAAATAATTTATCCTGTTTAGGAATTATCCTCTACTCTGCAAAATAACTGTTTTCGATATCCTTGTAATAGGAATAAATGGAGGCTACATCTTCTGGTGTACCATTCGTAAAGTATTTATAAATTTCTGCCAAGCAAATAATTCCGAGGGGAACCCGCTCTTTTGCTTCGGGAAAAACAAAACGTTGTCTTTCGGTATCTTGTTTGATCTGAAAAGGCGGAGTGAAGTTCACCTTTTCCCAAAACAGGTTGGCAAAAAGAAAGGCTAGCAGGTCATGGGTAATTCCGGTTCCTTTGGGATAGCGTTTTATCAGAATACGAAATCCCTTAGGTGTTTCACCACTATACTTCAATAGAATATCATAGGCATAGGATAAGCCATATAGAATTCCTTCATGTAAACGAGTGACATAATATCCAATTTTGAGATTTTCAGATCTTCTTGTTTCGATACTCAAATATTCTGTCAAATATTGCCGTTCAAATTCATTTACGTCATCATACACAGGGAAGGAAACTTCGACCCCTTTAGTTTCCATCTGAATCACATCGAAATCACAGATTAATACGGAGTTACCGTGGGTCAGCTGGGGATCGTAGATCCAGTTTTCGTATTTGTCATTCATCGCCTATATATTTAATTCCATAATTGGGTAGGTCTTTCTTATCAATTTGTTTTAATACCCCCTTTTCGGTATTGTAGAAAATAGTACTTCCCCCAATTCTTTAGACCACTTTTAGTGGAATTATATTACTCAGAAGAATTTCCTAAATTCCGAAACACTTATCTTCTTTTTTTTCACCGGATTTGACAATTTTCACCATCCGGTTGCCCATTGGGTCGTACCGAAATTCGAGATCGGGTTTGCCCGCTGAGGGATCAAAAGTAATCGGAATTATAAAGTAATTGAGAGAAAGTAATCTTTCCGAAGCGAGGCAGAAACCACCAGGGACACAAAGGCCTCACAAAGGGCACAAGGAAACTGCGCTTTGTGCCCCTTGAGACTTCCTTGTGCCCTCATATGTTTGCAAAGTAGAAGAAATGATGAGTACTTAAAAGAAGAATGAGGCCGGATAGGCAAGCCGATTTGTGCCCGAGTACGGATCAAGCGAGCCGATACTGACACAAAGGAAAAGTCCTATCTGGTTCTCTCCTTCAGGCTGAACAGTACTGTAGGAAGGACGACTGAAGTTGCGATCCTGAATCAAACGGTGAGAAGAGTCAAGGGGAGAGATTCATTCTTTGTATCACCTTCAATTACACTACTATGACAAAGTCCTGGATTCGTTACGGTGTGGGTTTCGACCTGTCCAAAGCCACCTTTTCTGCTTGTATCAAAGGATTGACCGAAGCCGAGCAGGAGAAGATCATCGCTACACGTAGCTTTCAAAATACGAAGGCGGGTTTTGAGGCTGCGCAAGCATGGCTAGCCAGCAAATGCAAGGATACCGATATTCCATGTAGGCTATTGCTGGAGGTAACAGGGGTCTATCACGAGAACCTCTTGCATTTCTTCCATGGCCAGGGGTATTATGTCAGTCTGGAGCTGGCCAAACGGGTGAAGAGTTATCTCAAAAGCCTGGGGCATGATTCCAAAACCGACAAGGAAGATGCCAAAGGGCTGGCCTCGATGGCGCTGCATCGTAAGTTGACACAGTGGCAACCCGTCAGTGAGCAGTTGCATGAGATTCGGCAGTTGGTTCGGTTTCGTAATACCCTGGTAGAGAGTCGGGTAGCATGGGAAAATCAACTACACGCCTATAAACATGCCCACTATTCCATCAAGGAAATCGTGCGTTCCCTCAAACGGAAAATCGCCCAAACCCACAAAGAAATCCGGACCGTTGAAGCCCAAATCAGGGCCCTCATACGTGCCGATTCCCAGCTTTGTAAACGGTTTGAGCAGATTCTCCATTCGCTCCCCGGTGTGGGGTGGATCAGTCTGGCCACCGTCATTGCAGAGACCGATGGGTTTAGTGCCATTCAGTCCGCCAAGCAACTGACTAAGTATGCCGGATATGATGTCATTGAACGCCAAAGCGGTACCCTCTCGGGGAAGACCCGCATTTCCAAACAAGGCAATGCCCGCCTGCGAACGGCCATGTATATGCCTGCCCTGGCACATTTGCGAAAAAAAGAAGGCCCTTTATTTGCCCTCTACCAGCGACTCCTCCTGCGCAATGGCGGACTTACGAAAAAAGCCCTCGTCGCCGTACAACGCAAACTCCTTTGTTTAATCTATGCCTTATGGAAATCGGACCGACCCTATGATCCCAAATATCAACCCAAACATACACCCAAACAACAGCTAGCCCCTAAAACGGAAGTAGTCCAGACTCAAGGCCCGGACTACACGAGATAGTGCGGTCTTTGACCCACTTCTCTATATCTAAGATATAACTTTTTTTTAAATTTCCCTTGCTTCTCAACACAGTACCTTCGTGGTTTATCCCAATAAGTTGATAATTCCGAAAGTAATTGTACGAATTTTATTGGAATGATTCCAGGTGATATTGGTAATACCAGCAAGGAGAGGGAATATGAATATAACGTGTGGTTATAGGTTGGATTTTGAGGGGGAGGTTGAAGAAGGTTTAAAGCAGAATTTCTACTTTAGACCTGTTGTGGCTTAGGGGAAGGGGACAACTAATTAACCCTTTGAAATCTGCCCACTTTTTTGTTGCAATTCCAATTAAGAGCGTATGCTTAAATCTGTATGCGCAAGTTCGTAAGCCAGAAAACCTTTCAGGCTTAAATCCTCATCTATTTCTGGCCAATGAATACCCAACCCATCTGTTTCATACTGATATATGGCAGATTCTGCAGCCTTTGCCAGGCGGGGAAAATCAGAAAGCGTACGTTTAATTACCTTTTTACTGTTGAGTAGTACCAAAAACAAATCCAGTTCCTTGTCTACATACACCCGTCGGATCCGTAACCCCTGCTCGTCAATGAGTTGGTCCAACATATCCTTCTGCCGAACGTAGAAATCCGGAGCATCCGGAGATTGAGATTCCAGAGACTGAAGATACGCTTCTGTATTTTTACCGGTCGAAGGTTTCATGCCATGCCTGAATTATACTAGGCGGAAAGTGGTTTGCGAAAAGTTTAGTTTCTATTCGATCCATATTCGTGAATTCGTGGTTATTTCGTTGTAATCTGGTTCGCAAACCACATTATTCTTTGTATAAATAGCTATAATTCTCCTTAATAATAAGGAAAATTTTCTCATCAGAAAAAAGTGAAACTTGTGTTTTTGAGGTGATCTCGATTGAAGATATTTACGTGCTTTCAGAAATCCCCCCTATATTTGCAGTTACGATCATTTCATAGTAACCCGCACATGGCGGCGATTAAAGGTGCACTGGCGAAGGCTGGTGTGGATGTTTCTGCTGTGGATGAGGTGTTTATGGGAAATGTCTGCTCTGCTAACCTGGGCCAGGCTCCCGCCCGCCAGGCCGCGATTTACACCCTTTCTTATTCTTTGGGTGCGAAGTTTTCCCAATATTATCTTGGTGTCCAAATTTTTGTATATTCAAACTCAGTTATTGTAAAATCAAGCGTGTTTCCGGTTATCAGATAGTCTGCCGAACTTATTGCGGCCAATTCCAAAAATTTGTTATCGCTCGTATCTGTCAAAACTTCAACTTTTATATCTGTTTGATAGAAGGTAGAAACTTCACGTAATTTATTCAAAACTACTTCAGCCTTCGCTTAAAAGTTAGCAAATCTGGTAAACTTATCCCTGTTCAGCACTTCTATGTATTCCGCAAATACTTCGTCTGAAAGGCAAGTTTCCACTTTTTGGGTTAGCACCAAATCATACAGAATTTTGGTCGGAATAGAACTTGAAATCAGCGCAGAAACGACGACATTGGTATCAAGAATGATTTTTTGCATCCCTAACAGCTTTTATTTCTGCGTTGATTTCGTCCATTGTCATCCTGGAAAGTCCAACCTGCTCTGCAATTGCGTTACATTCCAATAGGGCTTTCCGGGTATATTCACGGCTAATCAGTTCTACCAAGTCGGTAAATTTGATTTCTCCATTTCCCAAATTATATTTTTGGAAGTCGGTTTCACTCACTTTTATCTGTACAGTCCGCATATTTTTGGTTTAGTGGTTTCTAATTTACGAAAATAATCGGAGGTTGTGGCGAATGGACTTTGATTTTTTGGGAGGAAGCTTTTATAAGGTTATATTTGCAGTTACGATCATTTCAAAGTAACCCGCTCATGAACGAAGTTTATATCATTTCCGCTGTAAGGACGCCCATCGGTAGTTTTGGTGGCTCGCTTTCTACGGTTTCTGCCACTCAACTGGGTGCCGCAGCGATTAAAGGTGCACTGGCGAAGGCTGGTGTGGATTTTTCGCTGGTTGATGAAGTATACATGGGAAATGTTTGCTCGGCAAATCTGGGCCAGGCGCCTGCCCGTCAGGCGGCGCTGTTTGCCGGCCTTGGCAACAATGTGCCTTGCACTACCGTCAATAAAGTTTGTTCCTCTGGTTTGAAGTCGGTTATGCTGGCTGCTCAAAGCATTATGCTCGGCCATGGCGATATTATGGTTGCCGGTGGAATGGAAAATATGTCCCAGGTTCCCTTTTACCTCCCCAATGCGCGTTACGGCTATGGCTACGGCAACGGTCAGCTGATTGACGGTCTGGCCAAAGACGGACTGACCGATGTCTATAACCAACAGGCCATGGGCGTATGCGCTGACAATACGGCCAAAGTTCACAACATTAGCCGGGAAGAACAGGACGAATACGCCATCAACTCCTATAAACGTGTAGCAAAAGCTACGGATTCCGGTGCCCTGACAGATGAAATTGTACCCGTAGAAGTGCCTCAGCGCAAAGGTGATCCGATACTGGTCAATCAGGACGAAGAGTATAAAAAGGTCTTCTTCGACAAAATCCCCGGCCTCCGGCCCGCATTTACCAAAGACGGAACCGTCACCGCAGCCAATGCCTCCACCATCAATGACGGAGCTTCGGCGATTATTCTGGCAAGTCAGAAAATGGTAAACGAACTGGGACTCAAACCTGTCGCCAGAATTCTCGCTTTTGCCGACGCTGCCCAGGAACCCGAATGGTTTACCACCGCCCCTACCCTCGCCACTCCCAAAGCCCTTCAGCGTGCAGGACTGACCCTGGGTGATGTTGATTATTTTGAAGTAAATGAGGCCTTTGCTGTCGTTGCGCTGGCTTATCAGAAAATGCTGGAAATTGACGCCAATAAAGTCAATGTCCACGGTGGAGCTGTGGCGCTGGGTCATCCCCTGGGTGCCTCCGGTGCGAGGATTCTCACCACGCTCAACGGTGTACTCCACAAAAACAGTGGAGAAATCGGCCTTGCAGCCATCTGCAACGGCGGCGGCGGCGCCTCCGCTATGGTGATTCAGCGGATGTAAACCGGGCGAAGTTGCGATTTTTGCCCTCATTTCATGTGGATGAGTATTTTCTCCGTAGTATTTGAAAGATCACTGCAACCTCCGGGGCTGTTGCCTCGTCTCATTCGCAAATTCCGCTATCATGCTCAGAAACTTTCTCGTTACCGCGTACAGAAATTTCGTTCGCCAAAAAGGTTATACCCTGCTGAATGTGCTGGGATTGACCATTGGTGTTTCTTCCTCGTTGTTTATTCTCCTCTACCTTACCCATGAGTTAAGCTTTGATAAACACCATCTGCGCCACGAAAGAATATTCCGGATTTCTTCCCATATCGCCGAACCGGATGATGCGTTTGACTGGTCGGTGACTCAGTTTCCTCTTGGACCTGAGTTGAAACAAATCTACCCGGAAGTCGAGCAGTATGTGCGTTTTGCCGGAAATGGCGAAACGGTCCTCATTTATGAAGATCAGAAGTTTACGGAGGAAAAAGTATTCTATGTTGACAGCACCGTCTTCGATGTGTTTTCTTTTGATTTCATTGCGGGGGAAAGTGAGCATGCATTAGATGAACCCAACACCATTGTCATACAGGAGAGTATGGCAAAAAAAATATTCGGCGATACCGATCCGATAGGCAAAACGCTTCAAACAGATGGCAGAGAGAAGAAAAGCCTGAAAATTACGGGTGTTTATAAAGACATGCCCAAAAACTCCCATATCCGTGCCTTTGCCATGATATCGGAATCAACGGCAGATTTCCCCACCGAGCCCGGTCAGTGGGGCAATTTTGGGATTTATACGTATGTGTTGCTGCACAACAAAGATGAAGCAGTCAGCTTCGCTTCCAAACTCCCCGAGGTCATCGAAAAGAATGTTAAGCCTATTTTCGATCAGTTTGGGATCACCATTGTCTATGAATTACTGCCCATCACCGATATCCACCTGAAATCAGATTTTGAGGGCGAACCGGAACCTACCGGAGAAATCGCTTATATCTATCTTTTTGCCATTGTGGGCTTTTTCATGCTGCTGATTGCCTGTATCAACTATATGAACCTGGCGACGGCCCGTTCGGCCAAACGTGCCAAAGAAGTAGGTATCCGCAAGGTGCTGGGTTCTCAGCGCAGTCAGATTATCGGGCAGTTTCTCGCAGAATCCGTCCTGATTGCCATTTTGTCCATGATTCTGAGTGTCATTATTATTCAGGTCTCTCTACCCGGACTGAACCGTGTGCTGGGAACGTCTCTTGATTTTAATCAGATCCTTCAGCCCGGAATTTTGCTGAGCCTGCTGGGTATTCTGCTGATAACAGGTATCGTGGGAGGGAGTTATCCCGCTTTTTTCCTTTCTTCTTTCCAGCCTTCACTCGTACTGAAAGGCAACGCTACCAAAGGTTCCGGCCATCTCACCATCCGAAAAATTCTCGTATGGTTTCAGTTTGTTATTTCCCTGGGACTACTGGTATGCACGGGCATCGTATTCGACCAGCTGCAATATCTTCAAAACAAAGACCTCGGTTTTACCAAAGATCCGGTAGTCAGATTTACACTCAAAAATGATGAAAACCGCAGGAAATGGATGGTACTACAGGAAAAACTGCTTCAAAGCCCGGAAATAATTGCCGCAGCGACAGCTTCCTCCTCACCTGGTATCGGTTTTGGTAAACTACTCTGGAATGTTGAGAAAAATGAAGGCGGAATGGATCAGAAGGGCGTTGACAACTACGGTGTGGATTATGATTATTTCCCGGCACTCGGGATTGAGATCGTAGCCGGGAGAAATTTTTCTGAGGAAATCAAAACTGACTCTTTTCAGGCGGTCATGGTAAATGAATCCATGGTCAAAAGAATGGGATGGGATGATGCCATTGGGAAAAAAATACAGTTTGGCACCGAAGATACGCTCCCATTTTCCTATGTGGTTGGCGTAGTAAAAGACTTTCACCAACAATGGCTGTACAGTCCGATTGAGCCGCTGATGTTTTTACCCCGGAAAAACAACTACTTTGCGCATGTCCGCCTTCAGAAAGAAAATGTCGATAAATCGCTCGCATACATTGAAAGCCAGTGGAATGAAGTATTCCCCAACACGCCATTGGAGTACAAATTCCTCAATGACGATTTTTATGCCCAATATGAAGAAGATCAGCGCCGGGGGGATATATTCACCCTGTTTACAATCTTAACTATCGTGATTGCCTGCCTGGGACTGCTGGGTCTTGCTTCCTTTACCGCAGAACAGCGAACCAGAGAAATCGGCATCCGCAAGGTAGTGGGCGCAGGAGAGAGGGAAATCGTATTTTTGCTGACCAAAGACTTTGTCATCCTGATAGCCTTTGCAGCGCCGGTGGCCTTTATTTTATCGTGGCTGGCAACCTACAACTGGCTCAATGCCTTTGCATTCCACACAGGATTGAAAGTAACCACTTTCGCAGGCTCGCTGCTTCTGACGGTAGCGATAACGCTGATTACTACCAGTTATCAGGCTTATCGGGCAGCCAAATCAGATCCGGTAAAAGCAATCCGATATGAATAGCCCCAAAAAGGAAAATAGGTTTTAGGCAATCTATTGGGTATTTTGTACGGAAAGTAAAACTACTACTATAAAAATAATCGTTATGCCTACTCACAACGACATGTCTGTTGTCAGGTCATGGGCCTATACTCATCCGGCAGCGGCTCGCTGGTTGATTTCCGTAATATTCCTTATCGCGGGGTTCGGTGGTTTTTTCTATGGATTGTTTGTCATTGGCACAAGCTGGTATGAAGCTGGCTGGCCAATATGGATTTCACTTGCAGCTTTAGCCGGTACGATTGCCGTTCGGATTGCCTGGAAAGGAAAAGCACCCAATTCGTCTTCATGGGTCATTTTCCACATTACCATGATGTTTATCTTTGTCTCTGTTTCCGGCTATCTGGGAAGTCGGTTTCCGGTAAAATATGGTGGAAACTGGAACGGCTCAGCATTTGATCAGGCCTATGCGGCAAGCTCCGCTCCGGAAACGTTAAGTTTTTCAGAAGAATTCAACACTCTTTCTGAGACTGCGGGAAAAAATCCTTCCTGGCTTCAAAAAAAACTGCAAAAAGCCAGAAAATCTGTAAACGAAATGCCCGTAGCTGTCAAAATTTTGCTCACATTACTTATTGTAGTAGGGGTTATTTTCCTGGGGTATATTGTTGGTGCGCTCGCCTGTGTTCTGGCATGCAATGATCTGGCTGTCCTTGCCGTGGGTCTGGTGGTTGCCGGATGGGGATTGCTGATCTGGGGGAGTATCGTGCTGATGATTCGTCTTTGGAGAAAAAATGCCAGACAAAAAGCAAAAGCCAAAGCACGTCTTTCGTAAACGATACTTTGGCTTTTGAATATGCGTTCAGACTGGCAGTTACTTAATCAATACAGCTGCCTTATTGATTTCACCAACAATAAAATCACCAACCTGACTGGTAGATTGTTTGCCATTGGCGATATCTTCTGTGGTGTATTTCTGGGAAATAGAAGTTTCCACGGCCTTTCGTATCAACGCCGCTTCGACCTGCATATCAAATTCGTATTCCAGCATCATCGCTGCTGAGAGAATCGTTGCCAGCGGATTGGCGATATTTTTGCCGGTTGCCTGTGGGTAAGAGCCGTGAATGGGTTCGTAAACGGAGGTTTTTTCACCGATAGAAGCCGAAGGCAAAATACCCAGTGAACCTGTGATCACGGATGCTTCATCGCTGAGAATATCACCAAACAGGTTTTCGGTCAGGAGAACATCAAAATAGCCCGGATTGCGGATGAGTTGCATGGCGGCATTGTCCACAAACATACAGTCATACTCTACATCAGGATGGTTTTGGGCATATTCATTTACCGTTTCACGCCATAAACGGCTGGTAGCAAGCACATTGGCTTTGTCAACCATGGTAACTTTTTTGCGTCGTTTTTCCGCATAGGCAAAGGCCAGCCTGGTAATCCGAAGAATCCCCTCCCGGTCATACACACACGTATCGTAAGCGATATTTCCATCTTCGGAGCGACCACGGGGTTTGCCAAAATAAATCCCGCCTATCAGTTCCCGCATGATCATCACATCTACATTGCTGACAATCTCGGGTCTTAGCGGAGAGGCATCAATGAGTGCCGGAAAAGTAGTTACCGGTCGAATATTGGCATAAAGCCCTAAAGCACCGCGCATGGCAAGCAGCCCCTGCTCAGGGCGAACTTTCGCATTGGGATCATTGTCGTATTTGGGGTCGCCGATAGCGCCAAACAAAATCGCATCTGCCTCAAGGCAAATCGTATGCGTCTCCGCCGGATAAGGATTGCCGGTAGCATCAATTGCTGCGGCGCCTACGAGGGCAGGGACAAAATCAAACTCATGTCCAAAAGACTTTTCAACTGCGCGGAGCACCTTGAGGGCTTCAGCGATAATTTCGGGACCAATACCATCCCCGGCCAGAACTGCAATGCGTTTTTTCATCCCTCAAATTTGGGGGAATAAATGCTTTTTTTCAAATGCTTCTATGTTTTCTTTCTGACTTAGGAGATAATCTATATCATCATATCCATGAAGCAGGCAGGCTTTTTTGTATGTATTGATGTCAAACGATGCTTCGCGCCCGGTTGCTTCTATGCGAATAACCTGTGAAGCGAGGTCCACCGTAAGGCGCGTTTCACTATCTTCTTCTGCCTGAGCAAATATTTCTTCCAGAAAATCGTCGGAAACCTGCAACGGAAGCAGAAAATTGTTGAGCGCATTAGCCTTAAAAATGTCGGCAAAAAAGCTCGAAACCACCACCCGAAATCCGTAATCGGCCAGGGCCCAGGCAGCATGCTCACGACTGGAACCGCAGCCAAAATTTTTACCTGCCACCAATATTTGCCCCGACCACCGGGGATCGTTGAGGACAAATCCTTCTTTCAAACCGCCGTCCTTTTCATAACGCCAGTCGCAAAAGAGATTCTGTCCAAACCCCTCACGGGTAGTAGCTTTTAAAAACCGGGCAGGAATAATCTGATCGGTATCCACATTCTCCATTTTCAGTGGTACAATGGTGGAAGTAAGTTTATCAAATCCGCTCATAATATAGAAGAGTCAGAGAGTAGTAAAGATTCAGGATAAAAGTTCTCTCGCATCAGCAATGCGGCCCAAAATTGCAGTAGCTGCGGCAGTCAGCGGACTTGCGAGAAATGTCCGCGCACCAGGCCCTTGTCTCCCTTCAAAATTGCGGTTTGAGGTAGAAACACAGTATTTGCCTGCCGGTACTTTATCTTCGTTCATCCCCAGACAGGCAGAACAACCCGGGTCGCGGAGAAAGAAGCCCGCATCAGCCAGGATTTTGTCCAGTCCTTCTGCCTGCGCCTGCGCCCTTACCTGTTGAGAGCCCGGAACAATCAGCGCCTGCACATGGCTGGCTTTTTTACGGCCTTTGACCAGGGCTGCGACCTGCCGGAGATCTTCAATCCGGCTGTTGGTACAGCTACCGATGAAGACATAATCCACGGGTTTTCCCAACATTGGGCTGCCTGCTTCAAGCCCCATATATTTGAGCGATTTTTCCAGCGCCAGCCGGTCACTCTCAGAAGGCATTTCGTCCATGGAGGGGATATTCGCCGAGATACTGATGCCCATTGCAGGATTTGTACCGTAAGTAATCATAGGCTCAATATCTGCGGCATCGAAATGATACTCCATGTCGAAAACCGCCCCCTCATCGGTCGGAAGTGTTTTCCAGTATTCGACGGCCTTCGCAAATGCTGCTCCTTTTGGGGCAAATTCACGGCCTTCAATATAATCATAGGTCGTCTGGTCAGGGGCGATCATTCCCCCTCTTGCCCCCATCTCAATACTCATGTTGCAGATGGTCATCCTCGCTTCCATGGAAAGCGCACGAATCGCCGAACCTGCATATTCCACAAAATAACCCGTACCGCCTGAAGTAGAAATCTTCGAAATGATGTAAAGGATCACGTCTTTGGCTGTCACACCCGGGCCCAGTTCGCCATCGATAGAGATACGCATGCTGGCAGGTTTTTCCTTTAGGATACTTTGCGAGGCAAGTACCTGTTCTACTTCGCTCGTTCCGATACCAAATGCCAGCGCACCCAAAGCACCATGGGTAGAGGTATGACTGTCGCCACAGACAATGGTCATACCGGGCAGGGTAATGCCCAGTTCCGGCCCGATGACATGAACAATTCCCTGAAAGGGATGGCCAAGGCCATATAGATCGATGCCAAATTCTTTACAATTGTTGATCAGGGCGTCTACCTGCATCCGGGACATCGGCTCGCTGATGGGTTTATCCTGATTTTCGGTTGGCACATTGTGATCAGCAGTAGCAATGGTCTGGCCGGTACGAAATACGGGAATACCCCTTTTCCGCAAACCGGAAAAAGCCTGAGGGCTGGTCACCTCGTGAATGAAATGTCTGTCGATATACAGCACATCCGGACTTCCTTCTGTCCGGGTTACGACGTGGCTGTCCCAGATCTTATCAAATAATGTTCTGCTCATCACAAATATTTCTAATTTACTGTTGGCTGTTGGCTGTTGGCTGTTGGCTTTTGGCTTTTGGCTTTTGGCTGTTGGCTTTTGGCTGTTGGCTTTTGGCTGTTGGTTTTTGAGTGTTAAATTTTGTTTAGTGCGTCAAGATAAGCTTTTCCCGTGGCAAAAACCGTATCTGTATCTGAACCAAACCCATAATAAAAAATGCCATTCATGCTTACCTGAATATGTACCTTCGCCATATCATCGCTTCCACCAGTGATGGCCTGCACGAGGTATTCTTCCAGTTTTGCGGGGATATCCATGATCCGGTCAATGGCTTTTATCAAGGCATCTACCGGGCCATTGCCTTCAGCTTCATTGTAGAGGATGGTACCGTTGCGGTTGATGCTTACATGAGCGCGGGCAGGTTTTCCTTTTCCACAGTGGATATCCAGTGCTTCAATTTCAAGGATTCGGTTGGCGTTTTCAACCCCCATGAGAGAGAAAAGGTCTTCGTCCTGCACTTCTTTTTTCTGATCGGCGATGGCGAGAAAATCATCGTAGATTTTGGCGAGTTCATCCTTGGTGATGGTAAACCCAAGTTTATCCAGGCGATGGCCAAGAGCTGCTTTTCCGCTTCGTGCCGTAAGAATGATGGACGATTCGGGAACGCCGACATCCTGCGGGTTGATGATTTCGTAATTTTCGCGATGTTTGAGCACCCCATCCTGGTGAATGCCCGAGGAGTGAGAAAACGCATTGCGCCCTACGATGGCTTTATTGGGCTGTACGGGCATCCGCATCAGACGTGTGATCAGCCGGCTGGTAGGATAAATGCGCTTGATATTGATATTGGTTTCCAGATTCAGTTGGTCTCTGTGGCTGCGAAGAATCATGGCTGTTTCTTCGAGCGAAGTGTTCCCGGCTCGTTCGCCGATTCCATTTACCGTTACTTCCATCTGACGGGCACCATTGGATAACCCGGCAATGGTATTCGCAGTCGCCATCCCGAGGTCGTTGTGGCAATGGACGGAAAGAATGGCCTTATGCACATTGGACACATTTTCCATCAGATACTTAATTTTGGCGCCGTACTGCTCAGGCAGGCAATAGCCGGTAGTATCGGGAATATTTACCACAGTCGCCCCAGCACCGATAACCGCCTCGACCATACGGGCGAGGAATTCGAGGTCTGCTCTTCCGGCATCTTCGCAGTAAAACTCCACATCCTCCACATATTTTTTGGCGTATTTTGTAGCGCGGATCGCTCTTTCGATGATATCTTCTCTGGTAGTTTTCAGTTTATTGAAAATATGAATATCCGAGCTGCCTATTCCGGTATGAATACGCTTTCTTTTGGCATATTTCAGGGCATCTGCGGCACAATCTATGTCTGCCTCCACGGCACGTGTCAGGGCACAGATAATCGGCTCGCTGATCGCCTTTGAAATCTCAGTTACAGACAAAAAATCGCCAGGGCTGGAAATAGGAAAACCCGCTTCCAGGACATCCACACCCAGAAATTCCAGTTCTTTTGCAACCTCGATTTTTTCAATGGTGTTTAACTGGCAACCAGGCACCTGTTCGCCATCTCGGAGGGTAGTGTCAAATACGTAAACACGATCACTCATGTCAGTGGGATTAAGGGTTTATACCGAAGTGTTAATGGAAAATTTAAAGAAAGCTCACCGGAAATACTCCTTACCCAACTACAAACTAAGGGATAGTCGTAGTCGGAGTAGATTTAGCAGGGAATGCAGGAGGAATAAACGCATAGCTAAGAGTTATTTCCGTGCCGCTAAATTGACAATAAGATTTTGGATTTCCTAACCAGGAAGGACTTTTCTTAAAAATTACGTAAACCAAACGAGTGTTAGTTAAGAATAGCCATACGAATCCACGCTTATGCGGCTGAGATGACACGCGTTTTACTTTTTCCTGCACGGTTGATAGGTTCCCTCTTACACCTGTTCGCCACAACATTCATAAAAGCTGAAAATTCGCGATTTTGAGCTTTCCAAAATGAACAACACATGCAAAAAAATCTACTGTTTTTCCTTCTGTTGCTGGCCATGTCCGCTCCACCCGTGTGCAGTCAGCCGGTATTAAAGGGGATCGTACTCAAAAACATCTCTTATTATCTCAACAAAGGGGACACCATTACGATCCGGGCCATCAGGAAAGAGCCCATTAGCCTTAGTGGCAAAATTATACCTGGCGACACCATACATTATTTCCTCGATGACCCGGCTATAAAAGGAAATACCATCACGATTCTCGCCAAAAATGTTCAACTTTTACCCGACGATCTGACATTTTGGGAAAGCGCGTGGTTTCTCATGAGCAGTGAAGCCTTTATCGGGAAGGGCTGGAGAAAAAAAAGCAGAGATAGTATGGAAACAGAATCCCGGCGACTGTTGCAGCAGATGGAAGAATGGAAACAAATTTTCCATGACCCGTATCTCGATGATTATTTCCGCAGAATCCTTGACCAGATTCATCCCAGCCCCATGATCTCGTTAAAAGGGCCTGAAAGGCATTTCCGGTTATATATCACTTTGCAGGACTATGAACAACCCGTTGTACATGCCGATGGAACCATTCTGGCATCGATATCATGGCTTACAGGATTCAAAAATGAAAGGGAAATGATACAGGCACTTGCCGGGATGGTATGCCATAGTGTCGGCGATCACTTTATCAGTTTTGCGGCTTCAGGAACCCGGTATGAGCAAACCGCAACTCTACACGAAAAACGATATGCCGAGTATTTTGCCCAAAAATTTATGGAAACCCTGCCCACGGATTCCAGGCAAACTGATACCCTCCTTTTTACCCGAAATATTGCTACTGCCATTACCCGTGAGGTCTGGCGTTTTCGGGAATTGAGAGAATATAAAAATGCAGAACAGGCAGTGGACAGGTTAATCACAGCCGGAATTACGACAGACGAGGTATATCTTCTCAAAGCTATGCTTTTGCGCACGTATCAGGAAACGGCAACCGGTAATCTGGAGGCGCTGGCTTATATTCAGAAAGCAGAAAGATCCGCCGTACATTTACCCATAGAGCTGACCAGGGAAAAAGGGCTTATTTTTCTGGAATTGGCTCGCTATAAGGACGCGCTCATTGCATTTGAGCAACATCTTGAAGAACTTCTGACGGCAAATGGTACTTACGAAGATATCAAGTGGACGCGGGACATGATTTTTAAATGTCAGTTGCTGGCGGAGTCTCCCCCTTCAGTTTCGCCTTGATTTCTGCTAGTTTGTTGGCCCGGTCAAATGAATACTCTTCCGGGTGAATATTGTCCAGATACTGAATCAGCGCCAGAGCACGCCTCAGGCTGCTGTTGGCATTTTCCCATTCGCCGCGCGCATACCAAATATCGCCCTCGGCTCTGAGAACATCCGCCAGCAACGCCAGATGTTCTTCGGTGAGTTTATGCTCATGGACGAGAAATTCGCCCAGGTCATCGGGGGAAGTATGGTGAACCAATTCCCGGTCAAAAGGGAAGTAACTTTTGAGCGTATCATTGATCAGATCGAATGCCTCTTCATAACGCCCTTCTTTGCGAAGGCCGAGGATTCGCGCCAGGGCATAACCGGCTTCTTCGATCATTTTGAGAAAATAGTCGCGTCTTACCATATCCGACAATACGAAAAAAGGCGCATTGCTGCGCCTTTTTTTGTTATATTTTTTCCAAAACTTAGATTCTGACTTTTACCCCCAGAGCGGCAAGGTAAGTACCCATGCCTATTTCCCCATTGATACCTACAGGACCGAAGTAGTAAGTACCCCCTAATATAGGCTGAAGACTGACGAGACCAGGAGTATTGTAAACATTCAGTGGATCATAATCAGGGTCTGAGCTGTTGGTCGAAGCACTCCAGCGGGTATATCCTACCCGGATACCTGCATAAAAATCAGCTTCCTCTGAATTGCCAAAGTGGAACAATGGACGAATACCGATATTCATACAGCTAAGGGTATTTTTGACATTATTGCTGTTAATATCCACATCATTGATCGAAATACTTTGATAGGAAACTGCAGCACCGACACTAAACTGATCTGCAATTCCAAAATCTACCATTCCTGATACGACAGGAATAGAAGTTATCTGATCGCTACCCACTGAAGCTGCCTGAAAGAGCGCGCCGATAAGGCTGTAGCCGACATTTGCAGTGATACCGACCTGCCCTTTTGTATGTGCCTGAGCCTGTAAAGTGTTGATGGTGGTAAAAGAAAGGGCAAAGCCCAGAATCATGGTAATAATAATTCGATTTTTCATACTGATAGGTTGATTAAATTGAGATATGTGATTAAATGGTTCTCATTTCAACGGCCAAATTAATGCTTATGTTGGTCTGAACCACTATACCTGATGCCTGATTTTTCCAATCGTGCCACATCGACATGTTTTTGTTTACCATTACCGGATAGCCGTGCAAATGATTTTTCCCCTAATGATCGCTTAACAGTAAGGACTTGAAACCTTTTGATTGGAATAATACAGAGTTAATATGACTGCCTCATCTTTGCAGAGAAGATTTTACGGTAAAGGAATTACAGTTTCATGTGCCAACTGACTTCCATAAATCTCATACTTCAGCAACTTGCTGTAAAGAGTTCCTCAAGCTTTGTGGCATGTCAACGCTCCCTGACCCATCTCCGGGTCGGGGAAGCTTTTTTTACGATTATCCATTCCCATCATGAGCAGAAGAAAAGTTGAAATTGTTGTTTTGTCTGATATTCACCTCGGTACTTATGGCTGCCGGGCCGAAGAAATCATTACCTACCTCAAGAGCATTCAGCCGGGAATGCTGATTCTCAACGGCGATATTATCGACATCTGGCAGTTTAGCAAACGGTACTGGCCCAAATCTCATATGGCAGTGATCAAGGAGGTGATCCGCCTTACCAGCAAGGGGGTACCGGTTTACTACCTGACAGGCAATCACGACGAATTGCTGCGCAAATTCTCTGACTTTTCGCTGGGTACCTTCCACCTTCGCGATAAATTAATCCTGGATCTCCCGGAAGGAAAAGCCTGGATCTTCCACGGAGATATTTTTGATGCCAGTATGAAACACGCCAAATGGCTGGCAAAACTTGGCGCGGTGGGATATGATTTCCTGATCTTCCTCAACAGTATTGTAAACTGGACGCTGGCAAGACTGGGCCGTGGAAAAATGTCATTTTCCAAAAAAATCAAAAATGGTGTAAAATCTGCCATTAAGTATATCAGTGATTTTGAAGAAATAGCAGCTGAGCTTGCCATCGATCAGGGCTACGAATATGTCATTTGCGGTCATATCCATCAGCCGCAGATCCGGGAAATTGTGAAACCTGAAGGAAAAGTTACGTATCTTAACTCAGGAGACTGGATCGAAAACCTCACTGCCCTCGAATACCACCACAACAAATGGTCGCTTTTCCGCTTCGAAGATATGACTCCCGGAGAAAAATTGCTCACTGCAATTGATGATGCCTTTTTTGAGACAAAACAACACCCGCAGCAGAAAGAACTGATCATTTCATAAAATCTTTTGGTGTATATGAAAGTACTTTACGCGATTCAAGGTACCGGCAACGGCCATATCAGTCGTGCCAGGGACATTATCCCCCAGCTACAACCACACTGCCACCTCGATCTCATGATCAGTGGTACCAAAAGTGAAGTACAACTCCCCTACCCCGTCAAATACAAACTTCATGGATTCTCCTTTGCCTACAACCAAAAAGGAGGGATCCATTATGGCAAAACAGTCAGCGAAAACTTTTCTTTTCGCCTGCTTAAGGAAATTCAACAATTTCCTATCAAAGACTACGACCTGATTATCAATGACTTTGAGCCTGTCACTGCCTGGGCTGCCAAAATCCGGGGGGTACGCTGTATTTCGATGGGACACCAGGCTTCTTTTTTGTCTGAAAAATGCCCCAGGCCGGAAAAAAGAGAGTCATTTGGCGAATGGGTACTAAAAAGTTATGCACCGGGAGATGAAGCCATCGGCTTTCATTTTCTTCGTTATGATTCTTTTATTCACACCCCGGTCATTCGTGAACAGATTCGCAACAGCCAGCCGGTATCCAAAGGCCATTACACCGTTTACCTGCCTGCGGTACGAGATGAAAGGCTGATTTCCCTTCTCGGACAAATCCCTCAGGTAGAATGGCAGATCTTTTCCAAATACGCCCGTAAAACAGAAAAAATAAGAAATATTCTGGTTCGGCCTGTCAACAACCAGGATTTTGTAGAAAGTTTTATCACCTGTGAAGGCATGCTTACCGGTGCAGGATTTGAATCCCCGGCTGAAGCGCTCTATATGGGTAAAAAGTTGTTTTGTATCCCGATCAAAGGGCAATATGAACAGCAGTGTAATGCCGCAGCTTTACGTGAACTGGGCGTGCATGTCATACCCAAAATTGACAACTTCACCCTGTCATATCTTACCGATTGGGTTTGTGAAGGAAGGAGCATTCAGATAGATTTCCCAGATCAGACGGAAAAAATCGTAGCGGGAATTTTTGAAAAAAAGATCGCCGAAACGACACCCATACCGCTTATTCACTCCCCTTTTTAGTAAGAAAAATATGTCAGGGAGGAATATCGTATATATTTAGAGGAAGCGCAGGAAGAAAGGCGGTAGGGTATAACAAAGTTTTGCGTGGAGTTTCTACCTTGTTTCCATGAAACTCATTACCACTACCCGCATCTACACCCTTCTCCTGCTGGCGATTTCCTTTTTTCAGGGAAAATTATTGCCTGGACAGGCCCCCGTGGTTCACGTCCCCGACATTTCCATCAAAACGTTGGTCTCCCTGCCTTCCACTCAGGAAGTGCCGGTAAGGCTGGGAAAACTCCCCGGTGGCAACCTCATTTACAGCACGCTTTACGGCGAAATATTTGAAATAAACAACGGCTCAGTACAACTGTTGTTTGACCCCGAAGATCACGGTCTGGAATACATTTCCGGAATGGCCATCCATCAGGATCAAATCTATATTTGCGGATCAGTAGTACAGGAAGGGGATACGACCATGATTGGCTACGTCATGAAGGGAACTTTGCCCGCGGGACCCTGGGAGACGATCGTCGAATCTGTCCCCTATTTTCTTGGAAAATCATTCAACGATCACCGCTTTAGCGAGCTGACAGTAGATCCCGGAGGCGAATATCTGTATCTCCACAGCGGAACCCGTACCAATGCCGGCGAAGTCCACGAGCTCTCCGGTGTGCCCAATACCCTGGGCCTTCGCGACCAGCCAATCAGAGGAAAATTGCTGAAAATACCCGTTTCGCCTGCACAAAAAATCATCCTCCAAAATGACAGTACCTGGCTCCAAACCAGCGGATATCTCTACGCAGAAGGACTGAGACATATGTTTTGCCTCGCATGGGACAAAGGGCACGCACTTTACGGCGGCTCCAACTCCGACCGCAGAGATGTGGGGGAAGGTTTTTACCGGATTGAAGCAGGGACTCACCTCGGATTTCCATGGTGGATCGGCGGAAAACGCAATCCCTTACAATTTGGAAATTACGACCCGACAGCAGACAAACTCCTGCCCTCAGGAGCCAATAATCAGGGATACTACAACCCTGACACGCTTTTTCCGGCGATGCCGGAGGGGATTGATTTTGTACAGCCGTACAAAAACATCGGCCCTGATGCTGACAAATTCAGAGACAGTATCACCGGAGCGGTAATGGACGCCTCCAATCTCGGCCTTACCATCACCACTTTCTCCGGGCACAGAAGTCCTACCGGGCTGGTCTTCGATACACTGGACCTGCTTCCTGCCCCTTTTCGGGGAGACGGGTTTATGGTGTCCTACAACAATGGCGGCAACCTGCTTTCAGGCGACGGGCGCGACCTTTTGCATATCCGGCTGCTCAATGACGACAGCCTGAGCGCAACGCGAATGATTTCGGGCTTTATTCGCCCGATAGATGTGTTGCAGGATAGCCAAAAGCTGTTTGTACTCGACTATGGGAATAGTTCCGGAACAGGGCGCAAAATCTACGAAATCACCTTTGGCTGGCCCACAGGCATCCGCAACGATTTACGGAAAAAACCATTTACCCTTTATCCAAACCCTGCCGGAGAAAAGATCAGAATAGAAATGACAGAGCCAGGCAAAATCCGCAGAATTCAACTGATAGACAATACCGGAAAAGTATGGAAAGCAGAACTGGGGGCGGACTTTTCCATCAATCTTTCGGGGGTTGCAGCAGGGAAATATATACTCAACGCAGAACTTGAAGACGGTACGATTTACGCTTATCCATTTATAAGGAAATGAACATTCTGTTAAAGAGACTGGCAATCGTATGTGCGGTTACCGCACAGATCACGACGGTACTATTGGCAAAAAACCTATCGGTACACAGTGTTGCAGGGTTTTATGAAGCAGAAAAAGCCTCACAGCCGGGAGATACCATTACGTGGGTTTCCGGAACCCGGGAAGATGTGATATTTACTATTTCAAAAAATGGATTAACCGTTATGGCAGAAAAGCCAGGGGCGACCATTTTTACCGGTAAATCATCAGTACAAATCACTGCGGATGAAGGAACTTTTTCAGGGTTTCAATTTGCTGAAGGCGAAATTGAAGGTGATATTCTGACCATATCGGGAAGTCACAACCTGATTACAGAACTAAACTTCACCCGGTACCAGTCGCACTATTATCTCAATACACTACCTTCTGCCACCTACAACACGATCCAAAACTGCAGCTTTGAAAAAAAACCGCTGGCTCCGCCAGGGCAGGAAGGCAACTCCGTAGTACAGATTCAGGCGCATAAAGACTTTCCCGGCCACAATACCGTCAGGTATTGCGCATTCAGAGAACATACCGCGCCCCCGGGCGCCGGCGGGGATTATGGGATCGAAGCCTTGCGGATTGGGTATAGCTATCAGGGCGAATTTGACAGCAAAACCGTCGTGGAGTATTGCTTTTTTTACCGCTGCAACGGAGACGGAGAGGTGATCTCCAACAAAGCCAGAAATAATATATTCCGCTACAATACTTTTTTTGACAATGGCCCTTCACACCTGACCCTCCGGCACGGAAGCGATGCAATTGTCCACGGAAACTATTTCATTCAGGGAGCGGGAATCAGGATAAAGGAAGGGCAGAATTATGCAGTGTATGACAATTATTTTGAAACAGGCGACTACTTTGCCATCAACCTTCAGAATTACAAAGTCGATCCTTTGGACAGTGTCATCATTTCGCGCAATACTTTTATCGGCGGAGGGGAAATCCGCCTGGGCGGCATAGGGAAATTTCCGCCACAACATGTCACTTTTATTCGCAATGGTTTTACCAACCCGATTGAAGAAATTTTTACCGACCCGGTCGGCAGCGAAATATTTAAGAGAAACCGAACCGGAACACCTGCGAAAAAATATCCATCAAAAAAGAATATCAGCGCTCATTCCGGTAATTGCGGGCCTTCTTATAAGTTTGATGAAGTATTCATTCCCTAAGCGAATATAGAGGGCAAAGAGATTGCCTTTCACAGTACAGGTTTTCGCTGTATATTTCCATTATGAAGACCTGGAAAGGATGGATATTTTCACTACTACTGGTATCAGGGGTTTTGGGCACAAGCGCTCAAAACCAGCTGGAATTCAGGCATTTATCCGTAAAAGATGGGCTTTCACAAGGGTCAGTATTTTGCATTACCCAGGATCAGACAGGATTTATCTGGATGGGGACAAAAGACGGGTTGAACAAGTTTGACGGATACAGTTTTAAAGCTTACAGAAATAATCCCGAAGACACACGATCCCTGTCGCACAGTGATGTGCGGAGTCTATGTTTTGATCAGAAGGATACGGTACTTTGGATAGGGACAATCGACGGCCTTAACAAGTACGATGCAATCACAGACCGGTTTACCCAATACAAACATGTTGAAGATGACCCTGGAAGTCTGAGTCATAGTGAAATTCGCTGCATTTATCAGGATCGGTCCGGCAGACTTTGGGTAGGGACATTAGACGGGTTAAATCTTTACGACAGGGAAAATGACCGTTTTATCAGAATTGCCCATGACCCGCAAAATCCGCAAAGCCTGAGTCATGAAACCATTGTCTGTATTACGGAGGATACAGAAGGTGGCCTCTGGTTTGGTACACAATACGGATTAAACCAATTGACGCGTCAGGCAGGAAATCGGTTCACATTTATCCGCTATTTTTCTGAACCCAACCGGCCAGGCAGCCTGAATGACAACCATATCCAGGCATTGACTACAGACAAAGCCGGAAACCTTTGGATTGGCACCCATGACGGAGGGCTGAATAAATGGAACCCCATTGAAAAAAAATTCACCCAATACCTCTACAATAGCAACGACCCCACGTCACTGACCCACAACAATGTGCGTGCGCTGGAGACTGATCTGGCAGGCAACCTGTGGGTAGGAACATTATGGGGGCTAAATAAATTTAATCCACAGACACAAACATTCGAAAGGCACCTGAATCATGGCTTTGAGAATCAGAGCCTGGGCAATAACTCGATCAAAAGTATCTTCAGAGACAAAAAAGGCAGCCTGTGGATCGGCACTTTTTTCGGTGGGGTCAGTTTTCTCGATGAACTCAACAACCGATTTGTCAACTATCAACATTCGCCCTACACCAATAGCCTGATTTACAACGTAGTGAGCTCATTTGTAGAGGATAAAAAAGGAAACTTCTGGATCGGTACGGAAGGCGGTGGGTTAAACTATTTTGATAAAGAGAAAAATCTTTTTTCCGTCTTTCAGTATATCCCCCAAAAATCACAAGGGCTCAAAGGCAGCAATATCAAAAAAATACTCGAAGCGGGAGATGGCAGCCTTTGGATCGGCACGTATGGAAACGGACTCGTTCGATTTTTCCCGGATAAGGGCGTATTTGAGCATATTCGTAAAACCGACCATGCCGGCAAATCCATCAACAACGACAATGTCTATGCCCTGCTGAGAGATGGAGAAAAACTCTGGATTGGTACCTATGGAGGGGGATTAAACTGCCTCAATCTGAATACGATGGGTTTTTCTTACTACACCCACGATCCCGGTGACAGCACCTCTGTTTATTCCGATGAATTGCGGACCTTGCTGAAAGACAAAGACGATAACCTTTGGGTAGGCACAGAAGATGGTCTGGATATGATGGTTGTGCCCGGGGAAGGTCAACCAGCGAGGTTTCAACATGTGCTAAAAAACATCGGGGTTTTTTGTTTGCATGAAGACAAAAACCGGCAGATATTATGGGTAGGCACTTATGGAGGAGGATTGGTTTCGCTCAATCGCCGCACAGGAGAAGAAATTCATTTTACCATGAAAGACGGGCTGCCGGGAAATATCATCATGGGGATATTGGAAGACGATACGGGAACCCTTTGGCTCAGTACCAATAATGGCATTTCACGGTTTCATCCGCTGGAAAAAAAATTCAACAACTATAGTTTGGCCGATGGGCTCCAGAATCTGGAATTTAATTTTAACGCCTACCTGAAAACCCGGAGCGGTGAGATGTTGTTTGGCGGGGCAAACGGATTTACCCTGTTTCATCCTGGCCAGATTACGCCCAATCCGTATATTCCTCCGGTTGTGTTTACAGATTTACACGTATTCAACCAATATGTACCGATCAATGGCGGCGACCATCTGCTGGAAAAATCCTTAGACCACACCCGGAAACTCATCTTCAGACACGACAAGGCCATATTTTCGATAGGGTTTTCGGCATTAAATTATGTGAGTCCCGAAAACAACCGCTACGCATTCAGGCTCAACGGGCTGGAGAGTCACTGGAACTATTCAGTCGGAAAATCATCAGCCAACTACACCATCCAGGAAGCGGGTACATATACCTTTATGCTCAAAGGAGCCAACAATGACGGCATCTGGAATCCGGAGATCCGCACCCTGGAAATTACGGTTTTGCCACCGCCCTGGAAATCCTGGTGGGCATTTATGATTTACGGGCTTACGATGTTCGGTGCATTGATCGCACTGATCAGGTTTACCCGTATGCGGGCACAGTTTCGCCATCAGTTACAGTTAGAACAAGTGGAAAAACATAAGCAGGAGGAGCTCCATCAAATGAAACTCCGCTTTTTCACCAATATTACCCATGAGTTTCGGACACCCCTGACGCTGATTTTGGGGCCATTGGAAGAAATCATGTCTCATGCGGGGCACGATCCCTGGATCGGGAACCAGTTGTCATCGATACGAAGAAATGCCCAGCGGCTGCTTAATCTGGTCAACCAGCTGTTGATGTTCCGCAAAATGGAAAGCGACCACCAGCACCTTTCCGCTACGGAAACGGAACTCAATCCCTTTCTGAAAGAAGTATTTCTGGCTTTTAAAGAACATGCAGATCTGCATAAAATCTCCTATACCTACCATCAGTCTCCGCAGCCGGTCAAGGCCTGGGTAGATACAGACAAACTCGAAAAAGTTGTGTACAACCTCTTGTCCAATGCCTTTAAATTTACTCCGGACAATGGCGTTATTTCCTTATCTGTCGCTCTTCAGCAGGAACAAATCATCATTGAAGTCAAAGACAATGGCAAAGGGATTGAGGAAAAACATATCGGAGAGATATTCAAGCGGTTTTACGAAGTAGAAAGCCCGGTGCGCCCCCAATTGAAAAGTACAGGCATCGGATTGGCGATATCCCGGCAGTTGATTGAGCTTCACAAAGGGGAAATAACCGTAGAAAGCAAACCAGGGAAGGGCGCGAAGTTTACCATTTCCCTGCCTTTGGGCAATGAGCATCTGGAAAAAGAATATATTTCCAAGCCAACCGATCCACACCCCCACGCTACCCTGTTAATCGTCGAAGACGACGACGACCTGCGGCAGTACCTGAACAATATCTTTAGACCAGACTATAAGATACTCTTAGCCCCCAATGGCTATGTCGGGCTGGAGATAGCAAAAGCCGAAACCCCCGATCTTATTCTCAGTGATATTATGATGGACACGATGGACGGGGTAGAAATGACGGCAAGGTTAAAAGAAGATCTTCCTACCAGTCATATCCCTGTCATTCTGCTCACTGCACGCACCTCCATCGTTTACAAAATCGAAGGATTAAAAACCGGTGCAGATGACTATATGACCAAGCCCTTCCACCCTGAAGAACTGCGATTGCGGGTAAAAAACCTGTTGGTATCCCGGCAGGAGTTGAGGGAGCGGTTTGGTAAAGTCATTAAGCTGGAACCGCAGGAAGTGACGGTAACTACCGCTGATGAAAAATTTCTCCGGAAAGCACTTGAAGTGGTAGAAAATCACATGGATAACAGCGACTTTGATATCGAACATTTTGCAGAAGAGATGGCCGTAAGCCGGGCCTTGTTATTCACCAAAATCAAAACACTGACCGACCAGACGCCCAACAATTTCATCAAAAATATCCGGCTAAAGCGTGCGGCACAGTTGCTGCGCGACCACAACATGAACATCTCAGAATTGGCGTGGCAGGTAGGATTTAAGGATCCAAAATACTTCAGCAAATGTTTTGTTCAGGAATATAACCTGACACCGTCTGAATTCCAGACCAGAAACCGATCCAGCGTTTAGACTTTTGACCTACCAAATTCGGATTATATTCCCCCAGTTTCAGCGGGATTCCTCCTAAATTATACTTCTCTCACCCTGGCTCCATTTACTTTTGAATGACAACTTAAAAGAAAGTGAAGAACAGGCGTTCATTTAAAGTAATTGTTATGGCAGAAGTTATTCTGACCACACTGATTGTTATGATTGCTCTGATGATTATTTACCTATTGTGATACTTACCCGGGAGAACCCCAAACTACTCTGAAAACGACTACTATTATGCTAAAAAAACTTCTACTTATCAGCTTTGTCTTTTTCTCCATTACACTGCCCGGAATCCAGGCCACATTTGCTCAAAGCAGCGGTTCGGTGTCCGGAGTAGTTTTAGACAAGTCCACAGATGGCCCGTTGCCAAGTGCGAGAGTTATTATTGTCGGCACCGAACGCGGTGTGCTGACCAACCAATCCGGGCAGTATAATCTTAGAAATATACCTTCAGGTTCATATCAGCTCAGTATCACCTATATTGGCTATCGCACGGAAATTGTCCCGGTAGAAGTTCAAGCCGGACAGGATACCAAAGTTGACATAGGCATGACTGTCGAAGGACTATTGTTGGACGAAGTAGTCATCTCTGCCCAGCTTCTGGGTCAAACCAAAGCGATCAACCAGCAGCTCAATTCTGACGCGCTGGTAAATGTTGTTTCCTCCGACAAAATCAAAGAATTGCCAGATGTAAATGCAGCAGAGGCTATTGGCCGTTTGCCGGGCATTTCAGTCAACCGTACAGGTGGTGAGGCATCACAGGTAGTGGTCAGAGGGCTGAGTCCAGAGTTGACTTCCGTCACGATCAATGGGGTTCGGGTTCCTTCGACCAGTGCAACCGACCGTTCGGTAAACCTTAGTATGATCTCTCCGGAATTGCTGTCCAGCATTGAAGTGTATAAATCGCCGACCGCAGATATGGATGGAGATGCTATTGGCGGGATTGTCAATCTGGGCGTGTTTCGCGCGATGGATGAAACGCAGATTATCGCCAGAGCTTATGGCGGTTACAATGGTCTGAGCGATCAGTTTAGCAACTATAAAGCGTCTATCAACGGAAGCAGCAGATTTTTTAATAAAAAATTCGGTGTTATTGCCAAAGCGAATATTGAAAAAATCAACCGTAGTTCGGAAAGTGCTTCGAGTAGCTGGGACTCCAATTTTGGCGATGACCAATGGCCATTGACAGGCACAACCATTCAGGACAATATCAACTTTTTGCAGCGGATTGGCGGCAATTTGCAGTTGGACTACCAGTATAAAAGCGGCTATGTAGTCGCGCAGGCATTCTTCAGCCAGCGAAACAGTGATCTGCAACAATTGGCAAATGTGTACAGCAATGCGGCCACGGTTACGCACAATCCCCGTCACAGCGAATCTGCAACATCCACCCTCCAGACGCTGTTGAGTGGAAAACAAAAAGTTTCCCTGTTTGAAATTGACTGGGTGCTTGCAAGAAGCCAGACGGTTGACGATAATCCTTATGATGTGGGAATGGTTTTTCAACAATTTGACGGCATCAATCTTACCGGATTTTTCTATACCCCCGATGAAATGCTGGCCCAGAGAAACTTCAATTACGACAAAGCGTGGCTTCAGCGATACACATTTGAACCATCCAAAACCAGCCAGACCAACTATACAGGAAGTGTAGATATTAAAATGGACTTTAACCTCGGCAAAAAAATCGGTGGTTTTCTGAAAGTCGGGGGTAAATACCGGTATGACGACCGTATCAGGGAGCAGGATTTCATGCAGCAGCCCTGGTATTATCTCGATGCCAATGTTAGAGCCAAGGCAGTCAGCAACTGGCCGGGTACGCTTGTGCAGGGGGGGTCGACCGGAGACCATATCATGTTGAGCAACTTTTTTGAGGGCGATGACCGGTTACCGATCTGGGGCAATACCTATTTTATCGCCCCTTTGATCAATATGCAGACTGTCGATGACTGGCATACCTATCAGCAGGGCGAACTATTGCTTCAGTATGACCAGGAGCATCAGCGGTACGACCTGACAGAAACTGTGAAGGCGGGTTATGCGATGGCAAAAATCAAATATGGCAACTGGCTTTCCATTATTCCAGGTGTGAGATATGAATATTCAGACAACCGCTATCACGGGTATATTTCATCGCTGGATGTAAATGGAGCCGCCGGTTCTATCAGAGATACAACCTCTTACCAGCAGTACGGAGAATTGCTTCCCAGCGTGCATATAAAAATCAAACCGCTCAAATGGTTTGATGTGAGAATGTCAGCAGTAAAAACCCTGGCCCGCCCCAATTACAATATGATCCTCCCACGGGCCAGGCTTGATGTTACGAATGGCAGGCTTTTCAGAGGAAATCCTCAGCTCAAATATGCAGAAGCATGGAACTACGACGCTTCGGTATCGCTATTTTCAGGAAAATGGGGTCTGCTTACGCTCGGTGGATTTTACAAACATTTTGACAACTACTTTACACAAACAGACCGCGTAATGTCTGCGGAAGAAGCGCTTTCATTGGGTTATCCCGGTGCTGTGTACGATGTGCCGGAAGACTACATCAACTTCGACAATTCGATCGTTTACGGACTTGAAGCAGATCTTCAGACAAGTCTGAAAATGCTGCCCAAACCGCTGAATGGCGTTGTACTCAGCGTCAACGCTACGCGACTCTGGTCCAGAACCTATGTTCCTTTGTTTAAAAAAGTCACCAAGTATGACCCGGTACTGCGGCGGAATGTCGTCGATTTTGAAAATTCCTATATAGAGTTTAACGAAACTACCTTGCCCGATCAGGTAGGCTGGATTACCAACGTTTCGCTCGGCTATGACTACAAAGGATTTTCAGCACGCGTTTCCCTGATCTACCAGTCTTCATATCTGAAGAGTTTTAGCACAGCGGCAGAACTCAGCGGAGAAAAATACACCCGCCGCTACGTGGCCAAGTTCCTGCGGTATGACGCGAGTGTTTCCCAAAAACTGGGCAAACACCTGATGCTTATGGCCAGCTTTGCCAACTTCGCCAATGCAAAAGAACTGGAATACCAATACCTTCCACAATATGTCCGCAGCGACAACCGCTACGGTATGACCATTGACCTCGGCATTCAGTATAAATACTAATTTCAATTACTACTCATCCAATAACCAAAACTTATCAAAATGATGACTAATCTTTACAGAATTCTCTCTATTGTGGCCCTGATTTTGGCCTGCGCTATGAATATGTCCGCACAACGCGTAGTTGTTGTTCCGGGATGGGATCCTGCCAGTGGTACAAACCCTGATTCATCAACCGACATCCTTTACGATGCAATTGTAGCGGACTCAACCGGCCGCGCCAATGACCCCAGCACGATTTACGAACTGGTAAGAGGCCATGAGTATCCCCAGGGACGTACGATCGAAAACTTTGGGTATCACCTGAGACTGCGCGCACAAGCCGGTACAGGTTTTCTTCCCAAGCTTACCCCTGGCAAAAGCGCAGCAGGGACCTATGGTGCTGACTTCATTCGTTCCCAGGGTGATCTCACGATCGAGGGCATCTCAATTAGTGGTTACAGACCCGATGGCGCTTACCTCAACCGGATGTTTGAACTCAGAGGTAAAGGATCCAAGGTAATCATCACCGGCTGCGAATTTGACGGAGACCGTGGAGCAGCAATTACCCTGATGGCTGACTCACTCAAAGTTTTTATTCAGGACGTAAAAGCAGGTAACCTTGGACACCGCATTACGGTAGGTGGAAATGGCCGACTGATTGACCTGCGTCCGGAAGCGCCTTATGTAGACTCACTGGTGATTGTCAATACTACTACCTACAACTCCAGCGACCGGATCATCCGGAATATGGGTACAGTTGTAAACTATCTGAAAATTGACCACATGACTGCATTTAATACCGTAGGATTTCACGGGGGATTGCAGTTGGGGCAAGTACATTATGCAAGGGTAACCAACAGCCTTTTTGCCAATGTCATCAGTCTGGGACACAATCAGGCACGTACGACAGAGCAGACACAGCCGGAGAAACATTTTAGTGTAATATCTCTCGATACGATTTTCCCCGGCCAAATCCTCGATATCCGCAATAACAATATCTTCTTCGACTCTGTACTGTATCAGGTATGGGCAAAATACGATTCCGTAGAAGCGCCCTACTTTACAACCGCTACGGTCGATTCAGCAGTTGCACTTGCAGGTCTTCCTGATCCCGCATATTTCTCAGAGATTCTGACATTCACTCAGGTATGTTCCCCGATCAACGCATATGTTGACGCCTATTTCACAGATCCGGCTGCTGCTACTTTCCCCGAAAACTGGTGTGTAGGTGGTGAAGGCGGTTATTTCCCCGATCAGATAGACGCATCGTATCCGACCACCAGCACTTCGTATACAGCAGCCGACAACGGATTCCCTGTAGGTGACCTGAACTACTGGCCTTCGATTAAAGAGCAGTGGATGGTAACTGATATTGACGACGATATCCGTCAGGATGTACATGCGATGATCACGTATCCGAACCCGTTCAGCACCTATACAACAGTTGCTTACGAGCTCTCACGTCCCGGACAGGTTTCCGTTGAAGTATTTGACTTCTCCGGCCGCAAAATCACCACCTTGTTCCAGGGCTTCCAGATGCAGGGCAACCACGAAGTAACCTTCGAAGCAGGTGCACTTGCCGACGGTATGTACCTCGCTACAATTAAAACCAGCCAGGGCATCACGACCCAGAAGATGGTTTTAAAAAAATAATTGGTTAAGGTTTTTTAAGGTGGCCGTCCCGGACAAGGGACGGCCTTTTTTTTTTGTGATAAGCCTACCGACATTTCGCTCCTCCGGAGCTGCGCCAATGCGACCGGGGCTTCGAGTCACCTCAGCCGCCGGTCGATGCTGCGCCATAACGCGCAACAAAACCAGTGGGTGATGCAACAAAACCAGTGGCTGAGAAAAAAACCGGTGGGTGAGGAAAAAAACCGGTGGGTGAGGCTCCCCTTAATGGGACCTTCGGCTCGAACCCACCGGAGCTGCGCCAATATGACCGGGGCTTCGACTACGCTCAGCCGCCGGTCGATGCTGCGCCATAACGCGCAACAAAACCGGTGGATAATGCAACAAAACCAGTGGCTGAGAAAAAAACCGGTGGGTGAGCGGAGTCGAACCCACCGGACACGCCCCTCAAAAAATAACAAAATGGTAATGCTCACATTCCCCGATTCATCCGCAATTTCTTCTATCTTTGGTCGAACCGAAATCCAGCCCAATGACCAACACCACCTTGCAGGATCGTATTTCCCGCTTTCACCCCGCCATTTTTTCGCTGTATGCGATCATTGCGTCGTTTTGTACTTACTCTTGTATGTACGCTTTCCGCAAACCGTTTGCTGTGGCGACGTTTGAAGGGATTCTGTTTCTGGGGGTCAATTACAAAACCTGGCTGCTCATCGCGCAGGTGCTGGGGTATATGCTCTCCAAATTTATCGGGATCAAGGTCATCGCCGAACGTTCGGGCCGCACGGGCAGGGGCAAATGGATTATTCTGCTGATTCTTTCTGCCCAACTGGCGCTGCTGGGTTTTGCGCTTACGCCTGCGCCTTACAATATTCCTTTTCTGTTTCTCAATGGTTTTCCACTTGGTATGGTCTGGGGACTGGTGTTCAGCTTTCTGGAAGGTCGTCAGACTACCGAAATGCTCGGCGCAGGGCTGTCTGTGAGTTTCATTTTTTCTTCGGGTTTTGTGAAGTCGGTAGGCAAATGGGTCCTGCTTTCGGGCGTCTCCGAGTTCTGGATGCCGTTTTTGACGGGGCTGATTTTTGTTGTACCGCTGCTGCTGTTTGTGTGGATGCTCGAACAACTTCCTCCGCCCTCATCAAAAGACGAGGAACTCCGCACGCACCGCGCCCCGATGAATGCTGCAGAGCGAATAGCTTTTGTCAAAAAATTCCTCCCGGGCCTGATCGCGCTGATCATTACCTATATGCTGCTCACGGCTTTCCGCGACTTCCGGGACAACTTTGCCGCCGAAATCTGGCAGGCCCTGGGCTATGGGGAATCGGCGTCGATTTTCACCAAAACCGAAGTGCCCGTTTCGCTGGCAATCCTCGTAATGATGGGTTCTGTGATGTTTATCAAAGATAACTACAAAGCACTGGCAGTCAACCATCTGATCATCCTCGCCGGGGTGATGCTTGTAGGGGGAAGCACGTTTTTATTCGAAAGGAAAATCATGGGGCCGGAAATCTGGATGACGCTCGTGGGCATGGGACTGTATATGGGATATGTGCCTTACAACAGCATATTTTTTGACCGGCTGATCGCCTCTTTTCGCATCGTCAGCAATGTGGGTTTTCTGATTTACCTGGCAGATTCGTTTGGTTATCTGGCCAGTGTGGGCGTCATGCTGTTTAAGGATTTCGGAAAACCGAATCTCAGCTGGCTGGATTTTTTCGTAGGTTCCGGCTACGTGATGTTTGCCATCGGCGGTATTTGCATATTGCTTTCCATGGTGTACTTTCACCGGGAATATGCAGCAGAAAAGGCGTCAGCTTCCCGCAAACCATAACGAAGCAGAAATCCCCGCAGCGCTGAATTTCCGCTGTTCTGCGCCCTGGCTTTTGAGCGGTTGTTCGTAAAACAGCCCCAGCCTTGCGTAGGATTTTTCGGCGAGGCGAATTTCCGCGCCTGTCTGAATACTCATACCTGCAAGTGCAAAATTTCTTTTGTCAATTCTCGCTCCGGGGTGAAAATCATTGCCGCCACGGCGATACGTAAAGTCCTGAGAGAATTGAAGATTGCCAACAATACCTGCGCCGGCATAAGGCCGGATTTTGTGGTTGGAACTTCCAAAAACGTAATTCAGTTCCACCGGCAAACGCACCATCCGGGTAACGACTTTAATCTCCGCGACCTGTGTCTCATTGAGATTTGGCAGGCGTGGATACCGCTCGATTTTAGGGCGAAACCGCTCTGGATTCTGGATAGCGTAACTGCGTCGGTTGAAACCCGGCGTAATATTTAGTCTCAGTTGATCCGTCAATTTTAACTCCATAACTATACCCGGACTCATATTCGCCTGCGCTTTTCCGATGTCAGGATTGGGTTTTAAAAATGTAGTACCCACACCCACACGAATCCGGGAGGCGAAATTGATTTTGGGTTGTTCCTTTTCATCCTTCTCTATCGTTTGTTCTTCCATATCTGAAGACAATCCGCTTTGGAAATCGGTTAGCAGCGGCAGGGAGGGTTGAAGGAGATCAAAACGCGGCGGAAGAAACGACAGGTTGCCCCATTCTGCTATAGTCGTTACCTGGTTAAATATCTGCCGGGTTGGTTGCTGCGGGTTATTTGTTTTGTGGGAAGAATCAGAAGTATAGGTTTGTTGATAGGCGTAAGTTTGTGGGTGAATGACGGGTGAATGAACAATGGTTTCGGGAGAAAGGGACTGATTTTGAGGCAATTGGGGAGTCGGGGAAATGGTCGGTCCGGGATTAATTTCGTCTTTTACATTTTCCTTTAAATCCACTACCTGTTTTTCCAGTGCCTCGATACGGGCATCCTGCTTTTGATAGATCCAGAAAGCAAACGCCGAACTGATTACCAGCAAGCTTATACCTGCGGCAACCAGATAAGGTTTATAGGCAAGATACCAGGGAATTCCCCGGCTGATCGCGTCAACCTGCGCAAATACATTTCCCATCCCGGCTTCATCTACGGGACCTGTGTCGTGAAAACTTTCCAGTTTTCCTTTCAGCAACCTGTCAAATTGTTTATCATCCATAATTCCTGCAATTCTCTCCGTACATGGTTTCGAGCATCATCTGAAGTTTCACCCGCGCTTTTGCCAGATTGGATTTGCTGGTTCCGGCGCTGATGTTGAGCTTTTGGGCAATTTCCTCGTGTTTAAATCCCTCCATCACATAAAGGTTAAAAACAATCCGGTAGGAAGGCGCGAGCTGTTGGACCAGCCCCATGATTTCCTCTTCGGAAAGACTTTCTATCGCAGATTCATTCACCGAAACATGACTGGCATAAACGATATCCAGCGAATTGTAATGTTTCTGATTTTTGCGGTAAAAGTCTATCGCCGAATTGATCATAATGCGCCTGACCCAGCCCTGAAAAGAGAGTTCATCTGAGTATTTTTCCATTCGGGAAAACACTTTCACAAACCCGTCATTGACGATTTCTTTCGCTTCCTCTCTGTCGCGTGAATAGCGGAGACATATGCTCATGGCATAGTTGTAAAGTTTCCGGTAAAGCTTTTCCTGGCTTTCCCGGTTACCCTTCCGACATCCGGCAATCAATTCTTTGAGTTCTGCGTCAGACAAAGTATCTCTCTGGTTTAATTTTCCACGACAACACGCAGTAATTTTTCATTTGGTTGCTACCAAAAGAAAAAAAATAAATTTTATTTCCCCGACCAACCATTCTTCGGACCGATGCGTGATGACATTGTTTTTCACCCACTAATTTAACTTGTTATGTTCAAACAACTCTTTCATCTTTCGATCCTCGCTTTGGCCATATTGGTTTCTGCATGTAATAGTGAGACCATCAACCTTGATAATTTATTCTCAGGCGAAGCAGAAACCATTTCGGTAAGTGAGCTTCCCACAGAAGTCACCGACGCGGTAACCCGAGCCCTTCCCGGCCAAAGTATTCTTGCTGCCTATAAAATCACTGCTTCTGACGGCACGATTTTGTATTCTGTAGAAACAGACAGCACTGAAATGTCCTGCAATGGAAGTGGTCGTCAGGTTTCAGCTATTGATCCTGCCAATCTGCCACAAGGAGCGATCGACTATCTGGCTGCGAATTTTTCCTCATCAGTTATCCTTCGGGCGGGTGAAGTTACACGTCGCGATGGTTCAGTTGTGTATGTAGTGAGTCTCAGCTCAGGAGAATTTCTGGCTTTTGATGAGAACGGAGAGCTGGTTGCAGACCGTCAGAAAGGACGTGGTCGTCATCATGGACCACAGGCACATGGCAGCTTTACGGAGATTCAGGTATCTGATCTGCCACAGACCATTGCCGATTACCTTACCACGAATAACCCTTCAGACACCGTAGAGAAAGCATTCACCGTAACCAAAAGAGATGGCACAATGGTTTACGGAGTAGTTTTGGGTGAGCGCAATGTATTGTTTTTTGATGCAGACGGAAACCTGTTGGAAAACTTCCGTCCGGGCTGGCATAGATAGTATATTCCTCAGTTTGTGCTATTTTCCAGGCGATTCCACAAGGGATCGCCTTTTTTGTGATCTTTATTACAAAAGGGCTAAAAATTATCTTTTATATTTACCCAAATCAGTTGTTTAACTACTACCAACGTGAAGGATAATCACCATTTTTCCAATCCCTTTTCCCGTCGGGGATTTCTTAGCAAAAGTGCGCTGGCGCTGATGGGTTCTGTATTAGGTGCCAATATTGTATTTGGGGACAATATGCCTGAAGGGCTTGTTCCTGTCGCCTTATTGGATCCCGATGGGCCGTTTCCCATCAAAGGCAAACACCCCGGACTTACCATACTCTCAGAAAAACCCTGGAATGTGGAGACGCCCGCCCATTTGCTTGATGACCTGATTACGCCCGCAGACAGGCTGTTTATCCGAAACAATGGGAATGTTCCGGCAAATATAGATGTCAGCAAATGGACACTGACCATCGGCGGGGAGTCTGCCAAACAGGAAAAGACCTATACCCTGGCAGAACTCAAACAAAAGTTCAAAACCTATACTTACCAGCTCACCTTAGAGTGCGGCGGCAACGGAAGATCGGAGTTTAATCCGCCGGCACATGGCAACCAGTGGACAACCGGAGCGGTTGGCTGCCCTGAGTGGACAGGAATCCGCCTGAAAGATGTGCTAAATGATGTCGGCATCAAGTCAGACGCCGTATATATCGGCTATTATGGCAAGGACGTACATTTGTCCGGCGACCCCAATAAAGTAGTAATTTCAAGAGGTGTGCCGATGGCAAAAGCCCTGGAAGACGAGACCCTCATCGCCTGGGCGATCAACGGAAAAGACCTTCCGGTCATGAACGGATACCCGCTACGGCTGATCATCGGTGGTTGGCCAGCTTCTGTATCCGGCAAATGGCTGAGCAGAATTGACATTCGCAATAAGGTCCATGACGGGGAAAAAATGAACGGGAAGTCGTATCGGGTTCCCTGCAAACCCGTTTCACCCGGAGCAGAAATTGCCGACGAAGATATGTGTATCATCGAGTCGATGCCCGTGAAGTCGCTGATCACTTACCCCAAATCCGGAGGTATATTGCCTATGGGCAAAACGCTGACAATCAGAGGCAAAGCCTGGGCAGGAGATCTGATGGTAAAAAAGGTGGAAGTTTCTATAGACTTTGGGGCAACCTGGCAGGAGGCTAAGGTATCCGCACCGCGCAACCGACTTGCCTGGCAGCCTTTCGAGGCGACACTCAAATTCCCCCAACAAGGGTATTACGAAGTATGGGCCAGAGCCGTGGATACCAATGGTGTAGGCCAGCCGATGGTCGTCCCGGGCTGGAACCCACAGGGGTATCTCAACAATGCCTGTCACCGAATCGCCATCAAAATCGCCTAAATGCAACGAAATGGAAGAAACAGAAAAGCATAAACTTCAGATTATTCTGCCCGCAATCGTGGTGGCGGTAATGGTCGCGATTGTCGTAGGATCGACCCTGTTTCCACCAGGCAGATTGTCCGGAGAAAATACAGCTACGAAGGCATCCTCAGCCACAAATTATGTGCAGCCACCCGATGACGGACAGGTCGAAAACGGCAAAGATGTCGCGACAGGATTTATCGCCGAAGGAGATTACCAAATCGTAAAAGCGACCTGCACAGCCTGTCATTCCAGCAGTCTGGTATTACAAAACCGCGCAACGCGCGAAGGGTGGGAAAGCATGATCCGCTGGATGCAGGCCAACCAGAAACTCTGGGATCTGGGCGTAAATGAGCCCAAAATTTTGGATTACCTGGCGAAGCATTACGGCCCGCCTGAAAATGCAGGGAGAAGGCAAAATCTGGTGGTGGAAGAATGGTATCCTATAGGGAATGACAACTGACAAGCAAGGAATTACAAATTATTAAGTAGGCATTTGACGATATAGAGATGGCAAAGTATTGGGAGATATTTATCAATGGATATACCGGCTACGCCGGGTATTTGTGGCATGAGATTACGCATCCAGCCATTCATAATTATTTTTACTGGCTGATTGCAGTTTCCCTGTTTTTTTTCACACTGGAATGGATCAGACCATGGCGGGAAACACAGCCCAGATTCAGAAAAGACTTCTGGCTGGACTTTTTCTACATGTTTTTTAATTTTTTCCTCTTTTCGCTCATTATCTATAATGCCGCTTCCGACGTTGTCGTCAATCTCTTCAAAGACCTGTTGGCATTGGGCGGCATTACCAATCTTGTGGCGATAAAAGTGCAGTCCTGGCCAGTATGGGCACATTTACTGTTAGGTTTTTTTGTGCGCGACTTTGTGCAGTGGTGGGTGCACAGGCTGTTGCACAGGGTTTCTTTTTTGTGGGAATTTCACAAAGTGCATCACTCTGTGGAACAGATGGGTTTTGCCGCACATCTTCGCTATCACTGGATGGAGAATGTGGTGTACCGCTCTATTGAATACCTTCCCCTGGCACTGATCGGAATTGGGCTGAATGACTTTTTTATTATCCATATTTTCACCCTCGCCATCGGGCACTACAACCACTCCAATATCACCGTCAGTGGTAAAGTCAGTGGCGCTGTAGTTGGCGGACTTGCCGGACTCTGGATTGCCACCATCAATGCAGCAGCTTTGGAAGCAGCTTCGTTGCCTGTGGTGGTTTCTTATCTGCTGATCATAGCAGGCGGGAGCCTCGCAGGAGCTTTTGTGCTGGGCAGATTTATGAAAATTATATTCAACAGCCCGGAAATGCATATCTGGCATCACGCCTATGACATTCCAGAAGATAAGCCCTATGGAATAAATTTCGGTATCTCACTGGCGATCTGGGATTACATTTTCAAAACCGACTATATCCCTTATACTGGCAAAGACATTAAACTCGGTTTTCCGGGGATTGAAAAATTTCCCCATTCCTTTATCGGGCAAAATCTGCACGGGCTGGGGCCAGGAAAGGAAAAATAATTTCATTTTTTTCTTGACTCTTACCTTACGTTATAGCTTTTATTTGCAGTCATACTTAAAATTATGGCTAATTATTCTGTAAAAAAGCTGTCCCAAATCGCCGGAGTAAGCATCCGCACGCTCCACCATTACGATAAGATCGGTTTGCTCAAACCACCTGAAAGACGCGAAAATGGGTATCGCTATTATGGCAGGAATGAGTTGTTTCGCCTACAGCAGATTCTTTTTTACCGGGAACTGGATTTTCCGCTTAAGGAAATCGCAGACATTCTGGATGACCCCGAATTTGATCTACGGGAGGCATTGGCTTTTCACAGAAGGGAACTGCTTCGCCGTACGGACCGAATCCGGACACTCGTGGGCACTATTGACAGAACATTAGCCGAACTTAACCAACAAAAAGGTATGATGACAGACAAAGAAATGTACGAAGGCTTCAAGCCCGAATTGGTAGAATCCATTCGGAAGGAAGTTGCCGACCGCTGGGGAGAAGATGAACTCCTTGAAACAGAAGCGCGTATCCGGCAAATGGGCAAAGAAGGCTGGATTGATCACAAAGCCAAAGGCGAAGAAATTACACAGTTGCTTGCTGATCTTATGGAACTTGGACCTGACCATGTGCAGGTACAACAAACCGTGGCTCTGCACCACCAGTACTTAAATCAGTTTTATGAAGTTTCGGAAGAACGTTACCGGGGTTTAGGCAAACTGTATGTGGAAGATGAGCGGTTTACTGCTTATTACGAAAAATTCCGTCTGGGTCTGGCAGCTTTTGTGAATCAGGCAATACAGGTTTATTGCGATCAGGGAATGAATTCAAAAACAATTATTTCGTAAATTCATTCCTTAAACAAGTCGAATGAATGTTCCTACACTTATCGAAAATCTCCGCCGCTATATCCAACTCGAAGATCGCGAGGCGGAGATTTTTCTTTCGCTTACAAAAACAAAAACCATCCCGAAGAAAAAATTCCTTCTCCTAAGCGGAGAGGTTTGTGAATATTTCAGTCTGGTAGCTGACGGCTGCCTGATGAATTATTTTACCGATGAAAACGGTTTTGAGCATGTACTTCAATTTGCCACACCGATGTGGTGGACGGCAGATCTTTACAGTCTTGTCAGTCGTTCTCCTGCCATTTATTCGATCAAAGCCCTGACCGATGCCCGGGTGTTGCAAATCTCTATCGAAGGACTGGAGCAGTTGTATCATGAAGTACCAAAGTTTGAGCGCTATTTTCGCATCATTTTTCAAAATGCACTCGTTGCCCACCAGCGCCGAATCATGCAAAACAACGCCTTTACAGCTGAAGATAGGTACAAACAATTTCTCCGTACCTACCCTACCCTGGAGCAACTCGTGCCGCTGAAGTATGTTGCATCCTACCTCGGCATCACGCCCGAATTTCTGAGCAAAATCCGCCGGAGAAGAAGGTAAAGTTGCTTATTTCAGACATTCATTCTAAATTGTAGAACAAATATCCAAAGGTTGTTTACATTTGTTCTACAATTTAGTACCATAATGAAAGAGACCCGGCTAGGCGATTTTGAAGAAACCATCCTGTTGCTCGCGGGCATATTGGGGGAAGAAGCGTACGCTTTTAAGATTGCCGAAGAATTTGAAACGCAAACTGCAAGACCTGTGTCTATCGGTGCTGTACATTCTACCCTCAGCCGACTGGCAGACAAAGGATTTCTGAAGTCTGAAATGGGCAGTTCGACCGCAGAACGAGGCGGAAGAAGAAAGCGGATTTATACCATTACAGCTTCTGGTCAGAGTGCATTGGCAGCCTCCCGCGATTTCAAACTATCGCTATGGAAACAATATCCCGATTTTGCCTCTGACAACCTTAACTGGGAAATTTCTCCATGAAACCGAAGGAAAACACCGCAAAAACAACCCCCGTTTCACCGCCCCCGCTTGCGGAAAAATTCTTATGCTGGTTTCTGAAAGCAGAACTGGCAGAAGAAGTTTTGGGTGATCTGGATGAAAAATTTTATTCACTACAGGAAAAACAGTCGCCATTCCGGGCAAAACTCAATTACTGGTTTCAGGTCTTGAACTATCTCAGACCATTTGCCGTGCGGCATCCCATCATTGGAAATTTAAATCAATACGCCATGTTTCAAAACTATTTTATCATCGGCTGGAGAAATTTGCTAAGAAATAAAATGTATTCGGTCATCAAAATCGGGGGATTTACGCTAGGTATTGCGGCATGTTTTCTTATTGCATTGTATATGCGGGACGAGCTGAGTTATGACCAGTTTTATACCAACAAAGGCAATATCTACCGGGTTTATAATGCGTTTAAAAACGAAGAACACGACGAAAAATGGCTTTCTTTTCCGGCTTCTATGGCCAAAATCATGAAAAACGATTATCCCGAAGTGGAAAAATCGGGCAGGCTCATTCCTTATGACTTTTTTTTCGCCGGGAGCAACCAGTTCAGGCGGGAAGATCAATTACAGAATGCCTACGAAGAAGGATTTGCCTATGTAGACCAGACATTGCTCGAAATACTGGAAATCCCCATGATCTATGGAAACCAGGAAACGGCGCTGGCAGAGCCCCATACAATTGTCATATCCAGAAATAAAGCCGAAAAATATTTCCCCAGTCAAAACCCGGTGGGAGAGACCATTATTCTCAATGAGGAAACAAACCGTCCATTTACAATCGGCGGAGTGATGGAAAATTTCCCCAGAAACTCTCACCTGGATTATGATTTTTTGATTACCCTGACTGAGGAGGAGTTTTGGGAAGGCGAACAAACAACCTGGGGCTCATGGAATTACAACGTATATGTTCAACTCGTGGAGGGAACCAATCCGCTTGATTTGGAGGAGAAATTGGATGCGATCAAAGAGACCTATTATGTAGGTTATTTAAAAGAAACAGGGGATCAAATGCTGGAAGATGTAGAGAAATACCAAAAATTTCGCCTTCAGCCTGTGCCAGATATCTATTTGCGATCGGTAGAAATGCACGATATGGTAAAAAACGGAGACATTCGTTTTGTATGGCTGTTTGGGGTTGTAGCCCTTTTTATTCTCCTCCTCGCCTGCATTAATTTTATCAACTTGTCAACAGCCAAATCTGCCAATCGGGCACGAGAGGTCGGGTTAAGGAAAGTCATCGGCTCTTACAAAAGCCATCTGATCAGCCAGTTTTTAACAGAATCCATGCTCTACAGTCTGATTTCTTTTGTGTTGGGAATTGCACTGGCATGGCTGGTTTTGCCATTGTTTAATATGCTTTCAGGCAAATCGATGGTTTTCCCATGGAATGAATGGTGGCTCATCCCACTCACCTTGCTTTGTGCAGGAGTAATAGGACTATTGGCGGGCATTTATCCCTCCTTTTATCTTTCAGGCTTTAAGCCCATAGAAATTTTAAAAGGAAACCTCAGTCGCGGGAGTAAAAGCAGCGGCATCCGAAGTACGATGGTAGTGTTTCAGTTTTCCATTTCCATCATACTGATTATAGGCACTTTTGTCATTTATCGTCAAATGCAGTTTATCCTCAACACCAAACTAGGATATGACAAAGAGCAGGTAGTGATGATTCAGGGAGTCAACACGTTGGGCCAAAAACAAATTTCATTCAAAAGCGAACTCCAGCGACTTCCGGAAGTACAAAACGTAACCATCAGCGATTTTCTACCGGTGGAAGGAACCAAACGCGATCAAAATCCATTCTGGAAGGAAGGCAAATCGAAGGAAGACAAATCCGTAGGCGCACAGAAATGGCAGGTGGATGAGGATTATATTTCCACGATGGGGATGAAAATCATAGATGGAAGAGATTTTGAGAAAGAAATGTCCTCAGATTCCCAGGCAATTATTATCAATCAGAAAATGGCCCGGGAACTAGGGCTGGCAAACCCTGTGGGAGCGCGGATACAGAACTGGCAGGTTTATACGGTCGTAGGCGTAGTAGAGGACTTTCATTTTGAGTCGCTCAAGGGAGAGATTCGGCCGCTCTGTTTTGTTAAAAACAATTATGGTTCGATTGTTTCCGTGAAGGTCCAATCAGAAGATATGAGAGCAACCCTTCAGTCAGTTACCGCCGTTTGGGATGAATTTGCGCCCAACCAGCCGATCCGATATACATTTTTAGATGAACGATATGCCCAAATGTATAAAGACGTACAGCAAACAGGGCGAATTTTCACCAGTTTTGCGATTTTAGCGATGATCATTGCCTGTTTGGGTTTATTTGCCCTTTCAGCGTTTATGGTGGAGCAGCGGCGAAAGGAAATCAGCATCCGGAAAGTGTTGGGTGCATCGTTTGGCAATCTGTTGGGTATGCTGACTTTCAACTATTTAAAACTAGTATTCATTTCGATCATACTTGCTATACCTGTGGGGTGGTACATGATGAATCTATGGTTAAAAGAATATACCTATAAAATTGATATGAACTGGGACATTTTCCTGATTGCCAGTATTTCCACTGTCCTCATTGCAGTTTTAACCATCAGTTACGAATCTGTCAGAGCTGTATTGACCAATCCAGCCGGAAGTTTGCGTTCGGAGTAAAGAGGAAAACCGATATAAAAAATAAAAAGATTTCTTAACCTGGTTCAATGTTTTGGGTAATTGAGCGGGCGAACTTTGTGTTGTTAAGTCAATCATCATTTACCAAACAAAAATTCTTATGGCAAACGCACAAGTATCCACCAAAACCCAATGGGCCATTGATCCGGCACATACAGAAGTAACTTTCAAGGTAAAGCACCTGGTCATCACGACAGTTACCGGTACATTCAGCAAATTTGAAGGCGCGGTATATGCAGATCAGGACGACTTCAGTGATGCAGAGATCAGCTTCAGCATTGATGTAAACAGCATTAGCACCAACAATGCAGACCGCGATGCACACCTTAAGTCAGACGATTTTTTCTCAGCAGAAAAATATTCGCACCTGGTATTCAGCAACGGATTGTTGAGTAAAACAGCTTCCGGCGACTACAAACTGACCGGAGACCTGAAAATTCGCGACATCACCAAAACAGTTACACTTGATGTAGATTACAATGGGACGGTAAAAGATCCATGGGGCAACAGCAAAGCAGGATTTGAGATTACCGGAAATATCAACCGCAAAGACTTCAACCTCACATGGAATGCAGTAACCGAATCAGGTGGGCTGTTGGTAGGAGAAGATGTAAAACTGATGATCAGCGTACAATTGGCTAAGGCATAGGCAATTTCAGCGCTGATTCTCCGGGCATGGAACTAACACCAGGTAGTTGCATGCCCGTTTTTTTTTGGGGGGGGCGGGGAAAAGGCGTGAGGGGTTATGAGGGCGGAAACGGTTGGAGCGGTTGAAACCGTTGGAATCGGCTGGAATCCGTTAGAAACCGTTGGAATCGGCTGGAAACCGTTGAAATCCGTTTCCAACCGTTGGAAACCAACCGTTGGAATCCGTTGGAAACCAACCGTTGGAATCCGTTGAAAACCGTTGGAAACCGTTACAATCAGTTGGAATCGGCTGGAATCCGTTACAATCAGTTGGAATCGGCTGGAATCCGTTACAAACCGTTAGAATCCGTTACAAACCGTTGGAAACCGTTACAATCCGTTACAAACCATTGGAAACCGTTACAATCCGTTGAAAACCGTTGGAAACCAACCGTTGGAATCGGCTGGAATCCGCTACAAACCGGTAGAATCCGTTGGAAACCGTTGGAAACCGTTGGAAACCGTTAGAATCCGTTGAAAACCGTTGGAAACCGTTAGAATCCGTTGGAAACCGTTACAATCCGTTGAAAACCGTTGAAATCCGTTGAAATCCGTTGGAAACCGTTATAATTCGTTGGAAACCGTTACAATCCGTTGAAAACCGTTGGAAACCGTTACAATCCGTTGGAATCGGCTGGAATCCGTTACAAACCGTTTCAAACGGTATAATAATTAGTAAAATCCTGATAATCAGGAAATTCCTCCAAAAAAAAACCGTTGCAAACGGATACAGAAACATATAAAACCCTGGTAATCAACCAATTAAACCATACCATCAATCTAAAATCCGTTACAAACCGTTTCAAACGGATACAGAAATTTACAAAACATTGATAATCAAGACATTGCAATCTGAAATCCGTTACAAACCGTTTCAAACCGTTTCAAACCGTTTCAAACCGTTTCAAACGGATAAAAAAAATCATAAAATACTGATAATCAAATAATTACTACTAAAAACCGTTTCAAACCGTTTCCAACGGATACATAGATTGTTAAATTTTTGATAATCAACCAATTACCCCCCAAAACCGTTTAAAATCCGTTTCAATCCGCTACAAACCGTTACAAACGATATAATAACGGAATTGTAAAGCAATTGGGAGAAGGTAATCTTTCCGAAGCGAAGCAGAAACCATCTGCATAAGCAGACTCACAAAGGCCTCACAAAGGACACAAGGAAACTGTGCTTTGTGTCCCTCGTGGCTTCCTGGTGTCCTTCGTGGTTTATCCCAATAAGTTGATAATTCCGTATAATAATTATTAAAATCCTGATAATCAACAAATTACCCATCCATCAAATAACCGTTATAAACGGATATAAAAAATCATAAACTAATGATAATCAAATAATTACCACAAAAAAACCGTTGCAATCCGTTACAATCCGTTGGAAACCCTTACAAACCGTTACAAACGGATACAAAAAACCCACAAAACACTGACAATCAACCCATTAAACCATAACATCAATCTAAAATCTGTTTCAAACCTGCCCTAAAGAACTCTGCGACTGCAGTTCGCGAAAACCACTCATCCTTCTTCACCTTTTCTCCTATTTTCCTGCATTTTTCAAAATCAAACCTTATTTTAGGGCAAAAACCAAAACCCATGCCCTCCAATCCTTTCGCTCGATTTTTCCTGTTATTTTGGATAGCCGCATTTATGGCTTGTGAATCCATACCCCAAATCCCTCAATGGGAAACCTTCGAAATATCTCTTCACACGGAAAATACCTACGCGAATCCCTATTCAGACGTAGAGCTCTGGGCCTCATTCTCCAACGAATCTGGTGAAACTCTTGTCCGGCCCGGATTCTGGGATGGCGGAAATACCTGGAAAATTCGGTTTGCATCTCCCGACAATCACTCCACCTGGCAATGGAAAACCTACGCCTCTCCGGAAAATGATCAAAATCTTCACGGGAAAACGGGTAAAATCCGGGCAGTGCCTGCCTCCAACAGCAACCGTTTCTCTACTCATGGTCTGCTAAAAATGTCGCCGGGGAAAAGAAACGTCGTTCACCACGACGGTACTTCCTTTTTACTGATTGGAGATACCCCCTGGTCTATTCCTTTCCGGGCAACCACCGACCAGGTAACCGTCTATGCAACTGACCGCCAGCAAAAGGGCTTTAACGCGGCCCTCCTCATGAGCGTACAGCCAGACATGCATGCCGAAGGCCCTGATGCCAGAAATACGCCCATGGGTTTTACCCGTGGATTTGCAGACCTGGCCGATGGGCACATCAATCAATTAAACCCCGGCTATTTTCAATACCTCGATTCCCTGACCGATATCCTCATTGATCATGAAATTGTGCCTGTCTATCAACCTGTTTTTCACGGTTTTGGCTGGAAAGGACTGGATGTGCTGGGAAATACCATCGATCCGGATGAGTACGTGCGTTACTGCAAATACCTCCTCGCCCGTTATGGAAGCAAACCGGCATTTTGGCTTCTTGCAGGTGATAATGGCGGCATAGACCCCGGCGTAAAGGAAAGTGGTGAAATGATGGAAAAATGGGACTGTTACCACCAGCCTACAGGCCTTCATTACAACCCCTGTGATGACTATATTGCCGAATGGGCCATCAACAACCCGCTCAAACACTGCGAACACTACAACAAAGCCTGGCAGGCCGAAAACTGGCTCGACTTCCAGTGGGCTCAAACAGGCCATGGTGGCGAACACTTATACCACAAGGTGGAGCGAATGTACAACAACCTTCCGGTAAAAGCATCAGCCAACGGAGAACCTACTTATGAGGGCATGAACGATGGTAAAAATGGCCTCGGATGGTGGCAGGGCGAAGAGGCATGGATGCAACTTATGTCAGGAGGAACCATGGGCGTAGTATATGGGGCCGCTGGAATCTGGCAGTGGAAAGTCTCGCCTGACGAAGATGGCTGGACTTCGTGGGCCAGCCAAAACAAATCGTGGCGGGAAGCCCTCGATATGGAAGGCAGCCGCTATGTGGGGTATCTGGCAAAAGCTTTCGACGGTTACGATTTTGCCGATATGGAAAAACGGTGGGATCTTACCGAAAACAACCTGCCGTTGCTGGCTGTTGATGGCAAATTTTATATCAGTTATCTCAACAAGGGGGGCGAAATCAGGATTCCTTCTCTACCGGCTGGTTTGCCGTGGAAATGGTTTAATCCTCAACAAGGAACGTTTGAAGATGAAGGTGTTACAGAAAGCGGGGCTAGATTTGTAACTCCGGGCAACGCACCGAAAGTGCTTATTATCGGGAAAAGAATTGGTGAATAATATCCGTTTTATGGCTGAACACAAACGATGTACAGGCTGGTGGAAACAGTATAACCACCGCGAGGAAATGGAAGGACTTCTGATATCCATCGATGGCAACAGCATTTCCGGCTCAGGATACGATGTGGTAGGAATGTTTATCCTTTCCGGTATCCTGTCTGAGGATTTATCGGTCAATATCCTTAAGCAGTATATTGATAAACACAGTGTAAATTATAAAGGTCAGTTTGACGGAATCTCCCGAATGTGGGGGCTATGGACGATTGACTGGATGGCGGGTCCGTGGGAGATACAATTTAGAGAAAAAACACAGGAAAGCTACGTATCTGAAAAAGAGGATATTATGCCTTCCGGCACACAAACAGGTGATAATTCTTAACATTTTTTTCATCCGACTATTGCATAAAAGAAAAAACCACATAACTTTGCAACGCAATTGAGAATTGCAACGGTTCGGTAGTTCAGTTGGTTAGAATACGTGCCTGTCACGCACGGGGTCGCGGGTTCGAGTCCCGTCCGGACCGCTTTTAACATTAGAAAAACGCTTAAATTTAATTATTTAAGCGTTTTTTGCGTCTGTAGGGGTGATATTATTTTTCATTTACTTACCCTTACAAAGCAGGTTTTTACAGGTGGCTATATATTCCGAAGTTGAACTCATAAAGTCAATGTAAGTGGATAAGCTATTCCTAGCAATACCCCTAGATAACAGTCAGTAACTGGATGTAACTGAAGGTGGATGTGGAAAAGAAGTTATTTATTTCCCAAATAGATCTTCAAATTCTAACTTGGGAAAAAGGTGGAGTTCGCTGAAAAGAATTTCTGACATAAGTTTTGCTGTTCGTTCCTTTCCCGTAATAAATGGTTCTTCATTGAACCGGAGTAGAAGATGTACAAATTGAATGTATGCTGTATCCCTTCCCTCAAGGTCATATTTATCCAATGTTCCTTTGCCAACCAAATCTTTGAAATTATGATCAATTATCCTGTTTGCTTCTATTATCCTTGGCTGAAGGGTAGAGAGTTGATTTCGGAACAAAACAAGAGCCAATGTGAACCTAAATATCGTGTCGACATTTTGGTTTTTGCCTATCCAATGACCAAGTTCATCTTTTAAGAAATCAATGTCAATGGTGTCAGACACAAATGTCCTTAAGATTTGCCAAGGGTCTTCCACCAAAAAATGAGCTTTTTCTGAATCTAATTTCATGTACCATTTTAAGGCACTCTTGAATATTGCATTCTGGTTCCCTATATCCTTCAGGAATTCTGGTCGATTAAAATCGAAATTCCTTTTTCCGTAAACACCATAGTATGTATTGGCGTATTCTGCCTCACGCTCTACTCTGATCTCCAATCTCCGTTCACTAAATTGAAGAACCCAATCGAAGCCACGCTTGGCGAAGAAATAGTCAAGTATCTTGGCAAGGTGATATCCTTCCCGGTATATGTCAAGATTGGGAGAATGATTGTACAATAAGTCAATCAGGAATTCCTCATCAAATTCATTTTCTGCATCAAAAAAATGGCCCAAAATATGATCAGTTTTACCTGAGCAAGCATTTGACAGGAAATTTAGCAGGTAATGCAGGAATTCCTTTCGGTCGGATTTGACCATCAAAGGCACCAGGATACTGAGTTTATCGTGGATCCTATTCTCAATGGTCCCTTCCTCTGATGATTTTACTAAGGTGGAAAACTCTGAAAAAATCCTCTTCAGGGTTGAAAAATCATCTTCGGTCATTTTAGCCATTCCTTTTTCCAAAATCCCTTGATAATAAACCTCAAGAATGCTTAACAAAGAACTTCTGGAACCTATCCCCAGCAAAAAATTGATCTTGTTGCGAAAAAATTCCTTTGAGCCTTTATCATGAAAATAAATTCTTGCCAACCAATCTGTTCCATCGGAAAGCGCTAACTTTTGGTTCAACTCTAAGAGTCTGGGGTAGAGGATTTCAAGTTTTAGATCGCTATCCCCTCCAATCCGACAAATTAAAATTGATGCCCCACGTTCATGCCCCTTCTTTTCAAACATCTGATCGTAAGAGTCTAGCTTTAGAATGTCAGTTATGGCTTCTTCCTCGTTTGAATATGAGCTGATTAGCTTTTGGAATTTATCTTCATCTCGCGTCCAATTTCTTCCAGAATAAAGCATCAAGGACAATTCTTCGAAAATGGATTTGCCCGTTTCAAGTTGGTTAAATAGTACCTCATATTTGTCGCGGATTTCATGAAATTCATCTGAACCTGTACTTATTCTCTCTTTTCCAAGTTTGGCTCTGAAAAGAAACCCATATACTTCAAAAGCAATTTCAGTAAAGAAGTCAATGATTTTCTTCGCCTCCTCTATACCTCCGAAAGTTTCCGATCCTTCTTCTGCCCTGATATACCGATTAGAACGATATTGCAAGTCCTCATGTGCTTTGACTATTGCTTTGAGGATTTTTTCTCGATTCGCAGGATTTTGGTCGCTTCTAAAGAAATGAATCAAAATGGATAAATAATTGAGTCTGAATTCGTGAACTTGGGGGTGGTCAGGAAGATGCAAGGATGCAAACATCATGGCGCCGTATAGTTCTCCTCTTTCTTTGACATCTATTGTTTGTGAAAAACTTGTCTTAAGTAATTCTTCTGACAAAGTGACCAGTATTTCTTGTTGTTCTTTCGGAGATATTTCATTTCCCATGATTAACTTCAGAAGGGAATTTTGTCTTACTAAAGGAGTAACGCCCTCACTTTGGTAAAGGTCCACATCTCGAATCAGGAAACATTGTTTCAATAAATCCCAGTTTCCCTCAGCCCTTGAGAGAATTAGGACTCTTTTAAAAATCTCCGGTATAAGGTTTAGTGAAATTGAAAGCTGGACCGAAATCTGTGTAATAGATGATAGGTTATACTGAAGGAAGCTCTTTTCCTTTTCTTTCTCGGCCACTAATTTGTGGATTGGATGATTTCTGTTCTTAGAAACGAACATAACGGCATCCAAAATAGTGAACGAATATTGGGGTAAAATATGAGCAAGGTTTTTTCCGATGGACAGTAATTCATCCCAATAATAGAGATCAGCATCTCCAATTTCTTCCTTAAGGCGCTCGATATATACTTTAAGAACCCTTAAAGCAACTTCAGAATTACCAGGATTGATTTCTTTAGTTTCAAATAGATTCTGAATTACATTTTTCAGGTATGGACTTACACCTTCCGTGGAAAGTAGTTCCTCCATCAGCTTCTCATCATCCGTGAACCAGTTAATGATTTGATCAGCAAAGGGATCAGGCTGGATGGAATAATATATGTTTGGGACCGCCCAATAAGTTTGATTGTCCCCTTGAACTTCTCGATCATCCAACAACAGAATTTCTGGATCCCTTTCGTAATATATCATCATGCCTTCCTGATGAATTTCATCAAGAAGAAACGATTTGACGAGAGCTTTGAGCAACTTCTTTAGCCTACTGGTTTTTAGTTCAAGGAAATTGCCAATAAACTGGCCTTTATTCTGTAGCGTAAATGGAGAAATGATCGAAAGAAGCCAAATACATTTTTTAATGATCTTCGATTTCAGACCTGTTTCCTTTTTAATCTTTATGATTACCTCATCTACATATTTTTCAATTGCTTGGCCGAAATTCAGATCCTTATCTTCAAATATTTTCGATGAACTGCCTGATTTTTTGATCGTATAACAAAGAGCCGTGATTACCAATGGCACTCCTCCGGATCTTCGAGCCAGCCAAGCTAATTCACTCGGTTTATAATCATTTTCACCAAGAAGTAGGGCACATGCCAAATATGCTTCTGCCTGTTTAAGTGAGCCAAGAATTAAGTCTTCCTTAAGTTCCTCATGAATAGAGAATTCAGCCATAATTTTATCAAATAACGGGATTCTCGTAGTTAGGATAATTTTTATGCGCCCCTTGAATTCGGGAAGTCTGACTATTGAAACAATGTCTTTTAGGTTTGAGAAGGCATGAGCATCATCGACAAGAATCAAAAACTTGTTCCTACCCATCAGAGATCTCCGAAATTCAGAGGGATCAAATCCCATCTGCGTCAGAAAAGCGTAACAATGCCAATCAGGTTTCTCCCGATCAATGATCCTAAAGAAATCCACAATTAATCGGGTTTTCCCATATCCACCAGACCCGACAACTGAAATCACAGATTTCTTGTCATTGGAAAGAAAAGACTTTAGTGTTTCAATTTCATCCTTCCTTCCGGCGAAAGGGTTATGAAAATTGAAGGGGCCCTTATTTTCAGGATCGAGTTGTTCTGAAAATTTTTCACGATAGGGTACAATGATGGCACCTCTATCTCCAAAGAAAGTACGGTATATGATTGGGTGCCCCATGAGTAGTGCTTCGATTTTTCCACCATCCCATACCTCAATATTTGGTTCCTTGTCATGAGAATCCTTGGCAACCTTCTTACCGAGGTTTTCAAGTTCTTGAATCTTTTGGGGTAGAAAATCGGTGTTAGTAAGAAAAATTACATGATCCTCATTCTGAAAATTCTTTTCAATATCATTTTTGATGTCTAATTTTAGAGTATTAAAAGCGGTTTTCTTATCTGTATTATGGAATTTCGCTTGGAACCGCCATTTTCCATCTTTACCAGCATATTCGCCTTCGTATAGTTCATCAATGCCTCCATCCTTTCCGGGTGCCGTGAAGACTTTCGCGTGTTTGGAAACATCATGAATAACTAAGGCATTGCAGAGCCTTTGAAAGCGATCTCCATCGAAAAGAGACCAATTAAGGTTTTGATTCATAAGCTCAAATTATAAACATATTGCCTTTTCCGTAACCTTTGTTCCCAAAGATCCATAATCTGTTCTGAGACTTTCTATTCGGCAACTCTAATGTACTTTAAAAATGCCTTTTCAGTTTCATGTCCGGTAATTTTCATTATTAATTTTGCCAGCATTCCATTGTTCTCTTCCCCCCAAGCGCCCCAGTTGAAAAGTAGAAATTATCATGGATAATTTTAACTTTCAAAAAAACGTAAAATGAAAACGAGTCAATTCAGTCTGACCCAACGCAAGGCGATTGTTTCCCAACGCCAAACGGGTGCGAGTGTGGAAGAAATCTGCCGAATGCATCAGATTAGTCCGGCGACTTTTTACAATTGGGAAAAAGTGCTGAAAGAAGATCAGGATGAGGATAAACGGCGGATTAAACAGCTAGAACAGGAGAATGCCCGATTGAAAAAGATGTATGAAGATTCCCCCGCGATGGAAGCCGCAATCGCCGATTTTCTCGGCCTGAGCAGCCAAAAACTGTCTGTGTATATCCGGCAGATAGAAAAAGATAAAAAGCCTGATTTATAGGAAAATCTGTTCAATTCAACCGCACAAAAAATACTGTCCCTTCATTTACCTTACTCATTACCGTAATTTTCCCGCCCATAGCCTCTACCTGTGTTCGGGTGATAAACAACCCCACTCCCCGGGCCTCAGGGTGTTCATGAAAGGTTCTGTGCAAACCAAAAATTTTATCCCTGTTGTGATTCAGGTCTATCCCCAATCCGTTGTCCCTGACGGACAGGATAATGCTCTTCGGTGTACGATATGTTTTAATATGTATCTGAGGAGAACGCCCTGGATGGCTGTATTTCAGTGCATTGGACAAAAGATTTTGAATAATGCTTTCCAGATATATCGTCAGATACTCTATTTCTGAAGCCTGGGAAAAATCAGTGGTAAGGCTTGCGCTTGTCTCCATAATCTGCCCCTCAAGTGAATCGCGGATTTTCTCAAAGACAGAGGCAAAAGATACTCTTTCTCTATCCTTCATCGATTCTATTCTGATCTGTATCACCTCCAGCAGCTTGTTCAGTGTGCCTGTAAGACTGAAAATGTTCTTCTCCAGCTTTTCTATCACCAATGCTCTTCCTTTGCTGGTTTTTTCGGTTTTCAAAAACTGCAGGAGCATCCCGAAGTTGCTCACAGGGCTCCGCAAATTGTGAGAAATAATATGCGAGAAGTTCTCCAACTTCTTATTCTGCTCCCTCAGATTGTTCATCAGTTGTACCCGATCCGTAACATCGCGTATAGAGGCTACTACACAACGCTGGCCTTTCAGGGGACTTAGACTTATTTCTACTGGAAATTCTTTCCCATGCCGATTGACAGCCAGAAGGTTCATCATAGAACCCATTGGCCTCACATGCGGAGACTGGAAGTAGCTTTTGCGATGGTGTGGATGCTTTTCCCTGAATCTTTTGGGCATGAGTATTTCCATGCTTGCTCCGACCAGCTCTGATTTTCCATATTTAAATAATACCTCAGTCTGGCAGTTAACCTGAACTATGGTACCTGATTCATCGACAATTATTACGGCATCCGGAACAGAATCAAGGAGTTCTGTGCAAATATCCAAGTCTATCATTTTCCCAAATTATGTAAAAGCCATGAACCGTTAAAGACATTATGCTATTATCCCATACATACGTATAGCTCTCATATAAAACGGCCAATCAATGATTCTCACGATCATTGCTGATCATACAGAACTCGTCGATATGTATTTTAATACATTATCTATCGCCATTCCAAAATATAATTCGTAACTGTTTTTTTCTACATATCCCAGATGTGGGCTGCAAATAACGTTTGGCATATTCAGCAAAGGGTAAGCTTTGTCATAAATGGGTTCAGACTCATACACATCTATTGCTGCAAAACCAGGTCTGCCTGATTTTAATGATTCCAGCAATACATTTTCCTCCATCAACTCTGCGCGGGAAGTGTTTACAATCAGGGAAGTGGGTTTCATCACACTTAAATCTGACTTTGTAATTTGCCCTCTTGTCGTCTCATTTAACCGGAGATGAATGGAGACAACGTCAGCGGTGGAAAAAAATGAATTTTTAGATTCCGCTATTTCATAGCCATCTGTGGCGGCTCGCCTTTGGCTTTCTTCGCTACCCCAAATCAATACGCGCGCACCAAATGCTTTTGCATAACCGGCTACCAATTTTCCGATACGGCCATAACTCCAAATTCCGATGGTTTTGCCTTTGACAACATGCCCTAAATTGGTTTGCCACTTTCCGTCTTTCATCCCCTCCACCGCACGGGGAAATTGCCGCAATCCGCTCATGATAAGTAGCCAGGTAAGTTCTGCAGGAGCCGTAGGATCGCCCCTGCCTTCCAGTAAAGTTACGCCAAATGCCTTACACGCTTTTATATCTATATGACCGGAATTTGTACCGGTTTGAGAGATTATTTTCAGGCTGGGAAGCAGGGAAAGTAAATTTTCCGTAATCGGGGTTCTTTCTCGGTTTAGGATCAAAACCTCCGGATTATTCATTGCTACAGCTAATTCCGCTTCGTCAGAAATGGCTTTATGGAGTATGGTGATGTCATGGCCACTGAGAAGCCGAAAACAATCTAATGATTGAATCACATCCTGATAGTCATCTGTAAATGTTATTCTCAAGAGTTATGGCTTTTAGATAATTATTTAAAAAAAAGTTCCGGCCTTTAGCCTTTTACCATCTCTTTGCGAAAACCATTAGTTTGAGGATGTTCCCTATTTCTGGTAATCAGCGCCATCCCACTGACTAAATTTATGTAAATAAATTTAATCCAATGGATTTTTCAGGAATTTACGGGAAATCTTGTGTGTAGTGAACAGCAAACCGGCAATATTGCAGATGCGTGGTGGTGGTCTCAAAATGGCCACAATAGTTGAATGAAAAAATATGAAAATAACTATTTCTGACAGGCGAGACATTAAGCAGGAAGACATTTTGGAATTGTACCGGGCCAACAAGTGGAGTTCGGCTGACAAACCAACCGAACTCTGCAACGCCTTAAAAAACTCCCATTCACTGTTTTCGGCCTGGGATGGTGAAAGGTTAGTCGGAATCGGTAATGCGATATCAGACGGATTCCTGGTTGTTTATTATCCCCACCTCCTTGTACATCCAGACTATCAGGGTAAGGGTATCGGGCAAATGATTGTGAAACACATGCAGGAAAAATATGGCCACTTCCACATGCAAATGCTAACTGCAGACGGGAAAGCCATTGAATTTTACCAAAAGGCAGGATTTGCCAGGGCGGGACAAACGCAGTCCATGTGGATCTATCAGGGAGATGAACATTGAGCCAGGGCTGGGAAAGCAAGGCAGGTGGTAATACCTCTTCAATACCTTTATTTCCCCCACAAAAAAAGCCCCCGAAATTCTCCGGAGGCTTAAATACCCGAGACCGGAATCGAACCGGTACGAACATTGCTGTTCACAAGATTTTAAGTCTTGCGTGTCTACCAGTTTCACCACTCGGGCGGTTCAATCAGTAGTTGCGCAAAGGTAAAGCTACCTGTCTGTTTTCGCAAGAAAAAAATGCGTATTCAATGGGGCAAATACTGCCGCACCATCCCATATACCCAGGTGCCCAATATTGCACTGAGAATTACTACGACAAAAACGGTGATCCCGTTTCCTACCAGTATATACAATGGCCCGGGACACGCGCCCGTCAACGCCCAGCCCATTCCGAATATCGTGCCGCCAAACAGATACCGCGGTACGCTAAACGTCTTCTCCGGCACGACAATCGGTTCGCCGTGTATGGATTTCACTTTGTATTTTTTCAGCAGATATACCAGCACAATGCCCAGCGTCACGGCCGAGCCGATAATGCCGTACATGTGGAAAGACTGAAAGCGAAACATCTCCTGTATCCGGTACCATGATATGGCTTCAGACTTGGTAAGTATGATCCCAAACAACATCCCCACAATCAGATAGGTCATATATCCTCTGATTGGATTCACTTTTTCGGGAGTAACCGCGACCTGGCCGCACTCCTCCGCATCCATCATTGTAACGGGTTTTTCGGTTATCATATCCTTAGAGTTTAGCGAGGTAAGGGAAAATCAAATGGGTGACAAACAGCCCCCCCAGAAAAAAGCCAATCACGGCTATCAGGGAAGAAACCTGAAGGTTGGACAAACCGGTAATCGCATGCCCCGAAGTACAACCCGCAGCATACCGGGTGCCAAATCCTACCAAAAATCCGCCCAGGACAATAAAAATCATGCCTTTCACACTCAGCAGGGAAGACCAGGAGAAAATCTCAGGCGGGGCCAGATGATGCGCATCGGTGCTAAATCCCTGTGCGCCCAGATCTGAAAGCGTCGCAGTGGAAAGCTGTATAGGCTCCGGATTGGAAAGTACCGTAGCTGCGATCATTCCGCCCAGAAGGGCACCCACCACAAACACCAGATTCCATATCTGGTCCTGCCAGCGATACTGGAAAAAAGAATTGGTTTTCCCGGCACCTCCGATCGCGCAGAGATCGCGCAAAGTCGAGGAAATACCGAACGTTTTGCCCATAAAGAGCATCAAACCCAGAATCATCGTTAGCAATGGGCCTGAAATATACCAGGGCCATGCACTTCTTAGTAAATCCATAGTATCCAGATTAGTTAAAAATAAATTTTCCCGGGGCGAGGAATGATTTTTTTATTGCTCTGGATATGGTTGTACAGATGAATAGCGATACGAAATCGGGATCAGGGAGTTACAACCGGCAATCCACTGGATTTCCACTGGATAATGCCGCCTTTCAAATCATAAATCTCCTGAAAACCCATTTTTTTCATTATTTCTGCACTCTGCCCGCTCCTTGCACCCTTTGCACAATACACAAAAACCGGTTTTGCGGGATCAAGTGTGCTCAGTTGCTCCTTAAAATCGGGAGACTGAAGATTGATATTGCGGGCATTGGCTAAATGGCCGGAAGCTACTTCACCTTCCGTGCGCACATCGATGAGCTGTGCATCGGGAGTTGCTTCGAGTTGCTGCTTAAACCCCTCAGGATCAAGCAATTTAAATATTTTGGCGGACTGTTCCTGTGCAGTTTCAGGCGCTTTCCCGGCTTCCGAAGATCCGGATTGCTGGGATTTGGACTGACAGGCTACCAGCAACAAAAGGCCGGAAAGAAGAAGTTGATATACGATTTGTTTTTTCATCTATGCGTGTTTCTTAATTCAAAGATACAAAAATAGTAAATTTTTCTACCTTTGTCGTTCACCACAAACTAACCTATTATATGCCCGCATTATCTGTGCTCAACGATCAATCCCTGTCATTTCTGGAAGCGTATATCAACAACCCCTCTCCGACAGGATTTGAATCTGGCGGACAAAAGCTCTGGTTGGACTATATCCGGCCTTATGTGGATGAGTACGAGATAGATGCCTACGGCTCGGTCTTTGGTGTCATTAATCCGGGGCGGAGCTATCGTGTAGTGATTGAGGCACACGCCGACGAAATTTCCTGGTTTGTCAACTACATCACAGATGATGGATACATTTACCTGGTCAGAAATGGCGGTTCCGACCACCAGATTGCGCCTTCCAAAAGGGTAAATATTCATACTGACAAGGGGATTGTCAAAGCCGTATTTGGCTGGCCGGCTATTCACACCCGGCATGATACTTCCAAAGACAATGGTCCTACAGTAAAAAATATTTTCCTGGACTGCGGCTGCCGCACAAAAAAAGAAATTGAAGAACTGGGGATCCATGTTGGTTGTGTGGTTACCTATGAAGATGAGTTTACCACACTCAATGACCGCTATTTTGTGGGAAGGGCCCTCGACAACCGGGTAGGTGGGTTTATGATTGCTCAGGTCGCCAGGCTTTTACAGGAAAATAATATCGTCCTCCCCTACTCCCTTTACGTGGTAAATGCTGTACAGGAAGAGGTCGGATTACGCGGCGCGCAAATGGTTGCTGAAAGAATCAACCCCAATGTGGCGATTGTTACGGACGTAACCCATGATACGTTCAGCCCGATGATTGATAAAATATCTCATGGAGAAGTTCGCTCCGGTGAAGGCCCTTCACTGACCGTCGGACCCGCTGTACACAACAAGCTGCTGCGTCTGATCCAGGATACCGCCCGCGACTTCGAGATTCCCTTCCAGCGGGAAGCGGCTTCACGTTCTACCGGAACAGACACCGACGCTTTTGCCTATTCAAATAAAGGTGTACCTTCTGCCCTGATATCTCTTCCCTTGAAATATATGCACACTACGGTTGAAATGGCCCACAAGGCAGATGTCGAAAGTGTAGTAAAACTGATTTATGAGTCACTCCAACGCATTCAAGACGGGCACGACTTCAGGTATTTTGCCTGATCTACGGTCCTTTCTGATACTAACGGTTCTGCTCTCTGCGCTTTCTTTGTTTGAAAGTTGCACAAAACCTGCGCAAACGCGCAGAGCGTCAGAAGTATTTCTGCAAACGGTCGAAAGTGCAGATGATGCCGGCCTTGATACGCTTCGCAATCAAATGGGTGATTTGGTTTTGCTGCCGGAAGACCTTCCCGCTATCCTGCAGGTGCTGGAAAAACCTAAACCAGATGACAAGCTTGGAGAAAACAGCATTCGGTTTCTGCTGTTTCAACGACTGGCTGGCATTCAGAATGAAGAAACCTCCAGATTTATCGAACAGCTTTTCCCTTCGCTCGAAGGAAATGCCGCGCTCCAGGCTGCGGCTCTTGGCGTATTGGCTCAGGGCAAATCAGAAGAACCCCTCCGTATCATGATGCGGATCCTCCGCCAGGATACGCCCGGGCTGGGACCTTATGAGGGAATGGTGCTTGGACAATTGTTTGAATTTCCCGAAAAAATACCGCTGATTTCAGAAGAACTTTTCCTCCTTGCAATTGATTCTCCCTATGAACTCCAGGCGTTGGAATTGATTGCAGCAGGCCTTTCCGCTGGCCAGATAAAACCTGCCGATATGCAGGGCAGCCTGACTGCACTGGTCAATAAATTTCAACAAACAGGGCTTTCAGCCCAGACTTCCCGCCGCACAGCGGAAGTCAGCGATGAAACGGGACAGATAAAATCTTCTATTCTGCAATGTTTTGCCTATTTCCCGGCAGATACGACCATCGGCCAGTTGCTTTACCAGACCATGAATGATTCCAAAGAAAAACCCAGCGTACGGCTGGCTGCAGCAATGGCTGCTTTGAACGGAGGTTTTGTCGTAGAATCAGCCATCTGGGAAATGCTGGCAGGAGATTTTCGCACCCGGAATCAATTGTTTATCGATCTTGCCCAATCCGGTCACGGCGCTTTGTTTCCAGCCACATATTTTAATCAACAGGCTTTAGCCGAAGGAGACCTCGCCGCCTGGCTGGCATCGCGTGGAAATACGCCGGAGGCTTTTAGGTTAACCGGAAAAGTGAAAATAGAAAATGGCCCCGAAGCCGGCAATATTTTTGTATTTGAGTTTAAAGAAAAAGGGCAATGGATGGCGGGAATCAGCGGTCCCCAACCGCTGGACTCTACCGATGTGGTGGAAACCGGTTACCTCACTACCAGCAAATTTGAAAAAACGGGAAAAAGGAAACTCACAGAGATCGTCGAAGATTTGATCGAATAAAAAAGGCTGCCCGCAGGCAGCCTGTAAATGTGTAAGTATATCGCTTAAGAGCCTGAAGCCCTGACGCGGCCTTTGGTTTTGCCCTTATAGCGGCGAAGTTGTTCTTTAATTTTGTCGGTGGTAAGGTCTATGGCTTCTTCAAAAGTCTGGCCGGTCTCCGTGGCCAATAGCGTGTCTCCTGGTACATTCATTTTTACTTCTACAAACTTATTCCCTCCCTTAATATCATTGTGAAGCTTTAGGATGACTTCGCCATCAACGATCCGGTCATAAAACTGGTCAAGTTTGTCGCACTTTTTCTGGATGTAAGCTTTCAGGTGATCGGCGGCATCAAAATGAATGGACTGAATGGTGATTTTCATATTGAATCTTGTTTATGGATGATTGCCCGGGGATGGGCTTGAGTATGAACAGCTTTTAGTTTGCTGATAGAATTGTGGGTATAAACCTGGGTAGCAGCCAGACTCGAATGCCCTAAAAGCTCCTTGATAGCATTCAGGTCTGCGCCATTATCCAATAAATGTGTTGCAAATGTATGTCGGAGAATATGCGGGCTTTTTCGGGCAAGAGAGGTCACTTGCGCCAGATATTTTCCGACAATCCGGTGAATCAGCCGGGGATACAGCACCTCTCCGTTTTTGCGCATAAACAGATGATCTTCAGCGGAATAACCTGCGGCCTCCACTGCTTTCAGATAGTGCGCCAGCGCGGTCTCCACATTTTTTCCAAAAGGAAGAATTCTTTCTTTGTTTCCTTTACCGGTGACGCGCACGGTGCGGTCATATTCATTGATATCGCTTTGCCGGAGGCTGATAAGCTCAGCACGGCGCAGTCCGCAACCATAAAACAATTCGAGGATTGCCCTGTCCCGAATTCCTTCAAAATCATTGGGAAAAGGTATATGATCAAATAGGTTTTCTGTTTCAGATTCCTTCAGGAATGCGGGGAGTTTTTTTTCAAAACCTGGGATTTTTACTCTGGCCGCAGGATTGGCAGAGACGATTTCGGATTTCTGTAAAAAGGAAAAAAAAGTCTTTAGTGTAGAAATCTTTCTTCCGACTGTACGTGTCGAATGCCCCGACTCCAGTAAAGAAGCCATCCATGCACGAATATTTTTATGAGTAATTTTCGCTGCGTCAGCAGGAGTATAGAGGCTCAATTCCAGCTCTGTGGATATCCAGTCAGCGAACTGATCCAGATCCGTGATATAAGCGTTTTCGGTCAGCGGCGAATATCGTCTTTCGACCTTAATATAGCGCTGAAATTGAGTTTTTAACATCGGGAGTTGTTGACTTTATACTTTTCTTACGTTCAAAATGGACTAAAAGGTTGACGAATCGACAGGTATTTTTGTCCCTCCCTGATGATATTCATCATCTGTAAAGCATCCTTGAAAGTAAAGAATTAATCTAAGTAAAAACTCACCGGAAATCAAGTCAAAAATACAAACCGCCCAACCTCTGGGAGATTGGGCGGCGCTCAATTTGTTTTACTTCCTGTCGGACAGGATGGAATCATTGATTAGAAGTTATCATTAGCGTAATGACGCTGACGGTTGATGGCTTTTTTCTCCATCTCCTTTTTGTCCTCCGATGGTTTTCTGTAGAACATACGTCCACGAACGGATTTCAAAATGCCGGTCTTTTCAAACTTCTTTTTATATCTTCGGAGTGCACGATCAATCGACTCTCCTTCTTTCACCTTGATGATAATCACGTTACTTACCTCCTCTCTTGATGGAATAAATAGCGGGTAAAACTATAAATTATCTAAATACCGCGCAACACCTTGCGCGAAATATCTGTTCAAATTCATGGATTACTCAATGCATTGGCTCTTTTGCGTGCCTCTTCAAGACCATTGATAATCAATTTATTTAAATCTACGCCTTGAAAATAGCGGATCGTGGCTTCTGTTGTCCCGCCTTTCGAAGACACCTTGTCAATCCACTCCTGACAATTCAGGCTGTTACGGTTGAGCAGATTTATCGCACCCAAAAAAGTCTGACTTACCAGCAGTTGGGCTTCGGAACCTGAAAAGCCCATTTCTCTGGCGCCGTCCATCATGGCATTCATAAAGTAATAGACAAACGCAGGTCCGCTGCCAGAAATAGCTGTAGCAGCATCGAGCATGGGTTCCTGCGGCGTGTAGAGGGTTTTTCCGGTTGTATTGAGCAGGTTTTGGATGGCGAATATTTCCACCTTACTCACTTTCTTCGAAGTCGTAAACACGGTCATCCCCTGCCCTACCTGTGCGGGAAGGTTGGGCATAGCCCTGACGATTTTGTCTACTCCCATACGCGCAAAAATGGTTTTCACGGTAATCCCCGCCATGATCGACAAAATCAACTGGTCTTTGCGAAGGTAAGGAGTCAGTGTTTGGGAGAGTTCTGCAAAATCCTGTGGTTTTACGCTGAGGATAATCAGGTCCATTTCGCGAACAAATTCACCCGGAACCGTTTGCAACGGGTTGGAAGACAGGAGGCGGAGTTCAGCTGCTTTGCCTGTTCCTTTTTCCAGAAAGAACATATCTTCCGGTCGCACCACGCTCCCGGTAATAAAACTTTGGGCGTAGGTGGTGCCCATATTTCCTGCACCAATAATCAGAACTTTCATCTACCACTCTGTGATTTTAAATCCCACGGCACTGAGATGCTCCCAGTATTCGGGATATGATTTTTTTACTACCTCGTGATCTTTGACCAGTAATTCATTTTGCAACAAAGCCAATGGTGCAAATGCCATGGCCATCCGGTGATCTTCGTAGGTTTCGATGCTTTTGGCCGAGGCAGTGGATTTACCTGTAATTGTACAGGCATGGTCGCCGTGAACCTGCACCTCTACCCCAAATTTGGCCAGTTCATCGCGGATCGCATTGATGCGGTCAGTCTCTTTGATACGCAGGGTATGGAGGCCGGTCATTTTCACAGGAATACCCGTTGCGGCACTCACTACGGCAATGGTTTGGGCGAGGTCAGGGGTTTCGGTAAAATCAATTTCCAGCATCCCTTCTGTCTGTTTAGGAGCAGATTTGATCAATGCCACCCCATCAGCATGGAATATAGCCTTCACGCCGAAATACTCCATATAATCCACAATGGCCTTATCACCCTGGAAAGAGTTTTCCCGCAGACCTTCAAGGAAGATTTCCGCTTCTTCAGCCAGCGCCACCATGCTAAACCAGTAGCTGGCGGCAGACCAGTCAGATTCAATAGTGTATGCGGTCGGTGAATAAGCTTTTTCGGGAACGACAATCGTCTGATTTTCCCAATGGGTGTCAACTCCAAAGGTCAGCATCAGCTGCCGCGTCATTTCTATATAGGGTTTTGAGGTAATATCACCTTCCAGATAAAGCCGCAGCCCTCCGGGCAGGGTCGGCGCAATCAGCAATATAGCTGTGATAAACTGGCTGCTGACATTTCCGCGCATCGTCAATTCTCCTCCGTGAAGGGGTTCTCCCCGGCTGACAATATGCAGCGGCGGGAATCCTTCCTGTTTCCAGTAGTCGATATTGGCACCCAGACTACGCAGCGCATCTACCAGAATACCAATCGGACGTTTGCACATACGCGGCGTTCCGGTCAAAATCTGATCCCGGCCAACAGCAGCAAAATATGCAGTCAGAAATCGCATGGTCGTACCCGCGTCAATGACATCGAGTACATGTCCTTCGGAATCCAGCAATTTGATCATGGTCTGCGTATCCCGCGCAGATGAAAGGTTGCGTATTTCACTACGCCCCTGGCAGAGCGCATTGATAATCAGCACCCGGTTGCTCTCACTTTTGGAAGCCGGCAGAGAGACGCTTGCCTTCAGCGATTTTCGCAATGCGAAAAGAGAAATCATAAAACTTTGCTTTCTGGAAGAAAAAAGAAATTATGGTTGGGGTGAAGGTCTGGTTCAAAATCCACAAGCGTGTCGGCTACCAGCACTTTGGCTGTATAGCCGACGGCATGCAGCATTTGCATACAATTTCGGCGATTTTCATTGTCCCACAATTCGCAATAAATAACAGGCATGTTTCGCAACAGCAGATTTTTTGCTCCCTGAAGTACAAATTGTTCGTAGTTTTCCACATCCATTTTTATCGCCGTAATCTGTACATTCGGACCAAAGTTCCATTCATCCAAAGCCGCCTGCGGTACCCGGTAAGAAACATGTTTGACCGGATAACCTTCTATCGTTTCGTGCCTGATATAAGAAAGTCCCTGCATTTTCACTCCTTCTATCACTGGCATTTTTATTTCAACTTCTCCGTTTTCAGGTCCTAATGCCACCTGATGCAGAGAAACATTCCCGAGGCGAAGATATTCCACCACCTTCCTGAGCGTCCGAAAATTGTCCGGCACAGGCTCAAAGGCAAATACCTTCCCATTTACGCATTTCCGGGCCATCAGCGCTGTCATGATACCGATATTGGCACCAATATCCAGTACGGTATCATTGGGCGAAAGCATACTGAGGAAAAAATTAAAATCCCCTTCTTTATTTTTTCCGTCCCAACGTAAGGTCCTGATCTTGAACAAAGAAAATACAAAGAGGTATCGATCAAACCCCAATACACGCTGCAAAATGGCCTGAATGGCTTTCTTCATAGGCACCAAAGGTAGTATTTTTTCCGGATCACGGAAGATTTTGCGTTAAATATTACCTCCATATTATATAAGCTACGTTGTGATAAATATAGCTATTCTCTAAATTTACCTTTCAAACCGGATGGACGAAAGAATCAATATTCTCATGAAAATTTTTTGCGCAGTATTTATCTGCCTTTCCCTTTCCTCACTTACCTTCGGTCAAACCGAAAAAGAGCTTTTTAAACGTGGGCTTACCAAAATGGAAGCCCAGGATTTTGAAGGTGCTGAGCTGGATTTTACCCTGGTGTTAAAATTCAATCCCCGCAACGATGCGGCATATTACAACCGCGGCTATACCCGAATGTTGCTGGGCGATAGTCCCGGTGCTATTCAGGATTTCAGCCTCGCCCTCGATATCAATCCCGCCAATCCGGAAGCTTATTACAACCGGGGAAGAGCACGCAACAACCTGGAAGATTACCTTGGTGCGATGCTTGACTTCAATATAGCTCTCAAAGCCAAACCTAAAGAGATCAGATTTTACCGGGCCAGAGCCAAAGCAAAAAGCGGCTTACGCGACTACCGGGGCGCTATCAAAGATCTGGATATGGCTATAAGGTTAAGTAAAGGCAAAAATATGGATCTCGTATTCGAACGTGCCGAAGCCTACATCAACCTGAAAGATTTTATCTCCGCCGTACAGGACCTAGACCGTGTGGTGAAAACCCGCCCCAACGACCCCAGTGCCTATAATGCCCGCGCATCTATCAAACTTCAGGGCGGAGACCTCAACGGCGCCTGCCTGGACTGGAGTAAAGCCGGTGAGCTTGGCGATGTGAATGCCTATAGCATGATCAGGAAACATTGCAATAATTAGCATCACAGGAAATTTTAGCCTGCCCTCCCCTGTTGAGAATGCTGTGAAATATCCATATCCACATGGAGCTCCTGCTCATGACTAATAAATCATAAAAATCACCCAACCATTTCATGGGTTTTTGGTTTTTATTTAGAATGGTTATAGATTGTCTGAAAGCGAAAATCTTGCTTGACTATCGAATCTTACAAGGCTAATTTTGCCCGATTTGTATTAACTTTTATCCTCAAATTCTACCTATGTCAACTGTAGTAAATATTTTTACACATACCATCGGGAGGAAGCTGATCATGGCTCTTACAGGGCTGTTTCTGATTCTCTTCCTCAGCGGTCATGTCGCAGGGAATACCCTTTTATTTAAGGATGACGGAGGTGCAGCATTTAATGTCTACGCCAAGTTCATGACTACCAACGGATTTGTCAAAATCCTTTCTTACACTACTTATCTCAGCGTCATACTTCACGTGATTTATGCGATTGTACTTACCCGTTACAACCGCGCGGCACGGCCTGTTCCCTATGCATACAGCGACCGTAAAGCCAACAGTATGTGGTCTTCCCGCAATATGGGACTCCTGGGTACGATCATCCTGGTTTTCCTGGTGATTCATATGCGTTCCTTCTGGGCTGTCATGCATTTCGGAAGTATCCCTATGGTAGAAATCGACGGCGAAGAGTACAAAAATCTTTATCTCGTTGTGCAGGAAGCATTTCAGCAACTTTGGTATGTTTTGCTTTATGTGGTTGCCATGGCAGGCCTTGCCTATCACCTTTCCCACGGATTCTGGAGTGCTTTCCAAACCTTGGGCCTTGACCACAAAGCCTATACACCGGTCATAAAAACCGCAGGACTGGCTTTTGCCATAGGCGTGCCCCTGATTTTTGCCGCCATGCCGGTATTTATGTATATCAAATTTGCACTATAATTAAGATTTATCACGACATCCTATATTATGAAGCTGGACGCAAAAATACCTGAAGGGCCCATTGAGAAAAAATGGTCCGATCATAAATTTAAAATCAAGCTGGTAAACCCTGCCAATAAGCGGAAGTACGATATTATTGTCGTAGGTACCGGACTGGCAGGTGCTTCGGCCAGTGCTTCGCTTGCGGAACTGGGCTACAATGTGAAAGCTTTCTGCTTTCAGGATAGTCCTCGCCGTGCACACAGTATTGCCGCCCAGGGGGGTATCAATGCAGCCAAAAATTACCGCAACGACGGAGACAGTGTGTTTCGACTTTTTTACGATACCGTCAAAGGCGGAGACTACCGCAGCCGGGAAGCCAACGTCTATCGACTCGCTGAAGTCAGTGTCAATATCATCGACCAGGCTGTAGCACAGGGCGTACCCTTTGCCCGCGAATACGGTGGGCTACTCGACAACCGCTCCTTCGGCGGAGCACAGGTCTCCCGCACATTCTACGCCCGCGGCCAGACCGGTCAGCAGTTGTTGCTCGGTGCATACAGTGCTCTGAGTCGTCAGGTTGCCAACAAAAAAGTAGAACTTCACACCCGCGAAGAAATGCTCGATGTGGTGTTGGTCAACGGCCAGGCGCGCGGTATCGTTACCCGCGATCTGATTACCGGGAAAATCCAATCACACAGCGCACATGCCGTTGTACTGGCTACGGGGGGGTACGGCAACGTTTTCTACCTCTCTACCAATGCGATGGGCTCCAATGTAACCGCTGCATGGCGCGCTCATAAACGCGGGGCACTGTTTGCCAACCCATGTTATACCCAGATTCACCCGACCTGTATTCCGGTCTCCGGCCACTACCAGTCAAAACTGACCCTCATGTCCGAGTCACTCAGAAATGATGGTCGTGTGTGGGTTCCGAAAAAAGCTGGCGACAAGCGCCGTGCATCAGATATTCCGGAATCAGAAAGAGATTATTATCTCGAAAGAAAATACCCTTCTTTTGGGAACCTGGTACCAAGAGACGTGGCTTCCCGCAATGCAAAGGAAGTTTGCGACGAAGGCCGGGGGGTAGGTACTTCCGGGCTTGCCGTTTATCTCGACTTCGCCGATGCGATCAAGCGGGATGGAAAAGAGGTGATCTCCGAAAAGTATGGAAACCTGTTTGATATGTACAAACAGATTACCGGTGAAAATCCTTACGAAATGCCGATGATGATTTATCCTGCGGTACACTATACCATGGGAGGATTGTGGGTCGACTATAATCTGATGACTACTGTGCCAGGCCTGTACGCTACAGGTGAGTGCAACTTCTCTGACCACGGTGCCAACCGCCTTGGCGCAAGTGCACTGATGCAGGGACTGGCTGATGGCTATTTTGTATTGCCCTACACCATAGGAGACTATCTGGCAAAAGTGCCCTATGAAAAAATCCCTGTCGATCACGATGCCTTTAAAGCGATTGAAAACGGTGTCAAAGAAAACATCCGGAAAATCATGGCCATGAATGGCACGAAAACCGTAGATGAATATCACCGCGAACTGGGAAAAATCATGTGGGACTATTGCGGAATGTCCCGCAATGCCCAGGGACTGCAAAAAGCCCGCGAGTTGGTAAAAAACCTGCGCGCAGAGTTCTGGTCAAATCTGAAAATGATTGGTACCAATGACGAGCTTAACAGCACCCTGGAAAAAGCCCTTCGGGTTGCAGATTTCCTCGAGCTTGGCGAACTCATGATCGTTGACGCCCTCAACCGCAATGAATCCTGTGGCGGCCACTTCCGCGAAGAATACCAAACGGAAGAAGGAGAAGCGCTTCGCAATGATGACGAATACGCCTATGTCGCCGCATGGGAGTATGCAGGTGAAAATCAGGACGAAAACCTGCATAAAGAACCGCTGCAATTTGAAAATGTCAAACTCACCCAAAGAAGTTATAAATAATGGATCTTACCCTGAAAATATGGCGCCAGAAAGATGGTAAAAGTTCTGGCACACTTAAACCTTACCAGGTGTCGGGAATCTCTCCAGACACTTCCTTTCTGGAAATGCTCGACGTACTCAATGAGGATCTGCTCAAAAAAGGAGAAGATCCCGTGCATTTCGACCACGACTGCCGTGAAGGTATCTGCGGAATGTGCAGTTTGTACATCAATGGACGCCCACACGGCCCGCAAAAAGGTGTAACGACCTGCCAGCTCCACATGCGCAGTTTCAAAGACGGCGAGACGATTGTCATCGAGCCCTGGCGTGCCAAACCATTCCCTGTAGTCAAAGACCTGGTCGTAGACAGATCTGCTTTTGATCGAATCATACAGGCGGGTGGTTATGTGTCTGTAGATACCGGTGGTGTGCCTGACGCAAACCTCATCCCCATCCCCAAAGATGTGGCCGCAGAAGCATTTGATGGCGCAGCCTGCATCGGTTGCGGTGCCTGCGTAGCTGCCTGTAAAAATGCATCTGCCATGCTGTTTGTATCTGCCAAAGTATCTCAACTTTCACTCCTTCCACAGGGACAGGTAGAAAGAAAAGAACGGGTAGAAAAAATGGTGGCGCAAATGGATGAAGAAGGGTTTGGCTCTTGTACCAATACTCGTGCATGCGAAGCTGAATGTCCAAAAGAAATCAGCGTAAGCCATATTGCCCGCATGAATCGCGAATATCTCAATGCCAAGTTTACCGCTTCCGATTCCTTCGCCGGCAAAAAATAACCCGTATTTTCTCATCCCAGAAATATAACCCCGGTTCTGCCGGGGTTTTTCATTTCCACTCTTTACATTAAATTGCAACCAAAATAAAATATATGCTTTCCGAACGAACCACTCTTCCCTTTACCATCGACAATGTCTATGCTGGGTTTGCCAAAGTCTCCGGTATCCTGAGCGTGGTTCGGGATCACCTTATCCTCGAATTTCAGGTCAGCGATGTCATTGGAGGCATCGTCAAAGGAAGACCCAAGGAAATTCGCATTCCCCTACGATCTGTCGAGCAGGTAGTCTTCAAAAAAAATTGGTTTGTCGCCAATTTTTATGTCCGCGTATATCGTATGACTGACCTCCAGGATATCCCCAACAATCAGGCAGGGGAAGTCAAACTAAGCATCACCCGGAAAAATCGCGAGCGCGCCATCCAACTGGCCTCTTCCATTAACCTGCGTCTTTCTGAGTTGAGAATCGAAATGTTGGATGACGATTTTCATACAGATCTTTTGGAAAATTAGCAATAATACAAGTGTTTCATGTGTACGATTTCGTACACCTCATGTTCAGATGCGAACAAAGCAAAAGTGTGTAATCAATACAACTAATTGAATTTGAGCATATTGGGTATGGTATGCTAATTGGTTTTAATTCTATACACAACTCTGGCGGGAAAATAGGGTATCACTCCAAATTCATACTCATATGCTTAACCCATCCGCTACGTATTCCTACATCGATGAGAATCACGACTCGTCAGTTTTTCCGGAAAATGAAAACAAAATCATTTATTCCCGGATCAAAAAAATTGAACGTAAGTCTGTGAACAAGGGGATTTCCGTGAAATTTGTTGTTCACGGCGAAGAATTTTACCGTGTAGATCAGTTTCCCTATCATGTACGGACAGGGGAATATCTGCTGGTAAATGACCGGAGAGACATTCAATGCAACCTTGAGTCGGAATCTCCGGTGGAAGGGCTTTGCGTTTACCTCAACAAAGATCTGATCAGGGAAGTTTACCGCGACCTGAGAGCTTCCCGGCGCATACCGCTCGATATTCCGATGTTTGATGTTTCGGGGCGAATGGAAATCTGTGAACACGTATATAAAGCCAGGGGCAATGAATTGGGCAACTATCTGATCGAGCTTTCAGCCCGTATCCGCCAGTCTCCCAATCGTCAGCTTCAGGATCTTGACGATATTATCCGCACGCTGGCAGAAAAGCTGATTCGCTCTCAGTTACGCGTTTTTGAGCAGTTGGAAAGACTTTCCAGCACCAAATTGTCGACAAAAAAAGAATTATATCGCCGCCTGTGCATGGCCCGAACCCATATTCACAGCAACCTCAATGACCCGCTCGATCTGGATACACTTGCACAGGTAGCATGTCTCTCAAAATTTCATTTTATCCGTTTATTTAAAGAAGTTTTTGACCAGACACCGCGCCAATACCTCATCACACGCCGTCTCGAAGCAGCCAGCTCCCTGCTGGTAAATTCTTCCAAAAGTTTCCACGAAATCTGCCAGGAAGTCGGCCTCAAAGACAGCAGCTCATTTGGGAGATTGTTTAAGCGAAGTTTTGGCGCTACGCCGCATATTTATCGCCGTATTCACGCGGGATAGCAGCCTGGGGTGAAAATATTTTAAGAGAAAATGCAACCTCTGTCAAGCTTTTCACATCTATTAGTGTGAGTACTCCCAGTTTTTGCATACACACACTTGAACGCCGGTTTTTTCACCCCAACATCAACCTATATGATTCAGCTCACTCAACTCTCCCGTGTGTACCAAACCGACGAAATTGAAACCACCGCTGTCAATCAACTCTCGCTGAACATTGACAAAGGATCCTTCCTCTCCATTATGGGGCCCTCTGGATGTGGCAAATCCACTCTGCTCAACATTATAGGACTGATAGACAGCCCTACCTCCGGAAATTATTATTTTATGAAAGAGGAAGTGGCGCGATATAGCGAAAGGAAACGCGCGGTATTTCGCAAAAAACATATCGGTTTTGTTTTTCAAAGTTTTAACCTGATCGACGAGTTGACCGTTTTTCAAAATGTGGAATTGCCCCTCGTTTATTCTCAAACTCCGGTACGTGAAAGAAAAAAAATGGTGGAAGAGGTGCTCGAAAAAATGAATATGATACATCGTCAGCGGCATTATCCTCAACAACTTTCAGGCGGGCAACAACAACGCGTGGCAGTAGCACGTGCAATCGTCAATCGCCCCGAATTAATCCTTGCCGATGAGCCTACCGGCAACCTCGATACTGCCAATGGCAATGATGTCATGCGTATTCTTTCAGACCTCCATCAGGAAGGAACTACAATTGTGATGGTAACCCATTCGCACGCATGTGCGGATTACAGCGACAGAGTCATTCATCTGCTCGATGGGAAAATCCTGGCAGAAAACAGCACAAGCAGGAATATCAGAGCATAATTATTTCCCTATTTCCATTCATAGCCCGAATACATCCGGACATGACGGTATTTTTTCCATTTCCCCTGATCAGAAGGAATAAAGGAAAGTTATATCGTACTTTTAGTAAGCTCTCCAGATTATGCCTTTTCCAATCAATTTGTTGTATCTGAATTGGAAAAATCGTTGGCTATGAATCATGCTTTTTACACCTTTCTTGCGCAGGAGCTTTCTGCCCTCAATGCGCGGATCCATACTTTTCTGGGATCCGCCCCTTCTGAATCCGAAACCAGGCTGTTGCTTGCCTCCCATTTTCGGTTGATACTCCAGCGGTATCTTCCGGAATCAATGGCTGTTGGCTATGGATGGGTAAATTCCGAAAATGGCAGTACAGCTATTTGGGATGTCATCATTTACAAAAGAAATGCGCTTCTTTTCCACAGGGAAGGCAATTTTATTGCCGTAAATCCCGACGACGTTATCCGTAAACTGCGGATTCGTACGACCGTGGGAAATGCTCAAAATCATTCAGACATCGACCCGGCAATTGTATTCGGAGAAAATTTTATCCCGGAAGCTATTTTGCCTGGCAAAGAAAAAATTTCTGCTCATGATGCAGACAAAGTGCTTGCGACCTACTTATCAGGAATTTTTGAAAATACGGAACCCGTGGCAGAATTGGCACCGGTATTCTTCACCCCAGAACCAGAGAAACACACAGCTGAAACTCAGGAAGTGAAAACATCGGCAGAAGTGGCCATTGCGCAGGAAGAAGTGCCATTACCGGAAGAAATAAAAGTGGTGGAAACAGAAAAAGAAGAAATCATACAGGAAAAAGTACCGGAAATCATACAACCAGCCATTGTACAGGAGGAAAACATCAGGATCATAGATGAGCCTCAAAAATTGGAGGAGCCCCAGGAATTGAATGAGCCTGAAGAATTGAATGAGCCTGAAGAATTGGAGAAGCCCCAGGAATTGGTTATTCCGGTGAAAAGACCACATCGCCAGACCATACACAGGCACCGGGCCAATCAGAGGGAAAATGGAAACCATTCTCATCCAAAATTGATCAGAACAAGTGCAGAAGACCAGGGAAATACCCCACTTCACGAAGCAGTACTTGAAAATGACCTGCGGAAGACCGAAGAGATTTTGGCAGCAGGGGAAATAAATATAGAAGCTAAAAACCATACGGGACAAACGCCTCTTCACCTGGCCTCGAAGCAAAACTTTGCGGAAATGGTGGAGCTGCTGATCATCAATGGGGCAGATGTAAATTCAAGAAGTTATGTTTATGATTCGCCCCTTCACCTGGCAGCCATAGAAAACCATGTGGAAATCGCAGAAATTCTGATCGAAAACGGAGCGGAAGTAGAAGTACGAAATAACCGGGCGCACACGCCGCTACACAAAGCCGCAATTCATGGCAGTACAGAAGTGGCAGAAATTCTCATAAAAAACTATGCAGATCTTCATGCACGGATGGAAAAAGATATGCAGCCGCTTCATCTCGCGGCCTGGTATGGGCAGGGAGAAGTTGCCCGGTTGTTGATTGAATATGGCGCCGAGCTTAATGCCACCAATTCAGATGGAAACACGGCCCTCCACTTTGCGGCATTTAATGGACAGGTAAAAGTAATCAAGGTATTGATCAATAATAGTGCAGACCCATTGGTTACCAATAAGTCCGGCGAAACTTATCTCCAGAGTATTAATGAAGGTTACAGAGGGGAAATGATCAAAGTGCTGGAGTAATTTGTGTATTTATTCATAGCCGAAAGCGGAGTTCTTAACGAATTTCCGCTTTTTTTTGTACGAAAATGTAGATGCCCGGGAGAAAAAATACCCGCAGTTTTAGGGTGTTAAAACAAAATACAACTAATCCCCTAAAAATTGTATTATGGCATCTATTATATCTTTTCAGGTAATCAACAAAGACGGAAGCCCTGTTCCGAGTCAACAAGTGATCATCCGCACATTAGGTGATATGCAGTTTGGCATTACAGATTACCAGGGTTTCGTATCCATCCCCACCCGAGATGATTCGGGAAATATCATAATCCAGGGAAAAACGAGACACTGCGGTTATCTGTTAGATTTATCTCAAATTATTTTGAACTAAATCATACAGGAAAAAGTAAAGCGTACCACAAAGGCTTAACGATGATATTCCCTGAGGTATGCTTCAGCCTCTTCATAATCTGAAAAAACCGGGTACATATCCAGATCCTCAGGCGTTGTGAACATTTCAGGCCAGAACAAAAAACGGTTCCCCAGGGTAAATGTACTTCGTATTACACTGTCGGGTTCGATGTTTGGGTCGATCTTGTACACAATATCTCCTTCCTCCGGAAGGTGGTTCCCATTAAATCTCATATTTGCCTTAATAGTTAAAAGTACGTCTGTATTCTAAGTTAAGATTATATTATACTATACAGGTCACACAGATTTATTATTTTATTAAAAAATTCATTTTCCAGTTCTAAATCTTCTTTCGCCCTCTGCGGCTTACGCGCCTGATGATCCAGTGTAATTCCCTGCGAAATTTTTCCAGATGCTCTGGTGGACAGACCAGATAGCCAAAACCAACAAAATTGCCCGGATACCGAAGCATTACCTCTTCACCGGTAAGGTGAGAAAAGTGATAGCCCAATTCTTCGAGGATCGCTTTTCCCGGGGCCCAGTCCCAGGGAGAAACAACCCGGTTGAGTGCAATGATGGCATCTATTTTCCCAAGGGCAAAATCAATTGTTTTAGAACCAATACTACCTGTTGGAACAATATTCTCAGCTTTTACCCCCATTAACGAATACATTTTCCGATGCGTTTGGGTCATATACGTGCGGTGATGCCCAAAACGCAGACTCAACCAGGGTTTTTTCCCTATGGAAACCAACTTTTCTATCTGTCCGGCTTCCTCCAGCCATACGCCTTCCCCCTTCAGGGAGTACACCATCAGATCCCGCAAAGGGTCATAAATCAACCCGATATTCAATTGATCAAAATTTTCATAGTAGGCACATTGAAAGGTAAAACCCGGGCGTTTGATCGAATAAGAATACGTGCCGTCAAGTTCATCTACAATAAAACCCGTTCTTTTCGGGTAGAGTAATTTACCGCTGGTCTCTTCCGTCAGCAAAGCACTGTCGGGATATACATCAAGGATGCTTCGACAGACGATCTGGCTGATTTCCAAATCTACGGAAGTGACAATCGTGTTGTCAGGTTTCTGAAATACAGCCACGTCCCGTTCCCAGGAAGCCATCATGACTGCCCCCGCCTTTTTTGCAATATCTTTCAGAAAATCGAGCTTCTCTCTCATAGAATCATCCGGTTCAATTTTTTAATTTACGGAATATTCTTCCGGTTGATACTGATTCACTCCAGAATGGTTCAGATTTAGGTATAAACAGAAAAACCCCCTGCCTGAAGGCAAGGGGTCAAAACACAAACAAAAACACAACCCAAATTAACCTAATCCTAATATTTCACGATCACATTACGATATATAATCTCCTTTTCATGGATCTCAATTATTGTTATTGCTTATCCCACTCCCTTTCTTCCTCTGTTTGATAATGCTAATCTCAGGCGTTTTATTCGGATTTCGAAATACCTTTTGGTCAAAAATTCACCTGTGTAATATTATCTGCACTTAATTACCATTTTCCAAAATAACCACTCCCAAAATTATCTAAATCAATGTTATACCCCTGTACTTTAGCCCCATATACCTGTTATTTGCCTGCGTCAGAAAAAACAGAAAAAATATTTTCCATATTTTCGTTGTAAGGTTTTGTCCCGGTAAAAAAAATCGCGCTTCTTTTTACCGGGTTTTAGTACTGTTCTTGCATTTCAAACATGGTTTGCTGTAATTTCCTGCCTATGGAAAGGGATACCAAACTTACCCGACAGGAGCTTTCAGTATTCAAAGACCTGACGTTTATGCCGCTTAAGGCCAAAGTGTGGGAAAAAATCGAGGCGCTCCTCAACCAGCTCCGGAGACAACTCAGTCAATGTCTGCTCACATCTACCTGGGATTTTTCAAAAACCCTCTTCCCTTCGGAGGGGAAAATTGCACGGGGGGAAAACTACCACACGTATGCCTACCGGGTACTCGATCACCCTGCCATTTTCGACCGGGATCACTTTTTCACCTTTCGCACGGTTATCCTTTGGGGAAGACCCGTCGGATTTCATCTGATCCTCAGTGGCAGGTATAAAGATCAGTTTCAACCCATTTTCCTGGCAGCAGCAAATTCTTTTTCCGATGATTTTCTGATATCAGCACAAAGCGACCCCTGGATTTGGGAACCCCAGTCTGACCAACAATTTCGGGTATCGGCAACCACTGAAGATCAGCTGAAAACTATTCTTTCAGCGCGGGCATTCCTCAAGCTCAGTGTGTATCTGCCATTGGAAGCGTACGAACAAATTCCCTCCCAGGGTGTGGCCGTCTGGCAGCAGATAGAAAAGATATTTTCAGCAGGTAAATGAGAGGATTACATGTGATTACATGTACAGATCAAACTCATCCGCATCCTGCCATACGGGGAAAACCTTACGCCAGTCAGTCAGCACTTTCCGATCCAGCGTAGCGGTAAGGATCGTTTCTTCCCCGGCGTTGAAAGCCAGCACTTCGCCATGCGGATCGACAATCATCGAATGCCCCGGATACTCCAGTCCATTGGCGTCTGTACCAATACGGTTGACACCAATCACGTAGGACTGGTTTTCGATGGCACGGGCTTTCAGGAGCGTTTCCCAGTGGCCGATTCGTTTGCCGGGCCAGTTGGCTACATAAGTCAGAATATCGTGGCGCAGTTCGCCGTTAAGTTGAGCACGGTTGCGGCTCCATACAGGAAACCGGAGGTCATAGCAAATGAGGGGAACTATTTTCCACCCTTTATATTCGTACCAGACCCATTCTTCACCTTTTTCATAGGCATCATTCTCGCCGGCAAGGCGAAAGAGGTGGCGCTTATTGTACTCCAACTGAATTTCTTCCTCATCGACAAAGAGAAAGCGGTTGAAAAAACTTTTTCCCTCTCTGACGACAAGACTTCCACCGACCAGCGCATGATATTTGTGGGCAATTTTCATCATCCACTCCATGGTAGTGCCTTCCACATCCTCAGCTACCTGCTGAGGTTTCATGGTAAAACCAGAGGTAAACATCTCCGGTAGCAATATAAGATCAGGCTGCTCTTTGCAGGTTTTGAGCAGTTGTTCAATCCGTTCACGGTTGGCTGCCGGATTATGCCATACCAGATCCAATTGCAATGCGGCAATCTTAATTGATTCCATAGGTAAACAACTTGGGAAAAGCATAAAAATCAACGGCAAAATACCGATTTTTTTTTACCTTCGCGCCGTATCTTGAAACCAATTATTAATTATGAGCTATATCGCAGACATTACCGGAAGAGAAATCCTTGACTCCCGGGGAAACCCCACCGTAGAAGTGGAGGTACTTACTTCTGCCGGAACCATCGGACGTGCTGCCGTGCCTTCAGGCGCTAGCACAGGTACCCACGAAGCCGTGGAGCTTCGCGATGGTGGAGACCGCTACGTTGGTAAAGGCGTTTTACAGGCCGTACAAAATGTGAATGAAATTATCGCTCCTGAACTGGAAGGAATGATGGTGTTTGATCAGGCAGAAATTGACAATCTGCTTATCAATCTGGATGGAACCCACAATAAAGGTAAACTTGGTGCCAACGCAATTCTCGGCGTATCTCTCGCTGTTGCAAGAGCTGCCAGCGAAACCGTAGGCCTTCCTTTTTATCGTTATGTAGGCGGGGTAAACGCGCGTTACCTGCCCGTACCGATGATGAACATCCTCAACGGAGGAAGTCATGCAGACAACTCTGTGGATATTCAGGAGTTTATGATCATGCCGGTGAATGCCGAAAATTTCAGCGAAGCCCTCCGCATGGGTGCAGAAACTTTCCATTCACTCAAAAGCGTACTGAAAAAACGTGGACTTAGCACCAACGTAGGTGACGAAGGTGGTTTTGCACCTAACCTGCCTTCCAATGAAGCTGCCCTCCAGATCATCATGGAATCCATCGAAAAAGCTGGCTACCGCCCGGGTGAAGATATCTTCATCTCTATCGACGCCGCCAGCTCCGAATTCTATGATGCTGAAAAAGGAAAATACGTTTTCCGTTTCTCTTCAGGCGACGAACTCACTTCTTCCGAAATGGTCAGCTTCTGGAAAGACTGGTGTGGCAAATACCCTATCGTGTCTATCGAAGACGGTCTTGCAGAAGAAGACTGGAAAGGCTGGAAAGAACTTACCGACACGCTCGGAAGCCGCATTCAGCTGGTAGGTGATGACTTGTTTGTAACCAATGTGGACTTCCTCAGCCGCGGTATCCGCGAAGGTGTAGCCAACTCTATCCTGGTAAAAGTAAACCAGATCGGCTCACTGACCGAAACTATCGAAGCCGTACAGCTGGCTACCCGCCACAGCTATACCAACATCATCAGCCACCGCAGTGGAGAAACCGAAGATACGACCATCGCTGACCTCGCCGTAGCGCTGGGTTCCGGTCAGATCAAAACCGGCTCTATCTCCCGCAGTGACCGGATCGCTAAATACAACCAGCTTCTCCGCATCGAAGAAGAACTGGGCGAAGCCGCAGTTTATGCAGGACCAAGATTCCGGTTTGTGTAAAGAAGACTTTTAGTCATATAAAGAAGCCCGCGATAGTATGTTGCGGGCTTTTGTTTTTTGGGGTGTTGGCTGTTGGCTGTTAGCTGTTGGGTTTTGGGTGTTGGGTTTTGGGTTTTGGGTTTTGGGTTTTGGCTGTTGGGTTTTGGGTTTTGGCTGTTGGGTGTTGGGTTTTGGGTTGATCGCTAGGTCTCCCGGTCCAAACTGCGGTGCTGAATCGCCTCGGCGATATGTTGCGGCAGCTTTCCTGATTTCTTTGGAGGAGATATCGGGGTAAAATACAGAAAGGAATGTCTGAATCTCGAATGGTTTGACAACATGGAACAGCTCAATGAAAAATTGCAACAGTGGTGGATGACTTACCATTCCATCCACCCTCACAACTCCATCGGATACAAAACTCCCGATGAGATCGGACAACATTTAAGGCAGAATTTTTACTTTTGATCTGTTGCGGCTTTGGGGGAGAGGACAATGGAAGAGGATAACTCTCAAGGTCTACTCCGATTCTAGTTGAGGAAACCACTTTCTAAAAATTATTGAGTCATCTACAATTAGAAGAGCTTCAACATTGCCAAAACGATACTTGCTTAGACATTCCTTCCTAATGTATTGAAAATAATCATCTAGCGATTTATTTTTGTTATGGCTAATTAGACTGATTGTAGCAAATGTAACAGATCCTTCTTGACTAGAAGATAATAAATAATCTAAGGTGGGATTGGCTTCATAAAGAAAGCTATCAATACATAAATCCTTGAAATATATCCCTTGCTGAATAATTTCCCCATCAAATCCATAAGTTTTCCACCCTCCACTTGGTCTACCTTTCGAATAGGTCATTTCTGAACGAAGAACTCCATTTGCGTAATGAGAAACCACCACCCCATCAACCAGAGTGTTTTCGGGAGATTGAAACAACTTCCCATCCTGGTAATATGTTGAATTGCTATCAATGAGCCTATTGCAAGAAACAAGGAATAATATTCCGATAATAAATCGATTTTTTTTCATTTGATTAATCTCTGTTTAAGTACTTGTCAATTCCCAAATTGATAGCATCTTTATCCCTTTGTTCATCACCTACACCTGTTGTTGTCTTACCATTTTTCGTATCCTGATTATCGTCTGCTCCGCTTAAAAGTTTATCCCTATTAAATCCATAATGGGTTCCCCAATACCCGTACGAAATATTTCCATAATCATCATATCTTGTCAGCCTACCCTCATATAAAGTCCATTCCCCAATTGATATTGCTGCATAAGATGGAATTAAATCTAAGTTAGTTCGCTTTAGACTTTTGATATCATAATTAGCATCATCTGTCACCTGAAGACCAAACCACCAATCTGAGGGCCCCCCTCTAATATTTTTAGACCAAAACCCTTGTTCGAAATGGCTTAAGTTATCCTTAAGCACATGATTAAATTCCTCTGTTATATCAAACAAGTCCGATTGGAGGACGGGGGTTCCGGCAAAGGTACCTCCTTCGCCAGTAGCTTCATTATATTTTAGAGGATGGCCATCTCTCAAAGACTGACCTGTTATTCCTTTTTTTATTTTAGGATCTGTTACTTGACTACCAACCTCATATAGCAATGTTTCACTTACATCAGGTAAGTAATCCTCGAAATAGTATGTATTCTCTTCCAAACAAAAATCTCCACATTCTAAAAACGCATCTTTTGCTCTTGCAATTTCAGCTTCAGGAACAATCTTGATGACTTGAGATGTTCCCCAATTTCCTAATAAATATCCTTTTGCAGTGTAGTAATACTCCAACCCCTCCAACTCAATCCCATCAATAACCCTATTTTCAGAAAACGCATACGGCGAGTTCCACGGATACTCCGCACTCAACGGATCCACACTCAAAAACCGCCCCAGCCGCGGATCTTCGACGCGGTACTTGTAGGAAACGGCGTTGCCTGTGCCGTAGATTTCGAGGGAGAACGCGATCAAGTTAATGCTCAATATTCACACTATCCACACTCCAGTTTAAAGTTGAGTCCTGATGCATGTAAATCAACAATTTCACTTTTTATTATCACCCATGAAAACTACCGGAAAATATGCTGTTCCATTTCTGAACCAACCCCGAAAATCATTGCTTCCCGGATTATAGACTGACTTTCCAAAGCCTTGATAGTAATATTCTATTTCTCCTTGTATTTCTGTTTTAGCAATTGTTCTGACAGAAGGGTCTTCTATTGCCGTAGTAAAACAATCACTGAAACGGAACCAAACAGCAATGGAGGTATTTATTAAAAGCATAAGGAAATAACCTAAACCACTAATTTTTACATATTTTAGCCAATTCCCTTTACCTGATTTTTTCAGGAACCTAACTAAGAATACATAACTGGCTATTCCAATTATGAGCAAAGTAATTGACTGAAATAATACTATGCAAACTGACAAAAATGAACTCATAGTCTTAATGGGGATTAATATATTATTTTTCTCTTTTAGGGTTATCCGCCTCAACATCCTCGTAACCAAGGTCAGTTGAATAGAAATCTACGCTTGTGTCAAACATTTTGCTTGTTTGAGACTTAAACTGTAAACGATATAATCCATCGTTTACCGGAACAAACATAGGAACTGCCTGTCCAACTCCAGGATGATTCTGAAGATGATGGTGATTTCCATCACTTAGTGCCTCAGACCAAGCATCTACTCCACCGCATCCAGCACTCGGTTGCCCGAAAACGCATACGGGCTGTAAAAAGGATACTTAGCCGTCAACGGATCCACACTCAAAAACCGCCCCAGCCGCGTTTCTTCGACACGGTACTTGTAGGAAACGGCGTTGCCCGTGCCGTAGATTTCGGGATCGGATTCTTGAGATTGAAACCCAAACCGATACTCCCCCAAATTCAAAGAACGGCCAAATTGAACTCACCCCTGGCCCCCGTTCTGTGGAAGAGCGGGGGAAAATGGCTGCATTTTGCCCCACGGGCGCTGGTTTTATGGGGAAATCAGACCGGCGCGGCGTTGGCTAAGGTAATACTTTTAAATAATTAATTGACACATTTACGCGAGTATAATCTCCACCCCCACAGCTCCATCGGCCACAAAACTCCCGATGAGATCGGACAACATTTAAGGCAGAATTTTTACTTTAGACCTGTTGCGGCTTTGGGGAAGAGGACACCCCGCAGTAGCAACGTTAGTTCATTCTAGTTATCCATATTTCCCAATTATTTAATGGCCCTAATATATTTACTGAAAATAGCCTTGTTTCCTCATCAGTTGCAGGTTCGTATCCACAATAATAGCTATTTGTTTTTAATTCCTCTGCAAGAGATGCGACACGCTTCTGTAAATCTGAAATAGAGGTCTTTTGTCGTATTTCCTTTTCTTCAATGTCTAAGCTCAAGTCATAGATATTATCATATTTATCAATTCGGAACCACACTTGTGATAAAAAGATGTCTTTCAAACTAAAGTTTGAAAAAGTAAAAACGAATGCTCCATCTGAAGATCGATTAATGCTATCAAAAATCATCTCTTTCGACTCTAAATTAAATTCTGATGAGTCTGCAATAATGTTATACTTTTTTAAAGTTGACTCAGATAGCTTTCTAATCAAGATTTCAACTATTTTTTCAAGTTTAACTCTTTCAAATACTATTTCTATAATTTCAGTAATTTCTTTCATATATTCTAATCGATAAACCCTTTAAATGTCTTATCCATATTTAAACGAATGCCTCTTCCATCAGATAATCTCTTTTCCAAAAAGTTTATTCCGTAGTCATTTGTTTTTTTAATAAAACTTCCAGGTGCATTCATAATATCATCAAAGTGTTGCAAAGCTTGGTTATGCCATGTTGATTTATCACCAACTAATTTTCCCCAAATACTAGGGTTCCGAACGTGTTTACTTAAGGAATGCCCCAAAACCGTCGAACCTTTATATGATGAACTAGCTGAATTTAAAACATTTGAGTAATTAACTTCTACAGCCCCAAATGGCATCTCCTTCATCCGGAGCATTCCCTCCAATTCACTCCGCGACTTCGTCTATATGGGAGGCTCGTACCTGCTTGATCGTCGGGAGTTTGTTCCCACCCCGCCGAAACAGATTCCGAAAAGTAGTACTCAATCCCCGAAACCAACTCTCCAACTTCGTCGGCGCTTTTGCAGAAATGTTGACGGGATTTGAATAGGTCATTCCAACCGCTCCAAACATTCCCCCAATCATCATCGAAGCATCCCCCACATATTCAAACAGTTGTTTTGTCAAGGACTGGTTTACTTCTGCCTGAATCCAACTGGATTTTAGGTAACTTTGATCATAAGGATTGTTGAGGTTGAGATCACGAGGATTTGCGCCAACCAAACGGGTAATTGAGCGACCATCCAATTTTCCCTGACGTCGCAGCATATCTGCCTCATTCTCGTCATAAGCTTCCTTTTCCTCCAGCCCATCCAAATCCACCGAATTCACCGGCTTATTCCCCGCAAACTGATACGGTGTGTACCATGGATATTCCGGACTCAGCGGATCCACCGAAAGAAACTTTCCTAAGCGTGGGTTATAGATCCGAAAACCATAGTCGTATATATTCCCAGTTCCGTAGGTTTCCCCATCCGACTCCTTCCCGTTAAACCCAAAGCGATAATCCCCCAGATTCAAAGAACGCTTGTCGAACTCACCCCACGGCCCCTGCGCTTTCGTAGAGCGGGGGAGATTCGCGCTGGACTGAGGTAGGGATTTTTTGTACTTAGAGATAAATTGGGCGAGGTATAATATGTTTCATGCTTAATAGGTCCACCTTTCCAAACACCCATAGGAAGGGGGACAAATAAATGGGCATGGACACTCGAAAATCAGTCTTCCCTTCTCAAATATTAACTCGGTATTCTCAATTTTTATTGGTAGATCTTCAGGAAGGTCAACGGAATAAATGTACTGCTCCTCCTCTTCAGAAATAAAAAATAACCTACTAACCCCTTTTCCATTGAAGTTGATAAAAGAAGTGAAAGTTCTAAAAGTATCTCCTTCTAAAGAAACGATCTTTCCTAAATACTTAATTGTTTGAATACCATAATCAGCAGACAATTCTAATTCAATCGGATCCTCGCCAAAACCTCGGGAAAAAAGTTTAAAATCTTCTATTAACTGAGCTTGAAGTTGAACTGGGATAAAAGTAATGGATAAAAACAAAACCCATTTCAAAGAGATATAATCATTTATTCTTTTCATAGTCAGTCGTTGAGTTATTGTCGAGAGCATCTAATGCTGATGTGAGTTTTTCTGAATATTTAGGATCACCCGATCCATTATAGGCTTTTGCAGCGGCTTCCCATTTTTCCCCGCCGGTCCATTGGATGTTTCCTCCTACAATTACCCCATTGTTATATTTAATATTTGTCACTTGTATTCCTTTAAAATATAACCATTGAATCCCGGCATGAATACTTTCTTGGGGCGTAGGAACTATATCTTTTTTCAACCCTATTGTTTGCTTTTTGGGGTCCCAATCACCTCTTATAGTTGTTGATCCTGAGCCAACATTTACTTGCATTATGTCTAATTCTCCTTTTTTCCATTCGGGAGTACTCTCTATATAACCATACTGTGTTTCAGTGAGGATCATAGCTTTAATTAGATTCGGATCCAACTCTGGTACGTTATCAGGCCTTCCAGCACCTTCCGTTTTCTCTAAAGCAGTGCCATCACCTATCGATTCGTTGATCAAATGGGTTGAAGCAGCAATTTGATAGTCAAATTTGTTATAATCTCTATCTTTTTCATAAGCAGTTTTATTAAAAATCCTGTTTGGCATTTTCGCTATAGAGAAATCCTCACTATTTAAAATAGGCCCCATTATTCTACTCGCATCGATTCCTTTTTTCAGAACATAGGTTTCATGAACTATTTCTGTTACAACCCTATAAATTTCTTTGCCTTCTCTGTTAAAATAGACTATGTCTCGGCCATCAGAGTCTAAAAATGTTATAGGCGAATTGGCCACAAAATTATAAGGACTCAATTCTGGATACTCCGCACTCAACGGATCCACACTCAAAAACCGCCCCAGCCGCGCATCTTCAACGCGGTACTTGTAGGAAACAGCGTTGCCTGTGCCGTAGATTTCGGGGTCAGTTTCCTGATTTTGGAACCCAAACCGATAATCCCCCAGATTCAAAGAACGCCCCGGCATCGCCGAGCCAAAGGGGTAATAGTCAGTAACCGTAATCACCTCCGCCGCATACGAGGCGATGTAAAAGACTCCGTCGTTGTCGTCTAAGATAACACTTTTGCAAAATCATTTGACACAGTTTAGTGAATATTCTCAAAATAAAATTAACGCCACAGATTTTGTGGATTATGGCTCATATCCTGGAACTGGAATAACAGAAACCCACCTACCACTACACTTTTCCCCTTTTTGGGGTTTGTCTTGGATTACAAATTGATTTCGAGGAAAAGTAGAATTTGCGACAAGGTAATCAAGAACTTCTTTAGCTCTTTTCATACCAATATATGGGTCTTTTTCCTGTTCTTCTCTACAATAACTAACGGTAAGTCCTATATAATAGTTCTTAAGCGCTCCTTTACGTTTAAAGATTTCCAACCGTTTGATTATATCATTTAAGTGATAAATTCCTTGCTCATACTCAAGATGAAAACTATATTCTTTAAATTCACAACTCACTACCTCACTAACTCTTAACCCATCATCGTTCTCCTGAGTTTCCTGAGCTGTACAACCGATAGAACTAAAAAAAAGTAGCAACATTATTTTTATTGTCTTTTTCATATATTATAATATCAATTTTTAATAGCCTTTCCCTCTTTATCAACATCATTCTGTAGAACTCTTCTTCCTGAATTTGTATCATCAAATGTAGGTTTGTTCCCTTTATAGTCCTCATGGAGTATCATAGAAGCCTTTCCATTATTTTGAATAGCGGCATCTATTAATCCGTTATTTTTAGCAAATTTATATATATCAAAAAAATGCTGGCCATGGATATATTCCTTTTCCCGATCATTTGATTGCACATCGCCTTTAAACCCTGGTTGAGGTATTCCTAATCCCTTTTGATATCTTTCGTCAAAACCTAATAAATGCATAATTTCTTGCATAGCTGAATTTATTTCGACATTACTTTCATCAGCATCAGATGAAACAGGGGGAACCTGTGAATAGAAACCCATAAGATAGCCAAATCCTGTGGCAAGACTATTCTCAAGGACGCCATTTTTGCCCTTAGCTACAGCCCAAGCTGATTCTCCTGTTTCAAGAAAATTATCCCCCTCGTTATAATCAATTGTTTTACGATGACTCTCGTCTCTCTGTAACTGCTCTATATAGAATGAATTAGTTTTAGCTTTTCTAAGATAGGAATCGGGAAGGCTAGATTGTTTAAAAGTAATATCAATATCCACTACAACATTTAGTCCTTCAGTTAACGCCCCCGAAAATGATAGGGACCTATCAATACTGTTAAATTTATTTTGAAGTAATTTCACTGTATTCGATGTAGCCGCCTCTCCAATAACATGAACTGTGGTCGCTAGCTTTATATGCACGGTTCCATCATTAGTAATTGTTACAGAAATCCGCCCATCATTTCCATCAGGGTCAATATATAAGATCGGATTATCATTAAAGGCAGCATATGGGCTCATTCCCGGATATTTTCCTTCCAACGGATCCCTACTTAACCATCTCCCTATTCTCGAATCATACACCCGCGCCCCAAAATCATAACTATTCCCATCCCCAGAAATCTCCCCATCCGATTCCTTCCCGTTAAACCCAAACCGATAATCCCCCAGATTCAAAGAACGCCCCGGCATGGGTGCACCGAAGGGATAATAGTCGCTCACACTCAACACCTCCGCCGCATACGAGGCGATGTAAAAGACCCCGTCGTTGTCGTCTAAGATAACGCTTTTTTTGTCGGAAACCGTAGCCAAAATGTTGCCGAGATGGTTGGAAAGCTCATAATATTTCAAACTCAGCCGCCGCGTGTGGGTCGTGGCGGGTCCGGTTTGGGGAGTGGGCTTGTCCAGCGTCGTGAAGGTGTAGGCGAAGGTCTCCGAGTCGGGGTCGTCTTCGGTTTTCCACAACTCCATGTATCATACTTGCAAAAGTGTATCCAAGTGAATACATTTGCGTATGTATCTGATTGAGAAAACTGAAGAATTTGATAAGTGGCTACGAAAGTTAAAAGACCGAAAAGCCAAAGCCCGGGTACTGGTTCGAATTCAACGAATCGAGGATTCGGGCAATTTTGGAGATTGTCAGCCGGTAGGAGAGGGGATCCGCGAACTCCGGATTCATTATGCTACGGGATATCGGGTATATTTTAAAGAGCAGGAAGGAAGACTCATTCTGTTACTTATCGGAGGAGACAAATCCACTCAGCGTGAAGACATTGAAAAAGCCAAATTGATCTGGAAAGCATATGAAACGAACCGAAAATAATATCCATACCTCTAAATTTGATATCGCCGATTATCTGGAAGATGATGAAATGATTCAGGAATATTTGAATGCCGTTCTCGAAGAGGGCGACTCAAAGGAAATCATTGCGGCTCTCGGCCATATTGCCAAAGCTATGGGAATGTCCCAAATCGCCCAACAGACGGGCCTGAGCAGACCCAGCTTGTACAAAGCCCTTTCAGAAAATGCCAAACCCCAGTTTGATACCATCCTGAAAGTCCTGCGAGCTGTGGGAGGGAATTTGAAGCTGAATACGTCGGTTTGATGGGGCAAGACCCCGATTCACGACTGAAAAGGGATCGGATTTAGCTCATTCTCCGGCATCCCATGAGCGCAGGAGTCCTAGTAAGAAATCCCACTTGGGGGTTTAAACTAATAAACCTTACAAGTTGGTAAAGAATCTTTGAGCCATTTTCTGAAAGCATCTGTTTTCTCAAACAACTCACTTTTTTTTACACAATCATCATTAAATGAACAAACTCTTGTATCTATCATTGTTAATGAATGAATCTTTGCAAGTTCGTAAGGGAAAGACTCAAAGTTACGTAGACAAAAAGAAATTTTTGATAACTTTTGGAGCTTCCATATTGATTGGGGAATTGAAGTAATGCATGTAATTGAGAGGTTTAACGTAGTCAGACTATCTAGTTCACAAATATCATCTGGCAAATATTTTATCTTTGTATCCATCAAATCCAAAACCTTGAGACTACTTAATTTATTTATTCCAACTGGTAGAGAATCAAGGGTATTATGTTGTAGTGACAACAATTCCAATTTTGACAAGTTATAAAGCTCGATTGGTATATCTGTTATACTTTCATTGCAAACAAGAAATTTCAAGTTTTTAAATAATCCTATTTCCTTTGCTAAAGGTCTTGGATTTTCAGAATAAGAAATATAGAGTGTGTCTATATCTGGATTGGTTTCAAATAGATGTAATAAAACCGTAGGAGTATTATGAACCACGGTTTGAGAAAAGCTCAAATTCGCAGTGAAACATAAAAACAGAATAATCAACCTCATAGTAATTTAGTTTTAATTATTTCTACGTATTCCACCTGAATTAATTCTCTCAGGCAGATTATTATCTATATCTATATTAATTTGGGATCCTGGAAATTTAATATAAGTATTAATTGGATTTATCTTATAATCAGGTTTAGGAATATATTCAACCTTTGAATCTGTTTTCATTAAGAAATCATTACCTTCTAAATTTCCACTCTCATCGCCAATATTATAAGTTCTATATAGCTCCCTAAATTTTGCTAATGATTCGGCACTTATATCACGAGCATCATATTCATAATATCTATTTCCATAATATATACCTGTCCCATCATCTGGAGCTCCTCCTACCTCCACTAAGAACTTTTTACAAGTAACCATGCATCCACTTAAAGAGGTAGCGGGATACCACGCTGGATGCATGAAGGTTGCATACACACTCCCATCTGGTTTTCTTTTTCCGCTATCAACGAAAATAGTATTCTTAAATCCCTCCTCACCTTCATGGCTTCCCATTTGTTGGAAATATAGCTTTACATAAGAATTTGATGGTTGCTGGACATAATTGTAGTTCGCATTTGTCACTTGTTGATATTCAACCGGTAAAATGGTTTCCCTGCCTTTCCGGATTACAGACACTGTTATATCATAATAATTAACCTTAAAAGTATGATCATATCGGGGACTACTTCTGTGAATGATTAAGGAGTCTTCACCATTTGGGTCTATTATAAATATAGGCGAGTTTGCGAATGCAATATAACCTGATTCATATGATTTTCCTTCTGGGTCAAGACCCCACCACCGCCCCACCCGCGAATCATACACCCGCGCCCCAAAATCATAACTATTCCCAGCCCCATAAATCTCCCCATCCGATTCCTTCCCGTCCTCTTAGGCGGACAGGTTGGAACCCAAACCGATACTCCCCCACATTACAGAACGGCCAAATTGAACTCACCCCCTGGCTCCCGCTCTTTGGAAGAGCGGGGGAAAGATGCCCTTTTTGCGCCGTGGGCATTGGCTAAGGTAATACTTTGTAAAAAATCATTTTCCACAGTTTAGTGAACAGACGCTGAATTATATCACAGAACAAGCCTCCCGCCCATTTCCGCAGCATTCCCCGCTGACCTTTTTTTTATTTCTAAAGACTTAGGTGTAACTTATTGGCGTATTTTTCATTATACCCTGTGGTCCCATTCTTTATTTACCCAACTCCATGAAACCATTTCTCCCATTCCTTCTTCCGGTTTTCTTCAGTTTGCTCTTCATAACAAGTTGCGCCTCAATTGATAAATCCGCTTCCCAGGAAATCGTCGTCTCCCCTCAGAAAGGTAAGTTTGACGTGTCTGTCACATCCACAGGAGAACTCCAGGCCAAAAACTCTATCGAAATCTTCGGCCCCCAGGGCGGCAGACAGGCAGGCATTTATCAGATGAAAATCAGTCGCATTATACCGGAAGGCACTCTTGTGAAAAAAGGTGAATATATCGCCGATCTCGATAAAAGCGAAGTAGTCGGGAAAATTGCAGAACGGGAACTTTCCCTTCAAAAAGCACAATCTCAATACACCCAAGCCGTACTGGATACTGCCCTTACCCTTTCCGAAGCCAGAGACAATATCGCCAACCTCAAATACAGCCTTCAGGAAAAACTCTACGAAATCCAACAGGCAAAATACGAAGCGCCTGCCACTCAAAAAAAACTGGAACTTGACTACGAAAAAGCCGAAAGAGCCTACGAACAGGCAATCTCCAATTACCAGAAACGTATCGCGCAGTCTGTCGCCAAGGTAAAAGAGGTAGAATCAGACCTCAATAAAGAACAAAAATTTTACAACGACCTCATCGCACTCCTCCAGGAATTCACCGTCATGGCACCCGAAAATGGAATGCTGATCTACCAGCGCGAATGGAATGGAAAAAAACGCGTAGCCGGATCCATGATCAGTCCCTGGGATCCTGTAGTAGCTACCCTGCCAGACCTTACAGAGATGGAATCTATCACCTATATCAATGAAATAGACATCCAAAAGATAAAAAAAGGGCAAAAGGTGAAAATCGGACTGGATGCGGTACCTGACAAGTATATGTCGGGCATAATCAACGAAGTTGCCAATATCGGCGAACAACAGCCCAACTCAGACTCAAAGGTTTTTGAAGTAAAAATAACCGTTCTGGACACCGACACGACCCTCCGGCCTTCCATGACCACGAGCAACGAAATCCTCGTTGACTCGCGAGAAAGTACGCTTTACCTCCCGTTGGAATGCCTCCATGCAGCAGATAGTATCAGCTTTGTATTTAAAGAAACCCCTTCAGGCCTGGTCAGACAGGAAGTAATATCCGGGCTGATGAACGACAACCACGTCGAAATCCTTCATGGGGTGGATTTGAAAGATAAAATTTTCCTCTCTTTCCCCTCTGACACTACCGGACTGCCTTTTATTCCGCTCGAAAATACAAAGCTCGAAGCCAGCCGACAATAGCACCTACTTCTGACTTCCCGTAATCCATGCTAAACAAAATCATCTACAACTTCCTCATCGCACTGGATGCCATCAGCCAGAACTGGCTGCGTGCTGTGCTCACTTCCATGGGAATCGTTTTTGGCGTGGCTTCTGTCATTGCCATGCTCGCCATTGGACGAGGAACGCAGGAAAAGATCCTCGAACAAATGAATGCGCTGGGAGCCAATAATATCATTATCAAACCCGTCATCGAACAAAAAGAAGGCGAAGTGGAAGAAACGGAAGACGAATCCAAACGACAACCCAACCGATATACACCCGGGCTTACCATGCAAGATTTGAAAGGACTGGAAACACTACCCTACATCGAAGCCGTAAGCCCTGAAATAGAAATAGAAACCATGGCCGTGCGAGAGGGACGCAAGCGCAGTATCAAACTCGTAGGCGTCACACCTACCTATTTTACCAATGGAGAACTGGAATTGCTGGAAGGGAAACATTTTTCAGATGAACAAATGAAATACTCCCAGTCCGTATGCATTATCGGATACGGAGTTAAGGCAAAATTTTTCCCAAAAGACGAACCGATTGGCAAAGAAATAAAATGCGGTAAACACTGGTTAACCGTAATAGGCGTTATGAAGCCCAGAAATATCTCTCAGGAAGTGCGCGATGAACTGGGTATCCGAAATTATGATATGGACATTTATACGCCGATTCAGACAATCCTTCTCCGATACAAAAACCGCGCTCTCGTCACCCAAACCGGATTACTCCGGGCAGCACAACAGGAAGAAGAAGAAGGGGGGAATACCCAGACACCCGATAACTATCACCAGATCGATAACCTGGTGATAAAAATATCCAATACAGCCTACAGCCGCAAAATTGCCGAAATCTGTAACCGGATGATTGCAAGAAGACATAATCAGGTCGTCGATTTTCAAATTATTATACCAGAAACCCTCCTTCAGAAAAAACAGGAAAGTACGGATTTATTCAACTGGGTTTTACGGGCCATTGCCTCCATATCATTGCTCGTTGGAGGAATTGGTATTATGAATATTATGCTGGCCTCTGTATTGGAAAGAATAAAGGAAATTGGCCTGAGGCTTTCGCTTGGCGCCACCAAAAACGACATCGTCCTGCAATTTATGTGCGAGGCCATTGTCATCAGTGTTACGGGCGGAATTATAGGCGTAATCATGGGTGTGGGCATTAGCTATCTGATCGAATATCTGACCAGCATCCAGACCATTATTTCCCCGATTTTCCTGGCAGTTTCTTTTCCCGTCGCTGTTGCGATTGGACTAATTTTCGGCATTTATCCCGCCCGCCAGGCTGCCAGGCAGGATCCTGTGGTTTCCCTCCGGTCAAACTAATACAACCTATACTCATGAGATACCTGATTTTCCTATTTTCTTTTCTGGCTGTTTTTGCAGAAACCGCCCGGGCGCAAGCTACACGCAGCCTGACGCTCGAAGAATGTATCCGCATGGCACAAAGCCAAAGCCCTGCGGCTAAAATGGCCAATATGGGCATAGAGGCGGCCACTTACACCTATCAGGCATTTACAGCATCACTCAAACCACAACTCAATTTTTCGGCTGATTTGCCGGGGCTTCGCCGGTCTTATGTCAATATTCAGCAGGATGATGGCAGTCCAAAATTTGTGTATCAAAGCCAAACCTACTCAGACCTCAGCCTGAATGTCAATCAGGTATTACCTCTCACTGGGGGAAGTATTTCTGTGTTTTCCTCCCTTTCCAATTTCTCCTTTCTCAGCGACAACGGCTTTACCAACTGGCGTTCCAATCCATTTGGGATCCGCATCAGTCAGCCGCTGTTTCAGTTGAATAGCACCAAATGGAATAAAACGGAACAAGCGATGCGTTTTGACCTGGCAAAAATCGATTACCTCCAGGAACGCGAAAATATCGCAGTGGAAATTACCCAAAGATATTTTCTCGCGCTAATCGCCCAGCAGGGTATTCGTCGGGCGCAAAACAATGTCATCAATAATGATACAATTTTTAACCTATCGCAAGGGAGGTTCAGCGTCGGGAGAATCGCGGAAAATGAATTATTGGAAAGCGAACTCAATCTGATGAATGCCCGTGCAGATCTTTCTCAGGCACAAATGGACTATGAGCGGTCGATGGTAGAACTTATCACTGCCCTCGGGCTGGAAAAAAATACCCAACTCGAAATTGCCATTCCCGAAATCCTTCCGGAGATTACGGTAGACCCCGACGAAGCCGTTGTGCAGGCGTTAAAGTTTAGCAGACAGATCAAAAACAACGAACTTTCCCGACTTCTGGCTGAGCGAAATGTACGTGCTGCTGCCTCGGGAAACCGGTTCACCGCAGATATTACAGCATCCTTTGGACTAAACCAGACTGGGCCTACATTCAATGACGCATTTACCAATCCTATCGATCAGGAATTTTTTACGATCGGATTGAATGTGCCGATAATACAATGGGGCGCAGGCAAAGCAGAAATATCGGCGGCAAATACCCGGCAAGAGCAAACCCAGACCCGTATTGAACAACAAAACCGGGAATACGAAGTCGCCATCTACTATCAGGTACAAAATCTTCGCCAGTTGAAAAACCAGGTAGAAATTTCCAATAAATCCGACGACGTTGCCAGCCGAAGGTACGAAATCACCCGCAACCGCTATCTGATTGGGAAAGTTACCATTCAGGACCTTTTTATCGCCCAGCGCGAAAAAGATCAGGCACAGATCAACCGCATCGCCAATCTTCAATCCTTCTGGGTTGCCCTGGCGGAGTTGCGAGCCGCCACGCTATATGATTTTGTGGAAATGCGCCCTGTGCAGGATTGATACTGATCGGAGGCTGAGGCTCCCGAAGCCATCAATCGGTGAGCCTACCCGTAAGGTTTCTTTTCATAAAACAATTAAATCCGCGAATAATTGCTTAAATTGATTTACCCGGTTTAATGTCAAGATTTCAATGGTAATTTTATGAAAAACCTTGTATTTCTGATCTTGTTTGGCAGTTCTGTTTCTATAGTTCAGGCAGATTATTTGCTTATCCCCATGGATTATTCGCAGACAGAGCACTTAAAAGCTTATGGCATAGCGTATTGGGTGCTTGAATACAATGTCAACGTAGAATGGTTGCTCAATTACCGGGGCGGAAGTTTTATGTTTCCTTTTCTTCCGGCATTTGAAACCGAACTTCAGATCAGAGGTGTAAAATATGACCGGATTTCAGACGGGAAGTCTTCTGAAATTCTCGCATATGTCACTTCTGAATCCGTGAATATGGATGCAGTCAAGCTGGAAACCGCCCCACGTATTGCCGTTTATTCGCCGCCTACCAATCAGCCCTGGGACGATGCCGTTACCATTGCGCTTACCTATGCGGAGATTCCTTATGATAAATTATACGACCAGGAAGTCATGGAGGGGAAACTCGACGGCTATGACTGGCTTCACCTTCACCATGAAGATTTTACCGGTCAATACGGAAAGTTTCACGCGACCAACTCTGACGCTTCCTGGTACAGAGAAGAAGTAAAACAGCAGGAAAGTACAGCACGTCTTTTTGGTTTTGAAAAAGTTAGTCAGTTGAAATTAAGTGTGGCGAAAAAAATCAAAGATTTTCTCAATCAGGGAGGGTTTTTGTTTGCCATGTGCTCTGCTACTGATACTTATGATATTGCCCTCGCAGCCGAAGGCGTCGATATATGCGGGCAGGTTTACGATGGCGACCCCATGGACAACAACGCCGATGCGCAGCTTGATTTTAGTAAAACCCTTGCCTTTCAGAACTTTAAACTTGTAGAAAGCCCATTTATCTATGAATATTCCGACATCGACGTTACGGGAAACCGGCGCGTGCCTATGGATATGGACTATTTTACCTTGTTTGAGTTTTCGGCCAAATGGGACCCCGTACCTACCATGCTGTGCCAGAATCATACCCGCACAATCAAAGGATTTCTGGGACAAACGACTGCCTTTGACAAGTCCATGATCAAACCGGGAGTAATAATTATGGGCGAATTAAACGCTTTTGGGGAGGCGCGCTACATCCACGGCAATTTGGGCAAAGGGATGTGGACTTTCTATGGCGGACATGATCCGGAAGATTATCGCCATACTTTAGGCGAAGATGCTACAGACCTGACACTGCACCCCCATTCTCCCGGCTACAGACTCATACTCAACAATATCCTTTTCCCCGCCGCCAAAAAGAAAAAGCAAAAAACCTGATTTCGTAGTTATCAGATTTTCACTATCATCCGTATCCATCGTTGTTCTCCGATATTTACCGCTATCAGGTACACACCTGCCGGTAAAAGGGAAAGGTCTGCTTCTACCTCCGGGGTTGAGAGAAAATTCTTGTGTAACATCATGGCACCCATTGAATTGTAAACAGAAAAACCTGTCAGGGGGATTGAAGAAGTCAGCGAAAATCTCCCGTCGGTGGGGTTGGGAAAAAGTTTGATTTCCGGTTCAGGCAACGTAGGATCAACCCCAACACCCGGTGAAATCGCCCCGCAGTAATCCTGCCATTCACCGGAAGAGAAGGTTCCACAAGCCGAAGGAATACTGTCTCCGCGCATACCTACACGGATACGCGCTGTACCAAAAGCGGCGTCGGCAGGTACCAAAAACTTACCCGTTGCAGAATCAGTGGAAGAGACAGAAACAAAAGCCGTTTCACCCTCATCCTCAAAATCTCCATCCTGATTCCAGTCTGCCCATATTGACCAGTATTGCGGCAAAGGATTTAAAGAATAACCGGAAGCTAATTCAACCACAACTGAATCGCCCCTGCGGAGCGGTATTTGCGTTTGGGTATAGTCGCCATAACCTTGATCCGGGCCGGAAATATGCTGAATATCGCCAATCCGGACTTTCCGCAACCATATATCGCTGATATCCGGGCCATTTACTGTACAATAATCCAGATCGCGGCAGTTTCCACAGCCTTTGGTATAAAAAATCACGGGGGAGGAAAAACTGCTCGTAACCTCAGGACAGACAACCCGAACCTGCACCTCATATCCGTCACAAATGCCGGGGAGGTTGAGTCTGAGCAATGGCGTTGCCACCGGGTAAATCGATACGCCACCCGTAGAAAGCTTTTTTAGCCGCACCTCGTACAAATCAGCTCCCCCGGTCCAGGTGATATGCAGGGAATCCGTTCCCGGCACAAAAACCACTTCCGGAGCAGTCGGAGCCGGGCAAATCACCTGATCCGTTTCTGTAAGCGTAATACAATAATCCTCGACCTCTCCTTCATTAAAAATTTCGCAGGGCTGCGGCACCTGATTGCCACCAAATCCGCCAAACTTCATGCTGATCCGCATACGCGTTGAGCCTGCGATTGTACCTGGAGGAATGAGTATTTGGGCTGCTACCTGGCCGGACAGCGCTGCCGGAGTACCAAACATTCTTTCCGTACCATCATCAAACAATCCGTCCTGATTGAGGTCAATCCACACCCTCCACGACTCAGAAAAGGCAAAACCCGTATAACCCGGTGTAAGTACCAGTTCATAAAGAGAGTCTATGACAAGCTGAAACGACTGGCCGGTAAAATTGCCGTAGCCATCGTTTTTGCCGCTGGTATTTAGTACAGGTCCAAGGGCAACCTCTCTAATCCATTCGAAGCCCACATCATTGCCGCGGGAAATACAATAGGTCTGATCAAGACATGCACCACACCCGCTGGTTCTGAAACTACGGGTAGCCGAATAACCATTATCCAGCGCACTACAGACGGCTTTCACCCTAACCAGATACACTGTACAAGGCAGGAGGTCTTCAACGACAAAAAAAGTATCTGTCAGCTCAATAGGCGCCCCAAAAGAATCAGCAAGTGCGCGAATCTGGTATTCGTAGTGATCAGCACCAAATACCGTAGTCCATGAAAAATGAGCGGAAGTATCGCTCAAAACCGTAACTTCGGGCGCCTGGGGAGGTTTACAACACCCTTCCGTAACAAACAACTGAGTACCAAAAAATCCGCTGGAAAGCGTATCACAAGCCGCGGCAACCTGAAACTCATAGGCAGAACAGGTGGTAAGTCCGGTAAGCATAAAAAACGTATCCGGGGCAAAAAAAGAAGCAGCCCACACCGTATCGCCCAACGGCCTGTAACGAACGACAAACTGGTCAGCCGTATCGGATTGCCACCACGTAAGCAAGGCTGAAGTATCGGTAAGATTCTGACTTGTCAGGTTGTAAGGAGGCAAACAGCCATTGGAGAAACTTCCACAACTGTCCTGAATCGTCAGTAAAGCCTGATAGGCATTGAGTCTGCCACCGGTAGCGACCAATCCCTGGAGGCTGCCCAGCGTATCTACAGACTGAAGGAGAAAATCTTTGAGTTTAAGGGCTGCGGCGGCGGGATCATTTTTATACAAAATCATCAGTCCGGGACAGGCGTAAGAAGCCATTAAGGCAAGTGTACCAGATACTTGTGGCGCGGCAAAAGAGGTACCCGTATCATACCCGTAGTTATTCCCGGGGAGCGTGGAGTAAATCTGCGTACCAGGCGCTCCCAGATCAATGGTAGTCAGTCCAAAAGCCGCATCGGAGCGTTTGGTGTCGGAAGCGGTGGTATTGGTAACAGCAATCATCCAGGGACTGCTACAGGCCGAAGGCACATCACCGACAATGTCCACATTCTGTGGGGTATTCATCGTACTTACTACACTCAACACTCCCTGATGGCCGAGTGAGTCGTACAACGCACACCATATCGGGAAATTGGCGGGGTTGCCAAAATTGACGCCAAAAGAACTATTCGCCACCACCACAAAAGCGCCGGAAGAGCCGTTGGTCTGGTTGTAAAGTGTACGCATTTCCAGAACATAACCATAGCCGGCAACAACAATAGCTTCACTCACAGAAGACCCCACCACGGGCATGATCTGCGTATTCCAGCTTACTCCTACCCCACCCTTCCCGTTGTTGGGTTTTGCAGAAGCTACTCCGGCAACCAGCGTACCGTGTACATCCGCAGGAATATTCCCATCGTCGGAAAACGCATTCCAGCCATCGTAATCATCGATATAACCGTTGCCATCATCATCGGCACCATTTCCCGGAATTTCCCCTTTATTTTTCCATAAAAGAAGATCTTCCTGTGTAAGGGCCGTTCCACCATCCACAATCGCAATCACAATACTGTCTCCCAGCACGGTTACCCCTCCGGTTGCGAGATCCCAGGCCTCTGTGGCATCGATATCAGCATCAGGAACTCCGCCAAACTGCCCCGTATTGTTGAGGGCCCACTGGTTGGGGAATCCCGGGTCTGTAGGAATCGTTGTCAAAGACCCGCGCCGTGTGATCCGGTGATTGTGCTGAGCCAGGGAAACCGCAGGATGCGCAGAAAGAAGGCGAAGCAGGATATCTGTGTTTACCCCGGCAGTATCACAGGCAAATAGGTGGATATTCAGGCGGGGAACCAGGGTCCGGACATGATGGAATCGCACCATTTTCTGATTGATATACAGAGGTTTATGAGAAAAAGCATCAAAAGAAACCCCATGCTCAAGCATAACAATAAATTCACCCTTTATTTGTGTGGTTTCCTGTGCGTATATTTCTGCTGAATAAAAAAACATAAAAAAAATCCAGCTGGTTAACATTAACCTTTGTATCATAGAATAATTCTTTTATCGGAATAAGCGTTACCTTTTACACGACAATCAGGTGTAAGTATTCCCTAAATTGATTAAAAACGATTTTACCACCAATGAAAATCCGTATATTATTTTTGCTGCTGTTTCCATTTCCAGGATTATTTCTGTTTGCCCAGAAGGCACAACATTTTGACCAGAATATCAATTCTCCATTTGAAGAGCGGGAACCACGTCTTTCACCTGACGGGCAGACCTTGTATTTCTGGCGAAGAGAAACTCCGCAAAATACGGCTGGAGTCATGGATCCGGGCGATATATGGTATTCACAAAAAGACCGATCCGGCCAATGGAGCGCAGCGGTTCACATGCGCTCGCCACTCAATACCAACGGACATGATTTTGTGTGGCAGGTATCGCCAAGACACGATACCCTCTGGGTTAATCAGGTTCCGCCAGGGGTCAAAGACGCAGGCATCGGCTATTCGGTACGTTCACGGGAGGGCTACTGGTCATCACCTTACAGCGCCCATATCAGAAATTTTGTGTATCGGGGAAGTTATAAGGATTATTTTTTTTCCAAAAATCGCATCATGCTGCTTCCCAACGAAGGCGATGATACGTATGGCGGTACAGATCTTTATGTTTGTTTTCCCATCAACGATACAGCCTGGGGGGCACCGATCAACCTGGGCCCCATGATCAACACCTATGGCGACGACGACGCTCCGTTTCTGGCAGCAGACGGCGAAACCCTCTACTTTACCAGTGATGGTTATGGGGGAAAAGGCAAATTTGACATATTTGTATCCAAAAGACTCGACAATACCTGGCGAAACTGGTCACGTCCGGTGAATATTGGCGCACCCCTCAACACCCCTGGCGATGACTTTGACTTTGTACTTTCTGCCGACGGCAAAACCCTCTTCTGGTGTTCAGAAACTAATTCTTACGGCAGCAACGATATTTTTTATATGGATATGACCAGTTGTGAGGCGACGATTTATCCGGAGGGCGATCAAACCCTGTGCATCGGAGATCAGATCGAACTCGAAGCAGGTTTTACCATGGGAAAAGACATACGCTACCAATGGCTGAAAAATGGTTCAAGGATTCGGGGAGCGGAAGAGCGCAGCCTGAAAATTACAGATCCAGGTGCCTATCAGGTAATACGCTTTAAGGACAACTGTGTAGATACTTCAGCGGTAAGTCAGATTCGGTTTGTAAACCCTCCGGATGCCTATATCAATGCCGCCACCTCCATTATTTGCCTGGACGATTCGGTACAGCTTTCGGCCAACAGGAGTTTTGGGCAAACGTACCAGTGGCAAAAAAACAAACTCGATATTCCGGGAGCCAATACCGCCAACTTTTGGGTAAAGTCTCCGGGGAGATACCGGCTCATGATTCTCAATGGGAGTTGTGCAGCAACTTCAGAAGAAATGAATCTGCAGCGATTTACCCCGCCGGGCATTTATACAGCCGCAGACACAGTAAATGGCCTGTTACCCATTCTCCCCCGCTGGCTTTGGACCAATAAACTCCCCAAACCTAAGGGAGAAGCTGTGATACGAGACATTGCCGTGGGCCCTAATGGCGGCGCCTATATCCTTTCGACCACAGATAAAAGAGGCAAACCCTACGATCAGATCACCGGGTTTTTCCCCGAAGGACTTTACCGCGTCAGTTTTCCCGAGATTAAAAGGAATAGCTATTCTCCTGGTTTTATGGTTGCCGATCCGGAGGGAAATCTTATCCTTTCCAACAACGACACCTACATTGAAAAATACCGCCCCGATGGTTTGCTGATGTGGACAAAAGACGAGCCCCGGCAAAATATGACTGGTCTTGCCGTTGATGCTTTAGGTTTTATTTATACTTCGGGACGGTTTCGCGACACCCTCATCATGGGCAATAAACGAATCCCGGCAGCAAACCGGGGCGGGTTGTTTGTAGCCAAACATTCACCAAAGGGAGAGCTGGTCTGGCTAAAGACGTTCCCTGTCGACTATTACGAAGATGACTTCGGCAACTCGCTTCATATCGATTGTGACGGCAATGTATATCTGGCGGGAGGGTTTACTTCCATCGCCAATTTCAGACTGGAAGTATTGCGCGCTTCTCTTCGTGGTGACAGCTATTTTGTCGCAAAACTCAATCCCGACGGAGAGTTTAAATGGGCATTTAAGATCAATACCGAAAAAACCCGCTACCGTACCCACGATATTCACACCGATTGTGATGGCAATACATGGGTAGCACTCAATCGTGAAATATGGCGAATGGATCCATATGGTGTTGTGCGGTGGCAAGGACAAATGCTTACGCCCAATGGCTCTATTACCCTTAAAACCCGCATTCACAGCAGTGAAGGAGACCTCTATATTTCTGGGATCACCGATCGCAGCGAGTATTTTGTTACAAAACTCAACCGACTCGACAAGCAGGCGATTATCTGGCAGAATAAAAACGCTTCCAGCACAGATTTCGACCTGCCGGCAATCAATGCCGACGAAGAGGGCCACGTATATATCGCAGGTATCAGCCGGGGAAATAATTTTGAAGGATCACAGTTTGACCTGACCAGCGGCTCGCCTGCCTTCCTCATGAAATATGGACGACCCAACCTCGCATCAAAACGAGAGCCACTAAATATCTGTTATGGTGAGGCGGTAACACTGCTGACCCAGGTTACGGAAGGGCTCAATTATCAATGGCTTCGCAACGGGAAGGCCATACCGGGTGCCACAGGGCGGTCGCTGGATGTACGCACGCCAGGCACCTATCAGGTGAAAGCCTTTGCAGACCTATGTGAGCGAATTTCAGAACCCCAGCAGGTTACCCGTTGCGGAGAAGAAAACGATGCACCGCCGCAGGTTGCAACGACAACACCACAGATCGTGCGACCCACGATCAAGGAAGAACCGGCGGAGCCGGAACCACCAGTCATTACAAAAGTGGAAACGGATATCGACTACGACCGAAGCGGAAGTCCGCTCAAAATCCGCAACCGGCGGGTAAAAAAGCAGGAGGAGATTGTCATTTCCAATCCGGAAGTAACCATCTATATCTGGGATCACGCGGCGGAAGACCAGGATACCGTTTCAATCAATGTCAACGGACAATGGCTGGTGGAAAACTATGGACTCAAAAAACAAAAGAAAGCAGTTTCATACACTTTCCACAAAGGCGACAACTTTATCATTTTGTACGCCCATAATCTTGGTGCGCTTCCCCCCAACACAGCCTCTATCACAGTAGATGACGGCGTGCGTGAGCAAACCCTTCAGTTGCGATCCACACTCAGCAATTGTGGTACTTTGAAAGTCAGGTACGATTAATCCTTTAGTCCAAAACGGCGAACCACCTCATACCATGCGCCTTCAGGTCGAAGATGAGACTCCCAGAGGATAAGTTCGTTTACCGGAAGTTGCGGAGGTTGGTTGAATCTTAGATTGAGTAATCTGTGATCGGAAAAATCGCGCAGGCGGGCAAGGGTAATATGCGGAACCGGACTTTTCCGAATCTGTTGTGGCGCAATCTGCCGGTACAAAGTATGAATGCAGGTCACCAGATCGCGAAAAGCATCTGACTTGCGGTATCTTGCCCAGATCATTCTGGCATCTTTTGCCTGAGGGGCAAAACAATAGCGGTCGAAGTCCAGCCCGAATGAGCGCGTTTGCCGGAGCCCGACTGAGATGAGGGAAATCAGATTTTCCACCCGCTCTTCCGGTACATTATCAAAAAAATAAACCGTAATATGAAGATTATCGGCAGGCACCCATCGTATATTCTTTAGATTTTGGTGAGGGCGAACAAAATCATTCAGAGGAAAAAGCACCTTTTCCGGTAAAGGAATTCCCAAAAATAACCGCCGCTGCCTGGGTTCTTGATCCATTTGAAGGGAAATTAAATACAAATTACAAACTTCTCATTAATTTGGCGTGTTATTACCCTTGTTCAAAACCAATTACTAACATGAAAACCCGGGAATTTCTTTGTCTCATGATGGCCCTTACGGGCCTACAGTTACATGCATTTGCCCAAAATGATGTAAATCCTCTTAAGGTGGAAACCTATCGGCTGGCAAACGGCCTTACCGTCTATCTCAATGAAGACCATTCGCAGCCCACGGTATTTGGGGCAGTGGCAATCAATGCCGGAAGCAAGCAGGATCCCAAAGATGCAACAGGTATTGCCCATTATCTGGAACATATGCTTTTTAAGGGAACCACAACCCTTGGCACCACTGACTACGAAAAAGAAAAACCCTTTCAGGATTCCATCGTCGCGCTGTATGACCGGTTGGGAGCGACAACTGACGAGGAGGCCAGGAAAGCCATTCAACAACAAATCAACGAACAGTCAACGGCGGCAGTCGCCTATAGCATTGGCAATGAGTTTGACAACCTGCTTAAAAGTATCGGCAGTACGGAGGTAAATGCATTCACAACGGATGAGATGACATTTTACCACAACTTTTTCCCGCCCAATCAGGCCGAAAAATGGCTGGATATCTACGCCCATCGTTTCCAGAATCCCGTATTTCGCACCTTCCAGGCAGAACTCGAAGTGGTGTACGAAGAGAAGAACCGCTCGATGGACAATTTTACGATCGCCATTTTTGAGAATTTCAACCGCAACTTTTACAAAACCCACCCATACGGGCAGCAAACCACGCTGGGCACGGTCGAACACCTGAAAAACCCTTCCCTCCGGAAGATGTACGAGTTTTTTAATACCTATTATGTCGCCAACAATATGGCGCTGATTCTCAGTGGCGATATTTTCCCTGAAGAAATTAAACCCATCATTGAGGCAACTTTCGGAAAACTCAAATCAGGCGAAATCCCTGCTTTTCCCCATTATGAAGAAAAACCATTCGCCGGTAGAGAAGAATTACATATGCGCGCTGCACCTGTAAAAGTTGGCGTTCTCGGATTTAGAACTGTACCAGTTGGTCATCCCGATGAAATCGGGCTGGAAATGTTTGATTTTCTGTTGTTTAATGAAGGAGAAACCGGGTTGTTAAACGAGCTGGTGCTGGAAAACAAACTGATGTTTGCAGGTTCATTTTCAAATAACCAGATCGACTACGGATCTTCGATTTTGTTTTTTATTCCCAAATTACTGGGGCAGTCGTTAAAAAGTGCAGAATCTATGGTCTTCGATCAGATCGAAAAACTCCAGTCCGGAGATTTTGACGAAGCCAGGCTGGAAGCAGCAAAAAATGAAATGAACCGACTGTTCCAGCTTTCACTCGAAGACCCCGAAAGCAGGGCAATCACTCTGGGAGATTTATATATCAGCGGACAATCATGGGATGATTATCTTGCTTATCCCGAAAAACTAAAGGCTATTACCAAAGCAGATATTGTCAGAATCGCCAATCAGTATTTTGCAGATAATTTTTTGGCTTTGCATTCGGGACGGGGATTTCCCAAAAAGACTACACTTGACAAGCCCGGTTTTAAGCCGGTATTGCCCAAAGACGGAGAAAAGTCTGTGTATGCCCAACACTTTGAAAAATTGGGAGAAAAGAGAACACCGCCCCTGTTTGTCGATTTTGAAAAAGATATAGACTGGCAACCCCTGGAAAATGGAAACAACTTATATGTCGTTCACAACCCAATCAACGACATATTCGAACTGGAAATTCGCTATGGAATTGGCGAAAGAAAAATCCGGGGACTGGAAACTGCAGGATATCTGATGAATTATTCAGGAACAGCCAGTATGGATTTGAAGGCTTTGAAGACTAAGTTTCAGGAAATGGGCTGTACCTATTCCATTTCGGGAGATAACAGCTATTATTCCATAACCCTGACCGGCCCCGAAGAATCATTCAAGCAAGGGATGTCCCTCCTGAATCAACTGACCTCAAGTCCCGTAACCACTGATGAGAATCTCAAAGTAGTAGTCAACCAGATACTCACGGAAAGGAAATTATCAGAGAAACAGCCGTCAGAGACTGGCGGAGTACTGCTGAGTTATGGGATGTATGGAAAAAACTCCGATTATCTCAACCGTTTTGGCAAAGCAGATTTAAAGAAACTCACGATTTCACAACTATTGGCCCTTCATCAGGAAGCGATGCAGTACACTGCTTCGGTACATTATTCCGGCAAAAAAAGTGCAGCGGAAGTTGCCGCAGCGATCAAAGACCTGAGCTTTTTGGCGAAAGAACCCAAACCATCGGAATCACCCTCAACATTGCCGCTGGAAAAGTATAGCAAACCGCAGGTATTTTTCCTCAACGACAAACGCGCCGTTCAGAGTCAGGTATATTTTTATGTTTTGGGAGATAATTACCAAACCAAAGACCAGCCCTATATAGATGCGTTTAACTCCTATTTTGGCGGAGGTTTTTCCGGCTTGGTTGTGCAGGAAATCAGAGAATACCGCTCCCTTGCATACAGTGCCAGTGGCCGGTATCGCACACCCCAGAAACCCGGAATGCCCGGGGCGCTCGTGACCTATATTGGCTGTCAGGCAGATAAAACTGCTGAGGCGCTGGAAGTGATGAACGGACTGGTAGCCGATATGCCACAAAAAACAGACAGAATCGACCTGGTTCGCGCCAATCTGAGGCTGATGGCTTACAGTGGAAAACCCAATTTCAGGACTCTTTCAGATGAGGTCGAAAATTGGAAAAGGATGGGCTATACGGCTGACCCCAACGAATCAAAACTTCCTGTATATGAATCGCTTACATTCGAAGAAATCAATTCGTTTTACCAGCAAAACCTTCATGGGAAACCCATTTTGATAATGATCGTAGGAGACAAAAAGCGACTGGACATTGCCGGCCTGGAGAAATATGGAACCCTGGTCGAAATATCCGAAAAGGAAATCCTCAAGCGATAATTATCTATGCAAGTCTACCCGACTAAAATCCTGAAGTACGTGCTCATCACCATTGGCCTTATTGTTCTGGTTCTCTACGTTATTTTCCGGTTTTTCATGGATTTTTCTAAAAATGACCAGGCACTGGAAAAATACTTTGAAGGGAACCCCAAACAGCCCACTTACGGGTTTTATCAGGCGGAAGGGAAAACCATACATTACGCATGTATTGGCGAAGATTCCCTTCCGACCATTATTTTTATCCATGGCTCACCTGGTACATGGGACGCCTTTGCCGCTTATTTCAAAGACACCACGTTGCTGAAACATTTCCGGATGATGTCAGTGGACAGGATCGGCTATGGAAAATCGGAGCATGAGCCCGAGTCTTCGATTGAAATGCAGGCATTATTGGTAAAGCCCTTGTTGGATATGGTACCGGATTCTATTCCGCTGATGTTGGTTACGCATTCGTTTGGCGGCCCTATCGGATTCAGGCTGGCGATGGACTATCCCGACAAAATAGATGGAATCGTGGCACTTGCCGGGCTGGCTGATCCGGAAAAAGAGAAAAGAGTGTATTGGTTGCAGAAACCCTTTCGTTCAAAATGGTTGCGGTGGTTGTTGCCGCCAGACATGGATATTTCCAACAGAGAGATTGTACCTTTGAAACAAGAGTTGTACGAAATGGTACCCATGTGGGAAAAAGTCAAAGCCAAAACAATTGTCATTCAGGGAGGTAAGGATATGCTGGTAAATAAAGCCCATGCAGATTTTATTGAAAAAATGATACCTGAGGGCCCGGAGGTTATCCGTTTACCAGAAGAAAATCACTTTATTCCCTGGACTCAGGAAGAACTGGTTGTGAAAAATATCATGAAACTTTACGGCGAGATTTAATAGGCGGGAGAGGTATATTCCTCTTCCTCCTCTTCGATTCTTTCCAGCCCAAACACCACTTTCCGGTAAATATCTTTGAGAGAAAGGGTAATATCCCATTCTTCCAGAAAAATGTTTTGAGAGAGTTCGTCATAAATCGTGTATATCCAGGACTTTTCACTTTGCCTTTCATACACTTCCACCCGGCACTCCTCCTGAGAGATAATGAGATAATATTTAAGTGAGGGAAGCCGCACGTATTGATCGAGTTTGCGGGCTTTATCGCACCTGACGGAAGAAGGAGAAAGCACCTCTACAACAAGCGATGGGTTTCTGATTCCAGATTTAGACTGAAGATCCAACGGATTGCAGGTAACCAGAATATCGGGGTAAAAATAGTGTCTGGTTTGGGGAATATGGAGTTTGACCCCTTCGGCAAAAACATCACAATCGCCCTCCCGTAATTTTTCAAAAATCCGGGTAGAAGTATTGGTCACAATCCTCGCGTGACGGATATAAGCGCCCGACATCGCGACAATTTCCCCGTCGTAAAACTCATAGCGGGTATCCTCATTTTCCCTTTCAAGGGCGAGGTATTGTTCGTAGGAATAAATTTCCGGTTCTGTATTTTGAGAGTATTCCATGGTTTGGGGTTTTCTCAAAAATACAAAAAGTTTATTTTCCTCAAAACTCGATTTTATAGCTCATCACAGGGAGAAAGCTGGCTCCTTCCAGCGTAACTTCCTGTTGGAGCAGGGCATCATATTCGCGGTATTCGGGAGTTGAGCTGGAGAACAGATTTTTGATCTGCAAGGCCCATGTGCCTGTATATCTGGGGCGATTGACTTTGTAAGTAAAAGTGAAATCAAAAATATACAACGGTTTTTCCTGAAGTTCGAAGGAACGGCTTTCATCGTAAATGGTCTCCCGGGCTGCCATAGATCTGACGAGATCAATGGGCGTATAACGCTGCCCGCCGAAGGCTGAAAGCGTTCCGTTCAGGCCGATGGTATTGTTGTACCCTTTCTTTTTCCCTACGCGAAACTCTTTGCCTGCGAGCATATTGACCTTATGCCCGATATCAAAAGCCGTGCTGCGGGTTACGCCTTCAGCATCCGTATATTTGGAATCGAAAATGCTCCCGTTGAGCAGGAAATACATGCCATTTTTCGTAAATCTTTCCACCCCAAAATCGATTCCCTTGTTGATACTTGTACCGAGATTTTCCAGCACGCGGAGCTCGTTTAATTCATCGATATTGACGACAGAATAGTACCCGTTTACCTCTACAGGCACATTAAAGAGGTATTGATAATACCCTTCCACCCTGATACGAAGATAATCGGTCAGCATAGCCTGATAGCCCAGCACGAAGTGATGCGTTTTGATAAAGCCGAGATCGAGGTTGGGTCGGGAGAGAGAGTCAGCGATTTCGTGGAGACGGGTCATATAGGTCGGAAAACTCTCGACCCTGCTGTGAAGACCGTATCCGGCAGAAATGCTGTGTCTCGGGGCGGGTCTGAACACAAGCCCGACGCGGGGTTCTGCGGAAGCCTGCTGATTGAGGTCGAAGTAGAGGAAATGCAGCCCCAGGTTTGCCGTAAATTTTTGGTTCAGGCGGAATTGTGTTTGTGTGTATGCCTGCAATTTGTTGGTACGCCCGGATTCCCGGGCACGGGTAAACAGCTGATTTTCCACATAATCATATTTCAGCGAAACATAATTATTAGATGCCGTGGTGTAGATAACACCTGTTTTGGTAGTAATCCGGGGCGAGAACCTGTGAGTCAGAGAAGAGGTAACCGTAATGGGTTGTTGAACCAACTCATTTTTTTCTCTTTGAAAAAATCCCAGGGAATCATCCAGGTATTTTTTATTGTCTTTCATATTGCTGTAAGAGCCGACAACCACTGTTTTGAGCACAGAGCGAGAGCCGAGAAGCAGCGTGTGACTTACACCGGTGGCGGCCATATCAGAAGTCAGGAGGAGTTCGAATCGATCCAGATCTTCTTTCCATAGCGCAGTGTCCTGCTCGGCATAGCGAAGCCTTTTACTGACCCCTGCAATACCAAAAATATCGAAAGTCCCCGCAGATTTTGTCGGCAGGTGAATTTTAAAAGAGAGATCCTGGTAGGTAGGTAAGGAGAGGTAGTTGATCAGGAGATTGGCAAACCCCAGGGAGGAATAGCGGTAATTGACCAGATAGGAAGCCTTTTTTCCTTCAGCGAGCGGGCCTTCTGCGGCGAGATCTACGCCAAGCACACCCGCTTGAAGAGCAAATTCATGTTTATGGTTATTGCCATTGCGGAAGCGGATATCAAAAACCCCTGCGGTGGCATTGCCATATTCGGCAGGGAAAGCACCGGTAAAAAAGTCGGAATTTGCGAGCAGCTGATTGCTGAAAATCGTAAAAGTACCGGAGGAGCCGCCGATACGCGCAAAATGGTTGGGATTGGGGATATCGACCCCTTCGAGGCGGTACAACATTCCACGCGGAGAATTACCCCTGACGGAGATGCTGTTTTCCGAGATAAATGGTGTAGCCACTACACCAGGCAGGTTGCCAGCGAGGCGGGCGGGATCGTCGAGACCACCGGCAAACTTACGGGTTTCTTCGACCTCAAAGGAGATGGCACTGACTGATGCCATATCATTGAGTACGCGGCCTTTTTCTCTTTCCGGGACGAGCACTACCTCATTGAGTTGATAAAAACTTTCTTCTATCAGTACCTGAAGATCTGTTTGTTTGGCGGAGACGATCAGGACGCCCGGGCGTATGAGGTTTTTATAATTTTCGGCAGAAAATTCTATTTCGTGACGCCCCACGGGGATACCATCGATAAAGAAGGAACCATCTGGTTCTGAGGTAGTTTCAAAAACAGCATCCGCAGTTTTGAGAACCACTACTTTAACCCCTGCGACCGGAATTTCTGTCTGGCGATTTTTTACATTACCTCTCAGACTACCGGTAAGCGATTGAGCTGAGACAAAGTTTAAGAGCAGCGCAAACAGCAAAGCAAAGATAGAACGGGAAAGCAGACGCATATGTCTTATATCAATAACAGGTATAACTCAAAAACGGTGGTAAAGTTCGCATTATTTAGAATCATTCAAAAATAAGTCGCAGCATAAGGCGGGAGCGTGACATTTGTCATTTTGCCGGTTAATATTTTCCATTTTACCAGCAGCAAAAATGTATTACCGCTAAATGGAGAAAACACACCGTTTGTAAAATCCTGTAAGCCGTTAGCCAACCCGTCATTGCAGGAATGCGGCCAAATAGCCAAACTTGTTATGTAATACAATTTGGGATTTTGTTACGCGCTAAGCAAGCTGGTTGGGAGGAGCCTATTCAGGCTCTTTCCCGACCACTTCGATCAGATCGAATGCCCATGGCAGCCCAAGGATTTCAATCCGTACAACCTCGCGCGGGAGTTGTTTACTTACATACATCACCAGAGCTGGTTCATCGCCCAATATTTCTACCCGGAAAGTGGAGTACGTTCCCGACGGGGTGGATACGGACGCGCTGTCTGAAACCATGACAGACACTTCTTTGACATTATCTTCAAGAGTATTGTACCAGTAGAATGAAAAATTTTGGCAAGAGTCTAGCGGGAAGGTTTTCACCAAAGCAAAAACAGAAGCCCGCTCGAGTGTAGCGGGAGGCAGCGTATGGTTGATTTCGCGTTCGCCCAGGACCTGTGAATTGCGAGGAAAGGAAGAATGTCCGGACACTTCCTGACCGTTCCAGCGCAGGTGGATATTGAGCGGGATATCGCCGATACTTCCTGATACGGTATGTGTGAGCGGCAGAAACGTCGTGCGGGAAAGAGTGGTAGAGACTTTCTGCCGGATATTCATCCCTTCAATGGTGGTTACGGTTTCGACGGTTATGGAGTCCTTTCCGACAAGGGTGCCGATGGTCATTTCGCCGAGTTTTGCATCGGCCCGGGAAGCCTGATAGCGAACCGTCTGGGTTTGGAGGAAATGCGGCTGAAGGAAAAAGTCGTCAGAGACGGGTATATTCCTGTCGGGGGTTCCGCACGAGAGCAGCGTAGCGGAAAGGAGAAGTATTGCCCCAATTTTTGCGAACCATTTTTCCATGCCCCAAGTTAGAAAAATTTAGCTTCTGGTGTTACGCAGATCGAGGCTGTCTTGTGAAAGGCAGTCTCATCTTTTCACCGGAAAATCAAGAAGCAGTTCCTGCAGCACAAGCCCGACCCCCCTTAAGGGGGGTCACCCGGGCTGATGGAGGTTGGGGATTTTGGAAAATCACAATTATCACCATCCCCATATGAACAGAAAGTCTTCCCCCCTACTCATACCGCAACGCCTCCGTTGGGTTGGCTCTTGCGGTTTTCACCGCATGGTATGCGTTGGTGAGCAAAGCAATCGCAAGCGCCATCGCTCCGGCCATCACAAATACCATCCACCCGATCGAAATCCGGTAGGCAAAGGACTCCAGCCAGGAATTCATCGCGATCCATGCCACGGGTACCGCAATGACCGCGGCAATGCCTACCAAAATGGTGAATTCCTTCGAAAGCAAACCTACTACCTGCACCACTGACGCGCCCAGCACTTTTCTGATCCCGATCTCTCTTGTCCGCTGCTCTGCGCTAAAGGCTGACAACCCCAACAGCCCCAGACACGAAATAAATATCGCCAGCCAGGTGAAAAATACAATCAGCCTTGCAAAGGTCTCTTCGCTTTTAAACTGCTGCGCAAAGTCTTCGTCAAAAAACTGGTATTCGTACGGGAAGCCTGGATTGACTTTTTCCCATGTGGCTCTGACATGGTCGAGTGTCCCTGAAATATCTTCCGCATCCAGCTTGACCGAAAGTACATTCAACACACCTGGCTGATAATACATAATCATCGGCTCTATCTGATGCCGCATGGAGGCAAAGTGGAAGTTCTTCACGACGCCCACCACGATCGATGGGTCAGGGCCAAAGCTGATCGTCTTGCCAACCGCATCTTCTCCCCAGCCCAACGCGTCTGCCAGTGCCTCATTGATAATTGTGGCCTGTATAGAGTCGGTCGAAAACTCGCGGGAAAAATTCCGCCCCGAAGCCATTTCCATTCCCATCAATGGGATATAATCTTCATTCATCCCCATGATACTTACGATCCAGATATCTTCCTCTGAAACGCCTTCGGGCCGAATGCCGGTTCGGCCAAAACCTCTCCCCGGCATCGAAGTAGAGCAGGCCAGTCCCTTGATATGGGGGTTTTGGGTTAATTCGTTTTCCAGCGCTTCATACTTTTCGCGTACCGCCCGATTGCCAATATTCAGGGTGATAACCTGCTCCGGGTTAAATCCTTTGTCCCTTTTTTTCACCATTTCCAGCTGCTGATAGACGACGATCGTCCCGATAATCATGACAATCGATGCGGTAAACTGTACCACTACCAGGATTCTTCTAAGCCAGATTCCGCTGAGGGTATTCATAAATTTTCCTTTCAAGACTTTCACCGGCTCAAATCCTGAAAGTAAAAACGCCGGATAAATGCCCGCCATTAATCCCAGCAAAATCGTTCCGCCCAAAAGTCCAAACATCAGGGGTTTATCGCCAAACAAATAGCCCACAGGATCCACCGGAAATGGCAAATCGCTGAGTTCTACCACCAATGCGGCCAACCCAACCGCCAGCACCAGCGCGATCAGACACAAAAGCACCGATTCGCCCAAAAACTGCAAAACCAATTGCTGACGAAATGCACCCAGTACCTTTCGCATCCCCACTTCTCTCGCCCGGTTGGAAGAACGTGCAGTGGACAAATTCATAAAGTTGAAAGCCGCAATAAGGATGATAAACAAAGCCACAATGAGCAGCGTGTACACATACCCGGCATCTGTTTTGTTTTTGTTATAACCGTCAAATAATACATCACTGGATTGCAAATGCACATCCTTAAGCGGCTGGAGAATCACCGAAAAATTTTCGCCTACTTCATTTTTCCGAATGATCTCTTCCATCTTGGCTTCTACCAATTCTTCATTTGCCGGATCGTTGAGGGCGACATAGGTAACCATGCTGATCTGCTGCCACGACTGAAGGGTTCTGACCAGATTGGAATCCTGCTCGGAAGGATAGAGAGAAACCAGCAATTCGTAGGTCAGGTGGGTAGCCGAAGGCGGATCCGCCATTATTCCGGTTATTTCGATTTCCCGATTGCTGTTAAGCGTAATCGTCTGCCCCAAAGGATCTTTGTCTCCGAATATCTTTTTCGACAGACTTTCAGACATCACGCCTGTATATGGACGTGTAAGCGCGCGGTCTTTTTCGCCGCTCTTCCACTCAAATCCGAAAAAATTAAGAAAAGAGGGTTCTACAAATTTGACATCTTCTGCGTAAAGACTCTCCCCCTCATAAGTGATCAGTCCCCGCCCATTTCCATTCACGCGAACGGTTTTCACCACTTCAGGAATTTCGGTACCCATAGCTGGCCCCAAAGCTGGCAGGGTAATTCCTACGAGATTGCTCGTCACCCCCAGTGCCTTGTCAATGGTCAATACTCTGAAAAGATTGTCAGCCTGTGGATGAAAACGGTCATAAGAGAGTTCTGAACGAACGTAGATGAAAATCAGAATACAACTGGCAAGCCCGATGGCAAGGCCAGCGATATTGATCATAGAAGTATTCCGGTTTCGGACCAATGTCCGGATAGCGACGATCAGATAGTTTTTTAGCATGATTATTCATTTCTTAATGCGTCAGCCGGATTGGCTTTGGCCGTACGGAGGGAATGGTAACTGGTGGTCAATAGTGCTATACAAAGGGAGGCGAAACCCGCCACAAAAAAAGCATACAAAGGCATATCCGCCGGAAAAGGAAAACCGGTCAGCCAGAAGGCCATGGCGCGCCAGGTAATCGCACTGGCGATACACATCGCAATCAGTACCAATACGCCAAAGTCGCGCGACAACAAAAAGACCAGTTGGCGGGTTTCTGCACCCAATATTTTCCTGATCCCGATCTCACGGGTTCGCTGCTGGGTGATGAAGGAAGATACACCAAACAGCCCCATACAGGCGATGACAATGGTAATCAGGCTGAAGTAGCCAAATATCGTCATCATCCTTTCTTCCCGACGGTAGAGTTGGTCAAAAAAAGCATCAAGGAAAAAGAATTCTAATGGATGGTTGGGGTCTATCTCCCGCCATTTGGTGCTGACGAAATCGATCGTTTGCGCTATATTTTCGCCATTCATACTGACGACTAACCGCTGTGGTGTATTGGGATTGTAAATCCATACCAGGGGTTCGATCTTGTTATGCAGCGAGCTGAAATGGTAATCTTTGATGACGCCGACAACCCTTCCATCATTGGCAGCCTGATTGTCGGGCAATAATCCCCATTGCAAACGTTTACCGATAGGTTCATCCCAGCCCATAGATTTAACAAAGGATTCATTCACAATAAATGCCTGCTGGGGATCTGTCTGTCTGCTACGTTCAAAATTGCGCCCTTCGACCAGCCCGATTTTCATCACATCCATAAAATTTTCATCCACACTTACCACACTGAAATGGTTTTCTTTGAGCATATTGTCCTGCTCTACACGAAACAAGATTGTACCACTCCCCTCCCCCGGCACAAACCGACCGCTTGTAGCAAGCCCTTTTACTCCCGGATTGGCAAGCAATTCGTCCTTCACCTGTGGCAGGCGCTTATACAGGGTTGTATCAAAGGGCACTTCTACGACCATCGCCTGTTCTTTTTCAAACCCCAGTTCATGGTTTTTCAGAAAACTCATCTGCTCATATACGACCAGCGTCGCAATGATCAGGCCTATGGAAATAGAGAATTGCAATACAACCAGCACCTTTCGCAGGAGGCTGTTGCCAGAAAGTTGAATACGTCCTTTTAATACTTCTATCGGCTGAAAAGAGGCCAGGTACAAAGCCGGATAACTGCCTGCCACCAGTCCGGTAAACATCACTATTAATAAAGCCGCTACAATCAGCCCGGGTTGTAACAGGTCAGAAAACAGGAACGACTTTCCGGCCAACTGATTAAATACAGGCAGAGAAATCTCCACCAAAATAGCTCCAAAACACAAAGCGATCAGGGAAATAATAATCGATTCGCCCAAAAACTGACGGAGCAATTGAGCGCGCGTGGCTCCCGCGGCTTTACGGATGCCGACCTCCAGGCTTCTCCGTGAAGACTGGGCAATCGCGAGGTTGATATAGTTGATACAGGCAATCAGGAGAATAAAAATCGCCACGAGGGAAAATATGTACAGGTAAGATTTATTTCCCTTTGGGGTGTCGTATCCGAGGTCTGTCTGAAAATGCAGGTCGGGCAGCGCGGTAAGCTGATAGTGAATTTCTCCGTCAATCGAATTTTCCTTCCAGAATGGCTGGACATTTTTTGCAGCAAATTCTTCCAGTTTTTCACCAAAACTCATGCCTTCTCCCGAATTTTTGAAAAGGAGATAGGTATAAAATGACATTCGTCCCCAATCCCACATCATAACATTGCGCTCCTCTTCTGACATATCGACCATAGAGGTAAGTCCATTAATCGGAAGGTCAGAGTTGGCTGGCAAATCTTTCATCACCCCTGTAACCTCAAAATCCAGGTTGTTGAGTTTTATCTGTTTCCCCAGAGGGTCTTCTTCCGCAAAATATTTTTTGGCCAGGGTTTCTGTCAATACCAGTGAGCGAGGGTTGATAAGGGCAGTTTGTGGACTACCCTTTATCAACGGGTAGGTAAACACGGAAAATACCTGAGGGTCAGCCATGGTGATAAACTGCTCATTAAACAGCTTATCGCCATACCGAACCGATATTCGGTTGGGTGCCATACGAAATCGCACAAAGGTATCTATTTCGGGATAGGCTTCTTTAAGTCTTGGCCCGACAGCCATACTGGTCAGGGCATATTCATCTTCATTGGCCCCCATGCGCATATCGCTGGAAATGCGGAAAATCCTGCTTCTGTTCACATGGTGGCTATCGTAATTAATTTCATCCTGCACATACAAGACAATCAGCAAAGTACAGGATATACCCAGCGAAAGCCCAATCAGATTGATCAAAGTGTGGACTCTGTTTCGCACCAGATTGCGAATAGCGATGTTCAGATAATTTTTCCACATAAGCAGATGAGTTGACGCGAAAGATTATTTAACCCCCGATGACTGAAGACTTATGATTTACTTCTGAGTAGATTCTTCCATCAAGCAAGCGAATGATTCTCCGGCTGTAAGAAGCATCATGTTCTGAGTGGGTAACCATGACAATCGTCGTTCCGGCGTCGTTGAGTTCAGTCAAAATTTTCATGACTTCGTTTCCATTTTCAGAATCGAGGTTGCCGGTAGGCTCATCGGCCAAAACCAGACTCGGGCGGGTAACGAGCGCCCTTGCCACAGCGACACGCTGCTGCTGGCCACCGGAAAGTTGCTGGGGAAAATGATTCACCCGATGCATAATCTGAAGGTGTTGCAGCATGTCATGTACGCGTTTTTTGCGCTCAGAAGCAGACATTTTCAGGTAGATCAGCGGCAGTTCGACATTTTCAAACACGGTAAGTTCCTCAATCAGATTAAAGGACTGAAACACAAAACCAATATTTCCCTTGCGAAGAATTGCCCGTCCCTTTTCAGAAAGGCCGTTTACTTCATTTCCCAAAAAGGTATAACTACCCGATGAAGGGGAATCAAGCATTCCGAGAATGTTCAGCAAAGTAGATTTACCGCAACCGGAAGGCCCCATGATGGCCAGAAACTCGCCGGCTTCGATTTCCAGAGAAAGATTGTTGAGGGCGGTCGTTTCGATTTCCTCTGTACGGTATACCTTTGTCAGTTCGTGGGTAGATAACAACATATATGAAGCAATTTTTAGATTATGCAAACTAGTGTTCATTATTCAATAAATATACCCATTTATAAATCATTGATTATCAAAAAGATACACCTATCCACATCTCTGTTTACTGAACGCAGGAGGACAGAAGATGTACGAATCCGTACACTTTTTCTTCCACATGTACATAGCGACAGGTAAATTCGCAGTTTTGCGATAGCCTTTGGCCGGAAAGTATTTGTAAATTCGCATTATGGCATACAAAGCCCGCATACTTGTAGTAGATGACGATCGGGATGTTCTCGACGCAGCCCGGATTTTCCTCAAAAGTCACGGTTTTGAAGCCGATACTGAAGAGCGTCCTGTATTCCTCAATCAGTTAGTAAAAAATGGCAATTATGACCTGATTTTACTCGACCTGAATTTTAGCCGGGAAGCCATCAGCGGGAAAGAAGGCTTTTACTGGCTCAATCAAATCCTTGAGACAGAACCATCTGCGGTTGTCGTACTCATGACAGCATATGGGGATGTGGATACGGCCATCAAAGCGATCAAAAAAGGAGCAACTGATTTTGTGCTCAAACCCTGGGACAGCGAAAAACTGCTTGCCACTATTCATAATGCGCTGAATATAAAAGCAGCAAGGACCGAACAGACTTCCTCCCCAATTGCTAAAGATACCCGTGAAGGCAATCAGGAAATCATCGGACAAAGCGAGCCCATACGCCGCATATTTGAAACCATCAACAAAATCGCCGCTACAGAAGCCAACATCCTGATACTGGGTGAAAATGGTACCGGCAAAGAGCTGATCGCCCGCGCACTTCACCAGCGCTCACTTCGCGCCAATCAGGTTTTTGTCAACGTTGACATGGGAGCAATCAGCGAGACACTGTTTGAAAGTGAACTTTTTGGCCATGTAAAAGGGGCTTTTACCGATGCGAGAGAAAACCGAATCGGGCGATTTGAACTCGCTCAGAAAGGCACGCTTTTTCTCGACGAAATCGGCAATCTTTCCCTGCCCCTTCAGGCAAAGCTCCTCAATGCGCTCCAACAACGGCGGATCATCCGCGTCGGTTCCAACCATCCGCTGGAGGTAGATATTCGCCTCATCTGCGCGACCAATCTCCCTATAAAAGAAAAAGTTGCCACGCGCGAATTCAGACAAGATCTGCTTTACCGCATCAATACCGTAGAACTTCAACTCCCCCCACTTCGCGATCGCAAAGAAGATATCAGTCTGCTCGCCGAACATTTTATCCAAATTTATGCCCAACGATACCACAAAGCTGTTTATAGTATAAGCCCTGCTGCACTCGCCCGAATGGAAAAATACCACTGGCCGGGCAATATCAGAGAATTGCAGCACGCCATTGAGCGGGCGGTGATCATGACAGAAACTGATATTCTTCAGCCACAGGATTTTCACTTTGGCCATCTTCCCGAAAGTAGCGCCGATTTATTTCTCGATACTTACAACCTGGAAGAAGTGGAAAAAATGGTCATAAGAAAAGCCATCAGCAAACACGGCGGCAATATCAGCAAAGCAGCCAAAGAACTGGGGCTCACCCGCACGTCTCTTTACCGCCGCATAGAAAAATACGGATTGCTCTAAAAAGGAACAATGAAACATTTCCGCTTACATATTTTGGTGCGAATCATTGTCCTGACAGTAAGTCTGTGTTTGTTTTCCTTTATGGTTTTTGTGGCCGGCCTCAAAGCTTCGGCGGTTTTTATCGGCATACTTATTCTCATACAGATCGTAAACCTGATTTATTTTACCGAACAGACAAACCGTGTGCTGACACGTTTTTTCTCAGGAATCAGATACGACGATTTCACCTCCACCATGCACCAGGAAAGCAAAGGAAAAACCTTTGACGAACTCAATCACGAACTCAGCAGTGTGGTAGAACAGTTTCGGAAAATAAGGCTGGAGAAAGAGGAAAATTACCGCTATCTCGAACAGGTTTTTCATCATCTAAGTATTCCGACCATATCCATCCGCAACAGGTCAGAAATCAATTTCATCAACCAGGCAGGAAGAATACTTTTTCCCCTCCCGGGAGTCCGCAAACCAGAAGATTTGGATGAAAGTCTGGTAAAAGCAATCGGGGAAATGCGTTCCGGCGAAAAACGCCTCGTGAGAATCACCCGAAACGGAGAGATTATTCCGCTCATTATTTCGGTCACCGCCTTCAAACTTCAGGGAGTCGGCTACCAACTGGTTTCCTTTCAGAATATCAGACGGGAAGTCGAAAAAACAGAAACCGATGCATGGCAAAAGCTGATACGCGTACTGACCCATGAGATTATGAATTCCGTCACACCGGTGACCACTCTGGCTGATAGTCTCCGGGCCCTGCTTTTCCATGCAGATCACAAAACCTTTCGCGGCCCGGATATCACCCCTGATCAAACCAAAGACATTCTCCAGGCCATTGATATTATCCGCAACCGGAGCAAAGGACTGATGAGTTTTGTCGAAACCTACCGAAACCTCACCCGTATCCCCGTTCCTCAGTTTGAAAGTATTTCGATCGGCCCATTTTTTCAGGATATCCAACGGCTTTTCTCCACACGTTTTCAAAAGGAAGCCATTACTTTTGAGCTGTCGATTGTTCCTGAAAAAATCACTTTATGGGCTGATTTGCAATTGACAGAACAGGTTGTGATCAATTTGATTATCAATGCGATCCACGCCGTAGAGGGGCGGGAGGAAAAATATATTGCGCTGATGGCGGGAGAAAATGCCGTCGGACAGGTCCAGATTACGGTCAAAGACAACGGGTGCGGAATACCGCCGGATCAACTCGAAGAGATTTTTATCCCCTTCTTTTCTACAAAAAAAGAAGGCTCAGGCGTAGGGCTAAGCATTTCCCGTCAGATTATGCAGGCACAGGGAGGAGAAATCAGGGTAAATTCCAGTGAAAATGAAGGCACTGCCTTTGTGCTTACCTTTGGGTAAATTTTGTAAAAAGTTTGCGCCTTTTTATTAAGTTACCTTTTCAAACACTAGAATTAACCTACTCTTTCTCATGAATGTATCCAGAAAAAATTTTCTACGCACCTTAGGTATTGGCGCAGGCACTTTGGCAGGTGCTACGATGCTGCCCGGTTTTCGTCCGGCACCTTCGAGCCATTCCCTCACCCTGGGCCTGGCTTCCTATACGCTACGCGAATTTACCCTTGATCAAACCATAACGATGACCAAACGGGTAAATCTCACGCATATCGCGCTGAAGAGCATGCACATGCCACTGGAAAGCTCAGAAAGCCAGATCAAAACGATTGCACAAAAAGTGCGTGACGCCGGGCTGAATCTTTACGGAGTCGGTGTTATTTATATGAAAACTGCCGAGCAGGTAGATCAGGCATTTGCTTACGCAAAAATGGCGGGTGTCGAGGTGATCATTGGTGTGCCAAACCATGACCTGCTTGCAAGAGCCGAAGAAAAAGTTAAGGAAACGAATATTAAACTTGCCATCCACAATCATGGCCCCGGTGATGACGTGTATCCAGGTCCCGATACGGTTTATGAAAAAATCAAAAATCTAGATACCCGCATTGGCCTTTGTATGGATATCGGTCATACGAGGCGAATTGGTCAGGACCCTTCTGCAATGGCAAAAAAATACGCTTCACGTCTCTATGATATCCATTTGAAAGATGTAGATAAGGAAGGGAAAGACGGCGTACCAGTCGAACTGGGAAGGGGAATTATTGACATTCCCGGCTTCCTCGCTACCCTGCAAAAAATCAAATACACTGGCGTAGTTGGTCTTGAATATGAAAAAGACGGAAAAGACCCCATGCCCGGTATGGCCGAATGTGTTGGCTATACCCACGGGGTCCTTGATTCTTAGCAATTGAACCTATTCTCTCAGATAGGATTTGTTTTTGAAGTATTCGTCTGACATTTTCTTCACCACCCCGGAGAGCAACAGCAAAGCAAATACGTTGGGAATGGTTACGAGACTCAATGCGGTGTCTCCCAATCCCCAGATTGTATTCAGAGCTGTAACGGCACCAATAAAGTGCATCAGCACAAATATCAGTTTGTAGGGCAGAATGGCCTTTTTCCCAAACAGGTAGTTGGCGCAACGGTCTCCGTAATAACTCCAGGAAATGGCCGTAGATACGGCAAACAGAAATACGCAGACAACGACAATGATTCGCCCCGCACGGCCGAGGTCCTTGGAAAAGGCCAGGGCTGTAAGCGGGGCAGCATTTTCTACTGCATCACCGTGCAAGACCCTGTATTCTGTACCGTCATCCCCCACCGCGCGGCTTTCACCCGGCAGGATTTTCCCCGAAAACTTCAGCGAATGGGCAGCATCTGTATAAATTTCAGTTACCGCTACTTCATGCCAGGCAAAATGTGTATTTCCCTGTGCAACCCCTTCTACTACCACCAACTCGGAGGGCGCGCTGCCAAACGTAACATCTTCACCCGACTGCTCAACCCATGAGACATCGCTGCTACCGAGAATAAGCTCTGTAGGTGTTTTTTGGGTCCAGACACCTGTACTCAGGATGACCAGTCCAGTGATCGAACAAATAATAATCGTATCGATAAAAGGCTCCAGAAGTGCCACAGCACCTTCTGAGACCGGTTCGTCTGTTTTTGCGGCAGAGTGCGCAATGGGGGCAGATCCCTGCCCGGCTTCATTGGAGAAAAGCCCTCTTTTTACCCCCCATACCAAAGTCTGTATCAATACACCTATCCCTGTGCCGGCTACCCCTGCCGTAGGATTAAAAGCTTCCGAAAAAATCAGTTTAAAAGCAGGGAGGATTTCTGCGTAGTTGATAAAAAGCACAGTCAGTCCCCCCAGAACATATAACCCGGCCATTGCCGGAGCCAGGATACCGGTAACTTTTCCAATCCGACTGATTCCCCCCAAAATCACCATCGCCACAATGGCCGCAGTAAATACACCCGTACCCCAGGTAGGAATTCCAAACTCAGAATTCATCAGGTCGGCAACGGTATTGGCCTGGATCGCATTGCCGGTAAGAAATGCGGTAAGCATAAGTGCAAATGCCACAAAAACGGCCAGCCACTTCCAGTTTTTACCTAACCCTCGTTCTATATAATACATCGGCCCACCAGAAACCGTTCCCACCATTTGGCTTGCTTCCCCGGTCTCCACATCGCGATATTTTTGTGCGAGGGTAACTTCGGTAAACTTGGTAGCCATACCCAAAAGCGCCGTGATCCACATCCAAAAAAGTGCACCCGGCCCTCCCCAGTGAATAGCGATGGCCACACCGGCAATATTACCAATTCCTACTGTAGCAGAAAGGGCAGTAGCAAGTGCCTGAAAATGCGAAACGTCGCCGGGATCGTTGGGGTCGTCGTATTTTCCTGTTGCTACGGCAAAACCATGTCCCAGTCTTCGAAACTGAATAAACCCAAGCCGAATGGTCAGAAAAACGCCGGTAAGCAGCAACATTACAATGAGTACCGGTCCCAAAACGCTGTCAATGGCACCCTGTACGGTGGTAATAATTTCCATGTATTTTTAAGATTTTGGAACAAATAAATCAAAATACCCGGATAAGGCAAATTTGCAGGCTATATCCTCTCTGCAGGCTAAACATAATGGGAGACCATCTTCTTTGGAGTCAGGATCCGGTCAAGAATCCGCAGCGTTATCAGATAGGTAGGTTTTACGCCTACTTCCCCCAGGCTGCCGGAGGCAAGTGTACTTCCCGTAAGTAAAGGATTATCCGAAGCATAGTAGGCATACCGCAGCCTTACTCCCCGATCGATATTTTTGCGAATCATTGCCGCCGCCTGTATAGCTTTCTGATAATGTGCACCTTCCATTTCCAGCCCGATCGCTTTCCATGAAGAATCTCTGAAATAACCCAAAACATCGCGGTTTTGCAGCGATGTCCCCAACACCGTAATCATAGGACCTTCACATACAAGCATACCGTCATTGGAGAAGTCTTCCATTTTCAGATCATTTTCGAGCGGGTAGTTGTCCGCAGTACCTTCAAAAATATGTGCCGTAGGAATCATAATATCTCCTTTTCCCCCTGTCAGGATTCCGGCTTTCCCCATAATCGATATGGAAGCGACCGGCATAGGCCAGCTTCTTTCATCCGAATCCAACGGTTTCAGCAGCTCGTCCATCGTCTCGAAGGCCTGTTCGCCAAAAGCATAATCCATGACAATAATCACAGGTTTTTCAGCTCTGATATACGCCTCGTCAAATGAAAGTTCGGGTGCCAGCGAACGCAGGTCAAGTTTATCGGTGTCGATAATCTGCACAGAAATATTGGTTCCTGTATGATCTTCCAGCATACTCATTCCATTCTCCAGGGCAAATTCCAGCACTTTTTCCCGAAGGTTGTTATGTGCAGGTTTACTGAGGTTCAGTGCCAGCGATTCTATGGATTTGAGTTTTCCTTTGAGATGTTTTTTCATGGCCGGCCAGGCATAAATACTATTCAGCACACTGTGAAGATTGGCACTGATAATATGCACAGGTCGTTCGATCAACTGGTTACTGAGAAGAAACTCTTTGATCTGATTGGCCCATTTTTCTCCGTAAATATGATGGCCAATTCGAGCCCGGAGTGTGGGTGAAAAAGTTATTTCACGACTTTTCCCATGCAAATGTTCGTCCATCGCTACTTTCCCCAACCAATATATCACATGAAAAAGTCCGTTATTGGTTAATGAATGCTGAGCCATACGCCGATATGCATGCCGCGTTTCTTCAAATGTCCGCCCCAAAAGCGAACTCATATAGGTAATCGCCAACTCGCGGTTTTTATCATCTATCTTCGAATCGTTTTTAACAATCGCTTCCAGCTTTTCCCATTCAAGACAAGGTTTATTATTTTCATCAAAAGCGTGTTTACGAATTTTTTCGGCCTCCATATACATAAAAGTGAGGTGAGTAAGTATATCGTAAATCTCGCTCCTGCCGCGCGTCACTTCGATATACATATGTTCTTCGTCGACTTTGTAGCAGTTTCTCCTGCGGCTGAGCGGGATGATCACCTCAAATTCTGAGTCCTTAAAACCTTCTTCCGAAATCAGTTTTACGAGCCGGCATTCCTCTATTCCTTTGGGTAGGCGGTCGATTACATAAATAAGCCCTGCCAGCTCTACCTTGTCAGGGTCGCCCATGGATCCGTAGATTTCAGGGCTTAAGGTAAGGAGTGCCTGGGTAAGCACTTCTCCCGATGCTCCCGGGTTTTTGTAAGAACCACTGTTGAAAATGTGGCGCATCTCCGTATATAATCTTTCGATGGCGGCCCGGGCTTCTCTTGCCCTGGATAAAGCCAGGTCATTGATCTCCATAATTTGTTAACTTTGAGCTACTAAATCTACGCTTCATTAAAATTAAAAACATTATGAAAAATTTACAGATGTTAACCACCATACTACTGACAGCGATACTGCTGTTTGGTATGGAAGCTTTTGGTCAGAAAATTCCTGCAGTTGACAAAAGCCCTGCAGATATCAGTTATCTCCGAAAAGATAAGGAAACAGTTGCAAAAGTTGTGTATTCCCGGCCTATGAAAAATGGACGCGAGATTTTTGGAGGCATTGTTCCCTTCGAAAAAGTATGGCGTACCGGTGCCAATGAAGCAACGGAAATCAAGTTTTTTAAAGACGTAACTTTCGGTGGTCAAATGGTAAAAGCAGGAACTTATTCCCTGTTTTCTATTCCTGGCGATGCAAAGTGGACCATTATCCTCAACAGTGGACTGGACCAGTGGGGTGCATATTCTTACAAAGATGATCTTGACGTAGTCAGAGTGGAAGGTACAGTCAGCCAGGGAGATGAAGTTGAGGCCATGGCTATCCTGTTTCATGAAAACACTCTTATCATCGCATGGGATAAAACCCGCGTGAGTGTGCCGGTTGCCTTTGAATAGGAAATAAAAAACCGGACCGGTTTTCTTTGCAGATAACTGGTCCGGGCTTTTTTATCGATACCTTTTTACTTCTTCTTCAGGGAGGAAGTCCCTACGGCATATACGATAGAAATATCATCGTATTTTCCATTTTCATTGATATAGAAAATCAGACTCGCCGTTCCTTTCTCCAATTCTTTCCCCGAAACAATCCCCACCTGAATCAACTTATCTTCACCGGGTTTTATATCGCCGATTTTCACTTCTTCGGGTAGCAGGAGACCTGCCAAATTGTTGAGTTCCTGCGGGCGAATGGAAACTGCTTTGGCGAGATATGCACCTGTATTTTTGATAGTAAAACTGATAATACTGGATTCCTCCGGATCGATATTGTTGTTGTCATTTTCATCAGTAAACCGAAGGTCATCAATCACTGTCAGGATAGGATAACCAAAATCCAGAATCAAGGTATCACTTTGTGCATAGATCTCCTGCGCACGGGCGGATACGACAAGAAAACACAAACTGCATATCAGCAAACAATATTTAAACATAGGGATAGAGTTAGTGTATTTTCTGAATTTTTTCTGATTGAATCAACGTGCCGTCGTCAGTGCGGAAATTCAACATATAGATCCCATCTGCCAGCGCTTCCATATTGAAGATCGTCGTCCGGCTTCCCGAAAACTGAATTCTTTGAAGCGGCACACTGGTCTTGCGTCCACGCATATCGTACATATCCATTTTCACAACAGCTGGTTTATCCGCTGACAATTCTACTTTCAAAACACCGGTAGTAGGATTAGGAAAAATTTTGTAGCTGACGGGAAGTTTTACCTCATCATCGATACCCACAAAAGTACCCCTTGTATCCGGCTGCTGAAACCCTTGAGTCAGAATGAGCATTCCGTTTGTGGTAATAGCTGTAGCTGTTACCAGTTCACCTGCTGTGTAGGAGAGGCTGTATTGCCCTACTTGTCCCCAATGGCCGGTGGTACCGAGAACCTGACGATCCAGACTCAACTGAGCAAACAAAGAACATGTGCTGGCAAAAGCCAGTAAGAAGCTAAGGATATGTCTCATCTTACTATTTTATTTTTTCTTCCAGTAAACGAATTCTTTCTTCAAGTTTTTGGATCATTTCCTGTTGTGTTTCTATCGTTTTCTGTTGGCCATCAAGTACTTCCTGCTGCTCTTGCATGCCCTTGATCATCACCGGAATCAGGTCGGTATAGTTAATACCAAAGCGATCGAGTTCTACCTGCTCCATCAGACCTGTCTGAGGATTGATCCGGTATTGATGGGTTTTTACTACTTCAGAAATCACGGGTTCCACTTCCTGAGCGATAAGACCCAGCTTCAGGCCCAGTTCCGGATGCTGGTTCCAGCGGAAACTTACCGGACGCAGTTGCATGATCTGGTCCATCCCGTAATTGATATTTTCAATACTGTTTTTCTCACGGTAGTCAGAAGTATTGATTAAACCATTGGCAGCATATACTTCCAGCCAAAGATTTGAAGGACCACCGAGATTGAAGGTATTGTTTGGCGGAAGCAGGTCTGTGGTGATTTTTATGTCTGAAGTTTGAATAGAATCTGCTACCCAGTTGGTGCCATTATAGGTAAGGAACTCACTGGTTATAGGTGCAGTAGCAGAAACAGCCACTCCCTGCAATCCGTCAACCGTGAGGTTGGGGAAAGTACCAGTCACATCACCTGTCGCAGCCGTAGCCGTGGTAATATCATCAGCAGCATTGGTATCGCCGGTGTTGGTTACTGTATTGCCGGTAATGTCGATACCGGTTCCTGCTACATAACTTGCAGTTGCATCGGCAGCGGGGATCCAGTTGGTTCCGTCAAATTTCAGTACCTGATCAAGCGTCGGAGCAGTAGCAGAAACAGCTACTCCCTGCAATCCGTCAACCGTAAGGTTGGGGAAAGTACCTGTCACATCACCTGTCGCAGCCGTAGCTGTGGTAATATCATCAGCAGCATTGGTATCGCCGGTGTTGGTAATCACGGTACCGGTTACATTAATACCTGTACCAGCGGTATAAGTATTATTTATGTCTGTTCCTGGTGCCCATGATGTTCCATTCCATTTTAATACCTGTCCGGCAATGGTAGGCGCGGTCGCCGATACCGGGCTGCCCTGAAGTCCGTCAACCGTAAGGTTGGGGAATGTACCTGTCACATCACCCGTAGCAGCCGTTGAAGTAGTGATATCATCAGCGGCATTGATATCGCCCGTATTGCTGATGATTCCACCGGCAAAGGCAATGCCGGTTCCGGGAGAATACGGGAGTGCAACTGAACTACCGCCATTTGAAAGGAATATGGTAGTACCCGTAATGGAAAGTGTTTGGATCTCGTTTACGTTGGAGGTATCACCCGTATTGGTAATGATATTTCCCGTAACATCAATGTAATTGCTACCAGAGTACAGTACGCCATTATCTGCCCCTGGTGTCCACTGTGTGCCATCCCATTCCAGTACTTGTCCGATAACCGTAGGAGCGGTTGCCGAAACGGGAACCCCCTGCAAAGCTTCGACATTCAGGTTGGCAAAAGTGCCCGTCACATCACCGGCTGCCACGCTGGTATTTGTAATATCATCAGCGGCATTAGTATCGCCAATATTGATGATCTGTGTTCCGGAAAGCGCAATTCCGGCTCCGCCTGTATAGGTAGGCGGATAAGCGACACTACCGCCACCATTGGAAAGCACGAGGTTACTACCGGAAATAGAGAGCACCTGAATCTCATTTGTTGGGCTTGCATCTGCATCATCAACAGCGTCTGCAGAAGGATTCCACTGAGTACCATTCCACTTCAACACCTGATTTAGCGCGGGAGCTGCATTGGTAACGGGTTTCCCCTGGATAGCAGTTACCGTTGGTGAAGGATACACGCCGGAGAGATCGCCTGCGGCGGCGGTCGTATTGGTAATGTCGTCAGCTGCATTGGTATCACCGGTATTGGTGATGGTTGTGCCCACAACACTAATCCCGGTTCCTCCGGAATACGATGCGCCATCATCTGTACCAGGTGCCCATGATCCGCCATTCCATTTCAGCACCTGGCCTACAACGGTAGGAGCGGTAGCCGAAACCGGGCTGCCCTGAAGTCCGTCAACCGTCAGGTTGGGGAAAGTACCCGCTACATCACCTGCGGCTGCCGTAGAAGTCGTAATATCGTCAGCGGCATTTGTGTCCCCCGTATTAGTAATCACCGTTCCGGTTACGTTGATGCCAGTACCTGCTGTGTATATGTTTCCACCATCTGTACCGGGGGCCCAGGAGGAACCATTCCATTTCAGTACCTGACCGACAATGGTCGGTGCAGTAGCCGAAACGGGTGTTCCCTGAAGTCCGTCAACCGTCAGGTTGGGGAAAGTACCCGCTACATCGCCTGCGGCTGCCGTAGAGGTAGTAATATCGTCAGCAGCATTGGTATCGCCGGTATTGGTAATCACCGTTCCGGTTACATTGATTCCAGAACCTGCTGTATAAGTGTTGCCACCGTCTGTACCGGGAGCCCAGGAGGAACCATTCCACTTCAATACCTGGCCGATAATGGTAGGAGCAGTAGCAGAAACCGGGCTGCCCTGAAGTCCGTCAACCGTAAGGTTGGGGAAAGTACCCGCTACATCACCTGCGGCTGCGGTAGAAGTCGTAATATCATCAGCTGCATTCGTATCACCGGTGTTGGTAATCACCGTTCCGGTTACGTTGATACCCGAACCTGCTGTGTAAGTCGTATTATCATCTGTGCCGGGAGTCCACTGGGTACCATTCCATTCCAGTACCTGACCCGCAACTGTCGGCGCCGATCCGGAGACCGGACTGCCCTGAATACGGGTTACGCTCAGGTTAGAGAATACACCACTTGCATCACCACCCGCTACGCTGATATTGGTAATATCATCAGCGGCATTCGTATCGCCCGTATTGGTAATGACCGTTCCGGTTACGTTGATGCCCGAACCGGCGGTATAGGTATTACCAGCATCTGTACCGGGTGCCCAGGAAACACCATTCCACTTCAGCACTTGTCCAACAATCGTTGGAGCCGTCGCAGCAACCGGATTTCCCTGAAGTCCGTCAACCGTCAGGTTGGGGAAAGTACCCGCTACATCACCTGCGGCTGCGGTAGAAGTCGTAATATCATCAGCTGCATTCGTATCACCGGTGTTGGTAATCACCGTTCCGGTTACGTTGATACCCGAACCTGCTGTGTAAGTCGTATTATCATCTGTGCCGGGAGTCCACTGGGTACCATTCCATTCCAGTACCTGACCCGCAACTGTCGGCGCCGATCCGGAGACCGGGCTGCCCTGAATACGGGTTACGCTCAGGTTGGAGAATACACCACTTGCATCACCACCCGCTACGCTGATATTCGTAATATCATCAGCGGCATTCGTATCGCCGGTATTGGTAATGACCGTTCCGGTTACGTTGATACCAGAGCCTGCGGTATAGGTATTTACACCATCGGCGCCCGGAGCCCAGGAGGAACCATTCCATTTCAGTACCTGACCGACAATGGTCGGTGCAGTAGCCGAAACGGGTGTTCCCTGAAGTCCGTCAACCGTCAGGTTGGGGAAAGTACCCGCTACATCGCCTGCGGCTGCCGTAGAGGTAGTAATATCGTCAGCAGCATTGGTATCGCCGGTATTGGTAATCACCGTTCCGGTTACATTGATTCCAGAACCTGCTGTATAAGTGTTGCCACCGTCTGTACCGGGAGCCCAGGAGGAACCATTCCACTTCAATACCTGGCCGATAATGGTAGGAGCAGTAGCAGAAACCGGGCTGCCCTGAAGTCCGTCAACCGTAAGGTTGGGGAAAGTACCCGCTACATCACCTGCGGCTGCGGTAGAAGTCGTAATATCATCAGCTGCATTCGTATCACCGGTGTTGGTAATCACCGTTCCGGTTACGTTGATACCCGAACCTGCTGTGTAAGTCGTATTATCATCTGTGCCGGGAGTCCACTGGGTACCATTCCATTCCAGTACCTGACCCGCAACTGTCGGCGCCGATCCGGAGACCGGACTGCCCTGAATACGGGTTACGCTCAGGTTAGAGAATACACCACTTGCATCACCACCCGCTACGCTGATATTGGTAATATCATCAGCGGCATTCGTATCGCCCGTATTGGTAATGACCGTTCCGGTTACGTTGATGCCCGAACCGGCGGTATAGGTATTACCAGCATCTGTACCGGGTGCCCAGGAAACACCATTCCACTTCAGCACTTGTCCAACAATCGTTGGAGCCGTCGCAGCAACCGGATTTCCCTGAAGTCCGTCAACCGTCAGGTTGGGGAAAGTACCCGCCACATCGCCTGCGGCTGCGGTAGAAGTCGTAATATCATCGGCTGCATTCGTATCACCGGTGTTGGTAATGACCGTTCCGGTTACGTTGATGCCCGAACCGGCGGTATAGGTATTACCAGCATCTGTACCGGGTGCCCAGGAAACACCATTCCACTTCAGCACTTGTCCAACAATCGTTGGAGCCGTCGCAGCAACCGGATTTCCCTGAAGTCCGTCAACCGTCAGGTTGGGGAAAGTACCCGCCACATCGCCTGCGGCTGCGGTAGAAGTCGTAATATCATCGGCTGCATTCGTATCACCGGTGTTGGTAATGACCGTTCCGGTTACGTTGATACCAGAACCTGCTGTGTAAGTCGTATTATCATCTGTACCGGGAGTCCACTGGGTACCATTCCATTCCAGTACCTGACCCGCAACTGTCGGCGCCGATCCGGAGACCGGGCTGCCCTGAATACGGGTTACGCTCAGGTTGGAGAATACACCACTTGCATCCCCACCCGCTACGCTGATATTGGTAATATCATCAGCGGCATTCGTATCGCCGGTATTGGTAATGACCGTTCCGGTTACATTGATACCAGAACCTGCTGTATAGGTATTTACACCATCGGCGCCCGGAGCCCAGGAGGAGCCATTCCATTTCAGCACCTGACCGACAATGGTAGGAGCAGTAGCGGCAACGGGTGTACCCTGAAGTCCGTCAACCGTAAGGTTGGGGAAAGTGCCCGCCACATCACCTGCGGCTGCGGTAGAGGTCGTAATATCGTCAGCTGCATTGGTATCGCCGGTATTGGTAATGACCGTTCCGGTTACGTTGATACCAGAGCCTGCGGTATAGGTATTTACGCCATCGGCGCCCGGAGCCCAGGAGGAGCCATTCCACTTCAACACCTGACCGACAATGGTAGGAGCGGTAGCCGAAACCGGGCTGCCCTGAAGTCCTCCAACCGTCAGGTTGGGGAAAGTACCCGCCACATCACCTGCGGCTGCGGTAGAAGTTGTAATATCATCAGCAGCATCTGTATCGCCGGTATTGGTAATGACCGTTCCGGTTACATTGATACCAGTGCCTGCCGAATAGGTTGTATTGTCATCTGCACCAGGAACCCATTGTAAGCCATCCCATTCCAATACCTGACCGACGTTAGTGGGGGTAGAGCTGGAAACAGGATTTCCCTGCAACCCTTCGACCACGAGGTTTGAAAATATCCCAGTAACATCACCCGAAGCAGGGGTTGTAGTTAACACATCATCAGATGCATTCGTATCGCCAGTATTGGTAATGGTGGTACCGGTAACATTAATACCTGTACCAGCTATATAAATGGTACCATCATCTGTGCCTGGCGCCCAGGCAGAACCGTTCCATTTCAATACCTGACCGGTAAGAGAAGGAGCCGTAGGAGCTACAGGAATACCCTGAATCTTGCCAACAGACAAGTTGGAATAAACCCCGGTAACGTCTCCGGCAGCTACAGAAACGTTAGTAATATCATCCGCGGCATTCGTATCACCGGTATTGGTAACGACATTCAGGCCGCTGATAGAAATACCTGTACCTGCAGAATAGGTAGTATTGGCATCAGCGCCAGGTGTCCACTGAGAGCCATTCCATTTGAGTACCTGGTTAAGGTTTGGGGTAACATTTGACACACCAAATCCCTGAAGTCTGGAAACTGTCGGGTTTGGATAGGTACCGCTCAAGTCGCCATTTGCCGTAGAGCCAATGAGGACGTCATCTGAACCATCAAGGTCGCCGGTATTGGTAACGATATTTGAAGAAATATCAATACCTGTACCCGCAGCATACACGGGCAGGTTCACACTACCTCCTCCCAGGGAAAGAGACAAAGAACTGCCGGTAAGGCTAAGAGTCTGAATTTCATTGGTCGGGTTGGCATCCGGGTCAGTAACATCATCTGTAGCATAAACCCACTGATTGCCCGCAAGATTATACTTTAAAATATTTGCATTAGAAGGAACACCGTTGGTAATCGGCCGTCCTCTGAGTCCTGTTACTGTCGGACCAGGGAAAGTACCCGAAAGATCCCCAACGGCAGGAGTAATATTCGTAATATCATCACTTGCATTTACGTCGCCGGTATTGGTAATTGTAGTCCCGCCAACAAGGTTGATACCCGAACCAGCTGTATAGGGAAGGTTTACGCTACCCCCACCAACAGAAAGCGAGATAGTTGTACCACTAATAGACAATTCCTGCAACTCATTTGCATTGTCAGAGTCTCCATCTATAAAATTATCGTCTGCAGGTGCCCATTGGGTACCATTCCACTTCAATATCTGTCCACTGGTAGCCGTAGTGCTGGCAATCGGTTTTCCCTGAAGTTTGCTTACTACAGGGTTAGGGTAAGTGCCACTCAGGTCTCCGGCAGCGGCAGATCCAATCAGTATATCATCACTGCCATTGAGATCGCCGGTATTGATAATCGTTGTACCGGATACGTTGATACCGGGACCTCCGGAATACACAGGAAGCGCGACCGAACCGCCACCGTTTGACAGTGTAAGCGTATTGCCGCTCAGTGTAAGATCCTGTAATTCGTTTAGTGGATCAGCATCTGCATCGGTATCGTCATCTATACCGGGCTGCCATTGTGCGCCATTCCATTTTAATACCTGCCCCGAAGTAGTAGGCGCAGCATTGGATACCGGTTTTCCCTGCAAACTGGCAACTACCGGGTTTGGATAAGTACCGACCAGGTCCCCACCGGCATTATCGCCTATTTTAATATCATCGTTGGGGTTTACGTCGCCGGTATTGGTAACAATATTACTGGCATTGATACTGATACCTGAGCCCCCTGTGTACACAGGAATATTGACAGAACCACCACCCAGGTTAAGAGAAAGCGTATTGCCTGAAAGAGTAAGGGTTTGCAATTCATTGGTAGAATTGGAGTCCCCGTCTGTATCGTCGTCAAGAGAAGGCGTCCACTGCGTTCCGTTCCACTTTAGTACCTGATTGGTAGCAGGCTGAAGGTTAGAAACCGCAAAACCATTAAGTCTGGTAACCGCAGGATTGGGGAAGGTACCGGAAAGGTCCCCGCCGGCACTTGAGCCGATAGTTACATCGTCATTTCCATTAAGGTCTCCGGTATTGACAATGGTTGTGCCCAATACGTTGATACCTGAACCGCCCGTATATAGCGGAATACTTACACTACCTCCGTTTCCGGAAAGGGAAAGTGTATTTCCGGAAAGGGAAAGTGTTTGTAACTCATTCTGCGGGTCGGCGTCGGCGTCAGTATCGTCGTCAATGGAAGGAATCCACTGGTTGATCCCAGAGTCCCATTTATAGATATATCCATTGTTGGGCGCCTGGTTGGAAAATGTGCGCCCATGGATTTTTGTTACTAAAGGCTGAGGAAATGAGCCCGCAAGGTCTCCACCTGCGGGGAATCCAATCGTAATGTCATCGGCAGGGTTAAGGTCACCGGTATTGCTGATTACATTGCCGCTGGATACATTGATACCAGAACCAGCCGTATAAACAGGTAATGCTACGGACCCGCCTCCATTGCCAAGGGTAAGGGTATTTCCGGAGATGCTGAGTGTCTGGATTTCATTTCCGGGATCACTGTCTGCGTCGTTTATATTATCCTGGGCAGGCGTCCATTGGCCATTTTGAAACTTCAGGACGTTGCCGGAGAAGGGAATATTGGTTGAAATAGAATTGTTCCGTAGTCTGGCGACTGTCGGGTTGGGATATGTACCGGTGAGGTCTCCACCGGCAGCAGTACCAATCATAATATCATCTGCGGAGGTAGTGTCTCCGGTATTGGAAATGACGCTACCAGAAATATTAATACCAGGCCCGTCAGTATAGCTGGTAAAAGGAAGGTTAACAGAGTTTCCGTTGGGACCGAGCGTAAGTACCGTACCGTTTAGCGTAAGGGTCTGCGTACCGCCATCTACAGCCGGATTCCAACTGGATCCGTTCCATTTGAGTACATTACCTATCTGCGCACCGTTTTGGGCAATATCGAGTGGCAGGCCAGCCGAACCATCACCCGAAATCCTTGCAGTTGTATTCACTGCACCGCCACCACCACCCGTTGTAACGGCATCGGGCTGCGGTCGCCATTCACCCGCAATGGCATCCCATTTTAAGACCTCCTTATCGGCGGGAATGATATTCGCCACATCCAGGCCCTGAATTTTTACTACAGTAGGATCAGGATAAGTGCCGGCAAGATCGCCATTGGCAGCAGTACCTATAGTTATATCGTCATTGGGATTGGTATCTCCCGTATTGATAATCGTGTCATTGACTATATTAATACCCTGTCCGGCATAAACCGTTCCTCCTTCATCGGGAGAACTTACCCAGTTGGTACCATCCCACTTCAACACATCGCCCGAATCAGGTACAGGGGCAATCACATCAGAAAGATCGCCGATACTTACATTCTCCACCGAACCCGCTTTCTCAGCATATAAACTGAAAGGTACACTTTCCATTTTTGTCACCCCCATATTGACAAATCCATTGCCATTGGGGTCAATTTCTACCCGGAGAAAGTAATTGCCAAGTCCCCAGTTGATATTGGCAAAAGAACCGGCTACAGGCAGCCCTTCTCCAATATTGAGGGTAAAAAGCCCATAGGAATTGGTAAGTGCGGAATTTGTCTCCTGATATACCTGGTTTCCTCCCTGAAGGATGGTAAACCTTACGTCAATTGTCTGACCATTAAGTACACTTGCGCCATCACGGGCAATCGCCTGATAGGAAATTCCCTGAGGTGCCTGGGCCTGCACAAGCGTTTGTAATGCCAGTAACAGGAAAGCCGTTAATAGGGTGATTTTTGTCTTCATCTGGTGTAAAAGTTTGATAACACGTGTTTGGGTATGTTTCATGACTGCTTCTGTTTGGAAGAGACAATCCTCATAAAAAGTTTTTTCTGTGTACAAAATGATTATTAGAAATTTCCAATCATCGCAATTTACACAAAATTATCACAAATATAAAAATGTCTGTATGGTTAACAGTCACTTTCTCTTCGCAATCAGTAAAATATAGAATACCGAATGGTAGCAGGAAAATGTTTTTCACTTCATTTCCTACTACCATCCGGGGAAAATTTTATTATCTAAGATTCCGGAAGAATATGTTTTCTTTTCCAAAGAACAAGTTTACTTTATCATCAACCGGCCTGTAAACTGCCGGGTATTTCCATTTTCTTCAACCAAGAGGTGGTAAATATATATACCATTTGCTACTTTGCTCCCACTTCCGGCCCGGCCATCCCAGTTCAACTCATGAAAACCTTCCCGGAGATTCCCTGCATCTATGCGATTAATTTCCTGACCAAAACTATTGTAAATCAATAGTTTGACCCCATACATATCCTGTGTGGCAGGTAAAGTAAACGGAATGGTAACCCTGTCTGAAGCTGAAGCAGGATTAGGAAAAGCATCCCCCAAATATATAAAATCCGGGCGAAGTTGTTCAACTACAAAATTTTCGCTGCCAAAATATACTCTGAACCGCCGGGTTTTTCCATCAGAAAGGGAAAGATAGCTGGTGTTTTCTGTCATATCCACCGGGCGCTGATGTTCAACATCAAACAGGATGAGTTTTTGTCCGGCAAAGTTCAGCAGGCTATTATCCCAATTCAGCTCAATCGCCCGTGATTCGATATTGCTTTCCACCGTAAATTCCCAGACATGCGACTTGGCAGCCGGCACAATATCACGTGTAAACTTACCCGCAAAATGCTCCGGATGGGAAAAATTCATATCCAGATAGGAAGGCATTCTCGGAGGAGGAATGGCGTCAAATTTATCCTTACTTTCCTGTGCTTCGGGGTGCATTCCGATTCCACCGAGCGGGTATTCCAGTTTGCCACTGCGGAGTGTAAAGTTGATGCCCCATCCACCGGTATTGACAAAGGCTTCGCTTTCCACAAGACTTACGGGTTTTGCAAACCGCTGAACTGCCGGGTTTTTCCTTACCGGAATTATCAATGACACGGCCTCATCAGCAAACACAAATCCCCCACTGAACTTATCGATTACCGATCCGTTCTGATAGCCGACTGGGCCTTTGATTCGGAGTTCGCCCAGTTTGTCAGAAGCAGTAGCCATTGCCGCAAGGATATCATTCCAGGCCAGATTGTAGGGATAGGGATTGCCGATTTCATTGTGTCCCTGTTGTAACTGAAGGACAAAAGGCTGACTGTCGTTGGCCTCGACCACATTTCCGGCTCCGGTGCTGATCTGTTTGCTTTCTTTAGTGATCAGAGAATACCCTCTCCCCGGCTCAATGGTGTTGAGCCCCTGAGTATATTCGGAGAATGTACCGTTGCGGTAATGCCAGAATCGCCATAGATACGTATTATATTCACCCAGGTCATCTTCCAGTACCTGTTTGATCTGGCTGTTGTCCAGTACGAGAGGAATGGATACAAAATTGTAATCGGTCTCCTCTTTCCCAAAATCCAGTCCTGTCAATGTAAACCCGTCGGGATAACGGCGGTAAGTATAAACCGTATCTGTACTGATGTCAAAGCCAAAAGTACCTTTAACCTCAAAATAATACTCCAGTCCCATTTCATCTACCTTCGAAGCAGTGATGGGGAAATTGTATTTTCCGCCTGCCGAACTGATATTCTCTGTAGTCCAGTTTTCCGCAGCGATACCTTTGTAGTGAACCACAACTTTATCAACAATCGTATCGGTCAATACCTGAATATAACTGCTGGTGTCTTTTCCGGTGGTATAGATATCCGCAAAGCTGAAAGCAATAATGTCAGGCACAGGATTGGTAAACTCAAAACTACCGCCTGCGATAAACACTGATCCTTCAAAGTCCTGGTCGATGGTCTGAACACCCCAAATGTACGAACCGTCGGGAATACCCGTAAATGTCCAGCTGTTTTTCTGACCGACATTGCCTCTGCGTACTACCTGGAAGAATCCGGCACTGGCGCCATCTGTAATTGACATTGGGGAAGTGATGGCAGCCTTGTTGCTCGCCGTACCAATATAAACGTTGTAGGTAAGCCCTTGGCGGGTAGCCGCACTGTGCCCGGAAGGGGGAGACCAGGTAAGCGTAATTTCAGGACCTGTAATGGTATGTGAAGGACTTACAGGAGGTCCCGGAACTTTATTGGCCGCAGTGTCGATATTTTGGAAAACGGCAAATGCACGTTCCACAGGACTTGAAGAAGTACGGCCACTGAGGATAATATCCAGTTTTTTGTCTCCGTCATAGTCGCCAAATACCGCTGCCCCCAGATCAACATCTTCCAGGTCGGCAGAGCTAAGTACATCTTCTTTAAAATTACCGGCCCGGTCATTGCGATATAGGCGGGTGGTACGGTCTTCTGCGCCTGCACCATCTTTTCCGCTGATCAGAATATCCATCCATCCATCGTCGTCGTAGTCGCCCCAGATGGCACTACCACGGGAAATATTTGCCAAAGGAGCGCCGATATTCTCAAATTTACTATCGGCAGGACTATATCTGTACACGCGCGAAAAAGCTTCAAACGCGCCACTTGTACTCTCTCCCGCCAGCAGAATGTCGGCGTATCCGTCATTGTCAAAATCTCCCCAGGAAGCAGAACTATTTTTGACAGAAACGAGGTCGGTAAACCCGGCATCTGTAAATGTGCCATCTCCGTTGTTGTTGTACACACGGGTAAGCGCTCCGGTAGCAGTTTCTCCTGACACCAGCAGGTCCACAAATCCGTCGCGGTTGTAATCGGCCCAGTCAAGGCTTCCGGAAGATATGCCGGAAGCGCCATTAAATGCATTCTTTTTGGGGGAGAATACATGGTCTCCCAAATTAGTGTAAAGAATCAGCACCGGCTGCCCGGTACCACTGGTTCCTGCAAGCACCAGATCCAGGTCGCCATCATTGTCATAGTCGCCCCATTTTACTGATGATTTATATACATCCGTCAATGAGTCGGATGCAGCAAGATCTGCCAGGAAACGGCCCCCCTGATTTTCATAAATAGTAGCAACCAGATTATTATTGGCTTGCTGTCCGGTGACCACTATATCGAGGTCTCCATCATTGTCATAGTCACCCCATGCAAGGCCGGCCAGTCGCACTTGTGCAAGGTCAGAAGATGCATCGGCGTCCTTGACAAAAGTATTGCCGCCATTATTGGTATAAATGGAGGTAGAGGTCAATCCGCCTCCCAGATCACCTGCGGCAAGTATGTCGAGGTCCCCATCATTGTCGTAATCACCGAGGGAAATAGAACTCTCCGAAACCGCAGCCGGTGGATTGCCGGGGAAAAGGGTCGGGGTCTGGTCTTCAAATGCGGGTGGATTAAATTCAAGGGCACTGAAGGTAGCAAAACGTGAGCCTTCAAAATCCTGGTCAACAGCCTGCACACTCCAGAAGTAGGTTTTCCCTTCAAGCAAGTTACTGATATCCCATTCTACGACCTGAGAGACATTCCCGGTTACCACCACTTTACGGTATCCTGATGTCAGTGAGTCCAGACTTGAAAGGGGAGAGATGATCTCCTGCTGGTCTTTGGCAAGTCCCATCGTGATGTTGTAGGAAAGGCCGTTGACCAGATTCGCGGAATGACCCGCAGGCGGGTTCCAGCTGAGACGGAGTTTCGAACCGACAATCTCCTGGGCAAGATTTATGGGTGGTTCGGGCGTTGTATTGGCCGTGAGTTCATCATTGCGGTAAATATGCAGCGCATCATTTCCCGAACCGATATCTCCCACAAGGAGAATATCCAGCTTCTGGTCACCGTTGTAGTCGCCAAAAACCGCACGACTACTATTATCGGCACCCGCCAGCGGATCTGATGCCAGCGGGGCTATACTGAAACCACCGGCCTGATCATTTTTGTAAATTTCAGTAGTCCGGCTGTTGCCTGTATTTTCTTTACCGGTTATAAGAATATCGTACCAGCCATCATTGTCATAATCACCCCAACTGGCATCTCCGTTTTCAATATTCTTAAGCCCGGCAGAAACCAGTTCAAACGTTCCATCTCCTTTGTTTCGGAATAATTGCGTTTGCGGAACATTGGAGCTATTGGTACCCGTAACCAATAAGTCTGGATTGCCATCATTGTTATAGTCAGCCCAATCCAGTCCGCCACGTGAAACAGCGACAGCACCTGCAAAACTGGAGGAGATATTGGTAAAGGTTTTATCGCCATTATTTTTATATACCCCAAAGAAAGGAGCCGGTCCGTTTAACCCGATAACCGCAAAATCGGCAAATCCGTCATGGTTAACATCTGTCCAGGCAACATCCCCGGAATGTAGCCCGGGGAAAGAAGCCCCTGTGCCCCATCCTGCGGTTCCTTTATTTTCATAGAGGATGGCAATCGCAGAATTGTCTGCTTTTTGTCCCATGAGGAAAAAGTCCTGATCGCCATCATCATCATAATCCGCAAACGAAACACTACTGTTTCGCACTTGTTCGAAAACATTCACGGGTTGGAAAGAGGAGGTATTGTTTCGGTAAATCCGGGTAAATGGTCCCGATGCAGATTCTCCGGAAACCGCCAGATCAAGACGCCCATTATTGTCAAAATCTCCCCAGGCGAGATCGCCATTTTTCACCCCCTGAATACCCAAAGATGCAAAAGCATCAAATTCGAAGCCCCGGTTATCGATATTTTTGTACAAGCGAGTGACTATATCTCCCGAAGCATCTTCCCCTGCCACAGCAAAATCGAGATCATTATCATTGTCATAGTCCCCCCATACGGCAGATCCTGTAATGATTCCTTCCGGTACATTTTGAAAGAGAATACTGGTAACATCGACATATTGGGGCGGAGTAAAGATCACGGATTTTTCTGCCGCAAAAGCAGAGCCTTCAAAATCGGGATCAATCGCCTGTACACTCCAGAAATAGGTGCCGGCAGATAATCCCCGAAGGCTCCAGGAAGTACGATGGCCGGTATTTCCATTGTGCACCACCCGGCGAAATCCTTCCGATGGTGCAACTTTCTGGGCCATGGCCGGCATGGTATTTTCGCTGCCAGCAGCCGTCCCTACGTAAAGGTTGTAGGTATAATTTACCCCGCCACCCGGCGCATTCCATGAAAAAATGATCGAGTCTGCACTTACGGTTGTCGTCAGGTTTGCAGGTACTGCCGGAGTGAGGTTGGCATTCGCATCAATATTGCGGTACAGGGAAAGCGTACGTCTGGGAGCAGCATCGCGTGCCCGTCCAATCAGGGCAATATCGAGTTTGCCATCCTGGTCATAATCGCCAAAGGCAATTCCAGCGCCTTCATCCACCCCTTTAATATGCGCAGAAGTAGCATTGTCTGCCGTAAACCCTCCCGACTGGTTGTTGATATAGATCCGGGTTGTCCGGTCTGCCAGATTGGGGCCCGACTTACCTGAAATGGCAATGTCAGGGTATCCATCGTCATTGATATCACCCCAAATACCCTGCCCCTGCTTGACACCCTGCAAGGTAGCAGCAAGTTCAAATTTTACCAGCGACTGGTTATACCGGTAGATTTTTGTCCGGGGGCCAACCAGGGTGGCTGTGGAATCACCGGTAAGCAGAATATCGAGATCGCCGTCATTGTCGTAATCTCCCCAGGCAGCTGAACTTTCTTTTAAAGGAAGTAAAGGCGCTTTTCCGAATGACAATTCTTCAAAACCACCCCGGGAACCACTATTCTGATATACTTTGCTATACAGGTTGGTGCCATCGGCACCGGTAAGCACGATATCAAGATCGCCGTCGGCATCATAATCGCCCCACGCGACACTTCCAGACACGACCTTCTGTATTTCAATCAGGTCTTCTTTGACAAATGTACCCGATGCATTTTGGTACACGGCACTAAAAGAGCCGGAAGATGATCCACCGGTCATGACAAGATCCAGGTCGCCATCATTGTCATAATCTCCCCAGTCTGCCCATGCCTGTGATAGCTCGGGGAAAACATCACCGGCAGCATCTGCATTAAACCTGCCGGCACCATTATTTTTATACAAAATAGTCTGGCGGGTGCCACTACCTGCTGCACCTGTGTGCGGTATTTCTCCAAACAGCAGGATGTCGAGATCCCCATCGGCATCATAATCGGCCCAGGTCACAAAGCTGTAGATCAGATTCGCCAAATCACCAGATGCTGCATTATCGACAGCAAGGGTTCCGTTGGTATTTTTCAGGATAGCGGTTGTACCTGTTCCGGTGCCGGTTTCCCCGGTAACCAGGAGGTCAAGGTCCCCGTCATTATCATAGTCACCCCACGCGATTTTCCCTTTACTCAGTCCTTCAAACGGAAGGGTCGGAATCTGTAGAGGAGAAACATTTACAAGTACAGGCGGGGTATAGGTAAATGTTTTTTCAGCAGCAAATGCAGAGGGTTCAGCATCCTGATCAATGGTCTGGACACTCCAGAAATAAGTCCCTGCCGGAAGGTGGCGGAGTTTCCATGTAAGTTTATAGCCGGCATTCCCCCAGGTGGGAATTCGCCGGTAAGGCGGGCTTATAATTTTAGCGGAGGGAGAAACCACATTGGTAGTACCGGAGGTCGTACCGACATACAGATTGTAAGACAAGCCATTGATAATCGCAGGATTGGTGCCGGAGGGAACGGTCCAGGACAATAGAACAGTATCACCTGAAACGGTAGAGGTTAATCCACCGGGTACACCCGGCGTGATATTATCGGTTGTATCCACATTCTGATACAATCTGAACACATCTGTATTGGTAAATCCTGAAATTACCAGATCTGTTTTTTTGTCATTGTTGTAATCGCCCCAGGCAAGGGAAGCGCCCCTTCCTGCAGCGGCAAGTGGGAGGGCGGCAATAGTTTTTTTAACAAAATCACCAGTACCGTCATTGCGAAATACTTCAACAATATTTGCCGTGGAAGATTTACCCACAACTACCACATCCAGCCAGCCGTCATTGTTGTAATCTCCCCAACGGGCATCCCCGCCGGAAACGCCCGTGGCTGTAAATGTAGCTTCCGTGGTGAAGGTTCCGGTTCCTCCGGCATTTTGATATACCCGGCTGATTTTGGCGCCATTGGCAAGTTTGCCAGTTACCAAAATATCGGCATACCCGTCATTGTTGTAGTCGCCGATATCCACACTCGATGAATCCACTCCGGCAAGGCTTGTGACAAAGGTGAAACTTTGCCCGCCATTGTTGCGGTAAATGTCCATCACAGGTGTGCCGGTTGCGCCACCTGCTTTATTGCCAGAGATCAGTACATCGAGAAACCCATCGCGGTTGAAATCGATCCATACAGATTTCCCATCCTTCACGGCAGTGATTCCGGGGGATATATTCGCAAAATTTCCACCGCCGGTATTTTCGTAAATTTCGGTCACCCTGCCTGAGGTGGCATTACCAGTGAGCAGAATGTCAGGATCGCCGTCATTGTCATAATCGCCCCAGGCGACACTTGCCCCGGTTACTCCGGTAAGAGCTTTTACAAAGGTGAAATTGGTGCCATTATTCCGGTAAACCCTTGCCTCCGGATTACCGCTGCTGTTGGCACCAGCAATTACCAGATCGAGATCATTGTCATTGTCATAATCTCCGAAAGCAAGATCTGCCGGCCCAAAATTTAAGAGACCGGAACCCGAAATATAATTAAAGCCACTGAAGCCATCATTTCGGTATAATCGTGTTGCGGCAACCGTACCATCAAGGCCTGTAGCGATCATATCCATATCTCCATCATTGTCATAGTCACCCCAGACAACATGGGAATGGGTCAGCCCGGGAGTAGCTACAGGAAACTCATCAGACACATCGGTAAACGTAGGCAATTCGTATTGAACCATCTGCCCACTGGCAAAAGCAGAACCCTCAAAGTCTGCGTCAATGGCCTGTACACCCCAGAAATAATTGCCACCCGGGAGATTTTTGATCCTAAAGGAAGTCGTGTCATTCACCGGTCCGGAACGAACGATTTTTCTAACACCATCAGTCAGACTTGCCAGAGGTGAGCGATAGTCTATTCCACCGGCAGAAGAGCCGACATACACATTGTGTGAATATCCTTTATTGACTGGCGCATTCCAGTGAAATACCAATTCATTGCCTTCTATGCTATAGCTGAGTCCGGTTGGTGTTGCCGGAGATGTGGGCGAAGCGGGGTCAATATTTCTCAGTAAGGAGAAGGCACCCGTTGCAGGAGAATCAGATACTTTCCCGACGATGATCAGATCCAGTTTTCCATCGTGATCATAATCCCCCCATGCGGCATCACTTCCTCCATTTACCTGAGGAAAAGGAGCCGCAGCGAGTGGTTCTTCTTCAAAATTACTGGTTACGGTGCTATAGCGATAGAGTGTCGCCTTACGATCTGTGCTGACAGGGCCAAACTGTCCGGTCAGCAGCAAATCTTTATAGCCGTCGTTGTTATAGTCGCCCCAATCCAGGCTGCCATCTTTGACAGGGGTAATAGGAGCAGCGATATCCGTAAAACTGGTTCCGTTATTATTTTTATATATCTTGGCGACCAGGTTTCCGGAACTATTTTTTCCGGTAATCGCGAGATCGACAAAGCCATCGGCATTAAAATCACCCCAGGCTACGCTACTGGAATCCAGCGCAGGAAAACCAGCAATAGGGAAGTTGGCAAAACCGCCGTTTTGGGTATTTCTATAAACTTTAGAAACAGGGTTTGTACCAATCGCCTGAGTGCCGGTAAGGGCGAGATCCGGATAGCCGTCATTGTTAAAATCCGCCCAGTCTGCATCGCTGTTTGTCAGGTTGTCAAAAGCAACCCCGCTATCAGAAAATGGGTTGACCGGGTTGGTTGGAAAAATATTGCGGTACAGTTTAGTGATCGGGGTTGTGCCATTATGACCAGAAATCAATATATCCACCCACCCATCATTGTCGTAATCCGCAAATTTCCCGATACCATCTCTTACTCCATCCAGCTGGTAATAAAGGGCACTACTGAAAGCGCCGGAAAGGTTTTCATACAGACGGCTTACCGGGCCGGAAGCAGATTGGCCGGTTACCAGCAAATCGGGATCGCCATCGTTGTCGAAATCTCCCCAATCGACGCTGCCAGAATTTACCTGCGCCAGTTGATTGGAGGAGTTTTGGTCGATCACATACACATGCGTCAGGGCATCATATTCATACACACTGGTCGAATATGCGGAACTCGAAGTACGCCCAGTAAGTGCGATATCCAGAAAACCGTCATTTTTCTTATAATCACCCAATGCGACGGAAGCCTGCCAGACTGCTTTGGGGGCGGTAAATGGAAAAGTTACGGCTGTAGTATCAATAAAAGTGGGGTCTGCATAATTGAAAAGCTGTTGCCCGGCAAAAGCAGAGCCTTCAAAATCCTGGTCAATGGCCTGGACACTCCACAGGTATGGCCCGGGCTGAAGTCCTCTCAGTGTGATTTCGGTGGAATGGTACACTTCACCCGGGTGAACAATCCGCCGGAAACCATTTGCCAAATTGGACATGGGAGAACGAATTTCCACAGAGCTGCTGCCACCAGGTTTATCGACATATACAGCGTAAGTCAGGCCATTGACCTGATTGGCAGGAGTCGAGGCTGGCGGGTCCCAGGAAAGAATCACATCGAAGCCATCGAGCTGCGCCTGAAGATTCGTCGGGGCACCGGGGGTTATATTGGGACTGAGGTCTATATTTCTATAGGCTTTGAAAATGGCATTATTAGAGGCGGTAACCCTTCCGGTAAGAATAATATCCAGTTTTTTGTCATTGGTATAATCGCCCCAGGCAGCGCGGCTTCCCAGGTCAACATTAGCCAGCAAATTAGAAGCCGCGACATCCTCTGTAAATTTGGTGCTGGCGGTGCTTCCATTGTTTTGATATATTTTGGATACCCGTTTGGCTGTGCCAAGGCTGTCCCATTCTCCGGTCAGGAGAATGTCCAGAAATCCATCATCGTCATAATCTCCCCAGGCAACACTTCCGTTTGCCACAGGCTGAATCGCCGTTGTACTTGTATTGGTAATATTGATAAAACCAAAAAAGAAGGGAGGGAACTCCACATATTTATAGACATTGGTGATTGCCTGAATAGCGCCTGAATTGGAAATACTTCCCGAAACCAGCAAATCAAGAAATCCATCGTTGTTGGCGTCGCCCCAGGCAAGTTTGGCAAGACGTACGCCGGGGATCGTCGTATTAATCGGGACAAACGTACCATTGCCCTGATTGCGATAGACCTCGGTAAACGGCCCGTTGTTGCCGGGGCTGTTGGCAGCACCTGCGAGGGCGATATCAAGCCACCCATCGTTGTTGTAATCGCCAAATTTTGCATCACCAAACTCTACTTTCTCCAAAACAAGTCCGGCAGCATTATCTACCTCAAATCCATCAATATTCTGAGGGATTTTTCTGTTGCGGTAAAGAACCGTTGACAGGCCCGCATCTGAAAGGCCGGTAACCAGAAGGTCAAGATCTCCGTCATTGTCATAATCGCCCCAATCAAGGCTTCCCCGCGTTACAGGCGTTAGTACAGAAGACGCCTGACTTCCGAAAGAGAAACTTCCCAGTCCGTTGTTTTTATAAATTTCCAGTTTTTTTATTCCGCTGGTCGCCAGTTCTCCGCAAATAGCCACGTCAAGGTCACCATCATTGTCATAATCTCCCCATGCTACGTCTGCATTGTAAACATCGGGTAATTGTCCACTGGCTGTATTGTCTTTGGTAAATGTACCATCACCATCATTTTTATATACCGAGGCATCAATGGTCAGAGGAGAAAAGGAGGTCGCACCGGAGACGACAAAGTCCAGAAAACCGTCATTATTGTAGTCTCCCCAGTCCATTGCGGCATTCATAAGACCGGCAGGGATTGGATTAGGACTAAAAGCGGCTGCGGTATTATCACTGAAGACGGAAGTAGTGGAAGTAATCGGCGTAAAGCTAAAAGGGCCGGCAGTAGCGAATGCAGAGCCTTCAAAATCATTGTCGACAGACTGCACACCCCAGTAATAATTACCGGCAGAAAGGCCTTCTAATATCCAGGATTGTCCTTTGACAGAGGCTTCTGCATACAACCGGCGCTTACCTGTACCCAGGTTTGCCATAGCAGGTACAATATCATCGTCTCCCGCTACAGTTCCGACATATATATTATAAGTAAGACCAGGCTGCAAAGCATTGGGATAAGCAGAGCCTGTGAGGTTCCAGGTAAAAACGACAGAGCTTCCCACCTGAACAGCAGAAAGGTTGAGTGGCGTCGGAGGCACCACATTTGAGCCTCCTGCGGCACCTGTATTCTGAAAAAGTTTCAGGGTATGTGAGGTCGTACCACTGGTCGTTCCCGCAAGCAAGAGGTCAGGCGCCTTATCATTATTGTAGTCGCCAAAAGCTACGGAAGCGCCATTATTCACATCGGTAATTGCGGTTGAAACGGCGACATCTTGTGTAAAGACGCCGCTGTTGTTTCTGTAAAAGAGGCCCGTTCGATCGGAGGTTGTATTGCCATTTTGCCCTACCACTACAATATCGAGATCGCCATCATGGTCATTGTCGCCCCATATTGCCTGGCCGTTTTTGACACCGGTAAGTCCGGCTGCGATATTGATAAACACGTTCGATCCGTCGTTTCGCCATACTTCCGTAACCAGACTGGTTCCGGTATTACCGGCGAGCAAAATATCAAGATCGCCATCGAGATCATAGTCTCCCCATGCCACACTCCCTTCCTTAATATTAGTAATCGAAGGCACACTATTGCCGAAAATACTGTTCCCTTTATTTTCAAATACACGGGTAGTTGCGGGAGCCAATGGTCCGGCTCCCGTGCCGCTGATAAGAAGATCGAGATCGCCATCGTTGTCGTAATCGCCCCAGGCGAGGCTGCCTTTTTCGACATCTGTAAGCGTGGCAGAAGCCGTAACATCTTCAAAAAACTGGCTATTGCCGTCGTTGCGGTACAATCGGGTGAGAGATCCGGAACCAGTATTGCCAGAGATGACGAGATCCAGGTCGCCATCATTGTCATAGTCGCCAAAAGCTGCCGCGCCATCACTGACAGGTGTGAGCGCGGGCGTAGCCGTGGGATCATTGGTAAAAGCACCCGTACCGTTGCCTTTATATAGTTTTGCCTGCCGGTTGCCACTGTCATCCAGTCCGCAAAGGACCAGATCGATAAAACCGTCGTTGTTATAATCGCCAAAATCAACCCCGGCATTGCGGACCTGATCGAGGGTACTCGAACTGGCAATCACGGCAAAGTTGCCGCTGTTATTGCGGTATATGGTAGTACGGTAATCATTGATAGAAGCTTCACCCGTGACAAGAATATCAAGATCATTGTCGTTGTCCACATCCGCCCAGATTACCCGACTGTTGGCCAGACCTGAAGGAGTGCCCATGACAGAAGTAAAATCCGTATAGTTTTGGGAAAAAACGGCGGGAGATACCGACAATATGAGCAATACACAAATCAGCATTTTCCCGGTATGGCTTTCGAAAGGAAGCACCCGGGAAGAAGAGGCAAAACTGCTGGATAAAATTCTGTAGGTGTTGTGCATATGAATGCTAATGGTAGTTCGTAAATCGGGGTTAAGGAAACAATCGAAGGAAATTTATTTGTCAGGATCAATCGGGGGGGGAAGCTCTTTTCTTCGAAGAATCAAAAATGCCGCTGTTCCCCCCACAAGGGCAGCAGCAGGAGCAATGATATAATAGAGTGGGATTTTCCTCGCAATTATAAATTCATTGGTAAAGGCATTAATCCCGGTTTTATCGGTACCGACGATGCGTACGCGATAGCCTTTTCCCGGCGCGATATCCGCAGGTACCTGCCAGGTAAATTTATCGGTCTCTGTAACGACCTTCAGTGTATCAAGGACATTGTCATACTGATATAGGACAAGACTCAGGTCGTCGAGATAGCTATTACCGCCATACCAGGAGAAGGTAAATGGATTGCCTCTTTTTAAGGTAAGGCCCTCCGTGGGATCGTTAATAAGAAAGCTGGGGATAGCCCTTACACGAAAAATTACCGGACCCCGAAAACGGCCCGATTCACCAATCGCATTCCAGACAACTGAATGGTCTCCCACCCGGATGCTGTCACCGATATCTCCATATACTTTAGTAAGTCGTAATGTATCAGTATTTGTAATCGCAAAAATATCGATACGGTAAGTTCGTTCTTCGGCAGGGTCCTGTAGCGAGTAGAAAATACGCACACTATCCCTCCCGACTCTTTCAGCGCGAACCTGAGAAACACTTTGTGCGTGAATCAAAGCAGGAAAAAATAGTGCAAAAAAAATCCCCTGGTAGAAAAGCCTCATAAACATCTGGTTAGTCTGTGCTTGTATTCTCAAATAGCGCACCAAACCGGGCACACCTTGTATCTTTTTATCTATTTTATATATTTTGGCTTCACTTACAACAACCAAAATCCACTACTCCCTCCTACCCTTTTTTACAGGGAAGGATAGAAATAATCCTCCATTGTTCAACTATAAAACGTATCAGGCTGCGATTCCCCTCTTCATTCATACCAATCCATAACTAGGAACGAAATTTACGTCCCACTATTTTATCCTGAAACCACTATTGGTTTATCCGCTACTTGTATGGCTTCAATGGTTTGATGGCCCGGGTTAATGGCCCTCAGAGTTTTTGTCTATTTCTGTAGCAAAATCATCCTGTGTGTGGTATATTTGATCTAATTTTATTAGCAAATCAAGCCAAACCATTGCCTGTAATCGCTGAAGTCATATTACCCCTGCCTGTCCGGTCCAACTTTTACTATCTGGTCAGGGAAGACCAATTGGCGTCCATAGCTGTGGGCAAACGGGTGCTCGTGAGTTTTGGCAAATCCAAAATTTATACCGGCGCCATCCGCCAAATCATTACTGATCCCACCGAAAAACAGTTGCGGGATCTCAAACCACTGGAAGATATTCTCGACGAAACACCGGTTTTGGGAGAAAAACAGCTCCAGTTATTCGAATGGATTGCTTTTTATTATATGTGTACGGCGGGAGAAGTTCTGAAAGCGGCCCTGCCCTCCGGACTCAAGCCGGAAAGCTCTCTCCGCGTTACGATGCCTGACGACCTCGACTGGAAACCACTCCAGCTGGATGATAAAGAGTATATTCTGCTCGAAGCACTCAGCATCCAGCCTGTACTGGATTTTAAAGAAGTATCTGACATTTGGAGTATTCTCAACCCATCTCCCCGCCTCAAAACTATGGAGGCCAGGGGGCTGGTCAGGCTGTTTCAACTCGTAGAACCCAAATACAAACCGAAATATAAAACTTTCCTCAAACTTGCCGAGGCTTTTACCAGTGAGGCCAGTCTCAATGAGGCTTTTGATGCTGTAGCCAAATCTCCGGCTCAGGAAAACCTGCTGATGCGCATTGTTTCGGCATGGTATAAGGGGAATATTCTCCCCAAAACAGAAACCCTCAAGGAGTTGGAACTCACTTCGCAGGTAGCAAAAACACTGGTAAAAAAAGGATTTATCGAAGAGGAAGAAGTACTCGTCGACCGCCTGGAGATGTATGGGTATAAAGTTCACGAACAAAACATTGTTCTCAACCCCATGCAGGAAAAAGCTATCGGCGAAATACGGGAAAGCCTCACAACTTTTCCCGGTAAACCTGTCCTCCTTCACGGAATCACCGGGAGCGGAAAAACCCATATTTATATCGATCTGATCCGGGAAATCATTGCTCAGGGAAAACAGGTGCTTTATCTCCTCCCGGAAATCACCCTTACCAAACAGATCATTGACCGTGTAAAAAGTGCTTTTGGAGAGTCAGTAGGCATATATCACAGCAAATTTAACGACCAGGAGCGAGTCGAAATCTGGCATAAAGTCAACAAAAGAGAATATCAGATCGTCATTGGCGTTCGGTCTGCCATTTTCCTTCCTTTTACAGATCTGGGTATGGTCATTGTGGATGAAGAACATGACAGCTCCTTTAAACAATACGAGCCCGCCCCTCGCTACAATGCCCGCGATGTCGCGATCTATTATGGTGTAACACATAAGGTTCCGGTTATTCTTGGTTCTGCCACCCCTTCCTTCGAATCCTATCAAAACGCCAGGCAAAATAAATATACACTTGTCGAGCTGAAACAGCGGGCAACTTCAGCCAACATGCCACAGATACAAATTGTGGATATGCGCATTCAGAAAAAACAGCGGCTGGCGAATGGTGTATTTTCAAAGGTATTGCAAGATACCATGACAGAAACACTCGCAAGGGGAGAACAGATTATTTTGTTTCAAAACCGACGAGGATTTGCGCCCTACCTGATCTGTGAAACTTGCGGGTACGTGCCGCAATGTATCAACTGCGATATCAGTACCACTTATCATAAAGGTAAAGAACATCTTCGCTGCCATTACTGTGGCCATACCGATTTTAATGTAAACAAATGTGATCATTGCGGAAATTATACCCTTCGCCGGGCAGGTGCAGGTACAGAGCGAATAGAAGAAGAAGTGTCGGCACTCTTCCCGCAACACGTGATAGAGCGCATGGACCTCGACACCACCCGAACCAAACTAGGTTATCAGCATATTATCAGTAGGTTTGAAAACCGTCAGATAGATATTCTGGTAGGTACTCAAATGGTATCGAAGGGGCTGGACTTTGAAAATGTCACACTTGTTGGCGTCATTAACGCAGACAACCTGCTTACTTTCCCTGATTTTCGCGCTTATGAAAATGCCTATCAGTTGCTGACGCAGGTCAGTGGGCGAGCAGGCCGGAGTACGAAAAAAGGCCATGTCATCATACAAAGTATGATGCCCGACAATGTGGTACTTACCTCCGTGGAAAAGCCATTTGAGGAATTTTTTGCCCAGGAAATGCCCACACGCCACCAAATCGGATATCCGCCTTTCACCCGATTGATAAGAATAGAATTTAAACACAAAGACAGAAACTTTATTGAAACAGAAGCACTCCGGCTCAACAACCTCCTCAAACCTATGTTTGGCGTAAATTTGCTGGGCCCTGACTATGCCCTCGTTGCCAGAGTAAGAAACCAATACCGAATGCAGTTTCTCGTTAAAGTTGGGAAAACGATCCCGGCTGTGAAGTTGCGTGAGATTATGAACCAGGCAATCGAAAAATATTATGAATCAGCGCCAGTAAAAAGTCTCCGAATTATGATCGACATAGATCCTGTTTGATGAAAATTGAAAGGATTTTTCCTTAAAAATCAGGTTCTCCCCATTTATTTGTACCTTTATCTTACTAAACTATTCCGGATATTATTATTATGGATGATCAACAAAGGAAAAAGTCTGCCAACCAGCTTAATATCGAACTCTCCGCAGAAACTGCACGGGGGGTTTACAGCAACCTGGCCGTTATCTCCCATTCCCACTCCGAATTCATCATGGACTTTATTCAGATTTTGTCCGGTACTCCCAAGGCTGAAGTTCGCTCCCGGGTCATTATGACTCCCCAAAATGCCAAGCGCTTACTGATGGCGCTGAAGGAAAATCTGGAAAAATTTGAACAAACCAATGGTGAAGTACTGATTCCTGATAAAGACATTCACCTCCCCCCCAATTTCGGCGGCCCTACTGGTTATGCTTAATATGCCGGGCATTTTCCTGCCAGACAAGCTTCCGCAAGGGGTTTGACCAGGTGATTTTCATCCATATTTAGTACTCTTTTGTATGCGTCCCGGGCTTTTTCGTACTGTTTAAGCCCTTCATAACAACGCCCTGAAAAGTAGGTATTGGCAGGCAGATGAATTTCCGCATCAATTCCGGCTATTCGAGCCATATCATTGCTCTGTTTGAAAAAATTAAGCGCACGATTGTACTGGTGGTCTCTTTCCAGACTGATTCTGCCCAGGTAATGGTAAACCCGAAGCATAACCTGCGAAGTATAGTTTGATTCCAAACTCGTAACATGCCTTTTCTGAGATTCGCTGATAAGCTCAAACGCCTTTTGCATTTTTTTCAGTTCGGCTTCAGCCTCTGCATAACGTTGATTATACACCAGCGCCCTGGCATAGTCCACCTGAAACCAGGTATTCCCGGGGTATTTGGCAGACAGAGATTTTTTTATATTTAAAGCACGCGCAAACTTTGCCTCCTCTTCCAGATAAATATCGCCCAGATAATACATCGCTTCTGCCTGCGTAAAGTTGTTATTGCCGGCCGCATACTCCAGTTCTTCCAGCCCCAATTCCGCATCGCCATCCGGGAAAAATACGGCAAATGGTTTTATATAACTATGTTGGGCAGGAAAAATCTCCGCATAGTAATGGTAGATTCCCGCACTGAAATAGAATTCCGGGCTTTTCGTCGTATAGTCCAGGCTTTTACTCAGGTAAGGCAGTGCTTTCCTACCGGTATTGGCTGCTTTCAACCACTCCTTACGAATGATGTACAGCCGGGTAAGAAAGGCATAACTCATATACTGGAAAAATGTGTACTCCAGTTCATACCCCGGGGTATCTTTCATCTTATGGTTTAATGCCAAGGCTTCCTCCAGCGATTTTTCAATATAAGGATGCCATGCAGGTGTGGTAGAAATATAACTCTGCCACCAACGGTTTAAAGAGAGTAAAAATAACGGGGCCGGATGTTGAGGGTATTCTGACTTCAGCGATGAAAATATCTTATCTGCCGACTCATAATCCAAATTGTAGGTTTTGTTGATACCTTCGGCTGCTACCTTACGGAAATGCTGGTCGTAAAATACCTGTGAGAAAACCTGGCTTGTCGGAAAACCCATACTAAGAAACAAAACCAGTCTGAATGTTTTTTCGAAATTATAAAGTAATTGGGAGAAAGGAAGCTTTCCGAAGCGAAGCAAAAACCACCAGGAACACAAATGCCTCACAAAGGGCGCAAGGAAACTGCGCTTTGTGTCCCTCGTGGCTTCCTGGTGTCCCTGATGGTTTATCCCAATAAGTTGATAATTCCATATTTTTTTCCCGGGGAAAGAAGATTTTAAAACGGGAAACCGGGCGGTCGTTTTCTGGTTTATCGGGGCAGCCATCATGGTTTGGGACTTCGCAAATTGATATTCCCTGCAAATTTAGGCAGAAATAAAGGATATAAAATTTTCTTTATTTCTTATCAGAGTTTTTAAATAGCAAGTTTGACAATTTTTATTTGTAACCCCAATGTAGTATTTTACGAAAAAGAGAGCATATTCATGACCAACCAATGAATCAGAAAATGAAAAAGAGCCTGCTTGTTCAAATGTTTATGAAACTTCCCCTTTGGGGTAAAGTGGCAATTCCAGCCGTTGCGGTATTCCTGGTCATTTCGATATTCAAGACCCTTTCCTGGGCGTTTTATCTGGGCCTATTTGCCATCGTTGCTTATTTGATTGCAAGCGCCTTCCTGTATTTCAATGATAAAAAAAGATAGTTCAGGTCTGAGCTGATTTTATAAAAAGAAAACCCTCTCCGGCTAGCCGAAAGAGGGTTTTTTACATTAGCGCCGGTTGAGATTATTCAACCGCCAGTTTTTTTACAATTTCTCCGTTTTCACTGCTAAGGCGTACAAAATAAATTCCTGCGGCCAATTGGGTAAGCGGTAGGGCAAATTGATTGGTTCCGGTCGAAGCCGAAAATGTTTTTGAAAGCAATTGCCGACCATTCAGATCAATCAGCGATACCTGTATATTGCCGCCTGTGCGTGCATCATAACTCAGGTTTACTTCCTGTGATGCAGGGTTGGGAGAAAGTACCAAATCACCCACGGTGAGCGCATCGTCTATATCCAGGCTGAAAATTTCAGTGATATTGATATTGTCAATATAGAGGTTATTTTCATAATTGGTGATGTGCCGGAATTTAATCACAACGTAAGTACTATCTGTAAAATCAGTCAGATCGACCCATTCCTGGCGCCATTGTGAGGCAGAAAGAGGCACGAAGGAAGAAGTAGTGGCTGCAGTCGTTGAAAGATCGTTTCCGTATTTTTTCCACAGAAGTTTGAAATTTTTGCCACAATCCCCTGATCCCCAGACTTCAAGTGTATCGGTAAAGCCGGAGTTTTCAGCATAACGTGCATAGGCAAGATGGAAAGACATCCCTACTTTCTCAAATGGCGTAAGGTCCAGACCGGGCGAGAGCAATTCGTCGGCTTCACCAAAAGAAGAGTAGTTGTAATTGTCCATAAATGCTGAGCCCGAACCGCTTCTGCCGATAGGAGCAGGCTGCCAGGTGGTAAGATTGTCGCTATTGGTCATCTGCCAGTTTTGAGGAGGAAATATCCCACTTTCAAATCCCTCAAAGTAAGGGATAGGCATTCCGGCATTGTTAAGTGCTTCAAAAGTGCTGGACAAGGTATCATTGGAAGTATCAATATCTGCACTTCCGTTGGGTTTGGTAGAATAAGCCCTAAAGCTATGGGTACCAATAGAGACAGTAAAAGAAGGGAAGGTAACAATCTGTGATGCACCCGGGCTGAGTGCTCCGGTCCAAAAGTTGATAGCGATCAGATTGCCATCAAGTTCGTATTTGATTTCGGCAGAATTCACCACGTTCTGTCCATAATTTTTCAAAACAATTTCGGCCTGTGATTTCCCCCCACACTGATCACCAGCAGGGTCCAGAATCGCCTCAACGCCCAGGTCGTTAAATCCAGCCTTCTGGCAACCACCGGAAGTAAGAAACGATACCAACGGTCCGCCCGGCGCAAACATTGCCCGCATAGCGGTGGCCTGTCCTTTGGTGAAGAGATTAAAACAATCGTCGTCGCTGTAATCCATATAATTCATAAACATATCCCCGTTCACTTCTGAGGGACAGCTTATGTGCGGAAAGGTCTGACAGCCAAAATTGGCCTGATCCTGTACAGGGGTATCGGAGATACCATCATCATTGGCACAACCGCCGCCGCCCCAGGTATGAGCAAGAGACAGCCAGTGTCCGATTTCATGGGTTGCGGTTCGGCCCAAATCAAAAGACGGATCGAGATTGGTACCCACCCGGCCAAAATATTCGGGGCCGATAACCACTCCTGAGCCACTACCTCCGGGAGGCGCTGCATATCCCAGTAATCCTCCGCCCAGGGGGCCTACCCACACATTGAGGTAATCAGTTTGAGGCCAGGGGTCTGCACCACCAGTAGCCGCAGATTTAATGTCGTCTGATCCAAGGGAAAAAACGGACTTGTTTGTAGAGGTACGGGTTATACCAGAAGAAGGATTTCCGGCAGGATCATAGGCCGCCAGGCAAAATTCAATCTCAGCATCACCCGCAACCGGTTTAAAGGGTGCAGGGGTATTGACGGTATCGGCATTTAATCGACGGAAATCTTCATTCAGGACATCTATTTGTGACTGAACCTGTGCATCGGTAATATTCTGATCCGGAGTATTGTAAACCACATGCACAACAATAGGAATCTGATAAATGGTACCGCGGGAAGGATTTCCACCTTTAGCCAGCTGATCGGCAATAAACCGTTTCAGCGCAGCATTTCTCTGTACAAATTGCGGGTCTTTTTGAGACTGTACCTGGAAATAGTCATCAGTTCCACATACGGGACGCAGATTCTGTCCGGACAGATTTAAAGAGTATCCAAATGTAAAGAATACGATTGCCAGCAAAAAACGTAAAAGTTGATGTCTCATAGTTTAGGGTTAAGCGACCCGAAATATAATATTTTTTCAATAGGGAGGTCAATGAATCCTTCCTGATATTTATTTCGGATAGCAGAAAATACCCTAAAGAAGAAAGAGTTGATTGACATAAGCCGCTTATTTTCAGCTCTCTGAGATATTTTCAGCCTTAAATGGGAGCAATACATAAAAAGTAGAACCAACACCAGGTTCTGAGTCCAGCCAGATTTTTCCGCCATGATTTTGTACAATCTTGTAACAGATTGCCAGACCGAGACCACTGCCATCGTACTCCTCGCGGGTATGGAGTCGTTTAAACAGACTAAAAATCTGGTCTTGATATTTTTCTTCTATGCCGATACCATTATCAGATACTGATATCTGAAATTGTCCATTTTCTGATTTTGCCTGAACGGAAATATGAGGTGCGATACCTGGCTTACAAAACTTGATCGCATTGCTGATAAGGTTTTGGAAAAGAATAGACAATTCTGCGCGAAACCCATAAAGTTCTGGCAGCTGCTGAATGTCAATTGTCGCATTATTTTCTTTAATCTGATGGGAGAGGTTGTCGACGATAGAGTTCATCAGGATATTCAGGTTGACAGAAACTTTCTGGGAGTCCATTCGCCCGATACGGGAATACTCCAGCAAATCCTGCAGCAATTCATCCATTCTTACCGCTCCACCGGTAGCGTAATTAATAAATTCCCGGGCGGAGGTATCCAGTTTCTCCGTATATCTTTTTTCCAGCAGTTGCATATAACTGCGAATGGTTCGAAGCGGCTCCCTGAGGTCATGGGAAGCAGCGTAGGCAAACTGCTCCAGTTCGTCATTGGTTTGCTTCAACTGCCTGTTCTGGCTGTTGATTGCCCGGGCCTGCTGCTCTAACAATTGATTTTTAGCTTCGATTTCATCCTTTTGGGATTCGAGGCGTTGGTTTTTATATTCGATTTCATGATTACGGTCCTGTATTTCCTTCTTTTGCGATTCAAGCATAAGATTGGACCGTTGTTTTATCCGGTACCTGCTGAAAAAGCCGGCGGCGGCAACCAGGAGAAGCAAACTCAAAAGGAGAAGGCCAAGTTTCTGTATTTTACTGATTTCTTTTTCTGCTTCAAGTTTGTATATCTTCTTTTGCTGTTCTTCAAACTGGTATAGCGATTGAATTTCGGAGAGTTGCTTTAGTGATTTCTCATTGACAATCGAATCCTTTAGTTCGGAGTAAATCATTTGGTGCATCAATGCCGCTTCATAGTCACTGGTTCTGGCATAAACACGGGATAAGTTTTTGCGCAATTCCAGAATTGAGTTTTTGGCATCCATTACAGAAGCCAGATCCAAACTTTTGAGGTAATACTCTTTCGACTGATCATAAGCGCCTTTGGCTTCCAGCCGCTCTCCATATAGCTTGTAGAGGTAATGGAGCCAATATTTGTCCTGGGATTGACGTGCAATGGCAAGTGCATCATCGTAATAACGCTGGGATTCCGGCTCATCGCCCATACGGGCATGTACAGAAGCTATACTGGTCAGAGCAGGGATAAGTGAAAGCGGGTTGTTATCTGACTTTTTTTCCTCCAGGGCCATTATATAATTTTCTAAGGCCTTGTCGTATTGTCCGGTTTCCTCATATACAGATCCTTTATTGTTGTAGGACTGGCCACGAATGGATCTTCCGGCATCATTATCTTCTTTGTTGACATCGAGGGCGCTGTTTACTGCCGAGATCGCGGCGTCATAGTTTTTAAGCTTGACATTCAGCGCGCACATATTATTAAGAATAATGGCTGTCTGGCGATAGTTCCCAAGGCTTTCCCACTTGTTTTTGGCAGTAATAAAGTGCACCAACGCCTGTTTATTATCACCTTTTTTGCTGTGAACAACCCCCAGGCTGTTATTAAGGTGCGCAATCAGTTTGTCGTTTTGCGCAGACTTTGCCATTTCCAACCCCCTCTCAAAGCAGTCGGTTGCCAATATCAGATTCCCTTTATGGTCATGAATCCTTCCCAGAAAGTCAAAAGCCTGCGCACTTCTTTCGTGCAGTTTCAGCTGGGTGGACAATTCCAACGCCCTAAGAGAATATTGCATCGCCTTTTCAGGGTTTTTAGCCATATACCCCTGTGCCAGCTTCAAAGAGACGGATACATTTTCCTCCATCACTTCGTCAGTCAACAGACGAGCAAGACTATCCAAAGACCCGGTAAAATCCCTGGCAAAGACAAGAGTAGGAATCAAAAAAATCAGAGTAAAAACTGTACGCATGTTTACATGTAGTACCCCAATATACAAAATAATCGATTCTCAAAAAGAATGTAGGGCCAAAAAGTAGTTTTTTCAAAATTACAGGGAGAGCATTCTAAAAAAAAATTCCGTAAATTTTTATCTTCGTATACAAATACGTCAAATCGAAACAGATAAAAAAAATCAAACTGAAAAGTTAAATTTGTAGCTAATGAATATGATTTAAAATCATGCATATCTATTCAAAATTCGCGATTTTGACACAAAAATTTGATGTCGCAACATGGGAAAACAGAGAGAAAAAATAAATTAAATAACTGATTAGCAAATAATTAACTGGATAATTTTTCAGAGGTATATTTCCTACAATCGTACAAAATTTCCAAAAAAAATATATTTGAAATTTGCATTTATTAAACCAACCTGTTATATTTGTATTGTTCGATTTTAATTAGCTAACGAAATTCCAAATCCAAAGTTATGAAAACATCATCTATTCTCGCTTTCGTACTTATCGCAACTCTTTTTGTGATCATCACTCCCAGTACTTCTATCGCTCAGGTTGTAGAAGAAGGTGAATTTGTGTACACACCTTATGACGATGTGGATGATATTTACAATGACAAAAAAACCGAAACTGGCAAACTCCAAAATGCCAACCTTCCACAGCTTACAGCTTCTCCCAATCCCAGCTATGGCGATATCATGAAGATCTGGTATAGCCGCCTTACCGGAAGCTCCAAAATCTCCGTGTATGATGCCAGCGGCAAATTGTTTCACACCTCTACTGTAGGCTCAAACAGAGAAACACAGGGAGTCGTAAACTTCTCTATCTCCAATCTCGCAGCCGGGCTCTATATCATCCAGTTGAGCGATGGGGTAAACAATGTCATACGAAAAGTTATCATCAGATAATCTCCTGATCTAAATCCTTCTTCAAACGGGTGTTTCCTCCAGGGAAACACCCGTTTGCCTTTTTAGAAAACCTTTCATGCTTAAATGCAAAAATTGTAACTTTGCCCGACCTTTGGATCAGCACCCAGTTTGGGACATTAACGACATTTTTATCAATGAACATTTCTGCCAAGTATTCGCCCGGAGATATTGAAGACAAATGGTACACCGCATGGATGGAAGCACAGATTTTTAAATCTGTGCCCGATGAGCGCGAACCCTATACTATCGCAATCCCTCCTCCAAATGTCACCGGTATCCTTCATATGGGCCATGTACTAAACAATACCATTCAGGACGTACTGGTTAGACGTAAAAGGATGGAAGGATATAATGCGTGCTGGGTACCCGGAACTGACCATGCGTCTATTGCGACTGAAGCCAAAGTGGTGAAGCTGCTGGCAGATCAGGGAATTGCAAAAACGGATTTGTCCCGCGAAGACTTTCTTCGCCACGCCTTTGCCTGGAAAGAAAAATACGGCGGAATCATCCTCCAGCAACTCAAAAAACTGGGCGCAAGCTGCGACTGGGACCGCACCTCCTTTACCATGGATGAAGAATACTCCGAATCCGTGATCCAGGTTTTTTGCGACCTGTTTGAAAAGGGTTATGTGTATCGTGGCGTTCGTATGGTCAACTGGGACCCCTCCGCACAAACCGCCGTCTCCGACGAGGAAGTAATCCACCGCGATACGGCAGGAAAACTCTACCATGTCCGCTATCCGATTGAAGGCGCCAAAGGGGAATTTGTTACTATTGCTACTACTCGTCCGGAAACCATTCTCGGCGATACAGCCATTGCGATTCACCCCGAAGATCCCCGCTATTCTCATTTGCACGGCAAACGGGTACTCGTGCCGCTGGTCAATCGCTCCATCCCGATTATCACCGATACCTATGTTGACCGTGAATTTGGTACCGGATGCCTCAAAGTAACCCCCGCTCACGATATCAATGACTACGAAATCGGGATAAGGCATAATCTACCCGTCATAGATGCGCTCAACCCCGACGGTACAATCAGCGCTGCCGGAGAACTATATGTCGGAAAAGACCGTTTCTTTGTGCGTAAACAAATCGCCAAAGATCTGGAAGCAGCGGAATTCCTGGTAAAAACCGAAGAGTATCGCCACTCCGTAGGTTATTCGGAGCGCACAGATGCCGCCATCGAACCCCGCCTTTCCATGCAGTGGTTCCTGAAAATGAAAGACCTCTCCCAACCGGCATATCAGGCCGTAACTGACGGAGAAGTCAACCTCATCCCCGACAAATTTGTCAATACCTACAAACACTGGATGGAAAACGTCCGGGATTGGTGCCTCTCCCGGCAACTTTGGTGGGGCCACCGGATACCCGCCTATTACATCCAGGGTACGAATCAGTTTGTAGTTGCGGCAAATGAAACGGAGGCGCTCGAAAAAGCCCGTGCCAAAACCGGCAACCCACAACTTTCTCTCAGCGACCTCGAACAAGATCCCGACGTGCTTGACACCTGGGCTTCCAGCTGGCTATGGCCGATATCCATTTTCAATGGTCTCACCAGACCCGGAAACCCGGATATTTCCTACTACTACCCGACCAATGACCTCGTGACTGCACCGGAAATTCTGTTTTTCTGGGTAGCCAGAATGATTATTGCCGGATATGAATATACAGGCAAAAAGCCTTTTACCAATGTTTACCTGACCGGGATTGTTCGCGACGACAAAAGGAGGAAAATGAGCAAATCGCTCGGCAACTCCCCTGACCCACTGGATCTTATCGACCAATACGGCGCAGATGGTGTCCGTGTAGGTATGCTGCTAAGTTCTCCCGCAGGCAATGACCTGCTGTTTAAAGAGTCTCTCGTAGAACAAGGTCGCAACTTTGCCAATAAAGTATGGAACGCTTACCGACTGGTAAATGGCTGGACTACCGCTCCGGATGCTCCCACAGGTCAGGATACCGTAGCCATCCGCTGGATGGATTCACGACTGAATGAAACTGCCGCTGAAATCCGCGATCATTTCTCCAGGTTCCGCATCTCTGATGCGCTAATGAGTGTTTACAAACTGGTGTGGGATGACTTCTGCAATTTGTTTCTGGAGATGATCAAACCGCCTCAGGGAGAACCAGTCAGTGAAACCACCTATTCACATACGGTAACGCTGTTTGAAAAATGCCTTCAGTTGCTCCATCCCTTTATGCCATTTCTTACGGAAGAAATCTGGCAGGGACTCCGTGAACGTACTCCAGGTGCGTTCATCGCCATTGACCGCCTGTTTACGGAAATAGAGCCGGAAAAACAACTCCTCAAAGACATGGCGTTGATTCACAATACCATCACGGAAGTAAGAGCCTACTGGAACGATCAAAGGTCCAAGCAGTCAGCGGAAGAAGAAAAACAGGATTTGGCGCTTTATATCAAATCTGACAACCAGGAGGTTTTTCAGACTTACGCCGATATTCTCAAAAAATTCCTCCGTACAGACACCATTGTCTTTGTTCAGGAAAAACCGGAAGGAGCGGGAACCCTTCAACTCGACACAACAGAAATTTACATTCCGCTGCCCAAGCTGGATGTAGGTGCTGAAAGAGCCAAAATCCTGCAAGACATCGAATATTTTGAAGGATTCCTCGTCAAAGTCAATAAAAACCTGCTAAATGAGCGGTTTGTAGCCAGTGCACCCGCCAATGTCATCGAACGCGAACGGCAAAAACAGGCAGATGCAGAAGCAAAACTAAGTCTGCTGCGGGAAAGACTCGTTGAAATAGGCAACTGATAAAAACAATTCGTCTTTAGGGGGGTTGTCATAACTGATCAGAAGAGTAAAACAGTATGACATCACCTGCAATTGCATTTTGGTTCAGAAGAGACTTGCGGCTGGAAGATAATGCCGGGCTCTGGCATGCGTTAAATGATGGAAGACCTGTCATTCCGGTTTTTATCTTTGATAGGGAAATTCTCGATCAACTACCCCAAAAGGACGCGAGGGTAGCTTTTATCCATCAGCAAATTACTTTTTTGCAGGAAAAACTCGCCCAAATGGGCAGTACAATGCTGGTCGCCTATGGAACGCCGGAATCTGTATGGGAAAGGTGGGCGGTGGAATACCCCCTTCAGGCTGTTTTTACCAATCACGACTACGAACCCTACGCTCAGACGCGGGATGCCGCAATCGCAACCCAACTCGCGCAAAAAGGCATCCAATTTCATACATACAAAGACCAGGTAATTTTTGAGAAAAAGGAAGTCCTTACACAGGCTTCTGCTCCCTATACGGTTTTTACCCCATATTCCCGCAAATGGCGTGACGGGCTAAATCCCGACACCCTCCGGGTGTGGGAAACAGAAACGGTTTTCAACCATTTCTGGAAAAGTGAAACTTTACCTGTACCCAGTCTCCAGCAAATGGGCTTTCAGCCGACGGATATTCCTTTTCCCGATCCCGTACCCGATATCCAGATCATCAGCAGCTACGACAAAACCCGGGACTTCCCGGGGCTGAAAGGCACTTCCCGACTGGGTATTCACCTCCGGTTTGGTACGATCAGCATACGCGCACTGGTGCGAACGGCGCTCAAACACAACCAGACCTATCTCAATGAACTGATCTGGCGGGAGTTTTATATGCAGATTCTGTCTAATTTCCCTCATGTCGCAACGGGGCCGTTCAAACCTAATTATGCCGCGATTCCCTGGCGGGATGCTCCGGAAGAACTTGAACGGTGGAAACAAGGCAAAACTGGTTACCCGCTGGTAGATGCGGGTATGCGCGAACTGAATGCCACCGGTTATATGCACAACCGCGTGCGAATGGTGGTTGCGAGTTTTTTGAGCAAACACCTCCTGATCAACTGGCAGGAAGGAGAAGCTTATTTTGCAGAAAAACTCCTGGATTTTGAACTCTCCTCCAACAATGGCGGCTGGCAATGGGCAGCAGGATGCGGAACGGATGCCGCGCCTTATTTCCGGATATTCAACCCCGAATCCCAACTCAAAAAATTTGACCCTCAGGCGAAATATGTGCGAAAATGGGTTCCCGAATTTGGTACACCGCTTTACCCCAAACCAATAGTAGAACATACCTTTGCGAGAGAAAGATGTCTGACAGCTTATAAATCTGCACTTGGCGGAGGCTGATCATACAGCGATAGCAACCATTTCCTTCCAAAAAACAACCAATAATCGTCCGTTTTATACATCGGAACATTTCGACCCGGGAGTTTTATTAATTTTGGGGCAATTGTAACGATCGAATATTCAATTTTTTATATGGACGTATTTTTTTTCGAAGCCTTTGAAGAAGAGGAAGAAGCCTTGCGACACTACCTTCCCGCTTCTGTAAATGCAGGTTTTACCTGGAAAACTATTCAGGAATATGGCGCTGCAACCCCTCCGGCACCGATTATCAGCATCAGAACCCAGTCGGCGCTTCCCCTTGAATGGGCTGGAGATCTTTCTGCGATTCTATCGCGAAGTACGGGCTACGACCACCTTCACGCGTACCAGGATGCAACTGGCAGCGATCTTCCCTGTGGTTTTTTGCCGCTATATTGCCACCGGGCAGTAGCCGAACATGCGCTTATGCTCATGCTGGCCCTTTACCGCAAACTTCCACAACAGACAGAGCAGTTTAAAACCTTTCACCGCGACGGAATCACCGGGCGGGAAATCCAGGCGAAAACATTGCTGGTCGTCGGCGTAGGAAATATCGGCGGACAGGTAGTCAATATCGGGCACGGTATGGGCATGAATGTCCTCTGTGTGGATCTCGAGGAAAAATATCCGGGTGAAAACTATGTTACCGTAGAAGAAGGACTCCCACAAGCCGATATTATTGTCTGTGCGATGAATCTGACCAAAGTCAATCGCGGATATTTCACTTACGATTTACTCAAAAAAGCCAAACCGGGCGCACTGTTTGTCAACATTTCCCGGGGTGAACTTTCTCCCGCTACAAACCTTCTGCGGCTCCTCGATGAAGGACATCTAAGCGGCGTGGGCATCGATGTGTATGATCAGGAAAAATATCTCGCCATTGCGCTGAGAAGTGGCGGCACTAGCGACGATCCCGAAGTAGCAGCCATTCTCGAAATGGCCAAAAGATCCAATGTCATTTGCACCCCGCACAATGCTTTTAACTCGGAAGAAGGGGTAGATCGCAAATCGGGGCAGAGCATCGAGCAGATTGTAAATTTTCTGGAAAAAGGAGAATTTATCTGGTCAGCGCCATAAGTGTTATATATAGATAAAGCCACGCATAGTGCAGATTTATGGGCTATGTGTGGCTTTATTAAAATAAAAAAATGATCAGTTAAAGAACATCCGGTATTTCTCCGGAGGATTTTGCATAGCCAGGGTATTGGCCCCCTTTAGAACGACTGAATAGCCATTGTCCCGCAGAAGTTGAAGACAGGCCGCCCGGTCAGTTTCTGAAAGATGGATGTTTTCATAGATAATCACTACCGGTTGTGTTTTCTTTATATTAAACAGTTTAATCACCTCGTAGTCAAAACCTTCTGTATCAATTTGTAGCAGGTCGATTTTTTCTATCCGGTATTTTTTCATCAAGGTCTCCGGACAAATAAGCATTACTTCTTCCGCTGTGATCTGGTCTTCCGGGTTTGGGGGAATGGGAATATTCACCTCATCCGCCTTTCTTTTTACATATCCGGAGGAAAATGCTTCCAATAAAACCTGTTTATCAAAAGAGGCCAGCCCCGTTGCCCACCGGCTGTTGCAAAAGGCAATTTTATACAGAAAAGCAATACCATCTGATTCTCCCAGGGCAGCATTTACCGTAACGATCTCCTTATTCCGCTGATACAATTTTTGAAGAGATTTCTCGAAAATGTCTTTCTGCGGCTCTAAGAGTACTCCTTTCCACTTGTCTCTTTTAATAAATTTGTGAATCGGGTCATTATTGATTCCGTCATTAGCCCCGATCTGAATAACAGTAAAATCTCCGGCCAAGTCTTTGGAATACTGATTCAGGAACCAGGATAGACTTCCTTTTGCAGGAGAATAAAAATACTTGTAGAAGCCAATAAACCCTATACTGTTTCGCGCACTTAACCAGAACCTGAAAGATCGGTAGATTTTGTTCATGCTGAAAATTGACATTACACCAAATCCAAAATCTCCGCCAGGTGGTGAATCACATGGTCAGGTTTGGCTGTTAGCAATTGTGTTTCTGTATGGGCGCCAGTGGTAATGCCCACATTCAGTCCACAGCCTGCGCTTTGCCCTTCTTCGATGTCGATGATCGAGTCACCAACTTTGACAATCTCCGCAGCACTTTTTATCCCGAAACGGTCGCGCGCGAGGAAAATCATGTCTGGTGCCGGGCGGCTGTTTTCCACCTGACTGGCAGTTACCAATCCGTCAATCTGCTTCCCTTCCTCCCATCCCAGTTTTTTGAGCAGAGATTGCGCGGTTTCGAGGTTGTAGCCAGTATTCAGAATGACACGGATACCGCGCGCTTTCAGCGCTTCAAATACTTCCCCCGCACCGTCCTGCGGTGTTACATGAAGGTCTGCATAGGCGGCCTTCAGCCTGATCATAAAGTCGGCATATATCTCCTGTGCTTCGCTTTCGTCAAAATCGCCTCCGGAGCGAAGGATATCACGTACCGCCTGAAGTTTTTCTTTTCCGGCACCTTCGGCCAGCACCTGGTCCAGCGTAAATTCATAACCTGCAGCATTCACCGCGGCCTGAAGGGTTTTATAGACGACATTATCTTCATTGACCGTAGTACCGGCCATGTCAAAAACAACCATTTGAATCATAATGAAAAGATTTTTTGAATGTGAGATGCTGAAAATCCGGGGCTGGCTGTCATGCCTTTTCCACCGATACCGGTTACGATAAATACTTTATTATCAAGTGTTTTTTGGTAAATATCATGCGTTTTCCCCTGGCTGTACACGCCCATCCACTGTGTTTGTATTTCCCAGTTGTCGAGGGCAAATATCTTCTTCCCTTCCTCCACAAAATATCGGCTGATTTCTTCCTTAATATCAAAATCCAGCGAGTCTCTTTCCTTCACGTCTGCATATTCATGCGAATCGCCCAAAATAATACTGCCATCTACCTCCTGCTTAAACAGAATGTGAACGCCCCATTTTTTCCAGAAGGTGTCGGAGGTTTCTCTGGCTTTGACGGCTTTCCACGAAGGACAATCCGCAAAACTTTCATACCTCCGTATAGAGAGGCCGGTGAGGATATTTCCCGGAATTTGCACCGAAGGCTGAGGGGCCAGACGCAACATTTGCAACTGCACGACTTCCAGGTCGCTTTCGGCAAAAAGTTCGGGGTACAAAAGGCTGAATTCACTGCCGGAACAAATCACCATTTTTTCTGCAGAATAGGTATTTCCCCTACTGTCAGTGGCGATACAACCGGGTCCTGAGTGGTCGATTTGAGAAATGGCTGTGCCCGGGAAATGGCTAAACAAAGGTTGGGTATTGAGGTAAGCCTGTACCTTGCGAATCATCTCGCGGGGATTGGCAGACATCTCATCCGGAAAAAACAGCCCGCCTTTGCAGTAAGTAGCCTTCAGCGAAGGGTATTGGGCCAGACATTGCTGAGCGGTGAGGAGTTGGGAAGAATAATCATTTGCCCGGTTGATCTCGTGAAGTTCCTCGATCAGCTGAAGTTCTTCAGCATCAGAGGCGAGATAAATACTTCCGTTTTGGCGAATGCTGATATCGGTTTGTGCCTGAAGGTGGTGATAGACTTCAAGGCTTTGGCGTCCGTAGTTTTGCCATTTGAGATTCATGCCGGAAGGTACGATTTGGCCAAAATTGCGCACTGTCGCACCTATGGGAACGAGGTTTCGTTCTACCAGCGCTACCCGAAGGCCGAGGTTCAGGGCATGATATGCGTGGAACGTCCCGAGGACACCACCACCGACAACCAAAAGGTCAAAGTGAGGATTTTGTTTCATGACAGTTTGTTCAACGGCCAAATATAAACAAAAGAATGACTGGAGGGATGTCCCCGGAACCAGGTTTTATTTCCTGTACAAATTAAATAATGACAGAGAACCAAAAATGGTGATATTGGGTTCCTGGGGTCCTTTGGGATAAACTTTGGTCGTTTCCTTTACATTTCGCTGAACAAACGAAGTGAGTTTCAGCACATCAACCTCATCGAAATTTTGCAGTCCGTCAAGCAATACTTTGGTAAATGCACCGTGCCCAAATTTTCTCAGTTCAAATGCAGGCTTATCGGCAGAAGTGGCATTCAGAATCACCTGCGCTCTTTCGTTGAGAGAAGTCAGACGCTTGGATAATTCTCCGCTTTCAATAAGCTCCATGCTATCAGCACTGATCCTTCCGGCATGGCAGGCGTCTGTCATAATAATCAGCTCTGAAGGGAAGGTCGTAATCTCTTTTCCAATATCCAGCAGGGAGACCGCCGATTCGGCAAGATTCTTCAAGGTTGTGTCATGGCTCAGGAAATAGAATTTTGAGTCTTTCTTCAGCCCATGCCCGGCAAAGAAAATCAAAGCCACATCCTTGCTCGATTTATTGTTCGCTTTCTTATCTGCATCATTTTTCCTGACCTGCTCACCCAGCCATTTGATCGCATCGAGAATATCCTGACGGGTTGCTTTCTCATTAGTCAGGACTTTGGTGATGATTTCCCCGTAGACTTTTCCTTTTTGAGTTTCAAATGCAGCAGCTACCTTCATAGCATCTTCGTGAGCAAAATCAAGGTTTGTGATCTTTTCCTTATCCGAATTTTTATAATTGGAAACGCCGATAGTCAGGATATACAGGTTGGGCTTTATTTCCTCGGCTTCAGGTTCGTCTTCCTCAAAGTCAAACCCTCTGGATTTCCAGTCTGAAGCATCTACATTAAACGTGATTTCTGCAGGATTGCTCTTGGAAAGCAGACTTTCGGCCAGGATGGTAAATCTGTTTTCACCAGGTGATAAAACGACTTCCACACACTGGTAAGGCTTGATTTCGCCGTCCTCCGCCTTTTTTTCGAGCAAAAAATCATCGTTTTTTAGAATCCAGAATCTGCTGACCGGATCGGTCTTCGCTTTTACTTCAAATTCCAGATCAAAGGTTTGCTCGGTAGTATCGATCTGGTTTCGCAGCAACAATTCTATTTTAGGAGGAAGGATTTCTTCCACCTTATTATTTGACTCGTGGGTAGCCTTTTTCAGCGCCTCTTCCTCACTGCCAGTCTCCAGTATGAGTTTGATAATATCGGGACGGTACAGCGTTTTTATAAACCTGTCACTATTAAACCACAAGGCCTCTTCTGTTTCGCCCTGATTGACGATATAACCGATATGCTTATCTCCATGCAGGCTGGAATTGTAATAACCACTATTGCTCCAGATTACCCATTCTCCCTCGTCAGAAACAAAAAGGTTAAGCATGGGCTGAATTTCTTCCTGGTCTTGTTTAAGACCGTCCAGGTTCCAGATTTTAATTACCTGCTCTACCCCACCGGTTACCAGCCAGTTATTTTCGGAAGCGATATCCCACACACGATCTGCATGACCGATAAAGTAAGTAACGGTGTCTCCGTTTTCATTATACGCCCTGACTTCACCACCACGCCCTCCGGTGAGAATCATCCCTTCGTCGCTAAATCCAAAGGCTTCATGATAGTACCAGCCGCCCGTTCGCCACATCCGGTAGTCGTATCCATCTTTTTTGAGAAATAAATCCCATTGGTCGTTGGGGTCAACAAAAAGGAATTTGCCATCTCTGGAGATATTTGCACGCTTGAAGGAATCCTTTTCGCCGGATGTTATCTGTTTGACTTCAAAAGTTTCCATGTCAAAATACGCTTCCAGCGGTGCGTAGTTGTTCTGATCTTTTTTGAACGCCTGCGTTTTTCCAAAGGCGATTTTTTTACCCGATATACCCACAGAGAAAATGGTACTTCCCTTGGGTTTGATGGTTCCCAAAACCTCACCGGTCCGGGCTTTCCAGATCATTATTTCCTTATGATTGCCCCCACAGGTGATCGCTGTTTCATTGTCCTGAAATACAACAGCCTGAGTATCTGCATCGTGTTTCTCAAAAGAATAGACCAGTCGAAAATCATTGCCGGCCTCATACACATTTACCCGTACAGGATCATTATCTGTGGTAATTTTCCCGCCGGCGATCAGGAGTTTTCCGTCGGGCGAAAAATCGAGGTCTGCGGGCCCTCCTTCCGTATCAATAGTTTTTTTGAAATTCAGGTTCTTGTCAAAAATGAGAATATGTCTTGCATAACCACATGCTGCGATATAGTCTTGACTTACCGCGATATACAGAAGCCGATCCTCATCCCTGTAAGTAGCCAGTACTTTTTGCTGACGGAGCGAATACAGGCTGATCGACTTTATATATTCGCTATAATCGGCATAAACTACCTGGTAATCATCCGCAGTTTTAATAAACCTGACTGCGTTTGGGCGCTGAATATTATTATTGGAAATGATATGTTCAGGTTGAGGATCGGACACGCTGAGTACCTGGGCAAAGTCCCATATTCTTACAGAGTGATCTTCTGCACCGGTAGCGAGGTATTTGGAATCCTCACTGAAGGCCATTCCGTAAATCGCATTGGTGTGGCCGGATACAAGCACTTTCTCCAGTTTGCCGGCTTCAAAATCGTAAATTCTAACAACGACCGATGCCGGAGGATAGGGAATATGTCCCCATTGGTCATTGTCACCAGTATACACACTGACAGCCAGGTATTTATCATCCGGGGTAAGTGCCATTGACTTGATTTCGCCTGAGACACCCGGCCCAACCTGCCCAAGGATTTTCCGGGTTTCCTTTAGCGTTTTGACATCCCATTCCCGAATGGTTTTATCCTCGCTGGATGTTACGATTTTCTGGCCGTCGGATGTAAGCAGAAGCTCAGCAATACTTCCGGTATGCCCACCGGTTTCGATTTTCAGAACGGTTTTCCAGCGGTTGATATCTGACATTGGGAGTGATTTTGTTTGGAGGATTCTATCAATTTAATTCGAATTCCTCATCTATCCAAAAAACAAAACCAATGGGAAGATGGGTATTGCCGGGATTAGTGGGGCAACCTTACTGATAAAGAGCAGCAGGTCTAAGTAGAAATTACGAATTATATTTCTACCCGGTCCTTGATATCCGGAAGTAAAAACGATTTTTCTATTATTTTATCTGTAGGTTTCTATTTGAAATATTACCTTGGCTATCTAATCCTTTACTTGTCATGAGATCACCACTACTAATACTCCGCCAGGTTTTTTTACCTGCTTTCCTCTCTTCCCTGATTTTGGGGTTGGCATTCAATGCCTGCCGGACCAAACAGTCTGCACTTAAGGCGACCACCCTTTCCCAGGCTACCGCAGACAGCCTTTCAAAAGCTATTCGCAGCAATGTTTCAGTAGAAGTAGCCGAAGGGCTGGAACTTACGCTTTGGGCATCGGACTCGCTTGCGCCAGACCCGATTGGACTTAGCATTGATGAGAAGGGCCGGGCATATGTCTCCAGAACCAACCGGCAGAAAAACTCAGAGTTTGATATCCGCGGTCATCAGGACTGGATCACAGAGTCTGTCTCCCTCAGAAATGTAGAGGAAAGACGGGCATTTTTGCATAAAATATTCGCTCCGGAAAACAGCGAAAAAAATGACTGGCTGCCCGATCTCAATAAAGATGGGAGCCATGACTGGAAAGACCTTGCTGTTGAAAAGGAGCAAATTTTCCGTATAGAAGATACCGACAACGATGGCATCGCCGACGTATCACAGCTCGTAGTAGAAGACTTTAACGACGAAATTACCGACGTGGCAGGTGCTGTACTGATCCACGACGGGTATCTCTTTATTGGTGTCGGCCCTGACGTATGGCGACTCAAAGACAGCGATAACGACGGGATTTTCGAAGAGAAAATGTCAATCAGTCATGGCTACGCTGTACATGTAGGTTTTAGCGGACACGGTATGTCGGGACTCACGGTTGGCCCAGATGGAAAAATCTGGTGGGGCATCGGCGATATTGGTTCTTATATCAAAGACCAGGAAGGCAAAATCTGGGACCAGTCCAATGAAGGCGCAATTTTTCGAGCCAACCCTGACGGCAGCGATTTTGAGGTTTTTGCAAAAGGTGTACGCAATACCCACGAATTTACATTCGACGAATACGGCAACCTCATCAGCGTGGACAACGACGGCGACCACCCCGGAGAAAGCGAAAGACTCGTATATATAGTCAACGGATCCGACTCCGGATGGCGCATCAACTGGCAGTTTGGCAAATACACCGACCCCAACAACAATACCTACAAAGTATGGATGGACGAACAACTGTTCAAACCTCGCTGGGACGGACAAGCAGCCTATATCACCCCCCCTCTGAGAAATTATCACAATGGCCCTACCGGCATGAAGTACAATCCGGGAACGGCATTGGGAGAGCGCTGGAAAAAACACTTTTTCTTTGTCGAATTTGTGGGAAATGCTGCACGTTCTCCGCTGTGGGCCTTCCAGTTAAAACCAGATGGCGCTTCTTTTGCCTTTGACAGAGAAGAAAAAGTACTGGGTGGAATATTACCTACCGGCATTGATTTTGGCCCCGACGGGGCGTTATATGTGGCAGACTGGATTCAGGGATGGGGAACCAAAGACTACGGCCGTATCTGGAAACTCGATACCCCCGGTGAAGCGTCTTCTGCCATGCGGCAGGAAGTAAAAACCCTGATTGCCACAGACTTCAATAAAAAATCCCCCGACGATCTGCTGGTTTTTCTCAGCCACCCTGACAAACGGGTTCGCCAGAAAGCACAGTTTGCCCTCGCCAAAAAAGAAAATAAAGGACTGGAAGTTTTGGAAAAAGCCATTACTCAAACAGAAAACCAACTCGCCCGTGTACATGGCATCTGGGGAATCAGTCAGATCGCCAGGAAAGATGCCAAAGCATCGGAAAAGCTTATTCCGCTGCTGACAGACGCCGATCCCGAAATACGGGCACAGGCAGCACGATGGCTGGGTGATGTACGTTATGCCGCTGCAGCTGATGCGATTGTCCCACTGCTGAAAGATCCTTCACTCCGCGTGCAGTTTTTTGCCGCTGAAGCATTGGGAAGGATCGCCTATGTGCCGGCTATTCAGCCGATTATCGATATGCTCATTGCCAATGACGACAAAGATGGATATCTGCGCCATGCAGGCGCATGTGCCCTGGCGCGCATCAATAAGCCCGCACCTGTGGTAGCTTTAGCCAGTCATCCTTCCCGCGCACTGCGAATCGCAGCTGTAGTTGCCCTCAGAAGAATGCAGGATCCGGGGATTGCCGTATTTCTCAAGGATAGCGATGCCTTTATTGTCGCAGAAGCTGCGCGTGGCATCAATGACGATTTGTCCATTGAACCAGCCCTCCCGGCACTGGCAAAAGCCCTCGAAGGAACCACATTTACCAATGAACCATTTGTGCGCCGTGCAATCAACGCCAACCTTCGGACAGGCGGCGAAGAAAACATGAAAATTCTGGCAGACTACGCAAAACGTACGGATGCGCCCGAAGCCATGCGGGCAGAAGCCCTGGCTACGCTAGGCACCTGGGCCAATCCTTCGGTTCTCGACCGGGTGGACGGACGCAACCGCGGACTTACCCCCCGCGACGCAGCGCCTGTACGAAAAGTGACAGAGCCGATCCTCCAGCCACTGCTGGCAGATAAAAGTTCACTGGTGAAAATGGCTGCAATAGAAGCTACCGGACACCTGAAAATCACAGAAATGGTTCCCCAATTGCTGGCGATGCAGAAAAGTGACAAAGAGGCTGACGTGCGCGAAACTGTGCTGAAAGCACTGGTAAATATGGAGTACAGCGAAATTGCTGCTGCGGTGCAGGTTGCGCTGAAAGATAAAGAAGCCAGTGTAAGATCAGCCGGACTGGACATGATCCCACGACTCAGCTTACCCGATGCAGAAAAAGTAAACCTCCTTTCACTGGTATTGGCGGGGAACTCAGCTTCCGAACAACAAAGCGCACTGAGTGCCCTGGGAAAACTGCCCCAGGCGGCTACCCAGCCTTTATTTGAAGATATGCTCGGCAAACTGGAAAACGGGAAAGTGCGCCCGGAAATCCGCCTCGACCTTGCAGAAGCGATCGAAGCCAGTGGCAATACATCACTGACCGGCAGGTTGAAAACCTATCAGGAAAGTCAGGCCGGCAGTTCGCCTGTCAACCAGTATGCAGATGCCTTACTCGGTGGAAATGCGCGGCGCGGCGCACAGGTTGTATACCGCAATGCGGCAGCCCAGTGTGTTCGCTGTCATGTAATCAGAGGCAACGGCGGAGATGTAGGCCCCAATCTCGATCAGGTGGGACTTCGGCTTACCCGTGAGCAGATTCTCGAATCACTGGTTGACCCCAGCGCACAACTGGCTTCAGGATATGGGATAGTATCCCTGGAGCTTACCGATGGCAACAAAACCATTGGTACGCTGCTTGGTGAAACCGCTGATATGATTACCGTCAAAACAGCAGACGCAGAGCCTGTAAAGGTTCCCAAAAATAAAGTCGCCACAAGAACCAATGCCCCGTCTTCTATGCCACCCATGGGTACGATTCTTTCCCGTAGAGATCTTCGCGATGTCGTGGAGTTTATCTCGACGCTCAAAGAAGCGCCCCAGGTTGCGGAAGGACACGGAGAATAACTTTATACTATTTATTATTTCCGGCTATACATGAATTTTCAGATTGCCACTTTCCTTCGGGTATCGCTCATACTGCTGACAGGCACCGGCTTTTTGGCGTGCGAAAAACCGGTGCCAACACCTTCCGCTATCAGCCTGGATACCCAAACGGCTGATAGCCTCGCAACTGCCATCAGAGCTGGGGTTTCGGCTGAAGTTGTCGAAGGACTCACCTTAAGTCTGTGGGCGTCTGATTCATTGGCACCGGATCCGATTGCGCTTTCAATAAATGGAAAAGGCGAAGCTTATATCTCCAGTACCGGACGCAGAAGAGGTTCAGAACTCGATATTCGCGGACATAGAAACTGGATGATTTCGTCCATTTCCTTTAAAACCGTAGAAGACCGGAAAAACTTTCTCCACACTACCCTATCACCGGAAAACAGTGATGAAAATCCCTGGCTGGATGATAAAAATGGCGATGGCTCCCGCGACTGGCAAGACCTTACCATCGACAAAGAACGGGTCTTCAAAATAGCGGATCGTGACGGCGACGGAATTGCAGACTACGCAGCAGTTGTCGTGGAGGATTTTCATCAGGAAATTTCCGACGTAGCCGGGGCAATGGTCGTGCATGACGGGTATATTTTTGTAGGCGTAGGGCCTGAACTTTGGCGGTTGACCGATAAAAACGGAGACGGAATCATTGAGGAAAAAAAACTTCTCCATACGGGCTTTGGGGTTCATATTGGGTTTGGCGGACATAATATGTCAGGGCTGACCATAGGGCCCGATGGAAAAATCTGGTGGGGAATTGGCGATATAGGATCGTATGTGGTTGACCAAAAGGGAAAAGTTTGGGACTATGCCAATCAGGGTGCAATCTTCCGCTGTAACACAGACGGCAGTGACTTTGAAGTATTTGCTGCGGGGTTGAGAAATACCCACGAATTTGCCTTTGACGATTACGGTAATTTGATTTCAGTTGACAATGACGGCGATCATCCCGGTGAAAGCGAAAGATTGGTTTACCTCGTGGACGGCTCAGATTCCGGCTGGCGCACCAACTGGCAGTTTGGCAAATACTCCGATCCCGACAACAATACCTACAAAGTCTGGATGGACGAAAAAATGTATATTCCGCGCTGGGAAGGTCAGGCAGCACATATTCTTCCTCCCATCCGCAACTATCACAATGGTCCGACAGGGATGAAATACAATCCGGGTACGGCCCTGAGTGCAAAGTATAAAAACCACTTCTTTTTTGCAGAGTTTACCGGAACGCCTGCCCGCTCCAACGTATGGGCATTTCAGTTAAAACCCAACGGGGCTGGATTCGCCTTTGAAAAGGAAGAAAAAATACTGGGTTTATTACTGGCTACCGGACTGGATTTTGGGCCTGACGGTGCACTGTATGTCGCAGACTGGATCGATGGCTGGGCGCCCAAAAAGTATGGCAGAATATGGAAGCTGGATGCGCCGGGAATAGCAGAATCCCCCATCAGACAAGAGGTAAAAACGCTGCTGGCCGAAGATTTTACCCTCCGTATGAATGACGACCTGGCAGCTTTTCTGCATCATGAAGACAAACGGATCAGACAGAAAGCTCAGTTTGCGCTGGTAGCAAAAGGTCGGGAAGGAAATGTTGTATTCAAAAATGCACTCAGCATCGAAAATCCTCAACTTGCACGGGTTCATGCGATCTGGGGCATTGCCCAGCTGGCACAGCAAGAGCAAGGATTAGCAGAATCCTTACAGCCATTATTAGCAGACAATGATCCTGAAATCAGGGCACAGGCAGCACGATGGCTGGGTGAAGTGCGATATCAGGCGGCAGCAGATGCGATTATTCCTTTATTGGACGACACTGCAGCCCGTGTGAGATTTTTTGCAACCGAGGCTTTGGGACGAATGGCTTATGTCCAGGCGATTTATCCTATCGTGCAGATGCTGGAAAAAAATAATGACGCAGATATTTACCTGCGCCACGCAGGAGCCATTGCATTAGCCAGAATCGATCGTCGCGGTCCTTTGTCTGAACTATCGACCCATCCCTCGCGCGCAGTCAGAATCGCAGCGCTGGTAGCATTGCGCAGGATGCGCGCACAGGAGGTCAGGCTATTTCTACAGGACAAGGACGAGTGGATCGTCACAGAAGCTGCCAAAGCCATCAATGACGATGGCGGTATCGAAGCAGCCCTACCTGCACTCGCAGCATATCTCCATTCGCCGGTATTTGTCAATGAACCCCTGATCCGTCGGGCAATCAATGCCAATCTTCGATTGGGAAAAGATGAAAATATCCAGGCACTTGCAGACTTTTCCCTCAACAATAAAAACAGCGAGGTCTTAATATCCGAGGCCATCGCAGTTATAGGTACATGGCCCAAACCTTCCGTTGTGGATAGAGTCGATGGGTTTTATCATGGAGAAATTGTTCAGGACACTACCCATGCACAGCTTGTGCTGGGCGGCATTCTTCCGCAATTATTCAAAAGCAAAAGCAGCCTGGTAAAAATCACCGCCATGGATGCCGCCGCACGCCTTCACCTGAAAGAATCGACAACAGGTATGGCAGCGATTCTGAAAAATGATCCGGCGGCAGAAGTCAGATCGGCTGCATTGGACGGGCTTTTCAGGTTGGGTTATTCCGATATGGAAACCGTCGTACAACTTGCAATTAAAGACCGGGATCCACTGGTACGAATGACTGGCCTGGGTCTTACTGGTCAATTGTCTATATCTGATGAAAAAAAGGTAGAATTGCTCAACCTGGTCATCGAAAAAGGCACGACAGGGGAACAACAAACTGCCCTTGAAGCACTGGGGAAATTGCCGGAAAATGCTACCGAAGCATTATTCTCTTCACTATTAACACAACTGGAAACAGGTAAACTGGCCGGAGAAATACAACTGGATCTACTTGAGGCGATAGAAAAAAAATCATCTGAAACCCTGCAATCCCGCGCCGGAGCCTGGAAAAAATCACAAACAGCGCAAGGAGTTGTGGCGTCATATACAGAAGCTTTAAAAGGAGGCGACGAACAAAAAGGAAGGCAGATTTTTTCCCGGAATGAAAGTGCGATGTGTACCCGTTGCCATTCGATCAGAGAAGGTGGAGCAACGGTAGGCCCCAACCTTGCCGAAGTTGGTAACCGATTATCGCGGGAAAAATTGCTGGAATCGTTGGTTGACCCGGGCGCACAGCTTGCTCCCGGTTATGGGATCGTCATGCTCAGTATGAAAGACGGAAGTAAGAAAAATGGGGTTCTGCTGGAAGAAACCGCTTCCTATATGATGATCCGGATCGGAGATCACGTGCCCGAAAAAGTATTAAAGGCGGACATATCTGACCGGCAAAATGCGCCTTCCAGCATGCCGGCGATGGGAAATATACTTAATCGGCGGGAAATCAGAGATTTGGTGGAATTCCTTTCTACCCTTAAGGGAAACGGGGTATAGGCAAAAGAAAACGGAATTATCAACTTATTGGGATAAACCACGAAGGGCACAAGGAAGTCTCAAGGGGCACAAAGCGCAGTTTCCTTGTGCCCTTTGTGAGGCCTTTGTGTCCCTGGTGGTTTCTGCATCCCTTCGGAAAGATTACTTTCTCCCAATTACTTTATAATTCCGAAAGAAAATGTTCCGGAGAGAATCAAGCTTTTCCGCTGATTTTCTCCGGAACATATTGTAAACGATCAGTTCAGTATCAGGATACTCTTCCGTACACCTTTCTGCGTTTTCCGGGGGAAAAGTTGTTTCTTTTTTGTTTAGGCGAGGGCGCCGGTTTCATCGACATCTTTTTCATCATCGGAAAAGGATGGTCCTCCACTACGGGTACCGTCTGGTCAATCAGTTTGTGAATATCTCTGAGATAAACCATTTCCTCCGAATCACAAAAAGATAAAGCGATACCTTCTGCTCCGGCTCTACCTGTACGACCGATACGGTGTACATACGTGTCGGGCACATTGGGAATTTCGTAATTGATGACGTGTGATAAATCATCCACATCAATTCCTCTGGAAGCGATATCTGTCGCTACGAGCACACGGGTTTTCCCCTTCTTAAAATTATTCAGGGCTTTTTGGCGCGCCTCCTGAGATTTATTGCCGTGAATGGCATCAGACTTCACACCAGCGCGATTGAGAAATGTTGCCAGCTTATCTGCGCCATATTTGGTACGGGTAAAGATCAACGCGGACGATACTTCCGGGCCACTCAACACGTGAATGAGAAGCGGGCCTTTTTTGTCTTTATCTACAAAATAAACAGACTGCTGCACTTTCTCTGCCGTGGAAGCGATAGGATTAACCTCAACTTTCACAGGATTTTGAAGAATGGTACCTGCAAGTTTTACAATGGCAGGTGGCATGGTCGCGGAAAAGAACAAAGATTGTCTTTTAGGCGGCACCAATGCCAGAATTTTTTTCACATCATGGATAAAGCCCATGTCCAGCATACGGTCAGCCTCATCGAGGACGAGTATAGCCAGATGGCTAAGGTTGATATAACCCTGATTTACCAGATCGAGTAAACGCCCCGGTGTTGCCACGAGGATATCTACCCCTCTCTGGAGGGCACTCAGCTGGGGTCTTTGCGAAACACCACCAAAAATTACGGAATGCGTCAGGCCGGTAAAACGACCATAAGCTTGAATACTTTCATCAATTTGGATAGCGAGTTCGCGGGTCGGCGTAACAATCAGTGCTTTGATATGGCGGTCCCGTCTCGTTTCATTTTGCTTTTGTTCATGCAAAATCTGCAGAATCGGAATAGAGAAAGCTGCGGTTTTTCCGGTTCCTGTCTGAGCACAGCCTAACAAGTCTTTTCTGTCAAGTATGATCGGGATAGATTGTTCCTGGATAGGAGTTGGCTTAATGTAACCTTCGGTTTTTAAAGCCCTTTGGATGGGCTCAATAAGCCCGAGATTTTCAAAAGATATCATTGGTTGGGATAAGAGCTCCTGCATGATTGATTTGTACGAAGGAGCTTGAGATTGAATGCTTTCCTGTTTTTGCTTGATTCACGAAAGCTTCAACAAATGTACGAATTTTAAATGAAAGAAAAATTTATTCCTCCAATAAACATTTAATGCTGCAAGATCAGTCAAAAAAATCCCCTGATTGTATAATTACTACCAGGGGATTTTTTCCATATCTTGAGTAAAACAACCCGTAAACTACTTGTCTTTCAGCTTTTCGATTTCCTCCTGCAAACTTTTCACTATTTGCCGTAAATCGTCAATTTCAGCCTGCTGTTCCTGAATTGCTTTTAGTGCAACCACACTCATACTTCCATAATCTACGGTATAAAGCACCTGGTCATCGCCTCCATAAAATACAAACTGGGGAAAAACGTCTTTAAGCTCCTGTGCCAGGAAACCGGTAAAAAATCTCCGGTCCTCCCCGTCAATATACTGATAGGTTTTGGCCTGAAGGTTCATGACAGAAGGCATAACTGCTCCCAGCGCACTGATATTGGTTTTGAGACGTGCATCAGAAACAGCGGTAAACGCACCGGAAGTTTGATTGATAGTCGCGCGTTTGATTCCTTGTTTGTAAAACTCAAGATCTCCGGTACTATTGGATGTGTACAGGTTCCAATAGTGACTGTTGGCGCCTTCATTCTGGAGACGAAACCCATCATTGGATCCGCCGAAATTGGTATGGTAAATATGTATTTCTGCACGGGGGGGCGAACCGGCAGGGATATTCACCCCAATACGGGGCTCGCGCATCACCTCAAATTCGATCGCCCATTTATTCAAATGCTGACTGTAAATACCTATTATTGAATCAGGCTCCGACATACCAAAAAATGCCCGGTTAAACGTGCCTGCAAGGTTGGAAAACCATATACCCGCGGAGTTGTTGAGCGTTCCTTTGGATTGCAAACGGATCCGGCCTACCACATCCAATGGCCATAAAGGGCTTTCTGTTCCTATACCCATATTACCAGGACTTAGCGCAAAGGAAAATTGTCTCGCACTGTTGGAACGGAGAAAAATAACATCTGAGGTATCTTTGTATTCCATACCCCAGGTAGGAAAACCCGGTGAATGTGCAATTACCATACGGTCAGCATTGGCTGTACCGGATGCAAACATATAGATCATCGGGCTATTGGGAGCGGCTGTGGCGGGAAACCGAATACTTGCATCATCATCAGTAAAGGTAATATCGCCATCTGTACCACTTACCTGAAATTTATCGCCATTACCCACTGTAAAAGTCGAAAGCGGGGAGGCATCGCCAATCCCCACATTGCCGGTATTGTAGTAAATATTGGATCCGCTGGTGGTCCACTGACTGCTGGTTCCGGAAGGAAGTACAACAGAACCGCCGCCGAGGGACAAACTCAACGTTGTGCCGGAGAGAGACAGCGTTTGGATTTCGTTGGTGGTGCTTGCGTCTGCGTCGTTGACTGCGTCTGCCGACGGTGCCCAAAGCGAGCCATTGTATTTCAGCACCTGCCCGTTGGAAGGTAAAGTGGCAGAAACCCCTACCGTGCGGATTCCCGTAACGGTTGGATTGGGATACAATCCGCCCAAATCTCCACCTGCCCCTGTGCTATTGGTAATATCGTTGGAGGCGTCGGTGTCTCCGGTATTGGTGATTACGTTGGCGCCGGAGATACTGATTCCTGTACCTGCGGAATAGCTACCGCCTCCGGAAGGAAGTACAACAGAACCGCCACCCAGGGACAAACTCAACGTTGTACCGGAGAGAGACAGCGTCTGGATTTCGTTGGTGGTGCTTGCGTCTGCGTCGTTGACTGCGTCTGCCGACGGTGCCCAAAGCGAGCCATTGTATTTCAGCACCTGTCCGTTGGAAGGTAAAGTGACAGAAACCCCTACCGTGCGGATTCCCGTAACGGTTGGATTGGGATACAATCCGCCCAAATCTCCACCTGCCCCTGTGCTATTGGTAATATCGTTGGATGCGTCGGTGTCTCCGGTATTGGTAATTACATTGGAGCCGGAGATACTGATTCCTGTACCTGCGGAATAGCTACCGCCTCCGGAAGGAAGTACAACAGAACCGCCACCCAGGGACAAACTCAACGTTGTGCCGGAGAGAGACAGCGACTGTATCTCATTGGTGGTGCTTGCGTCTGCGTCGTTGACTGCATCGTTTGCAGGTGCCCATTCTGTGCCATTCCATTTTAAAACCTCTCCATTTGAAGCACCAGGATCATTCACATCCGTGAGTGAGCCCAGCTGCATGTCCGTAGCCACTTTGGCATAGGGGACAGAGACGAGTTCCTGCGTACCGGCAGTAGCTCCATTGAACAGCACTTCCAGAAAATGGCGATCAGAAGCCCAGTCGATAGCCTCAAATGTACCAATCACCGGAGTGCCCGCCCCAATTTCAAGGTTGATTAATCCAAAGGCATTGGTATTAGTGGAAAAGGTCTCCTGATAAACAACCGTCCCGGCAGTTCCACCCGACCGGATCAGAAAAGCCACATTTATAGGTTGGCTGGCCAGTATTGCCCCAGTGTTATCGCGTGCTACTGCCTGATAATTTATGCCTCTTGTCTGGGCAAAAGAAAAAACAGACACACAGCTCAAAAGAATCGTAAACAAATAGTGCTTCATAAGGCTTTGGATATTAAAATGTGTAATGGAAATTGTGCTTTTGCAAGGAAAATTGTTACAAAATAAAAATCACAAAGTTCCTGCATTTATTATGAAACATAAAAAATCCCTGCTACAAATAAAATAGCAGGGAGAAAATTTTTATTGCGGAAAATTCAGGCTTTCTGATCCGCCAGTGCAGGCTCTACCCAATTACCGTCTTCTTTGATGAGGTCAATCAGTTTATCTACCGCATCGGCTGTGCGCACGCCTCTTTCGACAATATCCTGACCACGATAAAGGGCAATTTTATCAGGTCCGACTCCCACATAACCGTAATCGGCATCAGCCATCTCACCCGGTCCGTTGACAATACAACCCATAATCCCGATTTTAACGCCCTTTAAATGTTCGGTGCGTTTTCGTATGCGGGCAGTTGTTTCCTGCAGATCAAACAGCGTACGGCCACAGGATGGACAGGAAATATACTCCGTTTTGGTAATACGCAACCTGGCAAGTTGAAGCATACCGAAAGTTGCTCTTACCCGGCAATCATCGGCTTCTTCAATCCAGATACCGTCCACCAGGCCGTCGACCAGGAGCGTACTTCCATTCGCAGCCAACGTAAGCTGTGTTTTGGCATTTTCACTGATACGCACATACTCAGGAAGAGTCTGATCGTTGTACCATGCAAATGAGTCTGCCGGAGCTGCCATTTTCAGCATAATCGGCTGATTCAGCCCATTTTCCATCAGGCGAATGATCTGCTGCCGCCATACATAGGCAGGTTGGGTTCCCGAAGCAGAGAGTACAAGTACACAGTTTGTGAGCGAGGATTTCCATGCACAGGTTTCATTCAGGGTTTCATCACGCACGATGATGAAATTGAGAGAATCACTTTTTTCGGGTGATTCGACGAAAGATTGAGCAGAGGGAAAAACCGGAAAGCTGGTTTTCCTATCGTTCAGAAGACGCCATGTGGCGTAGTTATACACCTTCTTTAGTCCACCGGGCAATTCGTAAGGAGGAATATGATCGCCCAGAAAGACAAAATCCGCAGCCACATCGCTGAAGTTGTATTTATCCAAAGCGGGGATATAAGAGTAGCCGACTTCCTTGAGAGCCGCAGCGGAACTATGATTATGGCGGATATCTGCAACGACACGAGGTACTTGTGTATGACCAAAGTTGAGTACTTCGCTAGATTCTCTTCGCTTGAAGGTGTAAGGGTTCCAGGGAAATGTCGGCAGAATTTCATCTTTCCTGGCTTTGGCATTACGGAGTGCGTGATCGACGAGAAACTTTGCTACAGGCACTTCGTGTTCCGGGTCTTCGGTGAGCGACACTCTGACGGTGTCGCCGATGCCATCCATCAAAAGTGTAGAGATTCCCAGCGCAGATTTGATTCGGCCATCTTCGCCTTCACCGGCCTCGGTAACACCGAGGTGAAGCGGGTAAACCTGCCCGGCTTCCAGCATTTGTTGCATCAACAGGCGGTATGCCTGTACCATAACCTGTGGGTTGGATGCTTTCATAGAGATGACAACATTATAAAACCCATGGTCTTCACAAATCCGGACAAACTCCATCGCAGATTCGACCATGCCCATGGGGGTATCGCCATAGCGGCTCATGATCCGGTCAGAAAGCGAACCGTGATTGGTGCCAATGCGCATCGCCGTTCCCTCTTCTTTACAGATCTTTACCAGAGGTGAAAACCGCTCATAGATACGCTCCAGTTCAGCCTGATAAGAAATATCCGTGTATTCTATCGTTTCAAACTTTTTCTTATCTGCATAATTGCCGGGATTCACCCGCACCTTCTCCACGATTCTTGCTGCGATTTCAGCGGCATTCGGTGTGAAGTGAATATCGGCTACAAGCGGAACGCGATAACCTCTGCGGCGAAGTTCTTTTTTTATCTCAGCCAGATTGGCGGCTTCTTTTTTACTTGGTGCGGTGATGCGCACATATTCACATCCGGCCTCTACCATCCGGATCGACTGTTCGACTGTCCCGATCGTGTCCATCGTATCAGTCGTAGTCATTGACTGAATGCGGATGGGGTTATTGCCGCCGAGCGGAGTATCGCCGATAGACACTTCACGGGTGGGAATACGGCGATAAGAAAAAGGAGAAAGACAATAAGGTTTTTGCGTGTCCATAGGAAGGATATGTATTGGCACAAATTTCTGAATAAAGCGGTGATTATCCTAAAACTGATGCGATACGAAAATAGTTTGCCCCTACAGAAGAAAAACTACCATCTGTAGCAATGTAATAATGCAGGTGATATTCAATGGAAAAACACAATAGTTTGAGATAATTTTCGGAAAGTTTTTTGAAAAAAGTGTTTTTGAATCGCCAAATTTGAAAAATGACATAACAAAAATCGAAAATGGCCATTTCAAAAATGAAAATGAGTCTTCCAAAAATGAGTTTTGAATACAAAGTGTAAAAAACGTGTAGTTTTTTTCAAAAACCTTTGTAGATTGTAATTGAAAGCGTTATGCATTGTCTTCTTTATTGACAATTACGACCCCTGATTTTGCTCCTGATTCCAATGCTGTGTCCTGCTATTGAGTATCTGATTGGTATTTATCATCAACGACCCCAAAACTTTAATTATGGATCTATACAAAATCATCAGCCAGCTTACCGATGAAGAATTCGAGGAAATCTACTCAACTTTTACTGCCAATAAAGCAGATAAGAGCGCAGCATTCCTGAAAATCATCCGTGAAAACCCAGAAACACCTGACAAGGAATTTCTGGACTCTTTTGACATTACACCTTCAGCATTTTATGTGCTGAAGTCCCGGCTCAACCAAAAGGTTGAGGCTTTTTTGCTCAACCGTGTAGGAGATCCCAACCTTCACGTAATGCGACGGGTTCTGGCCGTCAATGACCTTGTGTTTAACAATCCCCGGGAAATTTCGGTAGCAGCACTGCGCAAACTGGAGAAGGAACTCGTGAAGTTTGACTTTCCTTATGGCCTGATGATTGTTTACAAGGAGTTGCAAAACCTGCATGCCTTTGATGAAAACCATCTTTACTATAAAAGCAGATACAATCAACAGGTGGCTTATGCCGTTGCGATGGACAAAGCCCTCGACCTGGTTGTTCAGTTCTTCCGTGCATACGATTCATTTTTCCTGAACCGCAAAGACAAAGACCATATTGAAATGATCCGGGTAATGGAGAAAATTGACAACCTCAATAATCTCTATGAGTCTCACCGGCTGTACATTTTCAAAACGGTCATCCATATTTTCGCCAAGTTATTTATCGAAATCCCTGAGTCGATTCGCTGTGAAGTAGAGGATATCGACAAAATGTTTGAAAAAGCTTTTGAGATTCTCGGCGAATACAAGGATGATGCTTTTTACCTCAATATCAACATTCTTTTCAACTTCCTGCGTTTTACTTACTACGACGCAAACCAGATCAGAGACAAGTCCAAAATTTACTTTGAAATTCTGGACTATAAAATTGAGGAATTGCTGACCCGTTATCACTTCAACGCCAATACTTCGCTATTCCTTTATCAGAAGTTGCGTTATCATATCCGCACCAACACGATCAGCCAGATGATCAAGGATGTCGAGGATTATATTTCTCAGATTGAAATTGAGCCATACCGGATTACATTCTTTGTAAACTTCAATATGTTTATGGCTCATGCTCATTTTGCTGACAAAAACTATAAAAAAGCGTCGCGGCTGCTTTACAATCTCCGCAATGATGTGAACCTGCGTAAACATATTCACACAGACCTTGAGGTCAAATTTTTCCTCGCTGTATGTTATGTAAAAATGGAAGATTTTGATCTGGCCAATCAGCTGATACTCAGTCTTCAGCGGCAGTTGCGGAAAAATACCATGAACAAATACGAACACGCAAAGGTATTGCTCAAAATACTGAGTGTGGCTTTGGGCGGAAAACCTCGTACCCGTAACAAAAATCTGCAGATGAATATAGAGAAATGGAATGAAATGAATGTCGGCAGATACGCATTGCTGGAAGATCTTGATCTTGAGGCGATTTTTATGCGGGAAGAATCAACATCACTATCAATGTAGCAAACGGATAGTATTCAAATTTCAGAAAGCAGGAGTTCATCACTTCTGCTTTTTTTTATTTCAGGTTTGGGCAAAAAAAAGACCATTCTCTCCAGAAGAAAGAATGATCTTTTGTGTTGGTTTTTGTATTTCTTAAGAGGAAACAGCCTAAATGGTAATAGCCTCCAGGTACCGGGAATTGAGCGGCTTGTTGAGATATTTTTTCACAAAACGGCTACTGGCGGCCCGGTCAATGTCTTTAGGGCTGATCGATGAAGATAACATGATGATTTTACATTTTTCCAGAACCTTTTCGGAAAACTTCTCAAAATCTTCCAGGAACTGGAATCCATCCATGATCGGCATATTAATATCCAGGAATACGATTTCCGGGAGTTCAGCTTCATTGTCCTGATTAGCAGCAAGATAATCCAGGGCATCCTGACCAGTCTGGAATACAAGGATATTATCTGCGAAGCTGTTAGCCTCAATAATTTTCTCGTTAATAATGTTGTCGATCTCGTTATCGTCAACAAGCATTACACTTTTATAATTGGCCATATCCATATATTCGGTTTAAATAGTTTTTGACATAGATAAAGTTTGGAAATTCAATTCAAAAGTCAAACTATCTTATCTAAATCATTCAACTATCAGAATAAAAACTATGTTAGAAATATAAGAAGATTGTTATCCAGAAAAAAATTTTCGATGTAACTGGAATATTTTTTCACAAAGCCAAGGTAATAGAATTTCAGATAATCCCATAATATAGCCATTTTCGACGTTTTGAGAGGTTGCATGCTTCAAAACTGTGCTATAAACAGGCGCTTACCTTACCCTACTAAGGTTTACCGGCAAAATGTTAGTTTTTTAGAATGGAAGATCGTCTTCATCTTGAAGATCACTTACATTCAGCGCGTCAGGGGGCGGTGTAGGCGTAGGTTCAAAACCGCCGCTCTGAGTTGTAGCCTGTACCGGGCTGAGACGCCAGGCTTCAAGCGTAGTAAAATACTTCACTTCGCCTTGTGGGCTGGTCCACTCTCTGCCTCTGATATTAAACTCCACGTCGAGTGCATCTCCCTCCCGGTATGATTCCATCAAATCGCAGCGATCCTGCGTCAGTTGGAAAGAGATATACTGCGGATAAAGCGGATTGTCCTTGTACTCCAGAACAAACTCTCTTTTTTTAAAGCGATCTGATACCTGAACGGCGTCATACTTTTTGTAAAGCGTTCCCTTGATGTTCATAAATCTTTATTCTTTTCGTCGTGAACAAATCTACTGGTTAAACTGGAATTACCCAAATAACCTCAGGATTCCTCCATGAGTTTTTCAATCTCTATTTCGGCGGTATCGAGATACGCTCTGCATGATTCTATCAGGCGATTGCCTTTCTGAAACAATTCGACCTGTTTGTCGAAGTCTGAGATACCTTTTTGCATTTTTTCTACCAATGCTCTGATCTCGGCAAGTTTTTCTTCCAGCGAAAATTTTTCTTCCATAATGTATAGGTGTAACCATTTACTCTTTCACAACCTCTGACTGGACCCGCCCTTTGGCAAAGACTGTCTCTATTCGGTCTCCCGGCTGGATGTTGCTACTATCCTTCTGGATTTCGCCGTCTTTAAGCGTAAGGGTATAACCTTTTTGCAAAAGGTCTGTGACATCCAGTCCACGCAAAGTAGCCTGAAGGAGATCCAGTTCATGGCGTTTGTTGCGTACAGTCTGGCGGATTGCCTGCTCCAACCGATTGCCATAATCGTCGAGTACCTGCCTTTTAAAGTCAATAAAATACCGAAGGCTGTGGCGAATCTGTCGTTCATATTCATCGAGGGTCGCCAATACGGCTGCCTTCTCCGGTACCGCCCGCTCCGCTGCCGCTGTAGGAGTTGAAGCTCGTACATCAGCCACAAAATCTACGATCGTAATATCGCTCTCATGCCCAACCCCGGAAATGACAGGGATGGAAGAAGCCGCTACCGCACGGGCCACCGACTCTTCATTAAAATTCCAAAGATCTTCGATTGACCCGCCGCCCCTGGCGAGGATAATCACATCCGCGCCGGTTGTCTGTGCCCGCTGAAGGCTCTTTATAATAGATCGGGCCCCCTGCTCTCCCTGCACTGTAGTCGGGATCACAATCACCTTCAGCCGGTTGTAACGCCTCTCCAGGGTCTGCAGGATATCTTTGATGGCCGCACCGGTCGGACTTGTAATGACGGCAATGGTTTCGGGAAAAAAAGGAATGGGTTTTTTCCGGGAAACATCGAATAATCCTTCTTTCTGTAGTCGCTCTTTCAGTTCGACAAACTTTTGAAAAAGATCACCCAGGCCCGCTTTTTTTACAGCCCTTACCACCATCTGGTAGTTGCCCCTTGGGGCATAGACGGTCAATTCGCCTGTAACCACAATCTGATCGCCTTCCTGAATCCGCACCGACTGTATGGCATTCGCGCGAAACATGACGCAGTTCAACTGTGCGTCTTTGTCTTTCACGCTAAAATATACATGGCCTGACCGATGGTAGGTAATATTAGAAGCCTCCCCGGAGACATTGACCCCGTGCAATGCGGGGTCATCTTCGAGGAGGTGTTTGATATAAGCTGTAACTTCGCTAACCGACCAGGTTTCCGGCTGGGGAGTATTCATGGTTGAAGGTCTGTTAACGGGAGATCACGATTTTTCTGGATGTAATATCCCGGTTATCGACTTTCAGGTACATAAAATAAACCCCTGGTTTGAGCTGGTCGGTTGTAAGATTTGCCAGACCTGAAAAACCGACAAGGCTTGCGGTTTTCACCTTCTGACCAATGAGGTTGTATATGGAAATTTCTGCCTTCTTCACGCCTTGCGGAAGTTCGTACGGTACAGAAATCTGTGCATTCGCCGGGTTTGGATACGGGAGTCCCAAAGCTTTGCGCGGATCGATCAGATCTTCAATACCGGCTACTCCGCCTACATTAAATTTATAGGTAGCTTCCGCAAAATCTTCACCATTGGCTGTGTTGGTAAACCGCATAACAACTTCACTGATACCAGGCTTACCATTTGGGCGGAAAATCAAATATTGACCAAAATGCGTGGTGTCGTTGGGCATAATATCAATCGGAGACTGGCTACTCATGCCGGTAGAATCATAACAAAGATCCCAGCAAAAAAAACTGCCGTGACCGGGAGTCATGTTGTTGAGCAAACGGTCTGCCTGCACAGACAATGTATCGCCCGTGGTATTGATCAGCTTGAAATAAATCTTAAATTCACCTTCTTCAGCTGTACCCTGATTAGGGATGAGATCCACCGGAATAACAGAATCCGTAGCGGGAGCACTCAAAAAAATCAGCGACTGTGCATGAACCCATGAAGAACCAAACATCAGTGCAAGAGTGAAAAGTATTAGTTTTTTCATCGTTTTTATAAAAAATAACCTGTTTTAGTACAATCTTTGACCTGTAAAGGTACAAATTTATCAGCTTGAGCCAAACTTCAATTGCTGTTTGATGATGATACAATCAACAGGACAAAGTCCCTACAACAATATCCATTTGCAAAATAAACTGAGTATTAGTTACTTTCGGTCTTATTCACCGTCATAAAGAGGAATAACATTTGTCCTAAACTATCGTAAATCCTGACTATGAAAAAAATATCAATCCTTTTCTTTAGCTTTCTTGTTTCGGTTGGAATGATCCATGCGCAAAATAATGCGACGCTTCCGTCTGTAGATGTGGAAACGCTTTTAGGGGAAGCCATGAATACGAACAAGATTTCCAATAATGGCAATCCGATTGTTATTTCCTTTTGGGCAACCTGGTGCAAACCATGTATCAAGGAATTGTCAACCATTCAGGAGGTTTACGACGACTGGCAGGAAGAAACCGGGGTAAAAGTAATTGCGGTATCCGTAGATGATGCCAGAACCAGTTTGGGCGTAAGGTCTATCGTTTATGGCCGTGGTTGGGATTATGAAGTGATTTTAGATAAAAACAGCGACCTGAAGCGGGCAATGAATGTGGTCAATATTCCGCATACCTTCCTTCTCAATGGTAAAGGAGAAGTTGTGTATCAACACACATCCTATGCACCCGGCGATGAAGAAGAGCTGTACGACAGAATACTGGCTCTGGTAAAAGAGGAGAAAAAAACGGAAAAATAGTACGAAAACGGCTATTCCTCAATTCGACTGATTAATCGCAATCACGCGGGTAACTTCCGGAGCAGCTCTCAAAATCACCTGCTCCAGCCCTGCTTTCATTGTCATTACACTCATGCTGCATGACTCACAGCTACCGAGCAATTCCAGCTCGACAACACCATCTTCACTGATTCGGTGAATACGTACATCGCCTCCATCTGACTGGAGATAACTTCTTACCGAATCAATGGCAAGTTCAATACGCGACTTTAGTTGTTCATCCATACTGCAAATAAAACAAAATCAGGGATTTAATCCTACTTCTACCTTTGCGGTCGGCCCCATACCCGCATTGCGTATCGCCACTTGCTGTGCAAGTGATTTTGCCAGTTCATGAAAGGCTTTTCCCAGCACACTCTCTTCATACACAGCCGCAGGATGCCCACTGTCGCTGTTTTCGGCAACACCTTCCATGAGAGGAATTTCTCCGAGCAGGGGTATATTCAGTGCTTCGGCAAGATCTTCTCCGCCTGATTGTCCGAAGATATAATATTTTTTATCCGGCGCATCTTCCGGTGTGAAATAGGCCATATTCTCCACAATCCCTAACAGTGGCACATTGATCTGAGGATTGCGAAACATCTCCGCGCCCTTGCGCGCATCTGATACAGCCACTCTTTGAGGAGTCGTAACGACGATTGCGCCCGTCACGGGAAGCGCCTGTACCAGTGTCAGGTGAATATCGCCCGTACCCGGGGGCAAGTCCACCAGCAGGTAATCGATCTCCCCCCAGTTTGTATCAAAAATAAGCTGACGCAAAGCCTTTGAAGCCATCGGTCCGCGCCACACAATGGCCTGGTCAGCCCTCACCAACACACCAATAGACATCAGTTTTACTCCGTATTTTTCGAAAGGAATCAGCAAATCGCGGTCGCCGACGGTTTCCATCATCGGACGATCCAGTTCGAAACCAAACATAATCGGGATGCTGGGCCCATAAATATCAGCATCGATCAATCCGACTTTTGCGCCGGTATTGGCAAGTGCGACTGCCAGATTTGCAGCAACGGTTGATTTTCCGACCCCACCCTTTCCGGAGGAAATCGCAATGATATTTTTGACGTTGGGTAATACCTGATTGTTTTGTGTCGAAGTGACCTGTGCCGTCATATTTACTTCCACTTCGGCCTCTTTATCTATCATCAGGTGAATCGCATTGACACATGCACTTCGGATCGCCTCTTTCATCGGGCAGGCAGGAGTGGTGAGCACAACAGAAAAGCTTACTTTTTTTCCGTCTATGCGGATATCCCTGACCATACCTAAAGTTACGAGATCCTTTTTGAGGTCCGGATCGTCTACGTAACTCAGTGCGGCCAGCACCTTTTTTTCGGTAATTTCTTTGTTTTGATTAAATAGCATAAGACAAAGTTACAACACATTCTTATAACCTGAAAAGGCTCGAATTGTTGAATTTAATCATATACTTTGCCATTCGAGAAACCACTCCTGCTCGTGGCCCTGGCGAGTCCCCCGGCCGATATATCCTACCCCATTATTTCCCCAAAGCACGTTTTCAGAATGAGGTGAATCAATCTGAAAAACAAATTCCGGTCTGGCAGCGGCAAATTTCCGGTTATTTTGCCAGTTGATGCGCGCCTGCACCAGACTTGGCCATCCGCCCAGCTTGATACCATCAAACGTTGAAAAATGGTCGTAGTAATGTTCGGCAATAGCCGTTGGAAGATCAATATTGACATCTTCCCAGCAGGGAAAATCGTCTCTTACTGGCTCCGGAACCAGTGGTACCACCGGCACTAACGCCCCGGTAGAAACAAGGGGCAGCGGAATTAATTCTTCTTTTCGTGAATAAGCTCGCAAAAGCCAGTTTGAACCATTGGGATACAAGTAACTGGTGCCAATACCAGCGGCAACAAATACCGTGATCATTTCCATATCTTCCAGCAAATGAGGCCGGAAAGTCAGTTCCGTAAGATCTATCTGGCAAAGGGCAAACATGGGTTTACCATTGGCTGTAGGCCAATCTTCTGAAGGGAGTGCACAGGTCACTTTTCCAAACCATGAACTGAACTCCGAATGATCGGCCTGATCAGGACGCATTCGCATGATCACAGCCTGCCTTACCAGTTGCTGTCTGATTTCAGTCAGTAACATCATACAAAAAAAATTACTAGCGGGTAATCAGGAAGAAAACTATGCGCCCTTCGGATAATCACTTAACGATAAATAGTTTACACATGGTATATTTTTAATTACAAAATTTTGCAGCGGATTGCCTTACGGTGCCCCGGTTCTGATCCTGAAAAATATATTTTGAAGTAATCCCTAAAATTCATTTACCTTTGTTGTGAAACAGGGGTGCTCCTCTTTTGGGGCTGAGATTATACCCTTAGAACCTGATCCTGATAATGCAGGCGCAGGGAGTTGTGGGTTACAACTTTTTTTTCGCGGTTATCCCCTTACCGCATATGTGTGACCGTTAATTAATTTACTCAAAATGAGACATTTAGCTCTACAGTTGTTGCTGTGGATTGTTCCCCTGACCCTGTGGTCACAGGTGGACATTACAGGTACTGTTACTCAAAAATCATCGGGGGAACCAATCCTTCATGCAGAAGTTGCCATTGTCGAACTAGGAAAACTCAGCACGGTCAACCAGGCTGGCGCGTTCCGGTTGTCGGGCATCATGCCCGGCACTTATACCCTTCGGGTCAGTGCCCCCGAATTTCTCACTTCGGTGCAATCCATTACAGTCGGAAAACAAGCGTTGAATATGGAATTCAGAATGATACGGACAATCTCCGTAACAGATGAAGTTCGCATTACGGCAATACGCGCTTCGGAAAAAACCGCAACCACCTACTCGATGCTTGATAAGGCCGAAATTCAAAAACAAAACTACGGCCAGGATTTGCCTTTTCTGCTCAATCAATTGCCTTCTACCGTGGTAAACTCAGATGCCGGCGCCGGAATTGGCTATACTGGGATCCGTATCAGGGGGAGTGATCCTACTCGCACCAATGTTACGATCAACGGCATCCCCCTCAATGATGCAGAGGCACATGGGGTATTCTGGGTGGATTTGCCGGATTTTGCATCTTCGGTTGAAAATATTCAGGTGCAACGCGGTGTGGGAACCTCCACCAACGGAGCCGCAGCATTTGGCGCCAGCATTAATATCCAGACCAATGCGCTTTCCTATGAACCTTATACCGAAATCGCCAACTCTTTTGGCTCTTTCAACACCTTAAAAAATACACTTAGTGCGGGTACGGGCCTTATCAATGACCGGTTTTCACTTGACGCTCGTCTTTCCAGTATTACCTCAGACGGCTGGATTGACCGCGGATCCAGTGACCTCAAAGCGTACTATGTATCAGGCAGTTATTATGGAAAAAAGAGCCTGCTTAAACTGAATATTTTTTCAGGAAAAGAACAAACATATCAAGCCTGGTGGGGGATCCCAGAAAGTTATCTGGACGATCCACAACTCCGGCGATCCAATTATTATACCTACGACAATGAAACCGACAACTACTTACAAAATCATTACCAACTGCACTATTCAATAGAGCCGGTTCGCAACCTGAACCTCAATCTTTCGCTGCACTATACCGGAGGAAATGGATATTATGAGCAATACAGAAAAGATGAATCCCTGTCTGATTACGGATTTAACGATATTTTCCTGATCAACCACTCAGATACCATTACCACCACAGATCTGATACGCAGGCGATGGCTGGACAATAGATTTTACGGGTTTACCTGGTCGGGAAATTATTCTCCAAAAGGAAATATTCACCTATCCGCCGGCGGAAGCTGGAACCAGTATGATGGCTACCATTTTGGAGAAATTATCTGGGCGCAATATTCTGGAGATCTCGCAATCAGAGACCGTTATTATGACAGCCGCAGCTTAAAAAATGACTTCAATAGCTATGCAAAAGCGACCCTTGATATTACCTCATCCCTTACCGCTTATGCAGATTTACAGGTTAGGCAAATCGATTACTCATGGGGCGACAGCACACTTACAGGGTCAGGAAAAGACAATGATGGCAGACAGATTCAGGGATCTGTGAACTATACATTCTTTAACCCGAAAGCGGGGATTACCTGGCAACTGGGAGAAAGAAGTAATCTGTACGCTTCATTCAGCATTGGAAACCGAGAACCCGTAAGAGGCGATTTTATTGATGCACCACAGGGAAGAACCCCTCTGCCGGAGACGCTCAGAAATCTGGAAGCAGGCTACCGCATCAAACGCGACCACTTCTCCTTTCATGCCAATTACTTCCTGATGGACTACACCAATCAGTTGGTTCTCAACGGCGAATTAAACGACGTAGGTGCATCTGTCAGACAAAATGTTGCCGACAGCTATCGTACAGGTATTGAAATGGTGGTAAGTGCCCGCCTGTTCCCCAGACTGAATCTCGCGGCAAATCTGACCTTAAGCCGTAATAAAATCAAGTCATACGATGAATATCTCTACAATTATGATCCATTTGAAGTAGAAATTATTAACTACCAGAATACAGATATTTCCTTTTCTCCATCCATAATTGCAGGAGGAACACTTACCTACAAGATATGGAAAGAACTGGAGATCAGCTGGTTGTCCAAATATGTAGGTAAACAATATCTGGACAACACCTCTAATGACGACCGTGCACTGGACGCATTTTTTGTCAATGATCTTCGTTTCAGCTGGACACTATACCCATCGTGGGCAAAAGAAATACGCATTGGCCTGCTGGTCAACAACCTGTTGAACGAACAGTATGAACCCAACGGGTACACCTACAGTTACAAATATGGGGCGGATACCTATACAGAAAATTATTATTACCCCCAGGCCGGCACTCATTATCTGGCAAGTCTGGCACTGAAGTTTTAGCATATGCTTTATCAATGGTACGGATGGACAATCCGTACCTTCCCTTAGATAAATATTCTTACTTTTGAAGAAAATTGCGAAAAAAGTTTTTTAAAGTCCAAGGAATCAATATTTTAGAGGAATTTATTTTGCTTTTGTAATGCTCATGCTTAATTCCAAAATCATGCGTCCTTTCATTTTGCCTTTACTCACACTTACAGGAGTGATTTTACTGTGTCAGTACGGTTGTTCTGATCCGGATACGACAGCCCGGGGTATTGCACACAAATACCTGGAAGCACGCCTGCAGGGTGATTTTTCGGAAGCTGCAAAATACGTGTCAGAAGATAGTAAGGATTTATTCGAAGAGCTGGAGGATATGGCTTTTGAATATGCAGATCAGCCCCCGGTCAAAATTGTCCATCTTATCAGAGATGTAAAAGAATCCGGAAAAAGTGCAGAGGTTAGTTATAATATCGAAGGGTATGGCGAAGAGAAACTCAGCATGATTAAAGACGGTGGTGAATGGAAAGTTTTGCTTTCCCCCCAATCTGTTCCGGATGCAGGCCTGCTGGTGCTGGAGTTAAAAGCCCTGGAAAAGGAAGATTCAACAGATATTGATAAAGAAACATTGGATCAGATCCTGATCAACGAAGGAGCGGAAGTAGCAGAATGGTCCGATTCGGCGGATATCGATTAGTATTTTTACCACAACAACTATAAAACAAAAGCGGCTGCACCCATAGGTACAGCCGCTTTTTATTTGAATTCACATCACCTAGCGGAGTGTGATTCGTTTGTATGCAGTACCGAGTGAGGTAGTGACATTCAGCATATACACGCCGGATGACAGTTTGCTCAGGTCGATCTGCTCTTCGAATCTGATCGCACGGTTATGAGAAACCCCAAACACCTGCTGACCTTTCATGTCATAAACAGAGATTTTCAGGTCGTCAGACTTGGCAAGTTCAATTTCCAGATTAAACAAACCTTCTGATGGGTTTGGATATACATTCATCTGGTTGATACCTGCAGTCAGCAACTGATCGATGCCCACATTGGAACCTACTTCGATGGAGTCAGTACCTGTACAGCCAATAGCGTCGGTAACCGTAACTACATAAACGCCGGAGTCAAGACCTGTGATCACATCTGTAGTAGCGCCATTGCTCCATACAAAGGAGTACGGAGGTGTACCACCGGAAGCATTTGCGGAAGCTGTACCATTTCCTGAGCTGTTGTCAGGCGTAGATGTTGGTGCTATACTAAGAGCTGGAGCAACCGTCACCGTAATCGTATCAGTAGCAATCGAGAAACACTCGTCAATTACGCTCAAAATATAAGAAGTCGTAGCAGGCGGTGTCGCTGCAGGATTAGCAACAAACGGATTTACGATACCCAAAGCAGGGCTCCATGAGTAGGTGTAAGGAACTTCAGTATCTTCGGCAATAGCAAAAGCGATTACTGAAGTATTTGAAATCGGGCCTACCAGAATCGAAAGTCCGGAATTCACATCAAATCTCCGCAATTCAGGGCCAAAGCCGGTTCCCCATGCAACCGCATACAGTTCGTTGGTTTCAGGATCAAAGTCGGCATCCTGTGCGAAGTTGGCATTGAAGCCTGTAGGGCCGATTTCCGTAGTAAGACCGGTAGCTTTGTCAACAGAGTAAAGCATATCTGTTCCAATATCCATGGTATAGCAGTTACCATTGTTGTCAATGGCAAGCCAGATGGGTAAGCCAACGTCCATAGTACCGACAGAAGTTGCAGCACCTGTTCCCAGGTCAACCGTGTAGAAGGTTCCTGTGCCGCCATCAGTACTGGATGCATACATAATATTGGAAGTAGGATCAAACGCCAATCCTGTCCAGGTATGACCGGCGGAAGGCACACAAGCCCCAATCACAGTACCTACGCCTGTAGCAGTATCAACCGCAACCAGCGTCTGAAGGGTATTATTGATAGTAAAGAAGATACCAAAAGCAAGATCGCCGGCAAACAATGCACCTGTAAGGCTGGTACCTACCGGTGTCTGGTTGGCTGGATCATTCAGTTTATGTCTTACCAATACCTGATTGCCCAGATCTGCACCAAAAGCAGCTTCGCCCAGACGTGGAAGGCCACCCAAACCAGGGTTGGAAGCACCTAACACAATACTTGTACCGTTACAGATAGCTGTATCAAGACCTGCGTCCGCAGTCAAAGCAGCGCTACCACCACCGATTGTGAAAGACTGGGTGAAAATACTGTCGCAAAGGTCAGAAACTGCCACAGTATAAGTACCGGCTGCAAGGCCGCTTACCAGACTGGTAGTTGCGCCTGTATTCCAGACATATTCGTAAAATCCACCTCCGCCATTTGCCAATACACTAATCGCGCCATTGTTGTCACCAGGACAGGTAGGATCAAGGGTAATGCCGGTAGCAGACAGCGGATCTACGGTGACTTCCGTGATGCTGATTCCAAAGTTACCTTCGTCGCCATCCCAACCATCTACAATAATATAGAAGGTATCGCCGGGAGTCAGACAGCTAACCGTGAGGAAAGAAGCAAATATGGACGGACAGCCGATGAGGTCGTCGTTTCCACCATAGAATACATAGGTATTAAAATCATTACAATCGGTAGTTCCGTAAACGGCAACCTGTGAGTCATAAGTGGTACCTGCAAGACCATTGCCACACATGTCTACCTCAACAGATCCGGAAGCAGGAGCGACAAATTTGTACCATACAGAAGCATCCACCACCGGCTCGTTCCAGCCATCGTTACCTGCGCCACCTACGGCGGGCTGTTCGATCACACTTTCACCAGCCTGCACGGTAGCACCAATGGTCGTTCCGGTTGTAAATGTGCCATCTACCGGCAGCAGAATAGCATTACATGCATCGTCATTGACAATACCGGTACTTGAATTCACTTCAATACAGAAAGCTCCTTCTTCTCCGTTCCAGCCGGATACCTGGACGTAATAAGTTGTACCTGGGGTTACTGCCACATTGGCAATGATGGAGTTGAAGTCGATCAACTGACCGCCATCCTGATCACAATCAATCTCCAACAGCGTGGCAGGGCTGTTACAGTTACCACCGGGAAGCTCGTAGATTGCAACTTCCGTATCAAAGTTGGGAATAAAGTTGAGGGTATCAATCAGAATATCCGTAGTGACCGTTACATAACCCGAAGCAGGGCCTACGAAGCTAAACCAAACAGAATTTGCACCGCCGGCAAAACAGCTACCTGCGGGCTCTCCTACCTGAGCAGTTGCAAGAGTATTGTCGCCATTAGGAGCCAGTGGATTACAACCACCATCTACTACCAGCGGAATTGCATTACAAAGGCTGTCATTTGCTGGTGGAAGAAGGGAAGGCACGACTTCTTCAACGGCCACACAGAAAGTACCGGAACCACCTGACACCTGTACATAGATTGTATCACCAGGGTTAACAGGAATAGTATCCAGACTCGAACCGGTAAGACCAAAGCTTACAGCACAATCTATTTCAAATAAAGCGGTCAGGTCAGCACAATTGTTGCCGGGAAGTGCAAATATGCCCATATTGGTATTCGGATTTGTACCACCTACCCCTGTTGTATCAGTGCTTACATTTACAAATCCTGAAGGAGGTGCGACAAACCAGTACCATACGGTATTGTTGTCATTGGAACAAGAAGCGGAGCTTTCATTGGCTTCGAGGGTTGCATCCTGAGTGGAGCCATTGGTAGTTCCCCCACAACCTGCACCGGGCGTAAGCTGCACAGCATTACAGAGATCGTCATTTGCAGGAGGCACAGATTCCGTCACTTCAATACAAAAAGAACCCTCTGTACCATTCCAGCCGGAAACAGATACATAATAGGTATTTCCTGTAGTTACGGGTGCACTTGCGATGATCGAATTGAAGTTTACGATGTTACCACCATCCTGGTCACAGGCCAGTTCTACCAGCGAAGAAGGGTTGGCGCAGTTGCCACCGGGAAGCTCATAAAGGGCGATTTCGGTGTCGCCATTGGTACCAACCAGGAAGTCAGTAGAAATGGTCACAAACCCCGAAGCCGGACCTGTAAAGCTATACCATACAGAGTTGGTTCCACCTACGAAGCAAGATGCTGCAGTTTCCCCTGATTCTGCCTGCGCACCACTGTTGTCGCCATTTGGTGTACCGGCACAGCCACCCCCTACCGTAAGCGCAATGGCATTACAAAGCGAGTCATTGGGAGGAGCAACTACAGAGTTTACAACGATACAGAAAGTTCCTTCTGTTCCATTCCACCCTGATACGGAAACATAATACGTTGTTCCCGGAGTTACCGGAGTTGTGGGGATCGTGGACAGATAGTTAAAAAAGTCAATATCCTGACTACATCCTAGCTCGACCAGCGTTGCAGGACTGTTACAATCTCCGCCGGGGAGGGAGTACAATGCGATTTCGGTATCGTCATTGGTACCAATCAGGAAGTCGGTAGAAATATTTACCAGACCTGAAGCAGGCGCAACAAAGCTAAACCAAGCAGAGTTTGGGCCACCTACATAACAGGAAGCGAGCGGTTCGCCGGTCTGTGAAGTTGCATTAGTGTTGTCCCCATTGGGAACACCATTACAGGAAGCATCTACGGTCAGCGATACTGCATTACACAGGTTATCGTTGGCTGGCTGGGCAAATACATTTCCGGCGGAAGCCAGAAACAGACCCAAACCGATAATATAAGCAACAACACGGTTGCAGGTATATGTTTGTATCATAATTAAACGCGTAATGTGGTTGATTTAAAGTGTTGTGGATAGGTTAGTTCCTGGTTTTGGAAGGATTCATACGGGCCTGATTTTTCCTGGCAGCCCATGTTTCTTTTGCCAGATTGTAGTTGATCGCATCCTGATCTTTATCTCCGGTGCGAATGACCAGCGGAAAATCTGCATCAAACGTTTTAAATGGATAAATGATCAGAGGTGAGCCTTTCAAAAGCTGGAAGGAGCGAGCCATGTCATAATTGGCATTGCTACGGTTGGCATCCATTTCTGCTTTTAATGCCCTGAGCGTCGCCTCATCTTTGGGAGGAGTAGTGAGCTTATCCAGGCGTGCCTGCATCTTATTCGCTTCAACTGCTGCCTTTTGTGCATATTTGATGTCGGAGGCAGAATTTGACTGTGATTTGTTCAGTGAAGGATTGACAGATGGAGCAGCCTGAAAATCTGCTTTACTCCGTGTAGTGGTACTTTGCGCCCAGATTTCTGAGCTGAAACCACCCAGACAAAAAAGCATAATGATTGCCTGGATCAGGAATGTGTTCTTCATAATTTAGTTGGTTTTGTGAAAGGTTTTGGAAATAATTTTTAATGATATTTGAATATAAACTAGTCGTTAAAAATAGTAAGAATCTCCTGTGAGGCCAAATAATTTACCATGTCTCTACCCGTAAACTACTCCTCATATACCCTTGAAGCGGGGGTTGACGAAGCCGGAAGGGGTTGCCTGGCCGGCCCGGTTGTTGCTGCCGCCCTTATCCTTCCCGTGGACTTCACGCACCCTCTGCTCACTGATTCAAAGAAACTTTCGCACGCTCAGCGAATACATCTTCGCCCTGTCATTCTCGAAAATGCCCTGGCCTGGGCTATCGGCGTTATTGATGCACCCCGTATTGACCAGGTAAACATCCTCAACGCCACCTATGAAGCCATGCACGCTGCAATTTCAGGACTGTCGATTCGCCCTGAATTTCTCGCCATCGACGGTAATCGCTTCCGCCCCTATCCCTCCATTCCTCATAGCTGCCTGATAAAAGGAGACGCCCGTTTTCTCAATATCGCCGGGGCCTCTGTTCTTGCCAAAACATACCGGGATGAGTTAATGGAACAACTACACAAGGAATATCCCCAATATGGATGGGATAAAAGTAAAGGATACCCTACCGTTTTTCACAGGCAATCGATCGCGCAACATGGAATTACGCCATACCACCGAAAATCTTTTAGCCTTTTGCCGTCCCCTACACTGTTTGACTAACGCCCAGAGGCATTGTTTTTTCTTTCAACCACACCTTTTCTGACTCACTCAAATGCGGAGAAATCTTGTCATACACTTTTTGGTGATACTGGTCCAGCCAGCCTTTTTCCTCCACAGAAAGAAGGTTTTCATCCACCAGCCGGAGATCAATCGGGCAAAGGGTAACCGTTTCGAAGCAGAGGAATTTCCCAAAATCTTCTGATTCGCTATGTGGAACTGTCAATATGAGGTTTTCTGTGCGGATTCCGTATTGGTCTTTGTGGTAAACCCCCGGCTCATTGGAGGTGAGCATACCGGGCTGCAAAATGGCGGTTTTACTGGAGGTTGCTCCTGATCCGATCGATTGCGGGCCTTCATGAACATTCAGGAAAAATCCGACCCCATGTCCTGTGCCGTGCCCGTAATTCATTCCATTTGCCCATAAATATTGCCGGGCAAGTCCTTCTAGCTGGTATCCGCGGGTTCCTTCCGGAAAAATAGCCCTTGCCAGAGCGATATGCCCCTTCAATACAAGCGTAAAGTCCCGCTGCTGATTGGCATCCGGCTTTCCCAGCGCAACCGTACGGGTGATATCGGTCGTGCCATCAAGGTATTGGCCACCGGAATCAAGGAGGAAAATGCCTTCAGGCTTCAATTCGTAAGCTGTAGCTTCAGTGGCAGAGTAATGAACAATGGCGCCATGCCCCTGATAACCGGCAATTGTACCAAAACTTTCTCCGGCAAAATACTCCTGCTCCGCACGAAACTCCCGCAACTTTGTCGCTGCGCTCACTTCTGTGATCGTAATCTGACCGACATTTTCTTCCAGCCATTTCAAAAACCTGACCATTGCCACTCCGTCTTTCGCCATCGTGCTGCGGATCAGATTTACCTCAGTCTCATTTTTTACTGATTTGAAAGGCGTGGTAATATGAATTCCTTCCTTCTTCTTTACGCCTTGAGGAATGCTCTCATACAGCCACAAATTGGTTTTGTCCGGAGAAAACAGCAAGGTGCTTTCGTCAGGAATATTGGACAAAAACTCTGCGACCGTATTATAGGGATAGGTAAAAATCTCAGCCTCATGCAAGGTGCTTTTCAGCGATTCCGGAATTTTATCTTCATTGATAAATATGTAAGCCTTTTTCATACCCACAATCGTATAACAAATCCCCACAGGATTATATGCAACATCATTTCCCCGGAGATTGTACAACCATGCGATATCATCAAGTGACGTAATCAAATGGTAATCAACGCCGTTCTCCTTCATCTCGGTTCTTACTGCTTCGAGTTTCTCTTCCCGTGATTTCCCGGCAAATTGTAACTCGTGCACATACACCGGGGTGGCCGGAACGGATGGACGGTCTTTCCACAATTCTCCGGCAAGATCCCCAGCCTGCACGACTTTAATCTTCTTCTCTTTAAACGATTTTTCCATATTCCGCACACCTGCAATGGAAAACATCTGACCGTTTACGCCGATTTTGGCATTCTCTGGCGCATGTTTGCATATCCACTCCAGGTATTCAGGCGTATGAGGCACATTTAGCTTCATCAGTTCGATTCCTGTACCGGCGAGTTGGGTTTCTCCCTGCAGAAAATACCGGGAGTCGGTCCAAAGCCCTGCAAAATCTTGCGTGACGACAATATTTCCTGCCGAACCGGTAAACCCCGAAAACCAGGCAAGCGTTTGCCAGTGTTCGGCAATATATTCACTTTGGTGAGGATCGGTATTGGGGATAATATAAGCAAACAGATTATGTCTCCGGAGTGCGGCCCTCAGTGCAGTAAGTTTTTGTGCTGTAGTCATAATTTGGGAATTGAAAAGCTTTTTTGAGGAAAATAATTTTTATGAAGAACGTCTGATTTCTTCCACCGCCGCGATGGTTTTGGGCACCTGATTACCGATGAGTTTTCCGCCTGTTTCTGTAATCAGATAGTTGTCTTCGATACGAATTCCGCCAAAGTCCCTGTAATCTCCAAGCGCAGCATAGTTGATGTATTCCGTAAACTTCCCTTCTGCCTGCCAGCGGTCGGTAAGTGCCGGAATAAAGTAAATGCCTGGTTCTACCGTCAGCACAAAGCCCGGTTGAAGCGCCCGGGCAAGCCGAAGGCTCTTTAGTCCAAACTGCGTACTTTTTTGTTCACCGGCTTCATATCCGACATGTAATTCGCCCAAATCTTCCATATCATGCACATCAAGCCCCATCATATGGCCCAGTCCATGTGGAAAAAACAATGCATGTGCACCGGCAGCTACAGCTTCCTCTGTATCGCCCTTCATGAGCCCCAGCGCTTTTAGCCCGTTTACAATGGTACGGGCAGATAACAGATGAACGTCGCGGTAGGTAATTCCGGGGCGAAGAGCATCAATGGCATCGTTCATCGCCTGCAAAACGATCTCATAGACATCCTTTTGTTTTTGGGTAAAAGTTTTGTCAACCGGAAAGGTACGGGTCATATCGCCGGCATAGTGCATCAGCGACTCTCCCCCAGCATCGAGAAGCAGCAATTTGCCGGAAGAAAGCGTATTTTTATGATAATGGTTGTGTAAAATTTCGCCGTGAACAGAGCAAATAATCGGGAAAGACAAATGACTTCCATATTGTAAAGGGACGGCATGAACGGCCGCAGCAACCTGCGCTTCTGTCATTCCCGGACGGGCGATACGCATGGCCGTAAGATGCATTTCATTGGTAATCGCCACGCCTTTTTCAATCTCCACCATTTCCTCCCCGGTCTTGATACTCCGCTGCGCAACAATCGCCTCAATCAGCGGCAGGGAAGCATGTATTGCGGCATCTGACGGGTTTATACCCAACAAATGCGACAGGCGAATGGCATTCTCCGGACGGTAAGGAGGCAGAAAACGAATCTCCCGGTTTTGTTGTTTTGCCTGATTAAGCACAGTTGCAAGTGCAGCCTCAGGAGCGGTATCTTCAATCCCAGCCTGGTGGCTCATCTCCTTTATGGTAGGAAGCGCCCCTGTCCAGACAATCATATCCAGACTCAACTCGTCGCCAAAAACCGTGGTTTTCCCGGTATCAATATCGATTATTGCTGCAAGCCCTGCATAGTCAAGCCCACAAAAATAAAGAAAATTGCTGTCCTGCCGGAAATGATAGGTATTGTCAGCGTAATTCATACCACTTTCCTGATTTCCCAGCAGGAGGATCAGGCCGGAACGAAATTGCGACATCAGTTGTTTTCTGCGGGCGATATAGGTCTGAGATGGAAACATAGGATTTAATATCAGATAATAAGGCGATACATATAATTCGTCGGGAAGGTAAATATATAACAGAAAAGTAAGAAATTGGCCAATTGCTGATATTGCGATTAAGATATTATATGAACAAATTTTCAGAACATATTCGCCTGGAAGAATTAAAATCGGGAAAAAGGGACTGGCACAACTGGGGCCCGTATCTGAGCGAAAGACAATGGGGAACTGTCAGAGAGGATTACAGTGCCAATGGCGATGCATGGAATTATCTGCCTCACGACCATGCGCGTTCGAGGGCCTATCGATGGGGAGAAGACGGGCTGGGAGGAATCTCGGATAAATATCAGAGGCTGTGTTTTGCGATCGCACTTTGGAACGGCAAAGACCCTATTTTAAAGGAGCGACTATTTGGGCTTACTGGTCCTGAGGGAAATCATGGAGAAGACGTGAAGGAGCTGTACTTTTATCTCGACAGCACCCCCAGTCACGCTTACATGCACTTCCTGTACAAATATCCGCATGCGGAATTTCCCTATCAGCAACTGGTAGCAGTCAACAGCATGCGAGGAAAAGAGGAACCAGAGTATGAAATCACCGACACCGGAATTTTTGATGAGAGCCGATATTTTGATGTAGCGGTGAAATATGCCAAAGCCGCCGAAAATGATATGCTCATCGAGATCACCATTTCTAACCGGGGGCCCGAGGCTGCCCCGGTGACGCTGCTTCCCACACTTTGGTTTCGAAACCGATGGTCTTTCAAACCGGGAAAAACAAAACCCGTTATCAAGGTTGAGCAGGGAGGAAGCGATTATGGGCAGGTGCTGGCTTCAGCCAAAACCCCGGGCGAATACCGGTTGTTGTTTGAAACGCCCGACAAACTCCTTTTTACAGAAAATGAAACCAATCAGGAAAGAATATTTGGTACCCCCAATCCCCACCCGTTTGTGAAAGACGCTTTTCACCGGGCGGTGGTAGATCAGGATGATGCGTTTCTCAAAAACAAAACCTCCGGAACCAAATGTGCCCCCGTATATGAATGGACGCTTTCCCCCGGAGAAAGCCGCACCGTGCGTTTACGGCTGACAGAAACACAACCGGGAAAACAGGCCCTGACGAGCGATTTTACCAAAATTTTCAATTCCCGCAAAGCTGAAGCAGACCAGTTTTACGCAACATTCATTACCCCCGGCCAGGACCCTCAGCTTTCCCTTATCCAGCGGCAGGCTTTTGCCGGAATGCTCTGGACCAAACAGTTTTACCATATTGATATTCCCCTCTGGCTCAACGGCGACCCCGGACAGCCACCACCGCCAGCGTCCCGGAAGTCAGGAAGAAACCGACAATGGAAAACCCTTAACAATGAAGACATTCTCTCCATGCCCGACAAATGGGAATACCCCTGGTATGCTGCCTGGGATCTGGCGTTTCACTGTGTGCCGTTGGCTATGATTGACCCTGAATTTGCCAAAAACCAGCTGATCCTCATTCTCCGCGAATGGTATATGGCTCCCAGCGGCCAGATTCCGGCTTATGAGTGGAATTTCAGCGATGTAAACCCTCCGGTTCACGCCTGGGCTGCTCTGAGGGTGTATGAGATTGAGAAAAAAATGACTGGCAAAGGAGATGTAGATTTCCTCAAAAGGGTGTTTCAGAAACTGATCCTGAACTTTACCTGGTGGGTAAACCGGAAGGACTCTCAGGGCAATAATGTTTTTGAAGGCGGATTTCTCGGGCTCGACAATATCGGGATTTTTGACAGAAGCAATGACCTGCCAGAGAACGGGCAACTGGAGCAGGCCGATGGCACAAGCTGGATGGGTTTATATTCGCTCAATCTCATGCAGATTGCCCTTGAAATATCTTGTACCGATCCTACTTATGAAGATGTCGCCACCAAATTTTTTGAACACTTTGTCTATATCGCCGAAGCGCTCAATACATTCGGGGAAGACCGTATCAGCCTTTGGGATGAAGAAGACGGGTTTTATTACGATGTCCTCCAATTTCCTGACGGGCATTATGAGCGCATCAGAGTGCGGTCACTCGTAGGACTTTCGGCTTTATTTGCGGTGACCATCATTCCCAAATCGCTTCAGGAAAAAGTACCCGAATTTATGAGTCGCCTCAACTGGTTTCGCACCTACCGAAATGAGAGCAAAGAATACGGGGCTGTAGAAGAAAGGGAAGATGGTACCATCCTGCTGGCAATGGTTGCCGAACAGCGGCTGGAAAGATTGCTCGAAGCCATGCTCGACGAGGAGGAGTTTCTTGCACCAGGGGGTATTCGCTCGATCTCCAAATTTCACGAAAGGCATCTTTACAGACTTTGGCTTAAAGGCAAAGAGTACAGCATCCGATATGAGCCAGGCGAATCTACCACCGATCTTTTTGGCGGCAATTCCAACTGGCGGGGGCCCGTGTGGTTTCCGATGAACTACCTGCTGATCGAAGCCTTGCGCACGTATGAAGAATTTTATGGAGATCCTTACCGCGTAGAATTCCCCACGGGTTCGGGCCAGCGGCTTTCTTTCACCGAAGTTGCAGACGCCATTTCGAAGCGGCTGATTTCCATTTTTCTTCCTGATGATGAGGGAAACCGCCCCGTCAACGGTGGTTCGCCTCTCTTTCGCGACGACCCCTATTTCCGTGATCTGATATTATTTTACGAATATTTCCATGGCGACAACTCCCGTGGCATCGGCGCCAGTCACCAAACCGGTTGGACAGGACTGGTAGCGGAGATGATTTCAAGGACATAGCGCCCATTTTTTCCGCGCTTCCCGATGCCTGATAATGGGTAAAAACGCAGGGACATAAGAATAAACCACTGAGGCCTGGAAGAATTTTGTAAAATGCATACGATTACCCAATTTAACTGTATGCTTCAGTTTCAGTCTCCGGATATTGGTTTTTTGCAGATTCGGGCAAATGGTGCCGGGAGAAAACTGAACGTACCCGCGCAGACTGAATCTGCTCGCTTTTTCTACAGGGGACTGAACATTTCGCCGCAAGTATCACTTCCCGAGCTACAGATGCAGCCCATATTTTTCGAATGGCAGCAGATCGATATTTTCTTCGAACCCTCATCGCAGGCACCGTTTCACCCTCCGTATAAGCTATTTCTCAACCGGCAGGATACCGGATTGGAATCTTCGATTGCCGGCCATTCACATAAATTGTTTGGCAGCCTGAGTCTCGCCGACGCTGTCGGGTTTACCGATATAGAAATTCGCGACAGAGACAACAGGCAGGTTTTTCTCCTCGAAACAGAGGTTTTTCCTTCCAAACTTTCCTACAAAGCCGAATTTGAAGCCATGATCGAAGAAATTCATTCTATGGTTCATCACCTGGCTTTTGATCATCTGAAAAAAACTTTTGCCTTTACCAGCCCTTCTGAAAAAAGGCAAAAAAGTCTGCCCGAATGGATGGCCATGCTCGAAATACTGTTTGAAAGCATGGCGCGCGGGATAGATATGATTTTGAAAACACCCCATACAAAGGTACAAACCACCATTCTCCCCCAACCAGCACACCGGGTAAAAAATGCACCGCTCAAAAATGCAGACAAATGGCTGGGTAAACATTCACAATACCTGACCAGGGAACAGGATAAAGGAATGGCTGCGGGTTCCGATCTTTTTGCCACGCATTTACCCGAAACCCGCAAAACAATTACCACAGATACGCCCGAAAACCGGTTTGTGGTTCAGGCAGTCCGGAAGATCATCCAGGCACTGGAAGAACTGATAACCAGGAGAAAACATCACTGCCGCGACACAAAAAAAATCCAGCCGGAAATTGAACGGATCCGGTATTACCAGCGGAGGCTGAAGGCGCGGCTCAATCATCCTGCGCTGGCAAATGTTTCAATTACAGACCAGCCACCGCCCCACTCACTGGTACTGACGATGGCTCCCGGTTACAAAGATTTTTATCAGAAGTATTTGTTGTTGCAAAATGGGCTGAGTATCAGCAACGATGATGTTTTTCGCCTCGACTATAAGGAAATTTCTACGCTTTATGAATATTGGTGTTTTCTGAAAATGATTCAGCTTCTTGGCGATGATTCGCGTTACGAGGTGAACACCAAAGATTTGATACAGGTTAGTCACAACGGACTTTCTCTGACTTTAAAAAAAGGTAAAGCATCGAGGGTAAATCTTGAGCGGAAAGATACGGGCGAAAAAATCATCCTTTGGTTCAACCGCACATTCACCGAGTCAGAAACCCATACATTTGCTCAGATTCCCGACCATATGATCGAATTTGAGAAAGCCGGTTATCGCCAACGGTTTCGCTATATTCTCGATGCCAAATACAGACTGGATCTTTCAGGTGAAATCGCGGGCCCGCCGCCGGAAAGCATTGCACAACTTCACAGATACAGGGATGCCATTCTTTCCCAAAAACAATTTTCGCTTACCGGCACTACCGCTCACAAAAGCCTGGGAGGTGTGATACTCTTTCCTTTTCCGGGCAATGAAGAAGATTTTCGAAGACACAGGTTTTTCCGCAGCCGGAAGGAAGTCAATATTGGCGCTATTCCCCTTACGCCCGGCAAAACGCAGTCGCATATCCTTTTGCGTGAATTTCTCTATGAACTGTTTGAAACACCACCAGAGGTATTGTATGAGCAAGTGGTAGAATACGAACGATCTGACCACCAGCGGGTAATTACAGAAGCCCGGACAAAAGTATTGATAGGACTTTTGCCCGACGACAAACACTACCAGAAACGGCGGAATTTTTTTGTTGAAAATGGCCTTTTTCACTCAGTATGGCGGGGTCAGCCGGAAGATATTGACTACATTGCCTTTTACGACCAGCGGCAGAAAAAAATCACTACCTATGGCCATGTGGAAAGCCGGATCATTGTTTGGGCTCAGGAACTTGAGAAAACTGGTGTGGGCTGGCCCCGGCGATATCCCAAACGAAAGTATATCGTTTACCGCCTGAATGAGCTGGTTCATTGCGATTTCTCCTTTCGGGGAATCCGGGCGTTTGGGACGAATTGTACAAGTTTGTGGGGGTTACAGCAAGCCATCAGGACCGGCGATGACCAGTATCTGTGGCTGGACTCCTATGCATGGCTGAGACTATGGCAGGAGGTAAGGCAACTGTATCCCGAAGCAGAAGTTTCTTTTGTCAGAGATGGTCAGGGAAAACGGCAGGTGGTGATATTGTTTGAATATAAAGGACAACCTTATACCTGCACACTTTCAGGAAATGAAGAAATTGTACTGGAAGGGGGGAGACAGGCGCGCATCCGGGCAAGATTGCAGGCAGGGGCACTAAGCCGCCTGCTGGGAATACCATCATAACGAACGGACACGGGTCCATTGCCAGGACGAGACGGTTTCGCTATGCCTTTTTTCGCGGAGTTCTACGATGTCTTTCAGGCAAACAATTTTTTCAAATATGACCGTATCCGGTACAGATTCTCCCAGGGGAATGACTTCCACTACTACCCGCAAAGCACATCCTTCAGCCTTTTCGCGAATGCTGATCGGCAGGGCCAGTTCCAGCGGCGCATCATGCGAGGTATAGGGAATTCTCGCCAGCGTAATTTTTAACTCACGACAAATATTGCGGTTTTCCTCTCCGGGTGTAAAAGAAACATGCGTAATACCTGCAAAATCATAACCTCTGCGAAGCGGAAGATCGACATGCAGTTGGTAAGCATTGTCCGCGCGTTTTTGTAGGTACAGTTTGGGTTCCATCGTATTTCATTTACGAAGAAACCCTCAGGATATTTTGAGAAAAGGGAAAAATTATGATTTAAGGCGGTTTTCTGCTGGCTCAGCCAGCAGAAAAATAAAAAACCACTAGGGACATAAGGGGCATGAAGGCAAAACACTTTGGGGAATTTTGTATCTTCCTGATGCCCCTTGCGGTTTTATCTGTCACTACCGGTAAATCGTAATCGTCCCCGCTTTATCAAGTGCATTTCCCAATATATCGGTAGCCTGCATGCGATAGGCATATACGCCTTCTTTTACGACATATCCGCTGGCCGTTCTTCCATCCCATCTAAATACCGGATCATTGCTGGTGAATATTTCTTCGCCAAACCGGTTGAAGATGGTAAATGAAAACTGCTGAATCAGGTGAGCCTCCACAAAAAATTCGTCGTTGAACCCGTCGTCATTGGGAGTAAAAGCAGTAGGGATATACACCCCTATGAGGGCCTTGACCTCAATCGTCTTTTCGAGATCGTATTCACAACCATATATATCCGTTACCAATGCGGTAACTTTATATTTATTGGGGAATTTAAACTCATGCGCAGGGTCGGAGCTGGTAGAGGTTACACCGTCGGCAAAGTTCCAGAGATAGGTATCGCCCAAAATGGTACCGCCAACACTGAAGTTAACAATTGGAGTGGGGAACTCAACGACAGAATCAGCGACAATTTCCCCCACACCTACCTCGTGATGAGCTACCTGCAACAATACGCGCTCACTGATACATCCTTCGGGCGAAAGTTGCTCTACATACAGCTCGTAGGGATAAGTGACAGGGGGGGAATAATAGGCCGGGCCATGGTAGAAGGCCGTAGAATCTTCAAACTGGTGATACCAACTGGTAATGCCCCCCTCAACCGGGATCGCTTCCAGGTTGGCGCGGGTACCAAAACAAACCGGCTCGTCGTTGATTGCAGGCGGAGGGGGATGATGAATGATCTGATCCTGGACCAGACTGTCTACACAGCCTTTGTCAGAGGTTACAATCAGAGCGACAGGATAAATGCCCGCTGTATCGTACAGATGCACCGGGTTTGCCGTCATTCCCGCTCCTGTGCTGTCGCCAAATTTCCATTCCCAGTCCACGATATTATCGCCAAAAAGATCATTGCGAATCGTACTCAGATAGACAAAATGCGCAGGGTCGCCATTGCACACATTATCCTCCACGAGGAAATCTACTTCAGGTTTCGGGTAAACAGCCACAAACCGCGAAGCGGTATCGCGGCAACCCAGCAAATTGGTTGCTTCCTGAAAAATCTGGTATCTGCCCGGTCCTGCAAAATGGTGAACGGGCGAAAAATCACTGGTAACCGTCCCATCGCCTATACGCCATATCAGGCTGGTCATCGGACTTCCGGGAAAAGTCGTTTGGTTGTCAATAGCCAGGGTATCCCCCTCACAAGCGCGAAGCGGCATCCGGAATCTCACATCCGGCTTAGGCATAACCACAACCTGCTGGCTAGCCGTATCAGGGCACCCATTCACATCCGTAATGATCAGCGTAACCGTTTTTGTTCCCGCACTCTGATAGCTGTGAAGCGGAGCGGGTAAAGCAGAGCCCGTACTATCGCCAAAATTCCAGTTATAGCTACGCACAGAAGAAGGCCCGGTATAAGCAAAGCCAAATCTGTTTCCCAATTCACACTGCGGACCTGGGGCATTCATTGCGGCAGTAGGGGGCAACGGCATATACACATCGTGGCTGCTGAGGACGGCGGCATTTCCGCACAGATCATTTACCGAACCTACCAGCGACAAGGTATAATTACCCGCCTGCTGAATGGGAGGAGACACAATCAGATCAAACTTTGAGTCAAACGCCCCGCCATTGGAGCAGTTACGACTGATGACCTGAGAAATGGTATAAGGGCCGTCAGGGCCGGTAAAAGTAAAATCTGCAGGATCAACCGTCGCACAATTAATATTTTCTGAAAACTTCGCCGTAACCCCGGTACAGAAGCTCGTAACCTCATCCAGTGTAGGCTGAATGTCGTCAAAAAGCCTGGCTGTAGACTGGGAAAAATTGAGGGTATAGCCGGAATTGGAAGCAGTAAAATTGCTGATATTCAGCACGAAGGTCTGTCCTGGGCTGACAAGAATACAGGGCGTACTTTGGCCGGGGCAATTGGCCATATTCCCATTAGCACCCGTTTGCCCCTGGCAGCCCAGATTATAGGTCCAGCTACAGGCAACTTCGAGATTGGGGTTGTTGGGAATATCCGCACAGCTGGCATTGGTAAGATTAAACAATGCCCAGTCATAATCATCAAGCGGATCAAGCGGGTTGATGGTAAAACACAATTCTCCCTGGGTCTGGACGGTAAAAATATACCAAACACTGTTACGCTCTCCGAGCAAAAGACAGGATTGCATGCCATTGATCTCATCGGGATTGCGGCCTGCACCCGCGTAGGCATTGGGCTGAAAGTACACATCCTGACAAACAGAAAGCGCACTAAAGCAGTCTTGCTCAGGTTGATTGGGAGGAAGTTGTGCAAAAAGAAAGCATGGGTTAAGGCAGATTAGTACAAGGAACGATTTGAAAAAAATCTTACGCATAATTTTTTCAGAGAAGACATTCTTAAATGAGAAAACAACAGGTTATGTGGAATTGAAAATTTGCCAGAATGTATCGTATAGCCTGTATAACCCCTGAATCCGAAGGCTAAAATGAGGATAATCGCGTGGGTATTTAGTCTCTTTACACCCGAAATATTACATTGACCATTCAGGAACAAACCCCTTTTCCGGCATTTTCCCGGCGAGCGGTCAGGTCTTTTGTAAAAAAATATAACTTTTTGGTCGAATTCATAACATGGATAGACGAAATCTGCGCTTGAATAGTCCACTTACAGTCCTATCTTTACACTACAAACAATTGCCAATCTCAGGCAATTTTCATGGGGTAAACTTTTTATTTTTTGTAGCAATATGACCCGTGGGTCATACAGCCAGGAGCGATACTTGAGGCAAATATGATCATTCGTCCTTTTTGAAGGAACGGGTCATTTACATATGTATTTGTTCAACCATATATAACGCTATGGCATCACTCTCTCCCAGATCCGGCCTGCTGGGCAAACGTCTGGCCGCACACTTGCTTCGAAGAGCCACATTTGGCCCTACACGTGCAGAAATAGATGATTTTGCAACCCGAAATGCCGATGAAGCAGTTGATCTGCTGCTCAATTTTCCTCCTCCTCCCCTGCCACCAGTCGATCCGCAGTCAGGGGCTACCTGGGTAGTTACGGGCAGAACACCGGCAAATTCACCCAGCAATGAGTTAAAGTATATTGTTAATTCCTGGTGGCTGCATCAGCTATTCGATCCGGCGGTTTCATTGACTTTAGCCCACAAAATCCTCTTTTTCCTGCATACCAGCTTTACAACCAGCATTGAAAAAGTTCAGTACAGCGAAAATCACTATTATACCCTCCGGCTGTTTATGTATTATGCCAACGGAAGTTATAAAGATCTCGCGAAGAAAATCTGTCTCGACAATGGTATGGGCGACTTTCTCGACATCAGCGAAAGTTTTAAGGGAAATCCCAATGAAAACTTTGTCCGCGAATTTCTGGAGTTATTCACCATTGGGAAAGGTCCCTCCGCGGGCCCCAATGATTATACCACTTTTACCGAACAGGATGTAACAGAAGCGGCAAGGCTTATGACCGGATTCAGGGAGAATACCGACTGGGCCGATCCGCTCTACCATGATCCTGAGACCGGTTTTCCACAGGCCAAACCCGATCCCAGTAAACACGACGAAACCGATAAGGTATTTTCCCACGCATTCAACAATACGATTATCACGGGTCGCACCTCTGCACAGGGGATGCTGGATGAAGTATCCGACTTTGTCGAAATGATCTTCGATCAGGATGCTACGGCTGCCTATATCTGCCGGAGACTTTACCGGTTTTTTGTACGGTACAAGATCTCACAGGAAGTGGAAGATGATATTATTCAACCTCTGGCAACCATTTTTCAAAACAGCGACTATAATATTGCAGAAACACTCCGTGTATTGCTGAAAAGTGAACATTTTTACGACGGTGATGATTCGGCTTCTGACGATGAAACCGTTGGTTCGCTCATCAAGTCTCCGATGGAATTGCAGGTAGGGATGATCCGTTATTTTCAACTTACCCCGCCCGACCCTGCCATAGATCCTTTTGAAGCTTATGTCAATTTCTACCGGTGGGGCATGCAAAAACCCATGTCCGAAGCATGTTTTGATCTGTTTGAGCCACCGGAAGTCGCGGGTTATCAGCCCGTCTATCAGGCACCGGAGTACAACCGGTTGTGGTTCAGTGCAAAATCGATCCCGGCGCGGTACGCAATCGTGGACGAGCATATTGACGGAACGCCCCTGATGCAGTTTGATGTAATGGCCTTTGTCAATGATCCGGCAATGATCACCGATTTTCAGGGAAATGACCCGCAGGGAACTCCTGGCCCGCATCCCGGTGCGCGAATCGCTCATCATCTGGTGACTGAGTTGGTCGAATACCTGCTGCCAGAACCGCTGGATCAGGTCCGGTTTGATTATTTTCTTCACGACATTCTGCTTGACAATCTGACCGAACTCAACTGGATGTTTGAGTGGGACAATTATCTCGCATTGGGTGATGATGTAAATGTCAAACCCCAGATCAAAAAACTCATCCGTGCCATTCTGCAATCACCGGAATATCAGCTGGGATAGAAAAATCGGCGGCTGCTTTCGAAGCCAGCGATTTTCCCGGCGGCTTCTAGCCAAAGGTCCCATAAAGGGGAGCCTCAGCCACCGGGGATCATATATTATTCTTTACAATACAGCAATCAACAAATATGAAGCGACGCGATTTTCTTAAAGGTACGTTACCACTTGCTCTCGCGCCTTTAGCGTTAAATGGTATTCCGGTAAGGGCTATGGCCCGCAACCTGATGCTGAGTTCTTTTACCTGTGAAGAGATCAATGACCGGGTGCTTGTACTGGTACAGCTCCACGGAGGCAACGACGGGCTGAATACGCTCGTGCCACTGGATCAGTACAGCACTTATAAAAACCTCCGTCCTTTGATCGGGATTGAGGATACAGGAGTCAGAAAATATATCAACATGGATTCAAACCTACCGATACAAAATCAGGTTGGACTCCATCCCGATCTGGTAGGGATCAAAGATCTTTATGACCAGGGGAAAGTAAACTGGGTCATGGATGTATCCTATACCAACAACAATGGCTCCCACTTCCGCGGAACGGATATCTGGCTCACGGGTAAAGATGGAGACACGATTCCGGAAAACCCCGATTCGGGCTGGTGGGGTCGTTATCTTGACCATCGTTTTCCCAACTACCCGGCGGCCTACCCCAATATGGATATGCCTGACCCGCTGGGTCTCGAATTTGGCAGTCATATTATTTCGCTGGGTTTCCATCGCGCGATGGGAATTCCCACAGGCCTGACCCTTAGCAACGATCCCAACGGTTTTTACAACCAGCTCACCGGCGTGGGTGGCGTGCTGCCCGCCAATTTTCCCGCGTCTGATTATGGCGATGAATTGCGGTTTCTCGTAGAAATGGAGCGCAGCACGAACGTTTATGCACAGCGCCTTTCAACCCTCTATGACAATGGCTCCAATACGCCTGGCGTGGTATATCCCGAAACGTATCACACCTGGACAACCAACAACTACAACAACCCGCTGTCGCCACAACTGAAAACTGTCGCGCGTCTGCTGAGTGCAGGCTGTAAAACCAAGATTTTCCTCGTCCGGATGGGGGGATTTGACACCCACGAAGGGCAGGCGATTGCAGGAAAACCTTCCTATGGCTCACATGGCGCTTTGTTGTATCACCTTTCCGAAGCTATTCGCGCATTCCACGAAGACCTTAAAGGAATGGGAATCGAAGACCGGGTAATGACCGTTACTTTCTCCGAATTTGGCCGCCAGGTAGCAGAAAATGGAACCTACGGCACCGACCATGGAACTTCAGCGCCTATGCTTATCGTAGGCAAAGGCATTAAGCCTGGTATCACAGGTACCAATCCTAACCTCAGCAATCTGCAAAACAACAATTTTACCAGCTACCAACACGACTACCGGCAGGTTTTTGCTACGATTCTACAAGACTGGTTTGGTGCCAATTACGGCACGCTTGACACCGTGGAGTTTTATGACTGGAGCAATAAAAAAATTGATCTTGTCAATGATAGTTATATCGATGATTTCGGGAATGTAGTCAATTTTGTTGCAGATATCACCTGTGATCCGACCCCCGACATCCAGCCTCCACCGCCGACCTCCCTTGACCGCGATCTGGTCAGTCGGTTCCAGTTTAAAGTCTGGCCCAATCCGGCGACTGATATCGTAAATTTTTCAATAAAATCAGATATGATGCAGCCAGCTACGATTTCCGTTTACACCACTTCGGGCAAACTGGTTATGGAAAAAGAGGTGCGTTTATTTTCTGGTGAAAATTCGGATACCCTGGACATGTCTTCCCTGATCCCTGGCACATATATCGTAAACATGGTTGCCAATAAGAATAGTGCATTTGGCACCCGGCGACTAGGTTCTAAAAAAATCGTTGTTCAGCGATAAAGATTTTCTCAATTCCAATTACCGACTGTTGATGGATATGCAAAGGCAGAGCGCTTCAGGCTCTCTGCCTGTTTTTTTTTAGAAAGCGCCATCTTTGCGACGAATACGCACCTGCATGGAACCTTCGAGCGGTTTTTCGGTAACCAAAATCAAATAGCCACCGCCACCGGCCCCGGAGAGTTTCCATCCCAGGGCATGGCTGCTGTACTGGTCGATGATCTGGAGAATTGAGTCATCGACCATATTGGGAAACATCGCAATCTGCCCTTCAAATGAGCGGCGGAAAGATTCCCCAAACTTATAGAGATCTTTTTGCCGGAGGGCTTCCCAGCAGACTTCTGTCGCATCAGCCAGCGCTTTGGCTCCTTCGGTAGATATACAGGTATTTTCCAGCACATCGTAATCCATTTCCCTGGGGTCAAGCGGGATCAGAGACAAATGGTTTTCGATAAACTCCAGCACACTTTCGTCGTGGATGGAAGTGATCTTATGCGGCCAGTAATTATTGTCGTAATCCAGCTTATTGAGGCCAGGCAAAACAATGCCCAATGAATCCTGGGATCCGGCGACGATTTTGGTTCCGGGAGGATTTTCATAACTAAACAGAATACGGGCCAACTGTTCCCGGTCCCCGGAGGGTATTTCCGTTTTCCACAATTCTATCGCTCTTCTGCGGGTGCTGGATGCCATACCGCTGCGCTCGTTGAAGTCAACGGTAGGTTCGATGGAAATGGTCAGTACCGGGCCGGGATGAAATTGGGAAACGTAAGGTTGGTCGAGCCAGCCGCCAGCCAGGTCAATCCGGAAGGGAATGGTACATACTGAGCGGAGCGAAGTAGTGGAGCGGGTGGGCAGATCGCCGTGAGGAATGCGTTTGAGTACAACATATTCGATGCCCCGTTTTTTTACAACTTCTGCCTTCCGGGGCGAATTACCATCTTCATTTACAACAAAAATATCGGGACGAATCTGAACAAGCTCTTCTTCAAAATCAATGATTCCCCAACCTTTATTGACCGTACACTGCTTCACACAGCGCAGCGCATCAATCATATATTTCCTTTCCTCTTCTGTATTGACAGGGTAACGGCCCTTAAGATGTTTCACATTCTCATCACCGCCAATCCCTACATAGAGATCGCCATGTTGTGCCGCTTCCTGAAGAAATGCAACGTGACCACTGTGGAGCATGTCAAAACAACCGGTTACAAAAACTTTTTTCATACAGGGAATTCATTGAGAAACAAAGATAGTTTTTTTGTGATTATTCTCTATTTTAGGCAGAATTTACGATACTTCGAAAAACCTATCTACTAAAATCGGACCATTAATTCCTACTACACATGATTTTATCCGGTATTGATTGGGGCATAATTGTTGCCTTTTTTATTATTTCTCTGGTGGTGGGCCTTTGGGTTTCGCGTCAGGCAGGAGAAAGTGTTTCAGATTTCTTTCTTTCTGGTCGAAATATGCCCTGGTGGCTGCTCGGTGTGTCCATGGTGGCAACTACTTTTTCTACAGATACCCCCAATCTGGTTACCGGATTGGTTCGTACCGATGGCGTGGCGGGAAACTGGGGATGGTGGGCATTTTTGCTGACGGGTATGATGACGGTATTTGTGTATGCCAAACTCTGGCGCAGATCAGAAGTACTCACAGATGTGGAGTTTTATGAATTGAGGTATAGCGGTAAACCGGCGACCTTCCTCCGTGGGTTCAGAGCCCTCTATCTGGGACTGGTATTTAATGTCATGGTCATGGGCTCGGTATCATTGGCCGCAATCAAATTTGGGGAAATCATGCTGGGCATCCCCGGCTGGATGACTTTGCTGATTGCGGGTTCTATCACCCTGATATATAGTACCATCGGAGGGTTAAAAGCAGTAATTATCACTGATTTTGTACAATTTACCATGGCGATGATCGGCTCGATCTGGGGAGCGATTTATCTGGTAAATATGGAAGAAATCGGTGGGCTTACCGCACTCCTCTCCCACCCCAATGTATCGGGCAAACTGAATCTTCTTCCCGATTTTCACAATACGGCTTCCTGGGTGCCCGTATTATTGATTCCTCTTGCGGTGCAGTGGTGGGCTTCGTATTACCCGGGATCCGAACCCGGTGGTGGCGGGTATATCGCACAGCGGATGTTTTCTGCCAAAAATGAAAAACACGCCATTGGGGCAACATTCTTTTTCAACGTAGCCCATTATGCCCTTCGTCCGTGGCCGTGGATATTAATTGCACTCGGATCGCTGATTATTTTCCCGGAAGTCGCTGATATACAGAAAGCATTCCCCAACCTTTCAGCAGACAAACTCGGCCATGACGTAGCGTATCCCGCTATGCTTACCCTTTTACCGGCTGGGCTTCTGGGGCTGGTTTCGGCTTCACTGATTGCAGCTTTTATGTCCACGATCTCTACACAGCTCAATCTTGGGGCTTCTTACCTGGTCAACGATTTTTATCAGCGGTTTCTTAAACCCGAAGCTTCACAGCAGGAACTCGTATGGGCGGGAAGATTCTTTTCTGTACTTACAACTGTGCTGGGTATGGGACTGGGGCTCATGCTGACTGACGCCAATCAGGCCTTTTCATTGCTTTTACTGTTGGGATCGGGTACGGGATTGATTTTTATCCTCAGATGGTTTTGGTGGCGCATCAATGCCTATACAGAAATCGTGGCGATGGTGTCTTCGCTGATTATTGCGGGTTATTTCACCTTTGTTCACGACAAACTGGATATTCTGCCGTTGCTCAGTTGGGAAAAACTTGTTATCGGCACGATACTCACAACGCTCACATGGGTAGTGGCTACCTGGTTTACGCCGCTGACAGATGACCTGACGCTGAGAAAATTCTATAAACTCATCAGACCCGGCGGCTCAGGCTGGGATGCTGTAATCAAAAAAGCAGCAGAAGAAGGCGAACATATAGAGAAAGAAAACGGGCAGATTCCCCTCGAAATCCTCAGTATGTTTATCGCTTGTATTGCCGTTTACTGTACGTTGTTTGCTACCGGGGCCTGGTTGTATGGCAATCATCTGAATGCCTTGCTGCTGGGTGCAGTTGCTGTGGCGGGCGGATATTTCCTTTTCAGTATCAGAGGAAAACTTAAAGCAGATTAAATGCGAAAAATACCCCTGAATGTAAGATTTTGAATATTTTGTATCCTTTTCAGCAAAATAATTTCAGACTTCGAAAAGTTAATTCATCAATAGATAATTAATTAAGGAGTCTTATGAAAAGCATGGTTTCAGGGGTATTTTTCCTCTTCCTTTTGTTCTTCCTTGCACCCGGCGTGTCGGCGCAGTCGGAAACCGAAATTGTGAAAGCCAAAGTAAATGAAGCGTTGGTTCAGTACCTCAAGAAGGTATATCCACCCAAAAATTGCGACCTGAACGATTGTGCCTTTTTTTACAAAAATGAGATGATCGTCACCAAAAACCAGGAGGTCGGACCGCAGTTACGGCTTTGGGGCAAAGCAAAAGTGACGTATCGCAATGCCCGCACAGGCGGTGACGGGCTGGCTTACTTTTATGCCGAAATCCAAAAAATAGACGGCGTCGTTACCGTAACCGGCCTAAAATGGAAAACCGGTGATTGTATGAAATTCGAACCGTTGATGTAAAAACGCCCTTTTTCGCCTTAATTGGCGTGGTAGCGGTTGATATGGGTTTGAAGAGATTCTTTCCTGGCCTGGATTTTTTCCTGAATCCGGATAGACTGTTGGGTGAGCTCCGGATGATTGAGACGTTCGCCAAGTTGTAATCTTTCTTCAATCGGAACAGTCCGGAAAAAATTGTAAAACGCATTACGGGATTCTGCGTCATCCTTCTGAGTTTCCATCATGCCGCAGTTTCCCAATGCTGCTACCAACTGGAGAAAATTGCCGGAGTAAAACGGATATAACCAGTAATAAATTTTCCCCTCAACGGTTTCTGCTTCAGCCCGGATACTATCGAGGATCACCTCGCGGGTTTCTTTCATGTCTTCCGGACCGATACAGGAAGACTCGGGGTTTAGTTTATAATAACTTCTCTCAAAAACCTGAAGCTTTGCAAAACGGCGCTCAATGCGCTGAAGGGTAGGCTCTGCCAGTTTAAATTCTTTCCACGTTTTCATAAAATGGTGTTGGTAAAGATTTGATTCATGTAATATTATTGATGATTCGATTACAATCCCTGCACTTCTTACATCACAAAACGCCCACTCAGACCACTTCAACACAAATCGGCAGAGATTTATAACTGATTTTTATACAATTTATACAAATAATATTACACAGTAAAAACTTTACACATATTAAAGCAAATATTATGCCTGATCTGTCTGATACCGGAGTTGTTTGGCAAAGCGGAAAGAAAAGCGGGAAGATTTCCTCCGGGAAAACAATAATTCACCCAAGTGTCCGTAATACACTCATACACGATAATATTAAAATTGGGTAAATTCGAATTAGCTGGGGCTGTCTGTAAGGACAGCCTCTTTTTTTATGGCTTAGATTTCCTCTATCTCATCGCCGATTTTTTCGATCAGATTTTCTTCATGCAAAAATTCGGAGACCGGCAGGTCCTGCCCGGCCTTTCTGAAAATGCGAAACAAAAAAATCGCCAGCAGGAGAGACAACAAAAAGCTGATTACACGGCCGCCCCAAAATAGCGTGTAAAAAGTGTAAATATGAAGAACCTGATAAAAAAGCGTGGAAAAGACCGCCTGTGTGATCATTGTGTAGGCAAACCTTACTTTCAACCCAAACATATCTTCTTTGATCTTCAAAATACTGAGTGCAAACAGGATAAAAACAGCAGAGAAGCCAACACTCAGTACGGTTGGGATGATTTCAGGCAAAATTGTGTAAAGCCCGGACATTCCCATCAGCGGAAAAAGCAACCCCAGAAAAATCATTACCCACAAAAAAGTATCTGCATCCCGGTAGTGAAAATGCTCATCCAGCAACTTTCGGAAAGTCAGCCAGATATATGCCCAGAACAAAGCGCGCACCAGGGACATCACATGCACCTGAGAAACGGAACTGATATCTGAATAAGCCCCCAGGAGGTACCCGGACAGCCATTCCACAATAAAACTTATTACAACAATATTTGCTGCGACCTTATATTGAAACAATTTTGCTTTGGGCTCCATATCCATATCGTTCATGTTCAAATTAAGTGGTTTTCCTGCTGATTTCCGATACTACGGACAATGAATCCTTTGACAGGAAAGACTATATCACCCATACGGTAAGTTCTGGCCATTGAATGAAATACCTTTAAACTGCCTTGTATTTCCCAAATTACACCCTAATTTTGCTCAACTCGAATCATTATCAAATTACGGATTAAATGAAAACAAATTGTACGTGGGAACATCCCTATACCCCTGCAGAACCCTTCTCCAAACGAGTTGCCTACTTTAGTATGGAATTCGGTATTGATACCGCACTAAAGATCTATTCAGGTGGACTCGGATATCTTGCAGGGTCCCATATGCGCAGCGCCTACGATCTGAAACAGAACATGATCGGTATCGGTATGCTGTGGAAATTTGGCTATTATGACCAGGTAAGAGATCAGAACAGTTCGATGAAAGTTCTCTTCCGTGAAAGGTATTACACTTTCCTTCAGGAAACAGATATGGTTTTTCCTGTAAAAATTCACGGACAGGAAGTAAAAGTTCAGGCATGGTACCTGGCACCTGAGGTATTTGGCACAGTGCCGATGTATCTGCTGACTACAGACCGCGACATTTATAATGACTATCTTTCCTGCACCATTACCCACCACCTTTATGACCAGAATACTGCTGCGAGAATTGCCCAGAGTATCGTATTGGGTATTGGCGGTGCAAAGGTAGTCGAAGCCCTTGGCGGCGCAGATATGTACCATATGAATGAGGCTCATGCCCTTCCGTTGGCCTTTCATTTGTACAAAGAGCTGGGAGATGTGGAAAAAGTGCGCGAAAAGCTGGCTTTTACAACCCATACACCGGTAAAAGCAGGAAACGAAGAACACGACATCAACCTCCTCGAAAAAATGGATTTTTTCGCTGGCGTGCCTTTGAGCACAGTCAGGGAAATCACCCATCATATGCATACAGACAACTTCGGGTACACCCCTTCGGCGCTGGTACTCGCCGGTAACGCCAACGGCGTATCTCAGTTGCATGCCGATGTTTCCAATAAAATGTGGAAAGACGTAGGGGATCGCCCCGAAATCATCGGTATTACCAATGCCCAAAACCAAAAGTTCTGGCAAGATAAACATCTCAAAGAAGCGCTGGACACAAACGATAATACGGCCTTCCGTGAGCGTAAGCGTGAGATGAAAGAAGAACTCTTCAAAATTGTCGCAGACCAGACCGGAAATCTTTTTGACCCGGATGTTCTTACCATCGTCTGGGCGCGCCGCTTTGCAGGGTACAAACGCGCAGATCTGATCCTTCGCGATCATACACGCTTTTATGACCTCCTCGACAGACTCAACTATCCGGTACAGATCATCTGGGCAGGAAAACCCTACCCCTTTGATGATTATGCCGTGGATTTGTTCAACCGGCTCGTACAGCTCACCCGCCTGAGCCACAAGGCCACCATCCTTACCGGTTATGAGATGAACCTCTCTTCAATGCTGAAAAAAGGTTCCGATATCTGGCTGAATACTCCACGCAGACCCATGGAAGCTTCCGGAACCAGTGGGATGACCGCAGCGATGAACGGCTCGGTAAACTTCTCAGTCAATGACGGATGGATACCAGAGTTTGCAAAACACGGCCATAACTGCTTTATATTGCCCGAAGCCGATGAAAATCAGGCAACACACCTTCAGGATGAACACGACTACCATCACCTGATGCGTATTCTTACTTCTGAGATTGTGCCCACCTATTACGACCAGCCTGACAAATGGACGGAAATAGCCAAAAACAGTATGCGTGAAGTAGTTCCTTTCTTTGATTCTGGCAGAATGGCTACTGAGTATTATGACCTGCTGTACAATCAGCTGGGTACCAGAGTAAAAGGTCCCAATGGCGTATCTGTAAAGCAAAGTAAATAATAACGACAACCAGGGGGAATCACGACAGACGAAGGATTTCATCTGCCAGATTCTCCCTGGCTTGCTTTTCAAGCAGCTCGTACATCGGAACCGAAAAATAAATCCGGGGCCGCTGTAAGAAACTTTCCAGAATTTTTTTTCTGCCGGGAAAATATAAACTATCGGGATACAGGCGATACTCTTTTCTGATCGCTTCTGCATACTGCCGATAATCATTCGCAGGACTACCCAGCACCGATAAATCAATATCCAGAAACCACCCAAAATCGGGATGCGCTTTCAACGGCTGATGTTTTGCTGTGGACAAAATCAACTCCCGCACCTGCACAACCGCTTCTTCCCCGCATCTCCACTTCTCCATATATTTTTGTGCAACAATTGCACTCTGCGACTCATTGTTCTTGCGAATCGGGGAATATACGATATCGTGAAAAAAAATTGCCAGTCGGAAAGCATTCGGAAATTCAATGAAGTTTTCGAATTTTTCGTACCACAAGAACATGGCTGCCAGATGTGAGGTTGTATGATAATAACGGCCTGACTGGCCATATTTTTTTATAACAGATTGAAAATCATAATTTTTCACTTCAGCCTCAACCGAAAGTGCCGACATCAGTTTGACCCAGTGAGCAGAGAGATAATCTTCAGGCATTTTCAAGGAATTTTCGTTATTCCCAACATTTTCACATCTTTAGCCTCTTTTAGAAATGTAGGGCAGAAGATGAGGTAAATGCGAATATATGGAATCAACACAACATTATATACAGGAAGGGATATTGTACAAACCCGTCATTCCGAATATCCACGACTGGCCAATTACTCAATTATTTAAAAACAAGCAACGTTTTGTGGATGAAGTAATCCAGGAAACCATGGCGGGACTGCACGGCCAGGCCAAAGTAGAAAACACTCCTGTGGCCGATATGATCGCCAAGACCATGTTTATGGAGCGGATCCGCATGACGGAGGACCCCTGGAAAGTAGATCCAAAAGATGAAGCCAAATACTGGTCTGATATCAAGAAAGACATGGTGCGCATTCAGCAGTTGGAGCAGGATCCGGAGGCTTTTGCCCTGCGAAGCGATCAGATGCTTGAGTCGATCATCAGCCGTTATGCCAACGAGATTGCCAGCACGTTTCGACCCGGCAGTTATCATTTTGCGAAACGATTTCTCCCCTTTTTCTTTTCCACACTTCTCAATGCTTCGGCAGGAAAAACCGTCAAATCGGTGATTAACCACAGCGTAGGTTTGCAGGAGAAAGTACACCTCCTCGGTGAAACCGAGGCCATGCGAAAACTCGCTACCAAAGGAACGATCGTGCTCGTACCCACACATTTTAGCAATGTGGATTCGATTCTGGTAGGCTGGAGCCTTCATGCGCTGGGTTTACCGGCATTTATATATGGCGCAGGACTCAACCTATACAACAGCGCAATTCTCGCTTATTTTATGAAAAGGCTGGGCGCATATAAGGTTGACCGCCGGAAAAAAAATCCTATTTACAGGGAGACCCTGAATACGTATTCGACCGTCTCTATCCTGGAAGGCGTACATAGCCTTTTTTTCCCCGGAGGTACCAGGTCGCGCTCTGGCATGATTGAGAAAAAACTGAAACTAGGGCTTCTGGGGACAGCAATTGAAGCGCAAAAAAGAAACTTCCTCGCTCCGCCCAGGGGAATTTCAGAAAAAATATTTATCGTCCCTATGGTGATGAGTTATCACTTTGTGCTTGAAGCTGCTTCCCTGATCAATCAACACCTGACCTTTACCGGGCAGGAACAATATTATATCAACAACGATGAGTTTGCGAGCTACCGCAAATTCTTCAAATTTATCTGGACAACCTTTAGTGAAAGCTCCGAAATCGCCCTCTCCTTTGGGAAACCCATGGATCTGTTTGGCAACTTTGTCGATGAAGAGGGAAACAGCTTTGACAGCCATGAACGGCCGGTAGATATCAAATCCTACTTCATGACCCGGGGTGAAGTCAAAGACGACTGGCAACGGGATGCAGAATATACGCGCATGCTGGGAGACAAAATTGTCTCACGGTATCATGTAGAAAATCGCGTTTTTTCCAGCCATATTGTCGCTTTTGTAGCTTACGAGCTGATCAAGAAACGCAACCCTGAACTGGACCTTTACGGTATTCTTCGCATTCCTCCGGAAGAGCGAACCTTTGATTTGAATGAATACCGCCAGGCAGTGGAAAGAGCCCTGGCCCAACTGCGAAATATGGCCGATCTGGGGAAAGTTCATCTGGCGACCCACCTCGTCAACGATGTACAGACCATTATCGAGCATGGGGTCAAAAACCTCGGCATTTATCACGCACAAAGACCCCTGACTTTTCAGGATTCGCAGACGCTCGTTTCAGAAAACATCAACCTGCTGTATTATTATCACAATAGACTGGAAGGATATGGGCTTGCAAACGTCATCTAATATAACCGTCGGAGTGATTGGGGCCGGGTCTTTTGGTACGGCCCTGGCAAATCTCCTTTCCGAAAACCGGCGGGTACTGCTCTACGCACGTCGCCCGGAAGTGGTTGAGATCCTGCAGAAGGACAGAACCTACCGCGGAAGGAATATTCAGGCAAAAGTCAGTATGACCAATAGCCTGGAAGAACTTGCCCGTGAGTGTGAACTGATTTTCCCGGTTATCCCTTCGGAAAATTTCAGGGAAATGCTGACCGATCTCAGCCCATTTCTAAACCCCTCCCATAAACTCATTCATGGCACGAAAGGACTGGACGTAACCCTGCCTGAAGGAGAGCGCCTCCGCAGCGTAGAGAAGCTCAACCGCACCCAGGTGAAGACGATGAGCGAAGTGATTATGGAAGAAACGGTAGTGCTTCGGATTGGCTGTGCAGCAGGCCCCAATCTCGCCAGTGAAATCGAAGAAGGCCAGCCGGCTGCGACGGTGGTGGCGAGTCATTTTGACGAAGTGATCAGAGAGGGGCAGAGCGCGTTGCGGAGCGGGAGATTCAGGGTGCACGGGAATCACGACTTGTTTGGGATTGAGCTGGCAGGTGTGCTAAAAAATATCATGGCAATCGCTTCGGGCATTCTTCACGGACTGAAATACGGAGATAATACCCGCGCATTGCTCATTACGAGAGGCCTGGCAGAAATGGTAAATATCGGCAAAGCGCTGGGAGCAGATCCCAAAGCATTTCTGGGGCTGGCAGGCATAGGAGATCTGGTTGCGACGAGTGCCTCTCACCGAAGCCGTAATTTTACGGTTGGATTCCGTCTCGCCAAAGGCGAAAACCTCGATGAAATACTTGAAAGTATGGAAGAAGTTGCCGAAGGTTTAAAAACGGTCTGCATTGTCAAAGCCCTCGCCGCCAATTACAAATTTTCGGCACCTATTACCCAAACCCTGTATAAAACCCTTTTTGAAGATATGGATCTTCAGCATGGCATGCGCCTGTTGATGGAGTTTCCTTTCCGGGAAGATGTGGAGTTTATTTAGGAGCGCAAACCAAATTGTCGCACCTACGCCCGAGGCGTAACCCCGTAGAAAAAAAATGGGGGCCAGGCCTGTGGGCTACAAACATTTGACCTCTCCGAGGTCTTGCCTAACGGCAAAACCCGAGGATGGCACCCAATACAAAGCTCCCCTTTTGAGGTCTTACCTAGTGACAAAACTTAATACAAACATCTTTTTTTGCGTTTTTCCGGCGAAGCCGGGACTCCGGAGGAGTCGAATGTTTGTAGCCTGACGGCTTCCCCTTTTTATTTCCTACCTCGTTGCGCGCCGAAGCGCGCAACCCTACCTCTCCGAAGGAGAATCTTTTTTCCCCGGACACCTGCATCGCCGAGTACCCCCTCGGGCCGGAATCTTCCCGATCTCCGCGACAATTTGGTTTGCGCCCTTTATTTAGAAATCAGAAAATCTGCGAGGCTGACTGAAAAATTACCTATTCAGCTCTCCAGCCAGAATTTCCACATTCAGCTTGTTTTCTTTGGGCGGCAACGGGCATACAAACGACTCATTGTACGCACAGTACGGATTATAGGCCTTATTAAAATCGATCATCAACGGCTCTACTGCCGGAATATCCATATACCGCCCCCCACCATAGGTTGAGACATTGGAAGTCAGGTCGCGGAAAGGGATAAAATATTCACTTCGCCCCGGCTCCAGATACAGAAAGGCCGTCAGCTCCAATGCCTGCCCTTGCAGCGTAAATGCTAGTTTACCCGCACGGGTGACCTGATAGTCTGTACCGGTTGAAGTCATCAGGAGAAAAGTGTCGGGATTTGTTTCCGGAATTAATTTAGCCGGTACAAGATATGCCTCATTGGGCGGAAAGTATTTTAAGCCAGAGAAATTGACTTTGTCTTCTTTCTTAATAGGGCTTTCCGGATCATTTTTAAACTGAAGATTTTTCTGCTCACGCTCCTGGGTGATTTTCAGTACGTAGGAAGACGGATTACCCGCCAGATCGCTGAAGATCAGGATTGCAATAAATATAGCTCCTACCGCAATAAATATCCAGGTACTGACTTTGCGGCTGTTGATTTTTTCAATGATACTCACTCCGACTGCTTTTTATTGTACTGGGGAATATATTCTTTAAGTATGGAGATCTCTCTTTTGATCTCATCCAGTTCTTCACGAAGGGTATTGTCTTCATTACAAACCAAATGCTGGTAGGTCAACTCAGTCGCTTCCAGAATGTCTTCCAACAGGCGGGTTTCCATGGAGTCACCGCCAATTTTTCGGGTAATAAAGGTTCGGTGTTTGCCCAGTTTTTCGGCAATTTCAGCGTGGCTGATATTTTTATCGCGAAGTAATCGCTTGAGTTTGTGTACAATAGGCTCCATTTTCGTATCTTTGTGAACGAATTGTTGGTATTTAGAAATACTTTCGTTACGTTTGTGAGGCGGACAATACAATATAATCACAAACCACACAAAACATCACTCGTGAAACCGCTAAAATACAGAATCAACGCCATATTTGAGCAGATTAATGATCCAAAAACTGTGGAACAAATCAAAGCACTGATTTGCTGGCGTTTACACATATGGCATACGACATTTTACCGCAAAACCTACGCAAAAATTGATGATCTGGAAGAGGACCGTACATTCTCGTATCACGATATGGTCACCATTTGCCGGACAATCAACGATATCGTTACTTTTGAAACGCCGCTTACTTTAAAGGATCTTTATTTCCACCCCTAAAACCTACCTCTTATGCTCCTTGCGCCTGTTTTCCGAAAAATACCTGACTACCCGGTTTATTACCGCATTGACTATGAAAAAAATATAATTGAAAGTGTCAAAGACTGGCCTGACCGGCCCCGTGTGATTGACCATTATCCTCTGACAGAGCCTTTCGCCCAAAATATCGCGGAAGCCTATGAACCTATTTCGGCCCGCTATTATCTCATCGTCAAATCTTACGTAATCCTGCACCTCTGCGGACCAAGACGTTCACCTGACTTCAGACAGGCGCCCTCTACCTCGTGATTGGGGGTATGCTCGTTTTCTATTCTTCCCGATAGAGTTTTTTCCAACTACCGGCATTGCCGCCTTTGGGGGATTTTTCGTTTCCATTCCCGCCACCAATATCATAACCCAGGGTAAACTCATTGGATGCACCATACAGCGATCCCGGGCGGGCATTTGGCAACATCAGATCAGAAGAATAGATGAAATGCAGGTTTTTGGCGTGAACCCCCACCATAAAGGTCAGAAACCAGTCGGTGCGATAGGAAAACCCTGCGAAAAACTTTTCATCCATCAGATAAAATTTCACATTCGCTTCAATCTGGTAGGGAGTGGTCTGCACTTTTTTGATCAATACAGAGGGTTCTACCGTCATTTGGTCATACACAAATTTATAACCCACGAAGGCAAAATAATGTCGATACAATTTGCTAATCAACGTGCGGGAGGACTGGTCAATGGTAGTACCAAAACTGCTTTGCATCAGGTTGGGTGCCGAAAATCCTGCAAAAAAATTGTCGTTGTAAAAGTGTGCCCCAAACGCAACATCACCGATCGTAAGTCCCTGGCTCGCACCATAAATCGCCGGATCGCTCTGATCCTGAAAATATACCCGATCACTCTGAAACCTGAATTGCATAAACTTTCCAGCCATGCCGAGGGAGAGAATATTCTGCCCGTTTGAACCTTCATACCCGATGGGAATATGAAAAGCGTAAGCCATTTGCAGGCCCGTGCGCTGGTTGGGGCCTACCGCATCGGCAAAAGCCATCAACCCTATCCCACTTTTTTCATCCACTGCTCCTTGCCAGGTCAGTGAGGCTGTTCTTGGTGCACCGGGAAACTGACGCCATTGAGAGCGAAAATTTAGCCGTAATTCGTGCAACTCGCTGGTACCTGCCACAGCGGGATTGATCACAAAAGCATTGATCCTGTATTGGGAAAACAAGGGTTCCTGCTGAGCTTTTATTTCCAGAGAAAAGAGCAAGAGAAAACTGAGGACTGGTATAATTTGCTTCATCGCTAGCGGATGATATTTACCGTACCTTTAAACTGACGGCGGTGGTTGTTTGTCTGAATTTCAATAATATAAAAATACGTACCATCGGGAAGCGGCTGCCCATTGGCGGTACCTCCCCAACTGTTGTCATACCCTTCGGCTGAATACAATTCCTGTCCCCACCTGTTTAAAACCGTGATCTTATTTTGAGGGAAATATTCTATACACGGAATAAACCATGTTTCATTGAGCCCATCTCCATTGGGAGAAAAACCCATATGAATTTCCAGACATTCAGGCCTGTCACTGGGTTCGATATCAAAACTTTGAGTCGCTTCGCATCCGTTGGCATCCCGTACATTGAGGAAATATGCACCTACTTTTAGCCCGCTGACAGACTCGCCAGATTCTCCGGTTACCCAACTGTAGGCATAAGGTTCCATACCACCGGAAACCACCGCATTCGCGGTTCCTACGCCTCTTCCATTGTCTGGCTTTGTGGTTATATTGATACTAATGGGCGATGGCTGACCTACCGTAAAAGATTTACTAACCGAACAGCCTTTGGCATCAGCAACCGTTACGGAATAGCTTCCCGCAGCGAGCTGAAATATTTCCTGCCCTTCGGCACTATTGGACCAGGAAAATATATAGGGACCTGTACCGCCATTTACATTGGTACTGATATATCCTTCATCTCCGCCAAAACATACATTGTCTACGACCACTCCTTCAATCTGCATAGGAATCAGGTCTGCCAGGGTAAATTGTTTATAAACCGTACAACCATTGACATCGGAAATCATACAGCCGTAAGTATTGGGCGACAATCCTTCCAGCACAGGAATCGACGGGCCATGATCCCAATGATAACTGTAAGGTGCTGTTCCTCCTGTAGCATGAACAGCTATTCCACCGTCAGACTGATTGGCACAGACGACAGGGGTAATCACACTTTCGATTTCTATCTTCGAAGGCTGGGTAAGTTCCAGAGAAACGGTCCTTTTTGCACCATTGGCATCGGTAGCGGTAACGGTATAAGTCCCAGCCATTAGTCCGGTAACTACGGCTCCTCTTTCCATCGCATCATGCGCCCATTCGTAAGAATAGGCCCCAACACCTCCGCTCGCAACAACCTGAATGATTCCATCTGAAGCGCCAAAACAACTGATTGCCGCACCACCAAAGTTGGAAACAGGCGTCAAGGTTACGCTCAGGGAATCAGGCTCTGAAAGACTGACAGAAGTAGAAATCTGGCAACCCGTAAGATCTGAAGCTACAACTGTATAAGTACCCGCGGCCAAACCAATGGCCGTACCGGATGTCTGGGGGGGTTGTGTATCCCAAATATAGGAATAAAGCCCGGAACCGCCGGAAATGATCGCAGTTACCGCGCCATCTCTGGCTCCATATTTACTGATTGCAGAACCATTATAGTTGGAAACTACCAATATGGAAGCAGAGAGTTCCTGAACGGATATCGTAAGTTTATTCGAAGAAACCACATAACAAACCGTAGCAGAAATACTGTCCAAAGGCATACCTGGACCAGCATTTAACAACCCGTCGTAGGAAACGCCATTTACCTGATAAATATCAGCAGCAAGCTCATTGAAATCATAATCGTTGTCGGCAAGTACGGTACTAATAATACCCGATGTGTCGGTAATAATATATGCATAGCTGGTATTCTGACCACCCGTTTGGGAGAACAATAGTATATCCTCCATACTATCCCGGCAAATCTGTGAAGGCCCAAATACAGAAATCACACTGGCAGTTGCATTGCAGACCACGACATTGTTGATCAGAGACACATCATCAATGCCCATATCGCCAGACGCCATATTCCCCACCCCATCAAAACGGAAGCGGAAATTGGAAGCGCGCAATGTTCCCGGAACAGGCACAACCAGATTGGTCCATGTATTATACACATTGAAGTCGAGCCAATATGCCTGCCACGTAGCTCCCCCGTCATTGGAAAAGGAAACCTGAAAACCATCACTGTCTATCAGTTGGGCACTCGTATTGATAAAACAAAAGGAAAGAACCACCGGATCGGTGGAGGCGATTCCGCTCAGGTCAATCGCGGGGCTTGTAATAGAAGGCACATCGCCTAATACGATTTGAGAAGACTGACAGCGGGCATAAAAACCACTCCCGTCACAATCAGAGGCACTGGGCTGTGCTACAGGTCCGAAAATATCATTCCTTCCCCAGTTACATGCCAGGCCGGAAGAACAATTGGCAGTGGTGCCACAATTCCAGCCGGAAAGGCAGTTTAAGGAGCCATTCCACGACTCAAAATCTTCAGAAAACAGCGTAGTCTGTGCATGAAGGCCAGTAGTGGAAATTAACAGGAGGAAAATAATCCAGTAGAACAAGGCAAGACAGCTTCGCGGCGCGCTGGTAATGGTCATAAGCTTATCTGTTTTCCCAGACCGCATATACGGTAATCACTCAAAAACAAAGGTTTAGAAACTAAGGATGCCCCTAAATTAAATGTTAAGCGCTTCTGATGTGACCTAATGTGCGTGAGTGGTCAAAATAAGCCCGTCACTTACTCTACCTGAAACCTGCGCAGATAAAAACCATTTTTTCCTTCTATCCGCAGAAAATAATTTCCAGACGAAAAATCATTCATATCAATTTCAATTTCGCCATCATTCCCGGCTGCCCGTTTCTGGCTCATTTGTTTGAGTATTTCGCCAGACTCACTGAGAACCGTAAAGATCAATTCCTGCTTACGCTCATTGCGAAGGGTGATAATATAAATACCTTTTTCTTTTGAAGGGAAAACCGGACTTGCATAAAAGCCTTCGACAACAGCCATTTTATTACAAAACTGATCTGAGTACGATTTCGTCCCCCGGGAATCTACTTTTACAATTCGGTAGCAGTACGTTTTACCTTCTTCAAACGCTTCGCGGTGAACAAACCGGTAGGTAGAATATTGGTTTGAGCCAACGGTTGTCGCAGGCTCTACAGAACCGATCACTTTACCTACGGTATGGGAAGCAGACGGAATAATTTTTTCAACCAGAAAGAGTTGCACATCCTCCTCGCTCCCAGCCCCCCAGGTGATTTCTGCTTCATTATTGATAAAGTTTACCCCTGCATCTGACGGCTCAAATAATGGTGGTGCAGTCCCGTAATCAAGATCTGTTCGCCGGTAATCTTCGATTGTCCGGGGATTATTGTCAGTTCCTGAAAGGGAAAGATTAAAAGTACATTGCGTACCATCATATCCATCGACATAGATAAGATAACGGTTTCCGGGGATAGAATCATCCAAAAACAGCGAAATGGCCTGTTCTGCATAAGGATTTCCGCAGTCTACATAGCGATAATTTCCCGATTCGCAGTCATCAGACCGGATCAGTAAAGCCTGAATACCCGCAGGAGTATTGCAGATCAGGGGGCTGATCAATACCTGGTAATGTCGATAGGGAGACTCAGTGGTAAAAGTAAACCACAGGTCATTTTCAAAACTTTTAATACAGGTTACGGGCTCTCCTTCCGGAACATCTTCAGGTGAAACAGTAGCCCATTGATTGTCGAGTTGAAAAATCTCTTCGCCGACAGCCATCCTTCGGGCATTTTCACAGGCATCATTGTCCGGAACCTGAGAGAGAAGGGATCCGGCATAAAAAAAGAGAGGGAGGAAGAAAAAATTAATTTTCATCTTCCTCCTTTCCGATTTCATCTATTTTTTGGGAGAAATGATCTTCCCTGTAGGTACGGTAGGAATGAATCGCTACGCCCAGGGCAAATAACGAAACCGTTACCAGACCGGCGATATTAAAACCAGCACCACCAGGCCAGTGAAGTATCCGCAAAAACTGGCTGATTACCAGCAATATTGCCCCCAGGACCCCCAATAAGACCGTAATTTTTTTCATAATTGAAAGTCTTATTACCATAACGCCCTGAAAGCCGGGATATTCAGCAGACTATGGCGCTTTGATCAGGAGAGTGCTATTTTCACTTTTGCCGCAGCATCAGACAGGGTGATAGCGGAAGCCACTTTCAGGCCTGACTCATCGATGATTTTTGCACCCAATTCGGCATTGGTACCCTGAAGGCGAACAATAATCGGAACAGGGATTTCGCCAATATTTTTATACGCTTCCACTACCCCATTGGCTACACGGTCGCAACGGACGATACCGCCAAAGATATTTACAAGAATCGCTTTTACGTTGGGATCTTTCAGGATGATGCGGAAACCCTTTTCAACGGTCTCAGCGCTTGCGCCTCCTCCTACATCGAGGAAGTTGGCAGGTTCGCCACCGGAGAGTTTAATCATATCCATGGTAGCCATGGCGAGTCCGGCACCGTTGACCATACAGCCGACATTGCCATCCAGTTTGATATAGTTGAGTTTGGATTCAGAAGCTTCTACTTCAAGGGCATTTTCTTCAGTAGTATCGCGCAGAGGGGCAAAGTCTGGATGACGGTAGAGCGCGTTACTGTCGATGCTAAGTTTACAATCCACAGCGACGACTTTGTCATCAGCAGTTTTAAACATCGGGTTAATTTCCAGCATATCTGCATCTGTGCCTTTGTAGGCTTTGTACAGCGCAGCGATGAATTTAGAACCGCTTTTCAGCGCTTCGCCGGAAAGTCCCAGCCCGAAAGCGATTTTTCTAATCTGGAAACCCTGAAGGCCTACGGCCGGGTCAACCCATTCTTTAACGATTTTTTCGGGATGCTCTGCCGCAACCTCTTCGATATTCATGCCACCTTCACTCGAAGCGATAATGACATCTATTCCTTTTTCGCGGTCGAGGGTGATGCTGAGATAATATTCTTTCCGCTCTGAAGGACCTGGATAGTACATATCCTGAGCAACGAGGATTTTGTGTACGACACTGCCGCCGGTCGCCTCATTTTGAATTGTAACCAGCGTACCTCCCAGAATTTGGGAAGCGGTTTCCTTCACAGCATCCAGCCCTTTGGCAACTACCACTCCTTTAGCTCCGGTTTCCTTGATTGTACCTTTGCCACGACCACCTGCGTGAATCTGTGCCTTGACTACAAAAAACTGCCCTTCAGGACTGTCATAGAGCTTCTTTGCTGCGGCTACTGCTTCTTCGACAGTACTTGCAACAAAACCTTCCTGAATGGGAACCCCATAGGATTTGATAATTTCTTTTGCCTGGTATTCGTGAAGTTTCATAATGGGAGTTATTCCGGTGAAAATTACTGGCCCAAATTTAGGTCTGCGATTTCATTTTTCAAACCTTTAACCGTAATTACTCAAGTACTACAGTTATATCTTTCTTTTTCATGCTGTATGACCGCGGGAAAAATATGGTTTTTATTTTTATATTGTCTCCCCTAGTCCTATGAATAAGGCAATTACTGACATACAATCCTTCCGCTCACGCTACATTTATGATCCTCAAAGGGATCTTATACTCAGCGAAAAAGCCCTGTCTGTTTATAAAGCTACGGATTCGGAAACGGGTAAAATTGTTGTTATTCAGCTTTTCAGGGGCCCGGGACTGGGACCGGAGAACTTTCTGGGTGAATCTGAAAAAGTGCTCCACTACCATCACCCAAATCTTGCCAGCCATCTGGCGTTTTGGGTCATCCGTGCGCAAAATTTTTTTGGGGAAGAAGATTTTTCACTCGTTAGTGTACACGAATATGTCCCCGGCCATTCGCTCCGGCACCACATGGATCATCCTGCGGAGTTGAAAGCACAACTCGACACTGTATTGCTGGGCATACTTTACGGACTACAATATCTTCACAATCAGGGGTTTCCACACGGCAGCCTGAATCCTGACAATATTATTCTGGAAGAAAATTCAGGAATATTAACTCCCCGGCTCATCAATTATGGTTACTCAAAACTTTTTCAGGCAAAAAAAACATCCTCGGGCAATATTCTCCTCGCCACAGGTCAATATATGCCACCAGAAAAAATCATCTCGCGCAGTTCGGGCAACTTTACCGGAAGCACTGACTTATGGGCTTTAGGCGTGATCCTATATGAAATTATGCTGGGCAGGTCGCCTTTTGGCAGCCAGCGGGAAGGCCATACACTTGCTTATATTTTTGATAAAATCTTAAACGCCCATATTTTTCAGGATGGCATACCTCCCGTCGAAGCTCCTTATCTGTCAATCATTACTTCATGCCTCGATAAGGACCCGCTGAAACGTGCCCATTCGGCAGAACAGATTCAACATCTGCTGCTCCCTGAGGCGGAAATATCTGAAGAAACTCATCCAGAAAACACTCCCCGTGCAGACACGCATATTGCCAGAGTGATCTTTCTGGGAAATGATGCAGACACCCGCGCAAAACTTATCAGGCATCTGGCAGGTAGCCAGGCAGCAAAATCTGACGAAAAAACAGGAATTGCTGTTTCTCCTCACCATTTTGTACTTGATGGAAAAAACATCCGCGCCAATTGCTGGGATTTTACCAACGAAGAGATGATTCATCTCACTTACAGGTTTTTTCTCTCTCCCCGGTGTGTATATGTTTTGGTCATGCAGCAGGAAACCGACGATTATCAGCCCGACCGCGATGACTGGATGAAAGTCATTCATACGCTGGGAAATGGTTCGTCCGTAATTTTTATTCAATCTGAAGAATGGAAAGATACCCCGGCAGAAATACAAAAGTTTGTTGCGGCGGTGGAAAAGCATGTTGGCCAACTCGAACATATAGTCGCACCGCTTCCCGCCAACTTCCTGGCTGTGCAAACAGAGCTTTCCACCATCGATGAAGATTTTATTGACTACGGGGAGTTTAGAAAAATATGCAGAAAACATAAGCTCGATACTGAAGAACAAGATAAACTCAGCCTTTTTCTGCATGAACAGGGATTGGTCCTTCACTTTCGGGATGAGGCAACTTTACGGGGCATCAGTATTCTCCGGCCTGAATGGATTACCAAGGGTGTGGCAGCAATCATGAACAGCCCACTCGTAGAGCAACAAAAAGGGTTATTATCTGTCGAAGAATTATCCGAGATTCTTGACCAGAGCCGATATCCGTCTGAAAAACATTTTATTCTTCCGGAGTTGATGTTCAAATTCCAGCTTTGTTTTCCCATTGGCGAGCGAAGAATGTACTTTCTGATTCCGGAGAGGCTGCCACTGGAAAAGCCCGAATATTTCTGGAAAACAGCCGACAATCTCCGCTTCAGGTATCAGTACGAATTTTTACCGAAGAGTCTTTTTCCGCGGTTTATTGTAAAAACCCGAAAATATACGGAAGGAGATAAGGTATGGAGAAATGGTATTATCCTTTTTGAAGGAGAAACCCGGGCAGAAATAATCTGCTTGCCCGGAGAAAAACTCATTGAGATACGCACAACCGGAGATGCTGCTCAAAGTCTGCTAAAGATCATCAGAAATAAATTCTCGGAAGTACACCAGACTTATGGAAATATGACGATTCGGGAAGGAGTGCCCTGCCCTTGTGAAGTCTGCAGTAAAGATTCAAATCCATTCTATCACAACTATGAGGAGGTACAGGAGTACAGAGCGAATGGTCTCAGCAAAAAAGTCTGTAGTAAAAGCTTCAAAATGGTCTCCGTGGCAGAATTGCTGGCTGAGCCTGAAAGAAAACCTAATTCTCCCCCTTTCTTAAACGAGCCGGAAGAGACCGAAAAGGAAAATACCTATCTGGGATATGTGGCAAAAAATCTGCGCCGCAGCCAGGCCCGCACCATTCTTTTTCTCGCTGCCAATCCCTCCGAAACTGCCCACCTTCAACTCGCCCGCGAATGCAGGGAAATTGATAACGGGCTTGCCCGCGCCAGCCACAGACTGGAGTTTAAACTGGAACAAAAATGGGCGGTCACGCCGAGAGATTTCCGCCGTGCGCTGATGAACTTCAAACCCGAGTTTGTACATTTTTCAGGGCATGGCACTCATCTGGGGAAAACTGCCGGAGGAGCAGATAGCCGAAGCTTTGACTGGGAAGAAAACCCGCTCGGTGGATTGGTGTTTGAGGATGAAAGCGGTAATGGAAAAGGAAATATTGTATCTTCGGAAGCGCTAAAATCGCTGTTTGGCCTTTTCCCCGATATAAAATGTGTGCTGCTGAATGCCTGCTACTCCAAAGCGCAGGCGGAAGCCATTTCCATACACACGCCTTATGTAATTGGTATGAAAAGGCCCATCACAGATAATGCCGCAATCGCTTTTGCCGTGAGTTTTTACGATGCGATCGGCGCCAATGAATCGGTTGAATTTGCTTTCAAATATGCTTGCACTGCCATCGAACTGGAAGGGCAGGAAGGTGCAGATATACCCGTTTTACTGAAAAAAGGAAAATGATATGAAAATACAGATTTCCCAGCCACAAGGACTCAACGAAATTGGTGGAAGAGCCCAAAATGAAGATGCAATTTTTCCCGCTTCAGACCAAAGTACAACTGCAGACCGCTTGTTTTTGGTATGCGATGGTGTAGGCGGCGCAAATAAAGGGGAAGTCGCATCCCGAATGGTGGTGGAAGGGTTTTCTCGCTTTTTTGCGCAAAATCCACCCGGTGAGCCGATCTCAGAAGGTTATCTCATCCGCGCGCTCCGGCAAACCGAAGCGGAAATGAGTTGGCATCTTTCCCAACATCCTGAATGCCAGAATATGGCAACAACGCTTACTGCTCTCTGCCTGGATGAGGAGGGCGCTATCGTCGGATGGGTAGGTGATAGCCGTATCTATCAATTTCGTGGGGGGAAATGCCTGTTTAAAAGCCGCGATCACTCCCTGGTAGCAGAGCTTGTGAAGCAGGGGAAAATTACAGAAGAAGAAGCGGAACATCACCCTCGCAAAAATGTCATTCTCCGCGCAGTCAAAGGAAGTGGCGGAGACGCGACGGATATGGAGATCCGTCGCCTTTCCGATGTTCAGCCTGGCGATATATTTTTCCTTTGCAGCGACGGCATTACCGAACAATGGAATGACGCGCGGCTCAGCGAACTGTTTGGTTCAGGCATAAAACCGGATCAAATGATCGGGCGAATCAAAGCGAGATCGCAGGGCAATACAAAAGATAATTTTTCGTGTTATGTGATACAGATACAATCTACAGAAGCAGAAACAGCGGTAGTTTCGGAAAAACCCAAAACCAGTCAGATCAAAAAATTTGCGTGGATAGCAATAGGGGCGATGATCCTGTTTGCTGCTTTTTTTATGTCCAGAAAAGGAAAACCTTCTCGCGACCCCGCACCGGAAATCCTCGCAAAAGCAGATTCTGTGATCCGTATCCAGCAGTTTGAAAAAGCGCTTGTATGGTATGATTCCCTGAAACGACTTGCCCCACCTCCCGAAGAAGCGATTCTTAAAAAAGCAGCTAACAGATCGGATTCTATTCGGAATATTATATCCATTGAAAAGGAAAAAATAGAAGACCTCGTGGGACGTACAGAAGCTGTTCTCCAGTCCAAAGACTATATCAGCATGCTAAATACAGCATCTGCCCTCACTGATTTTATTGAAACTAACCGAAAAAATGACCAGATTGAAGCAAAATATACTTCAATCGGCAATGCCATTAAACAAAAAGAGAACTCGCTCAACCCTAAAGAACAAGTAAGTCTGATCGTAGCTGAGATGGAAACTGAGTTTGGTAAAAACAATTGCCCCGAAGTGAAAAGATATCTCCGGTTGGCCAAAACAAAAGCTGCCGACGACAAAAACGCGCTCAAAATCCTGAGCGAAAAAGAAAAATTGGTAAAATCTTGTGAATAGTTAGCCCCCTGGTCCTATGCGAAAAATCAACGACAGATATGAATTTGATCCACAAACCGACGAACTTGGCAAAGGTGGTTTTGGCCGTGTGTTTAAGGCACGGGACACCTTGCTGAGCCGTGAAGTGGTAATGAAAATTGTGCAGAAAGACAATCTTCCGGACAAATACAGTCTGGTGCAGGAAATCAGCCGGGTGATTGACTTCAACCATCCCAATCTGGTCAGGTATTACGATGCAGTCATCATCAAAGATGTGAACAACTTTGGCGAGGAAGTAGAATATCAGATCGGCATCATGGAGTATATGCGCAATGGTGATCTGCGGGCTTTTATCAAAACCAAACCCACCGAGCCCCAAATTCGCCAGATTATTACCGGTACGCTGAAAGGACTGGGCTATCTTCACGACCACGGGCTGATTCACCGCGATATCAAACCACCCAATATCCTGCTCAATATCGACCACGACATCATCACAGCCAAAATATGCGACTTTGGCATCAGCAAAATGGTCGGAAGCGAAGCCACCGCCCTCTCCAATGTCATCGGCACATTTGAATATATGTCGCCAGAACAGCTGGGAAGCAATGCAGATCAGAAAATCAATACCAATTCAGACCTCTGGTCGATTGGCGTATTGATTTATGAGATGTTTATGGACGAACTGCCTTTTGGCTCCCGGAGAAGTGGTACCACAGATGCCAAAATCATCGGCAATATTCTGGCGGCCCCAGTTCCGGAAAAAATCGTCGAAATTCCACAGCCCTATCGGCAAATGATTGAAGTCTGCCTGAACAGAGAATCTGATAAACGGGTAAGTACATCGGCAGAATTACTCAGCCTGCTTGAAAAACCCCAGGTTACCCCGGAGAAAACCAAACCCACATTAGAAAGGATCAACCCGTTGGTTTCTGTAATTCCGCCCAGAACCGCCGAACCGCAACTACAGGCTCAACCGATACCTCCCGTATCGCAGGAACAACTGCCGGCCGAAAAAACTACTGCCCCTACAGTAACCGTACAAGCAGAGGATCGAAAATTCAGAACGTTGACCTGGATATGGTTTCTCTCGATTATTCCGGCCATGATCTTATTTGCAGCCCTTTTCGAGAATATGCATATTATGCTGATTGGGGACAGGCCGGGGCTTTCCGGCGTCTTTTTTGGGGGGATTGTCATGTTTATCGCAGGCCGGGTTTTACATCAAAAATTTCAAAAACCCATAACCGGTGCTTTCAACGCGTTATTTATGGTGGGGAGCCTGGGATTACTGGAGTTTATCGCATTTATTACCGGTATGATTATCCTCAACATGTTTGACAACAACGAATACTTTTCGACAGCCTATTCGATCATACCGTTTGGTCTTTTCGGGATTCTGGCGGGGATACATGCCATGGAAAAAAATCATCCGAATATGGGTACCGGCGGAATTGTGTTCACCTCTGTTTTTATGGCATTAGTCGCAGCATTGGCAGGCGCAAATATCGGTTCAGACAGCCCCAGTTCATCAGAACTGGCTTTCGCATTGCCGGGGATATTTATTTTTACCTGGATCGTGCTTGCTGCTTTGCTGATAAGGAACAAGTCTGCCAGCAAATACCTGTGGTTTTTGGTGAGAACAGCCGCAGTTATCTTGCTGATGGTGGCATTCTTTTATAATGCTTTGCACATCTCGCGTTAAATGCCTTCAACCATTTGATCTTTTAAAAGCAAAGTAGAACCCTTTTCAATCAGGCTCACTAATTTCACACGTTCCGCGGAATAATTTTCGACAGTGATGGATGCCCCACCGTATTCGGGCTTTTTCTGATAAGCTGCAAATCCGGTGTAGCAGTCAAATAGCTTGACATTCAAGATGGTAGCTTGCGAAAGATCTTTGGCTACAATAGCTTTGGCAGCATTTCGGATTTCTGCTCCGTGTACAATCAACGTAGAGGCTTCGCCGACGCTGATGCCTTTGTCTCCGACTTTTTCCACCATACAATAGTAGACATCTACCACACTGCCCGAAATATCCAGCCCGTCGTTGCCCATATTTTTGATTGTACTATTGCGGATCATTCCTTTACAAAAATCAGCGTCAAAACCGTCTGAAGGGCCGCCATTGATCACAGATTCCGTGAATTGAAACCGGGAACGAACAATATTAAGCGCATCTTCACAATGGGCATCGAGAAAAGCGCAGTGCTCGATTTTTACATCAGATTCGTAGAAAGTAACTGCGCCGGTAAGCTGCCAGCCGTGATCCTGAAGAGTATTAAAATCTTCGAAAGACACATAGCGGAGATGAGATTCCGCATTTGCCTGCAAAACCGTAAATCCTGCGGCGGTTTTGTCGGAAGAGTAAATTTTTATCGGATTGTCTTCCTCTCCAATAAAATATACCGGCGAATAAGACAAGAACCTCGCACCACTGCGAAAATCCAGTTGTGTTCCCCCATACATTTCGGCTTTGTAACCAGCCGGAATAACGAGCGGCTGAGTCAGGATATGGTTACCAGGCACAAATCGGATCACATTGCCCAAAACCTCATACATTTCATTGGAAACCGGAGCATCTTTGGGCTGGACCAACTGAGCGGGAATAACAGCAACAGATACATTCCAGGGCACAATGCGGCTGGAATACAGTTTGTCAAGCCCCGGCAATTTGTAAAAAATATACGAAGCGCCGGAAGCAGGTCGTGGAATTTGCCCGAATACCGGTGGCTGATGAGGATTATGTGTTTTCAGCCACACTGGCGATTTCAGCGGGTCGCTAATTGTAGAATTATTTTCCCCAAACCCCACAATCACAAGCGGAAGAATATGAAAATTGGTGACGCTGAGGGTATTTTTCTGATCAGTAAAAGCCCTCACAGAATTATTATCCAACGGGTACAGAACACTCCGGATATTTCCTGCAAATGATTTTATGTTGCTCTCAAAAGTATAATCGGGAAAATCTGTTTTTAGTAATTTTTCCCGCGCTTCTATACCGGGAGTCATATCGAGAAAAAAGTTTTCGATATAGGCATTCTCCGTCATCCTGTCGAGCGCACGCACATACCGAACCATAAATGCAGAATCAAAAAACGGTCTGTAAATCAGATCTTCCCCCGGATCACCACTTAAGTTGGCAACCTGAGCACCGAGAAAAGGATGCGGAGAATATTCAAATCCGCCTTCTTCAGTAAATGCGTCAAAACCAATCGGCTCCAGCTTACTGATCACCGGATTGAAGTAAAACCGCTGGTTGTGCCAGAACAAACTGTGATAACCGCGGCAAATGTCCGTAACGGCATAATACGTTGCGAGGCGGTCCAGATCAAAAATTTCTGCACAGGACTTTTCGCCAAACCGGTATTGATCCATCAGCGTACGGGCCTGATCATATTGAGCAGAAAGTACGGGCGATTCGAGCGTTTTTTTCTCTTTAAACGTTTCGACATTGGCAGCTTCAAAAGTGTTTAAAGTCTCTTCTACGGAATTGGAAATCACCCTTCTGTCCAGTCCTCTTTTGCGGGCAAGCCATACCCCATCTTCCGAAAACTTCACGATAGGGCCTTCTCTTCGCTCACGAAACTCAGGTAGTTGTTTTTCAAAATGTTCCTCAAACGCATAAATGCCTTTATAGGTATCATTGATTTTCACATGAAGAAAATCGTACCGGGGCGTAAGGATATCTTCCCGCATGAGGAACTGGTGATAGACCCATTCGGTGAGATAATTGCGGGTTTTGGGATGTTGAATAGAAAAGGTAAGCAGGCGGTTCCAGGCGTGTGGGCTTTTTACTTTTATCCGGAAAGACCATTTATTCGTTTTCAAATGGTCCATCCAGTCACCTTTAAGTCTGAGTGAAACAGGTATTTTGGGGAAAGTACCGATTCCACCTTTCACCCAATCATCGTCAGTAGAAAAAATAATGCCTTTGTCGATGGCTTCCTTGCGTTTGGCGATGATCTTTTGCATACCCTTTTCAGGGATTTCAAGATCAAGCGACAGGAAAGAAGTGTCAGACGCCATAGCCTCCGCCCGAAGAGCCTGGGTAGATAATTTTTCGATGCTCAGATCATCGAAATAAACAAAAGTACCCTTTCCTGTAGCTGTATAGACATATACTTTTATCAATTGGTCTTTATACCATTCGGGAACCTGGAAAATGAGTTCGAGCTTTTCCCATTCGTTTTTATCGGTTTCTACAGCCGCTTCCAACTGCTGATAGAAATTGAGATCACCTTCACCAGCGATACTGACGGTCAGATAGGAATAGGCGAGTTTGGGACCATGACGCCAGACAGATGCTTTAAAACGATCGCCCGGTTGAGCGTCAGAAAAGTAGTAGCTTAGACCGTACGCCTGCTCGCCCCCTTGTTTAGCCGAATAAATCCCAGACCGCGCAATATCATCGGATCGGGTTTCAATTCCCTGAAACACTGCATCTCCTCCGGCAAGCATTTCTCCCTCATCAGAAGAAACGGTAGACTCCAGATCGCAAAATATTACTCCTTTTTCGGGTTTTACTGTTGCCAGAACATCTGTTGTACCTACACGGGAGGACACAAAACTGCCTGCTAAAAACAGTAAAACCAGGCTCGTCAGAATAATGAACAGACGTCGGGAGGGCGTTTTCCGGTTTATGTTTTGAAGAATCATAACGCCCAAAGGTAAGAATACAGGAAGTTATGAACAAGGCAAATGCGTATGCAACTGAAATATGAAAAGGACAGACCGTATCTATCAGGCGATTTCATGCGTTCGGTTGCGTCGCATCCGGTAGAGAACAATAAGATTGAGGAAATGAATGGCAGCCAATACGATCATAATCAGACCGATTTTATAGCTAAGTTTTTGAATCAGATGCTCAAAGGTGCGGATTTCCATGCCGACATACATGGTAAAGCTGATATAGCCAATATTGACCAGATAAAACCCCACCAGCAACAGTTGATTGATGCTATCGGCAAGGGTTTCATTCCCGTGGAAGATTTCGATGAGAAAAACACGGCCATTTTTAAACAGCGACCGGCCAACCCAATGAGTAAGCATCAGGGAAACCAGCAGGTAAATCAGGTAAGTATATACGGTGAGGGTCATGGCAAAAATATTAAGGTTGCTATCTTTCAATATATACTGAAAGTATTGAAATAAGTTCCCTTTTCAGGCGTCAATTTTCACCAAAAATCTCAACATGTCTGTTGACTTGAAATATTCCCTTAAAGTCACCGTTCTTCTTATGATCAACCAAACAAACAGCATATAAACGCCAGTTCCTTTTTCAACAAAAAGTACAGCCTAATGCAATTTGCTTTTGCTTGCAAAAGCTATTGAGTTCTCCTTAATTTTAGCCGCCTGAAGAGAGAGATGCCTTGCATCTCTCTTTCTTATTTAGAGGCGAAAACGTTCCTTACTGTTTACTTTTGGCGTGGTCAGCAAGGAATTTGGCCAGACCACTATCCGTGAGCGGATGTTTGATCATCCCACCGATCACACTAAAGGGCATTGTCGCCACGTCGGCACCGGCAAGTGCGCAAGCGAGGAGATGCTGGTTGTGGCGCACACTGGCTGCCAGGATCTGGGTTTCGATATCGTAATTGTCGAAGATTTGGCGGATATCGTGGATCAGTTCCATCCCATCCTGGCCAATATCGTCGAGTCTTCCGATAAAGGGGCTTACATATTTTGCTCCCGCTTTGGCAGCGACCAAAGCCTGAATGGGGTTAAAAATCAACGTTGTATTGATTTTTACACCTTCAGAAGAAAGTGTTTTAATTGCTTTTACCCCTTCTTTAATCATCGGAATTTTCACCGTAATATTGGGGTGAATTTTGATCAGCTCACGTCCTTCACGGATTATGCCTTCATAATCGGTAGAAATTACTTCCGCGCTCACATCACCGTCAACCATTTCGCAAATGCGCAGATAATGGCCTTTTACATCAGTAATTCCCTCTTTCGCCATCAGCGAGGGATTGGTAGTAACGCCATCGAGAATACCCATTTGACTGGCTTCCTGGATTTCGTTGAGATTCGCAGTATCAATAAAAAATTTCATAATTTATAAATATTCAGTTTGGCTTCCGTTTTGCAAAAGAATTTTATTCGAAATTCGTCTGTAACAAAGTAAGTTAATTGTCGAAACTTAACCCAATGAATCTTCCCCGCGTGTCAGATATTGGACATAAATGGCTGAACCTTATACACCAGTAATATTTCTCGCGTACGCCAATGACAGGACGGACCCCAATCGCTACCTAAGGAACCTTGTTTCTGAGGTCAGAAACATTCGCCGTCTTTTGGAAAACAAGGTTTCGCCGCCTTACCGGATAATTGTACGGGGAAATGCCACTTTGGAGGAAATTGAAGAGGTATTCAGGCGCAATCCGGGTAGCGTGGAAGTATTCCACTACGCCGGGCATGCCGACGGCATGCAACTCTTGCTGGAGTCTGAGTCAGGAGAAAAAGAAGCCGCAGGGCTCGAAAGTTTTACCCGTTTTTTGGGAAGCCAGTCCAACCTCCGGTTGGTTTTCCTCAATGGCTGTGCCACCCAAAATCATGCCCAGGCACTTATCGGGGCTGGTGTTCCAGCGGTTGTAGCGACTGATACTGCGATCAAAGACAGAGCCGCTCTCGCGTTTGCCAACCGTTTTTATAAAAAACTCGCCGATCACCGCACCATCCGGCAGGCGTTCTCTGATGCCGAATCCCGTACATACAACCAACTAAACCGCGGGGAAAATTATCGTTCCCTCTATATCCCCGGAGAAGAGTCTGCAACATTTCCCTGGAAACTTTGGGGCAAAGGCACCGATTGGCGGCTCAATATCGCCGCTGCCGACGGGCAGGGTGCGATTGTGCCTTTCCTCTGTGACAGAGACCGGCAGGTGGAGAGTTTCCGCGACAGTTTTGAAAAAATCGTCAGTGAAAATCTTCATCCGGCACATATCTATTTTATTCACGGTACCCGTACAGAACGCCACCGAAGTCTGATCCGGCGCTTCAGGGAAGTGGATATCCGGTATCAGGCGGAGCGTTTATTTGGCAGGGAAGCGGGGCTGGTAAACTTTTACGACGTCAAAGACTGGCCTTATACAGGCGACACCAATATGCGAAAACGCAACCTGAAAAGAAGTCTCGCGATTGCCTGCGAACTGCCGGGTGTTTCCGCAACAGAATGGAATGTGCATGACCTGGCTTTACTGAAAGCACCAAAAGGCGGAATTGTTGTTTTTCAGCACACAATCTTTGCCGACAAATGGGACAGCGGCACTTTCCAACTGCTCAGATGGTATGCAGATGAATGCTGGCGCGCACATTCCGACCAGGAACTGCCCCGGTTTATCATTTTTATCAGCATCATCTACCAGGAAGAGCGCCGCACCTTCTGGAGCAGGTTGTTTGGATTACAGGGACGACGCCAGGACGTGCGGAAAAAGCTGTTTCAGTTGGGCCAAATGTACAGAGATCGGGTGTCGGTTTTGCGGGAGCTTAGTCCGGTTTCCTATACAGATGTAGTAGAATGGGTAGAAGAGTATTTCCCGGAAACACTGGCCGCACTCCCTGATATTATATTTGGAGACAAAACTGACCGCCCTCTACCGATGGAAATCATCGAATACCAGTTGCTACAGGAAGCGGAAAGAGTTCAACGGGAAAAAGCCCAGCGAGAACTATATGAGTAAGAGAGAATGTGTTTTTATAAAAAAGAGAATAGATTATTTTTTAATTTGTAACGTTCAATAACTATAGACAAAACCGCCTTTGTCGCTGGATAACCAACATACCCATCTGATTCTCTTCGAGGACTTTATTATGTTCCTGCGAAATAACGGCTATCCTGTAGGCGTAGATACCCACTTACAAGTACAACAACTACTGGAAGAACTCGGTCCGGGTTTTCCCGCCGAAAGGCTGAAAACGCTTCTTGCACCCGTATTTGCCAATTCTACCGAACAGCAGGACACCTTCTACCGCCTGTTTGATGATTTCTTTGAAAGTTATCAGGCTGGACTTCTCAACGATCCAGAACCTGAACAACCGCCGGTCATTTCGACCTCCGGAAAAGAGCCTTCGGGAATGTTGCAGTTTCTTTCCCGCCGCCGGTCTTATCTGGTTGCTCAGTTGGTACTGATTCTCGGACTGGGCTATCTGGGCGTACAGGGTATTGATTGTTATATCAAAACCGGCAATATTCAAAATGCTTCGTATTGTCTTTTGGGAATTTCCAATCCCTTCCAACGGGTAGATTCACTCGGTGGTATGCAGGTCAACACCCCGGACAGTGTATTAGCCTCCACTTCGTTTCCGGAAACACATTCCCGCAAAGACACCCTACTCAGCCAACTGACCACACAACTTCCTCTGGAAAAAAGCGGGCTGATCAGAGAAGATATTTCAGATCTAAAAGCTGGCCTCTTTCAGCAATATGGGCCACTGTTGAAAATTTTGCTGATTGTAGGGATCATTACTGCATTTATTTTTTACGAATCTTATTGGTACAACCGAAAAAAGCTGTTTTTGATAAAAGAACGAGGCAAAATGCCTCCGTATGTATGGACTATCCACACCGGCCATAAAGGTTTTCAACTTTATACTGAGCAAAAGTTTTTTGAGGCCAGCCGCCGCCTCAGAGAGCGTGAACCCGGAGAGGTTACAGACCTGAATGTGGACAAAAGCATCTCACAAACTGTAGAAAAAGGGGGCTTTCCCTCGCCGGCTTACGACCCGCGTTCCCGCCCGCCCGAATATCTGGTTCTCATTGCCAAACAAAGTGCACGAGACCATCAGGCTATGTTGTTTGACCAGTTGATGCATGAGCTTAGTCAGCAGGATATATACATCGAGCGATATTTTTTCGAACAGGATCCTCGTCTTTGCTGGAAAGACCGGTATGTCGATGAGATTTATCTTGAAGACCTTTACCGCCGGTTTCCGGAAAACCGGGTGGTCATTATCGGTCAGGCAGAGTCTTTTTTTGATCCGGTTACTGACCGGCTGGCAGACTGGAGTGTATTGCTGAAAAAATGGAAGCAGGTTGCGATTGTTTCACCCAAATGTCCTTTAAGCTGGGGGCACCGGGAGGTCGAACTATCGCGAAATTTTATTTTTACCCCCGCCACTACCGAGGCGTTGGGTGTGATTGTTGATATTTTTAATGACGACCAGCACCCACCGCTGCGGTACTGGATTGAGCAGAACCTCTACCCTATTCCTCCTGATCCCGAATCACCCGATCTTTTGCGAAAGCTTGAGGTTTATTTTGATACATTTTATACCGGGCTGGACGAGACATATGAAATACATAGCGGAAAAGACAGCTTTACCTGGCTGTGTGCCTGTGCAGTGCACCCCCACTTAGCCTGGGATCTTACCCTGGCTCTTGGCGAAGCGATATCGACCGCTCATACCGTTTCACTGGTCAATCCCCAGACACTTTTTAAACTGGTAAGTCTGCCCTGGTTCAGAGAGGGGGAAATACCTGAAGATATCAGAGAAAAACTTATTTCCCGGCTCCAGCCCAAAGAGCAAACCCTGGTCAGACAAACCCTGGTCCATATTCTGCGCGAAAATCCACCTCCGGCAGGTTCTTATGCTGAAGCCGAACATCAGTTAAATATAGCGATTCAGGAAGCAGAGTTAAACCCAAGTCTGGGCAGCAACCTGCGAATGATCCAGCAGGCTCAAACTTACAGCCTCAATCACGAAATCCGCGACAAAACAGTCATCAAATCCCTCAAATCCCTGCCGGAAGCGACTTTCCGGTTTTCCCTTCCCGGAGCGATCAATAACGGACTGTTTCGGCAGGGAATACCTGCATTGGGCCTGCGTACATGGGTCAGGGCCAGCACTGCACTGGCGACCGTGATCCTGATCATATTTTCGCTTGATCCTTCGCGGCTTGACCGGGTGCATACCTTTTCCGGAGAAAGATATTTTTTGGAAAATAAATCCTCCCGGATGCGGTTTCATACCTATGTCGGCAATTCTTATTTCGACAGCCTGAATTTCGCTGCCGCACGGGAAAATTATCAGATATCGCTTCTTCTAAAAAAGGAAACCAACCGTAACGATTACCTCACCCCCGACTTCAACCTCTCCTATCTTACCTGGGAAGAGGGAAATGTCGAAGAAGCGCGGGAGGAATTTGCCAGACTTAGCGAAAAGGCTGCGGACCTGGAAAATGATTCGCTGACACCTCTTCCTTCCAAACAACTGCTCGCCCGGCTTCGCAGTGAAGCAGAATATAATCAGGGCGTCATTTATTACCGTACCCAACAGCCAGAAGCGGCAGAAGAACAGTTTCGCGATGCAGTCAAGGCGGATAGTACCCATGCGAATGCCATTTATGCGGAGGCCGTTTTGTTTTTGCAAAAAGGTTTACTGGCCACAGGTGCCAATCAGCAAAACAGCCTGAGTCTTTCTTTCAACCGGGTAGATGATCTGCTTTCAGTCGCACCGGACTATTTCAGGGATAAACAAAACTTCGTATCGACCCTGGATTCTATCAACCAATTTACAGAAGACAATCAGGTAAAAGAACGGGTAGGAATGCTTCTTTCTGCGATCAATGGAAAGGCCAGTGATTCCATTCCGGAAATTCCGCTGATCACGGATACGGCAAACAGCAATTTTCCCAAAATTCTCCCAAAACTTAAATATATCACCAGCTTTGTTGAAGGGCTGGCATTGGTTGAGTACGGGGGGAAATACGGATTTATCGATACTACCGCAAGCCTTTTGGGCATCAAATACCAGGACGCACGGCCATTTTCAGAAGGAAGAGCGGCTGTACGACTGGGAAATCAATGGGGTTATATCAACCGCAATCTGGAAACGGTTATTCCCTTTCGTTTTGACAATGCACGTGACTTCCGGCAGGGTTTCGCTACAATCAAATCTGTAGGAAAATGGGGCGTAATTGATGGAAAAGGAAAGGTAGTCATTCCTTTTGCCTACGAAAGTCCTGTTGAGTTTGAAGATGCCACGCTTCTGCAAAAACAGAAACCCTGGGCGGTGGTATTTTTGGACGGAAAATATCAATATATCGATCAGGAGGGAAACCTGATGCTCAATGGGATGAAGTTTCAGTATGCAGAAAATTTTTCCGCAGACAACCGGGCCAAAGTCAAACGATACGAAAAAAAGTTTATGATTGACAGGAACGGAAACTGTATCCCGTCATCTGTACCCGACGGTAAATGTCCGACCGAAAAATGGGAAGCAACACTTACCTACCGGCTTACCGGCAATGAGAGCCAGGTAAATGTTTCGCTGTTTGCGCCAAATGGAAGCTTTATTGTCACAGCCTCTGCCGACGGGTCTGCCCGTGTATGGAGCCGCAATGGCGAAAAAATTATCGCTACCCTGGCTCATGGAGGAAGCATTTATGCAGCGGCGATTTCGCCTGACAGCCGGTATATTGCGACCGGATCTGCGAATAAAACGCTCAGGATATGGGCACAGGTGTCACCAGGATCATGGGAATTGCTTCGGACGCTGGAAGACGCAAGGGCGGCAATCTGGTCTGTTGCTTTTTCGCCTGACAGTCGTTTTGTCGTCACAGGATCTGCCGATCAGGTGATTCGCGTTTACAATCTTGCGGAAGGAAAAATGGTCAATACGCTCGAAGGGCATGCAAATGGGTCCATTCTGACTTTGGTTTTTTCGCCCGACGGCAAACAGCTGATAAGTGCAGGAGAAGACGAAACCGTACGGATCTGGAACTGGAAGAAAGGGGAAGCGGCGGGAAGTTTGCCGGGAAGAATCGGAGAGGTACTTTCTGCTGCATATTCTCCCAACGGAAGATATCTCGCCCTGGGCACACGCAACAAACTAGTGAAGATCTATGAAATAGGAAATGCAGGCCCCAAACTGGTAATTCAGTTTGACACATTTGAGGACTGGGTATCTACTGTAGCATTTTCGCCAGACGGGAAATACCTGCTTACCACCTCTTATGATAACCGGGTAAGGGTATTTAACCTGAATACCCGTGAAATGGTGTTGAGTATCCGGCACCCGGGTACGGTAAAGTCGGCGGCGTTTTCACCTGATGCGAAATATATCCTTACGGCTTCATGGGGTGAAGAGGGCAACAATCGGGCGAGCATTTTTGAAATAGAAGCTTATTGATTGCCCAATGGGAAAACTGTAAAATGTATTTTCGTACCATTTCCTGGCGAGGATTCTGCCCAGATTTCGCCATGGTGAAGATTTACGATTTTCTTACAAACAGACAACCCAATCCCGGTACCACTGTATTTATCAGAAACGGTTCCCCGATAAAATAAAGAAAACACTTTCGAAATGCTCATCGGATCAATCCCTATTCCATTATCCTGAATGGTAAAATGATAGCCGTTTTTTTCGGGGCTGGCAGAAATATGAATCAGCGGTGGCTCCTGGCTGCGAAACTTTACCGCATTCTCTATAATATGAAAAAACAGAAGTTCAGACAGATTTTCATTGGAGGTAATCACGGGAAGCGGAGCAGCCTGCACAATGGTGATTTCAGTATCAGGTATATCCTCCAAAATCTTTAAGCGGACATTTTCCACAATTGCTGCCGTATCGACCTGGCTGACCGCGTGATTTTCTATCTCTACGATTACATAGCTGAGCAAATCATCGAGCATCAGTTTGAGATCATGGACTCCCTGCACGGAATATTTCATAAACTCGCCGGCTTCAGCAGGGAGCGTGGGCGCATAACGCATATTAAGGAGAGAAACATAACTTCCGATTCGGCGAAGCGGCTCTCTAAGGTTATGGGAAACAATGTAAGCAAACTCATTCAGGTCATGAAGAGATTTTTCCATCCGGAAGTTTTTTTGCGCAATCACTTCACTTTGAGTTTGGATTTTCTGATTCTGAATTTCCAGCAATCGATTCAGCCTTGATTTGGACCGATACCGGCTGACGAGTACGCCAGTCAAAATCAACACAAGCCCCAGCGCGATAAGAGAGCTTACAAGCCAGATGGTTCGCAATTGATTGGCGTATATAAGCGCCTGTTTTTCCTTCTCCTGTTTCTGTACTTGTTCCTGAATCACTAACCTTTTTTCCAGCTTCTTGAGTTTTCCCTGTCCTTCCACGGCAAAGAGACTATCTTTTAGCTGCATATATTGCTCCTGGACTTTATATGCAGCCGAAAAATCGCCCATAAGCGCAAAAGTATGTTGCAGCTCTTTTTGCCCAAACAGGATACGCTCTGTGAATTGATGCGCTTCAGCTACGTCCAATGAAGACTGAAAAAAACGTACAGCTTCATTGTATTGTTGATTATCCTGGGCAATGCGGCCAAGATTATAATTGATCACACAAACACCATAGATATTATCATTTTGTTGCGCTTTCTTCAGGGCTGAAGAAAAATAAAAAAACGCACTATCGGCGATATGCTGATCGAGAAAAACAGCACCTATATTGTTGAGAACAGAGACAATTTCATTGTAGTTGTCTGCTTTTTTCATGAGCGAATAAGCAGAACGCAAATAAATCATGGCAGAATCATAGTTTTTTGTTTCCCGGTAGGTATCGCCGATAAGATTTTGGGTAGAGATGATCGCAGCGGTATCGTTAGTAGCCAATGATATTTTCATCGACTTCTGAAACCCTGATATCGCCTTTGGGTATTCTTCCTGATATTGGTAAATACAGGCCAAATTGTGATATATATTTCGGAGAATGCGAGCACCCTCTTTTTCCGAAAGGCCAAGTTCCAGTATACGCTCATATTCTTTTACTGCCGCCTCATAGTTCATATCCAGTTGGTAAGTAGCGGCCACGGCGTTAAGAATATAGGCAACATCAATCCGTGGAGTATTTTTATCGGCAAGACTGAGCGCAGAAGTGAAATACCTAAGAGCGGAATCCGTTTGGTGATTGTGAAAATACACACTACCGGCAACCCTTAAAGCCTCTATTTGAGCTTCTGTATTATTTTCAATCACTGCCAGGGAGCACGCTTTTTGAGCCAGAGCTAATGATAAAGAATTATTTTCTCCGACAAGAGAGTCAGCTTTCCCGATAAGAGATTGAATCAGCGCATCGTGAGCGAGGTAACTTTCGTGTAGCAGCACAGAGTCAACAGACGGTGAAGACTGCGAAGAAGCCAGGCAAGGAATAAGTAAGAGAATACTTAATAAGAGAGCAGGCAAAAGTATGGGACCGGGTGATAGCACAACATTAAAAATGGTTGCGTTTTTGAATTAATGAAAAACCGTATTGATCCCCTTTATTAACAATTCCAATATCGGATCAAATTAGTGATTTTAAGAAAGAAAACAAACTGTGATTGCGGAATTAAAAGATATATGCAGAGAATAATTACGGATATGCGCAAAAAGCACAGGTTTCCGTTCCATCCTTGTTGTAGTGGAATGGGTGCGGGAAGTTTAAGGAACAGACTAGTCCTTGATTTTTACAATAAAAGACCCGGTGCATACCGAAGTCTGCACCGGGTTGAGTACTTTCATCAAAAAAAAGACCTTATTGCTTCACAAATTTCCGGGAGCTGATTTTGCCGCCTTTTTCGAGGAGGCTCAGTACGTATACGCCGTTGCTGAGATCTCCGACATATATTTCCATAAAAGGAATCCGTGCGGTGAGCTGTACTTCGCGAACTTTCTGTCCCATCAGGTTTGTAATTATCACCTTCTGCAGATCAATGTCCTGAATCTCATACAGGAAAATATTTTCAACCGCCGGGTTGGGGTACAATTTGATTTGCTGCCGGGTGAAGAGATCCTCCACACCTGTCACGACCGTGGTATAAGCACCCAATGGTTGTCCCGCATCACCCGCGGTTGCAGAGGGTTCGTAGTTGCGGTAATGAAAGTCGTGTAACACGGTGTATCGGTTGATATTGCCTGTACCCAACGCAGAGTAGTTGACATCTGGCGTAAGGTCGGAGAAATCCCACGGCTGCGCCGTCGGGAAAGCCCCCGAAGTGGATGTGTCAGTCATAATCGCCGTGATAAACTGAAGCGGTAGCGGTGGCTCATTGATAAAGGCGATATCCTGGCTCAAAGCTGTACCTGCCGTACCGGCTGAATCCATCGCCGCCTGCGCCGCAGGGGAATAACTTGTAATCGGTACAATCGTATCTCCGCGCACATTCGTATCGGCAGGAAGTGCTGCGATCAAATCCGGCTCAATAAAAAAGTTGTTGTGACTGACCGTATAGTTCGTGGGGCCCGTGCTCATCGTGTCAAGATTCAACACATAATCCGGAACGCCACTGATCGTCTGTCCCAAAAATCCTCCGTTGAACACAATATTGTTGGTAAACTTCATCGCACCGACATTCACCAACGTAAACCCATGCTGACCGGATCCCCAAATGGTATTCTGGTCTATATGCAGGTAGTTAATCGAACCGCTGCCACTATGCCGGTAAATACGGCTGGTAACGCCATAGATTACCGACTGCTCTACCCAAATGGTATCGATCGGCACTCCGCGGTTGTCAATAAACCGCCCGTTGTCGGGGTTGTTGGGCTGCCCCATCCGGTTGAAAATGGAATTGGTAACGTAGATTTTGGAATTGTCTCCCTGAATACGGAAACCAGCCTGTCCCACATCTTCCACAATACAATCATCAATATGAACACTTACATTATCTGAGTTGATCCGAAATGGGCGAAGTACATAGTTGCCCAATATATCCTGGGCACTGATGTGCAAACCCTTGAGGGTAAGTGATCCGCCGCCACCGTCTATACGAAAAAGCTGATCAAGGGTAGAACCGCCCTGCTCAACATTATAAATAATCAATGGCCGGGCCTGAAATTCGGAAGTATCCGGACTTTCTGATACGATTTGGAGGTGATAATCCCCAAACTGGATCTCGGCACTAAGCAGATAGGGAATGCCTCTCTTCAGGACATATATCCTGCTGGAATCTGCTCGTTGCCCGTTTGGCAGCGTATCTCCTGCTATGGTGCTATTGAGAATGCCAGGATTGCCCGGGGGAACAAACATATAAGATTGAGCAAAAGCGCTGAATCCTATACAAAGGATACTGAGCAATGATAGAAGAGAACGTTTCATAGGTAAATTGGTTAAGGGTAAAGAAAATTATTTACTTACTGAATTTAAACATCAGCCCGAGGTCGGCGGTAAAGCCAAAAAACTCTTCCTCCTGTAACTGATTAATCGTACCCTGAAAGGCTCTTTCAGGGGTATTGGTAATATTGTTCATATTAAACATGACTGTCCATTTGCCCTTTTTATCGATTCGCTGCTTTAGTGCCAGGTCAAATCGCATAAAAGACGCGTCATAGAAATCTTCTTCCGGAATCGCTCCTACCCCCGAACCGGAACTTCCAATACCCGGATTTCCGGGAGACAGGGCACTGCTCTGATAAATCATCGAAATACGCCCGGAAAAACCTTTCCTCTCGTATCCAAGCGTCGCATTGGCGATGATATTTGCCTGTCCGACAATAGGCCCTGACCGAACTGTGTCCGTCACAATCGTAACAAAAAAAGGCGGGGTGGGAATAAAGGTCGTCTCTACATCAAACAGGGGATAATAGGTTTGCGACCTCGCCAGGGTAAGGTTTGCCCCGATGATGATCCCATTCCAAAATCCGCCCAGGGGCCGTAGATTGGCCTGAAGATCTATTTCCAGGCCGCGCACAGTTGATATCCCTTCAATATTATCAGGCTCTGTCAGCGAATAGCCTTTAAAATCGTCATTTCCGACGATGGTACGGGTGCGCACGTAGTCTATATTTTCCAGTTCTTTATAAAACCCGCCCAATGTCAGCAGGCCAAATTTATTATAGAAAGACAAAAAAGCATCGTAGTTATTGGCATTGGTATGAAGAAGATCGGGTTTGCCTCTGTCAATAATTCGCTCGGCCACATTGATCCGCTCCCAGGGTACAAGATTAAAGAAATTGGGTCTGGCCAGGGTGCGTGTATAAGCCAGGCGTACGTCCATCCATTTGGCGGCTTTGTAGCGAAGATGTGCCATAGGAAGAAAATCGTCATAGCCCTGGGTTGAGGAAACGTCCACCAGTTCCAGAAACCCTGTCCCGCCTTCGTCTTCTCCTTTTGGTGCACCAGATCGGCTGGTATATTGCTGGCGGGTGTTTTCATAACGAAGTCCCCCCATCAGCATGAGTTTTTCGCCAATATTTACTTCTGACATCACATACCCTGCGGTAATTGATTCGTTGGCGTCATAGTCTTCCAGGTCTGCTTCCTGATTGATATGGTATCCGTTATCCGCATTTTTATATCGCTCATAAAATCGTCTGATTTTTTCAATATCAATCTGACCTTTGTAGGGAAGTTCCTGACCTGCCTGATAATTGGTGCCATAAAGCGCATTGTATGCAGCAATATCCACTTCTTGCAGGGTAGTCGTAAAGGTATCTCTCAGACCCGGTGTACCGGGTAAAATATCAAATTTCCCATTGTAATAGCCGTCGTTGGTATAGTCGCCCAGAAAGTTGACCATCAAAATTTCTCCTGCGGCATTTTTCACAAACAGTTCAGGATTTTGCCGGGCGGGGTTATCTACGGGGAGATAGGGATTGATAAAAAGTGCGGACTGGTCACGGGCGCGGATAAAATTGCGGTATTTTCCCCCTGTTTTGAAATAGCCGTTGATACTTTTGGATAGTTTAAAATTGTATTTCAAATCAGCCTGTAACGTGCGGATATCTTCATCTACTTTGGAGGTCTCAAAGTTGCTGTCGTACATGATCGTTTTGTCCAGCGTATTTTTAAATATACCCGGAATCGCCTCAATGGTCGCGTTTTGGGGCTGGCTGTTAATGGCTGAAAGTTCGCGAAACCGCCCCGAAAGAGAATAGGGTGTATTCTGATCTGAAGAAGATAAAGATCCCTGCCAGGTAAAATCCAATTTCCCGAAATGATGTTTTCCGGTAAGGCTGTTGGACAAAAGCAGGGTATTTCCATTTCTTTCTCTGACGTCAAACTCCTGATAGGCATTCGTAACCCTGTACCTCCTTCGATAACGCAATTCCTCCCGGGTAGAATACCCCAGACTGGAACTGAGCATTACTTCGTGGTTTTTGTTAAAGGTATAGTCGGCTGTAACACTTCCGCCCAGCCGGTCGCGTACCTCGAGTTTGTCTCCCAGGTTCAGGTTGTCGATTTTGATAATTGGCTCTCCGGTTTGTGCATTGACGCCCTGATAGACGTAGTCTGTCGCGAGAAATTCTGAGCTCCGGTTGGCCCGCTGGAAGTTGCCGGTCATAATTATACCGATCTTATTGTCTGCAAAACGATTGCTTAGGCTCAGGTTGGAGCGAAACTGCTGCGGATCATTTTTTAACCCATTGTACCCGCCCAATGCACGACCATTTACCTGAAACCCGGGTGCAGCTTTTCTGATCGAAAAGTTCACCGTACCCCCGATCGCATCGCCATCCATATCGGGTCGCAGGGCTTTGTACAGCTCAATCCCGGCCAGCATATCGGGAGAAATCATACTCAAATCCACTGAGCGCGACTCGGGGTCGGTAGAGGGAAGTCTTTCTCCATTGATGGTGATATTGTTGAAGCGGGGCGAAATACCGCGAACCGTCACCTGCTGCCCTTCTCCCCCATCGCGGTACAAGGAGACGCCCGCCAGTCTTCCTACCGCTTCAGCCGCGTTTTGGTCGGGCAATTCCTGCAATTTTTCCTTCGAGACAACATTGACAATGGTATTGGAATTGATCTGTTGATTGATCGCGGCAGCCTGCCCTTCGCGCTGGGCGGTCATTTCCACCGTTTGCAGCGTCACACCTTCAGGCGAAAGCTTCACGTCCAACTTCAGTTCTTCGCCAGAACGGATGCTCACAGAAATGACCTCCGTCTTATACCCCAGATAGCGAAATTCCACTTCATATTCCCCCGGAGGCACCTGTCTCAACCTGAAACGACCTTCCGTATCAGAAGTAGCGCCAATATTCAGACTGCGAATACCTGCGGATGCGAAAGCCATAGGGGCACCGCTTTGTGCGTCGGAGATGACACCGTAAATGAGGCCATTTTCAACTTCATATAAACGGAAGTCTGCACCATAGCTATAGAAACATGCAGATAGACAAACCCAGACAATTAATATTGCAGTAGTGCTTTTCATAGGCATTGAAGAAGAAAGGTTAAACTCAATATAAAAAAATTTCAACAATCATTCAGCATTTCTATTTGCTCAATCATTTTCACAGATATCTTTTACCATTTTTACAAGCCAGTTGATGTTTGCGACTTCACGTACGGAAAGAATCTCCTGAACGAGTGAATGGACTGATTCTTCCAGTGATTCGCGGCTCATAGAAATCTGCTCATTGCGCAGCCGATGTGCTTTTCGGGTAAACCGGATCAGGTTTTTGTGAACGGTTCGCTGATAGGCTGATATCGTACGGTTTCGGTCAAGGAATATCCGGAAGGTATCCAGCAGAGACTCCAGCGCGAGGTCTTCTTCCATCTCAAAATAAATTTTCAACATCATCGCTTTTGCACTGAGATGGTAATAAACATCGGTAAAATTTACCTGATTGAGTAGCGGGAGCGCCTGGTGATACTGGCGCCGTTCGTAGTGATAAGCCGCAAGGTTATAGGTAAATGCATTTTCCCTGTATTCAGTAGAAAGATGGTCTCTGTATTCAAATAAAAATTTCCATACCCAGTCAAATGCCTCCATCCGCAGCCCGACCGTGATGATATTTTTGTATTTCCGGTGGTCGAGGTGCCCGTTTTCTATCAGCAGATTCTGATCCATCAAATCCTGAAAAAGGCCAAAGAGATGCGCCTGATATTCGGCCTGCCCCTGGTTGATCATTTTGATGCAAAAATTCTGGGCATGCGCATACAATTCGTTGACTTCCTCGCGGGGAATATGTGCGGAGGATTGTTTCAGCAGATGCACCAGTTTCGGGTAATTTTCCCCCGGACTTTCGGCTGTCAGAATCAGAAACACCAGATAATAGCCATTGACAGAGGGAATTTCCAGAAAATGGGCTGGTACAGCATCCAGAAAAGCACGAAGCGGTGCAAGGACAGAGTCACCGGGTTCTGTCTGGACAATATTGGCGCGGTTGAGCCATTCGCAGGTAAAACGCAACCGCGCTGAAAGATAAGCGATATCCAATGAGGAAAATAAATCGGGCAAATGGCGATCGGTCTCGCGTTTTTGCTGCTGCCCAAACAACATCACGGCTTCCTGCTGGATCCGGTATTTTGTCAGAAAATAATCCGTTCCGCCAAAAGGGTGTTTGTCCCATTCTTTTACTTTTCGGCGGTAGAGGCGGTCAAACTGGTTTTCCAGATTTTTTGCAGAAAAAGAATTCAGCAGCAGACGCTGATATTCTTCCGGGTTTTCATCTAAAGTGCGCTGAACAAAAAAGTTTTCCAGCAAACGGGTAAGAAAGGAAAAATGGTCATATACCTGCTGTTCCTGAAAAACGGCGTCTTCCCCGTAAAGAATCGCATACACCTTTCTGCGATCAGGAAAGTGAGTATCAAAATCATTGCGGATATCATATAAAAACTCAGCGAGGTGGACCAGACGTTCGTTGCGGTTAAACCAGGGAGACCGAACAAAGACCACGAAATCCCGAAATTCCTTTTCAGTAAGGGTACGCAGCAATTGAATGATCCGGGAGGATTTGATTTCTTCTTTGGGCATATTTTTTCGGCAACCTAACAGGTTAGTGGATTCAGAAATAATTTCATAATTAACTAACTATCAGATATATATATAAATAAACAAAAACAAATAATTCAGAATATACACATAAAGTTCTTTATATCTGCAAAAGAATGTTAGATTTTGTATCCTGAATTTACCATCAACCGGTTTACCACCGATTCAAATATTTCTACCATGAAATTTGTTTACCTAACCCGTGGATTTTTTTTACTGCTTCTTTTTATGTCTTATCTACGTGTGGACGCCACACATTTTAAAGGAGCAAATATTACCTATGAATGTACTTCTGCCTGTACCTACCGGATTATCGTTACTGAATATTATGATTGTTCAGGGATCATCGCATCTCCTTTATCGATCAATGGGGCTTTCGGAATCACCGGTACAGGAGGCTGTGCAACTCCTTCTCCGTTAAATACCTGGCAGTTGATCGCTCAAACCGATGTAACGCCGCTATGTGCCGGGATGGTTGCATTAAATACCTGTGGATCGAGCCCCAACCCGCTTTATCCAGGGGTAACAGAATTGCAGTTTTACCGGGACTACAACTTCTGCAATTCGGGAAGCTGTACCTCATTTACGCTCAGCTATTCCAACTGCTGCCGAAATGGCGCTATCCTAAACCTCAACAATCCGAATACTCATAGTGCGTATATTACTTCCACCATCCTGAATCCCTCGATATGCAATCAATCGCCTGCATTTATTGACCCTTCACCGATTTTTCTTCAGGCGGGTCAACAGGCGCATATCAGTTTGGCTGCTACGGACTCTGACGGAGACTCTCTGGTATACCTGCTTTCCTCCTGCTATGACAATGCAGGCACTGCGATTCCGTACAATCCTTCTTTCTCTGCTACTCAGCCGATGGGCACAAACTGGAACGTAGCGCTTGACCCGGGTACAGGTGATGTAAGTTTTACCCCCGTTGCCGGATCCATTGGAGAATATGCACTCTGCTATACGGTCTATGAATACCGCAATGGGGCTCCTATCGGGACTTACGAGCGCGACCTGAGCATTAGTGTTTTTCCATCGGCGACCGGTGCTAATGCGGTTCCCTACATACTCCCCTCCGGCTCGACTGCACCTGCTCCTGTGGGGGGGGCTTACTTGAGCGGCTATACGCTTCAGGCTTATGTCAATGTACCGCTTCAGTTTCGGATTGATGGTTTTGATCCTAATGCCGGAGATATCATTTCCATGATGTGGAACGGTTCCTTACCCGGTGCAACTTTTACCGATGCATCTAATCCGGCTATTACGGATAGTGTCTCAGGCCTTACCCCACAGGCCTTTCTCAACTGGACACCTACTGCTGTGGGTAGATACAGTTTTAAAGTAAGCCTCTCTGATTCTGTATGTTACGTTTCAGAACTGGCAGAATACACATTCGTCATCGATGTAGATAGTTGTCAGGCAGTAGCCGATGCGGGCCCTTATCAGTTTATTTGCAATGGGCAATCTGTCATCATTGGTACACCTGCAATCCCCGGATATTCCTATCAGTGGATCCCTTCAGCAGGTCTGAACAACGACACAATCGCGCAACCAACGGCATCTCCGATTTCCTTACCCAGCACCACCACTTACCAGGTAACAGCATCTCTGCCTTCGGGTTGCAGTGCCTCTGCCATTACGGTAGTCACCTTCTATGGCCCTTCAGGCGTTTCGGTTTCTGCACCTGATTCTATTTGCCATAATGATACGGCGACGATTCAGGCAGTTCTGCCAACGAGCCCGTCGTTTACGCTTACCTGGGACTTCGACGGAGGTACGGTACTATCAGGAACGGGAGCAGGCCCTTATGATGTTGTATGGGCTTCAGCCGGAACAAAAACGATCCTTCTGGTCGCAGATGACGGCACATGTGCGGACACGGTCTATTCATCTATCATGGTAAAAAATGACTGTGTATGGCCCGGTGATGCTGATTATGATGGTGTTGCCGATAATTTTGATCTTCTGGCGATCGGCCTGTCTTATGGTTCTACCGGTCCGGCGCGCCCCAATGCTTCGCTGACCTGGGAAGCACAAGTAGCAGGGCCGTGGAATGATACACTGCCCGGAGGCGTAAACTATGTCCACTCTGACACAGACGGCAATGGGGTGATCAACGACGATGATACACTGGCCATTTCCCTCAACTATGGCCTTACGCACAACAAAACCGAAGGTGGCGAAAGGGGCGGCCCCGGTGATCCGCCGTTGCTCATTCTGCCGCAGATTGATTCGGCGCTCGTAGGTGATACGCTTTTTCTGCCTGTATTTCTGGGAGTAGACAGCATCCCAGCCAATAATGTGTACGGACTTGCCTTCACCATCACCTACGATCAGACGCTTGTTGACTCTGCTTCGGCTTCTATCAACTTTGCAAACGGCTGGATGGGAACGCAGGGAACCAATCTTCTGGGGCTGCAAAAAGACTTTTTCTCCAATGGACAAATTGATGTCGCACTGACCCGCAACGATCATATGAATGTCAGCGGCTTCGGGCAGATTGCCGTGCTCAGTATTGTGATGGTAGATGATATTTCCGGGAAAAATAACCTGTACGAAACCCTGAATCTTGAGATCAGCAACTTTAAAGTCATTGGGGCGAATGGAGAAGTGATTCCGGTAAATCCACTTCCTGCACAGATTGTGGTGTATCAGCCGGAAAGTACAGGACTCGACAACCTCTACAATCAGGGTTTACATATTTACCCTAACCCCACATCAGGGATCGTAACCATTGAACTGGAAAAATCAGCTGCCTTTACTGTGGATTTGTTTGATATGAAAGGGAAAGCCATTCATCGTCTTTCTACCCGAAATGATCATCTGGTTATGGATGTGAGTGAACTTCCCGCCGGGCTGTATATCCTTTCGGTAGAAAGTGAAGGCAGACGAATGGTGAAGAAACTACAAGTGGTTCACTAATTTCCGAACAAACCGCTGCTCACCGAAAATTACTTCGAGCGCATAAATTCCTCCCGGTAAACCTGGATCAATATCGACCCTGATCTGGTGTTTACCGGGAGTTATCATTAATACCTTTTCTTTTATGGTTTTTCCGGAAATGCTGCTCAGGCGAATACGCAACTGGGAAGTGGTTGCAGACCGGATTTCAAGGTCAATGCTGCCGGAAAACGGATTAGGAAATACATTTTCCAATACAAAATCGCCGACGGGTTCTGGATCCATCGCCGTAGTTGTCCTTACCGTATCTGTATTACAAACCGTCAGGTATTCCCCCGAAAGAAACCGCTGTGCCGCCGCATTTGTTCCTTCTCCGGGTGTGCCTGGCAGTCCGATAAGCGGTGTTTTTCCCAAAAACAGCGTCTGATAGTAAGAAGTGTCATTCAGTTCTTCGGTTCCAGCAGGCTGGACCACGCCGCGAATATGGTTTCCATATAAAAAATGGCCATTTCCCCCAATCAGAAAATTGCCCATAAAGGTGCCAAAGTTTGTGGTCTCATTGCCCACCAGGATTTGGTCATTCGTAGCGACCTGACTTCCATCCAGATTGATGAGGCTGATTCCATACAATGTTGCCCGGTTGCGGAAAAACATATTCCCCGGCCCTGCCCCTCCCCAGAAGTGATCGGTAATCATATTGCTGACAATATTTCCCTCAAAGAGATTGGCATAGGGAAAATGCCCGTGAAGGGAAATGTCGCCGGAAAGGTCATGGGGCGACTCGCTTCGGTAAGGATCAGTGGAATAGTTATAGGCAAATACATTTCCATTTGCGCCCTGCTTGACCATCATAGCGTGGCGAAGATGCCGGAAAATATTATCCTCCACGAGTACGCGGTTGGTATGTTGAATCAACGTAACCCCATAGCCATGAGTTCCTGCGCCATCGTAGGCGACAGACTCATGGAAATAACTTCCGGAAATTTTTATTTCGGAGCTCGCATCTGCCATGATATGACTGCCAATACTCATGCTGCTCTCAACCCCTTTCACCCAACAACGGTTGGCGTAGTTGAAATGAATATTGTAAACCGGGGCAACAGCGGGTGTATCTGTACGGGAAATGGACAGACATTCGATGCCTACGTAGTGACGAGGCGTAATCGGGCGGATTTCGGGGTATAGCCCCGGGAAAAAATCAGTGCGAAGTGGCTGGTCAAGGATCAGCGCCGAGTCATTGGTTCCGGCGATTCGGGCAAATTGTCCCATACAATATTGCGCCCATGCTGCGGGTTTGACGTCCCAGGCACCATTGGTCTGGCGAATTTCGATATAAGTACCCGGCGGATATTTGGCGAAGGAAGAGACAGGAATCAGGGAGGTTCCTCTCGGGCAGAAAACCTTGACGCTGTCAAAAGCAGGCTGGTTGAGGTTACCAATAAAAAAGCAGTCTCCGGCCATTCCCCCCAGATCAAACACAAGCCGGGTGGAATCAGCCCCTGCGCCGCGGATAATACAACTGTCGGGAAGGCTAATGGTCGATTGAAAGGTGTACACCCCCGGAGGAAACAAGATGACACCCAGCCGGCCTTCGAGACTTTCTACTGCCCGGTTAAACGATTTGGTCCAATCTGCAGGGTCATTTTCACCAATATTAAAATCTGCAACAGAGACTATATTTTCGGGGTTGGGTATTTTTCCCGGAAAGCCCGCGGAAAACCAGTCATAAGTCAGAGAGTCAGGTACAACCTGTGCCTGAAGGCTGTACAGAAAGGATAGGGCAAAAAGAAGGAAAAATGTTTTCACGGGAAAGAACATTAGATAAAAAGAAACGCATGCTTTGATCTTTGCAAATCAACACATGCGTTTCCAGTAAATCCAATGTTTTACTATAAAAAGCCAACATCTCAGACCAGCATTCTCACCGGATCTTCGAGCAGGTTTTTAAGTGTTACGAGGAATTCTGAGCCAGAAGCACCGTCAACGACCCGGTGATCGCAGGACAGTGTAACTTTCATCATATTACCTACGACGATTTGGCCGTCTTTTACGATAGGCTTTTGGATGATACCACCGATAGCCAGGATACAAGCATCAGGCGGGTTAATGATGGCAGTAAAATCTTCAATACCGTACATTCCGAGATTAGAAACTGTAAAGGTATTGCCTTCCCAGTCCTGAGGCTGAAGTTTGCGTTCACGGGCCATGGTAGCCAGTTGGCGGGACTCTGTAGCGATCATTGCGAGGCCTTTGGAATCGGCGAAGCGGATAACCGGGACAAGGAGCCCTTCTTCAACTGCGACAGCCATACCAATGTGAATATGCTGGTTGTAGCGGATTTTTTCACCCAGCCACGCAGCATTCACTTTGGGGTGTTGTCTCAGGGCAGTTGCGACCGCCTTGATGACCATATCATTAAAGGAAATTTTTACCGGAGAAATCTCGTTGAGGCCTTTTCTGGCTTCTACAGATTTGTCCATATTTATCTCCATGGTGAGATAGAAATGCGGGGCGGTAAATTTGCTTTCGCTGAGGCGGCGTGCAATGGTTTTACGCATCTGCGAAACGCGCACTTCCTCATATTTTTCAACGCCGGCCACAACGGTTGTGTACATTGGCATTGAGCTGCCATTGTCAGAAGGCGAAGCGGGTGCCTTGAAGTTTTCAATATCTTTTTTGACGATCCGTCCATTATCACCGGAGCCAGAAACCTGAGAAAGATCAATTCCCTTGTCTTTCGCCATGGCTTTTGCCAGCGGTGAAGCTTTGACCCGGCTGTCCTCTGAGGCGACCACGACGGGTGCAGCCACAGGCTGTACCTGTACTACCGGAGCAGCTGTTTCCTGAGGTGTGGATACTACGGGCGGAGTTTCAGGCTTTGACTCTGCTACAGGCGCAGCGGATTCTACCGGCTGACTGTCCTGAAAGCCAGAAACAAGCGCAGAAACATCTTCTCCCTGTTTTCCGATAATTGCCAACAAAGCTCCAACAGGGATGCCGTTTCCTTCTTCTACTCCCACATACAACAAAACACCATCAAAAAAGGATTCAAGATCCATGGTAGCTTTATCGGTTTCCACTTCTGCGAGAAGATCGCCATTGGAAACGCTATCTCCTACTTTTTTGTGCCAGGCAGCGATGACTCCTTCTGTCATGGTATCGCTCAACCGGGGCATCTTGATTAATTCAGCCATGTATATTCTGTATGATTTTAGATTTGGGCATTCAAAGTTAGATATTCCTGCGCAAATGTAAAATCATTCGGCTATATTTCATCGTATTCTATCATCTTCGGGGAAAAAACTTCTCCTTTTCCGCCAATGACCGCTATCACAGCACCCGAGGGAATGACACTTCCCACTTCCCCACATAGATACATGACAAACCCATCCGTTGCAGACACAATTTCCAGGTCTGCTTTATCGGTTTCTACTTCGGCAATCATATCGCCATTGGAAACGCGGTCTCCCACTCTTTTATGCCAGGCAATGATACTCCCCTCTTTGATTATTTCACTCAACCTGGGCATACGGATTATTTCAGCCATGTTCAAAGATTTTATATTGCGCTGTTTTGCGCCGTGGGCGCTGGTTTTATGGGGAAATCAGACCGGCGCGGCGTTGGCTAAGGTAACGATTTTAAATAATTAATTAACAGAGTTATGCGAGTACAATCTCCAATCCCACAGCTCCATCGGATACAAAACTCCCGATGAAGTTGAAGAACTTTTAAAGCAGGATTTTTACTTTAGACCTGTTGTGGCTTGGGGGGAGAGGACAATCCGACATAAATTCGAGGGCTTCTTCCGACGATTCAACGCTCCATCCACTCATGATACCCGCTTACGCACTTCCGCCCAAAATTCTGCTTCGGAGTAATACCGGACTTTCCCCCCGGTCAGCTTCTGTTGAAACTTTTCCAACTCGGCATCATGCCCGTCTTCCTCCCGTTTTTCCTCTTCCTGGATGCTCAGCAGGATTTGCATGGCTATTTTCAGACGTGCAGACTTGGAAAGTGCCAGGATTTGATCCACCAGTTCAGGCATAGTTATTTTGTTTTGTGATATACAAGGTGCGAAATTTTACTGAAAGGTGATCGCTTCTTTATTGTCTTTCATCAGGTTGCCGAGGGCGCTACCAATCAAATATTTTCTACCCCACACTTATCAAGAAACTTTGTAAGACTTTGGGAGATTTCACCATAATCACCCTCTGAAATACCTTCCAGGACATATTTTAAAATCCGAATATCTTCTTCGCTTGGTACTCCATTTTCACAAGAAATCCCAAACTCTAATAGAAAAAGAAGAAAATTTTCATAATATATCAAACCTTCTTTAGGATTGGGAGCAAGCGCCTTTCCATAAAAGTGAGATAAAGCAATGATATCACTTCTAAATTTGGGGCGAAGAAAGTTCTGAGAAATAAAATCGTCATAAACCCTAACGGAACTTCTCATATTAGAAAAGTATTCAAGTTCACGGATTGAAGCACCTGATCGCAGAACCCTGTTATCATGCCGAAATATAAATACTATGGAGTCAAGATTGTTATTTTTACGTGGATTCAAACAGTTATTTTTCCAAAAAAAGAAGGATACTTCGTTATAGAAATCCCAATCTGCTACCCGGAAAGTATCAGTTAAGGAATATTCTATTTTCCGGGGAAGTAGTTTTATGCTATCCAATACAAGGAATGGAATTTCTATATCACAGGAAAAACCAGGGTTCAGCAATATATATCCTTTTGCAGGTTGGTGGCGGCACCCCCCCGAAAATGTAACTATTAATGCAGAAGATAAAAAAATTAAAACCTGTTGTATACTCTTTATATGATCTTTCATAAGCTATTTGATGGTTTTTGCAGTATCTAATTTGTGATCCAAAAGATATTTTGTCCCATTTATATTGCCGTCCAAATGCATCTCATATGCTCTTTTTTGGGAGTCGATAGCAGGCTGTACTGTTATATTGCTAAAGTTCAATGGGAATTTACTATCACTATAAGACCCTCCAATCCCAGGTGATCCGAATTGTATAAAGCCCATATTTATGCTATAAACTTGACTTCTTGCATATACGGGCAGGGCTTCCATACCCGGAAGGTATCCGGTAATATTCAGGGCTTTACCGCCAATTCCATAGTTCCGACCAAACGAAATTCCTATGGATTGGGCATCGGTTAGGGTTTCGGTTACACTGCTATTTTTGATTTGTTGGAAATTCATAAAACCCAATCCTACATTAAAGTCCACACCGGGAGTTGTTGCCTGTAATCCGGCAGAATATATGAGAAGGGATCGGCCATATTCCCAAACATTCGGATTCTGAATCGGGTGCGTTCGGAATAGAGCTCCACTTGCCCCCACTCCATAACCGCCACTTAGTTCCATTGCACCGATATGCACTCCATCAATATTTGCCTCCTGCCAGCCGGAGTTTTCTACAGGTTTCACCGCACTGACACTATATGTCCCTATAAATAATTCATCCTCTACATTCATATTTAACCGGGTATAGGCAGAATTGGATTTCTCCCACTTATTCTCCTGAATATGATCAAAGTACTGGGGATTTTGTTGAACGATAGATTCCCAATTGATGAAAACCCCGTTCAATTTCAAATCATTTGCAATCTGAGTAGGCCCCTGACCTTTCATTACATTATAATAAATCCCACCGTCACGGGTATATTTAGGCTCCGCCCCCTCCAACTCCACCGCATCCAGCACCCGGTTGCCCGAAAACGCATACGGACTGTAAAAAGGATATTTTGGTGCCAACGGATCCACACTCAAAAACCGCCCCAGCCGCGCATCCTCGACGCGGTACTTGTAGGAAACGGCGTTGCCTGTGCCGTAGATTTCATTGTCCTGCTCCTGCGATTGAAACCCAAACCTATACTCCCCCAAGTTACAGAACGCCCCGGCATCGCCGAGCCAAAGGGGAAGTCCCGGAAGGGATGCCTTCGGCATAATCCTGCACACTCAACATCTCGGCCTCATACCCGCGATGAAAAACGAAACCGGCCCGACGCCGTCTAAGGTAACACTTTTAAAAAATCATTTGACACAGTTACGAGGGCACGATCACATCTTCTCAGCCGTTCACTTAGTTCTTTCATCTTTTATACTATGGCACAGTTACAGGATCTCTACCTCATAAATAAATTCATAAAATGTTTTCAAATGTTCAATATTGCCATGTTGGTAATTATTATCTAGCAGGAATTTTAATTGCCATAAGAAAATCTTCTCAAGATCATCTCTGTTCAATAATTTTGCGACCGTCAAGCCTCTAAAAAACCCACTTAAGGTCTCATTATGGTATTTATCATTCCTTAACTTTTTGCTTTCATATGGTAAACTATTAAGCAAGTGGTTTAATGATGAAAAACTTGAATAGCTTTCAAAGTAAGGAATCGCAAATTTTTGAAAAATACCTAGAAGCCTATCCTTAGCAAAGTTTATTTCATCTGAATTCAGGATATAAAACTTATAGTCTTCTGTCTTCACTAATAATTCTCCTGTATGAATGAAAACTGTATCTAATTCCCTATCTGGAGGTCTATTATAAAAAAGATCTATTACTTTTTCAACTAATTCAAATCGGATTCCATAGTCACAACTAACTCTAGCACCATCAGACATAGAAGAAATATGAAACCTAAACTCTCCAAGTTCAAACACTCTGGTGAATAGGGATTGATCTTCCACAAAATAAAAGTTCTTCTTTTTTAAATCAATACCTAGACTTTTTATCAATATTTCAAGGTTTGACATATTGCTCAGTGTTATTATTCTGTATGATAAATATCTAATTTTTTAGTATAAGGCGTAATGTTCTTATCAGTCAGGTCTCCAAATATTTCTTTTGCTTTTTTTCCATATGGGATGATCTCATTCCCAGCTTTAAAAGCATTAATGATAGCTTCTTGATTAGGTGAAATGGGACTACCACCAGTTTTCATTTCCAAGAGGGTGAATTGGTCTCCTTTTCTAGCAATCCCGTCAAATATTGATACAATTGTCTTACCATCAACTATAGTTTTCAGATAAACCTCATCAACAACTTGATCATATTTCCCTGAACTAATCAGTCTTTCAATCATACGATCTTTGAAACTATTCCCTCTTTGGTTGTTAATTAAAACTTGAGGAATATCATCTACCTGATTCTTCAGAGAGGCAACTTCATCTATCTGCAAGGTCCTCGCCTGATTTATCGTCGACAGTTTGTTCCCACCACTTCCTGAAGACACATTTGGTGCCATCTCTGATAATAGAGGACTGAGAACAAGTATTATATTAATTGTTGCTTCCGTCTCTTCAAATCTATCTCCCGAAGTTAATTGCTTGCTTAAATGAATATAGGGCCCAAAAAGAGGATTTTGCTCCCAATATTCCAATGTTGTGGGATCCGTTTCTGGAAGATCGAAGTTTGCGTTTTGATAGATAGTCAGGCCTAGTCCTTTGACTCCAATTTCCAGGGGTGATACAAAAGTACTAATGGTAGCCCCTCCTTCGATTACCTTATTTTGCAGGAACTTACTATTTGTCTTTTCGAATACCGTTTTACCCAGTGCTTCCGACTGTGCTTTTAGAAAGGCACGTGTTTCTTCCAGCCCTTCGAGTTCTCGATAGGCAATGATTTTGTTCCCCGAAAACGCATACGGGCTGTAAAAAGGATACTTAGGTGACAGCGGATCCACACTCAAAAACCGCCCCAGCCGCGTTTCTTCGACACGGTACTTGTAGGAAACGGCGTTGCCTGTGCCGTAGATTTCATTGTCCGTTTCCCTTCGATGTCGCTCAGGGCATCGCCTGATTTCCACCCGAGGCGGACAGGCTGGAACCCAAACCCCAGATTCAAAGAACGCTGGTCGAGCTATCCCACTGGCCCTCTTTCTTGAGAAACGGGGGAAAGCCGCGATGGGCTAAAGTAAGGATTTTTTTGCAATGGGGAAGGGGACAGTTGTAGCATAACTGTCCAACGGGCGCAAACCAAATTGTCGCACCTACGCCCGAGGCGTAACCCCGTAGAAAAAAAAAGGGAGGCCAGGCCTGTGGGCTACAAACCTTTGACCTCTCCGAGGTCTTGCCTAACGGCAAAACCCGGGGATGGCACCCAATACAAAGCTCCCCTTTTGAGGTCTTACCTAGTGACAAAACTTAATACAAACATCTTTTTTGGCGTTTTTCCGGCGAAGCCGGGACTCCGGAGGAGTCGAATGTTTGTAGTCTGCCGGCTTCCCCTTTTTATTTCCTACCTCGTTGCGCGCCGAAGCGCGCAACCCTACCTCTCCGAAGGAGAATCTTTTTTTCCCCGGACACCTGAATCGCCGAGTACCCCCTCGGGCCGGAATCTTCCCGATCTCCGCGACAATTTGGTTTGCGCCCCTGTCCAACCCGCTTTTGCCTTACTCCCGATCCTGCCAAATCTGCGTACTTCTCCGGTTGTTAAAAACCGAAATGATTCTGACCATTTCTCCGTCAAAATCATAGTAGATACAATAAGTCTTATGGAAAGGTTTATCCAAAAGAATTCGATAGCGTCCATTTATAACCGACTCATACCGGGTAGGATGGGTAAGGATTTTATCAATGGCTTCATCTATCCGAAGATTAAATAAATCGCCATACCCTTTCCGGCTTGCTTAGAGATACGCAATCGCATCCAGCACTTCCTGGCGTGCTTCGGGATGGATCGTAAACAAATATTTCATGAATTACGCATTGACCGCAATTCAGTCAGAAAATCTTCTCCCGGAACACCTTTGACTTTCCCCAAACGGAGCTCTTCCGAACGCCGATCCAGTTCCGCCATAAATTCCTCGGTTTCCCAGGGCATTTGTTCATCAGCAACCGTAGGGTGAATCTCTTCCGGCGCTATCCCACGAAGAATGGTAAGCGCAATCCGAATCCGCTGGAAAATCGGCAGCGAACCAATCAGCGAAAGTATTTGTTGTTCTTTCTGTTCGTAGGTCATAGTGCCAATATACGTAAAAGTCAGGAGAATACGCCGTTTTTATCTTCAAAATTACCCTTTTGAAAAAGCATTTCAGGTAAGAAGTGAGCCCGGTTTTCCGGAGTTTAGGGATGAGGTGGCTGACTTTTTAGGGAGGGGGTTAAAATTATCTGTGATGATTGCTGCTTTTCAGCTGATGCATTGGAGAGGAACAGAACCCCTTTGTGGTAACCTGTGGTGAATCTATCTATTGTCAAGGGATAGGAATCTGAAATTCTTTTGTGAGAGTGGGAGGCATTAAGCAGGAAGATAAAGGGTCTCCTGGCTCAATAAGTATATTGCCATCTAGGGTAAATTCTATCTGGAAACAAACTTCATGATAAGTACCAATAAACTTTATTTGGCGGGTATTCTCATCCCAGTCATCGATTAAAGCCAGAGGAGGAATAAGGGTTGAGTAGATGGTTTTAATAGTTATATCATTTTCCTTAGTAATGGACTCTAAACCTGAATAAAATAGAAATAGCACATTCCCTGTCGAATCATACAAATAATGAGGGGTTGGGGTAGAGTAAATAGAAGATTCTTGTGGTGGAAGAGAAATTACGTGCATTTTTATCTCTTGCAAATTTGTTTTTGTTATGCAAACAGCGAAAACTTTTTCATTGGGAAATTTCTTGGAACAGTTAACTAATGTATTTTTCAAAATATCCTTCAAAGGTAGTTCATAAAGCCTATTTTCCTGATAATGGCTTTTTTTACCTACTACAATTTTCATCCAGATTAAGGAACTAGTTGTACCAAATAAGATTAAAATTATGGCACCTATAAAACGTAGTTTCTTCTCACGTTTTATTCGTCTGATAAATATCCAGTTATTCATGGTTTAAATGCTTTAAGGATGGGTATTAATTTCAGATTTCCCTCAAGCAAATTTTCACGAGTAAACCGGGCATCCCATGGCCAGTTTATATATCCTTTTGTCGTGCCATGTGCTCCTCGCACGGTTTTATGCGCCATTTTCTCAAGTGTTGGATAAGGATGATTATCTTCAATAATGAAAAAGGGAGTATTAGGCGTCTAAAAAGTAAAAGTACTGATATCCGCACTGGAAAAACCTACATTCCCAAGAGGATTATGAGTATGAATTGTGCCTAAAACTCGATCATGAAACGTTTTTTCAGAATTCTTCAAATAAACACTTTGGTTCACTCTAAGAAATTCGTAATTATATTCTTCTACATAAGATCTGCCTTCTAAATTTAGATAAGAAGGTAATACCAAAACCCCACTCGAAAACATAACCGCCATATTTTCTCTTTTCTCCTTATTAGCAAATGTCCAGATTCGTTTATAGGCGGATGTCTCATTTGTGAAAAAGATAGAGCCATCAGCATGATAGTTTTCTGTGCCCGTTTGGGTCTTCCTCGTTAAGGTCTCTCCTTCGTAAAACTGCCCGTCAGAAAGATCATTTTGATTCTTGACTTTGGGATCATATACCAAAATTCCGTCCCAATCAGTGTACCAACCCTTTTCAACCGAGTTGCCAGTTGGATCAATAAAATTGAGCGGATTTCCTAGCACAAAAATAAAAGGGCTCCACGAGACATACTGGTCAGCGAGAGCATCCATACTCCACCACCTTCCCAGCCTTGAATCATACACCCGCGCCCCAAAATCCAGGCTATTCCCCTCCCCGGAAATCTCCCCATCCGATTCCATCCCATTAAACCCAAACCGATAATCCCCCAAGTTACAGAACGCCCCGGCATCGCCGAGCCAAAGGGAAAGTAATCCTGCACACTCAACACCTCCGCCGCATACGAGGCGATGTAAAAGACCCCGTTGTTGTTGTCTAAGATAACGCTTTTTTTACACTTAGCTGGTGGTCTAAATTTGTCGAGGTATTATAATTATCTGGCGCTGACTGACGTTGACCCAGGAGAGCCCATAGGTCGAAAAGATATTACCCGTTGGGCGGGTATCGTAGAGGCAGAAAATTTGCTGATCCTACCTTTATTTGAAAAATTCGGCGTTATTGAGGCAGAAAATTTTCTGCCTCTACTCCGGCAAACTCCAACCGTTATGGTATTGGGGGTGAATGAGTTGATTGGCTTCGCTGTCGTTGATAAACTCTCCTTTGGCGGCATCCCAGTACAGTTTGCGGCCGGTTTTGTAGGAGATATTGCCCATTTGAGCGTTGATAGCGGCGACGCTTCCCGAAGCTATTGGTGTGCGCAAAATCGACGGATCGTTCTTTTTTACCGCCTCCACAAAGTTTTGGGTGTGAAGGTCGAGATAGTTGAGCGTATCGGGTTTTTTGTAGGGGGCGATTTTTTCCATTTTGTCTTTTCCCCATCCGCTATAACCTTTGGCCTCACGCTCGGGAATTACCTCATATCCCTGCCTGTCCACCACCAGCGTCCCATTGTTTCCGATAAATGCAATCCCTTCCCGGCGATTGTATGGGCCATTGTCAATGCCGGTGGCGTGTTCCCACAGCATGGCGAAGTCTTGATACTGAAATACTGTCTGAAGGGTATCTGGCGTTTCGGAGGCATCGTCGGGGTAGGCAAATTTCCCTCCGGAAGCCATAACAGAAATGGGTGCAACGGCCTCCATTGCATACAGGGCAATGTCAATTTCGTGTACGCCCCAGTCGGTCATGAGTCCGCCGGCATAATCCCAAAACCAACGGAAGTTGAAGTGAAACCGGTTGGGGTTAAATGGTCGTTTGGTTGCAGGCCCGAGCCAGAAATCATAATCCACCCCTTTGGGTACTTCGCTGTCTGGTAGTACAGGTACGGGTTTCATCCATCCCTGGTAAGCCCAGACTTTGACCAGGCGGATTTTGCCCAGCTTGCCGGAACGAACAATATCAATTGCTTCGCGGTAATGAGGCCCACTTCGTTGCCACTGCCCTACCTGAACAATTTTACCAGTTTCTTTTGCAGCATTTACCATCCGACGGCACTCTTCGATAGAATTGGCCAGCGGTTTTTCTACATATACATGTTTGCCCGACCTTACGGCATCTATCATGATTTTGCAATGCCAGTGATCGGGCGTACCAATGATGACAGCGTCCACGTCAGGGTTTTTGAGCAGTTCGCGGTAATCGCCGTAGGTTTTAGGTTTGTTTTTGCGGAGTTTACTGTAGTCATCCAGCCGGGAAGAAACGACATTCTGATCCACATCACAGATCGCTACAAGGTCCACCTCCTCCATTTTGAGGATAGAGCGGGTATTGCTCCAGCCCATACCATTACAGCCAATAACACCGACCTGCAACCGTTCGTTGGGAGAAATAATAGTTTGGGCTGCCTGCATGACGGAAGGTGCCAAAACAATGCTCCCTGCCCCTGCGGCAGCGGATTTATAGATAAATGTTCTTCTTTTCATCGTAGTATGTCCTTTATGCTAAGGTAAACTATTCATTGTAAAATCACCACAAAAAAAGCCCCGGTTCAGAAAAACTGACCGGGACAGGGAAAGGATCCAATGTAGTTAGTGAAATCTATTTATCCCACCAGACTTTTGTGTCGAGGTCGTCTGCGCCCATTCTGCTGATAGCTTGCTGGACGTTTGCACTGTTGACAGAAATTTCTGAGTTGGGATAGGTAAGTCTTCGGATAAAGTCTCCTTTGATGTCCTTGCCGGGAAATGGATTAGGCGAAAGGGTAGGAAAACCAGATCTTCTGAAGTTGGCAAATGCTTCAGGGCCATTGAGGAAAGATGCCACCCAATACTGCGTGTTGATCAGTTCGAGGCCATTTGCGGCTGAATAAGGGTTGGCGGCCAGGTAAGTATCAATCGCACCGGGATCAATTGTGGAACCGGAACCATAAGCACTCAACTGTTCCATGTGGGCCTTAATGCCGTTGGCATAGAACTGCGCAGCATCTCCTGCAATCCATCCCCGCTGGGCAGCTTCGGCAAGCAGAAGCTGGGTCTGGGCATAAGTAACCAGAAACATCGGGGCGGAGGTTTTGGTCATCCGTGTACGGTCAACCTGACTGAAGTCATAGAAGCTGGCGAGGCCAAGATTAGTCGCAACACCTTTGATGGTATTGTTGTCGTGGCCCATAGGCATTCCGATCTGAACCGCCGGGTCGCTCGATGCTCTTGCCGCATTTTGTTCAGGGCCAGAAGTTGCGCCTACATAACGAACCGCAATGGCAGCCAGACGCGGGTCATCGTTATTTTTGAGGTAGTTGACAAAGGGTTCGGTCAGGTAGAAGTTGTTGGCTTCAGATCCGTTCAGTGTCGCACCCTGAGCATTGAGGTAATTGTTGTCATGGCGAACGACACAATTGTCAGAATTGTTTTCCATCACCCCCCCCTGAAATGCAGCAGAAGCAATTTGCTGGGCGAGGGCGGCATCCGCTTTGCTCAGTCGCATACCGGCTCTGAGAAGCAGTGAATAACCCAATTTCTTCCATTGAGCCACGTTGCCCCCATACATAACATCAGCCGTTGCCAGCGTCTTGTTGGCATCCAGGGCTGCAGTAGCTTCACGGAGTTCTTTGATGATATCCGTATAGATTGCCTGCTGCGAGTCATAGCTGGGGAATGTAACCTGTGCGGTATACCCTTTTCCACCTTCAGAATATGGAATATCCCCGTACGTATCGGTCAATACCATAAAAGCAAATGCCTGCCAGATACGGGCCATGTTGGTCAGGTTACTGAGCGAAGGATCATCCTGGGTTTGGGCAATGACATCACGTGTATTGCGGACCACCGAGCGATAAAAACGCTGCCATACCTCCTGGGTCGCATTGCGGTTGTCCTGATTGTAATTGGCTCCGGTCAAAACCCCTGAGTTGGGGGAAATCATCTGCTGTACAATCCCAATATCATATATCAATGCTCCATTCGGGAAAGATGAATTGATGATGGCATTATTGAGAATAAAGTTGGGATTGATTTCCGTAGGTGAGATTTTATTTACGTTCAGTTCATCAAACCCCTGATCGCAGGAGGTTGCCAACGTTAATAAAACCGTAATCAATATATAAGAAATAATATTTTTCATTGTTGTTCTCGTTAGAATTTAACGTTTAAGTTGAAGCCCAGACTACGGGTTGAAGGAAGGCCTGTAGATTCCAGTCCTACGAGGTTGTCAGAGCTGTAGCCAAAAGTTTCCGGGTCAATATTATCTACCCATTTTTTCAGCATCAGCACATTGTTGGCTACAAAGCTCAAGCGTGCAGACTTGAGTGGGAAATCTGAAGGGAATAATTCGGCCAGATCATACCCCGCCGTAATCTGACGTAGTTTCCAGTAACCCCCATTGTAGATAATGGGTTCTACGAGCGCCTGAGAACGAACAACTTCCCAGTAAGGCTGCACTCCGGCAACTACTGTATTTACTTCGCCATTTTCATTTACGCCATCCCCAATCACACCACCTTCTCTGCCTTCGAGCGTCATCTTATGCAAGCCATGACGAACTGCGTTGAAGTTGGTACCAGACATCATCATATTGCCAAGTTTGAAGTCGATCAGGAAAGAGAAGTTGAAGCCCTTAACCAGGAAGGCATTGTTGATACCTCCAACCCATTTGGGCAGTGCGCTACCAAATGAGATCAGGTCAGGCGTACGAAGCGCAATTCCATTGGCACCAAAAATCTGACGGCCTTGTGCGTCTCTTCTGAAACCAAATCCATAAAGCTGCCCCATTTCCTCACCTACAACCTGACGCAATTCACCGTTGAATACGTGAACCCCAACGGTAATACGCTCGCCGGGAGTATCTGTCAACAGGCTCAATACTTTGGTAATGTTGTAGGATCCGTTAAATGTGATATCCCAACGGAAATCTCCGGATTTTACAGGCACGATATTGATCAGACCTTCAATACCCTGATTGCGGCTTCTTCCGCTATTGATCAGGGTGTTGACAAACCCCGAACCATCAGAAATTTCAGCAGAAACGATCTGGTCTGTCGTAATTTTCCGGTAAACGGCCATGTCAATGCCTAACCGATTGTCAAACATCTTCAACTCCAATCCCAGTTCAGTTTCAGCCGTACGCATCGGTCTCAGGTTTGGGTTGGGTAAAGTATTTCCAACTGACCCGCCTACAGGCTGTAAAGAGCCTGAAGCATTTCCAAACAGGTTGGCATTGATATTATAAAACAATACGTCAGAATATGGCGCAACGTCGGTGTCACTACCCACTTCTGCATAAGCCGCCCTGATTTTACCAAATGTGAGCCATGAAGGAGTGGAACCAAAAGATTCGGAGAATACATAACTACCCGAAACAGACGGATACATAATGCTGCGGTTTTCAGGTGCCAGAGTGGAAAACCAGTCATTGCGAAGGGTACCGCTTACATACAGAAAATCCTTATAGGAAAAGTCCGCAGAACCATAGACAGAGTTGACCGCTCTTTCAGAAAGGCTATACAGCGGATCCTTTACCCGTCCGTTGGTGACTGTGTAAAGTCCACGAACGACAAAGTCCGTAACCTGTACACTGTTGAGGTCAGAACGGCGATACATTCGGTTTCCACCTGCGGTAAGGTCAACGCCAAAGTCTCCGAAAGTTTTGTTGGCTGTGATTAAGATGTCAGAGTTGATCTCCCTGAATCTCCGTGAATCCTGAGTATACACACCGTTGACAAACCCTGCGGGTGCCGGAGCGCGGGAAGCCTGGCCAGTAGGATAGTTGTTGTAATCCTGGTCGCGTGACCAATAGTCCTGTCCCACACGTCCCTGTATGGAAAGCCATGGCAATAAGTCGTATTTTACCGAGATATTACCAAAAAGCCTGTCACGGGTGATATTCTGGAATTGTTCGGCAAGCGTGAAGTACGGATTAGTACGGTTGCGGAAACGGGAGTAAACGAACTCATTGCCATTAGCATCATATTTTTTTTCATCCAACAGATCGAGCGGCATGGAGTTGGCCATATTGGAAAGTGCTGTAGGAATGGAGTTATCCTGCTCTGCCACAACGGGCGGATTTTGATTGAACTCGTTGGAGTAGTTGATGTTACCTGCAAAACTGAGTTTTTCACTCAACTCCTGGCTGAAGCCCAGGTTAATGGTTTTCCGGTTATAGGAGTTGTTGGGAACAATACCTTTGCTGTCGAGATTAGACATAGAAAGATTAAATCCGCCTTTGTCATTTCCGGCTGAAAGCGCAATGGTGTTGGTCAGGTTTTGACCGTTGCGGTAGAAGGTTCTGATCCGGTCGTAAACGGGTTCGTAAGGCACTGTTACGCCATCAAACAAAACCTGCGTCATACCTGGCTGAAATTTTTCGCCAAATGACCATTGGCCGGAAGTAGGGTTGGCTGCTGTAGGGCGTACGCCGTTTTCACCCTGACCATACTCATACTGATAGTCGGTGAAGTCGAGCGGGGTTTCGTTGGTGTAGTTGAGGTTGTAGGATACCCCGATACCTTGTCCCGAACCTCTGGTTTTGGTTGTGATCATAATGACCCCATCTTTGGCGCGTGAGCCATAAAGGGCAGCGGCAGCAGCTCCTTTAAGAATGGTCATACTTTCGATATCGTCAGGGTTAATACTGGACAGACCATCACCACCGTCAGAAGTATTACCACCACCTCTTACGCCCAGAGAGTTGTCAGAGGCCCTGTTACCCGGATTGGTACCGAAGTTGGTATTGTCAATGGGCACACCGTTGATAACGATGAGCGGATTGTTTTGACCCGAAATAGAAGACTGACCGCGAATACGGATTTTTGAAGTTCCCGCCGGACCTGTTCCCAGGCCAGAGATGTTCACGCCGGCAACTTTTCCCTGAAGCGCATTCATGAAGTTGGGGGTACGGTTTACTGCAATCTGGTCTGCGTCAACATTGGTCGTAGCATATCCCAGTTTTTTAGATTCTTTTTTGATACCCAGCGCAGTGATCACTACTTCGTCAAGTGCTGCATCACTTTCTACGAGTGTGACGGCAATATCTGATCTGCCATTGATCGCTACTTCACTGGTCGCAAATCCTATATATGAAACGAGCAGGGTGGTAGCATCGTCAGGAACGCTAAGACTAAACCTGCCACGTTCGTCTGTAAGTGCCCCTTTGTTGAATCCTTTGGCGCGAACAGTAGCCCCGACCAACGGTTGGCCTGCGGCATCTGTAACTGTACCTGTAATGGTTTTATCAACCGGACTCAGCGTATAGACAGAGTGTGCAATCGTATTGATCCGCTGGATACTGTTTTTGCCTGCACGTTGTACATCAAGTCCGCCTTTTTCTTCAATATTCTGGATCTGCTGGAACTTCCTTTCCAGTTTTTTCAGATTTTTCGTACCTCTTTCATCGGCTTTATAGATAACATAATATTTACTTCCCAGAAATTTATAACCCAGCCCTGTATTGATCAATAAGCGGTTGATGGCAACTTCCAGTTTTTCTTCCGATTTGATTTCGAAATTCACAACCAGGCCTTCCAGTAACTCAGAATCGAAGGAAAAGATCACCTGATAGGTTTCACTCAGTTTTTCCAACACTTCAATCAGGGATCGATCCTGTAGTACAGATACATCTTTGGGGGGCGGTGTATCAGCCCAAAGGCTAACACTTAATCCTGGCAATAAGACCAGAATTGTAACCCATGTTTTGAGGAGTAGTTTTAATCGCATAATTTTGAAATGATTTACAAATGATAGTTAATTGTGAACGGGACAGGGGTAAAATGGCAGTTTTGCCCCTTGTCCTTTTTAGTTTATTACAAAATTCTTATTGTCGATTCTGATAATTTTTAACCCCAGCACACTTTCGACAGTGGCCAAAGCAATGGTCAAATCCTCCACTGGAATACCCATTGTCATTTTTCTTTCTTTCAGACTTTTGTCATTTAGCTGAATGGTTATTCCATAGATTTCCTCCATCTTATCGATGATTTCCGGGAAGGGGGTTTTATCAAACAACTGGATCCCCTCTTTCCATGAGCTGTGCAATTCGGCGTTGACTTTGGTTTGTATCAGGTGGTTGCCCTTAGGATCATAGTCCACCATATCGCCCGGAATCATAAATATCGGCTTCTCCACCTCACTGTTCAGCGTAAGTTGTATCTGACCTTCATTTAATACTACACGGGTTTTCTCTTTTCGGGTATTTACATTAAACTTTGTACCTAAAACCTGTACAACCAGATCATTGGCATGAACCAAAAACTTAGCTTGTGTTTCTGGTTTTTTGGTTACTTCAAAAAAAGCTTCTCCCTGCAACCATACACACCGGTTTTCTCTTATATCCCAATTTGAATAATAACCAATAGTCGAATGGGCATTCAGTCTGATCAAAGATCCGTCAGGTAAAGTCAGCCTCAACGTTTCTCCAAACGCAGTTTCGAATTCTTGATAACGTTGTCTCCCCTGATACCAATAAAAAGAGTATCCACATGCGACCAGCAGGATGATTACTGCTGCCCAGCGGAAAACAAACTTACGAGCCGGACGAAAAAGGGCTTTATATTGAGTATCTGTATGGATCTTCTCAAGTAGTTGTTTGTGTATTTCTGATTTTTCCCGCCTGTCAAGGGTGATACCTGAGAAAAAATCCCTGGATTTACGAACAATTTCAGCCGCTTCCTCCACCTCAGACCGGCTACCGGGGTATTCGGAAATAAATCCTTTCCAGAAGGTTTCATCCACAGGGTGGGGGTTGGAGACCCACCTGATGAAATCTTCATCACAGGCAAAATCATTGGCCAGAAAATCCTTATAATCCTCAAAATTCATCTCACAGCGATTGTGGTGGTTGATAATTTTCGGAGTCCGCTTTTGTACAAGTGCGCGCAGCAGGTAATTCCTAATCACTGACAGCAAAAAAAAAATCAGAAGGCGAAAATAAAGGCCATAAAAATGGTGGGAAGTATATGCCGGCGGTTAGGAATCATTTCTCTGAGCCGGTTCACTGCGCGAGAAAAAAGATTCCATGCAGCCTGTTGCTGGAGGCCCATGATTTCACCGATTTCATCGTAAGAAAGGTTCTGGTAATATTTCAGATAGATAATCTCTTTTTGTCTTTGAGGGAGGTGATTGATTTTATCTGCCATGTATTCACTAAGGAAATTATCCGCTTCATTCAGGATAATCTGCTCCTCCGTAGGCAGGTCAAAAAACTCATCTGCAGGATTATACATATAGCGGCGTTTTTCATCCTGTCTGACACGGCGAAGAACGATTCGTCTAAATGCTTTTAGTAAGTAATGATTGACTTTTTCCAGTTCTCCCAGTTGCTCCCTTCTTTTCCAAATGTCGAGAAATAGCTCCTGAATACAATCTTTAATCAATTCCCTGTCTTTTGCCAGCGCATATCCATAACTTAACAGCAGATCACTATATCTGAAAAATAATAGGGAAAAAGCCCTTTCATTTCCCTTTCGGAACTCATTCCATATTACCTGATCATTCGTTCTGGTATCCATGAGGGCCCGGATTGTAGTAGTCGTCGTAATGCTAAGTTCAGAACATTTAAGTTAATTAACATTTGGCTAATAGTCAAATAGAGTATTTCTACTTCTTTGTGGTTTTGGAAAATTCCTTTATCCTGCCTTGTTTTGTAAAGGTCAAAAATTTACCAACTGTTTTTCAGTAAATCGTTCTGTGGTATTATGCCCAGCCCTGACAATTTCCCCAATACACCCGATCCAAAGATTCTGATGGAACTGGTGACACACAAAATGCCCTTTGGCAAATATCAGGGCCGCCTGCTCTGCGACCTTCCCGTATTTTACCTGGAATGGTTTCACCGGGAAGGATTCCCTCCCGGCAAACTCGGCGCTCAACTGGCGACCCTGTACGAAATCAAAACCAATGGGCTCGATGAAATCCTTCACCGGCTCAAAAAGATGCGCTAACCGCTAGTATTTTTGCAACAGCGTCAGCAGTTTCCGGTCGAGTTTATGTCCCTGCCAATCTTCATAAGCTACGTCTGCCCGCCCGGAATCGATCAGGCCGAAGCTGCCTCTAAACTCCCATAAGGCGTAGCCAATATTGTTTTCCGTCAATATATCCAGCACATCCTCAAACCAGGCGAGAAAGACTTTGTGAGGGGTTTTGTTCCAGCACCCACATTCTCCGCAGTGTACGCCGACTCCTTTTTGTGCAAGCTCGATCCAGGGTTGGTACATGTCTTCGAGCATCTTCCGGCTCAGGTACTGATCCCCGACTTGTCCGGGCCATACAGGTTCGGGAAGGTTTTCGGTGTCTTTATATACCCAGGGCGCTTTATAGTGGGAAATAATCCCCGGATTGTATCCCCGGCAGCTTTGAGCGATATTGAGGTCCGTGATTTCGGGGATCACATCGCGCCCTACATTATTGCCGTCGGCAATGATAAAATGGTCAGGATTTACACTCCAGATTGCTTCTGCCGCTGCCTTCGCCACTTTTCGGTACACATCGCCCGGTACAGCGCTGCGTTTGGAGTGCTGGTCATTCATATCTTCCCGCATACTGGGCTCATTGAGCAGGTCAAAGCTGATTTTGTCGGGGGAAACATTTTTAAACCTTTTGGCCCAAAACTTCCAGTGCCAACAGAAATCGTCCTGGGCTTCCTGATCTTTCCACAGATTGTAGGGTTCATAAAAACCCGCATTCACACAGTAACCCGGCCCGCGGTGGAGATTGAGACTCACATGGAGGTTGTACTTATGCGCAAGATAGACCAGTTGTTCGATCTTGTCTGTAGCTTTCCGGTCAACCTTGCGGATTCGGTCGGTGGTGATGTTTTGTGTTCGGTCAAACTTCAGGTACGATGGATAGGCCATGGGAATCCGCACAAAATCAAATCCCCAGTCAGACATCCATTTGAAATACTCCTCACTCGTTCCATCGCGTGCAGTGGCAGGATCGGGAGAAAAGAAATCAAGCAGATTAAATCCTTTCCAGCGGGGAAGTTTGTTCTGTGGTCTGGAAAAAGAAGCGATAGCGGTTTGGCCGGCCAGCATCATACCGCCTGCCAGAATACCCGATTTCTTGAGAAAATCGCGGCGATCAGAGGAAAATTGATTGTCCATAGTAGTCAGATGTTTATCTTATACAGCAATAGTCTATTTGTTCTAAATTTAAGGAAAACCCTTTACTTATGAACCTCAAACGCCGAAAATTCCTCTCAACTTCTGCGGTTGGAATCGGATTGGCCTCTCTGCCATTTTTTTCCTGCCAGCCGTCTCCCCCTTCGCCTGTGAGGGAAACAGACTACACTCTGCTTGATGAAGTGCTCGCCAGCCCCGTGCTGAAAAAAGAATGGTTTGCCACACCCCTTATCATCGAAAGCCTGGAGTTGCTCCGCTACGAAGACAATTTTATCTGCCGGGTGAGAACCCGCGACGGCGCGGAAGGCCTTTCCGTGAGCAACAACGATCAGATGGTTTCCCTGTACCCGATATTTCTCAATCGGTTACAGCCATTTTTTATTGGCAAAGATGCCCGCGAACTGGAATCATTGCTGGAAGAGGTGTATGTCTATCAAAGCAATTACAAGCTTCAGAATCTGGCTTTGTGGGTTCCGCTCGCGACGATCGAGTTTGCTTTGCTCGACCTGCTGGGTAAAGTCGCAGGAAAATCTATCGGAGCACTTATCGGTGATATTCACAATCCCCGGATCTCTGTTTACCAGGCCAATAACTACCGGGGCAAATCGGCAGAAGCGTCCATGGCCCTGATCCAAAAGCAAGTAGAAGAAACACAGGCCAAAGCGCTGAAAGTAAAGGTAGGTGGCAGAATGAGTAAAAATGCAGATTACCCTCCGGGCCGAACCGAAAAACTCATTCCCCTTGTAAGAGAAACCTTTGGTGAAGGAATGACCATTTACGCCGACTCCAATGGCTCTTATGATGTAAAGGAAGCCATTCGTGTGGGAAAAATTCTGGAGGAATATCACTATGATTTTTACGAAGAACCCGTGCCGTTTGACTGGTACGAAGAGACCAAAGCCGTTGCAGACGCGCTCAATATTCCCGTCGCAGGCGGAGAGCAGGAACCCAGCTTGCACCAGTTTCGCTGGCTGATTGGCAACAACGGTTTACAGATTGTGCAGCCCGATATGTTTTATTTTGGGGGAATGATCCGATCGATGCGCGTAGCGCGGATGGCTGCGGCTATGGGAAAAACCTGTACGCCACATATTTCCGGCTCAGGGCTGGGGTATTTGTACATGATGCATTTTGTGTCCGCAGTACCTAATGCAGGCCCATTTCACGAATTTAAGGGATTCAACAACGAACTACCGCTGGAATGCAGCACATCTTCACTGACCAGTGAAGCAGGGGTAGTGACAGTCCCTACCGGCCCGGGCCTGGGCGTGGAGATCGATCCAGACTTTGTAGGGAGGCATGTGGTTTTGGGGTAAATAAAATGAGAGAATATTTAACTCAACCCCGGCAAAATCACTTCCAGAAACTCCATCAATCCACAGACAATCGTGCCATCAGATCGTGGGAACGCTTCTCCCTCTGGTACGATTACAAACTGCCCTTCGGGTTGAAGGTCTTCTTTTACCTGAAAAAAACCTCTGCTAACCGGCGCAGATAATGCGCGCTTGATTTCAACGAGGTATCGATTACCTGAAGGGCTGAGCATGACCAGGTCTGCTTCTGCGCCTGCATGTGTACGGTAAAAAAACAACTGCCATCTTTCAGGGACAGTACGGCGGATCTGTTCAATGACATATCCTTCCCAGGAAGCGCCCAATGCGCGGTGATTGAGCAATTGTTCGTAGCTGTTGATACCTGCCAGAGCATGAAACACGCCCGATTCCCTGAAATAAAACTTGGGAGCTTTTACCAGCCTTTTACTGACATTGGCAAAAAACGGAGGTAACCGATGGATCAGAAAACTTCCCTCCAATATATCCAGGTAGCGCCCCAATGTAGCAGATGATATACCCAGAGAACGGCTGATTTCACTAATATTCAAGAGGTTTCCATGTACTGAGGTCAGCATTAATAATGCTCTCCTCATGGCTTCCGGAGCAATCTCGTAGCCTAACATACGAAGATCCCGCTCCAGAAATGTATGAATAAAATTATCTATCCACCGCCATGCAATCACAGGGTTATCCATCAGCAAGGGTTCGGGAAATCCGCCCCTTATCCAATGGTCTTCCATCGTAACTACATTCTTTACTTCACGGAGGGAAAATGGAGTGAGTTCTGAATAGGCGACTCTGCCTGCCAGCGATTCCGAACTTTCCCTGACAATACCGGGTGAGGCAGAACCTAAAATTAGAAATCGACCTGGCGTACGTTTTTCATCCACCAGTGCACGCAGAAGCGGGAAAAGACGAGGGAGCCGCTGGATCTCATCAATCACTATCAATTTCTCCTGATGAAACCGCAAAAATGTTTCGGCATCATCCAGCTTAAACAAATCGCTTTCTAATTCCAGATCCAAATGGATAACCGGCTTTTTAATATCGTTGATAATCGCCCTGGCAAGGGTAGTCTTTCCAGCCTGGCGGGGCCCAATTATACCTGTAACAGGAAAATAAGACAGGTTTTCGAGTACGATACTTGCGATTTCTCTGGGAATCATACCTTAAATATACACCCCAACCTTGAAAATTGATACATTACCTCTTAAATTTTCAAGGTTAATCGTTGATTTTAAAAATAATCGCCTGATAAGGCAACAGTTGGACGTTATTACCTTCGATCTCGCAGGCAGGATAATTATTGACTACTATTTCGGAAGTGTTGCTGATTTCGGGAAGTTTAATTGCCGATATCTCCTTTGAAAAATTTAACACCACCAGCAGTTTTTCTTCGTCTAAGGTTCTGGTAAAAGCATAAATCTGAGGATGTTCTTTCTGGATTAACTCATATTGGCCATACACCAGGACAGGGTTATTTTTTCTTATTGCGGTCAATTTTCTAAAATGATTTAAAATGCTGCCGGGGTTTTCATTTTGCGCTGCGACATTTATGGCAGTATAGTTTTCATTGACCTTTTTCCACGGCGTACCCGTCGTAAATCCTGCATTTGGGGAGTCATCCCATTGCATGGGGGTACGCCCGTTTTCTCTCGAATAATAGTTGAGTTGCTCCATGAATTCGTCCATATTTTTTCCTTGCTCCATCGCTCTTTGGTAATCACCAAGGGCAGCTACATCAACATATTCTTCGATATTTGGCATATCAATATTGGTCATGCCTATTTCGTCGCCATAATATGTATAAGGCGTCCCTCTCATACTTAGCAAAAACGTATTGAGCATTTGCACCGAAACCGTTCTGAATTCGGGACCTGGGTTTCCAAAGCGATCGACTAAACGCGAATTGTCATGATTGGATAGAAAAATGGCTATCCAGCCTTTCTCTGCAAAAGCACTATCCCACCGACTGAATATTTCCTTAAATTCAGACAACTCATAACCGGCTGTTGTCTTGGACATATCTACCGATTCAAAATGATAAGCCATTTGAAGTTCCTTCCGGTCGGCATCTACCAGATCATGTGCATCCTGAAAGGTACTGCCTGCGCCTTCGGCTACTGCAAAAACATTGTATTTGGAAACCACTTCTTCATTCATTTCCTTCAAATATTCGTGTAATTGAGGCCGCACGCCATACCATTTAGTAAACTCCTTTTCATGTCCTTCAGGAAATTCCGGCCAGGTGGTATCCTTACTTGCAAACTGGAAAGCATCCATTCTAAAACCATCTACTCCTTTTTCTGCCCAAAATTTCATAATGTCATAAACTTCCTGCCGCAGTTTTGGATTTTCCCAATTGAGGTCAGGCTGCTGTTCGGCGAAGATGTGGAGATAATAGGCATTGGTCAGAGAGTCATATTTCCATGCGCCTTCCGGGGAAAAAAGACTATATCGGAAAGGAGGTTCGCCTTTTTCGGCCGGCCACCAATGATAGTAATCCCGATAAGGATTATCCCTTGAACTTCGGGATTGTTTAAACCATTCGTGTTCATTGCTGCTGTGATTGACCACGACATCCAGAACGAATTTTATGCCTCGCTGATGAAAACCGTCCAACATTTGCTGAAAATCTTCCATTGTCCCATATCGGGGATGAATGGCGCGATAATCCGCAACATCATACCCATTGTCTATTAAGGGAGACTCAAAAAATGGATTCATCCATACCATCGTTACCCCCAGGCTTTGGATATAGTCCAGTTTTTCGATCACTCCTTTAAAGTCGCCAAATCCATCTCCGTCTGTATCTTTAAAACTTTGAGGATATATCTGATATAGAACTCCTTCTTTCCACCACGTTCTTTCTTCTCCTGCCAGAGATTCTGTGTTTATATCAGATTTCTTTTGATCGAAGCAGCCAGACACCATGGCTACCAAAGCCAAAATCAATAAGCTTTTTTTCATCTTGTTAGTTTTAAATGGTTTCTTCAACCCGTAGGGAACTTTCTCTACTTCGCAGTCCAGCCGCCGTCAACCGTAAGGATAGATCCAACCATATAGCTGGCGGCGTCTCCGGCAAGTAAAATGGCTGCGCCCTGTATTTCCTTTAGTTCGGCCCAACGGCCAAGGGCAGTAGCGCCTACGACAAACTGTTTGGCTTCTGCGCTGTCGGCTATAGGAATATTCATTTCGGTAAGAAACGGCCCCGGGCAGATCGCGTTCACCATGATATTAAATGGTGCAAGTTCGAGCGCCAGGGCGCGGGTCATTTGCACCACGGCCCCCTTGCTGGAAGCGTAGGGTGTGCGGTTGGCAAGACCTACCAGTCCGAGCGTACTGGCAATATTGATAATCCGGCCGATGCCGGCTTTTTTCATAAAAGGTACAACTGCACGGGATGCATTCCAGACGCCGTTGACGTTGACGTCCATGACTTTTTTAAAATCATCGGGTGAGAGTTCGTCGATGGGCCCGCGGATATTGATGCCAGCGTTATTGATGAGGATGTCTATTCGCCCGAAAGCCGCCATCGCCTTTGCTGCCATCGCCTCAGTCACGCGGATGTCAGTTACATCTCCGCCAAAAGCAATTGCCTTTACGCGGTATTTTGTTTCTATTTCGGCTGCGGCAGCCTGTCCCTGTGTTTCGTCGCGGTTGACCAGCATGATGTTTGCTCCGGCAGATGCCAGTCCTTCGGCCATGGCCAGACCCAAGCCTTTTGATCCACCTGTAATAATGGCCAGACGTCCGGTGAGGTCAAACTGTTTTATTCCGGGGAGTGGTGTATTTTCCATAAGTCGGTTCCTGTTAAAGCTGAGGGTAAACTACAAATAAACAGTTGCGGAAAGAAATTTTCTTCCGAAATTAGGCTTCCTACGATAGCTACTACCTTTAAATCACATTTTTTTATGAAACGGCTACTGCTTCCGCTTTTTGTATTTTTTATGTTCTCCTCTGCCATTTGGGCGCAGACACCCTCTGCTCAAAAATCCCAGCCTTTGTCAGAAGCCTCGCCCGAATCGGTGGGTATGTCCACCTCCCGCCTCGCGAGAATTGACGCTATGGCAGAATCAGCGATTGCCAATGGCGAAATTCCCGGGTTGATTGCACTTGTGGCGAGAAAAGGAAAAATTGTTTATCACAAATCATTTGGCATGTCTGATGTAGAAACGGGCAGAAAGTTTAAAAATGACGATATCTTCCGTATCGCTTCCCAAACCAAAGCGATTACCGCAACTGCCGTGATGATGTTGTGGGAGGAAGGCAAATTTCAGTTGGATGACCCCATTTCCAAATATATTCCCGAGTTTAAGCAAACGGGTGTTTTGAAATCCTTTCGCTACTCCGATACAACTTTTACGACAGAGCCCGTCAAACGCGAAATCACTATCCGCCATTTGCTTACCCATACTTCCGGCATTGGTTATGGAGGTATTGACAGTGATGAGCGTTTTAAGATGATATTCAGCAAAGCGGGCATTATCGACGGGTTTACTACCAAACCTGTTACGATCAAGGAAAATGTAAAAAAACTGGCTGCCATGCCCCTGCATTTTCATCCGGGAGAACAGTACAGCTACAGTGAAGGGCTGGATGTGCTGGGCTATTTTATCGAAATTATCTCCGGAATGCCTTTTGACCAGTTTTTGAAAAAAAGAATTTTTGATCCGCTGGGGATGAAGGACACTTATTTTTACCTGCCTGACGACAGAGCTGCGCGATTGATTCCCGTACAGCAGCCTGTCAACGGGAAATGGGTTAAAATTGCTACCAATGGTTTTTTTGATGCCGATTATCCTATTAACGGAGCGAAAACCTTTTTTGCAGGCGGTGCAGGACTTTCCAGCACGGCAAAAGATTATGCAACGTTTCTGCTGATGTACGTTAACGGTGGAGAACTTAACGGCACACGGTTTCTCAGCCGCACGACGATAGAAACCATCATGCAAAACCAGATCAGCGATTTTTGGAAAGACCAGGGAAAAGACTACGGGCTGGCTTTTGCCGTGGTGAATGAAAGAGGCGTGGCGGAAGGAGGTCTGGGCAGTATAGGCACATTTGACTGGGGTGGTTATTTTAATACCCAGTATTTTGCCGACCCGAAAGAAAAAATAGTTGGGATATTGATCAAGCAGACTGTCGGATATGCCGGTGATAAAACCGGCTGGCAGTTCCGGCAACTGGTGTTTCAGGCAGTGGATGACTGAGGAAAACGGTTATTCAGCCAGCCATGCCATAATATTTAGAAGGAAATTGGCATTATAGGGAGCTTCGGATGCATTGAGCCCGAAGTGGAGGGATCCATTTGCGGTTTGAATGGTTTGGGCAGAAAACATGGCTGCTTCACCAAAAACGGCGATTTTCCCTGTTCCCACCTGCATAATGGCTCCCTGAAAAAATCCTTCAGCAGAAAAAGTCGGAACAACCCCCACGTTGGGGTTACCGGCTCTTTCTGTAAACATGATATTATGATCGCTACCAAATGAAAGCAAAGGTATTGCCCCTTCCGGAATACGGAAAGCTGATCCGGTGAAGGAAGCGACATACGGAATCCCTTCTGTCAACGGGTGCACAGCCAATGTATGGGAAGTTTTGGAAAACCGTGAGGGCCAGTTTTTGCGGTTATCAATTTCTGCATAACCATTAAAAAAAGTAAAGCCGAAGGCAGAGGCCAGTTCGCCCGCACAACCGGGAAAAGGCATGTGATCGACAATAAGGAATAACCTTCCGCCATGGGAAACCCAGTTGAAAAGCGAATCGATTTCAGAAGAAGAAAAAGCAGAGCGATTGGGCAATGCCCAGTCCTGGCTGACCGTGCCGGCATCGAGGGCATTGGCAATCACAAGAATATCATTTAATCGAAGATTAAGCCTGTCAAACCCTTCACGGTTGGCATTCAACTGATAGCCATCTGCGTTCAGCACTTTGGCAAAACCACAATAACGCCCATCGAGCGTATGGAAATTGTGGTGAGCCTCATCTATCCAGACCTGTGGGCCCGTACCGGCAGGATAACGAGGATTGGCTTTTGTGTAAGAAAAGGTGGTGTCACAAGTTTGTCCTCCCTGTCCGTGAACAGAATGAATCAGGAAAAAACAAGCCAGCATAAAAAAAATGACGCGAGTACGATACCGATTATTCATGATTTGTGTTTTAGAGAAGGGGAAAATAGGAAATATAGGAGAATTCCTGCAAGTGTGGGTGCGGCAGCGCTTATGTGAGGTTTGCTAATTATACGCTAAGAGAGAAGGGAAACCTATAAACGAGGTTTTTTCAGCAAGTTGGTATTCAAAGGACTCTGTGATTTCTCATCGTTCGAAACCGTTACAAACCGTTTCCTTGTCCATGACAAACTGGAGAGACATGGGACGCAGATTTTCGCAGAGGAAACGCAGATTTTCGCGGAGGAAGCAGAGTACCACGTATCTGCAAGATCAGACAGTAAGTAACGCGGAAGTCACAATACCCTTTGCGTTACTTTGCGATTCCTTTGCGTCCTCTGCGTGAACCATAAAAATGTTGATCGAAGATCAGTCTCATTAAGTTGCACACATATGAGGAAGCGCAGATTTTCGCGGAGGCTTTGGGTTTGTTTTTGGAAACTATTTCTTTGTCCATGACATGCTGAAGAGACATGGGACGCAGATTTTCGCAGAGGAAACGCAGCTTTTCGCAGAGGCTGCAGAGTACCACGCATCTGCAAGATCAGACAGTAAGTAACGCGGAAGTCACAACCCCCTTTGCGTTACTTTGCGATTCCTTTGCGGACTTTGCGTGAACCCTATCATCTCAGATCGAAGATCAGTTTCATTAAGTTGCAAACATATGAGGAAGCGCAGATTTTCGCGGAGGATTTAGGTTCGTTTTTGGAAACCGTTTCCTTGTCCATGACAAACTGGAGAGACATGGGACGCAGATTTTCGCAGAGGGGACGCAGATTTTCGCAGAGGAAGCAGAGTACCACGCATCTGCAAGATCAGACAGGAAGTAACGCTGAAGGCACAATACCCTTTGCGTTACTTTGCGATTCCTTTGCGGACTTTGCGTGAACCCTATCATCTCAGATCGAAGATCAGTTTCATTAAGTTGCACACATATGAGGAAGCGCAGATTTTCGCGGAGGCGTCGGGTTTGTTTTTGCAAACCGTTTCCTTGTCCATGACAAACTGAAGAGACATGGGACGCAGATTTTCGCAGAGGGAACGCAGATTTTCGCAGAGGCCGCAGAGTACCACGTATCTGCAAGATCAGACAGTAAGTAACGCGGAAGTCACAATACCCTTTGCGTTACTTTGCGATTCCTTTGCGGACTTTGCGTGAACCATAAAAATGTTGATCGAAGATCAGTTTCATTAAGTTGCAAACATATGAGGAAGCGCAGATTTTCGCGGAGGCTTTGGGTTTGTTTTTGGAAACTGTTTCCTTGTCCATGACAAACTGAAGAGACATGGGACGCAGATTTTCGCAGAGGGAACGCAGATTTTCGCAGAGGTTTTGGGTTTGTTTTTGGTTTTTGGAAACCGTTGCAAACCGCTTGAAACCGGTCCTTAATGGACTATTCTATTGAAAATCGTTTCTAATCTCTAATGCTAATCATTTCCCTGAATAGCGGTGCTCCAACATGGTATCTGCAGGTAAGGTCGAAGGTAAATACGCCGCCAGGTCTTGCATAGCTATAACCTTAAATCCTTCTGTCTTCAAGTAATTCATATATACCTTAAAGCTATCGAGTGGTGTATGTACATGCAAATGCGCGGAGTCTGGCACGCCGTGAAACTGAAGTATGACGATCTTTCCTTTTTCCGCGCGATCCACGACCTTTTTAAAATGTGCGAGATTCCACGATGGATAAGCATCACCTGAAGTGGGTATGAGCAGGGGATGATGTACCTGGGGATCGTATAATGGCCCGGGCTGGATTTCTCCATATGGTTTTTCGGGTTGCATGCCTCTTCGGGCAAACTGAAATCCCTGCTCCTGCAGTGTTTGCCACGCCTCCGGTCCGAAAAAATTGCCGGTATAGGCGAAGCTCACAGAGGGCGGAACTCCTGCTTTCTTCAATTCTGCTTCCACCTGTAAAAGTTCTTCTGCCAGACGGGTTGCATTTTCGGGCTTGCCAAAATTGTCATGAGTCCAGGTATGATTGCCAATCTCAAACCCCATCTGTTTGATTTCGGCAATATCTTTCCAGTTCATAAAATGAACCGTGTCTTCCATCCATTTGTGAGTCACGAAAAATGTGGCACCAAAGCCCATCTCTTTCAGAAACGGAGCGACAAATGTCCGATGAGATTTTACGGCATCGTCAAATGTCAACACTGCAATTTTGTCTGTCTGCGGCTCCTGCCCGGGACTACAACTGCTCCAAAGCAGAAGGCCGCAGCAATACAAACAAAGATATCTTAAAGCCATATTATTTCCCGGAATTGCTGACAAACGAAATATGTTTGCTGTCCGGCGACCAGGAAGGTACATTGATGGTTCCTTGTCCGCCATAAAGGTAGGCAATCGTTTTGGGTGCGCCGCCGCTGGCAGGCATGAGCCTGAGCATTACCCGCTTGTACGATGGGTGATCGTTGGGGGCAACATCCAGCCCGAAAGAAATAAATGCGATCCATTTGCCATCCGGAGAAATATGTGGAAACCAGTTGTTGTACTCGTCAAAGGTAACCTGCTCTTTTTCCGAACCGTCAGGTTTCATCCGCCACAGTTGCATTGTGCCGGTATAGCTGGCGTTGAAATACACATATTTCCCGTCAGGAGAATATTCGCAGCCATCCACATGCTCGCCTTTTTTATTGTCTGTCAGTGCGACTTCATTTTTTCCGTCAATGGTATTTTTATACACATTGTAAACTGTGCCGCCATTCCGCTGCGCGACATATACTACTTCTTTATTGTTGGGTGCCCATCCGTGGAAGTACGAAGGGGTATTTTCGGTAACCATCTGAGGCGTACCGCCTTCGAGGGGAAGGACATATACAGTAGAACCACCACCGGGTAATCCATCGCGATGGCTGCTGATCGCCAATAGTTTTCCGTTGAAGGATATGCCATGGTCGTTGTTGTTGCGGGCAATATCCCCGGTATTCAGTTTTTCTATTTCCCCGCCTTCCACAGGTATTTTGTACAGAGAACCGTCCATATTGAAAAGCAGCTTTTTGCCGTCGGGCATCCAGTTGGGCGCTTCAAACCGGCCATTCTTTTCATATATGACTTTTCTTTTTCCATCAAATACATTCATCGTTTCCATCCGGCAGCCCAGCCAGCCTTCTTTGCCGGGATTGTAGGTTTCGGCTACGGGTTTGTCTATACGTACATTCCATACACGGGCTTCTTCGACGACATCAGCATTATGTGAACAGATAAACAGGCCGGCGAGTACTTCCTCCTGCAGATTTTCCATCACGTGCTCACCGATCATTTGAAGGGGTTCGCCCACGTGTGCAGCCCGCATAATAAATTTTTTACCCACACGCTCCACCTGAATAATCTGGTAATTGCTCTTTTTGGCAAAGATTTCGTCTTCCGGATCTCGCATAAAAGCGCCTCGTAGCACGCGCCATTGTGCGACCATCAGGCCATCACCGTGGGCTACAGCGCTGAAGTGTGAGGCTTTTTCGTCTGTATTAGCGCGAACCATCCACCCGATTTTTCGGTGAGCATCTGTCCCGGCACCTACAAATTCAAAATTGGCGGTCAGGATAAAATCTCCTTTGATTTTGTTGTATAAATAATGAAACTCGTCGCGCTCAAACCAGATATTATACCCGGCACCCTTCAGCGTATAGGTCTGCGTTGACGCATCATAGGAAGAGGAGCCTTTTAGCTTCGGATTTCCAATATCTACCGAAGTTTCAAATATACCCGTCCCGCCTGACTGAGCATAGGTTGTCGCCATAAGTATGCTAAAAAAAAATAGTAGTAATGACTTCATTTTGGTTAGAATTAGTGATAGCAATAGTTGGGAATTCTCGAATAAAACGCTACTCCCTACGTAACTTAATACATAGGAAAGCATTAAAGTAAGAAATATTATTATACTTAATATCCTGTACTGACAGGTTATAATTTCCTTCGTCTTACTTCTCTGGCCAGCAATTCGACCTCTCTGCTTGCCTGACCCTGTATGGATGTATTTTCTTCCGCTCTCCGTATCAGATAGGGCATAACAGCTTTTACCGGACCATAAGGAAGATATTTGGCAACATTATACCCCGCGGCAGCAAGGTTAAAGGAAATATGATCAGACATTCCCAGCAATTGTGCAAACCAAACATGTGGATGGGTATGGGCGACCCCTTTTTTATCCATTAACTCTGCAAGCAAAAGGCTGCTGGCTTCATTATGGCTTCCGGCACAAAAAGCTACATGTGACACGGCCTCCAAACACAGACGAATAGCGGCATTGTAATCTCTGTCGGTAGCTTCTTTATTGGGCTGGATGGGATTGAGATACCCCATTTCTTTGGCACGGTTGGTTTCTTTTTCGAGATAGGCTCCGCGCACCAGTTTTACCCCCAATATATATCCTTTTTTTGCCGAACGCTCAATGAGCTTTTCAAGGTATGCCAGCCGGTCGTGCCGGTAGAGTTGGACTGTTGTATATACCATTGGTTTTTCCCGGTTGTATTTTTCCATTGCCGCTTCCGCGAGTTGGTCAATGACATCCTGTAACCACGTTTCTTCTGCATCGATAAAAAGAGGTGTCCCACTTAATGATGCCGTTTCTGCGAGTTTTTCCACTCTTGCCTGTATTCGCTGAAATTCGCTCTTTTCGGCTTCGCTTAGTGGTTTTTTCAGCTGAATTTTTTCCAGCAGTTCGTTGCGGGCCATGCCGGTAAGCTTGCATGCACAAAAAGCCACCTGCGGATATTTTCCGCCATGTATCAGTGTCCGTGCAATTTCTTCGGCGGTAGCGTCAAATCCTGCTTCCGTATTTCCGCCCTCCACAGAATAATCGAGAATGGTTTTTACGCCAAACTCCGCCAATTCTTCCGACCGCTTTACCGTCCCTTCAATGGACTCCCCGCCACCAAAAAGCTGGAATAAAGTTTTTCGCACCACTCCCTCAACAGGAAGGCCGATCGCAAATGCAAAATTTAACAACCTGGGGCCAAGCCAGGTAATAAAGGGAGAATCAACCACTTTCATCAATCGATAATCCTGACGGAGCCTCCGGTCGCTCTTCGCCTGAAAAGCCAGCTCTGTGTTGTTGAAATCGAGTACTTGTTGGGTTCTTTCCATAATGGATAAATGGATATTCTACTAACGGGGTATCTCGCGGTCTTCGGTGGATTCGAGTGCTTCGTTATCGCTTATAGGGGGGGGATTAAACAGAATGGATTCTGCCTTTTCGCTGACAAAGAAATATTCAAGTGTTTTATTTCCTTTGGTATATTCTACTTTGGATTCCGACTCTTTGATAATGTGCGTTCCATCGGCAAATGTTGTATCTATTCCTACCGGCAACGATGCTAACAGGGATTCATAAGAACGGGAATAATAAGCATGGGCGTGGAGGAATATTCCAGGTTCATTGTTATCCAAAGTGACAGAAGGCGGAATTTGGGAAGATGTCCCATCTGGCTTTCGCCAGAAGTACCGGTCTCTTCGCCACCCGACAACCAGTACATCTGAAGTAGTGGCATAGCCGGAGTCTGATATCACAATTTGCATATTCCCGTCTTTCATGGGAAAGGCAGGTGCACCAGGTACACTATACTCAATCTTTACCCATCCGTGAAATCCTTCCGGAAGGTAAAAATCTCTGTCTGGTTCCTTATCCAAAATCCAGAAGGCAATAAGGATCAGGGATGAAAAAACAAAAGATATCAGAATGATTCTTTCAACCCTCGTAAGCTTGCGTTTGGCCATTTCTGAGCATTCCGTTTAAACCGGCAAATTACTCAAGATTCTATCAACGGTCAACAATAACTCTTTGTACGAGGGACTGATTTCCAATATTTACCTGAATAATATAAATGCCCGAGGTCCAACCCTCCAGATTTACGGTAGTTTCGGGTGATTGCAGGGTTCCGGACGCGATCATCTGCCCACCGGGATGAAAGATTCTGTAGTTGGAAGAATAGCGGTATTGGTCATTGATTTGTATGACAAACGCCTGCCGGGCGGGATTGGGGTAAACCCTGACTGATGCCGTAAGCTCATCGCCCAAGGCAGTATTGTCAATAATTTCAGCGGTAACCGGAATAGAAACCGAAGCATTTCCTGCGGCATTTGTAGAAAAGTCAATGGTTGTGTTGACCGTTCCACCTGCGGTTGTATTTAATCTTACCAGCAGGTTGAAGGCATCTCCCGGGGGAATGGTCGCTGTACCTCCGGTGATATTATCAAATGTCAGCCGTGCATCACCAGCAGTGATGTTGGTGAGGTTTATGGCCTGATTACCGGTATTCACTATCACAAACCCATACACGGCATCGTCCATGATCTTCAGCGTATCAAATGCGATCTCCGAATCGGTCATTTCCAGTTTTGTGACTGCCGGAGCTACTGAGTTGGCTGAAAGCGAAGTAATCCTGTCCACAAACTGTGGGTAATCGATGAAAGGATTTCGGTTGTTTTGAATGGCAGCTATATCTTCATTGCGCTGGCGGTTGATGGCCGTGGGGGGAAATGTTTTATGCCATTGGCGCAGGATGGCTTCCTGATTGTCGAGGAAGTTGAGGTAGTTCTGGTATCGCACGACAAAATAAAACATGGCCCTGGCGGTAGTCCCTTTATGTTCGTCCCGGGGTTCAAATACCCCATCTCCACGTTTTGAGCCGCCATCCTGCCATGCAATATTAGTTACTACGCCAAAAGGTAAATTGCTGCGCTGGGTATTGGCCGTTTCTCTGGTGGGAAACAAATGATACATATCAGAGCGCATGGGGAGATTTTGCGAGAAAAGACTCTGCGGCCAGGTATGTTCTGTGTTAAACCCCATCAGTTGGGCGTTGGTTCTGTCTGGATAATTGGTAATATTAAATCCTGTGTAAATACACTCGAGTGTATTTACCGCTGCACCCTGGCCATTTACTTTTTTATTGTCGACATTCATAAACATTTCATCCCGGATCGCATTGTAGCTTAACTGAACATATCCCTGCGCCAGGCGCGTTTTTAGCGCAGTTTTTAGCGCCTCTTCGCTGAGGTTTTCTGTAGAGTTGTAATAAGTATTGCTGTATTTTCCCTGCCCCCTCAGGTCAATGGAGAGATCGCCCCGGTTTCCATCGGTGAAAACCACCATTTCCGTATTGTGGCTAATATTGTGCATGGGCGAAAATCTGACATAAATGGTCTGAGAATCTCCGGGGGCAAGTGCAAAAGGCTGCACCGAAGTAGAAAAAGGTGTACTTTCGTAGATATCGTAAAATCGTATCTCCTGGATATGTACAGTATCGTTGAGAATATTTCGCAACGTGAGGGGGAGACTGTCAGGGGCATTCTCATAAACCACTCCGGCATTCAGGCTGGAAGGATTTGCGGTCAGAGAAGACTGGCAGAAGGCTGAAACGGAAAAAAATCCAGAAATCAATAACAGGCAGTACTTGCGCATAAGGATAAATATTTTGCAGGAGGTAAAGGTAGAGCTTTTATTAAACTCATACCATAACGTGCAAATCTACCTTCTATTGGGCATCCTGTAAAGAGATTCTTAATTTTGCAGAAACAAAAACACAAAAACGTAATAGTTATGCACATATTAAAGCTACTTGTATTCTTCGTTTTCATTTTCCCATATGCGTTTTTTCTTCCCCTTCATGCCCAAACGGATACAACAGAAGCTATTTATAGCCTGGAAACTCCTCAGGCTACAGTTTCCCGGCATCTCTATTACCTTCAACCAGAAACCTTCAACGGCTCACTGGCTGCTGAGACGGTTTTTGGTGATGATATTTCAGATGAAGATCGGCTGAATGTTGCCGTCAAAATCAAGGATATTTTTGATGCCAGAGGCGACTTTGTCCAGTTAGAGCTGATTCCCAATAATCCTGATTTTGTAGACTCTGTTTCGGGAAAACAGCGGTATATCATCTTTCCCGACAAATACCCCGGTATTTATGTTGAAAAATATGGCAACCGGTGGTTATACTCCCAAAGTACCGTAAACAGTATCCAGGTTATTTACGACCAGGTATTTGTCATAGAAACGGAGGTATTGAAGGATCTCACGCCAACAGTTGCAAAAAAACAATTCCTCGGGCTTCAGGTCTGGCAATACGAAGGTATGCTCATTATACTGGTTGTCTGTCTGGTTATCTATCTGTTGTTCAACTGGATACTGGGAATGGTTGTCCGGAAGGTTGTCCCGCGATTTTTTGATAAGTCTACAATTGATACAAATACGATTCCGCCTTTGGTAAAACCCATGAGCTGGTTGTTGCTGGTATTACTCATATCTCATTACTTCATGCCTTTACTTTTGTTGCCCATATCTTTTGGGAAAACACTCAGCACTTTGCTGAAAATTGCGGCACCGGTTTTTGGGGTATTGGTTTTCTACCGGCTTGTTGAAGTCATCGCCTCTGTATTTAAAAACCTTGCCGGGCGGACAAGCTCCACCATGGATGACCAGCTGGTACCTCTCCTGACAAAATCGGGCAAACTGGTAGTCGTAGTTTTCGGGATCATATTTGTCCTTCAAAACCTGGGGGTCAATGTCAATGCCCTGCTCGCAGGTGTGTCTATCGGCGGACTGGCACTGGCGCTCGCTGCGCAGGATACGGTCAGAAACTTTATCGGCTCCATATCGATATTTGTGGACCGCCCGTTTATGATCGGGGAATTCATTGAAACCAGTGATTTTTCCGGCTCAGTCGTAGAAGTAGGAGTACGCTCCACACGTCTGCTGGCTGTGGACGGAGCGCTGATATCCATTCCCAATGGCAAACTCGCAGATCTGGTGGTGACCAATCATGGAGTACGGACATACCGGCGGTATGTAACAAATATTTCAATTACATATGGAACTTCTCCCGAAACTATTGAGAAATTTGTAGCGGGGATTCGGGAAATAGTTTTGGCACATCCTGATACCCAAAAAGATAATTTCGTGATCAATTTTCACGAAATGGCCGATTCTTCACTCAATATCTACTTTTCTGTGTTCTTTAATGTCACTGAATTTGCAAAATGGCTGGCTGCACGCCAGGATATTTTTCTTTCCATTATGCATCTGGCAAAAGATATGGGTGTGAGTTTTGCATTTCCTTCCACCTCGGTATATATCGAAAGTATGCCGGAAAAGAAATAATATTGCCTTATGGCAAAACCGACTGTCGAACACATCATCACAAAAGATGGTTCCTCTACGCTCTACTCGCCCGGCTTTGATGAACACTACCACTCCGTACATGGCGCCATTCAGGAGTCCATGCACGTTTTTATTCGCTCCGGCCTTGACCTTTTTAAGGCCCGGGATGCGGTGGCAATTTTGGAGATGGGCTTTGGTACGGGCCTCAATGCACTGTTGTCATATTTTTGTGCCGGCAGCCAGCGGATAGACTATACGGCACTGGAAGCGTATCCGCTGCTATATGAGCAGGTACAACAATTAAACTATCCGGCCGAAAGCAAATTTCCCCATGCACCGGAGGTCTTTCGGAAACTTCATGAAGCTGAATGGGGCAGCCCGGTGATGGTATGTGAACGTTTTACACTGGAAAAAATCCATATCAGGCTTGAGGAATTTCAAACAGATAAAAAGTTTGACCTGATCTATTTTGACGCATTTGCCCCCACTTCTCAGCCAGAATTATGGGAAGATGCAATCCTTGCCGGTATCTACAAAATGCTCACTCCTGGCGGTATATTTGTAACCTACTCAGCGAAAAGCAGTGTAAGAAGAGGGTTGATCGCGGCTGGGTTTACGGTAGAAAAAATCCCGGGGCCACCGGGAAAACGTGAAATGCTTCGGGGGAGGAAACCATGTTAGGAAAATGAAAAAAGAGCGGAATTACAAACCTATTGGGGTATAAAATACACTTCTGCGGAACTCTGCGTCTCACATATATAAGATTTGTCATGGACAAAACCCATACATGTGCAACGCAGCACTTCGCAGAGAGAAATTTCCATATAGGTTAACAACCTAATCTTCGTCTTCAGGGTTTCCTTTTTTGCCCATGAGGAATGCTTTGATAAACTCGTCGAGTTCACCATCCATCACAGCCTGCGCGTCAGTAGATTTGATGCCTGTGCGTACGTCTTTCACCTGTTTGTAGGGATGAAAGACATAGTTACGAATCTGTGAACCCCATTCGATGGACATTTTATCAGCTTCAGCCTCCTGACGGGCGGCGTTGCGTTTGTCTATTTCAAGTTCGTACAGCTTGCTTTTCAGGAGTTGCAGGGCTTTTTCCTTATTGCGCAACTGGCTTCTTTCAGTCTGGGCAAAAATGGTAATACCGGTTGGAATATGTTTAAGTCTTACCGCAGTTTCGACCTTATTGACATTCTGTCCACCTTTTCCACCCGCGTGAGTGGTGGTGATTTCCAATTCTGCGGGATTGAGTTCGATATGGATGGTATCGTCGATCAACGGGCGTACGTCCACTGAAGCAAACGTAGTCTGGCGTTTTCCCTGCGCATTGAAAGGCGAGATCCGCACCATACGGTGAACACCTTTTTCTCCTTTCAGGAAGCCAAAGGCAAATTCGCCATTGATTTCCATTTCTACACTTTTAAAGCCCGCAGTATCACCCGGTACCTCGTCCAGAATTGTGCATTTAAAATTGTGTTTTTCCGCATACATGATATACATACGGCGGAGCATGCTTACCCAGTCCTGACTTTCTGTTCCCCCTGCGCCGGAGTTTATTTCGAGAATACAGTCCAGCCGATCTTCTTCTTTGTCGAGCATTCGCTGGAACTCCATATCGTCCAGAATCGCAACAGCAGTCTGGAAAGCGGCTTCCACGTCCTGTTCGGAGGCTTCTCCTTCTTTCAGAAATTCATACAAAATCTCGACTTCACCAAGCGCAGTTTGCAGCTTTTGGAAGGCGTCTGTCCAAATTTTTATATTGGAAATTTCTCTAAGCACTTTTTGTGCTTCCTCAGGATGTTCCCAAAAGTCGGGTTGTTGGGTAATGGCTTGTTTTTCTTCGATGAGTGCTAACTTTCCAGCCACGTCAAAGATAGCCTCCCAGCACATAGGTTCGTGCTTGAACTTCCTTAAATTGATCTAGTGTCATGAGTAAATACTTCTTTTATGCCGGGCAAATATAACCGCATCTGCCGCAAATCCCAATTTTTTACCAGTTGGGATCTATCATTTGGAAGGCGTCTTCAATATGATGAAATAAAGGATGCTCAGGATTATCCATTCCGATAGCGATGATATCAAACCTTACCGGAACGGTAAACATCTGCTTTTCATACACATAACTATCTGCCACCTTAAAAATCATCTTCTGTTTTTGCTTGTCTACCGTTTCCTCCGGGTATTCATGAAGGGTATTTGAGCGGGTGCGCACTTCGACAAAAACGAGTTCTGCCGGGTCAAGCCGTAAGGCGACGATATCAACTTCGCCCTTGAGATATCGGTAATTTCGGTCAAGGATATGATACCCTTTTGCTTCCAGTAATTCCGCCGCGAGATCTTCTCCCCGCTTGCCCAGGTCATTGTGTTCCGCCATAAAAAATGCTAATATCGGTAATCCCTGTTTTTGACTTCAAAACTGGAAGGAATGCGAAATTGTTCGGCGTCAAATTCTTTCGGAGAGATTTTAGTTGCTGTAGTAACAACCGTAATGCCGCTTTCCTGCTTGATGGTTTTCAAAGGAATTTTGCCATTGAGACCTGCCGCAAGAAAACTTGCCTTTGCACGGGTATGGGCCGGGTAAAGGCAAGCATTGATAACATAGGATTCATTGACATAATACGTAAACAGGGCGTTGTCTTTCCGCAGTTTATATTCATCACAGAGGATACCGTTGACCTCCTGCTGGTTGCCCGTAGCTTTGGCGACCGCTGTTTCCTGGGGTTCAGGTTTGTTCAAATCGGAGAATGATGAGAATCTGAAAGCCCGCTGATTCACCATATCCATGCTGTACTCATAATTGGAATCGCTGATAAAAATGAATGTTTTGGGATATTGGCCGCCACTGAGCTGGACGATATAATTCCCATCTTTGAGGTGCATCAGCAACTGCGTATTGGGCTCATTTTTTTTAATTTCCTCCGCCATCGGGCCTTTCATCTGGACATCAAACTGTATGCTGCCTTCGAAAAATTTTTTCTCGCCGGTCTGGGCAAATACACTGACAGAAAACCCGGAAAACGCCATTGTCAGCAGGATGATATAGGGAATATTTTTCATACTTTCATAATTCAAATGTGTAGTAGAAGATACGTTTCCAGCGCAGATTTATTGAAACTAATTTCCCGCCAACTTATCCATTTCCCAGCATATCACTGTAAGAACTGGTGAGCAGATCACCTTCCGCTATGCCCAATAGCTGCATATATTGCTGACACTGAGCGAGCAGAACTTCCTCACTGATCAGACCTTCTGTATCAATGGCTTCTATTTCAACAAAAGAACCCAGTCCTTCTACCTGATCGAGGTGAAATTTGACATTATCAATAAAATAGATCTCGCGGGTCTTCACCACTTCTTTCCAGACGCCCATAGCTTCTCTCAGCAGTGCTTTCAACTCAGGCCCGGGAGTTGCGCTGTAAAGAAAAACTTCCGCAGTCTTGGGCCCCGCCTGGTCGCCCCGCCGATAGAATATCAGATTATTTTCAATATTCCCCTGCCGGAGTTTCATCCGTCCGTTTGAACAATAAAAATATGTATCGGTCTGATGATCTGTACCCTTTTCCAATGCATGAAGATCGTGGAGAATGGCTCTGATCTCCGCCGGGCGATTTGTCTTTGCTTTGATTTCTACATTCAGCGGCATAATCAGGCTTCTTCGGGAATAATTGCCGTAACTTCTATTTCCACCACCAGGTCTTCTCGTATCAGGGCATATACCTCTACAAGGGTAGCTACCGGGCGTATATTGCCAAAAATCTCCATATGGGCCTTGCCTATATCGGGCCATACCGACATGTCTGTTACATACATTCGGGTGCGAACCACGTGTTCAAGACTTGCGCCTGCGTCATGGAGTGCCTGCTGAATTTTTAACAGAATATAATGGGTCTGATTGTATGCATCCCCGGGAAAAACCACTTCATCATCATCCACCGCGGTTGTACCTGCGACTTCAATGATATTGCCAACCCTGACGGCACGGGAATATCCGACGATAGACTCCCATGAGGTACCTGAAGAAATATTTGTTCTTTTTTTCACCTGACAAAAATAATAAACCCATCTGTAGGGAATAAACAAATTTTAGCTGGCAAGGAAGAAAATTATAGCTATAATTGTAAAAACCCACAGACTATGATGGATTTTTTCCGCAGAATTTTTCAATTCCTCTTTGGCACTAAAGATTCACCTGCCCCGATTGAGGAAAACCCGACTCAACCCAGGGACCAGACACCAACACCTCCTCCCCAGCCGGAAACTCATTTACCCGGGGAAATGGAAAATGAACCCGATCTGGAAGGTATTTTTCCCGATTCTGCATTCAATCTCCGGCTGATACGTTTTGACTTCGGCACGGAAGACACACTGGGCAAATTGTACATAAACGGTAAATTCCGGTGTTATACCCTCGAAAATAGTCGCTCCGGGAAAGGATTACTTCCCCCGGGTACTTATCCACTTTCACTTAAAACCACCGGTGGAAGACATGCTACCTATTTGTATCGGTTTAAAGATCAACATAAAGGGATTCTTTCGATAACCGGCGCCGCGGGTTTTGAGGCGGCTTGTATCCATATTGGTAACCGGGTAGAAGATACGACAGGATCCATTATCTCAGGAACCTATATTCAGCGTCAAACCGGAAGTAGTTTCCGGGAAGTGTGGTTTAGTGATAAAGCTTATATGAAAATTTACCCTGCTATTTCAGAATATTTGGTAAATGGCGGGAATGTTTCGATTATCATTTCTTAATGTCAAACACAACCTTTCGTTTGCCCTGCTTCTGTTTGTTTTTTCTTTTTATTTTCTCTTCACTTTTGGCTCAGGATGATCAGGTTCTCCGGCCGTTTCATATTCAGCATGATTACCGAAATCAGGCTTCATTTTTTCAAAACTCGCTGACCCTCAACCCTCGTCGAAAAAAATCTATTGTTTTCATTGGTTTAGGCACCTATTCGGGCGCTATGTTATATCTGGGTACTGCATGGTATTCACAGGAAGATCTGAGCCGATTTCATTTCTTCAACGATATGCATGAGTGGAAACAGATTGACAAGGCCGGGCATATGCTGGGAAGCTATCACAGCAGCAGAATGATGATTGGCTTAAACAAATGGGCAGGAATGGATAAAAAGAAGGCCATTCTTGCCGGTAGCCTATCGGGTTTTCTGGCAATGAGCAGCATTGAGGTTTTTGATGGTTTTGGTGAGACCTGGGGGTTTAGCTGGCCTGATATCGGTGCAAATTTTCTGGGCGCATCGCTTGCAGCTGGAAATCAGTGGTTGTGGAATGAAGACCGCATTCAGTTAAAAGTATCATACGTGCCATCGGTGTATGCCGGAAATCCGGATTTTGCGTATTTGTTTGGTTCAAATATGGCTGAATGGATTCTTAAGGATTACAATGGACATACGATGTGGCTGAGTATGCGTGTACATTCATTTTTGCCGGAGGGAAAATTTCGCGACAATTATCCCCGATGGCTCAATCTTGCAGTTGGGTATGGGGCAGAAGGACTGGAAGGCGGCTATGATGACCCTTTACAAGCATGGAAGGCCAGAGAATACCGGCAGCTTTACCTGAGCCTGGATATTGATGTCAGTCAGATTCATACCCGATCGGGATTCTTAAATACGCTTTTTAGTGTAGTGAATATTGTAAGAATTCCGCTCCCTTCGGTTCAATTTGACAAATATGGCGTGAGCTTCAGAGCTTTTCAATAAAAAAAACAGTCCCTTCGGGGGACTGTTTTGATTTATTGTACATCAAACTATCAAATAAAGGAGAGCCTTCTTGTTTGTTTTTTTTCACCCATCCCTACTTCCAGCAAATATATTCCTTTGGGGAAAGAACCCAACCTGATCATGTCCTTAAAGTCTCCGGCAAAGGAGCTTATCTGATAACGGTAAACTTCTTTGCCAATCAGGTTGTAAACCTTTATTGATACGACATCACTTGCGGAAAGGTTGGATACTTCCAGTGAAAAATCACCGGTAGTGCTGGGATTGGGAAAAACCTTCAGGTTCAAATGAAATTCGTCAGGATCTGAACCCGAAAAATTTGCGTAAGATAAGATAAAAGCCAGGTTGAAAATAATTGTAAAAAACAACCTCATGTGCGACTTGATAAGGATAAAACTCTAATGGGTATTATGTAAATGTACAATCAGAAGGGCCTTATTACAAGCAGATGTAAGGAAATGAATATCTTTTCGTAATTTTGAAGTATTAGCTGAAAATGGTTCCATCGCTTCGTGAAATATCGGGGAGGAAAGTCCGGACAGCACAGGGCATCCTGCTTCCTAACGGGAAGGCATCACTTCGGTGATGACAGCAAGTGCAACAGAAAGTAAACCGTCTCTTTATGGGATAAGGGTGAAATGGTGGGGTAAGAGCCCACCGGTCCCGGTGGTGACATCGGGAGCCAGGTAAACCTCAGGAGCTGAAAGGCCAAATATACCGGCGTTGGTCCTATATGGACCTGGAGGGCTGCCCGCCCGATGCCGGAGGGTAGGCTGCTAGAGGTGTCAGGTGACTGACATCCCAGATAAATGATGGAAGTTTCCTTCGGGAAAAACAGAATCCGGCTTACAAGTTTTTGGCTAATTACTTCAGGGAACCTTCGGGTTCCCTGACTCTTTTTGGGACAAAAAAGAGCCTGCAATTGACTTGCAGGCTCTAAAACACACCACCAAAAGACAATTAATCTATTTTCAGTTTCCTCTTCTTATGGTCGAACCACCAGATGGGGAGGCTGTTCTGCTATTGTTGTTGCTACCGGAAGACGGGCGACTCATTGTGCTGCCATTATTTCTGGGGGCACTGTAAGTATTCGTTCTCGATGGCGCCGTCGGTGTACTTCTGCGCTCTACGTTGCTGTTGCTGTTTGTACTTGGGCGCGGGGCACTGTAAGTATTCGTTCTCGATGGCGCCGTTGGTGTACTTCTGCGCTCTATGTTGCTGTTGCTGTTTGTATTGGGTCGCGGATTGCTGTAGGTATTCGTCCGGTCGGGAGTGGAATACGTTCTGCGCTCTACATTGCTGTTGCTGTTTGTATTGGGTCGCGGATTGCTGTAGGTATTCGTCCGGTCGGGAGTGGAATACGTTCTGCGCTCTACGTTGCTGTTGCTGTTTGTATTGGGTCGCGGATTGCTGTAGGTATTCGTCCGGTCGGGAGTGGAATACGTTCTGCGCTCTACGTTGCTGTTTGTATTGGGCGAACTATAGTTCCGGCTTTCTCTTTGGTAGCCAGGAGTTACAGGAGACGTTCTCCCTGAAGTATTTCCGTTGCTGCTCCCGGCACGAGGATCGCGATTAATGGTAGTCGCTCTGCCTGCGTTATTATTTTGGGTTGAAGGAGCTGCCAGTCGGCCACTGGTACCAGATGCACTGCGGGGCGAAAGTTGACCGTTGCGATCTTCACCATTATAACCACCTGCGGTTCTTCCGCCTACATTTGAGTTTCTCTGAGCGGCATTGCTTCTGATATCATTGCGGTTGGAATTGTTGGAGCTACCGGCATATCGCGTACCGGAATTTCCATTGCCACCGCGGCGATACCAGTAATCATTGGCGTAACCACCGCCGGCATTAGATCCCTGGTTATATCCATTGGAATAGCCGTAGGCATATCCATTGTTGAATCCGTTGCGGTAACCATTGCGATATCCGCGATTATAGCCACGATTGTAGCCGTTATTATACCCGTAGGAGGATCTCCATGGTCTGGAATAGTAATTGGTATAGGAGTAGTTATAAAATCCGCCACCATACGCACAATCGTTGTAGAAGAAAGGATCATACCCCCACGGATTCCATCCGGTAGCATAGACATTTGTGGTAATAATCGTGGGTCCCCAGAACCAGTTGTTTTGAACAACATACGAACGGCGAAGCTGCCACGGGTCATAACGCCCACACCATAAACTCCAGTAAGGTGTACCAATGACAAAGTAGATATCATTGGTAAAATAGGGGTCATAATAACTCCAGGTGTTTCTGACCTGACGATTGCTGTGAAATCTTCTCAGACGACGAGAGTAATAAAAATCATCATCGTAGTCGTAATAATAATCGTCATCACCCCAGGTCAGCCCTTCGTCATCCAAACGGGCCTGAATTCCTGTATTACCGAGCGAAAGTTTTGCATCGAGGGAAAAGCTTATGTCGGTATTAAGATATTTTTCGAAACTAATCCTCGCGTAGGATCTGGAAAGAGAGAGTGGTACAAGGATTAGAAGTAAAGTTAGATATCTCATGGCTCATCAATTAGTATATGCAATAATACCTCAAAATCGGGTAAATAGTTAGCGCCAGGAGGCAGTACTTAGCAACCGTGTCATTCGTGTGGAAATCCGTGATCTTCTGCGTATCAAAATGATAATTTGTCCCACAACATTAAACTGCGTATCTTTCGGCATAGACATGATTTAAGTTATACCGGAGTTTGAAATTTACAGATTTAAACCTGGATGAAGAGCTTCTTGAAGGGATTGACGCGTTGAGGTTTGATACGCTCACCCCTATACAGGAACAAGCCATCCCCCCTGCTTTAGAAGGAAGAGACCTGATTGCCTGCGCCCAAACCGGCACGGGTAAAACAGCGGCTTACCTGATTCCGACAATCCAGCGGATTCGCCGTAATGATTCTGCCCGTACCCGTGTGTTGATTCTTACCCCTACCCGAGAGCTTGCTGCTCAGGTGGATCAGAATGTTGACGCCTTATCTTATTTTGCCGGTGTGTCCTCTGTTCCGATTATTGGGGGCAAAGATGGTGACATTTTTACCCGCCAGAAATCAGGCATCGTAAAAGGAACAGATATTCTTATTGCTACCCCTGGCCGACTCATGATCCATCTTGCTTTGGGGTATCTGAACCTGAGCGAAATTGAGGTTGTCATTCTTGACGAAGCTGACAAAATGCTGGATATGGGATTCCATGCCGATATCATACGTATTATCGAAGGCATTCCCAGGACGCGCCAGACGCTGATGTTTTCGGCGACTATGCCTCCCAAAATCCGAGAACTCGCCAGAGATATTATGATCGACCCTGTGGAGATCAATCTCAATATTTCCAAGCCTGCCGAAAACATCAATCAAATGGCCTTTATGGTATTTGATGAGCAGAAAATCCCTTTGCTCGAACATCTGATTCGCGACAGAGAGATTGAAAGTATGATCATTTTTGCGTCGAGTAAACTGAGCGTGGATGAGATCACCCGAAAACTTTCCCGCCTTAACTACAAAGTAAAGGCTATGCACTCTGATAAGGAACAATCAGAGCGGGAGGAAACCCTTCGTGAATTTAAAAACAAGGAGTTCCCGATTCTCGTGGGAACGGATGTGCTTTCCCGGGGCATCGATATAGACAACCTCAGCCACGTGCTCAATTATGATTGCCCGCGCGATGCCGAAGATTATGTACACAGAGTGGGTCGTACCGCCCGCGCCAGTTCTTCGGGAGAAGCGATAACCTTTGTAAGCCCCAGAGATCAACGAAAGTTGCACAGTATAGAGAATCTGATCGGCTACGAAATACCGAGACCAGAGGCTCCTCCGGAAATAGGACAAACGCCATCTTATCAGCCTTCCAGAGGAGGCGGTGGGGGAGGGCAGCGAAATTCCAACAGGCATTCTAACCGGAATAACAACCACCGCGGTGGTCCACGACGCAACAACGGCAGAGATTCTGGTCCCAGAAACCAAAACCGCAATCGAAATCAGGGGAATAATAGAAATTTTCAGCGTCCGCAGGAAAATCAATCCGCTACTCAAAACCAGCCACAGCAACCGGCAGGGGAAGTATCGGAAACGCCTAAGAAACGAAAACGCCGCCGCCCGCCAAAAAGAAAGCCTGATACTGGAGAAAGTTAAATTTTTTTTAAGATTTTCTTGCGTGAATGATATTCTCATTCTACCTTTGCAAGGCTTTTGAAATATGACAGAGGGAGTTTAGCTCAGTTGGTTCAGAGCACCTGCCTTACAAGCAGGGGGTCACTGGTTCGAGCCCAGTAACTCCCACTCTTACAGCCTCACAATTGTGAGGCTTTTTTTATGCAATTACAGAAATGGGCCGGCTCCTGCTATCCTACCGCAACAATAAAAACAAGATCTGTGCTATCACGATCTTCGAAATCAAGGCTATCGGAAACATCATGGAAAAACCAAACTCAGGGATACGGTTTTTGGCTTTATTGGTAGCAAAGTCCAAAATGGCCGGCTGATTGGCTACCATGCCCATAAGCAGGGTGAATGGCTTATTCGCTATTTTATACCCAACAAACAAAATGGAAAAGGCTGTAAGTAAGCTGATGATAGCACTGCCCAGAAAAATCCACAACCCGTCCATGGACAAGCTCTGAACAAAAGCGTTTCCTGACGTTACGCCAATACACGCCAGCATTAAAATTAACCCGATCTGGTGGAGGGTGACGTTTGCGCTGTATGGCAATGCCCATACCACAGGGCCCGTTCGCCGAATGGCACCCAAAATCAACCCTACTAATAATGGCCCTCCGGCAAATCCCAGTTTAAAACCGATATTTCCTCCGAATGAAAACTCGATATTGCCTAAAATCAACCCCAGTCCTATTCCCAAACCAAATGAAAACAGATTGATTTTACTCGAGTCCTGATAAGAGTCTCCAAACAATTGCGACAATTCGTCCAGATCTTTTTTTCTTGCCAACAGACGAATCCGGTCGCCTTGCTCAAGTATCGTATCGCTTTTCGCCAGCATTTCAATATCGCCTCGCCTGATACGCGTGATGATGACATTGTATTTTTCCTGAATGTTGAGTGAGGCAATGGTACGCCCTGCCACATCCGGGTTAGAGACAAATATTTGACGGGCATCAAACACGGTTGTATCCCCAAAAACAGTTGTCTCTATCGACTTTCCCAGCACGTCTTCTACTGCCTGTATTTCTTCAGGGTTTCCCAATATGGTAATATAGTCGCCAGTTGAAAGCGTTGTGTCGTAGTTTGTCAGGCTAATTTTCCCTTCGTGATAAGTTCGGCCAAAAACCACATGCCAACTATACTTCCGGAAAAGATCGCGAAGGGGAATCGATGTTATTTCGGGGTTTTGGATTTCCAGAACCGTATTGGTAAGCCCTTCATCCAGTGGGTAATCTTTGCGAAGTGCCCGCTTTTCCTTTTCAAAATCTACATTCAGAAGTTTTTCCATCACGACAATAGCGATCATTCCGCCCAATACGCCCATGGGATAGGAAAATGAGTACCCTACCACGACTTCCTCGGCAATTTTAGCTCCCTCTGCCGCCGGATAAGACTGGGCAATCAGTTCGAGTAATCCTGCAAGTGCCGCAGTATTGGTCGTACTTCCTGAATATATTCCTCCGATAGATGCCGCCGAAAATCCGAATAAAAGCCAAAGACCGATTGCAAATACTCCTGACAGACCCAATATTGCGGCAATAAAAAATATGTCCTTAAATCCATTTTTCCGGTATGAATTGAAAAAAGCCGGTCCTGAACTAAGGCCAATGGAATAGACAAATAAGGTCAGTCCCAACTGCAGAATGATCTCGGGAATCTGAAGCCGCGCGTCAATCCCCCCAAACACGAGTCCGGTAAATAATATTCCTGAAACACCCAAAGCTCCGCCCCGAAACTTTATACTGCCCACGAGGTATCCCAGTGATGCTACAAGGAAAAGGAGCAAAATGGGGTTATTGTTGAGAATATCAATCATCTATATACATCTTTATTCCTTCCTGCAGCCATTTTACATTAAAATTGATTAATAAACCTACTTTGTACTTCGAAAGTTTCACATTAGCCAAAGACTAGTTTTTCAGGCAATCCTCTCTGTAAGAATTTACATTCTGTTGTTGAGTCAAAAGTATCTGTGGATGGGATGCCAGTAAATGGGAGTATTTTTTGCGATAATTGCCAGAATCGCTTCGCAGAGCCCATCTTTCCGGGATTTTTTGCAAATACGCTGTCGCAGCGATGCCCATTTCGGCAAAAATCGATAAACCCTGCCGATAAGCGGCAAAAAGCGGTTTTCCCCCCTGACTATAAACGACTTGTTTTAGGGAAATAACCTTTAACAAAGTCTCTGCCATATGAAAAATTGGGTGAAAACACTTTCTCTCTCAGTGTGTATGATTTTCCTGACCACTGGCCAACCATTTACCGCTTATGCCGGACAGGTCGGCTCGCGCGATTCCTCAAATGTGATCATTTCAGAAGAAGGACCCGTTGAGCCCATAGTCTCAAAATCATCAGAGACTCTCATCAAAGAGTCTACGGTCTTTGGTATAGCTGCGATGATCACTTCGGCAGTGGTTCCGTTGGTGTTTTTCTTATCATTTTTTGGTGTAGCTACCATTTTTATTCTTGGGCTTATCGCCTGGCCGATATCCATTTTATTATCCGTGATAGGAATTATTAAAGTAATAAAAGCGAGAAGGATGATGAGTTCGTTCTGGGCGAAGTATGATGAAGAGAAATGGAAAAAATCCAATCGTGCCCTTATATTCAATTCCATCGCATTGGCGCTCGCCGCGATTTACCCCATCGCCCTGATGATTTATGCCGCCACCATTGATAGTTAAGTCCATATTCCATGAAAGCAGGATTCATATTTCTGATCATGTTTGCTTTCATCGTGCCTTTGGCTTTCGCAGGGCAGATGGAGGCGACGGGTTGGGTTTCCAAGCCCTATGCTATGGAAGATGACACGCCCAAAAAGCTCCTGGTTACGGCCGTAACTGCATTTGGTGCGACGGCATGGACGATTATATTGGGAATCAATGCTTTATTGTTGGGACTGATTGTTTTCTTAGGGCTGAGAGGCCATAGTAAATCCAAAAAAGCCCGGCTTTCCACGCCTCCCTACAGCACAATTCAAACCGCTGGTGTATCTTAAAAAAATCCAGCAACACGGAGGGTAGTGTTACTGACTACCCAACGCTAATGCCATCAAATACCTTATTTCAGATCAATAATCTTTCGCAAAATCTTCAACAATATGAAAAAATTAATGAAATCACTTTCTCTCACTGTGTGTATGATTTTCCTGACCACTGGCCAACCATTTACCGCTTATGCCGGACAGGTCGGCTCGCGCGATTCCCTGGTAGCATTTACCTCAGAAGAAGAACCGATAAAGGCACAAAAACCCTCAGAAATCCTTATCAAAGAGTCATCCATATTCGGGATAGCTGCGATGATTTCTTCTGCTGTAGTTTTAGGGGCAATTTTTTTATCATTTTTTAGTGTGATACACATTGGGATTCTGGTGCTTATCCCCTGGGCGTTATCCATTTTATTATCCGTGATAGGAATTGTTAAAGCAAAAAAAGCGAGAAGGATGATGAGTTCGCCCTGGGAGGAGTATGATGAAAAGAAATGGAAAAAATCCAATCGTGCCATCTTCTTCAATACGGTTGCACTGATACTTACTGTGGTTTATCCTATGATATTAGCGATTTATGCATCTATCGCAGAAAGTTAAGTCAGTAACTAAAAATAAACTGCCACCGGGTGGTGGCAGTGGAGAAAAATTGTTTTGTTGAAGTGCAAGCCAGCAACTTTTATGATTTGCTGTCGCGTTTCGCTTTTTTCGCAGCTCTTTTTTCCTTCAAGGTTTTTTCGGGTTCCTTTTTGGCAGTTTCTTTTTTTGCATTTTTGTCTTTTGACATAACGGTAAGGTATTTGATTGTGACAATCAACAGGACTATGCTGTTAACTACCTGTTAATATAATCATTTTTTCAATCAGTTGCGGGGTGGTAAAATATTTTTCTACCTCCGGAAACCTTACACCTTCAAAATCAGCTTGCCCTGATTTTCGCCTGAAAACAGTTTGAGAAACACTTCGGGGAAGTTGTCGATACCTTCTTCAATATGCTGGCGGGTTTTGAGTTTTCCCTGCATGATCCAGCCGGCCAGTTCCGGTATGGCTTCCATATATCGGCTTGCGTAGTCAAAGACAATAAAACCTTCCATCTTTGCCCGGTTGATAATCAGAGAGGCGTAATTGGCTGGCCCCGGCACGAGAGTTGTCGCATTGTACTGGGAAATGGCGCCACACAGGCTGATTCTGGCTTTAAAATTGATTTTAGCCAGCACTTCGTCCAGTATTTCACCGCCTACATTGTCGAAGTATATATCTATGCCGTCGGGGCAGGTTCTTTTCAGTCCGGCGCGTACCGCTTCATTTTTGTAGTCAATGGCTTCATCGAACCCCAGTTCTTCAGTGATATACCTGCATTTCTCAGGTCCTCCGGCGATGCCGACTACGCGGCAGCCTTTGAGTTTGCCGATCTGACCGGCAATCTCGCCTACAGAACCGGCGGCGCCGGATACCACAAGGGTTTCGCCTTCTTTGGGGTTGCAGATATCGAGCAGACCAAAGTATGCGGTGAGCCCGGCTATGCCCAATGCGCCGAGGTATGTCGGCAGGGGCAGGAGGTTGGGATCGACTTTGGTGAGTCCTGTGCCATCGGAGATGGCATATTGTTGTACGCCCAGGCTGCCATAGACATGGTCGCCTTCGCGATATTTTGGATTGTGAGAACTGATCACCTTCCCGACAGTGCCGGCGCGCATCACCTCGCCGATGGCGACGGGGCGGATATAGGATTTCCTGTCATTCATCCACCCGCGCATCGCGGGGTCTAGGGAAATGTACATTATCTGGATCAGTACTTCTCCTTCTGCCGGTACGGGTACCGGCGCATCAGTGATTTCCCAATCTGAGCGTTTGGGCAGACCAAAGGGTCGCGCTGCAAGTTTTATCTGACGGTTGGTTGACATAATTTTTGGATATTATTCCCAAATGACGACTTCGCCTCCCTGATTGTACCATTCTTCCATCCGCACTCTGTATCGGGCGTCCATCACATTGCGGCGAACTTTCAGTGTAGGGGTCAACAGCCCGTTTTCAACCGTCCAGGTATCAGACGTAACGACAACACGGTTGACTTTTTCGTAGTCAGCGACATTGTCATTGACGGCTTTCAGGGTTTCGGTCAGGCTTTCCTCTACCTCGGCTTTTTCCATATGGCGGGAATATTCTGACAGGTTGACAAGGGCAAAAGGCTGGGGCAGTCCATAGCCTACGATACAAACCTGCTCAATCAGGGTATTGGAGGCAAACATTCGCTCCATAGGTACGGGGATGACATATTCGCCTTTGGCGGTTTTAAACATGTCTTTTACCCTGCCGGTGATTTTGAGAAATCCATTTTCGATTTCTCCCATATCGCCGGTATAAAGCCAGCCATCTTTCAGCACTTCTGCTGTCATCGAAGGATTTTTGTAATACCCCTTCATATTCCAGGCTGCTTTCATGATGATTTCACCGGTTTCGGGTACGATTTTTACTTCACAGTCAGGATAAATTTCGCCTACCGAACCTATATAAATGCGGTCTTTATGATTGGCTGAACATACCGCATTGTTTTCTGTCATGCCATAGGCTTCGGAAATATGAATGTCGATTTGTTTGAACCATTCCAGGGTTGAGTTTGCAATAGGCGCTGCCCCGGAAATCATCCATATTGCTTTGTGCAAGCCCAGGCCTTTTTTGATCGTTTTCTTTATAAATCCTGACAGGATAGGGATTCGGAGCAAGAAGTCCAGTTTGTCCTGAGGCATTTTTGCCAGGATGCCCATTTGAAATTTTGTCCAGATACGGGGTACAGCAAGGAAAATGGTCGGGCTGGCATATTTGAGATTTTCTGCGAAGGTATCAACCGATTCTGCAAAATAAATCACTCCGCCATTCATCAGGCTGCCGCATTCGACAAGTGCACGCTCTGCAACATGGTTGAGCGGAAGATAGGAGAAGAACCTTCCTTCTATCTGGTCGAGTTGGGTCATTTTCAGTACCGGATCAATGATGGATGCATTGATGGCATGGGTAATCATTACCCCTTTGGGTTCTCCCGTAGTGCCGGAGGTATAGATAATTGTTTCAAGGTCTTCAGGGCGTGGAATAAAATTGTCCTGAATGGGCTCATACCGGGCGATCAGGTCGTCCCATTTTTCGAAGTTTTGCGCAATGGAAATCGGGAATGAAATCATACGCACATCATCCGGAACCCCGTTGTCCACGGCAAGGGTATCGTCGAGTTTTCCTACAAAAAGCACCTTCGAGCCACTATGTTCCATCAGTTGATTTAACTGTTCTGGCGTCAGGTTGGGGTAGAAGGGGACAGAAACATGTCCGCTCATTTTGATGGCTATATCGCAGATGATCCAGTGGGCACAGTTTTTGGAAATCATCGCAATATTGCTTTGCGGAGGAAGGCCCATATCGTTGATCGCAGCTGCCATACGGCGTGCCTGGTTGCCCACCTCATACCAGGTGTAGTCAGTCCACTGACCATTTTGAGGCTGGCGCAAATATACTTCTCCGGCTTTTGTCTTTTCCCAATAGTAGAAGAGCTCTATAAAGGACTGAATCTTTCGGGGCTGTCCTGCTTCAGTGAGGAACGGGTTGAGAGACGAGTTCATAACGGGTGCAATTAGAGCTGGAATATAACACTTTAACTATACTAACCAACTAATTGTATCGTTACAAATACAGAGTAGTAAGTAGAATTACTGAAAGTTAAAGCCTTTTTTATTGATGTCAGTCCTCTGATTTTTCAGTCAGAGGACTTTTTTTAGTCAAGTTTTAGCACAGCGTGGAACGCACTCTGAGGCACTTCAATACTACCTACCTGACGCATCCGTTTTTTCCCTGCTTTTTGTTTTTCCAAAAGTTTCCGTTTCCGGGAGATATCCCCGCCATAACACTTCGCTGTAACGTCTTTCCTGAGCGCTTTTACAGTTTCCCTTGCGATTACTTTTGCCCCGATTGCTGCCTGGATGGCTACTTCATACTGTTGACGGGGAATCAACTCCTTCAGTTTGATGCAGATTCTTCTTCCCCAGTCATAGGCTTTGTCGCGGTGAATCAGCGCGCTCAGTGCGTCCACCTGGTCGCCATTGAGCAATATATCAAGTTTGGATAAATGTGAAGACTGAAACCCGATCAAATGATAGTCAAATGATGCGTACCCCCTGGAAATGGTTTTGAGTTTGTCAAAAAAATCAAACACAACTTCCGCCAGTGGCAATTCAAAGGTGATTTCCACCCGGTCTGTGGTCAGATATACCTGATTGACAAATCTTCCCCGTTTATCGATACAAAGCTCCATGACTTTCCCGATGTAGTCAGACTTGGTGATAATCTGTGCCCGGATAAAGGGCTCCAGCAGATCTTTCAAACGGGTAGCTTCCGGAAGGTCAGACGGGCTGTTGATGGCAAATTCGCTGCCGTCTGTCAAAATCGCTTTAAAGCCTACGTTGGGCACTGTGGTGATAACTGACATTTCAAACTCCCGTTCCAGCCTTTCCTGAATAATCTCCATATGGAGCATGCCCAGGAAACCGGCGCGAAAACCGAAGCCCAACGCAGCAGACGTCTCCGGCTGATACACGAGAGAGGCGTCATTAAGTTGTAGTTTTTCCAGCGAATCGCGAAGATCCTCGAAGTCTTCGGTATCTACCGGATAAATACCGGCAAAAACCATCGGTTTTACTTCCTGAAATCCCTGAATTGCGGTAGCCGCCGGATTTTTCTTGAGGGTAATCGTATCCCCGACCTTAACCTCCCGCACATTTTTTATGCCTGCAACCATATAACCTACGCTTCCGGTTTCAATGGTCTGTTCGGGCTGTTGTTGGAGCCGCAGGATTCCCACCTCACCGACTTCATACTCGGCTTCGGTCGCGATAAATTTTACTACATCGCCTTTACTGATACTTCCGTCAAAAATCCGGAAGTACACGATGGTTCCGCGGTAGGAATTAAACACGGAGTCGAATACCAGCGCCTTGAGTGGGGCATCAGGATTACCGGTCGGGGGCGGTATTCGCTCCACAATCCGATCGAGGATTTCGGTAATACCAATTCCATTTTTTGCACTTGCATGAAGAATATCCTCGGGGTCGCAACCAATCAGATCTATGATTTCGTCGCTGACTTCTTCGATTCGCGCGCTTGGCAGGTCGATTTTGTTGAGAACCGGAATGATTTCCAGATTGTGTTCCAACGCCAGATACAGGTTGGAAATGGTTTGCGCTTCTATTCCCTGCGCTGCATCCACAATCAGGAGCGCGCCTTCACAGGATGAGATGGCCCTTGATACTTCATAAGAGAAGTCCACATGACCCGGTGTGTCGATGAGGTTGAGTGTATAGGATGTGCCGTCTTTGGGATATACCATCTGGATCGCATGACTTTTGATGGTAATACCTTTTTCCCTCTCCAGATCCATACTATCCAATACCTGGGCTTTCATCTCGCGTTGTGTAAGCGTATGAGTCGCTTCCAACAAGCGGTCAGCCAGGGTACTCTTACCATGGTCAATATGAGCGATGATACAGAAATTTCTTATATGCTGCATGTATGTTCAGACCTTTCGGACTGCAAATTACGCTTAAGGATTGTCAATTTACAAATGATCTTTTGGAATAGCATAGATAGGGTAAACTTCCGAATAAAAATACCAAAAAGGTTTGTTCTGAAAATTTGTAATTATATTGACCTATCTAATCAGACATTCATTTATTTCTGTATGATGAAACAGTTACTATTCTTATTTCTGCTCATAGGTGTTTTGAGCGGCACCGTATTTTCTCAGGATGCCAGCGAATATGAGCCAAAGGTTTTCCACTCTGCAAAAGGAGATTCCCTGCTTTACCGGTTTCATATGCCGGCAGGTTTCGAAAATACTGCCATTCGTTATCCGCTGGTAATATTTTTGCATGGATCAGGTGAAAGGGGAAATGACAATTCTGCGCAGTTGGTGCATGTTGCCAAAAGATTTGTGTCCGCAGAGTTTATGGAAAAATATCCGTCTTTTGTGATTGTGCCTCAATGTCCGGAGGGTCAGCAATGGTCCCAATATGACAGGGAGGTAGCGGGAAAACCAGCTGATAAAACGCCAACCCGGCAGTTGGAACTGGTGATGGAGTTGATGGACGAGGTGTTGAAAACCTACCCGGTCGAGCGTCGCCGTGTCTATATCGGCGGTCTTTCTATGGGCGGATACGGTACCTGGAGCGCGCTTGCCAATTATCCCGAGCGGTTTGCCGCTGCTTTCCCGATATGTGGGGGCGGGTATCCTTCTTATGCTCCAAGAATGGCGCAGGTTCCGACATGGGTATTTCATGGAGGGGCAGATGAGGTGGTGCCTCCGATTCGAAGCCAGGAAATGGTTGCTGCGCTTCGCCGCGCTGGCGCTTCGGTGATTTATACAGAGTTTCCAGGTGTGGGACACAATAGCTGGGATGATGCATTTGATTCTCATCCCCTGATCTATGACTGGATTTTTGCCCAGCGGCGTTACAAATAACTTTTTCTGCTAAAGAGGATATACAGAAAAAAAGGTACCCCCAGAATCGATGTGATAATGCCGGTAGGAAGTCCTGCCGGGGGTAAAATTATTCGTCCCAATACATCACATCCTGTCAAAAATGCCGCTCCCATCAATGTACCCAGCAGGATATTGGGCCTGTGCGCTGCACCAAACAATGCCCGGCAAAAGTGCGGAATCATCATTCCTACAAATCCAATCGGCCCGGTAAATGCTACGGTCGTGCCAACTATCAGCGAACTGACCAACAGCAATATCATTTTTACCCGGGAAACTTCCATGCCCAGCGTCTGGGCTTGGATATCTCCCAAAATCAATATATCCATTCTCCTCCCGTACACCATTCCAAATATTATTGAAAATAATAATACCGGGCCACAAACCGCTACGGCTTCCCATGTCGCATGGCCAAAGCTGCCAAATGTCCAGAATACCAGCCGCCGCACCTGGTCGCTTTGCGCAAACCGGTAAATCAATACGCCTGTCAGCGCAGTGAATATCGATGATACCGCAACCCCTACAATCAGTAACTGGGAATTGTCTTCGCGCAAACTTCTGTACCCCAGACCCAATACCAACAGTAAACTTGCCAAACTCCCCACTCCGGCAAATAAGGGCATGGTGAAATACGTAAATCCGGAAATGGGAATGAGGCCTAGAATCAGGATATTTACCCCAAATCCTGCACCGGCGGTCACGCCCATAATGTAAGGGTCGGCCAGCGGATTTTTGATCAGTGCCTGCATAAAAAAACCACTTAATGCCAAAATTGCCCCGGTAAAGGCCGTGAGCAACACCCTGGGCAGGCGAAGATCAATGATAATGTCTTGATTTTCTATTTCACTTCCGGTCAGCACGCTGAATATTTCCCCAAACGAAAAGTCGAAGGAGCCAATGTACAATCCTCCCGCCATTGAAAGGATCAGTAGAATCAAAAGTATCGATGCCGCCCATACGTGCTTACTGCGCATCGCGAAACTTTTGTGGATTTAATTGCGTGTGGAGAATATGGGTCAGTGTGAGCAATCCTTCCAGCATGCGGGGACCAGGGCGGTAAAACAAGTCTGGATTGACAATGTGCACCTGCTTTTGCACATCTGCCGGAGTATTGTAAAGGGAAGGGTAGGTGGCGAGCAAATCAGCATAAGCCTGCTGGTGGATGGCAGGCATGATGATAAATTCAGGTTGTAACTTCAGGATTTCCTCGACAGTTGTGGTATAATACGGGGCCGCAGTTTCACCAAATACATTCAATCCCCCGGCTTTTTCAATCATTTCGTTGAGAAAACCGTTCCCTCCGATTACTTTCAGCGGTTCTGCGCTGATAAGGATCATGGTTCTGTATTTGATCTGATTTTCGGTGGAATCTACAATTTGCTGTTCGAGTGTGCGGAGTGAATCGGCGAGGTATGTCGCTTTTTCCGATTGATCTACGAGCTCGCCAATTTCTACAATTCCGCGATAGACATCTTCCAGCGTATGATAAGACTGTAGAAAAACGGGAAGGCCCAGGCGATCCAGCATTTCAATCTGAACCGGGGTAAATATTTCGTCAGTAGTGATAATAAGGTCGGCGTCAGTAGCTTTGAGGCCTTCGAGATCGAGTTCGGGAAAAGTAATTATCTCGGGGAAATTTTCTACTTCGGCAGGATAGTCGCAGGCCTGCGAACGTGCTGCCAGCTTATCTTGTCCACCTATAGCAAAAATGATTTCAGTAATATTGGGTGCTATGGAAACTACTTTTTCAGGCTTGTCGGCCAGTAAAATCTTGCGGCCCGTGTTGTCTGTGTAGGTTTGTGAAATGAATGGCGCATTTTCTACCAGTGCTTTTTTTTCGGCAGTTTTACATCCCCAAAGTAAGACCGGGAGAAGGAAAATGAGCAGGGAAGATCGTTTCATTTCAGGTAGTGACATGTAACACATAGTACATGGAATAAAAAACAGAGATATAGTGACTGACACTACCAAACAGGACAAAAAGGTGCCAGATAGCATGGTGATACCTGAGTTTTTCCCACATAAAAAAAATGGTTCCCAATGTATAGGCCAGCCCGCCAATGATCAACCATAAAAGACCTTCGAAGGACATAGCGGTAAATATAGGTTTGGCGATAAACATAACCATCCACCCCATGGAAAGATACAGAATGATGGAAAAAACCTTAAATCTGCCTGTAAAAAATATTTTAAATACTGTTCCCCCCAGTGCAATTGCCCAAACGACGGCGAGGAAAATATATCCCCACATCTGGTTCATAAAAAACAGAATAAAAGGCGTATAACTGCCTGCGATCAGAAAATAGATGCTGATATGGTCAACGATACGGAGAACTCTTTTTACTTCCGGGTGTTGAATGCTGTGATAAATGGTCGAAGCAGTATAAACCAGCAGCAAGGAAACACTGAAAATACTCACAGCCCAGATGTGTTCAATATTCCCCTTAAAGACAGTCCAGGAAACAAGGACAGGGATAGCGATAAAAAATAACACAACGCCAAGTCCGTGTGTCAGACTGTTGGCAATTTCTTCTTTGATATGACGATAATTCATGGTTTGGATTTATACACTCACAACTGACCCATTTACTCTCTCATCAATATAATTTGATACTTGTTCCATCAGCCACATGGGGGTAGAAGTAGCGCCACAAATGCCCACCGTGGATTTTCCCTCCAACCAGGAGAGGTTCAATTCATCAATGTCTGAAATAAAATAGCTATTGGGATTAATCTGCTGGCAGGTTTGGAAAAGCGCCTTTCCATTGGAGCTTTTTTTACCGGAGACAAAAATAATCACGTCGTGGTTTTTCGAAAATTTGCGCAGCTCAGGTTCGCGGTTGCTTACCTGTCGGCAGATTGTATCATTAAACCGGAAATCTTCAAACTGGATTTCCATTTTTTCTTTAATCTTATAGAGGAGCTGGGTACTTTTTGTGGTCTGGCTGAATAGAGACACCGGACCTTCGAGTGCCAGTTTTTCGACCTCTTCTTCTGTACTTACCACTACCGCTTCCTGATTGGTCTGACCTACGAGCCCATTTACTTCTGCGTGGCCTTTTTTCCCGAGAATAATGATTTTCCGGTCCTCATCGTAGGCATTTCTGATTCGGTTTTGAAGTTTTAATACGACAGGGCAGGAAGCGTCAATGAGTTCGATATTGTTTTCGACAGCTATTTTATAAGTTTCGGGAGGCTCACCGTGGGCACGGATCAGGACAGTGGCATCTTTCAGATTTTGGAGTGTTTCATGGTCTATAATCTTGAGGCCCATGGACTCAAGCCTTTCCACTTCTTTATCATTGTGGACGATATCGCCCAGACAATACAGGGAGCCATTTTCGGTCAGATAATCTTCTGCCATTTCAATCGCATATACGACCCCAAAGCAGAACCCCGAATTTTTATCTATTTCTATTTGAATCATAAACCTGGTGTTTGTTAGATTTCCCGGATTTTATTTCCGGAGATTACGGCATTTGCTAATGAAATTACTCTGTCAACCTGGTCTTTAAATTCCATATCCGAAGTATCGATCAGGATGGCATCACTGGCCTGAGTCAGAGGGCTTTCCTTTCGGGAAGAATCGATATGGTCTCGTTTTTGAAGGTTGGCTCTTATTTCCTCAAAATCGACATCCAGCCCTCTTTCGGCAAGCTCTTCCTGTCTGCGTCTGGCTCTTACGTCGATAGATGCGGTCATAAACACTTTTAGTTCGGCATTGGGGAACACTACGGTACCGATGTCGCGGCCATCCATGACGACGCCACCGGATTCACCCAATCGTCGTTGCTGGCTGACCATTTCGCGCCTGACTTCCCTGTGGATGCTCACCTGGCTGACAATGGCTGAAATTTCAGGGTTTCTGATATCATCTTCGACTTCTTTTCCGTTGAGCGTGATTACGGGAAAAAGCTCACCTGGTTTTTCTAAAAAGTCCACATAAATATTCTCCAACGCGTCAAGGAGCTCTTCCGACTCCGTTTCAAAGGGAATATTGTGGCGCAGCAAATACAGGCTTACGGCCCGGTACATAGCGCCCGAGTCGATATAAAGATAATTGAGCTTTCTGGCAACGGCTTTTGCGGTAGAACTTTTCCCGCAACCCGCATATCCGTCTATGGCAATGGTTATCCTTTTCACAATGGCAAAATACAGAATTATTTGTTAAGGTTTATCTGAAAATTATGCTGCGCGGTATTCACATTTACTGGTACAGGTTTCGTGTATCACAATACTGTATAAACCGGGAAGCAGGTCATTTAGTTTTTCAAAAAACCATTTTGCGAGATTTTCTGATGTAGGATTTTGCAAAAGCAGGTTTCCTTCTTTTTCTCCGACTTCGTTGATGCACCAATGGTCAAGCATTTTGACAAATGGCTGCACGATTTCTTTCACATCCCCGTAGTCGATCAAAATGCCCGTTTCGGGGTCAGCCTCTCCTACGAGATTCACTTCCATACGGAAGCTGTGGCCATGCATACGCCTGCATTTATGCCCTTCCGGCATCTTTGGTAGGTAGTGTGCAGACTCAAACCCGAATTTTTTGGTAAGAATTACCGGCATTGCTCGCAATTTTCTGCAAAAAAAGCCTGAATTTCCCGAATTCGCAAGCCAAAGGCGCGTAACTACTTTCCTTATTGAAAAAAACCATTCGCCCCTCTCTGCACTTTGCGACCCTGGGCTTTTAGGGATTGTGGTTTTCTCCAAAAAATATTTGGTTTTATCAGAGAATTGCAGATATTTGCAATCCGATTCCGGAAAAAGGCAGATGACCTTAATTGCCGGATAAAAAGTTTCGAAAAAAAAGAACAGAATCATGGCCAGAGTTTGCGAAGTCAGCGGTAAAAAAACCATCTATGGAAACAACGTTTCCAAAGCCAATAACAAAGTAAGAAGGAAGTTTTATCCCAACCTTCAGAAAAAACGTTTTTTTATTTCAGAGGAAAACCGCTGGGTTGACCTTAAAGTTTCTGCACATGCTATTCGTACCATCAGCAAGAAAGGTGTCTATGCTGTTGTAAAAGAAATGCGTGCAAATGGCATAAAAATATAGGTGTTTTTACCTGAATTCATACAAAAAAACTCAAATTGCTTTCGGGTAATTTGAGTTTTTTCTTTTGATAAGGCAACGATTTTTGTGCATACTGCATCTTCCTTTTTCAGAACTTCACGTTATGTCTGTTATGACAAAATCATTTTCCCTGACGATTTTTTTAGTGCTTACGCTATCTGGCATCTTCGGCACTCACGCATTGGTTGCTCAGTCTACCAGCCGCTCCGGTTTTCCCGCTGACCCCGAATCGCTGGCAAATCTTCGCCGTTTCCCCTGCGGAGGTATTGTGATATTCGATGAGTATTTTAATACGGATACCATTCCCGCCGGCTGGAAAGTTGCTGATTATGACGGGCTGACTCCCAACCACAATATATTGTTTCTCGTCCCCAATCCGGGCTGGCAGTCGGTCATTGACTTTAAAGATACGGACTCTGTCAACCGGGTACTGGCTTCTCCTTCCTGGTATGAAGGCTCTGTCGATAAAAGTGATGACTACCTGATCTCGCCCAAAGTATTTATTCCTGAAAATGCCTGCCTTTCCTGGTATGCCTATTCTCAGGATAAGTTTTTCCCCGAAAGCTACGAGATTCGCATTTCTACCACTACGCCTGATTCTGCTGGTTTTATGGCTCATCCGCCGGCCTTGGTGGTGGCTGAAGAAGGCGATGAATTTACCTACCGCTCCACCAGCCTCGATGCTTTCGGCGGACAGGAGGCCTATATCGCTTTCCGACACACTTCTTCTGACAAGTTTATCCTTGTACTGGATGATATTCGCCTGGCTCAGGTAGAGCAGCGCGACATCGCCATGTATTATGTCGATGATATTGTTGCCAATCCCAATGACGAAATTACCATTACAGGTGCAGTAATCAACCGTGGCCTTGATACGGTTTCCTTTGATACCGTTGGTGTCCCCATGGTAATTCACTACCAGATTGGCGACTCCGCAGTGCAAAATGATACCCTCAACCGGGTGTTTACGCTGCTTCCCAATGATACCATCCAGTTTGCCCACGGTACTGTATGGAAACCTACAGAAAGTGATGTATATCGCCTCCGGGTCTGGGTTTCCGGATTTGGTACGGATGACAATGTACTCAACGATTCTATCGGTCGCTGGCAGGGAATAGGAACTCGCACGGCGATTGACCCCGACAAAAATAGCTGGGGGGTAAATATTTATCCAAATCCGGCAAATGATCAGGTTTTTATTGATTTCCTGGGTCAGGTAAATGGAGAGATAAACCTCTCCATATATGATCTTTCAGGCCACAAAGTGTCTGAGTCGCTAAAACTTTCCGGAAGCCATTCAAAACACGAACTCTCCCTGACAGGGCTGGTACCGGGAATATATTTTGTCAGGATCTATGACCAGACAGGAAATGGATTGATGCGAAAACTGATAAAGCTGAAAGACTAATTGTCTTCCAGCTTTTCATTCAATTCTTTCATCTGTTTGCCAAATTCTTCCAGATTGTTTTTCATTTTGTCCAGCGTACCTTTGTCTTCCATACGCTCCAGAAAATCTTTGCCCAGTTTCTGAAATTCAGGGAGTGTTTTTTCCAGTTCAGGAAGAATATCTTTTGTAAAATCCTCGCTGAAAGTGTTGATGAATTCAGCGTTTTTTTCCATTAATTCTGAATATACTTCCTTGTTTTTATCCAACTCATCAAAAACCCGGTCTTTGTGCTGGTAAACCTGATATGTAAAAGCCTGGGTCCAAAATTTGACTTTTTCTTCCCGGCTCATATCTTCCTCAAATTCGGGATATTGTTCTTCTACTAAAATGCGGAATTCTTCATTTTTCTCTTTCCAGTCTTTTTTGTCGTAAGAAGTATAATCTTCCTTGACATCCTCCATAAATGAATCATATTCTTTGAGGTAAGTCGTTTTGTTATAGGACGCACAACTGATAAGGATGATCATGAAAGCAAGTGGCAAAAAAGTGGTGATTTTCATAGAATTTGCGGTTTTATATTTCTGTTTGAAAGATTACAGTAAATGTAAAAAGTTGTAAGCGGAAAGTATAATTCACAAATAGTTTTGTAATCTTGTTAAGTTTCTTTCAATTTTATTGTATTATTGCGCCCAAAATCTCATAAATCAATGAAATATTCGCAAATCATTTCCTCTTTGGCGGAATCTGCTACCCTGGGTATCGCCAAAAAAGTGCGCCAGTTGACTGCTGAGGGCCGAAATGTGATCGGCCTCACTCTGGGCGAGCCTGACTCTGATACGCCGGTTCATATCCGGGATGCCGCCAAAAAGGCTTTGGACGATGGGTTTACCCATTATCCGCCTGTGTCCGGTTATGCCAATCTTCGGGAAGCGATTGCGAATAAGCTTAAACGGGAGAATGGACTGGATTTTAAGGCCGATCAGATTGTGGTTTCTACCGGTGCAAAACAGTCTTTGTACAATGTCATCCTCGCCGTACTGAACCCCGGCGATGCCGTCATCCTTCCGGCTCCTTACTGGGTATCCTATGAGGCAATGTGCCACCTGGCACAGGCCGAGACTACTGTTATCAAAACAGATGTTTCCGACAATTATAAAATTACTCCGGCACAATTGGAAGCGGCCATTCAACCCAATACGCGGCTGTTTGTCCTGACTTCTCCCTCCAACCCGACTGGTAGTATGTACAGCCGGGAAGAACTCGAAGGAATTGTCGAAGTACTCGAAAAATACCCGAATGTGTTGATCATTTCTGATGAAATTTATGAACACATCACCTTCGGAAAACCGCATATCAGTATCGGAACATTCCCTTCCGTTGCAGATCGTGTGATCGTCGTCAATGGCTTTTCCAAAGGATATGCAATGACCGGCTGGCGTTTGGGATATATTGCTGCGCCCAAAGATATTGCTGATCTTACCGAAAAACTTCAGGGCCAAAGCACTTCTGGCGCGACGGCCTTTGCTCAGATCGGTGCGATAGCTGCCCTCAACGGCCCGCAAGATACGGTTGCCGCCATGCGTGACGAATTTCACCGCCGCCGCGACCTGATGTATAAAAAACTCTGTGAAATTGACGGTTTGAAAGTCAATCTTCCCGATGGGGCTTTTTACTTCTACCCAGACCTCGGTGCTTTTCTGGGTGCAGAGACACCTTCCGGAGAAACCATCCACGATATTGACGCTTTGTGTCTCTACCTGCTGGATGCTGAGGGACTTGCAGTTGTACCAGGTTCGGCTTTTGGTACAGATTCACACATCCGCCTCTCTTACGCCTACGCCAATGAAGTACTGGAAGATGGTATCGGTCGTCTTACCCGTGCACTTCGGGCATTGAAAATCAAAGTTCCCCAGACTTCTATGGGAAAGGCAGAATAACTACCTTTGTACCGTGTAAAACGGTTTCCATTGGTAACATCTGCTGATATTCATACATTTCTCGCCGGCTGCAGGAATCGCAAAATTCTTGTAGCCGGCGATCTTATGCTGGATCGTTACCTGTGGGGTAGGGTCGAGCGTATTTCCCCGGAAGCGCCTGTGCCCATCGTCGATGTATATCGGGAAGAAAATCGCCCGGGTGGTGCTGCAAATGTGGCTTTAAATCTGCATGCCCTGGGGGCTATGCCGGTGCTCTGCGGGGTGGTCGGGCAAGATCAGGAAGGAGACGAATTGCTGATACAGGCAAATAATAATGGTTTTGATACCAGCCTGATTTCCCGCCTGCCGACTCGCCGCACGACGTTGAAAGTCCGTATACTCGGCAATAACCAGCAGCAGGTTCTGCGCGTGGACAATGAAGATAAAAGCCCGCTTCCGGAAGAAATGGCAGAAAGTCTGTTGGAAACCGCTCTCGATCAGATCAGTAGCTTCGATGCAATTGTGATTCAGGATTATGATAAAGGATTCCTAAACCGCTCATTAGCGCAAACCCTGATTTCCGCCGCACAACAGCACAATATTCCTGTACTGGTTGATCCCAAATTCCGCAATTTTTTCTCTTACGCTAATTCCTTTTTGTTTAAACCCAATCTGAAAGAATTGAGCGAGGCACTGGGTTTAAGGTTGAATAAAAACGATCTCCCCGGAATTGTAAATGCGGTACTTCAACTCCGGGAAAAAATGCCGCATATTTATACGCTCGTTACTCTGAGTGAGAATGGGATGCTGCTCGTGGATCCCAGAGGAACCTATACTCATATCCCTGCGCGTATGCGAAACATTACTGATGTTTCAGGTGCTGGGGATACGGTCATCAGTGTTGCGACTTTGGGTATAGCAACCGGGATCTCTCCACTTCAAGCCGCCATGATTGCCAACCTTGCCGGAGGGCTGGTCTGTGAAGAAGTAGGTGTTGTACCTATCAGACCGGATCGTTTGCTGGAAGGCTGTCAGTAAGTATTGTGTAATTTTACGCTATGAACATTCCGGATACCCAATGGTTCACCCTAAATCAGGAGGCGCTCCGACAGTTTCAGTCGGGCGAATATGGGCATGCTGTTGTATTGGGACAACAGGCCCTGACGCTGGCAGCCGCAGACATCGGAGAGAAAAGTGCAGATTATGCCATTCTGCTGAATAATCTGGGTCTCTATTTCCAATATCAGCAGGACTATACAGCCTCCCGCAAATATCTCCTGCAAAGTCTTGCGCTCTGGCAGGAAATGGAATGGGAAAAAGATGCAAACTATTGCCTGATCACACGAAATCTCGGACAAACCCTGACCGCGCTTGACCAGGACCAGGAAGCTGAAGCCTGCTACCTCGCTTCTCTCTCCGCCATGAGGGAAATCGAAAACGCGGAATATGCATTCTCTCTCCTGCTGCTGGGGAATGTGTACCTGAAGCTGGAGCGGTATGAAGAAGGGGTGAAAGTGATGACCGAATGTGCAGAGACCCGGGAAAAAATTTTCGGTTCGGCAAATCCTCAATATGGAATAGCTATCAATAATCTGGGTGAAATGTACCGCCGATGGGGAAAATTTGAAGAAGCGGAACCTTTACTTGTAAAAGCTGCGTCGATTTTCTTCGATTCACTCGGCGAAAAACACAATGAATATATCAATACCCGCAATACGCTCATGGTGTTGAATACGCAGAAGGGAAATTATGCTGAAGCGGAATCGATCGGGGTTGATTGTCTCCGACTTCGGGAGGAAGTGCTGGGAAACCGACACCCCGATTATCTGGAAAACCTGCGTTTGGTTTCCGATATCAAACTTAACCTTGGAAAATATGCAGAAACCCGGCAATTGCTGACCCGTTATATCTCGATTGTCGAGGCAATTGCAGGAAAGGATAACCCGCTCAGTGTCAGGGCCCGATACAGCCTGGCTCAATTGTATATCAAAGTCGAACAGTATGAGGCGGCTTCTGTGATCCTGAATGAGTCGCTTCGCTTTTTGGAGAACCAGCTTTCTCCTCCAGCTATGGATTATGCCACTGTTCTCAATGATCTTGGATCGATTGCTTATTACCAGAAAGAACAGGAAGCGGCTCTGGGTTATTACCGCAAAGGCTTGCAAGTGCTGGAAAATATTCCTGAAAAACGCGATTGGGGGGTGTATGTCAATTTGCTTAACAACCTGGCGATTTCGCTCATGGTATTGGGCCTTTACCGTGATGCCGCCCCGCTTTTGGAAGAAAGTCTGGAGATTAAAGCGTCGGTTTTGGGAAATACGCATCCTGCCTATATTCTTACCCTCAGCAATCTGGGACAGTTGAAAAACCATAATGGGGAATTTCAGGAAGCCTGCCGGATTGCCAGTTTGTGTGTGAAGATCATCAGTGAAACTTATGGTACTGATTTTCCTGAATATGACAACTACCTCAACAACCTCGGTGAAGCACACCGCAACCTCGGCGAATATGCAAGAGCCATAGAAGTACAGCAAAACTGCCTTCAGATCAGGAAAAAATTGTGGGGGGAAAATCATGAAAAAACCCTCACAACCTGCAATAATCTCGGGCTTGCCATGTATGAGGCGGGCGAAATTGAGGCTGCGTCAGTAATTTTTCTCGATGTGTTGGATAAAATGAAAGGGAAAGAGGTACAATGGGTTCCGCTTTATCCATTGGTGCTGATGAATATGGGCAATCTTTGCCAGACTCAAAGCGACTATGAAGGCGCAAAGCAGTATTTTAGCGCTTCCGGTGAAATCGTTAAAAAAGTTTTGGGTAATGAGCACCCTGATCTGGTGAATATTTACAGCAGTCTGGGCAATCTTTATATTCTTACCGGAAATTTTTCGGAGTCGGAAAAATGGTTATTCGAAGCCAGGAATATCGGTGCAAAAATTAGTACTACCCATCCTCGCTACGTTTCCGTGCTACATAATCTTGGGCATTTGTACATCACGGCGGGAAGACTCATAGAAGGAGATGCGGTGCTGGATGAAGCGGCCGAAATTGAGCGAAAGGCACGAGGTGAAGAGACCGTATTGATGGGGAAAATTTTGACACACAAAGCCAATCTGTATCAGATGATGGGGCTTTATGCCGAAGCCGAAAAAGCATATCAGAAAATACAGGAAATTTTTGGCCGGATTTTGGGTGAAAGCCACCCCGAATATGCGCTTGCGCTCAACAACCTGGGACTGTTGTACAGTTATACCCAAAATTATACAAAAGCGGAATCTTGCTTTTTTCGGTCAAGGGAAATGATTACTTCAACATTGGGACCCAGACATCCTCTGGTCGGCACTGCTACCGGAAATCTGGCTGAAGTGTATCGCTCCACCGGTAATTACAATTCCGCAGTAGAACACCTCCGCACGGCGCTGGAAATCTTGCTTGCCCGGCAAAGCGAAAACCATCCGGATATTCTTACCCTGAAAAATAATCTTGCGCTCACTTATGGGCAACTGGGCGAATATGAATCTGCGGAGAAGATCTTTTCGGAAATGCTGAGCAAATGGGACACCCGCCACCCCAGCTTTCCGGTTGTATTGGGAAATTTGGCGGAGTTATTTTTTTTACAGGGAAAACTGGACGAGACAGAACGTGCTGTCAGGGAAAGTATCACGCTGCTAATCTCCCGGATTCATACAACTTTTCATATTCTGAGTGAAAAGGAACGCCAGTCTTTTTACCAGACGCTCAAATATAATATCGACTGGCTTCAGGGTTTTGGGGTAAAAAGATATGCGTCAAACCCTGATTTTGCTGGTTTTTTGTACGATGTACTCCTTGCTACGAAAGGAGTGTTGATGCAGTCTCAGTCTTTTACCCGGGATATTGTGCTGCGGTCTTCTGATCCCGTTGTCAGGGAAAAATATCAGCTTTGGAAAGAAAAAAAGGAGAAACTTTCGTGGTATTATTCAGAGAGAAAAGTCGAAACACAGGCTTATACTGAACAAATCGCCGAACTGGAACAGACAATCAATGAGCTGGAAAAAGCGCTGGCTAAAGCTGCCGGTAATTTTGGCGAAAATTCAGCCCTCCGCTGGGAGCAGATTCGCGACTGCCTGCTCCCGGGTGAAGCCGCCGTGGAGATCGTCAGGTTTGCGGATATCGGGGAAGAACAATTGAATCGCCCAGGTTATTTTGCGCTGGTCATCACTTCCCAAACACAAAAACACCCCGAACTGATCGTGCTGAAAGATGTCCCGGAATCTGAACATCAACTGATCGGATCGTATCAACAGCTCATTTCTCCCGACGAAAAAGTATCGCGCTCCATTTGGTTTGAGACAGGTGAAGAAGAGAAGAAAAAATGGCGGCCTGAAGACTTTTATCAGCGGCTTTGGAAGCCGATAGCCGATTTTCTGAAGGAAATGAACGCCGACCGGAAAGTATACCTTTCTCCCGACGCCATCTTCAACAAAGTCAATCTGCATACATTTCCACACCCTGAAGGAGGTTTTCTGATGGACAGGACAGACATTCATCTGCTTACCAGTACGCGTGAGATTTTTTTATCTGCTGGAGAAAAACCGGTACAAAAAAAATCCCGGAAAGCTGTACTGATCGGGGCACCTGACTACGAATTGGCTGTGGATGAAAATCTGCGGAAGAATACGCCCGATAAAATGGGCATACGGCTCAGAGGTGGAAAAGTCGGGGAACTGAATCCTTTGCCCGGAACCCAAAAGGAGGTGGAGGAAATCGACCGGCTGCTGAGAAAAAACAATTGGCAGACAGCCGTTTACCTGGGCAAAGATGCTACTGAGTCAAGGGTCAAGTCTGTCGCTCAGACAGATTTGTTGCATATAGCTACACACGGTTTTTTTATGCAGCAGGAGGATATGAAATCCGGCTTTCATTTTTTGGGAGATCAACCTGCGACAGAAAATCCGCTATTGCGCTCCGGACTGTTTCTCGCCGGTGCAGGAAATTCCCTCAAAAAACTTTTGAAAGGAAAACCAGGTTCTCAGGACGGGATTTTTACCGCATACGAAGCGGCCAGTCTGGACCTGCAAGGGGTAGAACTGGTCGTGCTGAGCGCATGTGAGACAGGACTGGGGGATGTGCAGAATGGCGAGGGTGTGTATGGGTTGCAGCGCGCATTCCTTATGGCTGGGGCAGAAACCCTTTTGCTGAGTTTGTGGAAAGTAAGCGATCAGGCTACCGAGGAACTTATGGGAAACTTTTACCAATTGTGGCTGGATTTGGGAGACAAACGCGCCGCCTTCCGGCAGGCCCAGCAAAATCTCCGCATCAAATATCCCTCTCCCTATTATTGGGGTGCGTTTGTCATGGTAGGCAGGTAGCGGATTCGTTTCCCGGGTTGGCTGAAAAATTTGTAACATGACGTGCCTTAACCTAAATTTGCGACAAAAAGAATGAAACCCTTCTATCGCGGACTACGGCTGGGTATTGTTGGCGGCGGCCAACTGGGGCGCATGATGATTCAGGCAGCCGTTGATCTGAATGTTCATATTCGCATCCTTGATCCATCCGGAGAAGCGCCTGCGCGTCCCTATTCCCATGAATTTGTGCAAGGCTCACTGACAGATTTTGATACCGTACTGGCATTCGGCAGAGCTTCAGATGTCATTACAATAGAGATCGAAAACGTCAATACCGAGGCACTGGAGCAACTACAGGCGGAAGGGAAAACGGTTTACCCTGATCCCAAAACGATCCGGATGATTCAGGACAAGCGGAAACAAAAAGAGTTTTTCCGGGATAATGGCATTCCAACGGCCTCATTTATCAGGGTGGAGAACCGGTTCGATATTCTGAAAAATAAACACCTCTTGCCGGCGGTAAACAAAACCGCAGTAGCCGGATACGATGGGCGCGGTGTGCAGGTGCTCCGTTCTTCAGAAGATCTTTTACGATCATTTGATGCCCCGGGACTGCTGGAGGCTTTTGTGCCTTTTGAGAAAGAAATAGCCGTGCTGATTGCCCGAAACCCGACAGGAGAAATAAGTGTTTTTCCGGTAGTGGAAATGGTCTTTCACCCGGTACACAATCTGGTAGAATATCTATTTTCCCCGGCAGAGATTTCTGAGTCTCTGGCAAAACGCGCAGGGGAGATTGCCGTTTCTGTGGTGGAAAAACTCAAATATGTAGGGATCATGGCAATCGAAATGTTTGTCACCCCTTCGGGTGAAATCCTGGTCAATGAATTGGCGCCAAGACCCCACAACTCCGGTCATCAGACGATCAGAGCGTCGCTGACTTCTCAGTACGAGCAACATTTGCGTGCAATACTGGGATTACCCCTGGGCCCGACCGAACAGTTTTGCCCGGCAGCGATGGTCAACCTGTTGGGAGAATCGGGGTATAGCGGCCCGGCGGTGTATGAAGGTATAGAGGAAATGCTTGCGATGGCAGGTGTATATCCCCATATTTACGGCAAAGCCGAAACCAAACCCCAGCGAAAGATGGGGCACGTGACGATATTAGGTAAAGACAAAGCAGAACTCATCGAAAAGATCAATCATATCAGGCAGACAGTGAGAGTTGTGAGCTAATGTGTACTGGGTTTATAAAGGATTACCTATTATGGAACAATCACTCGCAAATATCCTATCACAGGTTGACAGTAAAAAAAAATTACTGGAATCCCTGTTGCCTGTTCCCGAAAAGATGGATCGAAAACTTTGGGAAAAATTCCGATTAGAGTGGAACTACAATTCCAATCATATAGAAGGCAATACCCTTACTTATGGAGAGACCAAACTTCTGTTGCTTTTCGACAAAACCAAAGGCAATCATGATCTGCGGGAATATGAGGAAATGAAAGCACACGATGTTGCTGTGGCTCTGATTCGTGAATGGGCAAAAGAGGAACGCCAGCTTACGGAGGCTGATATTCGCCAGTTGAATGAAATTATCCTGGTCAGAGATTTCTGGAAAGATGCCCTCACACCTGGTGGGGATTCCACCCGGCGATTAATCCAGGTGGGTAGTTATAAAAGCCAGCCAAACTCTGTGCGACTGGCGAATGGTGAGATCTTCGATTATGCATCTCCGGAAGAAGTACCCTTAAAAATGGAGGAACTGTTGAACTGGTATAGGCGGGAAGCGCATAGCTATCATCCTTTGGAAGCAGCAGCACTATTTCACTACAGATTGGTGCTGATTCACCCGTTTGATGATGGAAATGGTCGGGTATGCCGTCTTCTAATGAATTACCATTTGTTAAGATATGGTTTCCCTCCTGTAATTATCCCTTCGTCAGATAAAAAACAATACCTTGATGCGCTGAATCGTGCGGATGGTGGAGATATAGATGCTTTTGTAAGCTACATCGCTCAATTATTGCTGAAATCACTGGAATGGAACCTCAAAGCAGCAAGAGGGGAATCTTTGGACGAGCCGGACGATTTGGATAAAAGAATTTCGATTCTGGGTCGCGACCTCAAGGGACAAGAGGTGTATAAGGTCAGTAAAGTTGAAGCACTGGGCAAAACCATCGACGATAATGTCGTTCCTTCTTTGGAGATTGTCCAGTCCCGACTTAAAAAAATCGGTGATTTTTTTCTTGAAAATAGCATGAGTTTTCATTTACAGGGTACCATTTCTCAGAATTCTCCAGCATTGAAGGTTGACGATACAGATTGGAAAAGTGATTTGTATGAAATGGTGGTAAATGCCGGAGATTTTGACGAATTGGAAATCCTGTACAAATTTGATGGTTTTAAATCTTCCCCAAATCCATTTGGACTTTTGGCAAAACTGGAATGGACGTTTTCCAATTATAAATTTGGACTTGGCGCTAAGTCTATAGGGGTTGAAACCAAGCTAAAAAAATATGGCGAGGTTTTCACGATGGAAGAAATCCGAGCGGTCGTTGACCGTATAGGCAATTACTTATTGGATGAAATAGAGAAACAACACGGGAAATGACAAATGTAGATTTCCTATATATTAACTGGTGAATATAACCATGGCAAAAGCAGGAATCATTATGGGTAGCAAGTCCGACCTTCGGGTAATGTCCGGTGCGGCGGAAATGCTGGAATATTTTGGGGTACCCTACGAAATTACGGTTGTGTCGGCGCACCGCACACCTGTGCGTATGATGGAGTATGCCCGCACCGCGCGCGATAGAGGCTTGCAGGTGATTATTGCAGGCGCCGGTGGCGCTGCGCATCTTCCCGGCATGGTTGCCGCGGTTACAACGCTCCCTGTGATTGGCGTTCCGGTTAAGTCTTCCAATTCGATCGATGGCTGGGACTCGGTCTTGTCCATCCTCCAAATGCCTTCCGGTGTACCCGTAGCTACGGTTGCGCTTGATGGCGCCAAAAATGCGGGTATCCTGGCCGTGCAGATTCTGGCTACCGCAGACCCGGCGCTTGCCGACCGGCTTCAGGCTTATAAAACAGAACTGGAAGCCAAAGTGATGGAAATGGTCGATGAAATGGACAAGGGTTTGTAAATGTTCTGCTTCACACTATCTTCTTTTCAATGGCAAAGCGCACCAGTCCGGCAATACCATTGACTTCCAGTTTCTGGATCAGGTTGTTGCGGTGTGTATCGACGGTGCGTGGGCTGATAAATAATTTTTCTCCGATTTCAGTACTGGAATGGCCCTGGGCTACGAGACGTAGTATTTCAATTTCTCTGCTGGTCAGCCGGTCGAGGGAGGGTTCCGGGTCGGCAAGCAGTACAGCCGCTACTTCTCCGGTATAGTATTTCCCGCCATTGTGTACCCGGGTGATGGCTTCGCTCAACTCCTGGACAGCGGCTGTTTTAAAGAGTACTCCTTTTGCTCCTGCTTTCACCACTTCGCGGATTCTTTCGGGATCCGGTAACATGGTGATGATGATGGCGCGGATTTCAGGAAATTCTTTGCTCAATGCTGTTACGGTTTCTGTTCCGTTCATTTCAGGCATTTCAAGGTCGAGCAGGGCAATCGCTGCTTCATTTCTGCTGCGCAACCATTGCATTACTTCCATTCCATTCGCAGCCTCTCTTACCACTTCTACAAAATCCAGCATACTCAGTAAGGCGACTATGCCTTTACGCACCAGTTGATGGTCGTCAGCTACGATGATTTTGATGGTTTGACTCATGCCTGTACGGGTATTGTAATGGTGGAAATGGTTCCATGTGGGTTTCGCTGACTGGAGGAAAATTCGCCCCCCAGCGTGCTTACGCGGCTCAGAATATTGAGCAGGCCCATACTGCCCTTTTTTCGTGCCTGATCAAAATCAAAACCTTTGCCATCGTCCTCTATTTTGAGAATAAGAAGGTTGTTCTGGTAAAGCAGTTGCACAACTACCTGGGCGGCCTGTGCGTGTTTTACAATATTATTGATCAACTCCTGTGTGATCCTGTATATGCTGAGTTCGACTTTCATATCCAGTCTTTGAGGCAATGTGCATTCCAGTTTTGTTTCTACCCCTTTGGGGTCCAGGCTGTTTTTTAGCAACAGGGCCAAACTGCCTTCCAGTCCCTGTGTTTCAAGGGTGGGCGGCAACATCAGGTGTGCAAGGTTGCGCACTTCTTCGCAGGTTCCGTTGAGTTGTTGGGAAAGCGCTCCAATACGGGGCGAAAGCTCAGGCAGCGTTTTTAGTGTGGAATATTCTACCGCGCGCAACTGGAGGTTTAATGCGACGAGTTCCTGGGCAATGCCATCGTGGAGGTCTCTGGCGATGCGTTTTCTTTCTGATTCCTGCGCTTCTATGACGGCATTAAGTCCCAGCTGTTGTTCGCGGATTATGGTCTGGTTGAGCAAAGCCTGTTGGCGCAGACGGTAGCGGTTATAGAGAAGGTATGCGCCGCAAACAATGAGTACCAATCCCAGCAGCAAACCGCCAATCCATACCTGTTGCCTGAAAAGCCGGTTTCGCTGACCTTCGATTTGAAGTTTTTGTGTGGCGATTTCAGTTTCTTTTTTCTGTGTCTGGTATTTGGTTTCCATATCGGCGAGGGTGCGAACATTTTCCTCTTTAAATATGGAATCATCCAGTGCCATAAACTTTTTCCACCAGTAGTTGGCTTCTTTAAAATTGCCCAGCCCTTCGTGGGAAATGGCAAAATTTTCATAATACGATTCCAGCGGGTTGAGTTGACCGGTTTCCAGCATAATCGCGTATCCTTCTTTACCCGCTTCAAGTCCTGCATGGTATTTTCCCAGAAGATTGAGCGCTTCGGCTTTATTGGAAAGTGGAAATACGAGATTGGGGATTCGATTTGCAGCGCGGAGGTCGGCGATTGACTGATCGGCCCAGGAAATACTTTCTTCATATTTTCCCTGTTGATTCAGGAGGTTGGCTATGCCGCCTTTCATGACTCCGGCGACATAGGTATTGCCCAGTTTTTCGGCAATGGCAATCCCTTCCTGACTATAATAAAAAGCTGTGTCTGGAAAATGGTTGCTGCCATACGCTACGGCCAGATTGTTATAGGTATAGATCAGCTTATTTTCATCTTTCTGATCCAAACGTATTTTGAGTGATTTTTTCAGATAGTCAATCCCTTTCTGGAAAGTCATCTGATTGACATAGAGGTTGCCAATATTACTGTACGTGGAAGCCAGATCGGAAGGCGCTCCGTTTATCTGGAGTATATCCATTGCGAGAAGATAGTAATGGATCGCGGAATCGGGTTGGTATAATGAAGAAAAATTACGGGCAATATTGTTGTAGATCATGGCGAGGGCAGAAGAATCGCCGAGTAACTGGTATCCACTGCGTATTTTGTGAAAAAGGAAAATGGCTGTATCCGGCTCGCTTTTGTCCTGATAATAAAGCGCTCTGAGCATGTCGGCCCGTAGTTTTCCTTTTTGATAGCGTGAGGTCGTCGCCATTTTTTCGAGCGAATCAGCGTAAAGGGGCACAGATTCGAGGTCTCGTTCCATTTCTACTCTGGCGATATCATAGAAAATATCAGCTTTCTCTACAGGGTCTTTCGAAGCCGTGAAGGCCTGACGTAAGCTGTCGGTGATAACTCTGGCCTGAGCATCAGAAAAAAATGGCAGTAATAAGAGCGGGATGATTCCGAAATAATATTTCCATCGCATAAGAAAAGTGATTCTTACGATAAAGTAAACAATTTTTCGGATAATTTATGAAAAGCTGCAAACAGGCCTTTACCGCAACCAGCCTGAGTCAGTATTGATCATTTGCAACCTTTCGCATGGCATCGCAAAAAAACTCGCGCCATTTGTCACAATTCCGGGTTGGAGAAATGCTACAACCTTAAAATCAGTGGTTTCATACATCTGGCAGATGGTTTCGTAATCTTCGACGGCAATCAGTTGGTAATCTTTTTCGGGAATGCGAGTCTCTATAAAATTTCGCAGTTTATCTATGTCCACTACATTGGTGGTCAATCCTCTTGGATCAAGCGGGAGTGCGATCCGGAAAAATGCGCCTAAACCGGAAATATGTGGTTCGAAACCATCACAAATCCAACCTACGTTGTTGAGGTTAATGTGAAGGCTTCGGTGGTTGTAAAATTCAATCAACCCGCGTTTGACTCTGGCTCCCTGCTCCATAGCGTTGAGGCTGGAAAAAATCATCACATGAAACCCCAGCTTTTTCCCTTTGTATTCCTCTGAAACAGCCAGTCGCATGGTATAGGAGGTCTTTTCTTTGGTTCCATACAACTCTTCAAAAATCGTCCCATGTATTTTCCCCATTTTATCTTCCAACAAAATTCCATGCCCAAAATTTCGGAAACGGTACAGGTCAAACGGACTGATTTCGCTGGCAATATGTGGCGGATATCTTCGGGAGAGAAACTCCAGAACACCCGGAGTGTCGTTATTGGTCATTAGCCTGATTTTCAGCCCGTAAGAGCGAATGTGCTCTTCTATCTGCTTCCGATACTCCCTTGCAAAACCATTGTGGTCGTCCCAAAAGAGGGTTAAGCCCTCATCTGTTTTTTTGCAAATATCAAAGGGCTTCTGGTATAAAAAAGGAGGCTTTATGATAGCTTGTTCTGATCCTGTAGCAGGGTCAGCTAAAGTGCGGACTTTGCGGAGAAGCGAATTTTTCTGATAGCCAAGAAAAGGGTATAGTTTTCCGGATTCGGATTGTTGGTCCACGTTCACAGGAGTCTAATTTTGTTAATCGTATTTACATTTCCTGCTTAAACATACCATAATTGTGATGCCTTTCACATCAAATTCACACTAAAATCTTTCACCCAATGGATATTTTTTAATTTAGACCGACCATACACGAACAACATCTGCCCGTTCAACGCCGGATGGTTGCCGGCAATACCTGATACTTCTATCTTCGGAAAAATTTACCCCCGGAATGGAAATAGGTATCGTAAGTTTTTTCAATGTAGAGCGTGGCTTCGGACGTATCAAAACCCAGGATCGTCCGGACGGGGTATTTGTGCATTTTAGTGATGTTCAGGGGGAGGCAAAAATCCTGGTAGAAAATGAGCTGGTCAGCCTGATTATACAACAAACAGAAAAGGGCCCTAAAGCAAGCAAGGTTTCACATCTTACCGGGCGACTCAAGGGGGTGATCACAAATTTTAGCAAGGGATATGGTCACATTACTGATTCGCACACCGGAAAGCAGTATTTCCTTCACCATACAGATGTGCAGGGAAACGGTTTTAAACGGATTGAAACGGACTTTGAGGTAGAATTCAGCCCGTTTGAATCTGAAAAGGGGCTTCAGGCCAAAGAAGTGGTGATCAGTGACACCCGTTTTCCGCTGGAAAAGTTTGCCCATCTTGGCAATTTTTACCAACATCTCGACCACCTCGTCGCACTTGCCCAGCCCGAAAACTGGGACTATCCCTATCATCCGACCGGGGGTTTTCCTGTCTTGCAAAACTATCTGCGCCAGACGTTTAAGCGGATTCAGGAAGAAAATAAAATTCTCTACTCTCATACGCCTGATGGCAATCCGCTCGCTGCAATTAATACCGGCCTTGTTACCGAAAAGCAGGAAGAAATTTTTGCCTATTTTGTCCCAAGTAAAAGAAAATCTTATCCCGGAAGTTATATCCAGTTTCCGAAATGGACGCTGAAAAAATTTGACAGGGAAAGCTGTCGCCTGATGAGCTATTTCAGCGAAAGACCTCATATCGCCCAGTATGTTTCTGATCCTTCTGACCTGATATTTGATCCGCGAAGACGACTGGTTCCTGACTACGAACATATTGTGGACGATCGGGAGGAGCGATTTCCTGAAGTATTTCGAAGTTGGGGAAAAGCGGAGCTGATTGCCCGTGTACGCAATGCGATCATACTGGCCGAGAAGCGTGTGCGCCGCAACTACAAAACCGCCGTACCGCAGTACTATGAAGGCAAAATTCAGCTCCTCTTACCGCTGTGTCTGGATATACCCGCTCGCGCCGATATGGCACTTGTCATCGGTAAAGAGCACGAAATCTATCGGGCCAATACCGTCATTCCACTTGACTGGGCCTATCAAAACGCTCGCCTTCTCGCTTCGCATGACAGCGGATGGCTATAAAGGCGTAAAGCTTGTCTGGCCCACGGTTGATCACATAAACCCGTCTACCTGCCGATAGGCGTCAATCAGCCGGCGTTCTCCTTCTTTTCCTTTTTCGGAGTTGCCATGCTCCATGCCGAGGATACCCGTGTACCCTTTGCTGTGGATATGTTTAAACAGGTTGAGATAGTTCATCTCGCCAGTGGTTGGCTCGTTTCGGCCGGGGTTGTCGCCGATCTGAAAATAGCCTATTTCGTCCCACGCAGCTTCAATATTGGGGATGATGTTTCCTTCCTGAATTTGTTGATGATACATGTCAAACAGGAGTTTACATGAAGGACTGCTCACCGCACGGCAGATTTCAAATCCCTGAGAGATTTTGGTGAGAAATAAACCCGGGTGGTTGTAAAAGTTTAGTGCTTCCAGCACCATGACCAATCCATGGGGTTCGAGGATATCGCTGGCTTTTTTCAGCGTTTCGATGACATTTACAGTCTGGTACCCCATATCTTTACGGAGATCGACATATCCGGGCACTACCGTCATCCATTTGGCGTTGACACGTTTGGCAACTTCTACAGATTCGCGAATGTCTTTGAGAAATTCGTCGCGAAACTCTGCTTTCCCGGAAGTGAGGCTGGCTTCTGTCCAGTAGATTTTGTGGGCTACAAATACACCCATTTCAAGGCCTCTTTTGGCCATAGTTTTCGCCATTTTTTCCTGAACAGCGACATCTCGGCTTTTCATTCCATTGTCTTCGAAGGCCGTAAACCCTTCGTCGGCCATAAAATTGAGCTGATCTACCGGATCTTCTCCGGCTGAGTTTTTAAACATGCCGATATGCGGGGCATATTTCATATTGAATTTTTTCGCTGTGCTGTTTCCCACATGGGCGGAAACACCTGTGGTCGCTGCTGCTGCAACAGTTGCGGCAGCTACGCTTTTTTTGACAAAGTCTCTTCGTTTCATCGGATGTTGTAGTTTTAGGAGTTAGTGGATTTCTTTAAAATAGATGGTTATCGCTTGTTTTTTGTACAGCTTACGGGCAATCTTTAATCCTGCTTCCGGACCGAGTATGCTGACAGCGGAAGCGAGCGCATCGGCATCTGTGCCATTGGGTGCGATGACTGTAACAAGTCGCCGGTTGCTGATCCCGTATCCCGTGCGCGGATCTATGATGTGGGAATATCGTTTCCCTCCGGATTCGACATAACGATAGGTATCTCCTGAAGTAGCTACGCCACAATTGGCGAGAAAAAGCGTCTGGTTTTTCACCTCCGTGTTTTCTGCTCCATCGGAAATTTCCACCTTCCAGCCTGATTCTCCGGGTGGAGGGTCGCCCAGGCGGATGTCTCCGCCGCCATCTACCAGCGATACAGGTATGCCCGCATCTTGCAGCATTTCCCATGCCTTTTCGGTGGCGTAACCTTTGGCGATTGCACCCAGGTCAAGTTTCATATCCGCAATGGCTAACATCACAGAATGTTCTTTTTTTCTGAGCCGGAGGTTTTTATTTCCTACCAATGCTTTTGCCTTCAAAATCTGCATTTCTTGTGGCATTTCCTGCTGTCGCATGGCCCGGCGCCATAGTCTGGTCAGCGGGCCAATGGTTACATCAAAAGCACCTTTGCTGTACCGGGAAATTTGTTTCGCCCGGACCAGTACATTCCAGAGATCGGGGCTTACGGGCAGATATTGGTTTGTACCAGCCTTTAGTGCAAGCTGGTTGATTTCGCTGTCAGGCAGATAGTCGCTCATGCTTTGGTTGAGCGCGTCTATCCTGTCAAATGCTTGCTGTGCAGTTATGCTGGCCAATGAATCATTCGCCGTGAATAGCACAATCCGGAAAGTAGTTCCCATCTGCGGATGATCGAAACTATACCGCTGAAGGGGTTGGGAAAACAGACATGCATTTACACAACAAACACCGAGTAATCCGCAAAAGCAGATTACCCGGTGCATCGTTGAGTTTGACAGGAAGAAACGTTTCATCCTGCGGTTATAATACTTGCGTTACCCCTGGTATTGGAATGGGGTAAAAACCATTTTTATCTGGTAAAACCGGGGGTTGGGCATCCCAGGCAAAGGTTTTTGGCATAATGCTTTGCTGAGAATTAATGGCATCATCCCATTCAATCACTTTACCGGAATAAGCAGCCATACGACCCAGAATTGCCGTCATCGTGCTTTTTGCTCCGTTTTCTGCATCGGCAAATTTATATTCTCCGGCAGCTACGGCGGCAAAAAGTTCGTCGTGCTCTACCTGATAAGGATCTGCCTGTTCTCTGGATTTATATTCCCAGATGGTATGGCCTTTGGCAGTATTGATCACGCCGGGTTTGGGGGCAAATCCATGGGAACCCTGGAATGCTTCGGAAACACGGTTCATACAGCCTTTGATATGGCGACACTGGCTGAACATGCGCTGGCCGTTGGCAAATTCGTACTCGATGGCAAAGTGGTCAAAAATCTCTCCGTATTCTTTGCCGTTACGCACTTGTCTTCCACCCATTCCATGAGCCCGTACAGGATAGCTATCAAATACCCAGTTTCCTACGTCGAGGTTATGGATATGCTGTTCTGTGATGTGGTCTCCGCACAGCCAGTTGAAGTAGTACCAGTTGCGCATCTGGTATTCCATTTCAGTTTGTTTGGCTTCGCGGGGTCTTACCCATACGCCGTCGCTGTTCCAGTACACATGTGCAGTATGTATGTCGCCAATAGCTCCTCCATGGAGATGACCTACCCACTGGCGGTAAACATCCTGATAGTGGCGCTGAAGTCCGACTACCACGTTGAGTTTTTTCTTTTTGGCTTCTTCAGCAGCAGCCAGTACCCGACGTACGCCCGGAGCATCGGTAGCTACGGGTTTTTCCATAAAGATTTGTTTGCCTGCAGCTACAGCCGCTTCAAAGTGAATTGGACGGAATCCGGGAGGGGTGGCGATCAGTACGACATCACAAAGTTTAATCACTTCTTTGTAAGCGTCAAAACCTACAAACTTGTTGGATTCGGGTACATCCACCCGGTCTTTCATGCTGGCCGTACCTTTTCCTGTATAATCAGGGTAATCCTGGGCGGTGAGATTTTTGTAGCTCTGATCCAGACGATCTCTGAATGCATCGCCCATGGCTACAAGTTTTACACTCTGATGTGTGCTCAGGGCCTGCGCAGCAGCACCCGTACCACGACCACCACAGCCAATCAGGCCGATTTTAATAACATCACTTCCACCTGCATACGCTTTGGCAGAAATGATCGGCAACTGGCTTGCCATTAGGCCTCCCATCACCATCGCGGAGCTTTTGACAAACTCCCGCCGGTTGAACTGGGCAGACTTTTTCGTTTTTTCAGTAGACATAATAGTTAGTGTTAAATTTCAGCTTTTATTCATCCAATGTGGTTTTCCAAAACTTGGCGACTTCTTCAGGCGTCATCTGCTTTGCGGGGCGAACGAGCCGGAAGCCGACGAAAGGAGAATCTGTATTCCACCAGAAGCTTTTGGGCAACTGCGGGTCGCGGCGTTTCCAGTTCATGCTCGATTCGGTACGTGCGCCGCTGCGAAGGTCATGCGCGTCGTTGTCCCAGTTTCCACCTTTGACTGTGCGCGGGTGAAGTTTTACGGGAACAGCCCATGGCGAAGCGTTTTCGGTATCATTCATCCCTGCATAAAAATCTGCTTTGTACTGGTCCAGCGTCCATTCAGAAACATTGCCGTGCATATCGTACAGGCCCCAGGGATTGGGTTTTTTGAGCCCGAGTTTGTGGTAGGCTGCATCGCTGTTTTCGTAGTACCAGGCATATTCTCCCAGCTGTGTACTGTCGTCGCCAAAAGAAAAAGCCGTATTTGTACCTGCCCGGCAGGCGTATTCCCATTCCGCTTCGGTCGGCAGACGATAAAATACGCCGGTCTTCTGATACAAAAATTTACAAAATCTCAGGGCTGCATACTGCGTCATGCTCACCGCCGGGAAGCCGTATTTTCCCATACCGAAAGTAGGATCTTCATAGGGGGGACTGGGGCGGGTGATGACATCCGGCGAATAACTGCCTGCAGGTCCACCAGTCGAGTCATTGTCTTTTTCTCTGTCGCGGAAAAGTTCATAGAGGTCAAAAGAAACCTCAAATTTTCCCATCCAGAAAGAATCGATTTTCACAGGCTTTTGTGGCCCTTCGTCAGGATCCCTGCCGGCTTCTGATTCCGGTGTCCCTATGTTATAAGTGCCTCCGGGAATCAGCACCATATCGAACGCAACGGGCGTTCCCGGCACTTTTTGGGTATAAGCACCGTGAATCGTAGGTTCTGCATCCTGTGCGGAAAGAACGGCAGGCTGGAAAATAGCAAGCGTGCCTGCAATCGCCGGAATAATGATATTTTTTATCGTGGTTTTCGTCATTGATTTGATTGTCATACCCCAAAAAACAGATTAAAATTGATGGTTACGTCTTTGCCGGTTTCTATCTGGCCAAACATGGCAGAAGGTGGTTCCATTCCAAAGCTCGTCATGTCGAGGGTTTTTTCTCCGGTAAAATGATACTTCCCGTCGGCTTCTTTTTTGCCTGTAAGTTGCAAAGACATACTCTGCGTTTGCCCTGCCATGACCAGGCTCCCGGAAGCATTGAGGCTGAATGTGCCATCCGGTTTTACCTCTGTAACTACAGCTTTGGAAAGGGTAAAGATGATATTGGGGTTTTTCTCCGCATCAAAAGCATTGTAGATTTTGTCATTCATGACGGAGCCTCTTCCTCCGTCCATACTTTTGACTTCGAATGTGATGTTTCCTGCCAAAATCTCTGCCCCTTTAGCCGGCGTGGCTTTTTTGGTAAATGCTTTGTCCAGTGAAAGATAGCCCGAAACTTTTCCTACCGAAGCTTTCCAGTCGTGCAGGGTGGAGGTTCCCGTAACTGCACACACTGTACCTTCGCCAATCAGATATTTTTGACTATATACCAGTCCCGGGGTGAAAAGCAGCCCCAGCATCAACGCAGCAATTGCATTAAAAACGTAGTTCTTCATGTTTGTTTTTTTAGTGATAACGATTCTTTGATGGAATCATTTTTTACAACTCTCTTACCCAGATATTGCGGAAACTGACAGGGTTGCCGTGGTCCTGAAGTACAATCGGCATTTTTGCGGCATGTGCTTCATAGGATGCCATACCTTTGTATTGGGTAGAGCCACGGATTTCGGCGTGGTTTAGTGCCAGTACCCCATTGTGGATGACGGTTACATAAGCGGGGCGGCGTACATTTCCCTTATCGTCAAATACAGGGGCATCAAAGATTATATCATAGGTCTGCCATTCTCCGGGAGGAAGACAAGCATTGGCTAAAGGCACATGTTGTTTGTAAATAGAGGCGGTCTGTCCATTGGAATAAGTTACGTTGTCATAGCAATCGAGTACCTGCACCTCATATTTGCTCATCAGGAAAATCCCACTGTTGCCTCTTCCCTGACCGTCGCCGACGACTTGGGATGGGGCACGCCATTCGATATGGAGCTGCATATCGCCAAAGCTTTGTTTGGAAGTAATTGTACCGGTTCCTTTTACAACTGTCGCTGCGCCGTCTTTGACTTCCCATTTGGCCGCACCACCGTCTGCGCCTACCCAGTTGGAAAGGTCTTTTCCGTCAAACAATACAATCGCGTCTGATGGCGGTGCCATGTTTTTCCCGGGAGTTACTTTGGGCGGAACCGGTGTCCAGACTTCTGTTACAGAAGGGTCCATTTCCTCACGGTTTTTGCCCTGTCCAAACAGTCCCTGACCGAAGGTGACAATCAGGAAAAATATGATAGTCGGTCTGATAATCTTGTGTGATACGTTTTGCATAGTAGTAATTTTGTTAAATGCGTTTTAGGCAAGCCAATATAAACAATTGCTTTCTTTTACATAAACCAATCTGCCAGTAAAATCCTTACCGGAAATGCTTTTCCTTCCCTAAAGACTGTCAGGACGATTTTTTTGCCGGGTTGGGAAAACGTTTCCTTTAACATCGGCAGATCTTCGGGCTTCAGCCGCTGATCGTTGATGGCGAGGAGAATGTCACCCTTTTTCAGCCCTGCATGGGCAGCTGGCGAATTTTCGATCACCTTGTTTACCACAATCCGGGTATAGCTCTCGTTGAGCTGGATTTTTAGTCCGGAAGCGTCATTGGGAAATGGATGGGCCAGCCGTGAATTGGGCTGTATGTAAATTTTTTCTTTCTGGTAATCAAAAACCAGCGAAAACCGCTGCAATATCTGGTTGCCAATAATCCCTGCGTATTCTGGCATGGCGGTTACCCCTGTCGTACCTTGACTCAGCCTCGTGGGGATTCGCTGTAAAAGGTACCCGCCAAATGTAAGTCCAGGCATGACGGTCTCAAAATATGGGGCTGGCTGGTTGTTGAGTCCCGTCGATTCGTCCTGGAAACCTGCATTACGCGCAATTTCCGTCAACCGCTTTTCCGTTACCAGTGGAGTGTTTAGAATCAGGCCGGAACCTGCACCTGAGTCAATTAAAAATTTGCCCGAAACTACCGAACCATCGTTCAGACTCACCGAAGCAGACAAAACCGGAATGCCGGTGCTGAGATCTATGGAGTGGCTTCTTCCATAGTCTTCCGGACAAAATTCATCCTGATCAAAAATTTCGAGCAACATCTTGTCGTAATTCATCCGCACGATATGACTGCGGAGGAAATTGTAACCAATAATGCCATCAATTTTGTGCCCGATTTTGACCTCCAAATGCGATAATGATGCAGCAATCGCTGGTATCTGGTGGAGTGAAACTTTCCCTGATCGCAGGTATTTGATTTCTCCGATTTTTACCTCCCGCTGGCCTCCGATCCCGGTTGAGGAAACCATTTGATCAAAAGACAGATTCAGCTTTTTTAGCAATATTTCATTGAGGACAAATGTGGAGGCACCCGTGTCAAAAATCAGGTTGAGGGTATCTTTTTCTTCTGCCACCATTTGAATAAAGGCATGTTGCCCCACCATCTTAAAAGGGATGGTCTCCCAGGGATGAGAATAGCCGGAGACAGGCCGGAAAAACACCAGTAAGAGGGCCAGGAAGCTAAAAAAGGCGTTTCGCATAGGGAAAAGTTTTGTTATCGGTTAAAACAAATATAGTTTATTATCTCTGAAGGTGGGAGTATGAAATTTTATCTGTAATATTTCACCCGATAGATCAACACTACAATGAATCAACGTCGGCAAATTTCCTTTATGCGGATAATCCTGGCCTTTTCCGCGGGCTTTCTACTTATGGGCCAGCTGCTGTTTGCGCAAACTTCTGAACCAGAATCCGGCCCACAAGAGGTACTCACCGGCGCCTACCTGATCAATGTGTTTGATCTGGATATCAACCGCCATTCTTTTTATGCAGATTGTTATATATGGTTTAAATGGAAAGGCGAACTGGATCCGATGAATATTGAGTTTGTAAACGCTGTGGACAAATGGGGGGCGACAATCGCGCCATTTTACGAAGAACCCAAACTGCTGGACGATGGGTATTACTACAACGGGATGCGCTACGAAGGGCGGTTTTATCACGCTTTTGACCTGGAGCGTTTTCCGCTTGACCGGCATATCCTCGACATGCAGATCGAAAATGTGGATTATTCGATGGACTCACTGGTATATGTGGCTGATAGCAATTCGACACATGTGAGGGAAGATTTTCAAATGCCGGGTTGGGATCTTCTGGGACTTACGGTCGAAAGCCAGCCACACAGTTATCCCGTCAACTTTGGCGATATGAGCAAGAAAAGTACGGCCTTCAGCGATTTTGTGCTTCAGCTTAGTCTTCGGCGCCCGATTAATTATTTTTTACTCAAACTTCTTCTTCCGGTTCTGATTGTGATCATCGCCAGCCTGGGCGCTTTGCTCATTCATCCATCGAGCATTGATGCGCGCATTTCCCTGCCTATCGGGGGATTGCTTTCGGCAGTATTTTTACAGCAGTCGTATAGTTCGGCACTTCCCGATGTAGGGTATATGGTATTGATGGATAAAATCTATCTGCTGGTATACGCGCTGATTGCGGCCATTATGCTCAGAGTGGTGGTGGCAGGCAACCGGGTAACGGGACTGAAAAAAGCGGCGGATACACCGGCGATTATGCGGCGCGACCGTCAGATGATTGTCGGCCTGATTCTGGCCTTTATTTTCTGGCTTTTGATTTTGGTATATTAATGAGTCTCTGTATCTAAATAGCTGATAGAAAAATGATATTGAGTAGAAAAATAATTCCCGTGTTTGTGGCAATCGTTGCCCTTCTCTTTTCCGGGTGCAATTTTTTTGATAAGGAAATTGTAAGCGAAACCGGCTATCTCGAAGTCAACGGCACGCGCCTGTTTTACGAAACAATGGGCGAAGGCGACCCCATTGTCATTCTTCACGGCGGGCCGGGGATGGAACACGGCTACTTTTTGCCACACATGAAACCACTTGCAAACACACACAAGCTGATATTTTTTGACCAGCGGGCTTGTGGAAGATCATCGGCGGATGTGGATTCTGCCAATATGACCATGGCGCAGTTTGTCGAAGATATCGACGCAGTGCGGAAACATTTTGGTATTGAAAAAATGAACCTGATGGGCCATTCCTGGGGCGGGTTGCTGGGTATGTGGTACGCCAAAACCTATCCAGACCGGCTGAAAAGCCTGATATTGGTCAATAGTATCGGGGCAAGCCGTGAGTTTACCCAACAGGCATTTGAGACCATGAATGGCCGAATCACCGACCGGGACAAAATCCATCAGGAGAAGATCATGCGAAGTGAAGCCTTCCAGCGGGGCGACTCTGCTGCTATGGTGCAATTGTACCGATTCAGTTTTGCTCCGAGTTTTTACCGGAGGGAGCTGCTCGACAGCCTGCACCTATATATACCCGGCGATGCCCTTGACAGGCAGCAATTGCTCACAGGATTGTACCCTGACCTTACCAGTTATGACCTGCACGACTCACTTCGGGCAGTTTGGTGTCCGGTCTTGATTTTACACGGCGGATACGACGCCACGCCGGCGGAAGCTTTGGCAAAAGTCGCCACCCACCTTCCCGATGCCCGGATGGTTGCCGTACCGCAGTGCGGACATTGGGCGTTTATCGAGCAGCCTGAAATGTTTTTCAGAGAAGTGAATGCGTTTTTGGCGGAGTAGGGGAAAGATAATATCCTACCTGTAAACCACCATTTTTATCACTTTAGAATGTTTTGCTGTGAAATAGTGTACAACGTAAACACCTGAACTCAGATGACGAACGTTGTAGGTTAGGGAATAATTCCCTTCGGATATTAGCTTTGGGTGCAAAATATCGGCGACTTTTCGCCCCTGAAGATCGCGAATTTCTATTTGCGCAATTCCTGCCTCTGGCAAAGAAAAGTCTATACGGATCTGATCTGTTACCGGGTTAGGATAAAGGGCAATTTCTGGCTCAGGCTGCAATTTAGGGGCCTCTGTTTGAGCTAAAGCAGGATTAGCCTTTCGCGACTGTGTGCCTCCATTTTCGCATTGTTGCATTTGATTCAGAAACTCAGCTATTGAAACCGTCTCATCATAAAGGGCTTTTTCTGCACTCAGTTTACATTCCCACTCTTCGATATGAGCCAAATCATCACCTGTGGCAATTTCCAGTAGATCATTAAAATCACTTAGTGCCTGTGTTCGGTAGCCCAGGGTAAAATAAAATGTGCCTCTGTCCTTTTGGTACCGCATTTGATCCTCAGGTGTGGGATCGCCTTGCAGGAAACTACTCATATAATCCTCTATTTCTGCGCTTAGGTCATCGAAAACTACCTGAGTACCGGCTGCCATTAATACTTCGTTATTAGCACAAGCAGATGCAAACGCCCGTTTTAAATTCTGATAAGCTAAATCGAGTAAATATTGTTCTTCCACATTGATTTCCTCATATTCAAAGTTTAAAATCTGAAGAAACCGCCAGGCTGCTTCCAGATCACTCCCTTCACCATTGTAAACGCGCATTTCCTGCATGGCATCTCTGATAGCCTCGTCGAGGCTTACGGTTACAGAATAACCATCAGGCCCAAAAGCAGGCTCTACGGTGAGATTGATTTCTTCGCAATCTTCGCAATTATAAAGCGGATCATCCGTGTAAGATTCGCATGTGGGGCAGGGGATTGTTCCGCAATATAACTTTTCGGGATCCGGATCAATATAGAGAATAGGATCATTATTGATGTTGGTTACCTGATAATCAGACCCATAGACGGGAGTAGTGCCATTGGTACTTGCGTTATTCCATCGGTTTTTTTCAGAGTAAACAGAGGTAATACTAAGTCGTTGACTTCCGTTGAGGGTTCGTTTGGTAGTTGTGCCTGGTGTAGGGGCAAAATTGTTATATCCTCTCGCTACCCGCACAATACCCGCCCGGTTCAATCTTATGGTGTATTCATTGTTAGCCGCATTTACCCAGGTATAATCTGTCCCTGTCGCACCACCGGAAAGATCCAAATTTGCATCATTGAGAAGGTGAAAGCCATTTTCAGTATTATGCCCCACGGAGCCACACCTCAATCGCAGGGTACTGTTTCCGTTCATATAAATGCCTTGCTCATTTCCAGAAACGAAGGAACTGTCAACCATAAGATCTCCCACACCAAAATGTCGGATACCTATTGCGGAACCATCCTGAAAATATCCATTCAGAATTTCGCCGGGTAAATGAGTTACATCCGCTTTCCAACCCGTATCGTTTTCATCCATTGTCACATCTTCTAAAATAGCATTTCCGCGAATGGTGTAAATAGCCAGCGTATTATCTGTAAAAACGGAATTGCGAATCTTCAGCCTTTCTCCTCCGGATATCAACGCCTGCCAACTGGTAATACCCGGATTCCCATCGGAAACGTTGACGTTTTCAATAACATGTTGTCGCGGGCCTAGAATAAAGATTCCCTTGTGTTTGTCCGGAGGGGTTTTGGAAACTATATTGAGATCAGTGAGATATAGTGTTTTATTAGCAGGTAAGGGTGGAATAACAATTCTTGCATTTTCCCCCATCTCAATTTTCCCCTTTCGCATACCGAAATTAAACACACCCAGTTCCGGGAAAAACTCAGTTCCTTCATCAATTTGCAGAATAAGGTCACTGTTTCCATTTCCCTGCAAATTGATTACACATAAAGTATCTTCCAGAAAAACATTTCCAGCCATTAACCCGGTTGCCTGATTCATTCCCAAACGAATAAATCCTTTAAAATTCAGCCCATACACCATATTAAATATGGCAGATTCTGCTAATGTCCAGTTCCCCTGAATATTCAGACACGAGTTATCTCCCAGTAACCGAAGATCGGAATTCCCTTCAAACCGGAATGACCCTCCGGTTTTGATAATTACCTCTCCGTGATTTTTCACATCGAGATAAGAAGGTTTTCGCATAATCAGACTCGCAGTCGAATCCACAATGATTTTTGCACCTTCCTCCAGAATAACAACTGAATTGGTTTTTAGTTCCATCAGGCTGTGATCCCGGATATGCAGGGTAGCATTTTTTCCAAGAAAAAGCTTGGCGTTTGATCCTTCGAGGGTGAATGAGCTATGATTCTGCACAGTCATTGTTGCTCCTGAATCCAGTTTCATCAAGGCCCCTGGTTGCAGACTGAGGGAGGAAGGATTTACCAGTGTCTGAGTAACAGGATTTATATAGAGGCGATCCGGAGTGCCACTGAGATCCAGCAATAAATTTTTTCCTTTAGCAACAAGGAGGGTATCTCCACTGAGACTGGGAAGAATAAACTCCCCACACCAGCGTTTATCTTCGTTGATCTCATACTTATCAAATTTTATATCCAGCAGGTAAGCCCCGGTAGTTGAGTTGTAAGATACAACCTCCACCTGAATCCCATTGAGTTGAAAGGGTTCATTTTTTTGGGTGGAAGTTGAATATTTAGGAAAATTTTTTACCGGTACAATCCCTGATAGCCCGATTTTATCGCCCACGTCAAAAGCCATACGGGTATCACCGGTATGGGCATAAGTAGCAGTAGCGATCCCACTATTTTTTTCCCGCCATACTACTTCTCTTTCGTTTAATTCAATTCCCCCCGAATTTGTTACTACGCTGATACGAATACTATCGTCTCCGTCCCAGTCGCCTGTAATGCTCTGCAAAAAATGACTCCCGGAAAAGGGATTGGGTCGAGCCAGCATGCTATCAGTATCAAACAAAGGAAAACAACCGGTAGCACCAAACACCGTAGCGCAGGGATCATTGGTTGGGTACATATCGTAATTTCCCCCGGCGTGATATACCATCATTCCATTGGCCCAGTTTGCATCATGTAATCCGCCCGGTGTTGTATGATTATTCATTCCCGAGTAGGTGGTGTACATGTAGATACCAGGTGCAACATCAGGTTGTGGCGAGGTATTGTAAAAGGGTTTATAATCCCAAACGCCCGTCTTCTGATGATTTTCTATCCACAACATCTGTCCGCCGGAGTTGGGAATCGGTATTTGAATGGCACGGGTTAAATTTGTATCTGTAGCAGAAAAATCATACAAAAGCACCTGCCGGTTGGTATATACTGAGTCAGGTTTTGACCAGCCGAGATACCAACGTTCCCACGCATTGGCAGTAAAAAACACTGGCCAGAGCCGGGACATCATGCCCCAGCCGTAGTATTGATTGAGTTTGTTTCCTACCACATAGGCATTGGCTCCCATGTAATGCGGACAGGAATAAAGACTATGGGCAAACTCATGGGTAAAATAATCGTAGTTATTTTCGACACTGGGTGTACATCGGCTACCAAAATGGCCGTAATTTGAGACGATCTTATAATTTGTCCCCGGTATTTTTAAAACTGGGGTATTAAAAACGGCTCCGCTCAGCCCTGTTACGCTCCCGCCTTCCCGGTGCATAAAAACGATATAGTCAATCACACTATCCGGAGTCGGAGATGTGCTATTATCGTAAGCAAAGTCAGGGCCGTTGGCTCGCTGGTCAAAAGCCCCCCAGTCAAAAGTGGGATCGTGCGTAGCAATCCATTCGATAGCGCGGGCATTCATGTATGCTGCCCGTGCTTTCCCGTCTGTATCGTTGGTCAGCATTAAAGTATCATAAGGGAGTCCGGTAATGGGATGGTATAAAGTATCATATACCGTATCCCCCGCAGCCACATAGTCCACGGGCACCTGCTGCGGATAGACTTTGGCTGTCAGCTTAAACTTCCCATCCGACATCAGGTAATAAAACTGGCTCAGATTTTTCACCTGCCCCGCTGCCATGAGGGTATTGGGGTCTTCGTTGAAGAGGTCATTCATACCGGGGATTCCATATTTGCTTCTAACCATTTCTGGAAGGGAATCGTTGTCAGGCCATGTGCCCCATCCCGATCCCGGTTGAGGTTTATTCCCTGAATTATATCTAATAAAGATGACCAAAATATTCAAGTTCCCCTTAGGCGTATGACTTGCTCCAAAATAGGAATTTTTCAACCCATTAGTGGGAATGGTCGGAATCGTATCTCCGGAAAAACATCCGTAATCCTGAGATTGTAAATAATGTGGTAAGAGGAGGATAAAAATCAGAATACAAGCAAGGTAAATGTGTATCCTATGGTTCATCTAATAATTGTTTTATCTCTTAATCATTTTTTTTACTACAGATCTCCTCCCTTGCCCAATCTGTAACAGGTAAAACCCTGCGGAAAGTACAGGTATAGGGACGTGGAGGGGAAAAATAGTATCCTCCATAAGCATCTGCGTTTTCCAGATTTCTCTGCCAGAAAGATCGTACAATGAGAGTTCCAGCACCCCTTGTAAGAAATCTCCCCAGAGGAAGAGATGATCTTCAAAAGGATTAGGATATACCGCCCACTCTGCGGGAGGCTTGGGAAGCAGAGGGAGGCTGTCGCGGTGGAGTTGGGCGACAAAAACATCCATATAAGCAGGGAAGACATTGATTACAAGTGTAGAGTCAAAAAAAAGCCCGTTGTAATTGTACCCACCGGCAAGGGTAACGTCGCCTTTTGTATTACCTCTAACTCTCAAAGGTGAAAAATATGATGTGCTGGCTACTCTACGAACCCAAACCAAATTTCCTGTTGTATCATACCGGGCAATCAGCAATTGTTCAACACGTGGAGAAGTGAACGTGCTATCCCCGATGGTGATGGTGTGGGAGAATGATCCTGTCAGATATAGCTGCCCCCGGTTGTAGCAGATAGACTGATTATTTAATAAGCCATTTACTGGTTTTTTCACCCATTGTACTCGTCCTTCTGAGGAATATTTTGCCAGATATATTGCTCGACCTTCCATGAAAGTAAGGGTATCAAAAATGGCACTATCTCCCATTTCCCCAAACAAATACACATTTTCCGCTTCATCCACTGCCATATCATAGATTTGGGCTTTTGTAAAAAGTTCAGACCATTGATAGGTGCCTTCTTTATTCCATCTCATCAAAAAGTTATGAGAGGATTTTGAAGATGTTAATACATTGTTTTCGATTACAAGAGAATCTCCAAAAAAGCCATATAAATAAATCCCATAATTATCAGAACTTATATTATGTATATGAGGACTAAAGTTTTGTGAAACTTCCATTTTTTTTGCACGAACAATTTTCAGATCAGAATCATACTTAACCCAAAAAAGTTTATAACTATCATTTTTGCCCATTAATGAAAAACTATTCACAAGAAATAGGGAATCCGAATAAAACCAACCAGCAATATGGATATCACCGGAAGAATCCAGATGAAGTGTTTCGACCCGGTCCAAGGATCGGCCACCCACTAGACTAATAGCTAATATCTCCCCCTGTGGATTTAGCTTAAGGATAAAAATATCTGTGTAAAATTGCCTCGATCTTCCGGCATCCCGGGATTGAAGAAGATGATGATCTACCGCAAAGGTGTCGGCAAATATCCCGGTTATATACAGATTTTGGTCTTTGTCCAGCGCCAGCGCTTTTCCCTCGTCTATTCCTCTTCCACCCCAGGCTTTAGCCCACTGCAACACCCCCACGGAGTCATACTTCGCCAGAAAAATATCGGAAGTATCGGGGCTGGCGGCGGGAAAACAGAGGGTATCGAAGCAGATAAAATCCTTAAAAGAGCCGGTGACATACACACTTCCGTCTTCGGCCACGGCGAGGTCGGCGAGGTCGTCATCCTGCCAGCCGCCCATACTCCGCGCCCACTCAAACTGGGGCGGCGGTATTTGTGCGACCACCGCGAGGCGCAGGCATAAGAAAGCAACGATCAGGAGGGGTGTTTTCATAACAGAAATTAGGCAGAATATTGGAGATTGGCAAGTTTTTGGGGGAAGGGTCTAAAAAATCAGAGTAGATGAAATTAAATCACTTCATCATTTTACGGATTCGGATTTTATCAGTACTGATGACTGAAAATGAGTCCCAAAACTGTTCTTTGTGCCGGTCTATGACTTCTGCCACATATTTGCCTTTCTGGCTGCTTTCCCATCCGCTCAACCGAATAAGCATTACCCCATGATTTACCATTTTTAGCCGATAGACTAATTCTCCAAAATCTTTATCCTCTGTAATCAGGATGGCATTCTCTTGATTCGCCATTTTCAAGACTTCAATATCATCAATGCCTGGAGATAGTTCTTTAATGTCTAATACCGTAAATCCTTTTTGCCTAAGTAAGGCTACCATAATCCCATCGGTGTTTTCATCCGCCAAAAATTTCATGAGGAGGAATTAGGAAGCGAGGGGCAGGATAATTTCATTACGGACAGATTCGGCAGCGAACGCAAAACAGGCAAAAATTGCCTTTTCCGAGATATGGGGATAGGCTTTTAATAATTGGGGAATAGATTCGCCCAAAGACAATTTTTCAAGGATTAATTCTACCGGAATGCGCGTACCTTTGATTACCGGTTTCCCAAACATTATTTTAGGGTTTGACTCTATATAATCCTGCCAGTTCATTTCGCTCTTTTCTTTAAGACGAATTTAGTTAAAAATCTGATAAAATTCAATCGCAAAAGGATTAGACCCTCACCATCTTCTTCACGATTTCCCGTCCCCCCTGCCCAAGTCGTAGCAAATAAAACCCACCCGGCAAAACTGGCACGGATACTCGTAGAGGAAAAATAGTATCCTCCACCAGCATCTGCGTTTTCCAGACTTCTCTGCCGGAGAGATCGTACAATGAGAGTTCCAACGCCCCTTGTATGAAGTCTCCCCAGAGGAAGACATGATCCTCAAAAGGATTGGGATATACTGTCCACTCTGCGGGAGGCTGGGGTAGTGGAGACAGGCTGTCGCGGTGGAGTTGGGCAACAAAGACATCCATATAAGCAGGGAAGACATTGAGTACGAGTGTAGAGTCAAAAAAAAGTCCATTGTAATTGTACCCACCGGCAAGGGTAACGTCGCCTTTTGTATTTCCTTGAATCTGAATAAGCCGATGATCGGAAATGTTTTTTATCGCCCGAACCCAAACCAGATTTCCTGTTGTATCATACCGGGCAATCAGCAATTGCTCTTCACGGGGGGAGGTGAAAGTACTATCCCCGATGGTGATGGTGTGGGAGAATGATCCTGCCAGGTATAACTGCCCCCGGTTGTAGAAGAGGGAAGGGTTATTAAAGAAGCCATTAACCGGTTTTTTCACCCATTGGACTCGTCCTTCTGAAGAATATTTGGCCAGATATTTGGCTCGCCCCAGATTTACGATAAGTGTATCGAATAAAACACTATCTCTCATGCTTCCTGTGAAATAGATATTCCCTCTTTCATCAAGGGTCATATCCCAAATATCTGTTCCGTTAAACAGTTCCGACCATTGATACTCCCCGTTGGCATCCAGTTTCAGTAAAAAGTGATGGGAGGAAAGTCCGAGGGAAAGCATGTTGCCCTGAACAATCATGGTATCCCCAAAATAACCGGTGAGAAAAAGTTCGCCCTGCCGATTGGGTTCTATTTCCTTTATTGCCCTTGCTCCCGAACCCGGAAACACGCACTCAGTAAGGTATTGAGGATGAAATACAGAATCTAATCGGGCAATAAAAAACTGACCCGGGCCATTCGTTTTGAGGAATAATTCGTCACTAAAAATAAGACTGTCCGAGTTTGTGATCCCGGCTATGTATAAATTATCTCTTCTATCTGTAGAAATTTGGTATAACCAGGAAATGGCTTGTCCGTTAGGATGAAAAATAGCTAGAATACTACCTTGAGGAGAAATTTTTGCAATAAAAAAGTCTAAGGGGTTATAAAAAGATTTTTTGGGATTATTCGCTTGCAAGAAGACTCCCCCTACATCTATTTTCCCCGAAAACCCCGCCCCGAGAAACACATTTCCCTGGCTGTCGAGTGCGAGGGCTTTGCCTTGATCCACTCCGCCTCCGCCCAATACCTTTGCCCACTGCAACACCCCCACCGAGTCGTACTTAGCCAGAAAAATATCGGAAGTATCGGGGCTGGCAGCGGGAAAACAGAGGGTGTCGAAGCAGATAAAATCCGTAAAAGAGCCGGTGACATACACACTTCCGTCTTCGGCCACGGCGAGGTCGGCGAGGTCGTCATCCTGCCAGCCGCCCATACTCCGCGCCCACTCAAACTGTGGCGGCGGTATCTGCGCGACCACCGCGAGGTGCAGGCACAGAAAAGTAACGCTCAGGAGGGGTGTTTTCATAACAGAAATTAGGCAGAATATTGGAGAGTGGCAAGTTTATTTCGGAAATAGTATAAAAAATCCGGGCTTCGGTCTGCTAAGTCCTCACCATCTTCTTCACGATTTCCTGTCCCCCCTGCCCAAGCCGCAGCAAATAAAACCCATCCGGCAGCACTGGCACGGATAGACGGATAGGAAAAATAGTATCCTCAATCAACATCTGCGTCTTCCAGATTTCCCGACCGGACAAGTCAAATAAGCTTATATCTAGCGGCCCCAGCACAAAATCACCCCAAAGGAAGACATGACCCTCAAAAGGATTGGGATATACCGTCCACTCTGCGGGAGGTTGAGGAAGTGGTGGGAGACTGTCGCGGTGGAGTTGGGCGATAAATAATTCATTTCGCCCAGGTGCAAGATTCTGAACAATAAGCGAATCAAAAGAGGTTGAGCTATAATTGAACCATCCGCCAATTACTACATCTCCATTTTTATTGCCGTTAATACTGGAAATTCTATCAATTGAACTGCTTCCTGTTGCCTTCACCCAAATGCAAGTACCCAAAGTGTCATAACGTGCAATTAATATATCCGTTTGCCCTTGTGAAAAGAATATTTTGGAATTAATTATTATTTTATCACGGAAGGCTGTAGCCAGATACACTTGCCCTCTGTTATAAAAAGTGTGGGTGTAACCAAACCCTTCCTGAAAAACATTTTTCCCCCAAACAATTTTACCCTCTTCATTAAATGATAAAATAAAATTTCCTTTTTCTAAAATCAGCTCCGAATCGAATGATTCTGTATTTGATAAATATCCTGTCACATAAGTGTGTCCTCGTTCATCAATACTCACACCGTAAAGTTCTTCTGGAATTATTTTTGCCCAACGAAATTTTCCATTCCCTTCAAACTTGGCCAGAAACCGTCCCAGGGATCTCGATTGCAAAAAAGTATGCCCCCCGATAATCATTGAATCACTAAACCTTCCGGAAAGATAAATATCGCCGTTATTCCCTGACTGTAACTCCCGAATTTCACTGAAGGAGCTATTGGGTAATGTAATTTCTGAGACGAATATCGGACTAAAGTCACCTTCAAATCCTGCTATAAAAAACCGATCTGTATTAGTTTGTGGCAAAAAAAAAGTTTTACTAAAAATCAGACTGTCAGAAGAAGATTTTCCTGCGATGTAAAGTCGCCCTTCTTCAGAAATAGTTATTTCTTCAATTAAAGCTATTACATTTTTTCCAAGTGGATGTAAAAATGACAAGAAATCTCCGGAATAGGAAATTTTAATTATGATAAAGTCTCTGGGCGAAAAATCATTAGGTGTTTGATTATTTGCAATTACAGAACCTCCCCCCAAATCTATTTTCCCCGAAAACCCCGCCCCCAGAAACACATTTCCCTGGCTATCGAGTGCGAGGGTTTTGCCTTGATCCACTCCGCCTCCGCCCAATACTTTTGCCCACTGCAACACCCCCACCGAGTCGTACTTAGCCAGAAAAATATCGGAAGTATCGGGGCTGGCAGCGGGAAAACAGAGGGTGTCGAAGCAGATAAAATCCGTAAAAGAGCCGGTGACATACACACTTCCGTCTTCGGCCACGACGAGGTCGGCGAGGTTGTCGTCCTGCCAGCCGCCCATACTTCGCGCCCACTCAAACTGCGGCGGCAGTATCTGCGCGATCCCTGCGAGGTGCAGGCACAGAAAAGTAAGGATCAGGAGGGGTGTTTTCATAACAGAAATTAGGCAACGGTATTGCGATTTGCAAGAAATCAATCCAGATATTATTTATCTTTTTATCATAAAAACGAATAAAGAATAAAAAATACTTGCACGCAAAAAAAAAATGAGTTACTTTATTCCATATCGCAACTATTCATTAATCATTTTATTCTATGAACCAGAAAATTCAATTCGCGGTGCTATCATTAGGGTTAATAGCACTTGCAGGCTGCACGTCTGATTTGAGGCAGGAGCCTTACTCTTTGGAAGCTTCTTCAGAGCATGAATCGGCACTATTTGCCTTTCCGGAACTAACCAAAGACACCTACGTGGGAAATATTCGTATTCCGGATGATACCAGGGTTATTCCTTCCGAAGATGGAAGTTCAGTGACGTTTGAGCTTCCTGAAAATGTATTTTGGGTTTATGAAAATGAGGAAGGAGAAATCGTTCAGACCGATGCCATAACATACACCTGTACCTGCTCAGGTAGCGGCGGATGTGATGTGTTCAACCTGAAGAATACCTTTGGATGCTTACATGGCACTTGTATAGGGAGTTGCACGGGTGAATTTGAAAAACCCGGAGAGCCTAGTACCACGCGACTGGCTCCAGGAGGTTTGGGAACATTCATGAATGAAGATGCAGGGATCCATTGGGTAGATCAGCATACAGATGTGAGTTCGCTTATGCCCTATTCTCCCGTTGTAATGGCAAAGGCCGGGATAAAAGAAAAGTGGGATAGTTTCCGCACCAGATTGGAAATGGATTATGCCTTTCACGACAAACTGACCGGTAGCACAAGCAAATATGAACCCACCCGTATCGTAGCAGTCAATATTATGGGCACATTAGGAGGATTTGAAGTCAGAGAATCGTTTTATCAGGGGTTATTAAAAAAGGGAATTGCGCTCCGGGAAGTCTCCTGCCTCTGTAAAAGCGGAAGTGGCTGCGTATTGGAGGCATGCGAATTTTCCCCCTCACACCCACACGGCAAAAATCGTCTTCCCCCGGTGTAAAATCTCCTCCTGCCGCCCGCTTTTTTCTTTCTGCCCTTCAAAAATCACCAGAAACCCACTGTCGAGCTCCTGCCGGTCGAGGTCGTCCTGCCAGCCGCCCATACTCCACGCCCACTTAAACTGCGGCGGTGGTATCTGCGCGGCCACCGCGAGGTGCAAGCACAGAAACGTAACGATCAGGAGGGGTGTTTTCATAACAGAAATTAGGCAGCGGTATTGCGATTTGCAAGAAATCAATCCATTTGTGTGGTTCGTGGCTGACTCTTTCTGGCAAAATTGAAGATAACCATAAGGGGCAAGAAGGATTCACGAAGGGCACTCATAGGTTTGAATGAACTTGCCCTGCTATTGGTGGAAATTCGTGTCATTTGTGGCTGATATTCCATTCCAAAAATCCCTTTTCCCCAATTACTGTATAATTTCGTTATAAAAAGTAATACCCTCAGTAAATTATCCGGGGATAACCAACTGAGGGTAGTACTAGAGTTAATTAACTGTGCTTTACTAAATGAGTCGGTAAGTAACAAATACAGAAACTTCGCTGCTGAGTTTTTCGCCCAACCACCGGATTTTGTCTGCATACAGTTTCCGTGGCTCCAACGGTCGATCAAGCGTGGTGATCGGCACAAAAACGCGGTAAATTGCATTCGTTGGCAAAACACAGTTGTTTGTCGGCAAAACAGGTATTTGAGCGAATCTCAAAAACCCATTTTTTCCATATAGGGAAATTTTTGCTGAAGGATATCGTCGTAATGATCTGCGTAGTTGGCTACCCGAAGCAGCATAGCACCCGCTTCATTGGAGTCCATGCCGTCCACCTCGCGGATGGTACGCATATACACTACATCATTATACAGGGTAAACGCTGCTCCATACAGCAGGTGGTTGATCGAAAGTAATTCTCTCGAAAGTGATTCTGAACCAGATTTGGGAAACTTCATGACCGGAGAAATGACACTAAAATAAGCGCGTTTTTCCTGTTCGACATACCAGAGATCCAGCATGATTCTCGCAGAGCCTTTGACCATATTCCAGGAACCCGGACTTTCTCCCCGACAGGTAGTTGGATCAACTCCGAGATCGCGAATGGCTTTTTCAACGATGGCGTAATGATAAGTTAAATCCTCCATAAATGTATGTGGTTATAGGTATTACAGGGGGTATTGATTGTATTCCAGCCAGTAGGTCATCGTCATTTCCATCAGTTCATCAAACTCTTCAAGATCGACAGGTTTACTGATAAAACTATTGGCGCCATAGAGGTAGCTGTTGCGAATATCTCCGGCATCACTGGAGGTGGTAAACACGATCACGGGTATCATTTGGGTATCGGGATTTTTCCTGATTCTTTCAAGAACCTCCAACCCATCTACTTTGGGTAATCGTAAATCCATAATAATAAGGATCGGGTAAGGTTTGTTTCCCGATTTCCTTTCTGGCCCAAATAAATACTCCAATGCCTCTTCTCCATCTCTGGCTACATCTATCTGGTATGGAATGCCCAGTTTTCGAAATGCCAGGAGTGCCAGTTTTTCATCTGCCAGATTGTCTTCTACCAGTAGGACCGGCTTTGCCTGATTCATAATATCCTATTTTTAACCTAAAATGCTGTAACCCTTCCAAAACGTGTCTAAAATACGGAAAATTTCAACGCTATAAAAAATACAAAAAAAAAACCGCCCTTCAAATATGAAGGAGCGGTCCAAACCCAAACAAACACCATGAAAAAACTTATTAGGGTGTATTTCCGGCTTGCGCCAGGGGTTGAATGTACTAAGGTAAATTAGAAATTGAATTGACCCGATTTCTGAAATACGTTACGGTGGTGCTATTCCGGAGATTCGGAAACTCATCCAGCAAATCTTTTACTTCCTGTTCAGAAAGTTGTCTGCTTACACCCGTAGTGTTATTTCTTATGTACCAGGTCGGTCCCGTTTTTCGGATATAGTACATACAATTTTGATTAGTTACACTTTAAAAGATCGTTTGTTTATTCTGTTATGTCTTTGTAAAAGCAAATAGTTTGCCGGAATACCCAACCTCTGCCATAAATAACATGAACGGTCATTCTACTGGTCTCAATGGTGTGATTCCTGCCTTTAACATGCGCTTATTGATGTTCACCGGAACGGGAAGTTTCTGTATAAAAAATTTTCGCTGGTAAATTATTGTCCTAAAAGAAGGTTTTTGAAGACAACTATCGCCCGATGTCCGGTAATTGATACATCTTCTGGAATTTGGCATACTGATCTTCGGGTACCTGTACCAGTAATGGCGACTCGGCTGCATCTATCCAGTGCAAAATTTCCAGCATCAGCGGTTTTGCCATTGCCGTACATCCCGCCGTTCCGTCGTCATTGATTTGTGCTACATGAAGAAATATACAGGATCCTCCGCCCGCCGCAGGAGAAGGACTGTTGTGTTCGACAAACATTCCCCATTCGTACAAATCATCTTTTCTGAGCATGTGATCTGTGCTGTTCCAGTCCGCCCTGGCCGTTCCTTCATCCAATATTTGATTGTAATGGGCAGATTTCCCATCCTCTATACACATAGTCAATGCTGTCACAGGGTGATATTCGGTTTTTATCCAGTTTACCGCTGATTTTGACGCATAACCAAACGCTGTTCCCAAAGTGAATATACCTGCGGGGGACTTTAAATCGCCTTCCCGTTTGACCGGGCCTTCGTATTTTGTAAAATCTTTGACTCCTTTTCCCCAGCCCATTCCTTTTTTCCCGACAACAACCTCGATGGCTGGTGTTACTTCCTGCCACTGACCCTCTTTCCACGCAAATCTCCGGAGCGTACCCGGTACCGCGTCCCAGTCTTTCGTCGTTACTATCAACAATTGCCGGTGCCCGGGTGCCTGTACTTGCGGTGTTTCGGTTGTCGTCGTCTCCATAGAGCCGGAGGCAGTCGGTTGGGAGGCGCATCCTGTAAAAATGAGCAAAACAAGAAAAAAGTAATTTCGGAGCATGTCGGGGGTTTTATCTTCGAATATACAGCTAATTTATGCAAATATTAACCAGAATTGCAGTTTCTGCATATAATCGGTAGTTTTCGCAAAGGTAGTTTTTCTATAAATGGTTGAACACTATGAAAATATTTCGTCTGATGATGATAAACTTTATGGTTACCGCCTGCATGCCCGCACAGGTACCTCGGCCTGATTATGTTATGGTCATTCATGGCGGTGCCGGTGCCATCAAACAAAGCGAAATGTCTCCGGAAAATGAGGCATTATATCGCACCGGACTACAGGATGCACTGGACGCCGGGGCAGCGGTTCTCGCAAATGACGGTACTGCCGAAGACGCTGTCGAGGCGGCTATCAGGACAATGGAAGACAACCCCATGTTTAATGCAGGCAAAGGCGCTGTTTTTACCAATCTTGAAACGGTCGAACTGGACGCTTCATTTATGAGCGGAAAAACCCGAAATGCAGGATCCGTTGCCGGAGTAAAAACGGTGAGGCATCCCATATCTGGTGCACGGCTGGTCATGGATTCCTCCGTTCACGTCATGTTGGCTGGGGAAGGTGCAGATATCTATGCAAAAGAAATGGGGCTCGAGATCGTGGATAACACTTTCTTCCACACCGAAAAAAGACTGAAACAACTCCGCGCCATGGTATCACCCGAACAAGTGCAGCCCGGCGATAAAACCGAGCCATTAATAAAAAAGCATGGAACCGTGGGCTGTGTGGCTTTAGACAAAGCCGGCAATCTGGCCGCAGGTACTTCCACCGGAGGAATGATGAACAAAAGATATGGCAGGGTAGGGGATGCGCCCATTATCGGAGCGGGTACCTATGCCAACAACGCAACCTGCGCCGTTTCCTGTACCGGCCACGGAGAATATTTTATCCGCAATGTCATTGCCTATGACGTGTCGGCGCTGATGGAATATGGCGGTAAAACCCTGCCAGAGGCAGCGGATTATGTCATTCATGACAAACTCGCCCAGCTGGGCGGTACCGGCGGCCTGATCGCCGTTGACAAAGAAGGCAATATTGCCATGCCTTTCAACACCGACGGGATGTTTCGCGGTTTTGTCAAAGCCAATGGCGAAACAAACATTGAAATCTACGGCAAAACTACTGCCGGTAAATAATAAACCCATGTACCTTGCTGACTCTGCGCAAATACGCACTGCTGATAAAATACAAATCGAAGAACGTAAGTTTCCGGGTATCCTGCTCATGGAGCAGGCCGGGAAGCTCGCCGCTGAAGCCATACTCTCCCGCTTTGCCGCTGAATCGAGATTTCTTGTCCTGGCCGGCCCCGGAAACAATGGGGGAGATGGACTGGTAATCGCCCGGTATCTGCATCTTGCGGGAAAAGAAACAGAGATTTTGTATTCTCACGATCCCTCCCGATATACGGGTGATGCTGGGATCAATGAGGAGATCATCAGCCGGTTTCCCATCAGCCGCAAAGTGTATGGCTCCGTTGCTCCCGAATATCTGAGAGAAATTCTCCTTCAGCGCCCGGTCGTGATTGACGCGCTGCTGGGCACTGGGGTAGAGTCGGTACTGCGCGGGCCTGTGGCTGAGATGATTGAAGTTGTGCGGGAAATGAAACCGCTTGTAGTGGCCATTGACCTGCCCAGCGGACTGGATGCGGGTACCGGTGCTGTCAGGAATCAGGTGCCTGAAGCAGTAGTAACCCTAACCTTTCAACTTCCCAAAATCTGCCACTATATTACCCCCGCCGCCAATGCCTGCGGTGAAGTTGTTGTGCTGGATATTGGTATTTGGCCGGAAGTCGTGGAATCACTCAATATCAGACGAATCGTACTGGATGAAACATTTTTTCGCAGTCAGTACCGGGCAAGGAAAAATGACGGACATAAAGGTACGTTTGGCCATATGCTGGTAGTCGGAGGTAGCAGAAATATGGCCGGTGCCGTTGCCCTTACAGCTTTGGCTGGTGTACATTCAGGAGCCGGACTTTGCACGGTATTTACCCCCGACAGTTGCCGGCAAACGGTACTCTCTGCTGTTCCCGAAGCCATGTGTATCGGGGCGGGAGAACCCGGAAGGTCGCGGTTGATGGAGCGGGATGCAGATGTTTTTCGGGAGATTCTGGCCGGAAAATCGGTCGTGGTTCTGGGACCTGGTATGGGACAGGATATTGAAACCCAGGCTTTTCTGGCGGCGATTTTACCCATGATTGAGGTACCCGTGGTTGTAGATGCCGACGCGCTGAATTTTCTGGCGATTCGCACAGATTTGTGGAACTATTTACCCGAAAAAGCCATTCTTACCCCTCATCCCGGGGAAATGCAGCGACTTATCCGCAGAGACGATGTCAGTGAGCAAAGACTGGAAGTAGCGGAAGAACTGACTGTCAAAAGAAAAGTGATTACGCTCCTGAAAGGGGCCGGGTCCATTATTGCAACGCCAGAAGGGATCACCTACGTAAACACCTCCGGAAATTCGGGAATGGCTACAGGTGGCTCGGGAGATGTGTTGTCGGGCATCATTGGCAGTCTGTGTGCCCAGGGTTATTCACCTTCGATAGCGACTGCACTGGGCGTTTATCTCCATGGAAAGGCAGGCGATGCGGCTGCCAGAGAATATGGACAGGAAGGCGTGACGGCCAACAGGATTGCTGCCGCTTTTTCTTTTCTGTAAAGGGCAAACCTGTATATTTGCGGCTTACATATTTTGATAAAACCGATTTTCTATGCTGAACCTTTCTCAGGCCAGACTGACCACCCTCGCCCTTCATAAAGTGGGTAATAAAGCCAAAAATGAAGGCGTAGTAGCCTCTCACGAATTATTCCCCTTCGATGAGGATATGGCACTGATCCTTAAAGACTATTTTCTCAACCCGTTTAAAACGGATGAGTTTTTTAAGTTTACCCATGCCACTGACCTGAATTTCAACGAGCTATTTATTTACTGCAACCGCATCTTTACGATGGGAAGGGAAGCTTTTCTCGACCAGTCTGTACATATTCTCAACCATTTATATGCCCAGTCGGGGCATCCGCATATCAAAAGCGGTGAGTTATATGTTGGGCTTTTCAGAGAGTGTGTGGTAGATGGGGTCGAACTGGAAGCTATCGGAATATTTAAGTCTGAGCATAAAGATCAGTTTTTGAAATTTGGGAGCGGAGAAGATCAAGAGGTTACGATGACGGTAGAATTGGGGGTTAACCTGCGTAAACTCGACAAGGGCTGCCTGATCTTTAATACATTCGCCGATGACGGTTATAGCGTGCTGATGATTGACAAAGGAAGTGAAGATGCGCAGTATTGGCGCGATGATTTTTTACATGTGATTCGTATTCAGGACAATCGCTATCAGACCGAACAATTTCTCAATCTTACCAAAGAATATTGCGAACACGTGATCGGAAAGGATAAAGACAAAAAGGATCAGGTGGTATTTTTGAATAAGTCCCTGAATTATTTTACCAAAAATAAGGAACTCGATATTGAAGACTTCAAGCTTACCGTATTCCCTACTTCAGAGGAGAGTCAGAAATTTGACGACTACAGACTCAACTTTGAGCAGGAGCAGGGGCTTCCACCCGCAGAAGAAGGATTTCCGATTTCAAAATACGGAGTCAGGGTAATGAAAAAACAATTTGCCAGTCTGATTCGACTTGATACAGAAATAGAAATACGCATGAATAACCGCAAAATAGAAGAAGTAGCCGACTTTATGGAGCGCGGATATGACGAACAAAGAAGAATGTATTTCTATAAAGTGTATTTCAATGAAGAACTTGAGTAATTTTCCAAAGAATAGGTTTGAGTTTCCAAAGAATATTTCTACTTTTGCACCCACTGTAAGAAAAACGAGCCACAGATCATGTCAAAGAAATTCACCATAAAGAAAAACAGACTTCGCACAAGAGCGAGAAAAAGAAAATTTAGTCTGAAAACCAACCCTGTTACCAGAGGTATTAAAGTTACCGTTGAGAAAATCAATGAGCCGGTTATTGCTTCTCTGGAAGCTAAAATCCGCGCAATCGCATCATAATTGAGTTGTTGCTCCCTATTATTCGGAGTAATATCTTTATATCACAGCGGGAATCTGGAGTATATCCGGATTCCCGCTTTATTTTTATGTCTGAATAAGTTGTATATTTTTAAGCTCAATCTTTCTGGCGATGAAAACGAATATACTGCTCCTGCTACTTTGCCTCACTTCCGGCCTTTTTGCACAAAATACCCCTCCGCAGATTCTCAATCTGCATGCATCGTTTAGTTATACAGACAATCAGCTTACTGTATCCTATGATCTCACAGACGCTGAAGGCGACAGTGTGGAGATTTTTTTTCGATTGTCAAATAACGCTGGCGACACCTACCTTGTCGATGTTTCGACAGCTGCAGGTGATGTGGGCTTTCCGGTTACTCCTGGTACAGGAAAGCAGATTATCTGGCATGCGCCTCAGCCAATCAGTACGGTGCTGGCACGCGTAAAACTCGTCGCCGACGACAGGGAAGAAATCGACATTCAGTCGATTGTAGATCAGGCCGACAGCCTTCGGCTCAAAAATGATCTTTCCTGGATCGAAGGCATTCGTCATTCTACTGCCGGTCTGGCTCACCTTCAGGCTGTAAAAGATTCGGTTGAAAACCGTTTTATCGCCGCAGGTCTCACTACCTACCGGCAACCTCTTACTTTTGGCAATTATACCCTCGAAAATATCATCGGCCTGCACCTGGGCCATGTGGATGACACAAAAACCTGGATCCTCGATGGCCATGTAGATGGTGTGTTTAACAGTCCCGCTGCTGACGACAATGGCTCTGCTGTCGCTGGCATGCTTGAAGCGGTTCGTTTAATGGCGCCATTATACTTTAAAAATAACCTTCGATTTATTGGTTTTGATCAGGAAGAACCCGGCACACTGGGAAGTCAATTGTATGTAAATCAGGGTATTCAGTCGTGGGAGACGATTCAGGGTGTCGTGAACCTGGAAATGATTGGTTATTTTGACCAGGCTCCCAATACTCAGGTTTTTCCTGCGGGTTTTAATCTGTTGTTTCCTACAGCTTATAACGAGGTGGTTGCCGACAGTTCACGGGGCAATTTTATTACCAATGTGGCCGATGGTAACAGTACTTTACTCAAACAAAAGTTTGACTCCTGTGCGGCAAAATATGTTCCTGATCTGCGTGTCATCACGCTCACTGCGCCCAACAACCCCGCGTTGGTTCCGGACTTGCTTCGCTCAGATCACGCATGGTTTTGGGCAACAGGAATTCCTGCACTCATGATCACCGATGGAGCCAATTTTCGGAACTTCAACTATCATACCTCTGGGGATTCGATTGGCACGCTGAATTTTACTTTTATGCTTCAGGTGGTCAAAGCTTCTATTGCTACGCTTATGGAACTGGCCGGGCCTATCCACGGAGATGTAGCTATCAGTGAAGTAGGAATTATGAATACCGGTATCAGAGACCTGGCTTCTCTCTGCAATATATTGGTCACAGAAACTGAATCAGGAATCAGGATAGAAACAGGAGATTGTGGAAAATATGAAATGACGGCTTCAATAGTCAATATCACCGGGCAATATATTGCGGAGATACAGACGCTTCCGGGGCAGCGAAATATCTATTTTCCTACCACCAGCTTTTCTCCGGGGATATATCTGCTGAAGCTTGAAAATCACGCAGGTGTTTATTCTGCCAAGATACTCATACGCTAGGCCGAACATTCATACGTGGCCATATCCATTATAAGCAGGTACCATTTTCCGTCAATAAGCCCCAGCAGAAACCCAAGATTTGCGTCTGTATCGATAATCTGTACGGAAACAAAACTTTCTATATCAGTGGCTTTGGCTATTTGAGCGTCGTCATAATTGCCCAGTTGTAACTCTCTGAGACTGCGCATCAGGCTGGAAATATCCTTATATCCGGAAACATTAGCCATAAAACACCCTTGTTTGGAAAAAAGATCCCCACAGTCGAAGTCAGGAAGTTTCGCTTCAACAGGCTGGGCGTCCAGTTCCGGTTTACCTTTTTTCATCCAGGGGGCGTACTGGTAAATGTCTGAAAGATTGTTGCAGAAGTACGGAACACTTACCGCTCCAGGCTGGGTAAGCAGGTAAAACCCTTTTTGAGGATGAATATAAGCTGTAGCTTTTTCGGGATTACCCGATCGAATTGCTCCGAGAATCGCCTTGGCAGCGTCCATTTGACTGGCGGATTGCCCTTCCCGGTTGAGGGTGTTGGCGGAAGGGTTCTCGATGGCTTCGTAGCCCGTAATTAAAAAGTCTTTATTAAAGGATACCCGATTGCTGAAAAGTTGTTCGACTTTTTCAGTTTTTCCGGCAGGGGTATAAGCAGAGACTCCGGAAAACTCAGCGATATATCCATCACCTGAAGGGATAATCTGGAGGCTTTTGTTGTTGAGGTAAATGGAGCGGTTGTCCATCGTTTTAAAGCCTGCCCTGACGCTGTTTGCTACTTTTTCGCGGGAAATATCTTCAGAGTTGAAAAATTTGTTAAGGGTAGGCGCAAAATATTTTGTTTCATCCAACTCTTCATTGGAAAGATCATTGTAATAAGCCAGCAGGATGCCGGTAATCTTCTCTTTAGGCGAGATGGCTGAAGGGGGAGTCTCAGTCGCGACTGGCGGATCTGGAATTTTATCCCCTGATTGTTGCGTATTTTTTTTGCAGCTAAAAAATGCAAAAACAGGGAGGAGGATAAATATGGCAGGGATTTTATACATATCAACAGATATTTCTCGAAGGTACCGATTCATTAATGATTAGACAAATTTTGAGAAATCAGAACATTCTTATTAATTGATGGTTATTACCTCTTTAAACAGTTAAACGGATTTTTTGTAAGAAAAATAAATTTTGGGTAACTATTCTATCAAAGACCTGGAGCAGCTATCGGGGATTAAGGCACACACCCTGAGGATATGGGAGCAGCGGTATGGTATTCTGGAACCTAAACGGACGAATACAAACATCCGATACTATGACGACGAGGATCTGAAACTGATCCTGAATGTTTCATATCTAAACCGCAATGGGCTAAAAATATCTAAAATTGCTTCACTTACGGCTGCCGAGATTCATAGCAGGGTAAAAAGTGTCTCTGATACCAGTCCGGAATTTCCAAATCAGATTGACGCGCTTACGATTGCGATGGTGAATCTGGAGGAAGATCGCTTTGATAAAATTATATCAACGAATACACTGAAGTATGGTTTCGAGCAAACCATGCTGAATATCGTTTATCCCTTTCTGGGCAGGATTGGAATACTTTGGCAAACAGGGAGCATTCATCCAGCGCATGAGCATTTTATCTCCAACCTGATTCGTCAGAAGATGATTGTCGCGATTGATGGTCAGGTAAATCGCCCTTCAGCTACCCCGGCGAAAAAATATGCATTGTTCCTTCCTGATGGAGAATTGCATGAAATGAGCCTGCTCTTTTCGGCTTATATCATCAAATCCCGCGGTCATAAAGTAATTTATCTGGGGCAGAGCCTGCCTTTGGAAGACCTGGATTTGATTTGTGAAAAGTATAACCCCGATTATTTATTATCGGTCATTACAACGGCTCCAGCCAACGAACATGTGGTGACTTTTGCCCGGGATCTCAGAAGGCGCTACCCCAGTACAGGACTTCTTTTGGCGGGTTTTCAGGCCATGAGTAGAAAAAACGAAATGCCCAGGGATGTTACCGTTATGGAATCACTGCACGATCTGATCGGATTCGTAGAAAAGAGTGGGAAGTCTTTTGAAGCTAAAACTGCCTGATAGAAGTGTTTTTACTATTATAAAAGAAAGAGCGATCCATATGGACCGCTCTTTTCATATAAAACTAACTACTACTACTAGTTCTTTTTCACATTATAGGTATAGTCGGCGGCGTTGATGATCAATTCAACCGTATAGTTGCCGTCTTCTGTGATAGCTATATTGGTTCCGTCGTATTCGAGGGATTTATTAGCATCATTGTCGCCCAGATTGATCGCCCAGTCATCGTTGGCTCTGAACTTGATCTCTCCAACTACAAGGTCAAGAGTAATGCTCATGATGCCTGTCGTCGGATCAACGGTCAGATTCTGGTCTGAATCCCAACCCCCGGGGGTAGCAGAACCGATCAATCCCCAGTCCGTTTTCACATAAGTATGTGTCAGGGCATTGAGATTGACATTCAGCCGATAGTAACCGTTTTCAACGGCCTTGATATTGTCTCCACCCGGATCCAACGTGCCGTCTGCGCCAGTATCGCCCCAGTTGACATCCCAGCTTGGGCCATCAGTGTATTTGAACTCAACGTTGGGGTCAGCGAAATAAATGTAACCTTCGAAGTTACCGTTGCTTTTTCTGTCGTAAATGACCGTGTTTTCCTTTGCAGGATCCCAACCCTGATAAGCACCCGGTACCTGTAATTTGCGGTACACAATATTCGCCTTATAAGGTGTAACGTTGATCGGAACAGTCGCAGAATATACCGGTGAAACATCAGGATTAACCGTGGCGACTACGCGTACGTCCATCGCCGAAGCAACGCCATCGGGACGGCTTTTTGCCAGCATGATTCCATTAAGTTTACCTACGGTGAGGTCCTCCATGGAAAGTCCGTTGACTACGGCAAGGGTAACAGCATCAGCAAAGCTGTTGCCAGCTACATCTATCTCTACAGTATAGGTTACAGCGGCTGAAAATCCGAAGTCCGCAGCTGTCCACGCAAAGGTTGGCAGAAGATCGTCGGCCTTATCCTCCGTAAGAACAAAGCTGGCGTCTCCGGTCGGGCTGGTGATCGAAGGTGCGTCACCGATCTGAAGAATCGGATTCAACTCTTTCTCCACACAGGATACAGCAATCAGAGCTGTAGCGAGAAGGATGAAATATTTTTTAATCATGACAATTATTCTTTTGTTAAAACCTGGGCTTAGTAGCCTTTATTTTGTTGTAGGTTGGGGTTGGCCGTAATGTCAGATGCCGGGATCGGATATACATCGTAATCCTCAGAAACTGATTTCCCTTCCGGAATTCCGCCCTTCCATGGCCACAGGTAGGTGGAATTGCTGAATTGGCTAAAACGAATGAGGTCAGTTCTTCTGTGGCATTCCCATACCAGCTCTCTTGCTCGCTCATCAAGGATAAACGGGAGGTCGAGTTCTGATTCAGTGATATTGCCGGAAGGGCCGTCATAAGCTCTTTCTCTGATTTCGTTTACTCTTGCCAGGGCCTCTGCTTTACTTGCACCGCCTCCGCCTCTGAGGATAGCCTCTGCATACATGAGGTATACATCCGCCAGTCGGAACATGGGGAAGTCTGTATCTACAAAAGTAGGATCAGAACCCGGTGTGCCGGAAGAAGTTACATTTTTGAATTTTGTGATTGCATATCCCTGGGTAAACTGGGAAATATCCTCAATCTCCTTGGATTGACCATCTGTGTAGAACATTGCCCTGCGGTCAAAGCTGGTAAGTTCGATAGAGTAGGTGTAGTCCGGCTTGTCGAGATACAATTTGATCAGATAAGTACCTGCCGAAGGAATGGCAATATTTGCACCATTTGCTTCCAGAATAGCATTCGCACCGTCATCTCCATAGTTGAGTCCCCAGTCGTCATTGGCACGGAATTTCATTTCTCCGGTAACCAAATCTGCCGTAATTACCATCGCGCCTTCGGTTGGATTATAGGTCATATTCTGATCAGAATCCCAGCCTCCCGGCGTTGCAGAGCCAATGACTCCCCATTCGGTTTTTGCCAGTGTATAAGTAAGTGCATTTATATCTACATTTATTTTGTAGAGACCTGCATCTGCAACTGCGACATTGCTGCCTCCCTGATCGAGTGTTCCGTCTGCACCGTTATCGCCATAGTCTAAATCCCAATTGGGACCAGGGGTAAATTTGAACTCGGTTCCGGCATCAAACCAGATATAACCTTCATACTTGTTATCACTTGCAGGAGAAGTCAGTACATTCGCTGTGGCAGGATCCCATCCCTGATATCCTCCGGGAACATAGAGTACAGGATAGCTGGCGGTATTACCATCATTGGGCGCAACTACTACACTACCGGTACCTACAGCCGGGAATTTATCAACAATCGCACTGGTCGTACGAATGCCCCCCCAGCCACCATCGATACCAAATTCGACAGGACTCATTCCCCCTCCTACGGCTGCATGCACCAGGAAAGTCATTCCTCCCCAGGTTTTGCTGCGGGTTCCGTCGAAGTTGATCGCAAAAATAATCTCATCGGACTGGTCATTGTCTGCCAGAAAGAGGTTTTCATACTTTGCATCCAGGGTGTACCCGGCGTCGATGACTTTTTTGGAATAAGTAACACACTCGGTGTATTTGTTCTGACCGGTATAAACTTCTGCGTTGAGGTAAAGCTTGGCAAGCAATGTCCATGCTGCTGCCTGATCTGCGCGACCATATTCATTCTGCTTTGGGGCAGCCATTTGTGATTCGATCTCGAGCAGTTCGCTTTCAATAAAGGTAAACAGATCCCCTTTCTGGATTTGCTCAGGGAAAAAAGAGCCCACAGCATCTTCTTCCGTTACAAAAGGTACATTTCTGAAAAGATCCAGCGCGTGCCAGTAGCTAAGTGCGCGCAGAAAACGCGCTTCTGTGCGGTATTCTGCTACGTCTGCCCGGGTTCCTGCATCCACATTGCGGCTGTCGAGCTTTGCATCAGTAGTTTCTCTCAGATATTCATTCACCAGAGAGATCTGATAAAAAATCCGGTTGTACATGGCCGTGATAAATTCATTACTCGCATTCCAGTCCTGCTGGTGAAAGTCGTGAATGTTCCCGTCATTCCATGCAATAACTGCTTCGTCTGTAGGAAGCTCCTGGGCTTTCCAGTACTGGCGAAGGTAAGTGGAGAAACCTTCATCAATACCACTGATATCGGGCTGGCCGGAAGGACCTTCCTGACCGCTGAGTGCATAACCCGCATATAATTTGGCCAGTACCTGGCGGTATGCAGCCGGGTTGTCATATACCACGGCGGAAGTAACTTCGTCCGGATCCAGTGGGATGACATTCAAATCCTTAAAGCAGGAAGTCATAAATACAGACGTTCCCAGCGTTATGATTATGAGATATTTAAAAGATAATTTCATTTCTGTTTTAATTTTTGATTAAAAACCTGCATTCAGACCCAACATGAACGTTCTGGAACGGGGATAGATATTGCTATCAATACCGTTAAATACCTCCGGATCGATTCCCTGATACTGAGTAAACAAAACAGGGTTCTGTACAGTTGCGGAAAGTTTTGCATACCCTTTTCCTCCAAAAAGATTGAGGAAGCTATACCCCAGCGTAATGTTGTCCAGTCTCAGGAATGATGCATCCTGGATAAAATGGTCGCTGAAGTATTGTGGTACGGTAAAGTCGATGGCGGTAATGTCTGAATGGGCATTGTTGATGATACCGGTGCTGTTGTACAGGCGGTTGTAAAAGGCCTGATCAGACAAAACGTTGTTGTACACATAGTTTCCAACACTGGCTCTTCCTGCAAATGAAAAATAGACGTTTTTATAGTTCAGCAGGGAAGTAAAGCCGAAGAATGCATCAGGTGCGGGTTTTTGGAAACGATAGCGGTCATCCAGGGTGATTTGTCCATCGCCATTCCGGTCTACATACAATCCTTCGATAGGCACTCCGGCTTCGTCATATACCTGTTCCCATACATAATAGGAATTGGCAGGATAACCTACGCTGTGGATCTGGATGGTATTACCTACACCACCGCTGATTCCGCCTACCAATACACCCGGATAGTTTGGATCCTCGGAAGCAGTCAGACGGGTGATTTTGTTTTTATTGGCAGTTACGTTAAAGCCCAGTTCCCATGTAAAGTCATCTTTCTGGACAGGAACTGCATTGATCGAAAACTCAACCCCGTTGTTTTCCAGATCACCGACATTGGTAGTGATGAAGTTGGTCAGGTTGGTTCCGGCAGGTACGGGAATGAAGTTCAGCAGGTCAGTGGTGGTTCTGCGGTAATATTCAATCGATCCGTAGATGCGGTTTTTCAAAAATCCGTAGTCGAGGGCAAAGTTATAGGTCGTGGTTTCTTCCCATTTGATATTGGCATCATAGCCATTGGGGCGAAGGGTATTGATGAAGGTATTGCCAAACTGATACTGGGCGTTGTTTAAGCTGTTCTGATAGCGAGCCAGATAAGGATAGTAATCGTCGCCAATATCCTGTTGACCGGTAATACCATAGCCCAGACGGAGTTTCAAACGAGAAAATTTAGCCTCTCCATTGTCCATGATTTTCCATGCGAAAGCAGCAGCAGGAAACATACCCCAGCGGTTATCTTCAGAAAAACGCGAAGTACCATCTCTTCTCAATGTGAAGGTGAAGAGGAATTTATCCATCAGCGTATAGTTCACACGGCTAAACAGCGAAACGAGGTAGTACTCTTTCGGGAAGGTATTGGCAGGTTGCAGAACTTTCGATCCATCTGCGCTGGTCGAGAAATTGTAGTTATCCCTGTAAAAATGCTGCCAGGAATATCCACCCATTACGTCGAGGTTCGAGGAGCCAAACTTCTTCGTATAGTTGAGATAAAATTCCAGCAATTCATTGTTTTTTTCCTGCCAGTATTCCTGCTTCCGGCCTCCATCTACAAAAGCAAAAGCTGCATTTGCCGGAACATCTACGGTCCCTTCGCCTCTGGAGTGGTCATAACCGAGGTTAAGATTGGCTCTCAGATCAGGCAAAAACCAAAACCGGTAGTCGATGGTTGCATTGGCGATGTAGCGGGTTACATTAGAACGGTCATCTCTCATTTCGAGCAATGCCACGGGGTTTGCGGGTGCCAGGGTATTAGGGTTGCCATTGGCCTGTGTCCAGGTATAAAAACCTCCATACGCACTGTTGTCATCTCTGACCGGTTTGGTCGGATCAAAACTTACTGCCGAACCTATCGCTCCCTGATTGGCAAACTGATCTCTGGAGAACATGCTCTTCAGCCCAATGTTCACCTGGAGTGTGTTATTGAGGAATTTGGGGTTTACGTTGAGCGCAGCAGTAGTACGTCCAAAATGGTCTGTTTTCAGAATGCCTTGTTTGTCTGTATATCCCAGAGAAACACGGTATGGTACAGAACCAACTCCTCCGGAAACGCTCACATTGTGATCGTGAAAGGTCGCTGTCTGGAAAATTTCTGACTGCCAGTCGGTGCTTGCTGTACCCAGAAGTGCACGAGCCGGGTGTCCGTCAGGATAACGGGTATTGATCAGGTCTCTGTATTCATCTGCGGTCAGTACATCAATTTCATTGATGCGGTTGCTGAGGGAGATGCTTCCGTTGTAGTTCACACTTACCTTTTTGCCAAGCTTACCTTTTTTGGTAGTGATCAGAATGACACCATTCGAAGCCCGCGAACCATAGATGGCGGTTGCCGAAGCGTCTTTCAGTACAGTGAAAGTTTCAATATCGTTGGGGTTGACAATATTCAGCGGGTTTCTGGAACCAGAAATACCGTCATTGGCAACCGGTACCCCGTCAATAACGATGAGCGGGTCGTTGGTAGCACTGAGTGAAGATCCACCGCGGATACGGATTGTAGAGCCTCCTCCCGGGTCACCACCGGTTGTGATCTGCACACCGGCAACTTTACCTGCAAGCAGTTCCTGGGGAGAGGTAATGTTACCTTTGTTGAAGTACTCAGATTTGATCGCCTGAACAGATCCGGTGGCATCGTCCTTTTTTACCGAACCATAACCAATAATCACAACCTCGTCGGTGGTGATGGCTTCAGAGACCATGCTGATGATAAGAATATCGTCGGCATCTGCGGAAAGCTCCTGTGGGATATATCCCAGATAAGTGATGCGGAGTTTTTGTGCTCCATCAGGGACCGTCAGACGGAAACTTCCGTCCTGACCAGTAAAGGCTCCGGTAGTAGTTCCTACTACCAAAACACTCGCACCAGCCAATGGTTCACCTGTCGCCGAATCCGTAACTTTTCCTGTCAGGGTTTTTTGCCCCAACACAAAACCCGGAAGCAGGACTAAGGCAAATACCAGTTGAATTACGTGGATTAGTTTAGTCATACGAAGTAGTAATTTAGTTGATAAGAGAATAATGCATAAAACTCGTGTATTTGTGAGAATATGAGGAGAATTTTCAGCTAAAAAAATGATAGGATTACCTGCATGGTGAGTAGCGTGATTTTTTTTAAGACCTGAAATTAACAGGTCTTTATCCCTGCTTCGCACCAGCGGATAAATTGGAACTTTATTTCTTGCTTAAAACGTACCATTGGATCAATTGGCACCCTGATACATTTTCGTGAACCCCATTTTATGCTTATGTTCACGTAGAATTTTTTTAATCTGGACTTACTACTACCTATCAATGGAAAAACCACGTCTTACTTTCTGGCAGATCTGGAATATGAGCTTTGGCTTCATGGGCATTCAGATCGGTTTTGGACTTCAGAACGCCAACGCCAGCCGTATCCTTCAATCCTTTGGTGCTGATGTTGAGCATCTCTCCTGGTTTTGGCTTGTTGCGCCCATAACCGGGATGATTGTTCAACCCATTATCGGGCATTATAGTGACCGTACATGGAACCGTATGGGAAGGCGAAAACCCTATTTCCTGACCGGCGCTGTACTGGCTTCGCTCGCCCTTGTTTTCCTTCCAAACAGCGGTGCATTGACTGCGGTCATCCCTGCGTTATATGTGGGTGCGGGTATGCTGATGATGATGGACGCCTCTATTAATGTCGCAATGGAGCCTTTTCGTGCACTCGTTGCAGATATGCTCCCTTCTGACCAGCGCACATTGGGTTTTTCTGTTCAGACCTGCCTGATTGGGCTTGGTGCGGTGATCGGTTCCTGGCTTCCCAATATCCTGGGGGACTGGATGGGACTTGGCCAATCGCGGGATGATTTTGGCAATTATGGCTACCTGTTTCTGGCCTTTTATGTAGGTGCAGCTTTTTTTATTACCTCTATTCTCTGGACCATTTTTACTACCAAAGAATATCCCCCCGAAGAATATAAAAAATACCACCCCGTAGAAGAAGAGCCTGCCGTCGTCCGTTCCGGTTTTGGCGAAATAGTCAATGACTTTATTCATATGCCCAAAACGATGCGGCAACTGGGGCTGGTTCAGTTTTTTTCCTGGTTTGCGCTGTTTTCCATGTGGGTTTTTATGACGTCAGCTATTGCAACCCATGTGTATGGGCTTGATGCAAACGATACTCAGTCTCCCCAGTTTCAGGAAGCCGGGCAAAATGTAGGTTTTCTCTTTGGGATCTATAACCTGGTTTCTACCGTTATTGCCCTGCTACTCCCTGCCATCGCACTTAAACTGGGGCGAAAACGCACACACGCGGTCGGGCTCACCGCCGGTGGCCTTGGGCTGATTTCTCTGTTTTTTATTAAAGACCCTGACCTGATGATTTTTAGTATGGTAGGTATCGGGATTGCCTGGGCAAGTATCCTGGCAATGCCTTATGCGATTCTTGCAGGATCTATTCCGGGAGGAAAAATGGGTATATATATGGGAATATTTAATTTCTTTATTACCGGCCCTCAGATTCTGAATGGAATCATCGGGGGACCCATGGTGAAGTATGTCTATAATTCCCACCCTATTTACGCGATCGTTACAGCCGGGGTCTTTCTGCTGATGGGTGCTGTCGCCGTTTTGTTTGTAGATGATGTGGATGAAAAACCGGTTTGAGGAAAAAGGATGAAACAGACAAAAAAACCCTTTTATTTCCTGAACAGGCAACCCTTTTCCCTTTTGTGGTTCTGGAAAAAAATATAATTTTATGGGTGTTTTTCCTGATTTGGTTTACATTAAAACAGGAACTATATTATTAGGCAGGATCACTAAATAAACCTAGATTATGTATTGGAATAACCCTCATTTAGCTTGGGGAAAGACAAATCAGACCCCTGGTCGTATTCCGACCGTGTTGCGCAGCACAGGACTGTTGATGTTAGCATTATTTCTGTTGCTGGGCGGCCCAGTCGGGTGTAAATCGAAGAAAAAAATCACTGAAACTGATAATCAGGAATCTTCCATGGCCGCCGCTAATGCCCAGTTGGCAAAAGCAAAAGCAGCTCTCCAGGCCATCCTCGACGCCAGATACACAAGTTTGGCTCAGGTAGATGCCGCGGAAAAAGAGCTGGCAGCTATTAAAGCTATGGGAATTACCGATCCGACCGTCGTTGCGATGATCCGTCAGGCAGAGGATAAACTCGCAGCTGAACGGGCAAGGCTTCTGGCACTGGAAAAAGAGCAAAAAGAAAAGGATGCAGCAAATGCTTTCACGGCGAGTCTTAACGGTTATTTTAACGATGTCGCCAATGCTTCCAGTCTGAATATCGCCAATATGAAAATCGATCAGGCAATGGAATTGTTTTCTTCTGATGACGTTCCTGTATTAGTTATCATCGTTCAGGAAAATGGGCAGAATGACTATGACCGCCCCACCACAATCCGCAAATATCTGAACTATCTCAAGGATCAGAAGAAAAATCCTAACGAAGTGGAAAACGTGGTCTTTGATGCCCAGGGTAAAATCAAAGAACTTCACCTGATCAAAAAATGACCCAGCGCCGAATCACTATCCACCGAGATTTTCCTATTCAGAAACCAGAATAATGCCTTTTTCTCATGATAAAAAGTTATAAATATTTCCTGTTGGCCTTCTTCGGAATCGCCTTTACCTTGCCATTGTTTGCTCAGGATGAAATCAGCCCTGAAAGAAAACGCGCAATTGACTCCCTGGCAATTGAAAAAGTACGGGATCTGAGCCGCTATATTTCTATCATTGGAAATAAAGAAACCCCTTTTTCCGAAGGAAACCGGGTGATCGACCGTGCTGTAGAACTATTCGCTGAAGGTAGTGAAATCGGCGTTTCTTCTCTTTACCGGGATGAAATTCAGAATTTTGAGGTCAGACGGTATTTTGAAAGACTGATGGCTCTCAATTATGATCATGTCACCGTGAACTGGTACAATATTCAATACATTAGCGACCTCGAACTACAACCCGATGGTACCTATGTAGGGGTGATTACCATTTATCAGCGGTTTGAAGGAACTACCGATGACGGACTCACTTATAAGGATATTACCAAAAAAGACATTACCGTCTATGTTAAGCGGAAATCTACACAAATCAGTGGCCGTCTCATTGAATTCTGGGATGTGCTTCTGGGCGATATCCGCGTTACCGAGACATTGCCCTAGTTCGTGGGCCTGCGGACTTTTAATGAAATAACCACATGTAAGGGGAGCAGGATATCTTCCTGTTCCCCTTTTGCGTATGAAATCAGTGTATTGCAACCTTCCGGTATTTGTCATTCAACTTCTTAATTCTGACCCATTTGTTGACCTCCAAAGGATTTTTCTCGCAACTGCTCCTGATGTTTCTCCTTCTGTGGTTATGTCCTTTTCTCCTTTACGCACAAATCGTAAAGGAATATCTCGGCGACGAAAGTGTAATGTATGCCGAAACCAAACAGGTTAATCAATTTTTTCGTCGGTTTAATTGTGAAGAAGGACTCGATGGCAATCGGTTTTATCCCGGCGATAGTTTATATCACAACCCTAAACTTCGCCGTGATTATCTCGACGTTCTGTTTGATGAGCAAAATACTTCGATCACTCCTTCCATGAAGGCGCGGTTTATCAATGCTGTCAAAAATAAATATCTCAACTTCCACGGTGGAGACTGGTTTGCAGAAGTGAATACTATCTTTTATTATAATGGACAGGAAATGCCCGTCACGCTTTTCCTGCAACTGGAGGAAGCAGAAGTAGGCTCCAAATGGGTATTTACCAATGTGTATTTTGAGCCCTTTAGCCGCGTATTTGAACCTCGGAGAGAATCCGGTACTGCACCGCCGTTTATTCATCCTCTGAGTCATGAACTCGATTTTATGAACCTTATTAAGATATTCAGGAAGGATGAAAATGTAGAAAAATATGCGCTAAAAGGGTATGCCCCCGATTACCTTACGCTTTTTCTATATGAACTAAAGCGGGGCAACCTTACGTTTAAAACTGTTAAAAAGGTGAAGTTTCACTTTTTTCAGATTGATGGCTGGTATTTTGAATTAGCTGAGTTTATGCGTTCCGGGTTTAATCGTGGTTGGCTGATCTCTCAAATGACCGAAGTCCCACCCGGCAAAAAAGATATTTTACTAAAATACATCTATCATCAATGACAAGGATTCTGCACTTGCTTTTGGTTGTCTCTCTGGGGTTGGGTGTCGCACCCACACTTCATGCTCAAGTTTCCTCACCTGATACAACTACTATAGCTGAATATAAGCAACAGGTTAGGCAACTGATTTCCTTTCTTCAATTCACTTTTAATGCTATTGGAGACTCCTCGGCCTCTGCCCGTGAAAAAGAGATTATTATTAGTCAAAGTTATCTGAAGATCTTTCGCGATCCTGAAGTCCAGATCGAAGATGACCTTGCCGAATACCGGTCGACGGTTACCAATAAAGATATTCAGGCTTATTTAAAGGATATTGATTTTTTCTTTAAATACGTCTCCTTTGAATTTCTCATCACCGAAGTAAGCCACGAGATTAATGATGCAGGTGAACTGTATTTTCAGGTTAATATGGACCGTGTACTCAGAGGGGTGACTTTTGATGGTGATAGTGTCTATCATGTTCAGCCTCGTATCGTGGAAATAAACCTCGACCCGGAGTCGAGGGTGTTGAAGATTGCCAGCATTTATACAACCCGGCTGTCAGAAGAAGAAGACCTTGCCAATTGGTGGAACCAACTGTCCTTTGACTGGCGGGCAGTTTTTGCTAAAGATGTATCAGTGACAGACTCATTGTCTATGGCAGAGATTCTGACTATGAGTGATACGGCTCAAATTGGGGATACGCTGATCGGACCTTCAGGCTTGCCTGTCATTATCCAGTCTGATCTGTTGTTTGCAGACTTGCGAAGAATTATGCGTCTGGAAAAGATAGACTTATCTTATAATCCTTCTATCACTGACCTGGAACCGCTCAATAAGCTGACCCGGTTAAAAGAAGTGAATATTTCCGGTACTACCATCCATGATCTTACGCCTTTGCGCAATCTCACCAGGCTTGAGGTGCTGAAATGTGAGAATACTCTGGTAATGGATTTCTCCCCAATGAGATATGCGGTAAGCCTTCGGGAAATTCTGGCTGGTAATACCCGTCTCATGGATCTTGGTCCAATGGCATACTTCTCTCAGCTTACCCGCCTGGATATTCAACTTACTCAGGTGGAAAATCTTCAGCCCCTGGCAAATCTGACCAATCTGAGAGCGTTATACTTTCAGAAAACTAATGTTTCAACTCTTCAGCCACTGGCAAAACTACAGGCATTGGAGATCGTGGATTGTTCGGAAACAAGGATTTCAGACCTAGAGCCTTTAAGAGGGAAAAGTAATCTGCATACGCTTTTCCTTGAAAATACTACCGTATATGATCTCTCCCCGCTTTCTGATGCAACCTCATTGCGGTTAATATTTGCTGATTATACTCGTCTGTCTTCACTCGAACCATTAAATAAGCTTACCGGATTGCGCAAAATTTATTGCGACCAAACGGCTGTTTCCAGAGAATCGGCCAACCGCTTTATGCGCAACCACCCGGGGAGCCTGGTAATTTACGCTTCTGCAACCCTTCACGAATGGTGGGATAAGCTTCCCAATGACTGGAAAAATGTTTTTGCAGCGAGTGTTGATTTGAATGAAGTCCCGGATCGCGAACAATTGCATCAGGTCGCAGGTATCAGTCGGATTGATATTAACTCACATCCTACGATAAAAAACCTTGAGCCGCTCAGCATGCTTACCAACCTGGTAGAGCTACACTGTGCCTATGTACCCATAGAAAGTCTTGATCCGATCGCCGATCTCGTTCAGTTAAAAATTCTTGACTGTAGCTATACGCTTATACATGATATAGCCCCTCTGCGGTATCTCAACCAACTTACCGACCTGAACTGCGCGCATACGGCCATCGACTCCCTCAATGATCTGAAAGAACTGACAAACCTCGAATTGCTGGATGTGGAAAAGACCCATGTGCAGGACTTAATGCCATTGGATGATCTTGTAAAACTTCGGGAAATATACTGCGACTCGACTAAGGTGCTGATAGGAGAAGTGCGGCGCTTCCTAAGCCACAGAGGAGACTGCCTGGTAATATTTGAATCTGAAAAACTCGAATCGTGGTGGGAAAACCTTTCAGATGAGTGGCAACGCGTGATCCGAAATCATATCAGACTCGACCAAACTCCTGACCGGGAACAACTCCACCAGATTATTTCATTGGAAGGGCTCTCGATTGTCGATAATCAACAGATCACAGATCTTGTACCATTATCAGAGTTTTTGCGTCTCAGCCAGTTGAAACTCACCAATACGGCTGTTACCAGTCTGGACCCCATCGCAAATTTGACTTCTCTCAAAGTCATAGACTGTTCGCTCAATCCGATTCAAAGCTTGTCTCCTTTGTCAGAACTGAAAAACCTCACCTATCTGGATGTAGAAAATACCCCCATCACTACCCTGGCACCACTGGCTTTGCTGATAAAACTGGAAGAACTTGTTTGTGCGGGTACCCAAATCAAGGATTTAAAGGCATTGTCATCCTTATATAACCTGAAAAGATTGGACTGCTCCAATACCGATATCCGTAAACTCAATGAGCTGGAAGCCCTGGCTGGATTGACCGTAGTCAAATGTTTTAATACACGACTCAATGAACGGAAGGTGGCGGATTTTAAGGAAACCAACCAGAATTGTGAGGTGATATTCTATTAATGAAAAAAATGCGAAGGGTTGTTCGCTGATTATCAAATGATTCCGGAAAATGTGGAAAACTATGATGGAATGAGGTTTGGAGATTGAAAATACCCGTTGTACCTTTGTCATCCCTTCAATAAAGAAGTGGTCGTTATTTTAAAACCGGGTAAGTTTAGTAAAAATCTGCGAGACAGAAAAGCTTATTGTTTAAATGGTAAGTTTTGAGTGCTGAATGGTTAGAATCTGAATTTTTTCAGAAAAAAAAGAAGATTTGTTTGCAGATTTAAAAATTACCCTTACCTTTGCGAGGCTTTTAGAAAAACGGGTTAAAAAAAGAGTTTAACAGGGGATTGAGGAGCGGGCGAAGCGGGGAAAAAATAAGAGTTCATTGAAATACGTTAAGATGCAGAACTGAGATTTGCTTGTTGCGAAACAAGCGAAGCCTAAAGGAAAGTAGACGATATCGTAAGAGAAATCTACGATGGAGAGTTTGATCCTGGCTCAGGACGAACGCTAGCGGCAGGCCTAATACATGCAAGTCGAACGGTAAGGTCTCTTCGGAGACTACGAGTGGCGCACGGGTGCGTAACGCGTATGCAATCTACCCTCCGGTGGGGAATAGCCAGTGGAAACGCTGAATAATACCCCGTACGATTCATGAATCGCATGGTTTATGAAAGAAAGCTTTGGCGTCGGAGGATGAGCATGCGTCCCATTAGCTAGATGGCGAGGTAACGGCTCACCATGGCGATGATGGGTAGCTGGTCTGAGAGGATGATCAGCCACACGGGCACTGAGACACGGGCCCGACTCCTACGGGAGGCAGCAGTAAGGAATATTGGTCAATGGGGGCAACCCTGAACCAGCCATGCCGCGTGCAGGAAGAAGGCCCTCTGGGTCGTAAACTGCTTTTATCAGGGAATAATAATATGCTATAGGCATAGATGTAGGTACCTGAAGAATAAGCACCGGCTAACTACGTGCCAGCAGCCGCGGTAATACGTAGGGTGCAAGCGTTGTCCGGATTTATTGGGTTTAAAGGGTGCGTAGGCGGTTTGTTAAGTTAGTGGTGAAAACGTCCCGCTCAACGGGATACCCGCCATTGATACTGACAGGCTTGAGTATGTTCGAGGAAGTTGGAATGCGTGGTGTAGCGGTGAAATGCATAGATATCACGCAGAACGCCGATTGCGAAGGCAGACTTCTAGGACACAACTGACGCTGATGCACGAAAGCGTGGGGAGCGAACAGGATTAGATACCCTGGTAGTCCACGCTGTAAACGATGGTCACTAGGTGCTCGGGACTTCGGTTTTGAGTGCCCAAGCGAAAGCGATAAGTGACCCACCTGGGGAGTACGGTCGCAAGACTGAAACTCAAAGGAATTGACGGGGGCCCGCACAAGCGGTGGAGCATGTGGTTTAATTCGATGATACGCGAGGAACCTTACCTGGGCTAGAATGCCTCTGACCGCCGCCGAAAGGTGGTTTTCCTTCGGGACAGAGTGCAAGGTGCTGCATGGTTGTCGTCAGCTCGTGCCGTGAGGTGTTGGGTTAAGTCCCGCAACGAGCGCAACCCCTATTCTTAGTTGCCAGCACATAATGGTGGGGACTCTAAGGAGACTGCCTCCGCAAGGAGTGAGGAAGGCGGGGATGACGTCAAATCATCATGGCCCTTACGCCCAGGGCGACACACGTGCTACAATGGACGGTACAGCGAGTAGCGAGCCTGCGAAGGTGAGCCAATCTCTAAAAGCCGTTCTCAGTTCGGATTGGAGTCTGCAACTCGACTCCATGAAGTTGGAATCGCTAGTAATCGCGGATCAGCCATGCCGCGGTGAATACGTTCCCGGGCCTTGTACACACCGCCCGTCAAGCCATGGAAGCCGGGGGCACCTGAAGTCGGGGGTAAAAGCCCGCCTAGGGTGAAACTGGTAACTGGGGCTAAGTCGTAACAAGGTAGCCGTACCGGAAGGTGCGGCTGGATTACCTCCTTTCTAGAGAAAACAGGATCTATTGAATTTAGGTATTAGTTCTGCATCACGTATTTTCACTTAGTTCGGTTGCGAGATTGGTCGAAAGGCCAAGGGTAAAGGGCTACGGAACTAACTAGAGGGGCTTGTAGCTCAGGTGGTTAGAGCGCTACACTGATAATGTAGAGGTCCGTGGTTCGAGTCCACGCAAGCCCACCACGAAGAAGTCGTGGCTGGGGGGATTAGCTCAGCTGGCTAGAGCACCTGCTTTGCAAGCAGGGGGTCGTCGGTTCGACTCCGACATTCTCCACGAAGACGGAAGGGATCTGAAGTCTGAAGTTATTTGACATATTGTAAGAAAAGATAGAGTAGCAAAAAATGCGGCTAAGCGATTAGCTGTATGCAAGAGTTAGAAGAAAAAAGAGAAGGGTGTACGGGGGATGCCTGGGCATCTGGAGGCGAAGAAGGACGTGGCAAGCTGCGAAAAGCTTCGGGGAGACGCAAGCAGTCTGCGATCCGGAGATATCCGAATGGGGCAACCCATCTGCTACGGCAGATATCCCAGCAATGGGAGGCGAACGCAGGGAACTGAAACATCTAAGTACCTGTAGGAAGAGAAAACAAAAGTGATTCCCTAAGTAGTGGCGAGCGAACGGGGAACAGCCCAAACCGGTGCGGTTACGGCCGCATCGGGGTTGTAGGACCACGAGATGGAAAGAGGGAGGAAGTCGAAGACCGTTGGAAAGCGGCACGAGACGGGGTGATAGTCCCGTAGACGTAACGAACTTGGACCTAGTGGAATCCTGAGTAGGGCGGGGCCGGAGAAACCCTGTCTGAAACTGGCGGCACCATCCGCCAAGGCTAAATACTCCCAGATGACCGATAGCGCACAAGTACCGTGAGGGAAAGGTGAAAAGCACCCTGCATAAGGGAGTGAAAAAGTACCTGAAACCGTACACCTACAAACAGTCGGAGTCTGCTTAGGCAGATGACGGCGTGCCTTTTGCATAATGAGCCTACGAGTTGCTCCTCACTAGCAAGGTTAAGGATTTAAGGTCCGTAGCCGGAGCGAAAGCGAGTCTTAACAGGGCGGAGAGTTAGTGGGGGCAGACGCGAAACCTTAGTGATCTACCCATGGGCAGGTTGAAGTGGCTGTAACAGGCCATGGAGGACCGAACCAGTATACGTTGAAAAGTGTTTGGATGACTTGTGGGTAGGGGTGAAAGGCCAATCAAACTGGGAAATAGCTCGTACTCCCCGAAATGTTTTTAGGAACAGCCTCGGGGTGAGTCTATCGGAGGTAGAGCTACTGATAGGGCTAGGGGGAGTCACATCCTACCAAACCCTGACAAACTCCGAATGCCGGTAGATATCCCCGGGAGTGAGGGCTAGGGTGCTAAGGTCCTGGTCCGAGAGGGAAAGAACCCAGACCATCAGCTAAGGTCCCCAAATGTATGCTAAGTTGAACTAACGTGGTTTGAGTGCGAAGACAGCTAGGATGTTGGCTTGGAAGCAGCCATTCATTTAAAGAGTGCGTAACAGCTCACTAGTCGAGTGCTTGAGCATGGATAATAATCGGGCATAAAGCATACTACCGAAGCTATGGTATCTGCTTAGGCAGATAGGTAGGGGAGCATTCTATGGACAGAGAAGCTGAACTGCGAAGTTTGGTGGAGTGCATAGAAAAGCAAATGTAGGCATAAGTAACGATAATGCAGGTGAGAAACCTGCACACCGAAAGACTAAGGTTTCCTATTCAATGCTAATCAGAATAGGGTTAGTCGGGACCTAAGGCGCACCCGAAAGGGGAAGTCGATGGAAAATCGGTTAATATTCCGATACTTTTTCTGACTGCGATGGGGCGACGCAGGCTTGAAACCACCGCGTGGAGACGGAATTCCACGTTAAAGGGTGTAGATAGAAGTTTTGTAGGCAAATCCGCAGAACTTGTCGAACCTGACAGTACCGCGAGGCTACGGCTGAGCGGAAAGTGTGGGTAAAGACTGCCAAGAAAACCCTCTAAGCATAGGTCAGAGAGACCCGTACCGTAAACCGACACAGGTAGTCGGGGTGAGAATCCTAAGGTGCTCGAGTGAATCGTGGCTAAGGAACTCGGCAAATTAGTCCTGTAACTTCGGGAGAAGGGACGTCTGCTTCGGCAGATCGCAGAGAAATGGCCCAGGCGACTGTTTAACAAAAACACAGGGCTTTGCAAAGTCGAAAGACGCAGTATAAGGCCTGACACCTGCCCGGTGCTGGAAGGTTAAGAGGAGGGGTTCACGCTCTGAATCGAAGCCCCAGTAAACGGCGGCCGTAACTATAACGGTCCTAAGGTAGCGAAATTCCTTGTCGGGTAAGTTCCGACCTGCACGAATGGTGTAACGATCTGGGCACTGTCTCGGCCACGAGCTCGGTGAAATTGTAGTACCGGTGAAGATGCCGGTTACCCGCTACGGGACGAAAAGACCCCGTGAACCTTTACTATAGCTTAGTGTTGCCAACGGTTGAAGAATGTGTAGGATAGGTGGGAGGCTATGAACCGGGGACGCCAGTCTTCGGGGAGCCGTCCTTGAAATACCACCCTTTCTTTAATGGTTGCCTAATTCCGCAAGGAAGACAGCGCTAGGTGGGTAGTTTGACTGGGGTGGTCGCCTCCAAAAAAGTATCGGAGGCTTCCAAAGGTACCCTCAGTACGGTTGGTAATCGTACGTAGAGCGCAATAGCAGAAGGGTGCTTGACTGAGAGACTCACAAGTCGATCAGGGACGAAAGTCGGGTATAGTGATCCGGCGGTTCCGCATGGAAGGGCCGTCGCTCAAAGGATAAAAGGTACTCCGGGGATAACAGGCTGATCTCCCCCAAGAGCTCACATCGACGGGGAGGTTTGGCACCTCGATGTCGGCTCGTCACATCCTGGGGCTGGAGAAGGTCCCAAGGGTTGGGCTGTTCGCCCATTAAAGTGGCACGCGAGCTGGGTTCAGAACGTCGTGAGACAGTTCGGTCTCTATCTGTAGCGGGCGCAGGAAAATTGCGCGGAGCTGACCCTAGTACGAGAGGACCGGGTTGGACCGACCGCTAGTGTACCAGTTGTGGCGCCAGCTGCATCGCTGGGTAGCTATGTCGGGAAGGGATAAGCGCTGAAAGCATCTAAGTGCGAAGCCCACCGCAAGATGAGTTTTCCCTTGAGGGTCGTGGAAGAAGACCACGTAGATAGGCGATAAGTGTAAGTGTGGTAACATATTCAGCTGAGTCGTACTAATCACCCGATAGATTTTCTTCGCTTTGCTTTACTGCAAAGTGCTCCATTTGCTGCTTTATCTTTACAATATGTCGAACTTATAGCGACACAGGGCCGTTTTCGGGAACGGTACTCAACTTGTGTCAACCACCTTTTAGGTGTCCATAGCGTGGGGGTCCACCTCTTCCCTTCCCGAACAGAGTAGTTAAGCCCCACTGCGCCGATGGTACTGCGGTAACACGTGGGAGAGTAGGTCGACGCCACCCTTTGTGAGGTCATTCCATCCGGAATGACCTCTTTTTTTTTGACTAATGCCATCCCGGGATTATCAATGGATACCTCACTTTTTTATTGTAACTTGTACAAAATCTATTTCGCCGCTATATGCCGAAAAGAAAAGTTGCAAAAAAAATCTACGTCCTCGACACTTCTGTTATCCTATACGACAATCAGGCGATAACTAATTTTCAGGAAAATGATATCGCTATCCCGATCACCGTACTGGAAGAGTTGGACAACTTCAAGCAGGGTAATTCTACCAAAAATTTTGAGGCCAGGGAGTTTATCCGGTTTATAGATAAACTTTCCGGAAAGTTCACCCTCCAGGACTGGATACCGCTGGAAGGTTCCGGACTGGGACATTTTAAAGTGCTGATGTCCCACAAACCTGTTTCACTGGATGCCGAAAGGGTATTTGATCATGCAAAACCAGATCATAAAATCCTCAACGCGGCAATTGCCCTTCAGGAAGAAGAAAAACAAAGTAAGGTCATACTGGTAACAAAGGATATTAACCTCCGGCTGAAAGCCAAAGCACTGAATCTGCCCGCTGAAGATTATGAAACCGGCAAAATTAAAGATGTCGGTAACCTGTATACGGGTAAGTCCCTGAAAGAAAATGTCCCGGAAGATGCCATTGATAAGATCTTTCGGGATGAATCGATTCCTACGAATCTGATATTTGATGAACATCCGGTGGAAAACCACTACTTTATTCTCCGAAATGGTACGCATTCTATTCTGGCCTACCATAATCCATTCAAAAATCAGCTGGACAGGATCGATAAAAAATCTGCATACGGAATTATTCCCAAAAATGCAGAACAGACCTTTGCGCTCCATGCAATCATGAACCCGGATATCAAACTGGTTACTATCCAGGGAGTCGCGGGCACAGGGAAAACACTTCTGGCCCTGGCTGGCGCCTTAGAACAAAGACGGGACTACAGACAGATTCTGATCGCCAGACCGGTTATTCCGCTGGGAAATAAGGATATTGGGGCACTTCCCGGAGACATTAAAGAAAAACTAAATCCCTATATGGAACCATTATGGGATAACCTCAAGTTTATTAAAAATCAGTTTCCTCCCTCCGATAAACGATACAAACAAATAGAGACCATGCTGGAGGAAGAAAAGATCGTGATCACCCCTCTGGCCTATATTCGGGGAAGGAGCCTTTCCAAAGTGATATTTATAATTGATGAAGCCCAAAATTTGACTCCACATGAAGTTAAAACCATTATTACGCGGGCAGGTGAGAATACAAAGCTGATATTTACGGGAGATATCAATCAGATCGATACACCGTATCTCGATGCTCAAAGCAACGGACTTTCCTATATGATTGATAAGCTGAGAGGGCAAAAATTATTTGCCCATATTACCCTTGAAAAGGGAGAAAGATCAGAACTGGCAAATCTCGCCAATCAGTTGCTTTGATCGTTGAAACTGCCTGATTAGGATATCCACAGTGTGTATAAAATATGTGGATAACTTGTGGAAAGGCGTAAAACTTGTTTATAATTCCACATCAAAAAATTTGTAAAGGCAAATATATCCAGCGATATTAGATTCATCAAGTGAGAGATAAAAGACAGGTTAAAAGAAACCCCACTCACTAACAGAACCTGCCAAAAAGCAGAATTCTGGAGTCGTTCTCTAACAAGCAGGTGAATAACCGAAATGAAGAGGAGTTTTTGGTGAAATCCTAAGGGATAGGGTATCAATATATCAGCAATGAAATAAAGATATCCGGTACAGCAGGTCACAACTGTAAAGATGTGTCTGATTGATATTAACCAGAAATTGTTTCGCTGGATGTACATGTCTGCAAGGATATTGTACAAGTCATACGGCAAAGTCTATGGATAGAGCCGGAGACAAGTCCAATAAAAAACTGTGCTGTCAGGAAAAGTCAACTCCGCAAGGAGGCTTCAGCGCACGACAAATCCTGATGGTTCGTCTGATACCGCGGTTCTTCGGAGCTTAAGTTGAAAGACTGTCCAATAACTGTAACTTGACGTTGCCAGTATCCTACGGGAGCTGACAGCGAAGCGGGAACCCTATCCAAAAGATTGAGTTCCCGCTTCTGTTTTTATATAAATGGATGTAATTTTTTTGTTTAATAATAAACAAAATACGCTTTAGAGTCCAGGCGATTGGCGGGACACAGTGGGCTTCATATAATCGATATCCCGTGTGATCGTATGAATACTACCTCCGGTCTGTCGGGCTATTTTTATATAATCGGGGTGAATGGCGCTTCCGCGCTTAAGATCACAAATGATAATCCTTATCGGGCGGTTGATTTTATCCAGCAATTCCATATCCCGGACATCACTTTTGTTGTCAGCAATCAGAATCACTTCATCAAAGTTGTCGAGATACTGTATGCCCGTCAACACTGCTTCCAAATCATTTTCGGGAGAATCACCCCCATTTCCCTTTTTCATTACATACTCCATGGTAGAAACAATCTCCTCCATATCACCTGACTTGGCCCGGTAAACCCCGCCTGCCCGTCCTGCTTTTTTCTGCCACGTTTTTTTATTATTGCCGTCGTTAAAGAAAACAAAATGCCTGACCTTGGGGTCCCCCTGCTCGATATTAAGTTTGTACCAGAGAACCAACTGCGCACCAAATTTGTACATAGAGCCCGTCCAGTCCATGACTACGAGCATATTTTTCCATTGAGGGTTTCTTTCCATAACCCTGAAAACAGTAGAGTCTCTGGAAATAGCCCTTCCGGCAAGCAGGTCCTTTAACTGTTCCGGGGATTCAATATCGTCAATGACAGGCGCTTTCCTGGGCCGGTACTTGATGACAAAGCCATGAAAATATTTTTTTGCTTCTTCTTCCGTCATACATTGAGTCTGGAGAACCATATTCCAACGGATGTTGGGTGACTGGAGCGAAGAATCCAGCTGAAATAAAGTAATCAGGCGGTCATTGAGCAACTGGTAGTAATTGGTCCGCCATTCTTCAATATTTTTAGGATACTTGGTGAATACAAGATCAATTTCATAAGCGGTATTTTGCCGGGAAAGCGATTCCCATTCTGCCGCATTTTCCATCTCAAATTTTGCATACTCCATACGGAGCGCAACCTGAGGCGTAAATTCTGCAAATGTATAAAATGGAACTTCATACGTATTCCATTTGATATGATCATAAAGAATCCTGTCATCTGCTCTGAGGGAAGCGGTGAGTAGCAGATAGATAGCCGATAATATGACGAAAGTTTTTTTCATGATCTCTTTGAAAGGCAGAATTCAATTGTCAAAAAGAATATTTACACCTCACACAGAATTCATTGGATTTGCTTATGCTTCTACACTTATAACGAAAATAACGGGGAATCATTATTTAATTAATGGAAAATACAAAAACGGTGATTCATTGTCAATGGGCTTTTTTTTACCTGTTGGATTTTTTGTTTAGGAACGCCTGAAAATCTCTACCATAATGTTAGTTAAAACCTGATATATTTTGAGCGCATAAATACTCTTTTTCTAACGATACGAAAGGAATTGGGGTTTGGTGATCTGATATGAGAAAAATTTCTTTACTTTTCTATTATAACGTTCAAAGAGTCAAAAGATACAGTTGCATCCCTGCACAATATTCGCTTTTTTGGGGCGGTCATTCATCAATCTGATATTTATTGAGTAAACTGTTTTTTCATATTGGCCGGTATTTCCTCCTTTTGGGTGGAATGTTTAAGACACTGGAAAAACCGCTGATCTATTACAGGCTGGCGATGACAGAAGTGATCTCTATGATCATGGGGAGTATGACGATTGTCGTGATTATTTCAGTTTTTATCGGGGCAGTAAGTACGCTTCAGACCGCCTATCAATTGGTTACGAGTCTGGTGCCTAAATCTATTATTGGTTCCGTAGTTTCTGCTACGACCTTGCTGGAGCTTTCCCCGACGGTATTGACTTTTATACTTGCTGGTCGTATTGGCTCTAAAATCGCTTCTGAGATTGGTACCATGCGGGTTACTGAGCAAATTGATGCTTTAGAAGTAATGGGTATTAATTCGAGTGCGTATCTGATTCTCCCAAAAATTGTCGCCGGGCTTATTGCACTCCCGGTATTGGTATCTGTTTCGGCCTTTCTTGCACATATTGGGGGAATGGTGGCAGGAGACCTTTCGGGCGCTGTGACCAGCCTGGAGTTTACTATCGGTGTACAGACCTATTACAATGCCTATCAGGTTGCTGTCATGTATGTAAAGGCCTTTACATTTGGATTAATTATTACTACTGTATCAGCTTATCAGGGATATTATACACAAGGTGGTGCGCTCGAAGTTGGTGCATCCAGTACTAAAGCGGTAGTATATAGCTGCCTGAGTGTGGTACTTGCCGATTATCTGATTGCTGAAGTTATGCTATAAAAAACCTTCTCATACATTCTCACCCCTTCCAGCTATGAAACAAAAACTTCTTATTCTCCTTGCTGCTTTAAGTGCTGTATCTATTCTTTCGGGAGGTATATACTACCTCACCGCTGAGCAAAGTAATCTGGAATTTACCGTGTATGATACCGGTTTTAATGATTATCTCTCTGCTTATACCGCAGGAGAGATCAGCCGGAATTCGCCGATTCGTATCCGGTTTGCCTTTGATATCGCGAGTTCTGAACAGGTAGGTAAAATGGTCGATGAAAGCCCCTTTGCTTTTTCTCCGTCTATTGCAGGCACAACGCAATGGATTGATAGTCGAACCATCGAGTTTAAACCCGCCGAAATGCTGCCATCAGGGACTATTTACCGCGCCCGGCTGGATATGCAGCAAATCCAAAAAGAAATTCCTGATGATCTGGCTTCTTTTCCGTTTCAGTTTGCTACCCGTCGTCAGGATTTGTCTGTGCAGCTCACGGGAATCCGTCCGGTTGGTCAGTCACAGCCTCACTGGCAGCAGGTTTCTGGCATTGTGAAGACGGTCGATTTTGAGCCTGCCGAAAATATTGAAAAAATGCTCAATGCAACCACAAAGGGCAGGTCGCTGAAAATCAAATGGATACATGATGAGTCCTCAAATGCGCATTCATTTCTGGTAGATAGTCTTGCCCGGACTGACAAATCCTATGAAGTGGATCTTTCGTGGAATGGCGCAAAGTTGAATGTTGACAGCCGGGGCGAAAAGAAAATTCCGGTTCCCGCACTGGGTAGTTTTTACCCTATTCAGACTTATACCTTTAATAGTCCCGATCCCTATGTGATTCTGGAGTTTTCCAATCCTGTGAAAAAAGATCAGGACCTCAGTGGGCTTATATCAATGGGGGAGACAGGGCTACGATTTACGATTGATGCAAACCAGATCCGTATTTATCCCCGCAGCGCGATTACCGGGCCTGTAGAGATCAAGGCAGAGCCGGGAATTTTAAGTGCGGATGATGAAAAGCTGAATATCCCATTCCGGGAGAAAATTGTGTTTAGCGAAATAAACCCTGAAGTGAGGCTGGTAGGGCAGGGAACCATTTTACCCCGGTCAGAAAATGCGCTTCCTTTTGTTTTTGAAGCTATTGGCCTGAAAGCAATCGATGTCAGGGTCATTAAAATTTTTGAAAAAAATGTCCCTCAGTTTTTACAGGTAAATCAGTTGGATGGAAACAGAGAAATGAAAAGAGTGGGGCAGATGGTCGCCAAAAAGCGGATAGACCTAGATAAGAATACGGAACTGGATCTCAACACCTGGAACCGGCATTCCCTGGATCTGAGTAGCCTGATCAATACCGATCCGGGGTCGATATATGAAATATCACTCGGCTTCAGAAAATCTTATGCATATTTTACCTGTGGCGAGGATGAGCAGGAAAAAGATAAAGATATGCTGGAACTGGAGGAAGGTTGGTTTACTTATGTGGAAGGTGCCGAAGACAGCTATTGGGATTATTATTATGAAGATTATGATGACAGGGACAATCCCTGCAAACAAGCCTATTACAATTCAGACCGAATTGCCAAACGAAATATTCTGGCTTCTGATCTCGGCCTTATTGCCAAACAAGGAAGCCAGGGTTCTTTTTACGCAGTAACCAATCTGAAAACAACTCAGCCTGTCGCAGGCGCAAAGCTGGAAGTCTATGACTATCAGCATCAGTTGATTACCACTGCAACGACAGATGATAAAGGGATGATCAGGGCCAAATTTGACCGCACGCCTTATCTGATGGTGGCAAAAATGGGTGATCAGCGGGGCTATCTTCGGCTGGATGATGGCTCTGCACTTTCCATGAGCCGGTTTGATACTCAGGGTAAAAAATATCAAAAAGGGGTAAAAGGTTTTATCTATGGAGAAAGAGGGGTGTGGCGTCCCGGCGACCCGGTATTCCTCACATTTATACTGGAAGATAAAGATAAAACACTGCCAGCCGGTCACCCGGTGATTTTTGAGTTACTCGATCCGAATGGGCAGGTAGTTGAAAAAATGGTGAGAACCGAAGGGGTAAATGGTTTTTATCCTTTTCCGACATCCACGGCACCTGATGCTCCTACCGGCAACTATCTGGCAAGAGTGAAAGTAGGGGGCTCGACGTTTACCCAATCTGTAAAAGTCGAAACGATTGTTCCCAACCGACTGAAGCTCGAACTGGATTTTGGCGTTCCCTATTTGTCAAAACAGACATTTACCCGCGAGGCAGACCTTAAAGTACAGTGGCTGCACGGAGCAATTGCAAAAAACCTTCAGGCAGATGTGAAGGTAACGCTCCAGGATGCGCCTGTATCCTTTCCTAAGTACTCGGCCTTTACTTTCACTGATCCGGTAAGAAAGTTCTCCTCAGAGGAAAAGACGCTGTTTGAGGGCAAGCTCAATGAACTTGGCCTGGCAAAGATTCCTGCAAAGATCACCGCCAACAGCGATGCCCCTGGCATGCTGGTCGCAAACTTTAAAGGAAAAGTATTTGAACCGGGTGGTGGATTCAGTACCGACCGTTTTAGCATGCCTTTTCATCCCTACGATACATATGTTGGGCTAAAAGCACCTAAAGGGGATGCCGCGCGTGGGATGTTGCTGACTGATACCGATCACAATATCGAAATTGCCACGGTGGATAAGGAAGGCCGGCCGGTATCCTCAGAAGTTGAGGTGAAATTTTACAAGCTGGAGTGGAAATGGTGGTGGGATAATTCTGAAGACAATATTGGTACATATCAGGGGAAAGTGAATGCAACTGAACTTCAGTCTGCAACCGTCCGGACCGTTAATGGTGCAGGGGTTTGGAAGCTGAATGTGAAATACCCTGATTGGGGCCGGTACCTTATCAGAATGACTGATAAAAATGGACATGCCACCGGGAAAATCGTATACATCGACTGGCCAGGCTGGGCCGGTCGCTCTACAGACAATGACCGGGGAGGCGCTCAAATGTTGAATTTTACCACGGACAAGGAATCCTACACAGTAGGTGAAACCATTCAACTGAGCATTCCTTCCGGTGGGAAGGGCAGAGCTTTGATAAGCGTGGAGACCGGTACAAAAGTTTTGCAGGCTTACTGGGCAGATGCCACGGAAGGAACTACTCGTTTTTCCATACCGACAACCGGAGAAATGGCGCCCAATATTTATGTGAATATAACCCTGCTGCAGCCTCATGCGCAAACAGCCAACGATCGCCCGATCAGATTGTATGGCGTAGTGCCCGTGAAGGTTGAGGATCCTGCCACCCACCTGACTCCCGTGCTGGCCATGCCCGATCAATTGGAGCCAAACTCGCGTTATGCCGTAAAGGTAAGCGAACAGAAAGGCAAGCCCATGACCTATACACTGGCTGTTGTGGATGAAGGTCTCCTCGGGCTCACGCGGTTTCAGACACCTTCTCCCTGGCAGACATTTTATCAGCGTGAGGCGCTGGATGTTCGCACCTGGGATATTTTTGACCATGTGTTGGGTGCATTTGGCGGGGAAATAAAAAGTATGCTCAGTATCGGCGGGGGCGCTGATTCCGATGGACCTGAGGGTAAAAAGCCTGACAGATTTAAACCTGTAGTTAAATTTCTGGGTCCCTTTGAACTTAAGGCGGGAGAGACTCAGACACACAATATCGATATGCCCAACTACGTCGGCGCTGTGCGAACGATGGTTGTCGCAGGTTCGCCCAATGGCGCATACGGCTCTGTTGAAAAAAGTACCACGGTCAAAAAGCCGCTGATGGTGCTGGGTTCACTTCCACGGGTATTGGGGCCTGGTGAACAAGTACAGTTACCTGTGACGGTGTTTGCCCTGGAGGATAATATCAAAACGGTGAATGTAACCGTTCAGACCGGTAAACAAATGCTGGTGGAAGAAAATGAAACCCAGGTAGTTCGTTTTTCTGAAACCGGCGAAAAAATGGCAAACTTTAAGCTATCCGTACTTAGTACTCTGGGTAAAGGGACGGTGAAAATCACGGCACAATCCGGTGATCAGATCGCCACATACGAAACCGATATTGAAATCCGTACGCCAAACCCACGTGTTACGGATGTGTTTGCCAAAGAGTTGGAGGCCAGTGGCACATGGGAGCAGAATATTGAGCCTATAGGTATGAGAGGAACCAGCCATGGTATGGTAGAAGTTTCGGCTATTCCTCCGCTCAGCCTGGGCAACCGCCTGGAATACCTGGTGCACTATCCTTATGGCTGTATTGAACAGACGACTTCAAGCGTTTTTCCACAGGTATATCTTACGCATTTGCTGAATCTTTCGCCATCCAGAAAGGAAGATATTGACAAAAATATCCGCGCAGGGATTGCCCGGTTGAAGCTGTTTCAAACACCTGGCGGAGGGTTTGCATATTGGCCCGGGCAGTCTGAAGTCAATGAGTGGGGCACCAACTATGCAGGGCATTTTCTTCTGGAAGCAGAAAAAGCAGGATATTCGCTGCCCGCTGATCTTATCCAAAACTGGAAATCTTACCAGCAGACGCAGGCAAGGGACTGGAATGGCGGAGATGACGGGGCTGCACTTAATCAGTCCTATCGCCTGTTTTTACTTGCTTTGGCAGGGCAGCCTGAATTGGGCGCGATGAACCGTATGCGTCAGCGCACGGGCGTGTACTCAGCTGCCATGTGGAATCTGGCAACCGCTTATTACCTCGCCGGCCAAACGGAAGTTGCTGCACAAATGACCAAAACCTTAAGTAAAGATGCCAAAAAGTATAAGGAGCAAAATGGCACATTCGGCTCGACAGTAAGAGATCAGGCGGTAATTCTTCAGGCCCTAAGCGTGATGGATCGGAAAGCAGAAGCGACAACACTGGTCAAATCAATTTCGGATCGACTGAGTTCGGAAGGAGAAATGAATACCCAGGAGATTGCTTATTGTCTGGTTGCCATGGCGCGTTATGTAGGCGAGGGGGGAAGTACAGCCCGGCTGAAATTCTCATGGCGGCTTGACGGTGGAAAATGGCAGGACATAACTGAAAATTCTCCGCTATGGCAGGTAGAACTGTCGGATGTGAAAAAGGGAAAACTGGAGTTGAAAAATAAAGGGGGCGGATTGATTTATCCACGTCTTATTTTGGACGGAATACCTCAGCAGGAAGATACTACCAGTTCTTCCAACGGTGTCGCGATAAAGGTTACCTATACCACAATGGATGGTCTGCTTCTTGATCCTTCTAAAATTGAGCAAGGGACAGATTTTATTGCTAAGGTAATGGTGAAAAATACCGGAACAATGGATTATGAACAGATGGCGATTACCCAGATATTCCCTTCAGGCTGGGAGATTCACAATACACGCCTGGATGGTTCCGGGCCGGGGGGTGTCATTCCTACGTATCAGGATATTCGGGATGACCGGGTATTTTCCTTCTATGATCTGAAGCGATCCAGTACAAAGACATTCCATATTTTATTGAACGCCAGTTATCTGGGAAGGTATTATCTGCCGACAGTAGTTACGGCTGCTATGTACGATCCGACAATCCAGGCGCGCCAGGGCGGGCAGTGGGTACAGGTAGTACCTGCAATCAGCAACTAGCAGGTTATGAACTATTTTTGTCTGAAAAAGAGGTTTACCGGTACGCCGGTAAACCCAAATCTTTCACGAAGTTGATTCTCCAGATATCGCTTGTACGATTCCTGAATATGTTGCGGGTGATTCGTGAAAAAGAGGAATGTCGGTATTTTTGCCGGAATTTGTGTCACGTATTTGATACGGATGATGCGGCCTCTCGAAGTTGGCGGATGATGGCGATTTATGGCATCGAGCATCTGTTCGTTCAACTCATTGGTAGGGATTTTTTTCTCGAGATTGGCGTAAACGGCTGATGCTTCTTCAAGCACTTTGATGAGTCGCTGTTTGGTCAATGCCGAACCAAAAATGATTGGAATATCATTAAAAGGAGCGATTTTCTCCCGGATAATTTTTTCGAAATCGCGGGCAGAATTGGTTTCCTTTTCCATGAGGTCCCATTTGTTGACAAGCAGGACGACCCCTTTTTTATTTTTAACAATCAGGCTGAAAATAGCGAGATCCTGGGATTCAATTCCCTGGGTAGCATCGATCAGGAAGATCGTAACATCTGAGCTTTCGATGGCTTTGATGGTGCGCAGGGTAGAATAAAATTCAATATTCTCCTGAATTTTGGCTTTTTTTCTCAGCCCTGCTGTGTCAACAAGAATGATGTCCTGGCCAAACGAATTAAATCGGGTGTCGGTGCTGTCCCGGGTTGTGCCAGCCACAGGTGTGACGATATTGACATCTCTGCCGAGCAGGGCATTGATCATACTCGATTTGCCCACATTCGGTTTCCCAACTACGGCAAAACGGGGAATGCCTTCTATATCTGTATAGGATTTCTCTTCGGGCAGCGCCTCGATAATCGCGTCCATTAATTCGCCCGTGCCACTGCCATTGATCGCAGAGACTGGGAAAATCTCGCCAAGTCCAAGTTCATAAAACTCGTAGCTGTCCATCACCTTATTGGGGGTGTCGACCTTATTGGCGGCAAGAATGACCTTTTTGGGATTTTGACGGACGAGGTTGGCGAAAGACTTATCGAGTGGCGTCACGCCCGCCGTAATGTCCACCATAAAAATCAGCACATCTGCTTCTTCCATCGCAATATGCACCTGCTCTCTGATGGCTTTTTCAAATACATCTTCTGAGGCCGGGACATATCCTCCTGTATCTATAACCGTAAATTCATGCCCTGTCCATTCGGACTTTCCATAATTCCGGTCGCGGGTTACACCGCTCATATCATCGACGATCGCCTTCCTCTCCTCAATCAAACGATTAAAGAGGGTAGATTTGCCAACATTTGGCCTGCCTACAATTGCTACTATACCACTCATAAACGGAGCGCAAGCTACAAGGTATCAGTGAGTTTCCCAAGTTTACTTTTTCTACGTGATACAAAATTATGCAGCGGATTCAATTTCTTCGAATTTATGATACCTGGCAATCATCTGATACAGGGTAATCGGGTCAAATGGTTTGGTTACAATATCATTCATTCCTGCCTCCATGATCAATTTTATTTCTTCTTCCAAAGCAGAAGCCGTAAGCGCAATAATGGGCAAATCAGCAATAACTGGATTGGTGGACTGGCGAATCATTCGGGTAGCTTCAATCCCATCCAACTCTGGCATATGAATATCCATCAGGATCACATCAAACTTTTCCTGATAGATCTGATCGAGTGCTTCCTGGCCGTTGTTGACAACGATCGTGCGGATTTCCCATTTTTCCAGAAATTTTCGGGCGATTACCTGATTGATTTTGTTGTCTTCTGCGACGAGTACCTTCAGCCCGCTCAGATTTTTGAAGGTTTTTTGTTTTCCCGATGCATCTTCCGTCATGGTTTTTAGAATATTTAAAGATGGCTTTAACGGCAGCGTAAAATAAAATGTACTTCCTTCTCCGGGGATACTGGTCAGATGAATTTCTGAATCCATCAGTTCCAGTAACTTTTTGGTAATTGCCAGCCCAAGCCCTGTTCCGCCATATTTTCGGGTCGTATCAGCGGAGGATTGGGCGAACTGTTCAAAGATTAGCGCTTGTTTGTCCTCCGGTATGCCAATACCGGTATCGATTACTTCAAACTTTATTTTCTCATCATTCGTTTTTTCGACCCGCAGTTCTACCGACCCTTGTTCGGTAAACTTAACGGCATTACCTACCAGATTGGTAAGTATTTGCCCAAGTCGCACAGGATCGCCATTGTATATTTTTTGCATGGCGGGATCGTAATTGTATTTGACAACTACATTTTTATCCTGTCCCTTGATACCCAATGAATGAGTAATTCCCCGGACAAGCTCATTCAGGTTAAAATCTATGTGTTCGATGCTGAGTTTTCCGGACTCAATTTTGCTAAAATCCAAAATATCGTTGATCAGACTAAGCAGGCTGGTTCCTGAAAATTTAAGGGTGTTCAGATATTCCATCTGATCGGGTCGAGGTGAATCATCGAGCAGCAGATGAGTCATACCGATGACGGCGTTCATGGGCGTGCGAATTTCGTGACTCATAATAGAGAGAAACTCTGCCTTTGCTTTGGAGGCATCTTCTGCGATTTCCTTAGCTTTTTTCAAGTCGATGGCCTGTTCCTGGAGTTTCCCATTTGCTATTTTCTTAAACCGAAACAAGCTGTATAAATAAATCACCAACCCGATCGTGATGAGCATACCCAGAATAGACAAAACCAGAAAAACCCGTTGTGTTTTGATCATCTGCTTTTGCGAATCTTGTTCCATGCGCAAAAGATTTGCTTCGGCTTCCTGCTTTTCCATTTCAAACTGATGCCGGATATTGGCAGTTTTCTGGATACTGTTTTGATTGATCAGGCTGTCTTTATATTCTGTATATTTTTTGTGAAAGGCGAAGGCCTCCTGAAAATTTTTGGTGGCTTCCGCAAAATCGGTGCGAAGCTCGATTGCTTCCACCTTTTGGGAGAGAGAGCCTTTCCGCATGGCTAGCGCATAGTTTTTGTCGATATAGTTTCGGGCCTTATCGGGCTGGTTGAGGCTGAGATAGTTTGCCCCAAGGTTGTTGTAAATATGAATCCTGATGTCGGTTTCATCCGTGCCGGCAATTAAGTCGAGGGCTTTATACAGGTACTCATTGCTTTTGACGTAGTCTTTTTGTTTGCGATACAGCGCGCCGATATTATTGAGCAGCAGTACCGTTTTACTGGGCACGTTCAAATCTTCGAATATTTTCAGCGCATCTTCATAGTTGATAAGGGCAAATTGATCCTGATCTAAATTTGAAAAGGCTACACCGAGGTTAATATAGGCGATTCCCTCAAAGTCTTTGCGTTTTGCTTCCATTCCGATACGCAGGAAATTGTGGAAATAATCCAATGAGAGGGAATCCATCTCCTGATCAAGAAAAATCAACCCCATATTATTGTAAACAGAAGCCATCCCAATGGAGGATTCCTGCTTTTCCCATTCGTTCATCGCTTTTTGCAGCGATTCCATGCTGGCCGGATAGTTCCCTAATTTTTGATACAACAGCCCCTTGATTTCATATATCTGTGGCAGTTCTTTGATGTTTTTCTTTCCGGTATTTTGAATCAGGGAAAATGCCGAATCGCAATAGCGAAGCCCATCTTCGTATTGCCCTTTCATGTAGCAGTTGTTTGCCAGACGATAGAAAATAACCACTAATTGATAATTATCCCCAACCTCGGAGTATAATTGGGCAGCATTAGCAAAACAGTTATTGGCATCATCCAGTTGTAAGACATATTCATTGATGTATCCAAACCCACGATAAACCTTTGCAATTCTCGCGGTGTCTTCCATTTCAATGGCCATCGACTCTGCTTTATTGAGAAAATAAATGGCGGAATCGATAGAACCAGGAAGAAAATTGTCTACAAGGTGAAGGTAGGTGATGTACTTTACCGTGTCAATTTGAGTTGCTGATATTACCCTTTTGAGACTATCTGCCTTTTGAGTTGATTGAGTAAATGCCAGCGAACAGAACAATATTAAAAACCCAGGTGTAAAAAAGTATTTATGCCCCATTTTGCCTTAATTTCCTCCGAAAGGTCATGCTTATCGGTTGGAAAATAAAGCCACTATTGAGCAGGTTATTACCTTTGCTGCTGAAAGAAAGAAAATTTGAATAATTGTACTATTTATTCATAACCGAAATCCTTTAGGTGCGAACGGCTGTTTTTCCAGCCTTCTGTAACTCTTACATACAGTTCCAGAAATACATGATCACCCAGAAAAGTTTCGATATCTTTTCTGGCCATCATACCTATTTTTTTGAGCATACTTCCCTGCTTGCCGATGATCATTCCTTTGTGGCCTTGTCTTTCCACATGGATCGTGGCCTGAATATAGGTCCGTCCCTCTTCTTCGGTAAAAGTATCTATTACTACCTGGGTGCTGTATGGCAGTTCCTGCTTCAGCAGAAGAAAAATTTTCTCCCGGATGATCTCTCCGGCAAAAAATCGTTCAGGGCGATCTGATATCTGGTCTTTTTCAAAATAAGGCGGGCCTTCCGGAAGATGTTGAAGCACCAGGGACTTCAGTTTATCCACATTGGTACCCGTGAGTGCAGAAACAGGAATGGCCTCAATAAATTCAAATTTATCGAGCAGACCCTTCATGCGAAGAAAAACTTTTTCCTCCGGTACAGCATCTATTTTGTTGATAACCAGTATTTTGGGGATATGGGTTTTTTCTGCAAGTGCGACCAGATCTTCTTCTGGGAAAGTTTCATTTACCGCGATCAGCAGTACGATAAGATCTGCATCTTCCAGCGACTCTCCGATAAAACTGACCATTCGCTCCTGGAGCTTGTATTTGGGGCGGATAAGCCCCGGTGTGTCGGAATAGACAATCTGGTAGTCATCCCCGCTGTCAATCCCGAATATACGGTGCCGGGTGGTCTGGGCTTTGGGAGTAGTAATACTGAGCTTGCGGCCCAGCAACTGGTTTAGTAGGGTCGATTTGCCCGCATTGGGTTTCCCAATGATGGTTACAAACCCGGATTTATGAGAATTATTCGATTCCAATAGAAAAATATTAAAAAGATTTTGCAAATGTAAGATGAAACCTTTAACTATGCACTCCGTTTAAGAAGAACAAGAAAAAATAGTGGCAAGTTTTTAACCCAACACTTAAAAATATATTGCGGGGTGGAGCAGTTGGTAGCTCGTCGGGCTCATAACCCGAAGGTCACTGGTTCGAGTCCAGTCCCCGCTACAAAGAAGCCTCATACATTTTGTGTGAGGCTTCTCCTTTTTAGCCCCCGGGTTTCTCCATGTTTTATTTTCCGGTTTCTTTCCTTTCGATTGTTTGAGATTCGCAATATCTTTGAATAGTTTGAAAAAGCGTAAACCAAGCAAAAACCATGGATTTTTTTATCCTGTACATTGACCCGGGTTCGGGCAGTTTTTTATTTCAGTTGCTGATTGCTGGCGGACTGGCCGTGGGATTTTATTTTAAAAAAATCCGCGATACGGTTTTCGCCTGGTTTCGGGCTATTTTCCCGGCAAACAACAAACAGGACTGACGAATAATGGATTTTCTCCCCGGCTCCTTCCGCGATCCTTATGGTGGTGTCTTTTCAGAAAATGGGAACGTGTTCCGCTGGATTTCACCTGCCTACGAGCCCCATTACCGCCATTTGATCGATTCCGGGTTATATGATCAACTGATAAACAAGGGATGGCTGATTCCTCATCATGAGGTGGAAAATACGTGGACAGACCTTCCTTCTGAATACAGGGTGGTTGAGCCTGAAACTATTCCTTTTATTTCTTATCCCTACGAATGGTCTTTTCTCCAGTATCGCGAAGCTGCATTGCTGACGCTTTCTATTCAGCTTATGGCAATGGAATACGGGATGTCACTCAGGGATGCCTCCGCTTACAATATTCAATTTCACCGGGGAAAGGTTACGTTTATAGATACGACTTCGTTTGAAATCCTCCGACCCGGTACTCCCTGGGTGGCTTACGGGCAATTTTGCCGTCATTTTCTGGCACCATTAGCTCTGATGGCCGGACGCGACATTCGCCTCGGAACCCTGATGCAGCAGTATACTGATGGTATTCCTTTGGATATGGTATATAAACTTTTGCCTTTCCAGATGAAAATAAAGCCCGGGCTGGCCATCCACCTTTTTTTGCATGGAAAAGCGGGAAAAAAGAACAGTTCCCAGCCTTCCTCAAAAGCGCCCTCATTTTCATCTGCCTCTTTTTACGGACTGATTCATTCTCTGGAAAATATCGTGAAGAGCCTGAAAGTAAAAAGCCAGATTTCGACCTGGGAAGACTATTATAAATCATTGATTATTAATGATTTATATCTGATTTCGAAAAAAGATATTATTGCCGGATGGATTGATAAAATCCGGCCTTCCTATACCTGGGATCTGGGTGCAAATGACGGTACTTTTGGCCGAATCTGTGCCGCTTATGGATTGACTATCGCCTTTGATTCTGATCCCTTAGCTGTCGAATGGGGATATCAGCAGGTACAAAATGAAAAAGTCGCCAATTTACTCCCGCTAAGACTGGATATAACAAATCCCAGTCCAGGACTTGGGTGGGTAAATACTGAACGCACAGCCTGGCTGGGGCGCCCTTTGCCGCAATTGACTTTGGCACTGGCATTGGTGCATCATCTGGTGATTGGAAATAATATTCCTTTGGCTAAACTGGCCCTGTTATTTGCCCAAATAAGCTCACAGCTTATCATCGAATTTGTTCCCAAAACCGATCCAAAGGTGCAGGAAATGCTGGGATTCAGGGAAGACATTTTTTCCGAATACCATGAGAAAGGATTTGAAGATGTGTTCTCCCGATATTTTTTGATGGAAGAAAAATGTATCGTTCCACATTCTGACCGGATACTTTATCTTATGCAGCGAAAAGATTAACAGGATGAGCGAGCAATACAGTGATTCGGGTTTATGGAAAGTTTTTGCAAAATGGGCACATTTACCCTTGCTGATGCTGTTTTTCATCATGTACAGCTGGAAACAGAGTGTATATTTTTTTTCACTGTCTGAGGCTTTTTTGTTCTGGCTGGCTGGCACGACTGGACTATTGTTGCTGGCTGTTTTGCTGAATAAAATCCTGTTTAGCGATCTGGCGAAGGCTACGGCCAGTGTCTCCTTGGCGGGGGTATTTTTTCTGCATTATGCCGCAATCTATAAATATACCAGCGAAACGCCTGCAATTGCCGGGCTGGGGCGGCACAGGGTACTCATTCCTATCGCTTTGATATTGTGGGGATTATGGTTACTGTTTTTGCATTTCCGTCAAAAAAATCCCCAGCTTCTGACACGTTACCTGAATGTACTGTTTCTGATCTTGGTTGCGGGTGAAATGCTACAGGTTGTATGGGCATATCGGCAGGGGAAAGATATTGGGAAGGAAATACAACATAAACATGCTCTGACAACGGTCGCTGAGACTCCGACGGTTACAGATCATTTCCCCGATATTGTACAAATCATCGTGGACGCACATACAAGTTTTGGGAGCCTGGAAAAATTTTGGGATTATCACCCCCCCTTGCGAGAATTTTTGCTGGGGAAAGGCTTTTATATTGCCGAAAATGCCCACAGCAACTATGACCATACCGGCCAGTCGATTTCCTCCCTGTTTGAGATGGATAGTATCCCCATTCTTCATACAGTCCCCGTTTCTTCTTATCTGAGCGACGGGATGGCCCGGGCATTTATCCGTAGCGGAAAAGTTCCCCGAAAATTAAAAGGAGCTGGCTATCAGTTGATCAACTATTCGCTTTTTGATTTGCCCGAAACGCCGCGTTATTGGGACAATTTGTTTATTTCTGATCCGGCTGAAACAGGGCAAATGCTATGGCGAAAAACGCTGGGGGGAAAACTACAGGACGATTTTTTGCATATACCTTCATTTCTCACCGATATAGCTATTGTCGATTCTCTCAGTCAATTTTCTCTGTCTGCATATGATACTCCGGTTTTTTTGTACGCACATTTTGGCGTACCGCATGCCCCCTACTTTTTTGACCGGAGGGGTGAAATCTATTCAGGAGGAAATCTGCCGGGGAAAAATGACGAGGAGGCCTATCTGGAACAATTGATGTATACAGACCAGAAGATAGCGGAGATAGTCACTGCCCTGCTGCAGGACACAACGCGGCAGCCGGTGATCATCATTCAGGGAGACCATGGCTCGCGGATACTGTCTGATCCGAAAGCCGACCAGGCGGAGCGGTTTACCATTTTAAATGCATTTTTTTTCCCGGATGGAGATTATTCGCAGTTGAATGATTCCCTAACAACAATAGAAACGTACCGAATTGTACTGGCGAAATACTTTTTGTAAATTTCCATTCTAAAAAGCCCCACATGCGCCAACCTGAAACCGTCGTATTTCAAAAAAAAGAAGATCTGTTTTATAAGGCCTTAAACCAGCGGGTCCGGGCGTACTTTCATTCCAGAAATATTTCTACTTATGCCAATGTTCGTTTTTGGGTGAAGGGAATTATTCTTATCACTGTGTACATGATTGCCTATTTGATGGTAATTTTTTCTGGCGAAAAGACGGGTTGGATGCTGTTTGGTTATATGGTCATGGGCGCGCTGGCGATTTTGATTGGCTTGAATCTGGGACATGACGCGGCACACAGTGCGATATCCAGGCGCAATAAAGTCAACAAAACCATCCGTTTGCTTTTTGACCTGATGGGGGCCAATTCTTTTATGTGGAGAAATCGCCATGTGTTTGCCCATCACCCGTATCCCAATATTTCGGATCAGGATTCAGACATCCGGCAGGTGGGATTTGTCAGGATATTTCCCAACGATATTGTGAAGGCCGTCCATCGGTATCAGCATATTTACATGCCATTTGTGTATCTCTTTTATACCATACATTGGTTGTACCGGCGAGATTTTATCGACTTTTTTTCGGAGAATATAGGCGCATTCCGGCGGGGGCAATTTCCCCGGAGAGAATTTGCGAAGATGTTGATATTCAAAGTTTTTTACCTCTTTTATATTTTGGTAATTCCGATGGTAATGGTTGCGCAGCCGTGGTGGATGATCATGCTGGGGTGGCTGTTGATGAATTTTTCAGCCAGTGCGGTGGTTGCCATCGCGTTGGTGTCTGCACATGTCGGAGAAGATGCCGTATTTCCTTTGCCAGATGAAAATGGAGAGATTTCAGCTACATGGGCCGAACATCAGGTGATTACGACTTCTGATTTTGCCACACAAAATGCTGCAGTAAACTTCCTGTTTGGCGGATTTAATCATCATGTTGTACATCATCTGTTTCCGCGGATTTGTCATATTCATTATCCGGAGCTTACCCCTTTGGTAAAACAAACAGCGGAGGAGTTTGGGCTAATTTATCTTTGTGAGCCACGACTGGGAAAAGCGATTTTATCTCACTGGAAATTGTTGAAAGACCGGGGGCCTGACGCATGGGCGAGTTATGAGTTTTGACAGGATTTATCAGAACTGAATATGGGATTTTGGACGATATTTTTACCAATGACGGCAGGTGTGGCTGTAATATCGCTTTACCTGCTTTTTTATGTATGGAGAAAGGAGCATTTCCACAAGCTGAAGATCAATGAAAAAACAGCTCCGCCTTCAATTATGAAATGGGAAATAGGTTTTTCCCTGATTTCCTTTTTTGTATTTGCGCTGGCAGGGTGGGCAATGGATGTTGCGGTAGCAAAAGGCTATACCACTATCTATGTTGATGCCGATCAATATGGCTGGATTTATCTGGTAATTTCGCTGGCTTTGGCTTTTCTCATCCACGACACCTGGTTTTACTGGTCGCACCGGTTTTTACACTGGAAACCTGTATATCGTGTGGTTCATTCGTGGCACCATCGGTTTCACAATCCCAATCCTTTTACTGCTTTTGCTTTTCACCCGGTGGAAGCTGTGGTGCAGATCGGGGTCATACCGCTGATAAGTTTTATTTTACCGGTTTATGAAGGGGTATTGATCTTCTTTTCGACTTTCGTCTTTTTTATGAGTGTGTATGGGCATCTGGGTTTTGAGCTGAGAGCCAATAAGAAGGGGGTTTTTAAGGTATTTAACACTGCGATTCACCACAATCAGCACCATCGGTATTTTCACTGCAATTACGGCATCTATTTCAACTTCTGGGATCGTATGATGAAAACCAACCACGCTACGTATCCGCAGGCGTTTATTGATTTTGGGGAGAAAGTTGCCGGGGAAAAGCACAAAACTTATTCTCCGAAGGAATAAGTCATACTCAGCCGCAATCTGTTTCGTACACCAATATCCTGAATCAGCGGAGTCAATACACTGGCATCCATTCTGAAAAAACCTGCCTGGAAACCTATACCTGTAGTGATCTGATAAGTCGGGTTTCGGCCAGGATCCATTCTCTCTCGATAGGTTAGTCCCTGGCGAAGGAAAAATCGCATATCTTCTCCAAACCGGAAGCTTTCCTGTAAGCCAATGGAATGTACATGGGTGTAACCAGGTATATACGAAATCTGATATCCTAAAGACAGGGCGGAAAACACCCCTTCGTTTTTCTCCCAGTCCAACAATACGCCTGCGCGGTTGATCGGACCGATGACGGCCATGCCTGTATCTATCGGGAAAAAATCTATTGAAGGCCCGAGACCGGTTTGCGATACGGCGGCTCTAAGCCATAATTGCTGTAAACCAGACTGGTAAATGGGTTTCTGAAATTGAAGTCCCCATTGCCCTGAAAGTGCATGTGTGACATGGTTGTTGTCTTCACATATCCAGTTGAAATTCGAACGTAATGCTGAAAAACCCACTCCGGCAGTCAGCCAGTCATTGATTTTCCAGCTATATTGAATTCCCACTTTTCCGGATAGGGCAGAGGTAAAAAGCGGTCTGGAAAGTGGACAGGTTACGGTAAAGCCCGACCTGATGCCTGTATTAAATCCGCCTAATATTACGCTCATCCGGTGGCGGGGGCGAATGGAAAAATTGAGATTTCCTTCTATCTGGTTAAACCCGGAAAAAACCCGGGAGAACTGAGGGTAATAATGAATCTGAAAGCTGGTGGCGTCGTCTGGCCCATGTAACAATGCAGGATTCATCCGGCTGTGGTTTCCCATAAGATTTCCGGGCAAAACCACCCCTAATCCGCCCATTCCTTCGATTACGGCATCGGGGTTTGACTGAATGAGGGGCATTGTGGCCAGTATCCTTGTCGGACTATTTTGTGCGAATAATACTGCTTGAAACAGCAGCAGGAAAATTAATAAGTATTGTTGTTTCATGTGTCGGTTTGTTTAAGCTTCACATAAGACTTCCCGGTTGGCCGGAGATTCCATCGGCGTTTTGCAAAACGGACAAGGCCGGAGCGTGCCGTCATAGTCCAGCAAAAGGTACGAAATACCGCCCCCGCATTTCACGTACTTTCTGGAAATACCAGGATATGTCAATACAGGGTAGTCGTCAAATGGAAGCGAAAAGTTGTATTTAAAAAAACATTTATCCAGAATCTTTTTTTCTTCCTCCCGCAATTCTACATCCTGACCTGCAAAATGGCCTACGGCTCTGGGCTCAAGAATATTGACTGAAGGCACATTCCAACTGCGCATAAGTGCCATAAAATCATCCATTCCACCCGAAGAAATATATTCTCTCGAAGGGCAGATATTGACGCTAACAAAAAGCCCGGCTTCCATACAATTACGGACAGCATTTTCCACCCAGAAAAATGATCGAGAGTTACCCCGGAAGGCGTTGTGTTCTTCCGGAATATGGTGATCAAGGCTAACGGCTACACCTTCAAGACCGGCAAGTTTTAGCTGAACAGCTTTTTCAGGGGTAAGGCCATAGCCGGAAGTATAGATCCATTGGCTGGTTTGAGAAAATTTCTCAATCAGGCAGAGTAAATCTGCAAAGCGGTTGAGCGGTTCGCCCCCACTGTACACGATCTGGCTCACCCCATAATCGACCATGGATCGAATTTTTTGCTCATAATCTTCCCTGCTCAGAATATCCTTCTGATTGAGTGTATCCCACTCACTGCAATGTGCGCACTGCAACGGGCATTTTTTGGTAATGGCTACCAGCAGGCGGCGGAGTACCCCTTTGTTTTGGCCGGAGGGAAAAACTTCTTCCAGGTGATGGTGAAAAAACTTCCGGAAAGCCGGGGATGGCCAAAGCGGATGGAACATGTCCCAGCCATATTTCCCATTGATTTTAAAGCCTTTGCTGAGTTTTTTCCCGGCGAGCACCTGCGCACCATGTTGTTGAAGGGCCCGCAAGGCGCGAAAGGCTTTCACCGGATTTTTATACAGTTTCAGCCCTTCTCTGTAAATATCGAGAAACATCAGAACCTGAACGGCTCTGAATTCGAAGTTTCGAACGGGACGATAGCTCATGGTTTTGTACTTGTCAGGGCCTGGTTTTGTTGAATCTGATTTAGCAATACAGACAATTCCTGGGTTACCGTTTTTTGATGAGCCCGCATATAGCGGATAAAGGCTTTGTCCGGTTTATTTTCATAGTTGCGAATATGATGGTAGTAGCCTGTACCCCGAAGAACATAGATTTCTTCTGCGGAAGCTGTGTTGGGGAAAGTGAGGGTAATGGCAGAACCAGCATCTGGCTGAAGAGCGTACTGCTGGTCTATACTTTTGATTAATCCGCTGACATCTTCTCCCTTTTCATTGATGGCAGAAACCAGTGGTACTTCTTCAAAATCAGTTATTTCCGCCCAGTTATCTGCAATTCCAATCTCATCGATTTCCCAAAATTTGTAGGCGCATTCGAGCCGGATATTGACCATTTCTCCCGACACCTGTGAGAGGTCAAGCGGCAGGCCCATTCGCTTTTGTTTATTTACTCCCGCATTATGGAAGGTCCCTGCTTTTTGCCAGCCGTTGTCGGTTTCGATAAAGACATTCATGGAAAGTCCTCGTTCGGCGGTACGGGCTTCGTATTTTTCGCGGGGCACCTTGTCCATCATGGTATTCCAACGGTCAAACTGATCGCCAAAGGCGTTGAAAAAAACCTCAGCGATGGATTCGAGCCATTCGGTCTGACGGGCATTGATCACCAGGAGGGGTTGCCCGTTGGGGAAATCACTTTTGGAGAAGGAGAATGTGGCTGTATTGAGTTGGCTGCCCATCGGGAAGTCGGAGAAATCGAAGTGGCTGGTATCAGCGGCAGAGACCAGCGGAAGGAGGTTTTTCCCATTCAGACTGATGGCCGAAACTGGAGTATGGGGTTGGGAATAGGCGACCAGTTGGTCGTCGGTATTGATGGCGAATTCTGTATTGGGAATGCGTTTGGTGCGCAGAAGCGAAACCTGATTGATAAACTCTTCTTCGGGAAGTTCGTTGGCGACGGTAATTTCGATATTCGGGCCGGATCGGTTGAGATCGTGAAGAGGGAGGAAATCGGTTCGTTCGAGCGATTTTGAAATTGCCCCGGTGAAGAGTGAGCCTTGGCTGGTTTGTATGCCGTCGGGGGAAAGGGTATAGACTTGCGGGCAGTTGCAAGCAATCGCGAGTACAATGACGGATGCAGTAACAAAACTCACCACACCCAGAGCCGCATTGACATAAATATTTAGCCCAGTGGCGGGAAAGTAGATTCTTGCGGAGTCGATATGACCAATGGGAAGAATGACCGACTCTTCATCCATACCTTGATTTACATAAAGATTAGTAGCATGGAGGAATTCACTGCGATATTGTTTGGGAATATTTTTCCGGCGAAATACGTTGGACTCAGGGAAGTAGAAGGGGTAATTGACTTTTTCTGTTTTGAGATTAATATAATCTTCCTCGTATCCCAGTATGGAAAGATAATACACCCCCTCCGGAGTATGCGCTAAGGTGTAAGGACGAGTATTTTGTTGATTTGAGATGATAAAAGATTCCCAATCTGGAATTTCCTGATAGGGTATTTTTCCCAAGTCTGATTCCTGTATGCTTTTTTTCTTATAAAAAACGATACATCCGGAGAAAGACATAGGAAGGAAAATGGCCATAATAATGGTCCATGCCAGTGTTTGTGTTTGGGTTTTCATAAAACGTCAGTTAATACGCTACCTTATAAAAGTAGAAAACATGTCGTTGTCGTTGAGCGGAGAGGAGTTTTTCATCCGTTTTGGCAATTTTCTCATAACCCCAGGCCAGGAAATAATTACCGTACCAGTATTCGATATCGCTGTTGTAATCCTGTTTAATCCGGTCGGTCATAAACTCAGTCTGGATTTGTCGTATTTTTCTACTTTGAATGATTTCCCCGCCTTTGATCAATCTGGACTGGATCAGGCCTTCATTGTTGAAAACCATAGTAGTAGTAGAGTCTTCCTCATCATAAAACACCTGAACCCGCTGTTCGAGTTTGTCAGAAATGATATTCCAGATGGGGAAGGAATTGTCCCACCGCATCGTTCCTTTTAGCTTATCGAATCCCGCGGTGATGGCATGGGTATATCTGTATCCGAGGAGGACATTGCCTCTGCCGGGGCGCGAATAGCCCGTTTCGCCGCTGAGCGGATTAAAGGAGCTGTTCATCTCCTGATAGACCGGGTAATAAGCTTCGGCTACGAGGAGATATTCGTCGGGAGTTTCAATGATATCGTGAATGAGCAGGCTGACATCGAGGATCAACTCTTTGGTAGCTTTTTTCTTTTTGGCGCGTTTGGCAGCTTTTTTCTTCCTTTTCTGAGCCTTCTTTTTGACCTTTTTTTCAATTTTTTTGCCGTAGGCTTCAAAGAAGTTTTCAAACTCACTAAAGTTGTAATACTGAATGAATTTTTGAGAGCGGTAGGAAAATTTTGCGATATAGATACCCTGTGCTTCGCCCTCCAGCTTGGTATGGGTGATCCAGGCACCAAATCTTTTCCCTAGTTTCTGGTCAAAATAAGGCGCGGCATAGGTTCCGATTACCAAAAACTCTTCCCGGTTGATATGGCGGATACGCCCGGTAAGGAGTCGGTTGGGGCCTTTCGGATTGATTTCCAGATTTCTGATGAGCTTATCCTGTGCGTATTCTTTGATATATACCTTGTCTTTCTTCCGTTGGGGCGAATGATTGATGACTACACTCATACTTCTGGCGACCTCATTAGGGGAAAGACTTTGAACGGAGGAAGCCTTGTAGTAATCAAATTTTTCTTCCAGCGTTTTATCCAGATAAATATCAGAGCGCATCAGCACCATTTTGGGATTGTACTGGAGAATACCCAGGAAAATCGGGAAAACAGCGGAAACTGCAGCACCTCTGCCAATTTTTTCGAGTTTGCCCATTTCTGTTTCGCCACCGATGTAGGCCATATTTTTAATGACACTAAAATCGTTGATTTTTACCCTGTATGGAATTACCCCCTCGGTTGAGAAAATTTCGCCGGTTTCTGCGTTGAGGCTGATAATCTGGAATGGCGTTTTCATGCGGGACTTGGGGGGCATAAACAATGCATGAACAGCTACGCCGTCAAAATATTCACGTTGATAAATCAGGCCTTTGGATATGGATGCTTCCCTTTCCCAAATCTGCACAAAGTCAGTGGTAAACTTGGTGAAAGTCCAGATCGGATTTTTCTTTTCATCCGTTGTGTCGGACTGATGGTACAGGATGAGACCGAGATCTCCTGTTGCCGCAACATAGTATTTATCAGAATACCCTTCCAGTGCTATTTCCAACCTGAGATCTGGTTCCGGTTCCTGAGAAAAGCCAAATAAGCATCCGATTGTAGTAATCCCGAGTACAATAAGTTTTTTCATATTTCTAAAATAAGAAATCTTCATAAACCTAGATAATTTTGTTGAAAAGACTCGTAAAAGCTTAACTTTATTGGTACTAAACAACAGAAATCCTCAAAATGGAATACCGGCAGTTGGGAAAATCGGATTTGAATGTAAGTATCATTGGTTTGGGCTGTATGTCTTTGGGTTATGATCATAAACTAAATGCCCAAATCTTGCATCGCGCTATGGATTTGGGAATCAATTTCTTTGATACTGCAGATATTTACCAGACGGGTTTTAACGAAGAAACGCTGGGAAAAGCTATGAGGGGTGTTCGACAGCAAGTGTTCATTGCCTCCAAAGTTGGGAATGTACCCCGGCCTGATGGTTCCGGGTTGGACTGGAACCCCAGCAAATCACATATTATCGAATCTGTGAAAGGCAGTCTTCGGAGGTTGCAGACCGATTATCTCGATTTATACCAGCTACATGGTGGTACCATCGATGACCCGATGGATGAAACGATAGAGGCATTTGAGCAATTGAAGAAAGAAGGGCTGATTCGCTGGTATGGGATTTCTTCTATCCGGCCCAACGTTATCCGTGAATATGTCAGTCGCTCCGCAATGGTTTCCAATATGATGCAATACAGTCTGCTTGATCGGCGGCCAGAGGAGGAAGCATTGGACTTGTTGCACGAAAATCAGATCAGCGTAGTGGTGCGTGGTGCAGTTGCTAAAGGTCTTTTGGCGGGAAAACCGCCGGCCAGTTATCTGAGTGCGAGCATCAAAGACGTAACCCATGTGCAAAATTTTTTGAAGGAAGTTTCCTCCTCAGAACGAACACCTGCACAGTCGGCCATACGGTTTGCCCTGGCACATCCGGCGGTTGCCACCCTTGCTTTAGGTGCAAGTAATCTTGCACAATTGGAGGAGAATGCTGCCGCTGCAAAAAGCCCTGCCCTTAGCGACGCCGAACTTAAATTTCTGATGGAGCGGGCACCAATGGAGATTTATGAATTGCACAGGTAAGACCGAATGTAATTTGTCCGATAACATCAGGTAATGTAAATTTGCCTTTCAGGGATCGCAGCGGTTTGAAAACCAGATTTCCGTGATCCTTTTTTCATTCTCCCTAATAGATAATCATATACATCGAGATTCAATCATATGTCAGCAACCACATACGACGTTACCATTATTGGCTCAGGCCCAGGCGGATATGTTGCCGCTATTCGCAGTGCTCAACTCGGCAAAAAAACCGCAATCATTGAAAAATATCCCACTCTCGGAGGTACCTGCCTGAATGTGGGTTGTATTCCTTCAAAAGCCATGCTTGATTCTACGGAACATTACCATTCCGCCGTGCATAAGTTTGCCGAACATGGGATCAACGTACAGGGGCTGTCCTTTGATCTTGCTCAAATGGTAAAACGCAAAGGCGATGTGGTCAGTCAGACTACCGCAGGCGTAGCTTTTCTGATGAAAAAAAATAAAATCGACGTATTCACTGGCCATGGATCATTTGTCGACAAAAATACAGTCAAAGTAACCAAAGCCGACGGGACAGAAGAACTGGTTCGCTCTGAAAAAATCATTATCGCTACTGGCTCCAAACCTGCCAGTCTGCCCGGAATAGAAATTGACAAAAAATGCGTTATTTCCTCTACCGAGGCATTGGAGCTGACGACCCTTCCCAAACATCTGATTGTCATTGGCGGTGGTGTGATAGGGGTGGAAATGGCTTCTGTTTTTGGCAGATTAGGGTCGGCAGTGACGATCCTCGAATACGCAGACCGGCTGATACCTGGGATGGACAGCTCATTGGGCAAAGAGCTCAACAAGGCCCTCAAAAAAGAAATTACGGAATATCAGGCGCTATTTAACCACAAGGTAACCGGCACTGCTGTAGCAGATGGACAGGTTACGGTTACCGCAGAAAACCCCAAAGGCGATACGGTGACATTCACCGGTGATATCTGCCTGATGGCAGTTGGCCGCAGACCTTATACCGATAATCTCGGATTGGAAAATATAGGCATTCAGACGGAAAGAGGTCGTATTCCGGTCAATGAACATCTGGAAACATCCGTACCCGGTATTTATGCCATTGGCGATGTCATCAAGGGTGCGATGCTTGCACACAAAGCTTCGGAAGAAGGTGTGTTTGTCGCAGAAACTATTGCCGGACAACACCCGCACATCAACTACCGGGCAATTCCGGGTGTGGTTTATACCTGGCCTGAAGTCGCGGGCGTCGGCTACACGGAAGAAGAACTTAAAGCAGAAGGCATTCCATATAAAAACGGAAATTTCCCATTCAAGGCTTCGGGTCGTGCGAGAGCGAGTATGGATGATAAATTCGGATTTGTAAAAATCCTTGCACATAAAGAAACAGATGAAATGCTTGGAATGCATATCATTGGCCCCCGGGCGGCAGATATGATCATGGAAGGCGTATTTGGATTGGAGTTTCGCGCTTCGGCGGAAGACATTGCCATTTTCTCACACCCACATCCAACCTTTTCCGAATCAATCAAGGAAGCGGCTATGGGTGCAACAGGAGATCGGATGGTGCATTTATAAGAAGTCAGAAGTCCGATTTATCAGGGCAGAAGATCATTCACTTTTTAAATCGGATATATTACTTCTCAATCAGTTATGACACATGGCAGAAAAGGTAGCAGGAAAAGCATTTGATAAAAACGTCGCCAAAAGGCTGCTGCGTTATGTGCGGCCGTATAGCAGATTGTTTGCGCTGGCTTTGTTTATCACGGTACTGCTGGCAGTAATTTCTCCGCTGCGACCCATTTTATTCCAGTATATGCTTGACAACCAGGTGGTTGCAGGCGATTATGCGGGCTTGCGGTTAATGGTTTTACTTGTGGCTGGGCTGATCATAGTGGAGGCCGTGGTGATGTATTCCAATACGTATCTCACTGCGTGGTTGGGGCAGAGTATCATCCGCGATGTGCGCAATCAGGTATTTACCCATATACTCAACCTCCGGTTGAAATATTTTGACCAGACGCCCATTGGTCGTATGCAAACCCGTACCATCAGCGATGTGGAAACCCTCAACGATGTGTTTTCCTCCGGTTTGGTCCGCATCATGGGAGAATTGCTTCAGTTAATCGCCATCCTGATCGCGATGTTCTATGTGAGCTGGAAGCTGACAGTAGCAGTGCTTATTACGCTGCCATTACTGATTATTGCTACGATTGTATTCAAAAATAAAGTAAAAGTAGCATTCCAAAATGTGCGAAATGCCGTCAGCGAAATGAATTCTTTTCTGCAGGAACACCTTACCGGTATGCCTGTTATCCATATTTTCAACCGCGAGAAGGTGGAAATGGAAAAATTCAGACATATCAATCGCGACCTTCGGCGTGCAAATGTAAACTCAGTCTTGTATTACAGCATATTTTATCCCGTAGTGGAGATTGTTACAGCCATTACGTTGGGAGTATTGGTTTGGTATGGAGCCGGAAAGGTCATAAGTGCCGAATTGCAGTTTGGTGAGCTTGTCGCCTTTATCATGTTTCAGACCATGTTTTTCCGCCCGATCCGAATGCTGGCCGATCAGTTTAATGTCCTGCAAATGGGTATGGTAAGCGCGGAAAGAATATTCAATACGCTGGACACCGATGAGTTTATCCCTAATACCGGAAAATTAACGGAACTGGGCTCTGCATCAGAAGGAATAAATATAGAATTCCGGAAAGTTTCATTTGCCTATAATGAGCCAGAGTATGTTCTGAAGGAGATCGACCTTCGGGTGAATGCCGGTGAGAAAGTCGCGTTGGTGGGTGCTACCGGTTCTGGTAAGTCGACCATCATCAATCTGCTGAGTCGGTTTTATGAAGTTCAGCAGGGGAATATTCTGGTAAATGGGGTGGATATCAAGGAATACGACCTGAGTTTTTTGCGTCAGCTTACGGGAGTTGTTTTGCAGGAAGTGTTTTTATTTTCCGGGAGTATTTACGACAATATCACGCTCAACAACAACCAGATCCCGTTGGAAACGGTGATGGAAGCTGCCCGTAGGGTAGGGGCGCATGCGTTTATTTCCAATCTACCCGGGGGGTATGACTACCACGTTCAGGAACGTGGGGCGACCCTGTCTTTGGGGCAGCGGCAGTTGATTGCATTTGCACGGGTGATGACCTATAATCCGCGTGTCCTCGTCCTCGACGAAGCAACTGCCAATATCGATACAGAATCAGAAGAAGTCATTCAGCATGCCATAGATACTGTGCTCACGGGCCGCACGTCTATCATCATTGCCCATAGGCTCTCCACTATTCAGAAAGCTGACAAGATTGTTGTGTTGAAAAAAGGCCGGATTATTGAGTCAGGGTCGCACCAGCAACTCCTCGAACAGGGCGGGGCTTACTTTGCACTGCACCAAATGCAATTTGCTTCCTAAGCGGTTGTGCAACTGACGGGAATAGTTGTTTGTCTCTTATACTGAAACATCGGATCACGATTGCTCAGACATCCTGCACGGTTGTACATAGCAGGTGTTTTAAGTGAATCTGAACCGCGATATTTCCGATATAAACAGTATAAACCTTTTACAACAACAAACATGAAAATTTCCCAAACACTTCAATTCCTGGCCCTTGCATTGGTGCCTATACTGTTTACGTCCTGCGCTTCCTCGATTCACTACAGTGCGAGTACGCTGCTGGATGAAACCAGTCTTCATCATGAAATTGCCATCGTACCTGTGGAGATCAATTTTTCTGGTCCGGTTTCCACAAGACTGACATACGACGATTACCGCCAGCTTGATATACAGGAGAGCCATTTTTATCAGGAATCACTGTACAATTCCTTGCTTCGCAAAGCCAATAAAAACGTAAAAGTGGATATCCAGTCCATCGAACGCACGAATGCGATTCTCCGGGATCAGAAAATATCTGTACAAGACTCCTGGTCAATGGATCCCGCCAAACTGGCCGAAATTCTGAAAGTAGATGCCGTAGTAAAAGTACGGATAGAAGAAAGCCGTTATCTGACCAATGCAGCTGGGTTTGGGCTTGAACTGGGCAGAGCGGTGATATTTGGCCCATATAACGGACCACTGCCAGCCGGCCCTGTCAAAACCGCCGATGTTCGCGCAAGTTGTTCGATATTTGACGGCGACTCAGGAGATTTGTTGTGGAAGATGGGGGTAGATCAGGATGCAAACTGGAGCTATACACCCTCCGAAATCATCGAAAGCCTCAACCGGCGTATTGCCCGGAAGTTCCCCTACAAGTGGTAAATACCATAAGTTTTGGATCGCCAAAGCTGCTTAATCAAAGATGATACATTGTTTAAATAAAGAATTCGTTTCTCCCAACAGAGAAGCGAATTTTTTTGACAATCAGAGACTTTACCACTTAAGGTAACGGGTTTCTATTCTACCCTGCATTTTGTGAGCAGCAGCGCGGATGAAATTTGACTGATTTCGAAGGAGTGCATTTTATCGTTTTTAACGGTTTACAACGGTTTTCCAAAAAACAAAAACAAACCCAAAACCTCCGCGAAAATCTGCGTTTCCTCTGCGAAAATCTGCGTCCCATGTCTCTCCAGTTTGTCATGGACAAGGAAACGGTTTCCAAAAACGAACCCAAAACCTCCGCGAAAATCTGCGCTTCCTCATATGTTTGCAACTTAATGAAACTGATCTTCGATCTGAGATGATAGGGTTCACGCAGAGGACGCAAAGGAATCGCAAAGTAACGCAAAGGGGGTTGGGACTTCCGCGTTACTTACTGTCTGATCTTGCTGATGCGTGGTACTCTGCGGCTTCTGCGAAAATCTGCGTTTCCTCTGCGAAAATCTGCGTCCCATGTCTCTCCAGCTTGTCATGGACAAGGAAACGGTTTGCAAAAACAAACCCAAAACCTCTGCGAAAATCTGCGCTTCCTCATATGTTTGCAACTTAATGAAACTGATCTTCGATCTGAGATGATAGGGTTCACGCAGAGGACGCAAAGGAATCGCAAAGTAACGCAAAGGGTGTTGTGCCTTCCGCGTTATTTCCTGTCTGATCTTGCTGATGCGTGGTACTCTGCAGCCTCCGCGAAAATCTGCGTTTCCTCTGCGAAAATCTGCGTCCCATGTCTCTCCAGTTTGTCATGGACAAGGAAACGGATTGCAACCGTTTCAACCGGGTTTATCCGATTTTCTCTCAATCAGAATGTGGTTTGCAAAACTTGAATTTCATCCTCTTTACTGTACCTTCCCGTCCAATATTTGTTTCTTTCGTCTCTGCTTTTGAAGGCCATATAGTCTGGGGCCGGAGTACTTATTTCTCTCATCTGAAATATAAAATATATAGGCCTTGGCCTGGAGAATTGCTTTTTTCTTAGCTTCTTCAATTGCTTCCAATCATCATTTGAATGAAAAATCAGCAAGCCCTGATCGTGAATTTTTTGTTGCTGGTAAGTCCCGGATATTCATACTATATTATATCCCGACCGTAACTACTCTCACCCAAACCCCGCTACTAAATGGAAAAATACATTAACGCAGGCTATTTTCTTATTAAATCAAAACTTCTGCGTTTTGGAACGCTCGAAGGAACCGTTGTCAAAACGTGTAGTGGCTGTATCAATACCTCTGCCTTCGATATCTGGTGTTTGTCCTGGGTAAAAGATGCGCTCAATGAGGAAAGTAAACTTGAACTGGGGTTGTCTGATTCCCAAATTAACGATATCCATAAATGGACAGATATCAGGTTTGACCGTGGAGAATTAGGCTTTGGTAATGTATTTCCCGATCTGGAAACAGCACGTACATTTAAAGAATTATTTTTCGCCGGTAGAAATGATATCGAAATGCTTGGATTGTACCTTCCCCAAACAGATGCAGACCGGCTGACTGAAGACTTCAAAGAAGGAAACAATTCACTGCCTTTCAATCAAAATAATGGAAAATTTGGACTTAGGCTTAACCTGCTTAAACAGATCGAGGAAAAAGAAACTGAAGATGCTGCGTTTTTAGGTTATGACTTCATCGGGGTTGAAGGTGATGGATCATTCCATTCCTTTTATTGCCATAATATCACCGAAATCCTGATCGATATGTTCGCTTTAACACTCAATGAAAACGGACTTTTTGAGGAAATAACTCAGCCAGATCAAATACGTGAATATTTGAACAGCCCAAATGCTGGGGTTGAACCAGTGCCATGGTATATTGCGAAAGTGAAACGAATAACTACCTGACATCAACTTTTTTGTAACAACATCCGGATCGTCGTAGTTGTAATCCCTGCAATCAATTACTTTTCTTAACAAATGAATAAATCATCCTTATTTCAACCCGCTTCGATGGGTTCTACACATATACAAAACCGGATATTTATGGCTCCGCTGACCCGAAGCCGGGCTGCAAATGCCGATTTCGCTCCGACAGAATTGCATAAAACATACTATAGCCAGCGGGCTGGTGCTGGTCTTATCATTACGGAGGGCACTGTCGTATCCAGTCAGGGTGTCGGCTATCAAAATGTCCCGGGCATCCATACCGATATACAGACAGAAAGTTGGAAACAGGTCACCGAGGCTGTTCATGCCAAAGGCGGAAAAATATTCATGCAACTGTGGCATGTCGGCAGAATATCACATCCTGACTTACAAAATGGCAAAATCCCCGTGGCTCCTTCCGCCATCAATCCCAATATCGAAGTGTATACTCCGGCTGGTAAAAGACAATCTGTTGAGCCGCTTGCACTTTCTCAGGGCGAGATAAAAGCCATTGTCCAGGATTTTGCAAAGGCGGGAGCCAACGCAATGAAAGCGGGGTTTGACGGTGTAGAGATTCATTCCTCCAACGGATATCTGTTTCACCAATTCTTTAGCAATTGTAGCAATCAACGCATGGATAACTATGGTGGAACTTATGAAAACAAAGCCAGAATTCTGTTTGAAACAATCGACGCGCTTTCAGCAGTTGTGCCCTCTGATAAAATTGGCTTGAGACTTAATCCCATGATGCACGGCAGTATGGGAATTGTAGTCGATGAACACACCGCTCCCACTTTTGAGTATATTATAGATAAATTGAATAATTATAACCTCGCTTATCTTCATCTGAGCCGGCCATGGACCGCAAAAAGTGAGCAATATTTTATTGAAGATGTCATTGGCCATTTTCGTAAAATCTATCGAGGTTTCCTCATCGCTAATGGTAACTATAACCCAACCTCAGCCGCTGAGGAAATCTCCGCAGGAAGAGCCGATGCGATAGCTTTTGGAAGACCATTTATTGCAAATCCCGATCTGACTGATCGGATTAAAAACGATTGGCCGCTGGCTGTACCCGACCCAAAAACCTTCTATACGCCGGGAGAAAAGGGCTACACCGATTATCCATTGTTTCAATAATTAATTTCGCACTTTCTTGTGATTTTTACGTTAACTAAATACATTGTATTATTGATAATAAAATTATAATATAATAATTGTTTCGAAACCGAAAAAGGTGTGACTGTTCAGGAGAAAAAAGAGTTTTGCAGTAAATGGGCAGATAGCGAAGTAGCCCGCAAATCGCTGGAAGATCTTGATTATTTTTCCTGCCTATATGGGCGTTATGAGGCAAAAATGATCCGCTACATTCGGCGATTGGTTTTTGTGAGCCAGGAAGAAGCCGAGGATATCCTGCAAGAATCTTTTATCAAGGTATGGCGATACCTCAACAGCTTTGATTCCGCAATGAAGTTTTCCAGCTGGATATATCGGATCGTTCACAACGAAGCTATTTCGTTTTGGCGGAAAAAAAAGTCTTTTGGCAAAGACCAACAGGTGACTTTGGATGAAAACCTGTACAAAAATGAATCAGGCGAGACTGAAAATCCAGCGGAAACGGAATATAGGGACCTCCTTACACATGAAGTGCTGGATCTATTGCCATTAAAATACAGAACGGTTTTGGTACTAAGATTTATGGAGGGAATGAGTTATGGAGATATCTCTGATGTCCTGAAAATGCCGGAAGGCACGGTGGCAACACAAATCAACCGGGCAAAAAAAGCATTTGCTAAAATTGCCGGAAAAAAACATTATTCTTTTGATCTTCAATAAAACAGGTCATGGAAAATTCGAGAAAAATTGTTGAAACCATAAAGGGGAAAAACATAAAGCCAATCCCCCGGGGTTACTTTGTCGCAAAGGGCATATTGGCCTGGCTGGCTTTTGCCGTTTCGGTACTGATCGGTGCAGCAGCTTTTTCGGTAATTTTATTTTCCATTCAACAGACGGATTTTAACCTTATTTCTCATCTTCAGCACTCCCGTTTTTCTTTTTTCCTGGGAGTGCTTCCGTTTTTTTGGATTACCATACTGATTGTTTTTCTGATCGTTGGATTTTTCAGTGTCTATCATTCAAAAAATGGGTATAAACTCAGATGGTCTGTCCCTGTGGCAAGCAGTGTGGCGTTAAGTGTGCTGTTTGGTACATTATTTTTTATCTCTGGCGGCGCTGCCCGACTGGAAAAAACATTCGCCCTCAGGATGTCTTTGTATGAGAGTATTCAGGAAAAGAAAGTTAAAATCTGGATGATGCCTGAAGCGGGTTTTCTTGCAGGGAAAATAGATACGGTAAGCGATAGTTTATTTCAAATGACTGACTTTTCCGGCAAAGCCTGGCAAGTTGATTTTCGAAATGCTTTTGTAGCCCCCGTTGTTTTGCTGGAAAATGGTGAAACGGTAAAACTGGTAGGAAAACCTACCGGGACTCATCAATTTAGGGCTGAGGAAGTTCGCCCGTGGGGTGGTCCCGAACACCGAAAAAAAAGTGAAAGAAAATAAAAGGCTTCGCGTAGTAACAAATGAAACAGATTGAGAGGTTCAATTTGAAGTGTTACCATAAAATCATTTGTTATGAAAAAGTTGAGATATTCCGGCATACTGTTTATTACCCTGCTATTTTTAGCGGCTGGTTTTACTTCCTGTGGTCAGTCCAAGGAGAATGTGTTGCCTGAAAACACGTTGATGCTGACCGATATCGAAATCACTTCCTTGCAGTTTATGCACGAGGAAGAAAAGCTCGCTCGCGATGTGTACACTTATTTCAACCAAAAGTATAACCTGACTATTTTTAATAACATTTCTTCGAGCGAACAAAAACACATGGATGCGGTTCGCACCATCATGGAAAAATACGGCGTAGCAAATATCGCATCTACAGAGATTGGAGTTTTTACCAATCCTGATTTGCAAACTTTATATAACAACCTGATCGCTCAAGGCGATGTGTCGCTCGTAAGTGCGCTCACAGTTGGTGCCACGATAGAAGACGTTGATATCCGGGATCTTACAGCGGCCGTAGCCGCTACGGATAAAGCCGATATTGCCAATGTTTATGCCATGCTGACTTGTGGTTCACGAAACCATATGCGCGCCTTTACCAGCAACCTGAATTCGCGCGGAGAGACTTATACGCCTCAGTATATTACGGTAGATGATTATAATACCATTATCAATGGCAGCCACGAAATGTGTGGGATGTAACGAAGTGGAGGATTTTACATCTTCACAATACGAATAGTCGCAGCAGCGTCTCGTGTAGTGAGTCGGAGCAGATAAATGCCTTTGCAGAGGTCAGGTATTTCGTCAGGGGAAAACACCCACGAAACCTCTCCCTGCAAAGGCATTTTATTTTCTTTTTGGGCAACAAGACGCCCGCTGATATCAAAAATAGAAGCCGTAACCGGGCTGGGGGTGTTGATAAAAAACGACACGATGAATTGATCTTCGAAAGGATTGGGAAAAACAACCAGCCGTTGACGGAGTGCCAGGTCATCGGCTATTCCGACGGTCGTATTTATTTTGAAGTTATCCAGATACAGATGCTGCCCTTTACGGCTAATGCATTGGAAACGGATTCGCAGTGCGTCATTTCCCAGGTGATTTCCCAACGAAATCACTGCCGTACGCCACTCATTGGAATTGTTCGGGACAAAAGCTTTGTCTTTCTCGAACCCCGGCACGGTTGCCAGTTGTTCTCCTTTTTTTTCAAACAAAAGATAACCAAAAGAAAGCCCACAATCATCTGATAGCCAGACGCGGAAAATATCGGCCCGGTTGGTATCAGCACTTCGCGCTTTATATGCATAATCAAAACGCAGGCTGGCATTGGTGGCAGTGGAAAGGTTAATCACCTGAGAAATCAGGGCTTCCGAAGTTCCGCATGATGCTGTGGTAAAATTGGGCATAACGGCACACGATATACCTTCGCTGGAGGTCAAAGTTGTTTTAAGCCACGAGCCAGCTGTATCTTCATCTTCTCTTTTCCACCCAGGCGGTACAAAAACCAGGCCTTCAAACCCTTCATTTTGAGGGGGGATGGTGCCTGCCCCGGATACCTGAATATAGGAGGTGCGGGTAACCTGATCATTGCCACCAGTATTGGAGGCGGTAAGTGTAACCGGATAGACGCCCGGTATATTGTAAGTAATAAGGGGCTGTGGATCAGCAGAAACAGAAGGCGAACCTCCGGGAAAAGACCATAATAAAAAATCCACACAACCGTCTGACAAGTCGGTAAACCTTACTGATTGTCCGGCGCAAATTGTCGTGGTATTGCTGGAGAAGGCGGCTGTAGGTCTGGTGCGGATTACCTGGGTTGTATCACAGCCTGTTGCTGCAAGGTTGGCCGGAGTGAAGAAATTTGCCCGGGTAGATAGCAGGAAAAACCGCATTCTTGCTACCTGGCCTTTGGTAAAATGGTCCATGCAAACATCATCAGCGAAGTTCATATAATTGCTGACCAGATCATTTTTGTCACAGGGAATATCTGTGCAAGAGTTGACCGGGTCTGCCGGGCACCCAAATACTGCGGTCAGCTCGGAGGGGGTATCACAGATTAAATCTCCTTCCGAAAGACAATTGACCGCACTTGTCCCATTGCAGATTCCATCGGTTTCGAAGGTGTGAAACAATCCCATAAAATGCCCCACTTCATGGGTAGCGGTTCGGCCTTTGTCAAAAGGAGTGATCACAGATCCCGTCGTGCCGAAGTTTTTGCCGCGAATGACGATACCGTCTGCCACCGGGTTGGGGCTGCCGGGAAAGGACGCATACCCCAGCACGTCTTTCCCGGCATTATCGAAAATATTTTTTACCACCCAGATATTGAGATACATAGTGTCATTCCAGCTGATAATGGATCGCAGAATGGCATCATTGGTAAGGGTATGGTTGGTGAATACACTTTGCGTGCGCGTAATACCCGTAGTGGGGTTTCCGTTGGGGTCAATACTTGCGAGACAAAACTGAATACCAGCATCTTTACCCACCCCATACCCCGGAGATCCCAAAATCCTTCGGTAGTCTTCATTTAGCACCTGGATCTGACTGTGAATTTGTGCTGCGGAGATATTGGAAGTCGTGTCATTATAAATAACATGAACCACTACCGGGATAATCGCAACATCACACCCTGCACGTTGCCCATAATAAGCAGGCATATTCCCGGCATATCGGAGATACCGAAGGGACTGTTCCGAAAGTATCGGGGCAAATTCAGGATAGGCGTACTGGGTCTGCGCAAAATATTCGGAAAAACCACATCTTGAAATATCTGGCGATTGCGCGCAGATATGACTGACAAAAAGCAGAATAAAAAAAACGGGGGTGAGGGTACGTAAAGCCATAAAACGCAGTTGTGCAGCTACATGACAGCCTGGAGACAGAACGGAATTACTTGAGATTCCATACAGTATTATTCGCTAGTTCATATCCTACGATACCATCTTCTTTTGTGAAATAAAAAGCCACAGGGTCACTGGATCCGGCGGCATAGGAGCCTGGGTCTGCTTTACAGGAAAAAACCTTATTGAATTTTTTCCCGTTGAGCGTGACCGTTTCGGTCAGTATCCTTTCAGGGATGCCTGTGATTTCACAAATCAGTCGGTTATTGAAAGAGATAATAATCAAATCCGGGATATCCTGAGGATTATCACGAGGGGTAAACTGAATGAAATCTTTCTTTACTACAAGATTAAAGACAGATACCCCATTGGAAGAGATCATTTGAGTGTAGAGATACCCGCTTCGGAATGTTTCACAACAAAACCCACACTTTGATTCCTCATCGCAGTTGAATAATTGTTCTTCCAATCCCATCTCCACATCTTCCCAAACAAAAACTTCTTCCTGTCCGTTACTTCCTGAATAGACCCGTGTAGCGGCAATGGTAAATGCCGTCCAGCTATCAGATGATTCATCCAGCAAATAATCGCCCAGGTCACCTTTTTCACAGGTAGGGCAACAGCTCCCCAAAAATACCGCTGCTGCGGCCAGACACACTAAAATTCCAAATTTCATATCAAATATTTAAAGTATTTCAAATTAGCAATTTGCGTTTTTTTTTCAACTAAACTATCCTTATCATTACTGTTATGGCACAAACTCCTATCAAATATCTGGACCCGATTGCAGTCAGTAAGCTCAAAAACATTGAGGTAAAGGCAAAAATGATCGTGGAGGGTTTTATTACTGGTATGCATAAAAGTCCATATCATGGGTTTTCTGTAGAGTTTGCCGAGCACCGTCCCTACAACGCCGGCGAATCGCTTCGGAATGTTGACTGGAAGGTATACGGTAAGACGGATAAGTTATTCTCTAAGAAATACGAAGAAGAGACCAACCTGCGTTGCCAGGTAGTGCTGGATGTGAGCGATTCTATGCGTTATCCTCAACAAGGGATGACCAAACTGGAATATGGTGCCTACCTGGCTGCGGCACTGCAATATCTGATGATTGGTCAGCGGGACGCTGCGGGGATGACGCTTTTTGATGAAGAGATTTCTTTTTATGCCCCGGCAAAATCCAAATACTCCTGGCTGATACCTATTTTCCGCAAACTTGAAGAGGTGGCGGCAAGTAAAGAATATTTTACCAGAAAAACTGCCACCGCCCGCATCTTGCACCAGGTGGCGATGAAATTTCACAGAAGGTCATTTGTCGTATTGATCACAGACCTGTTTAATCACATGGAGGCAGAGGAGGAGCTTTTTAAAGCGCTCAGACATCTTCGCCATGCCAAACATGAAGTGTTGGTATTCCATCTGCTGGATCGTAAAACAGAGGAAGATTTTGAATTTCCTAACCGACCGGTCATTTTAAAAGATCTGGAAACCGGTGAAAAAATAGAAGTTTCTCCCCACCAGATCCGGGATCGTTATAAGGAAATGATGAAATCATACAAGGCGAGATTCAAGCAGCGGTGTTATGAGTTTAATATTGACTTTATTGAAGTCGATATTGCCCGGTCTTATGAAAAAGTTCTGACAGACTACCTTGTAAAAAGACGAAGTTTGAAGTAGTTTTGTAAATCATACATTATTTACCAAATTTTTCCCGGAAGCCATTCTGGCAGAATATGAAATTTTTTTTAACTACCATTTTCACTTGCTTTTTTTTCTCCCTGTACGCACAGTTTCAGACAAGTTCCAATAATCCGGAAGCTATGGCTTTCTACCGGAGTGGAGAAAAGCTGTTTCTGGCCAAAAACTATGACGAGGCAAAAAATTTTTACCGGAATGCCATCGCAGTAGATGCAAATTTTGTTGATGCCTACAACCGACTGGGTGAATCCTATCGGATTATGGATCAGATCGACAGTTCGTTATACTATTACCAACAATCCCTGGAAGTGTATCCGCGGGGGTTAAAAGCTCACCAGGAGCTGGCTGCCGCTTTTCAGCTTAAAGGAGACTTTGAGGCGGCGATTGATCAATACAAAGAATTGTTGCGCCATTATCCCGACTATCCGCAGGCTTATTATGGAATCGCCCTGGTTCATTTCAACCAGCGGGAGTTTCCTGACGCCATCAGGGCCAGTGAAGCCGCCATGCGCATATATCTCAGCGGAAAAAGTTATGAAAATGCTGCGGATGCCCGTATGCTGGCTGGCCAGGCTTACATGAACCTCGGGGATTACGAAAAGGCTGTTCAGTATTTCAAAGCCAGTAAAAAACAAGTGGGGGACAAACCTTATTACTATTATTATCTGGGCTTCTGCTATCTCCGAATGGGCAATAAGGATAAAGCCAGTGAAAACCTCGCGCAGGCTGAGGTAATGGGCTATAAAATTCCGGTAAACGTTAAAGATGAATTGAATCAGTAGCGGGTATTCATTATTCGACCAGCTGCCCGACGACTCTTAGCCTTCGGAAAACAGACGCTGTATGAGGCGCATCTTCTAATTCTTCCGTCAGATCCTGACCAGACCAGTGCCGGTAATGATAGCCATTGGGCCAGTGAAAATTTCCGGTAACATCGTAGATGAGACCTTTATAGGCAATCCAGACTTCTTCCCGGTCTGTGCCGTTGCGCAGTGCCAGTTGGGATCGGGTATAGGTTTCCATTCTAAAAAAAGAGGCTGCTTCATTTTTTTGAAGCAGCCTGTGCAAAGGTATAAAAGAAACGCAGATTAATGCGCCATTTCTTCCTGAAACAATTCCATTGCAATCTGGACGGCATTGGTAGCGGCCCCTTTTCTGAGGTTGTCTGCTACGATCCACATGTTCAAACCGTTTTCGACAGAATCATCTCTGCGGATGCGTCCTACAAAAACCTCGTTTTTGCCATGACTGATTTTAGGTGTTGGGTACACCAGTTTTCCTGGATCATCCATAACGATGATTCCCGGGCTGTTTGCCAGGAGCTCGCGAATTTCAGCAACGTCAAATGGTTTTTCTGTTTCAATATTCACACACTCCGAGTGGCCACCGATGACAGGGACCCTTACTGCGGTTGCGGTTATTTTAATGCTGTCGTCATTGAGAATTTTGCGGGTTTCATTTACCAGCTTCATTTCCTCTTTGGTGTAGTCATTTTCGAGAAACACATCACACTGCGGGATACAGTTGAGGTCAATCGTCGTCGGGTAAACGGATTTCACCTCCTTGTTACCCGCCCTTTCCCCAAATAATTGATCCACAGCAGCTTTTCCGGTACCGGTTACGCTCTGATAGGTTGAGATCACCAGTCGTTTGATTTTATATTTTGCGTGAATAGGAGCAAGCGCCACGACCATTTGAATGGTCGAGCAGTTGGGGTTTGCGATTAGTTTGCGGCCCTGAATGGCATCCATATTGACTTCGGGTACAACCAAAGGAATATGAGGTTCCATTCGCCATGCAGAGGAATTGTCAACCACAGTTGTACCCACCGCTACAAATTGGGGTGCAAATTCCTTGCTGGTGTTGCCTCCGGCAGAAAAGAGCGCAAGTTCGGGACGTTTGGAAATACCGGTCGCCATATCTACGACCTTATATTTTTTCCCACTAAAGGTAACTTCTTTACCTACAGACGCGGCTGAAGCCACTGGAATTAACTCAGTGACGGGAAAATTCATTTCCTCAAGGGTACGTAGCATTTCTGTACCCACAAGCCCTGTTGCACCAACAACTGCTACTTTCATGATGGTTTAAAAATTATGAGTGTTTAAAGGCGCAAAATTATGGAATAAAATTTAGGATAGTCAATAAAAAATAAATTTCCCTCAAAAAATGAGGGAAATTGTTATGGATTTTTTAAGAAAATCTACAATGTGTATCAAAATTCCAAGAAGGGTTATACAAATTTATCCCCTTCTTTGGTTTTTACATCGCTGACGATCTGTTTGATAAATTGTTCGTCATCCTTTTTACAGATGAGCAAAGCGTCATCGGTATCGACGATAATAAACCCATCCAGGCCTTTCAGTATGACCAGCTTTTCTTTATTGGTGGTTTTGATCACGTTGTTATAAGATTCGTAGGCAATCGCATTGGCCGACACAGCGTTTTCGTGATAGTCTTTTTCCATATTGTCATGGACGGAGCCCCAGGTACCCAGATCGCTCCAGCCAAAGTCGGCGGGGATAACAAATACATTGGGTGCTTTTTCCATGATACCGTAGTCTATCGAAATATTCTTGCACGTACCATATGCATTGCTGATGGCCGGTTTTTCCTCCTCTGTATAATAGGCATCTTCAATTCCTTTGAAAAGTTCTGCCATTTCGGGCAGATGGGTGGAAAAAGCATGCAGTATGGTACTGGCCGAGAAGAGGAAAATACCGCCATTCCATACGAAGTCGCCACTTTTCAGGAAAGTTTTGGCGAGTTCCAGCAGGGGTTTTTCTGTAAAGGTTTTCACCTTAAAGTACCCACGCTTTTCATCATCTTCGAGAAACTGTATATACCCATAACCCGTGTCGGGGCGGGTAGGGGTAATGCCGAGAGTCATAATGATCGGGTTTTGGGTGCAGGCATCAAGACCCAGGAGAATTTTTTCCCTGAAAATATCTTCCTTGGCTATGAGGTGGTCAGAGGGCGCAACGACAAAAACCGCGTTCGGATTGATTTTGTTGATTTTGTAACAGGCATAAGCAATACAGGGTGCCGTATTGCGGCCAATAGGTTCGAGCAAGACCTGGTCATCCGTGATATCGGGGAGCTGGGTTTTGACCAGGTCGTAGTAACGGTCATTGGTAACTACATAAATATTCTCCGCAGGGACGAAAGCCGCAAAACGGTCAAATGTCTCCTGGATCAGCGTTTTTCCTCTGCCGAGGATATCGTGAAACTGTTTGGGAAACTTTGTCCGGCTCATAGGCCAGAAACGGGAGCCGATTCCCCCTGCCATGATGATTATGTAGTGATTGTGATTATACATGAAGAGTTATCTATAAAATAAAATCTGAAAGTACATAAATGCCTGTCCTTTTATTTCCTCTCCAATGTGAATGGGTGAATTTGACTGCTCAATCGCAGCAATGGGGGGGAAATCTGCCTTCAGGCATGAGTCTCAAATATAGATGATTTTGGGGATTGAAAAACAGACAATTTCAATATTTCGGAGTCAGAACGAATCTGCATCAAACACTCTCAATTATTACACCCTTACTTTTTCGCAAACCGACAAGGACGGTCTATAGCTTACATGCCACGCATTGAATAAAACTATAATCGTTAATTTTATGTGTTACAAAGTTTTAGAATCCGTATTAATCCTGTTAAACCACAATCGCTATTCAATACTTTTACCAAACTGCTATGGTACAATCACCCGGCAAAACGCAAAGGAATACGACCATCGTATGTGTGTGGGCTATTACAATTCTGTTGCAGATAATTCCCCGTCTGGGGTATGCACAGGTAAATGCAAACTTTACAGCGAATACCCGATCGGGTTGTAGTCCGCTTACCGTAAGCTTCACAGATTTATCTTCAGGAAATATTCATACCTGGCTTTGGGACTTTGGCAATGGCAATACCTCCACATTTGACAATGTGATCGCCATTTACACAAATCCGGGAACTTATTCGGTATCGCTGACCGTGCGCGATACCATCAATGGGTTTGTCAGTATCAAGACCGAGACGGCTTATATTACGGTTTATGAAGACCCTGTCGCCGATTTCACGGCTGATTTACTCAGTGGCTGCGCCCCTCTTACGGTAGCCTTCTCGGACAATTCGACTTCAAATGACGGAAATATAACATCATGGACCTGGGATTTTGGAGACGGAAATCTTGGAACTGGTGCGAATCCCGGACATACTTATAATACTGGAGGGACATATTCTGTAACGCTGGTCGTCGTGGATGACAATGGTTGCCGCGATACCCGTATTGCCAATGATCTGATCGCTGTAACGGAAGTAGCCGCAGTCAATTTTACTGCTAACCGGCAAACGGCCTGTAGCGCCCCGCTGACTGTGCGGTTTACTTCTTCTGTGACGCCTTCAGGCAGTTATACTTATTTGTGGGACTTTGGTGATGGCACAACTTCTTCCGCGGCAAACCCCAATCATACCTATTCTGTCAATGGCGATTATACCGTATCGTTGACGGTCTCCGATGCAACGGGTTGTCAGACGGTGCAAACGAAAGATGATTTTATCATCATCAACCAGCCAAACTCTGATTTTGTGGTCCTCAATCCCGCTTCCTGTACAGGCATTCCTATTCAGTTTGCCAATAACTCCACGGGGGCAGATTCTTATCTCTGGACTTTTGGCGACGGCACGACTTCCACCGCCACCAATCCCACACATACTTATTCAATTCCTGGTACATATACGGTTTCTCTCACAGCCACAAATTCTGCGGGTTGTAGTGATTTTTCTGTCCAGACCAATGTGATTACCATTAACCCGGCACCTGCTGTGACCTTTTCTGCGACCAACAATATCGGTTGTAACAACCCACTTGTCGTACCTTTTCAAAGCAATACAGTGGGGAATATTGTATCATGGAACTGGAACTTCGGCAACGGCAATACTTCCAATTCTCCCAATCCGACAACTACCTATACTAATCCGGGTATATACACCGTGTCGCTTACCGTTACCAGCAATTTTGGTTGCCAGGCTACCGAAACAATCCCGGCATATGTGCAGCTTCGTGAGCCCACGGCACAATTTACCATGAGCCGTACCGAGGGTTGTATTCCCCTCACTGTTGATTTTATCGACCTGAGTACTTCGCCCGCAGACCCGATTGTCTCCTGGGTATGGAATTTTGGGGATGGAAATGTTGTGACTGGTCAGAATCCGAGCCATACCTACACAAATCCCGGTCAGTATACGGTGACGCTTACCGTTACGACGCAAAGTGGCTGCCAGGATATACAAATCTTCCAGTTTATCGAAGCCGGAACGCCTCCGATAGCCAATTTTGATGCAAATCCACTCCTAGTCTGCGTTGGGGCGGATGTGAATTTTACGGATCTCTCTCAAGGTACGGTAACAGCATGGTATTGGAATTTTGGGGATGGAAATGGATCCAATGTACCTAATCCGATTCATCAGTATCAGGATACGGGTTTATTCGACGTAGTACTTATTGTCGAATATTACGGCTGTTTTGATACATTGATCCGCAATGATCTGATTCGTGTGGTCGGCCCTATTGCAGATTTTACCATGTCACCCAATACCGGGTGCAATCCGCCCACGACGATTTACTTTTTTGACCAGTCTATCAATGCATCCAGTTGGTTTTGGACTTTTGGCGATGGTACAACTTCCAGCCAGCAAAATCCCACCCATGTATATACGACAACAGGTACATATACAATTACACTTGTAGTGGACGATGATATGTCGGGGTGTACAGACAATTTCCAGGATCAGATTACGATTACTGAACCCCAGGCTGCCTTTACCGCCAATCCACTATTTGGTTGTTCGCCTCATGTAGTAAACTTTACGAACAGCTCATCAGGCGCAACCAATTATTTCTGGAGTTTTGGTGACGGGGCAACCTCCACTGCCGCCAACCCTTCGCATACCTATACGCTCAATGGCGTGTATGATGTCAGGCTGATCGCTTCCGATGGCGTTTGTGCAGATACACTGATTCGGCAGAATTATATAGATGTCACCGGGCCTGACCCGGACTTTACTACGAATAACACTACCGGTTGTGCGCCGCTTCCGGTAAGTTTTACCAGTACCTCCACGCCAGCATCCGGAACGACAATTACAAATTATCTGTGGAATTTTGGCGATGGTGGCACTTCGACATTGCAGAATCCGGTTTATTCGTATGCTACCCCGGGTCTATATACTGTATCACTTACCGTATTGGATTCCGACGGATGTCTGGCAACGATATCCCGTCCGAATATTATTAATCCCACCTTTCCCACAGCCGATTTTACCTCGGCAGACACCATTGCTTGTCCGGGTGCATTTGTCCGGTTTACCAATCTCAGTTCAGGCAGTGGCCTTTCTTATTTGTGGGATTTTGGAGATGGTACGACTAGTACCGCAGTAAACCCCGTTCATTTGTTTCCGGCAAATTCGAGCTACACGGTAACTTTGACAGCGACAGATATCAACGGATGTGCGGATATAACGGGTAAAATCAATTTTGTCACCGTTGGCCAGCCTACAGCGGCATTTTTTGCGGACAATACGAGCGCTACCTGCCCGCCGCTTACCGTTCATTTTACGGATCAGTCAAGTGCAAATATTGTCACCTGGTTTTGGGATTTTGGAGATGGCAGCACTTCCATTCTGCCCAACCCCTCAAAGATTTATGCCACCGCAGGAAACTACGACGTTACACTGATTGTAACGACTTCCCAGGGTTGTAAAGATACACTGGAAAGAGCAGGTCTTATCAATATTTCGGGGCCGACAGGTGCTTTTACTTTTAGTCCTACGACTGGTTGTAAACCACTTGCTGTAAATTTCAGCGCAACTGCTCCCAATCCTTTGTGGACATATGAATGGGACTTTGGGGATGGTACCGGCAGTGTAGGCGCTTCGACTTCTCATACCTATGTCGTGGATACTACGGCAAGTCCCGTTATGATCATCGAAGATGAAAATGGATGTCGCGTACCCGTAACCAATAGCGACAGTATCAATATTCTCCCGTTGCCGCAGCCAAGCTTTGTTGCGGATATTACCCAGGTATGCCTTGGTCAAACCGTTTCATTTGCCAATACCTCTATATCCAAACGGGCGATTACCAGCTTTTTCTGGGATTTTGGAGACGGAACCAGTTCGACAGCGATCAATCCGTTCCACACCTATAGTGATACCGGAACCTACCAGGTATTACTACATCTGACAACGGTAGATGGTTGTTCCAATTTTTCGCCAACCCCTGTTTCAATTCGGGTAACACAACCCCCTACAGCTTTTTTCAGGGCTACGCCCAATGAAGGCTGTGAGCCTTATGCAGTTGCTTTTGCAGATAGTTCCTATGGCGTATATCCTTTGGTAAGCTGGACATGGAATTTTGGAGATGGAAGCGGAATTATGGGGGGACAGACGATTATTCCCCATATCTATACTACAGCGGGCGTTTATAATGCCAACCTGACCGTTACCGACAGCAAAGGTTGTATAGGCACTACCAGCAGATCGGTAAGGGTAAATCCGTTGCCTCCGGTCAATTTCAGTGCATTCCGCTATGGATGTGCGCCGATTACGGTGGCTTTTTCTGACCTTACTGTAGGTACCTCTCCTTCTGTCGCATGGTTGTGGAATTTTGGCGACGGGACAACGTCGACGTTAAAAAATCCGACACATATCTACCCGGTAGATGGCAATTATAGTGTCAGTCTGACTGTAACCGACAGTAAGGGCTGTTCCTTCACCCTTACCAAACCTGACTATATCAAACTGGAGCATCCTGTTGCGGCGTTTACTTCGAATGCAGGGATAAATTGCCCGCCTCAGACAGTGCGTTTCAGAGACCGCTCGGTTTCAGATACAACCATTACCTGGTTTTGGGACTTTGGGGATGGCACAACCTCCACGCAGCGAAATCCGACACATACCTATTATGCATCCGATACATTTGATGTGATGCTGATTGTAACCAATATTTTTGGTTGTTCAGATACGATTATCGCGCCCCATCATGTGATCAATTACCCACGACCCACCGCCAGCTTTACGGTTTCTGATACCGCAAACTGTGCCCCTCTGAATGTGGTCGTAACCAGTACCAGCATACCTAGTGGTGCTCCGCTTTCCGGTTATCAGTGGGACTTTGGGCTGGGTAGCGGGTCGGGCACGCCTACGGCCAGCTATCTTTACACTACGCCTGGCAATTATTCCATTCGCCTGATTATTTCTGATGTAAATGGATGTAAAGACACGGCCTCACATCCGGTGTATATAAATCCCAATCCAACTGCAGATTTTATTGCAGGTGATACCGTGGGGTGTTCTATTACAAGTATTGGGTTTACTGATCTTTCTTCAGGGACGAATGCACCCGTCTGGTGGTACTGGACTTTTGGCGACGGCAATGTCAGCACAGCCCAGAACCCGGTAAATACCTATTTTAACGATGGCACTTATACTGTCAGCCTGACGGTCATGGATGTCAATGGCTGCCGGGATTCCGTTACCAAAACAGACTATATATTTCTTGACCACCCAACGGCCAACTTTACTGCCAATGACAACCAGATTTGTCCGGGCGAAACCATCAATTTTACAGATGTTTCGACTGGTATGTCAAATTTTGCCACATGGAAATGGAACTTTGGCGATGGCGGGACATCGACCCTTCAGAATCCGTCTCACACCTATACGACGCCGGGTTTTTATAATGTAACATTGATTGTCTCCGACCTGCTCGGTTGTAGTGATACAATCGTAAAACCACTGTTTATCCGCGTATTTTCGCCTCCGGTGTCTGATTTTACTGCTTCACCTCCTCAGGGCTGTACGCCATTGACCGTGCTGCTTTCAGATGCTTCAATTACTGGTTCTGGCTCGATCGTAAACTGGAACTGGAATTTTGGCGATGGCGTAGGGTCTGCCGTCATTCCCAATCCGACTTATGTGTACAACAATCCCGGAGGTTATATCGTCAGACTTACTGTTACCGACGCCAATGGTTGTAGCAGTCAGTCCACGGAGATTGTCGAAGCGCTCGAATCTCCAGTTGTGGATTTTATCGCGAATCAGACCGTAGGATGTTCGCCTACACCGATATTTTTCTCCGACCTAACGACAACGGCTGCCATAAAGATTTCGTGGTTATGGGATTTTGGCGATGGTACGACTTCATCACTGGCTACGCCTACCCATACATACACCAGCGATGGGGATTATTCTGTAAAATTAGTCGTAACTGATCAGAACGGTTGTAAGGATTCGCTGACGAAGGTCAACTATATTCGCCTTTCTCATCCGGTGGCAGGTTATACTTTTGATCAGAACCGGGTGTGTCCCAATATTCCTGTGGGGGTGACTTTTACCGATGCTTCGGTACCTGATACGACAATTGTTACCTGGTTCTGGCAATTTGGAGACGGCGGTACTTCCAACCTGCAGAATCCCTCTCATTCTTACAGCAGCCCGGGTATCTACACGACGACGCTGACAGTTACGAATGTTTTGGGCTGTCAAAGTACATTTTCACAGGCCAACCAGATTGAGGTGTTGACTCCACCAGTCACACAGTTTACGATGTCGGACTCGGCAGATTGTAATCCATTTACCATCAGCTTTACGGATATTTCTGTACCTGGCGATGCAAATATAGTGGCATGGAGCTGGGATTTTGGAAATGGTGCAACTTCACTGGCGCCCAATCCTTCCTATACCTGGACAACTCCCGGTGTTTATAATGTGACATTGACTACTACGGATAACAATGGCTGCCAGACAACTTCCAGCAAGTCTGTCCGTTCGTGGGAAATTCCTGTCGCAGATTTTCGCAGTGCAGATACACTGGGTTGTGCCCCACAGACTGTACGGTTTATCAATCAGACTTCCAGCCCTTACAATATTGTCTATACGAAATGGTTTTTTGGAGATGGCGACAGTGTCGAATACATCACAAATCCTGTGCATACTTATGCCAGCGATGGCATTTACAGTGTCACTTTGATTACGGAAGACATTCACGGTTGTCGTGATACGCTCGTTCGGCCCAATTATATCCGCCTTTCCCATCCGACTGCACAGTTTAACTGGGATCAGAATACCGTTTGTCCGGGCATTCCGATCGGCGTTACTTTCACGGATCTTTCGATTGCCGACACGACGATTACCAGCTGGTTCTGGACATTCGGAGACGGCGGTACTTCCAATCAGCAGAATCCCAGCCATTCATACAGCCTGCCCGGAACATACTCGGTCACGCTGATCGTGAGGAATATTCTCGGCTGTGCTGATACAACCACGGTTGTGAATACAATCACTGTACTGAATCCGCCAGTGGCGCAATTTACGGTTTCTGATTCTGCCGACTGTCTGCCTTTCCCGGTAACATTTACCGACGGCTCTGTGGCAGGTGCGGCGCCCATTGTGTCGTGGAACTGGGACTTTGGAAATGGAGCCACTTCGCTGATTTCCAATCCGACCTATACCTACACGACGGCGGGAAGTTTTAATTCCAGCCTGACTGTCACTGACGCGAATGGTTGCCAGAGTATAAAAACAAAACGAATCGATGTTTTTGGCATTCCTCAGGCGGCTTTTACTGCCAATGATACCCTCGGTTGCGCACCGCTGCCGGTTGCATTTACCGACCTTTCCTCAGGCCCCAGCCCGATCAATCAGTGGTTGTGGACATTTGGAGATGGGAATACCGCCGTAGTGAAAAACCCCTTGCATACCTATAATGGAAATGGAAACTACACCGTTTCGCTGAAGGTTACGGATACGAAGGGTTGTACCAACACAGTCACCAAACCCAACTACGTAAAACTGACCAATCCGGTGGCAAATTTCACCTGGAACAGAGCTTTTATTTGCCCCGGTACGATTGTTGACTTTCGGGATGTTTCGCTAGCGGATCATCCGCTCACTACCTGGTTGTGGGACTTTGGCGATGGTACCACTGCCAGCACCCAACATCCCTCGCATATGTACACCACTGCGGGCATGTACACCGTAACGCTGACCGTTACCAACGCGCTGAACTGTTCTGATACAGAAGTCAAAACCGCCATTATTCAGGTGATCCAGCGGGCAACAGCACAATTTACTCCTTCCGTAGATCAGGGTTGCGAACCTTTACAGGTAGTCTTTACCAATACAACGGTTGCGGGCAGTACGCCAGTCGTCAGCTGGTTGTGGAATTATGCCGATGGGACAACATCTGCGCTGATGCAGAGTCCGCATACTTTTACGCCGGCAGGCGTGTACCCGGTCAGCCTGACGGCAGTAGATGCCAATGGTTGTCGCGATACATTTGTCAGGGATATCACGGTTTTTCTCAGACCTACCGCCAATTTTGTAGCGAGCGACAGCACCGATTGTGCGCCGACAGATATTACCTTCTTTGATCATACGAGCAGCAACTATGTCCTGACCAACTGGTTGTGGAATTTTGGCGATGGCAATACTTCCACTTCACCTGTTCCGGTCAATTCCTATGCAAATGACGGGGTATATCCTGTCTCACTCATTGTTACAGATGTCAACGGTTGTAAGGATACATTGGTCAAACCCAACTATATCCATCTTTCACACCCGGTGGCGAATTTTTCTGTAGACCAGAATAAGGTTTGCCCGGGAACCACATTGCAGTTTACTGACATTTCAGTGCCGGATACGACGCTTATGACCTGGCTGTGGGACTTTGGTGACGGTACGACTTCCAGTACCCAGAACCCCGGTCATGTATATAGTATTCCGGGATTTTATACGGTAACATTGACCATTACCAATGTCAATAACTGTAGTGATACCCGTGTCCGGACCAATATGATTGAGGTATTCACACCGCCCACACCTTCATTTGCCGCTTCGGATACTTCTGATTGTTTCCCGATGGAGGTAACGTTTAATGATCTTTCGGTCGGCAATTCTGCAGCGCTTGTCGGTTGGTTGTGGGATTTTGGAAATGGCAGCACATCTACCATCCGAAACCCGCATACTTCCTATCCAAATCCGGGTTCATACAATGTTACGCTTACAACTACAGACAACAACGGATGTACCGCAAGTCATTCGCTGGTTATCAATTCCCTGTACAGACCTACAGCCAACTTTATCAGTACTGACAGTGTCGGTTGTGCAGGCAGTGTAGCGTTTGCAGATCTTTCTACCGGAAATCAGCCCATTGTGGCGTGGTTGTGGAGCTTTGGAGATGGTACGACCAGTACGTTGAAAAATCCGGCGCATAGTTATCCTGGCACCGGCATATATACGGTAAGTCTGATTGTATGGGATATGGCGGGTTGTTCAGATACACTGGTAAAACCCGACTATATCAACCTGACCCGTCCGGTGGCAGCGTTTACACAGGATATAGATGTGACTTGTCCGGGGGGAATAGTTACCTTCCGCGATATATCCACGCCTGATTATCCGCTGATCGGCTGGTTCTGGAACTTTGGCGACGGAGGGACCTCGACGCAACAAAATCCGGTGCATATGTTCAACCAGCCCGGATTGTATACGGTCAGCCTGGTAATCACCAATTCTATGGGTTGTCAGGACACCGCATTTGGTCAGGTGGAAGTATTACAGCCACCTGTAGCGTCGTTTATTCCTTCGACGATAGATGATTGTACACCGGTAACGGTTTCATTTACCGACAACTCGCAGCCTACCAATTCTCCGATTATCATTTGGGAATGGAATTTTGGCGACGGAAGTCTTTCTTCAGCGCAGAGCCCGATCCATACCTATACAAATGCCGGTCAGTACACCGTAACTTTGCGTGTGACAGATGGCAACGGTTGTATCAGTGATACCAGTATGATGATCAATGCCCGTCAATTGCCTATACCTGATTTTGTGGCAAATAAACGTGTGGGCTGTGCGCCAGAGAGTATTCAGTTTACGAGCATTTCCACCAGCGCATTTCCGATTATCAGTTGGTGGTGGAACTTCGGTGACGGCAATACCGCTACGGGTCCGAATCCTTCGCATACCTATGCCAGCGACGGTCTTTATACCGTTCAGTTGGTTGTGCTGGATGCCAATGGTTGTTCTGATACCCTGACGCGCCCCAACTATATCCGCCTTACCCATCCTCAGGCAAACTTCACCTTCTCTCCAGGTACAGGTTGTCCGGGGCTGGTAGTGAATTTTACGGATGTATCCATTGCAGATACGACCTTGAACCAGTGGCTGTGGAATTTTGGCGATGGCACAACTTCCACATTACCCAATCCCCAGCATGTGTACAATAGTCCGGGTACATATTCGGTAAGCCTTACGGTTACCAATGTGCTCAACTGTACAGATACCGAGGTGAAAACCAATATTATCGTAGTTCGCACGCCGCCGCTGGCAGGTTTTATGCCCGCAGACACTGCGGCTTGTATGCCTTTTTCGCTACAGTTTTTTAATACTTCGGTTCCTTCGGGTGCAGCCATCACAAATTATAACTGGGACTTTGCCAACGGTAATACATCCACAACGCCCAATCCTTCGCAAAACTTTTCGATGTCGGGCAATTATGATGTAAGGTTGATTATTCGTGATGCCAATGGCTGCCGGGATACAGCTATCCATACCGTTACCGTACATCCGCTGCCGGTGCCCGATTTCAGTGCTACCGACAGTATGGGTTGTGCGCCGTTTACGGTGGTATTTACGGACCAGACGATTGGGAATGCACCATCGGTGAGTTGGTTGTGGGACTTTGGAGATGGCAGCACTTCGAGCCAGCCATTTCCGACACATACTTATACCAGCGATGGAAACTATACCGTATCTCTGACCATTGTGGATGCTAATGGCTGTAGCGGAACAACCACACGGCCTATGATCAGACTGGACCACCCTGTGGCAGATTTTACCGAAGACAAACATGTGATATGCCCGGCATCTCAGGTAAACTTCACCAATACTTCCCTGGAGGATACAACGATTGCCACCTACCATTGGAGCTTTGGCGACGGACAGACCAGCAGCCTGCCCAACCCTTCCCATGTGTATGCCAGCAGTGGGACTTATACAGTCAGCCTGACGATAACCAATATTTTCGGTTGTTCGGATACCCGTACCAAAGTGGACACGATCATTGTCAGAAATGGCCCCAATACGCTTTTTGTACCTGATGGTATCCAGGGTTGTACACCGTTTAATGCCAGCTTTACCGATTTTTCAACAGGTAATGGTTCACCTATAGTCAACTGGAACTGGAACTTTGGGGACGGTGGCATTTCTTCTGCACAAAATCCTAATCATACCTACCTGGCGCCGGGGACTTACAATGTTACACTGACAACCACCGACAACAATGGTTGTACCAGCAGTTTCAGCCGACCGGTTATTTCGCTTACCCTGCCCACCGCCAACTTCATGACTGTGGATACGATTGATTGTTCGCCGGTAACGATTATGTTTAATGATCTTTCGGGCGGTAACTATCCGCTGGTAGGATGGCTATGGAACTTTGGTGACGGGGGAACTTCGACCTTACAATTCCCCACCCACACTTACAATCATGATGGAAACTACGATGTAAGTCTGGTCGCAGTGGATGTAAACGGATGCCGCGATACATTGGTGAAACCCAACTATATCCATCTTTCCAACCCGCAACCTGCTTTTACCTATACTCCTGCGGTGGGTTGTCCGGGAATGATGGTCTCCTTTACTGATCAGTCCATTGCCGATACAACGCTGGTAAGCTGGTTGTGGACCTTTGGTGATGGAACGACATCGATCGTGAAAAATCCGACCCATGTCTATCACACACCCGGCCAGTACACTGTAACCCTGACCGTAACCAATGTGCTGGGTTGTACCAAAACGCACGTGATAAGTAATGCCATTACGGTTTCGACTCCTCCTGTTGCAGGATTTAGTCTGCCTGACTCCATCGGTTGTACACCTTTCAGCCTGAATATCAATGACCAGACACAAACAGTTTCTGCGCCGATTGTAAGCTGGCTGTGGGATTTTGGAAATGGTGATACCTCACATCAACAGGAACCGCTGTACACCTATATGGTTCCCGGGACTTATGTTGTTACGATGTTTGTACAGGATGCCAACGGCTGTACCGATGTGGTTTCCCGGACGGTGGTTTCTACAGATCAACCAGTAGCCGACTTCAACACCCGCGATACATTGGGCTGTGCACCGCATACTGCCGATTTCCGCAATTTCTCAACAGGTGCGTACCCGGTTACAGGCTGGTTGTGGGACTTTGGCGATGGGTCCGGATCTACTGACAGAAACCCAATCCACACCTATATGCAGGACGGCGTATATACCGTGCGACTGATCGTATTTGATGAAAATGGCTGTACAGATACGCTTACCCGCCTGAATTATATCCGCCTTTCTCATCCCGATGCAAACTATACGGCTGACATTGTGAATGGATGTGTGAATTCAACCGTACACTTTACCAGCACATCGCTCGCTGATACGACGTTGACCGGCTGGGTCTGGAATTTTGGCGACGGTACAGGATCCGTGCAGCAGAATCCTACCCATACCTATACACAAAACGGAGACTATACGGTCACGCTTATCGTTACCAATATTCTCGGTTGTAAGGACACAATTGTGCGGGATAATTTTATCGAAATATATGAGTCTCCGAATGCCGTGATTTCTGCCTCCGACACCACCAGTTGCGGGCCATTTACGGTCAATTTCGAGGACTGGAGTTCTAGTCCCTACGGCATCAATCAATGGCAGTGGATGATCAATAATACACCTGTTGCCATTTCCCAGAATATGTCCTACTTCTTCCAATCCGTAGGCAGTTATCGGGTTACACTGGTGGTTACTGATCAAAACGGTTGTGTGGACTCGACACATCAGATGGTGTATTTGCGTCCATTGCCATTGGCAGACTTTACCGCTTCCGATACGATCGGCTGTTCTGAGAAAACCATTACCTTCCGCGACCTGACGTGGCATATTCCTTCCGTATGGCAGTGGGATTTTGGGGACGGACAGCAGTCAAATCAGCAGAACCCTGTGCATACCTATACGCAGGATGGAATCTATACCATCAACCTGTATGTGGAAGATGCCTTTGGTTGTGCCGATGAAATTACAAAAATCAACCATGTGGTACTGGATCATCCAGACGCAGATTTTACTGTAGATTATGAATCGGGTTGTCCGCCTATAGCAGCCACTTTCCATGCTACGGGAAGCGGGTTGCGGGGAATAGCAACCTGGCGCTGGAACTTTGGTGATGGCAGTGCGGCCACTTCACTGAAAGACTCCGTCGTGCATGCCTATACACAGGCTGGCACCTATCTGGTTACACTGACAGCAATAGATTCGCTGGGCTGCGAGGTTGTGATTTCGAAACCCAACCTGATCAATGTATTGGGAGATATTGTTCCTTCTCCGATACGGATTCACGCAGTCTCTGTCGTAAGTGATGAGCAGGTAGAGGTAAAATTTGCCCCTCATGATGACGATGACTTCAAGTCCTATACCGTATATAGGGAGGATCCGGCTCTGGGTTATATTCCGGTATATACCACGGATTATATCAATGATACTATTTTCATCGACAAGGGGTTGCAGACTACGCAAAACAGCTACTGTTACAAAGTGGCCGTTACCAACTATTGTGGCTCTGAATCGAGCCTGAGCCTGACAAATAGCCATTGTACGATAGATGTTCTGGCCACGCCAATTCCAGGAGAAATTGTGATCTCATGGAATATGTATAAAGGATGGCCATCGGTAGAACAATATGAGATTTACCGGGTCAACTCCTACAATAAGCTGGACATTACATTCCTCGGCATCGTACCGGGCACAGTCAACCGTTTCTCTGACCCTGTGGAAACTTGCTTTAGCGATTATGCTTACCGCATCAAAGCCACGGGTGAACTTCCGGTGCAGGAGTCATGGAGTGATACGACCATGGCTGTCAACTGGAGTGGAGTAGTGGGGCGTTCGCCGGAAGTGCTGCGAGCAACCGTCGAAAACAACCGCGACGTGTTGGTCGAGTGGAAAGAAATCGATCTCCCGGGTGCGGTGATTATCCATCTGCAAAAAGCCGAACGGGGAGGCGCGTTCCAGACCATTGCGGCACTTTCACCCGATGATGAGAAGTTTCTCGATCAAAATGTGGAGGTAGCGTTTGAGTCCTACGCTTATCGAATCTCCGCCCAGGACAGCTGCGGCAACAACACCCCGATCAGCAATATCGGCAAAACCGTAGTGGTAGCAGCGGAGAAAAACTCTCAGGGCGCAGGTTCGAACAAACTATCGTGGAATTCCTATAAAGAATGGCGGCAGGGGGTAGCCAATTACCGGATTGAGGTGTATAATGATTCTGCCGGTAAATGGGATCTTGTCGCAATTGTTGACGGGACAGATACGACTTACACTGACGACAATACCACCCTTCCACAGGGATTGTATTGCTATCGGATCTGGGCTATTGAAAAAGGTGGCAACCAGGTGATGAGCCTTTCGAATGAAGTGTGTCTGGATGTAGAATTTATTCTCTACGCGCCCAATGCCTTTACCCCCAATGGTGACCAGGTCAATGATATTTTTGTTCTCAAAGGCTCGCGGATCGAAACGTACAATCTGCAAATCTTCAGCCGCTGGGGAATGAAGGTATTTGAAACCAACAATATTGAGGACGGCTGGGATGGCAGATATAACGGTAAAGATGTGGGAGAAGGCGTGTATGTATTCATTGCTCGGGGCATCGCATATAATGGCCGGCCATATCTGGTCAAAGGATCGATCACGTTGTTGAGGTAGATAAATAATCTCCGATCAACATCGCGATGGTTCACGCGAAGGACGCAAAGGAAGCGCAAAGTAACACAAAGGGGATTGTAGTCTCTGTGTTACTCTGCGTGGTACTCTGCGGTACTTTGCGTCAAAAAGCGGGGAACAGATCTCCGATCAACATCGCGATGGTTCACGCAGAGTACGCAAAGGAATCGCAAAGTAACGCAAAGGGGATTGTAGTCTCTGTGTTACTCTGCGTGGTACTCTGCGGTCCTCTGCGTCTAAAAGCGGGGAACAGATCTCCGATCAACATCGCGATGGTTCACGCCGAGGACGCAGAGGGATCGCAAAGTAACACAAAGGGGATGATTGTAACCTCTGTGTTACTCTGCGTGGTACTCTGCGGTCCTCTGCGTCTAAAAGCAGGGAACAGATCTCCGATCAACATCGCGATGGTTCACGCGAAGGACGCAAAGGAAGTGCAAAGTAACACAAAGGGGATTGTAGTCTCTGTGTTACTCTGCGTGGTACTCTGCGGTACTTTGCGTTCAAAGGCAGGGGATGATCTTCGATCAAGGTATCGAAGGTTTTTGGCATTTACCTTAGTTCTGGCTACATTTCCCCGAAATTAGCCAAATCTAAATTACCCAATATGATTCTCCGGCTTTGCCAATCCTTTTTGGGCTGCCTTTTTTGCCTGCTGACGTTTGTAGAACCAGCATTTGCAGCAGATACCCTGAAAACAGAAACACTCGTTTACAACTGGACAATTGCCGGAATTACCGATGCCAATGGTGCCGTAAGCGAAAAAACGGGAACAAAAAACCGGTTTTTAATCCAATCCGATGGAACATTTTCATTTATGGTGGCCGGGATGCCTGCCCCGGAAACGGGTTCATGGACATTAAATGGAGACAGCATTTCTCTATTTTACGAATTGGTGCCTGTAAGTAAAACCATTGACTCTATTACTTATTCGGCCCAAAATAACGCACCCTTACTCCAACTGTTTGCCGAAGGAGAAGTCGTCGCAACACAGACCGATAAAGGCATTTCATCCCTTCGGCGGGTACAAAAATTCAAAGCATCACTTGATGAAAAACACAAGCTGCGGCTGACCGGAACATCGAAATCATTCCTTCTTTTCAAGGCCGATCAACTGGTGATTCCCTCTTTCTCTTTTATGGATGTCGTAAGAGGATTGCTGGGGGTAGTATTTTTGCTGCTTTGTGCATGGCTTTTCAGCAGCAACCGTAAAGCGATTAACTGGAGGCTGGTCGGCACAGGAATGGGACTTCAACTATTCCTTGCGGTATTGGTGTTAAAAGTACCCGGTGTCAAAACGGTATTCGAACTCATCGCCAAGTTTTTTGTAAAGGTAATGGACTTCACCCACGCCGGAGCCGCATTCCTCTTTGAAGGATTGGTGACGAATGTAAATTCATTTGGATATATTTTCGCCTTTCAGATTTTACCGACCATCGTTTTCTTTTCGGCGTTGATGTCAATTTTGTATTATCTGGGGATTTTGCAAAAAGTCGTTTACGGATTTGCCTGGGTAATGAAACGCACGATGGGCCTGTCGGGAGCCGAAAGTCTTTCGGCAGCGGGGAATATTTTTATGGGACAGACTGAAGCACCCCTGTTGATCAAACCCTACGTAGCCAATATGACCCGTTCGGAGATCATGACCCTCATGACCGGAGGTATGGCCACGATAGCCGGAGGCGTATTTGCCGCGTATGTAGGCTACCTTGGCGGGCCAGACCGGGCAGCACAGGAGCTATTTGCCACGCACCTGCTCATCGCTTCCATTATGTCTGCTCCGGCGGCGATTGTGGCGGCAAAAATGCTGGTTCCCGAAACGGAAAAATTTAACGAAGAACTCGAAATCCCCAAAGAACGGATTGGCTCCAATGTGCTTGACGCTATTTCCAACGGAACAACTGACGGACTTAAGCTTGCGGTGAATGTGGGGGTTATGCTTCTTGTGTTTATTTCCCTGATCAAGATGATCAATTATTTTGTTGCTGACCTTTTTGGTGCTTCAGTGGGATTAAATGATTGGGTAAATGCTGTGACGGAAGGGCGATATGCACAGTTTAATCTGGAGTATATTTTTGGGTTGATTTTTGCCCCGGTTGCCTGGCTGCTGGGCGTACCTTCTGAAGACATGGTGATTGTCGGGCAAATGCTCGGAGAAAAAACCATTATTAATGAATTTGTTGCCTATGCTACACTGGGAAGTGTCAAATCTTCGGGGTTGATTCTTAATTATAAATCCGTCATCATCGCAACCTATGCCTTGTGCGGATTTTCCAACTTTGCTTCCATCGGCATTCAGATCGGCGGAATCAGCGCAATTGCGCCCAGCCAGCGGGTAACGCTTGCTTCGCTCGGATTTAAGGCACTGATCGGTGGAACGATCGCTTGTTTTCTCACAGCTACCCTTGCGGGAATGTTATATGCACTTTAAAAATGCCCAGTCGCCAACATGAAAGAATGAAGTCTGGTGCCTTCCATTTGCACCAGTGGCTGAGCCTGGATCTGGCCAGTCTTTCGCGCATCCGTCGATTTGTCAACTTTGCCAAATACGCGCTCCGTATGCCTTCGGACGTAGCGGCAGAGCCGCTGAAAATTGGTAAAATTCCAGCTGAGTGGTTGATTCCCAAAGGCGTAAAAAATACCAAAAATGCGCCAATACTCCTGTTTTTTCACGGTGGGGGGTATCTGGTCGGTTCGCTCGACTCACACCGGGGAATGGTTGCGCGCATTGCGCAGGAACTTGGCTGGTGTGTCATTCATGTAGACTATCGGCTGGCGCCGGAGCATCCATTTCCCGCAGCATTGGAAGATGCAATAGCAGCCTGGAAGTGGTTGCTGGAGCAGGGGTATGATCCTGCGAAGATCGCGATAGCCGGAGACTCAGCCGGAGGCGGGCTTGCCATTTCGGCCATGGTAAAGATGAAAGCGCTTGGCCTTCCTTTGCCGTTTTCGGCGGTATGTTTGTCTCCGTGGGTGGATCTGACATTTAGCGGGCATTCGGCGGTAGCCTTTGCCAAACACGATCCCATTATCATTGTGCCGCAGGTACACCGGTGGGCGCTGGCGTATGCTGGTCCGCACGAACTCGACTATCCCGAGATATCACCCCTCTACGCCGACCTGCGGGGCCTGCCCCCAACCCTGATCCAGGCCAGCGACCTGGAAGTACTCACCGATGACGCCCAACGCCTCAAAGACCAGATGGAAGCCGCCGGAGTTGAAGTTACGCTCCAGGTATGGGAAGAAACTATGCATGTCTGGCAATTATTCTGGCGCACTGTACCCGAAGCGCAGGAAGCGATTGAGGCTATTGCCAGATTTTTGAAGGAGGGGTAGTGGTGCGGAGGTCTTATGGCCGAATAAATGGTATATTTGCTAATTAGTTTTGGATGAATGGAATATTTTGCACATCTTAAGCACTTGGGAGTGTGCGATTTTTGTGACTTTACAATGCGTTTTATTATAGTTATTGCTTACTATTTGTATAGTGTTCTGTAACTCGAATGCATTTTTTTGTATATATTATTTATTACTGAAGCTTTTGCTTTTACTTAAAACTTTGAGATAAGACCTATTTCGTTTCGCATTTAATAGAATAACTCTAATGGCCATTACATTAAATTTTTCTGAATTTCATTCTGCTTGTAGTGAAAATAGAATTTATCAAGCATTTAATGACGATGAAAGATGGAGTTTATATAAGCTTGCTTTTAAAAAGTATTTTAAAAAGGGATCTGTTGTTTTTTATTCCTCGGAACGAAATAATGCCGAATTCTATATTGTAGAAAATGGAGAGTTAGAGTTAAACCTAAATAGTGGGAAGGAGAAACTATACAGGCGAGGTGATTTATTTGGAGAGATATCAGTTATCAACGGAAGTGCAAGAATGGGTACAATGACTGCATTATACTCAAAGCGTTTAGGAATGCGGAAGCCCAATGATTTGAAATTTGGGGGTAATGAGGGTTTTTAGTTTTTCTGCACAGGTGGCAATATTGTCAAAAAAAGCCCGGATGCCTGCGCGAAATTCCTGAAAGGTGGGGTAAAAAAAGCTGTTAATGACTTCCTTTTTCATGAATTTCCAGAGTCGTTCGATGGGGTTTAAATTGGGGGAATAGGGCGGCAGGTGGCGCAATTCGATTCGGTCCCTATGGTCAGCAATCCAGGTTTTGAGCGCAACGGCGTGGTTGTATTTTGCGTTATCGGCATAAACGATGAGCCGCTTGCCAGCGCGTGCTTCCAGCATTTTTGCAAACAATTCGATGTTCGCTTCATAGCTAATCCGCTCTGTCTCCACGCGGAATATGCGTTCGGGATGTTGGATGCAGACCGCCCCATTGAGGTTCAATCGCTGGCGGCCCGAGTTGGCCGGTAGTTCGTAGTCTTCCCCTTTTTTGATCCAGCCTGACTCGGGACGCGTGTTGTGCATCGGATGCACCCCGTCAATAAAGTAAATCTCCTCATCCTCAGAGAGTGCTGCCATTTCTTGATCAAATTGGTTCACCCACGCTTGCTGTTTTTCAGGATCTGCTTTGCAGGGAACGGGGCGGGTTTTCTTGTAGCGGAAACCCAACCGGTGAACCAAATCCCGCATCCCCTCCTTCGCGTATTTGACCGCATAGGTCTGATACACATAGTCCCGGATTTCCCCCAGCGTCAGGTACAGGTAGGTGCGGAGTTCCTCCGATAGAAGATCTAACTGATCGGACGAAAGCTTCGGGGCTTTCCCCACGTAGTTGTCCCGAAGGTAATCTTCGAGCGGAACTTCGGAATACCGCTTCAGGTACCGATTCACGGTATCCCCATCTATGCCTAATATATTGCCCACTTCTTCTGCACGATATCCTTGGTCAAGCAATAGGATCGCCGTCACCTTGATGTACACCCGTTTGTCTTTGTGGCCCTTCCGGAGGACCTGTAGCTTGCTTCTTTCTTCTTGACTTAGTTTTCCCATGGGGGTATATTTACATTCTCTGACTCACCGCAAATCTAAACGCCTTGAGTATAACAGATTGTGAGTTAATCGCTTTTGATGGGAGACTTCTATTTTCTGATAAAATTATGGATTCAAAGATTTCGCTTTCAATATTTAAAGGCTTAGTAAGTTATGTAATTGGTTATTTGGATGAGGAATACGTTTATGCAACTGAAAATATTATTAAAAAAGGTGAGGGAGTAACTATAGAATTCAAAGAATCAATGAGCAAAATTGGTAAACCTGATATTATTAAGACAATTTGTGCTTTTTTGAACACTAGAGGGGGGACAATTTTGCTTGGGATTAACGATGCTTCTAGGGTGGTGGGTATTAAGGTAGGATCTCTCAAAGAGATTGATAATTACAAGCAAAGTATTATTCAATTGATAAGAGATAAAGTAGGAGCTCCGTTTACTACAAACATCCATTTTAATACTGAGAAAATAGATAATAAAATACTTCTTAGGATTAATTGTATTCCATCTGGGGTTCCGGCCATTTTAGAAGATAATGGATTACAATTTTTTTATATGCGTTCAGGGCCTGCAAATATCCAAGCTCCTAATATTAAAGAGGTAATTTCCTATTATAAAAAAAGATTTGAATCAGTAAAGAATTGACAATCTCACTCACCCATGCCCCCCCTATACATACTGATCTTCTCGCTTCTTATTAGTTGCCAACTGTCCGGTGAGCATAACCCACACACTATAAAAGCGGAAATCGAACTGGTGGAATACCAATTGCTTATGTTGGAAGTGGAGGACGAATCGGAGGATAGTATGATCTGGGGGATTTCTGTGTTCAAAACGATCCGAATCGATCAAAATTCAAATAGAATAATACACTTTGAGCGGAACTGGGAGTTGAATTTTCAGATGGAGTGTTTTTCGTCAACAATCACGAATCTTGAGGTAGATAAAATCAATGAATTGCTGGATAAAATACCTGATGGGCCAAATTTCTATGACTTTCCTGTAAAACCAACTTATCTTTATTGCGGTCCTTCCTATTATCTGAGTGTTAGACAAAACTCAAACGAACAGAATTTGTTGGTAGGCATACCCACCGAAATGCCTCTGGATGTGACTGCGATGATCCATTCTCTGGATATGATCGCAAAAAACGGAAAGTTGATACATCCTACTGGTGAAGAATGCAACATTGATGAAAAAGAGATTATTGAACGGATCGGGGTAATCGATACTTCACTGAGCAGAATACCGAGGGTAATGCACCACTCTTTTGAGATACCTGCTCCTTGAAGAATTCCAGGTAACGGGTAAGGGAGTTCCATTCGCTCATTTGCTTTATAAAAACAAAAAGGAAGGCAATGTTGGTGGTTTCGGCTCCGCTCAACCACCGGACTTCGGAACATGAACGGTGGTTTTGGCTCCGCTCAACCACCGGACTTCGGAACCTGAACGGTGGCTGAGCGGAGTCGAAGCCACCTCCCTCTCCCACAAATCCCACCAAAATATCAGGTAACATTTTTTTGCGGCCGGATATTTGTGTAACTTGAGAAGTTTGGCTTTGTAAGCTTCGTTTTTTCCATAAAGAGAAGCGGAAAATCAGCCATTCATTGTTTATCACCCATCTTTTTATTTAACTAATCAAAAATTACATGGCAGACAGTTTCAGTAAAAAAGACAGAGAAAAAAAGAGAAAAAAGCGCAAAGAGGATAAAGCGGAGAAAATGGAAATGCGGAAAAGTGATGGAAAAAAGGGAAATGATATTATGTATGTGGATGAATTTGGAAACCTGACATCATCTCCTCCCGATCCCCGGAATAAAACAAAAATCAGAAAAGAAGATATTGACGTCTCTGTCCCTAAAAAAGAAACACTGGAATCTGTAGATACTGTGCGAAATGGGATGGTGAAATTTTTTAATTCTGAAAAAGGATATGGTTTTATCGTGGATGACGTCACCGGCGAAAGCTACTTCACCCACGTCAATAATCTTATTGACCAGGTAATGGAACAAGATAGGGTTTCCTTCGAAATTGGCAGCGGCCCAAAAGGTCCCATCGCCCTTGATGTGAGACTGAGAGGCGGAAATTGATTCTCTTTTCCACTCAGTAAAGACAATTGTATTAAAGAAGGGGTGTAACACACCCTTTCAAACCTCACCGGATTCTGTGAGGTTTGCAGGGGTTACACAAACCGCTTTTTTTGTCCCGGATTTCTCTGTGCCTATGTTACAATAATTACTTACTTCCCCTTCACCCGGACCTTCAGCGTGTAAGCTCCTTCGCTCAGACCTTCTGCTCCGGTAACACCAATAAGTACCTGATAGGGATTTTTAAGCGCGAGAATATCTTTAACCACCCGGGTCCCGGGTGCCTGGCCCTGTCGTTTTATATTAGAGGCATGGTCCACTTCACAGCGCACACAACGGTTGAGGTTCGGAACGGTGTTTTCTTCCGTGATCTCGCGCACCATATAAGCATACACACTCAGGTTGGTCTTTTTATCGGCCGGGACTACAGCGATTTCCATTTCGGAATAGGCGGGCAGGTCTATCGTGTATAAGACGTGATTGCCGGTAAAGTTTTTTTCATGGTTTTTGGGAAAACAAGCGACGGAACTGTTCCACGCCCAGTCCAGCGTGGGCATAGGCTGACCATCGGAAAGATTGCCGGAAACCTCCAACAGTTCGCCCGATTGGGCTTCAAGGGGGATGATTGACTCTGTCATCTGTGCGGAAAGGTTGCTGATGAAAAAAAAGGCGAAAAAAGCCAGAATGAGATTTTTCATAGTATGGGTGATTGATTTTCCCATTAGTTCCTCTCTCAACTCAAAACGTAACATCGACCCGATTACCACAACCCATGATTTTCCACATAACGGTATAGCCAGCTGTATTCTACTTCAATCTGGAACTTTTCTTTTAACCATTGCTGAAGATCTTCCAGCTTCGCCTTGGGGTAGATTTTCCGGTAACGACGGATTTCCTCCTGGTAAGGCAATAGGCGGGAGTCCCGGTTTTTGGGATAACGTTTTTCCGTAAGTGCGTCAAATCCTCCGTCGATAAACAGCCTGATCCAGGTGGTAACCGTCTTCTCACTGGCATCTGTCAACAGACTGATGTCTTTAATCTTATAGCCAAAATGACGAAGAGAAATTGCCAGCAACCTTCGGGACTGCTTTTTGCCTCCGGCCTGTTGCATTTTTTCTGCCAGAATATACGTTTGTTCGGTCGTAAGATGAATTTTATAACTCACCGGTATTTTCTTCGGATTTTTCTCCCGACGTTTCTCCCGGCTTTTCTTCTGCTTTTTGTTTTGCTTTTTGCCGCCAGGAATAAATTAAAATTCCTATTCCCCCAAACATAATCGACATATCCGCCATATTGAATACACCCGTTCGCACCAACCCAAGGTCAATATGCAGGAAGTCCGTAACTGAGCCGTAAGCAACTCTGTCGATAAGATTGCCGATACCTCCCCCAATCATAAAACACATAAAAAATATTACGGGTGTTTCTATTTTATCGCGAAAGGCTACCATTCCCAATAACAACAGCATGACGATACCCGGAAGAATGACCAGCGTAACTTTTCTGAGCGCAGGAGACAAACCCGATCCCGCACTTAAAAATGCTCCCGTGTTTTCTACCTTTGTGAGGATGAAATTTTCGCCAATCAGCTCAATTTGCTCGTATTCGTCGATTTTTTCTCTTACGATAGATTTTGTGATCTGATCACAGCCTACGTTTATCATAACGATCCCCAGAACCAGGGCCAGCCGAGCGAGTTTTGATAGTTGCATCTTCCTGAGCATTCAATTATTTGGAGGTACAAGGTAGTATTTTTTTGTATAAATGCATTTAAGTAGATTGTTGGGAGAATTATCATTATGAAACATTTTGGGTTCCTTTTTGCGATTCTCGCTGGTTTGTTAGTTTTTGGTTTTTCTCAGGAAAAGGTAAAACTTTCACCGGAAGATTATCAGCGGGCAGATTTTTTTCAGTGGAAAAACGTCCGAAATCACCTCTATACCTCCGAAGTTACCCCCCATTGGTTGCCAGACAATTCTGGGTTTTGGTACGAAGAAATAACCAGGGAAGGAACTCACCGAAAACGCGCAGACTTGCGGGAAATGGAAATTCTCGATTACCTGGCCGTGGATTCCACTTTTCGCACCTCCGTCGATCCGCTCATTTCGCGTTCTCCCGATGGAAAATGGCTGGCATTTGCCAGAGATTTTAATCTTTTTGTGCGCAATACCGAAACCGGTGAAGAAATTGCGCTCAGTACAGCCGGAAAGAAAAACTATGAATATGGTGCTACCTATGGCTGGTTTGACCTGATGGAAGGGGAAACCGAAAATCGCCCTCAAAATTTTAGTGTTCAGTGGTCCTATGATTCAAAAAAAATACTGACCCAAATCTGCGACTTTACCCGGGCCGAAAAAATGTATCTGCTCGACTGGGCTAAACCAGAATTGTTTCGTCCGCGACTTCTTTCCTATTATCGGGGTTCTCCGGGAGATACAACGCTTATTTATGAAATTCCGGTGATTTTTGATCTTGAAAAATTGACCGAGACGCGGATCGATATAAAACCCGTTCCTCATTTTATTCCGCTGAGACTGGAATGGTCGGCAGATGGACAAAGGCTTTTTGGGGGAACCTGGGAGAGAGGATTTAAAAAAATGGATATTCTTTCTGTGAATGCAACGGATGGGGCTGTCAAGGTTCTTTATTCGGAAGAAAGTCCCACACATGTGGACAACCGCATGTTTACGATGGTGATCAATGAACAAATACAAAAAATATTTTTCACTTCTGAGCGAAATGGATGGAACCAGTTATATGCAGTGGGAATAGCGGATGGTAAACTGGAAACAGTGACCCACGGGGAGTTTGTGATCTGGCGAATTGTCCATACTGATGCCGAGGAAAAGATGTTTTATTTCCTCGCTTCCGGGAAGGAAAAAGGTCGTAATCCCTATTTCTCTCATTTGTATTGTGTGGGTTTTGACGGCACAGGGATGAAACTGCTTACCAAAGAAGATGCTCACCATGAAGTAGACTTTTCTCCCGATGGCCGGTATTTTGTCGATAATTATTCTACTGTCGGCCAACCCACGATTTCTGTATTGCGCAATGCGCGAAATGGAAAAACTCTGATGGAGCTTTCCAAAGCCGATGCATCTGATCTGTACCGAAAAGGATGGAAAAACCCCGAACCATTTGTAGCCACCGGGCGTGATGGCAAAACGGAAATTTATGGCGCACTGTGGAAACCGACCAATTTTGATCCCGCCAGGAAGTACCCTATTATCGATGCCAGTTATACCGGTCCGCACACTCAGGTGTTTCCTAAAAGTTTTTTGGAAGGCCTGCGCAACAACAATCAGCCCCTGGCAGAACTGGGATTTATTGTCGTCGCAGTCGATGGTATGGGCACGATCGGCAGAGGACGAGCCTTTTCAGATGTTTCGTATAAAAATATGGGTTACAATTTGACTGACCATGTGCTGGCAATACGTCAGTTGGGGAAAAAATATTCCTGGATAGACACAACAAGGGTTGGGATTTTTGGCCATTCTGCCGGAGGATATGATGCCGCACACGGGCTGTTGCAGTTTCCCGATTTTTATAAAGTAGGCGTAGCTTCTTCCGGTGACCATGATTTCCGTATGGAAAAAGCCTGGTGGCCAGAGATGTATATGGGCTGGCCGGTGGATTCTGCTTACCATCAGCAGTCCAACATTACGATGGCGGCAAACCTAAAGGGAAAATTGCTAATTGTGCATGGCGGACTGGATCATAATGTAAATCCATCCACAACTTTCAAGCTGGCAGAAGCTTTTGTAAATGCCGGGAAAGATTTTGATATGCTCATTTTGCCCAGCCAGGAGCACGGATACAGAGGAAATGCGCAAGATTTTTTTACTAAAAAACGGTGGAACTACTTTGTCACTCATTTGTTGGGAGCAGAACCTGTCTGGGATTACGAAACTAAATCAAGGTGATAAAATTTTGACACACGGGCATCTGGTGTTGGAAAACCCGTTGCCATCTTTTATATTCACATTCGCGAGGTAGCTGTCGCTACCGACAACAGGAAGTTAGCCCGCGGAAGGACCAAAGGTGAGGCCTGTTGGCTATGTTTCACTTAATTGAAAGGAGGTACCCAAATGATTAGTTCCAATTGCTATTCTATCCAGTTCATCACCATTAAAGCCAGTCTGAGGTAACAGATTGCTTGTGATGAGTGAATGTACCTTCGTTAGCTTTAGGTGAATTTGCCGTAAAAGGCATACCAGTGAATTGGAAGTTGACAAGGAATACTCCGGTGTCGTAGCGGGCACCGGAATTTTTTTTGCCCCCAAATTACCTGTTAGTTTTCATGCAGAATAGGAATTGAGAAGTGTTGATTTCTGATTTCATTTGGCAATGATTCTAATGAACCTTCTGCTGAATGAAAAAATATAGCACTACCAGTCGCTATACGCTGATTGGTAGTGCGATTGGTCTTTTTTTCCCTCTTCTGGCTGCTATAGTTGAGATTAAAATTCTGGGGTTAGCCATCAACCCTTTGAATTTATGGGTGGCTCAAAAAGAACAACCATTACTCTGGATTATCGACCTTGCGCCCCTTTTCCTTGGTTTTCTCTCATGGATGGTCGGTAAAAAGCAGGACACACTCTCTGCATTAAATGATAACCTGGAAAATCAGGTAGTTCAAAGAACCAAAGAACTCATCCAGAAGAATCAAGACCTTCATCAGGAAATCACAGAGCGGGTACATGTCGAGGAAAACCTGATACGGGCGAGATTGACCGCTGAAAATGCGGCGAAAGCCCGCTCCGAATTTTTGTCTAATATGAGTCATGAGATCAGAACGCCGCTCAATGCAATCATTGGTTTGACCGGGCTGTTATCAGAGACAATTCTGGAAGCTGAGCAGGCAGATTTTGTGAATATTGTCAGAATGAGTGGAGAATCCCTGCTGTGTATCATCAACGATATTTTGGACTACTCCAAAATTGAATCAGGCAAAATGGAGTTGGAAGAACATCCTTTTGCACTGATTGACCCGATTGAAGATGCCTTTGATCTGTTGAGTACCAAAGCCAATGAAAAAAACCTCGAACTGATCTACGAAGTACAGGATTCCGTTCCAGCCTATATTTCGGGCGATATTACCCGGATAAGGCAGATATTGGTAAACCTTGTGAGCAATGCCGTTAAGTTTACTGACTCGGGTGAGATCTTCGTCCATGTAAAAAGTCTGGGTAAAAAAGGGGATTTGCACATTCTCCGGTTTGCCGTGAAAGATAGTGGAATTGGCATTCCTGCAGACAGGGTGGATAAATTATTTAAGTCTTTCTCCCAGGTTGATGCATCTACCACGCGCAAATATGGCGGAACAGGATTGGGGCTTGCCATTTGCAACAAACTGGTGAGTCTGATGGGCGGGGAAATCGGCGTGGAAAGTGTAGAAGGATCAGGCAGCACATTCTATTTTACACTTCAGGTTCCCATTGCGAAAGATGTCGGCAAAGGACTATATTTTCCCTCACAAACAATAAATGAGGTATTGATTGTCGATGATAATGAGGCCAATCTGAAAATTTTGACCTCCCGTCTGAAAAAATGGGGATTGAAAGTTAGCCAGACTAATTTGCCTCTAAAAGCGCTGAGTATGTTTTCAGATCCGCATTTTCAGCCCTCAGTAGTGATTGTGGACCTGAATATGCCTTTGATGGATGGCGTTACCCTGGCAAAAGAAATCAGGCAGATCCGGGGGGACAGTGTCAATCTGATTATGCTGAGTTCCAGTGGTAATCCCGAAAATCAGGATGACCGCCAATGGTTTAATTCCTGGCAAATAAAGCCTGTCAGGAACGAACAACTGTTTAACGCTGTATTTAGAACAGTTACTTTACCTTCCAAAGAAAAAACCAATAACGCCAGTCCCTCCCGTCCTGAAAGAGCAGTTGGTTCACTTCCAATCAGGATTTTGCTGGCGGAAGATAATACGATCAATCAAAAGGTAGCACTTCGGCTGCTCGATAAAATAGGCCTGAGGGCCGATGTGGCCAGCAATGGAGCAGAAGCCGTATTGGCTGCAAGTACCATATCTTATGACCTGATCCTGATGGATATGCAAATGCCGGAGAAAGATGGGCTGGAAGCTACACGCGAAATCCGAAAAAATCAGGGAGAAACCACCCTTCAGCCCATTATTATTGCCATGACTGCCAATGTCATGAACGAAGACCGAGTACGATGCATGGAAGCCGGAATGAATGATTTTCTGTCCAAACCAGTCAAATTATCAGAGATGGAAGCAATGATTGACAAATGGTTTTTGGATTCGGGTAAGGAAAATGTGGCACAAACTATTTCTTCAATCGCTCCTTCGACAGGCCAAATATCAGAATAATCTCTGCCGAAAAAATTGTGTTTAGATTGGCGCTTATTTCCTACATTTAGGCCAATCTGACAACAATAAATATGGGAAACCGCAGCCTTAGTTTTGGATCCATTCTGCTGGGTGCAGGTGTGATCTTTTTCTTTTTGATCCGCATGGAAATCATTCGTCCTGTTGAGTGGTTTGTCGATCCGGCACCAGCAATTATCGAAGCGCCTGATGAAGGCGGGTTTGTTTTGCTTACCAGTCTGAATCGCTCCCAGGGAGGGTTTTATGTTTCCCGTGCGGGTCAGGTCGTCAGAAACAGTGGACTGTTCAACGATTTAATTCAAAATCTTAACAAGGCCATTGTCTTACCCAAAAACATTTCCATCCTGGTTCAGCCTTGCGGAGCGGTAGATGCGCATTACGATCCGGCGAAATCGCAGATTTTATTTTGTGATGAGTTTTTCTATCAGGAAGAGCAAATTTTTAGTCCTTACTATCAGGACCAGGCTCAATTTACCGATGCGGTACTAGGTGCGACTGCCTTTACGCTCTTTCACGAAATCGGGCATGCCCTGGTTGATCAGCTGAAACTACCCGTGTTGGGCCGCGAAGAGGATGCCGCCGACCAGATCGCTACGTATTTGCTGGTGATGTCCGGTGCTTCCGAACAAGCCTTTCATGGCGGAGAGTTTTTTGCCTATCTGGCGCAAAACTATCAGCCAGGGCATAGTTTTCCCTACTGGGACGAACATGGGCTCAACGAGCAGCGTTTTTTTAATATCGCCTGCTGGCTCTACGGTTACGATCCGGGACGTTATGCTTTTCTCGTCGCCAATCAGGTATTGCCACTTGACCGGGCACAGCGGTGCCCGTCAGAATCAGCGCAAAGCGCGCAGACCATGGCCCAATTGTTGGGGCCATATATGAGGCAATAGGAGGTTACTGTACGGGAAACCAAACCCGCATTTCGACGCTGCCGCGATGGGCGCGGGCGTAGTAGGGAATAGCCGTAAAGGGCACTTCCATACCTTCCTGAATAGCAGTGCCGGTAACGACATTTATACCTCCCAGCAGGTCAGGCCTGAAATTTACCTCAAACTTACCTGCTTCAGGCATATTTAGATTGAGCGCTTTGCCGCCATTGTCTACACTTTCTGCGCAGTACACGATCGGGCCGCGCTCCAGTGCTACCTTGCCGCGGTCTTCGGCTACAGCTTCGTTGGCTACTACTCTTCGCACCGACATAGGGAGTTCCAACTCAACTTTGTCTCCCGCTTTCCAGCTTCGAATGATATGGGCAAATCCATTTTTCATCTGTGGATAAATCAATTCCCCATTCACCCGCAAAAACATATTGCGGTTGGTGCGGTTGGGATACTGATACAGGTCGCCCGGCACAGGCCGGTTATCAGCCCAGCCGGGGATTCTGATGGCAACGCTGAAGGTGTCTTCCTGCTCAGGTGTAACCGTGAAATTTACTTTTCCCGCCCATGGGTAATCCGTCTGCTGGTGAATAACCACTGATTGCTCAGGCATCTGAACAGTCGCTGTACTGCTGAGGAAAAGGTTGATATAAATTTCTTTGTCTTTGGAGGCGTAGGCATAGCCGGGTAAAGAAGGAAGAAATCTCACCACATTTACCGGACAACAGGCTGTGCTAAACCATGGCTGTCGCAGGTTGTCGCCTGCGGTTTCCAGTACATTCGGATAAAAAAATGAGTTCCCGTCCAGCGACACCCCTCCGAGGAAACCGTTGTAAAGAATTCGCTCAAATATATCCATATACTGCGCGTCTCCGTGTAGGAGAAACAGGCGGTAGTTCCAAAACATATTGGCGATGGCCGCACAGGTTTCATTGTAAGCGGTTGCGTTGGGTAACTCATAGTCGTCGCCAAAGGCTTCGCCATGGGGTCGGGAACCGATTCCTCCGGTGATGTACATTTTTTTATTGACTACATTCTCCCACAACCTGTCGATCGCCTGAATATAGGCCGTATCTCCAGTCAGCGCACCAATGTCAGCCATCCCCGAATACATATATCCCGCCCTTACGGCATGCCCTACGGCTTCCGACTGCTCTGTCACCGGCAGGTGATTTTGGATATAGGCAAAGTCTTTGCCTGTGGTATCTGTGAGGGCTTCTTTGCCTCTTTCGTCGAGGAAAAAACGGGCCAGATCCAGGTATTTTTTTTCGCCGGTGGTGCGATACAGTTTGGCAAGGCCAATTTCAATTTCCTGATGACCTGATACACCCGATTTCAGACCTGGACCAAATGTCCGGGTAAGTAAATCTGCATTTTTCAGTGCTACATCCAGCAGGGTGCGTTTTCCCGTCGCCTGAAAATGCGCTACAGCGGCTTCATACATATGCCCGACATTGTAGAGTTCGTGGTCCCTGTACATATTGGACCAGCGACCGGGCGTGGCATCGATCGGTTTGTCGGGATTGACCGTACGGGTGGTGTAGAGATATCCGTCGTCTTCCTGAGCTGCGGCAATTTTTACAATCAGCGAATCGAGATATGCTTCCAGTGCAGGGTCAGGATGCGTTTTGAGCGAATAGGACGCCCCTTCGATCACTTTATACACGTCAGAATCGTCGTATCTTTTGCCGCGAAACTCGCCTTTTATTAATCCGCCCGCGATGGCAAAATTATTGATCCGCCCGGTCTCCTCACATTTCTGGAAATCGTAGGGAATAGTTACCTTGCGGTTTGTGTCCAGCCGCGGGAGCCAAAACCCTCCGTCAATCAATACATTGGTAAAAGGAACCGGATGAATAGGGTAATCATGGGAAGGCGCAGACGATTGGGGGGATGGCTGACAGGCAATCAGAAAGGCTGAGCTCAACCAGAAACATAGTTTTTTCATGACTTCAATCGGTTTTCCCGAAGATAAGACTCCTTAAGATAATTCCATCATGAAATTCAGATTTGCGCGACATACAAACAACCTCGAAAAGCTAAAAAGCTTTTATACCGATGTGCTCGGCTTTGACTTATTGGGTGGTTTTGAGGATCACGACAATTATAACGGGATATTTCTGGGATATAAAAATGCCGGCTGGCATCTGGAATTTACAGAATCCGACCAGCCGGCAAATCATACATTTGACGAGGATGATATTTTGGTTTTTTACCCCGAATCGGAAGAAAAATATACCCGGCTTTTAGCACACCTTCGGGAACATCAGGTGGAATTTATCCAGCCCCAAAACCCCTATTGGTCGGAAAATGGCGTGATGATTCTCGATCCTGATGGTTATCGGGTGGTGATTGCAGCAACCCGCTAATTCACCTGACACAGCCGCGTAAACTCCATGCCTTTCCTCGATTTGAGGCAGGGGTAATTTGCTGCGATCATCCATTCGGCAGGAATGGCAGTAGCAGAGGAATAATCCTTCAGGCGAATGGTTTTACCTTTTAATGTCCATGTACCGCTGACATTTATCCTTTTTGAAGGATTGGAATTGTTGATATAATGAAAGGTAAAATCTTCGTTCAGGGTGAGCTGAACCTGAATGTTTTCAACCGCTATACCATCACAAACGCCCACGCCATAGGTACCAATGGGCAATTCCTCATGAGCGGGTGCAGGGTTGAGCGTAAAACCCGAAACGAGAATAAACAGGATGGGCAGTGCCAGAAAATTTTTCATTGTGTAATTGGTTTTAGGTGGAAAAATAGGGTGAAGGATATGGTGCAGTATTGCACTAAACATGAATCTACAACAATTATCCATATCACAAAATCAATTCTTTTTTGACAATGATATTCTATGATGCTGTTCTGTGAATAGGGAAGTACTTCAAACAGCCTTCAATCTACAATTTGATTTTTGTTGGGTGAACGGTTTGTATATGCGTAGTGCGACCGTTAGGGAGCATTATCGGATATACGGTGAGCTCGTTTATTTCTCTTCATTCCTATCTTTTAATATCTTTACTACCCTACTATATTGGACGGTTGTAGATGAAATCACAACGCCTAAGGTTCCTAACATTACTGAACCTAGAGTATTATTTGCATCCCAAGTTCCTGCGGACAGTTGGTAGATAAAATAAAAAAGATATATAACTACTAAACTACTCAATACCATTATAACACCCTTCAGAGTCTTTATTTTGGAGGTTAGTTGTTCGGTTGTTAATTCTCCAAGTACTTTCTTTTCCATGTCGTTAAATTTTAAGTGATAAAGTTTATAGATAACCATTCAGTTTTTGAGTCTGCATCGTTTAAATGTGCTACAAAATCTGTGCACCCCCAACATTGCGCCTATCCGCCAAACATCTTCGAGATTCCTATCCTCCTGCAAACCCCACAACCAATGCCCATAATAAATCTGCTGATATTTCTTCAACATCCCAAATATTTTATCGGACAGTATCACCTATCTGCCTTTTTTTTGTTTCGCGGTGGCGTGAATATTGGTTTTCTGGCAACACCGGAAACCGGGAACGCCGGACATGATACCGATACTTTTCGGCGAAAGTTGTTTGGAGACCGGTTGACAACTCTGATACCGGGTCAAAAAGTTCTCTCTTTGCCGTGATTTCTGGTTTTTACAGATTTAAGATTCGCAGTAGTTCTTCAAGGTTTTTGTCTTCATCAAATACTGCTTCAATCTCGATTTTAAAACCGTTCACAGGCACACAATCCAGCATTCCTTTGCGGGCTTTAAGAATTAACTCGTATTCGTTTTGGTCATTGAGGCGATATTGTTCCAGTATTTCTTTATCTGGGTCAATAATCCAATATTCCCGTATCTGATGAGCCTGATAATCCGAAAACTTGATTCCCCGGTCATTTCCGGCAGTTTTGGTGGATAGTACTTCAATCACAAGGTCCGGGGCGGGAAATAAACTTTGCCCTTTTTTAAAAGTTTGGGCTTTTTCATTTTGGAAGAAACAGATATCCGGCTCATAATCATTTCGGGATAAGGAAATCATGATTTTTTCATACCCCACATAACCGAGTTTCTTTTTTTTGACGTATGTATTAAGTAGTTGATATAAAGAACCGGTTACATCATTATGTTCTTTTTTTACCGGGGAGTGAATGATAATTTCCCCGTTGATAAATTCCGCTTTTTCAAACTCCGATATATTGTTGTAAAAAGTGTTTCTTCGAGTTCTTTCTTCTTCTAGTATGGCATTTATCTCTTTGAGAATTACGGGCGCGTCCGGGAGTGCCAGTAGCTCATTTATTAGTTGTTTATTATGGTTGGTTATCATATTATTTTTTCAATCTTATCGAAACTACAAATTACATATTTTCTCCGAATTTTAATCACATCCCATGAATTGGCACTATTTGTCGGTTGAAGAATCTTTGGAACTTACGGGTTCCTCCCCGGCAGGCCTTACCTCCGCGGAAGCAGCTGCAAAACTGGTAGAAATCGGGCCTAATACTCTTCAAGAAAAAAAACAAAAGTCTGCCTTCCTGATTTTCATCAATCAGTTTAAAGAGTTTATGTCCCTGGTGTTGATTGCAGCTGCGATTATTTCGGGCATTGTCGGCGACCTGACTGACTCGATCATTATCGTGATAATCGTGATTTTAAATGCAGTCATTGGTTTTGCTCAGGAATACCGCGCAGAAAAGGCTATCCAGGCTCTTAAACAAATGGCAGCACTTCAGGCCGTTGCCCTTCGGGATGGACAAACCGTAAAAATTCCCGCTGCCGAACTTGTACCCGGCGATATCGTTTTGCTCGAAGCCGGCAATGTTGTCCCTGCTGATATGCGCCTGACAGAATCTCATAGTCTTCGTATCGATGAGTCTGCACTTACGGGTGAGTCTGTGGCGGTGGATAAAACCAGCGATCAGCTTGCTTCCGAAGATATCCCTATGGCTGATCGCCTCAACCTGGCTTATAAAGGTACGCTTATTACCAACGGCAGAGGCCAGGCATTGGTATTTGCGACAGGTATGAAGACGGAGATCGGGAAAATTGCCGGTATGCTACAGGAGGAAGACGCCTTGACACCTCTTCAGGTCCGGATGGCAGACTATGCGCGAAAATTGTCTTTTATCGTATTGGGCATTTGTGCGGTTTTATTTGGTATGGGGTTGCTTCGGGGAGAAGATCCGATGAATATGTTGCTGGTTTCCATCAGCCTTGCGGTGGCCGCGATACCCGAGGCGTTGCCTGCCCTCATCACCATCGCCCTGGCGATGGGTGCCAGGCGTCTCGCCCGGCAAAATGCCCTCATTCGCCACCTCCCGGCAGTAGAGACGCTGGGTTCTGTGTCTTATATTTGTTCAGATAAAACCGGCACACTCACCCTCAATAAAATGCAGGTCGTTGCCGTGGAGGAAGCAGCATCCTCTATTCCCTCATTCAGCGATTCTACCCTCAGTCTGGGGATGGCGTTAAACCATGATGTGAGGACCACGGCTGAAGGTACGCTGGAAGGCGACCCAACGGAGATTGCCCTTGTCGAATACGCCATCGAAAAATCGGGCAGAGAGGGGTATGAAAAAATTCTCACAACCTTCCCCCGTATCGCGGAAATTCCCTTTGACTCCGACAGGAAGTGTATGACCTCAATCCACGCTTTCGGAGAAAAATATCTTGTATTTTCCAAGGGTGCGGTGGAATATATTTCGGCACATCTTCGGCCAGCGGAAAATACTACAGAGATTCTTGCGAAAAGTGAAAAATATGGCGCAAAGGGCCTCCGGGTACTGGCCTATGCCTGGAAAATCATGGATCATATCCCCGAACCGTTGAGCGTGGAAATCATAGAAAGCGAACTGGTATTTTCAGGCCTGGCGGGCATGATCGATCCGCCCAGACCGGAGGTAAAACTCGCAATCGAAGAGTGCCGCACTGCGGGTATCAAGCCGGTCATGATTACCGGAGATCACCCTGCCACAGCAGCTGCCATTGCCAGTGATATCGGTATTTTGGATGAAAATGGTCTCGTACTTACTGGTTTGGAGCTGCGAAATATGTCTTTTGAGGAGTTTGAGGAAAAGGTAGAGCGCGTATGTGTATATGCCCGGGTAAGCCCCGAGCAAAAAATCAACATCGTAAAAGCCCTTCAGGCCAAAGGCCACTTTGTATCGATGACCGGTGACGGAGTAAATGATGCGCCATCGCTTCGCGCGGCTAATATCGGTGTCGCCATGGGCATCAATGGAACAGACGTGAGCAAAGAGTCAGCCGATATGATTTTGCTGGATGACAATTTTGCCACGATTGTCAAAACCGTTAAAGAGGGGCGACGGATCTATGACAATATCCGCAAGTTTGTGAAGTACATAATGACCTGCAACAGTGCAGAGATCTGGACGATATTTCTCGCCCCCTTGCTGGGATTGCCGATACCACTGTTGCCAATTCATATCCTGTGGATCAATCTGGTCACAGATGGCCTGCCCGGACTTTCATTGGCAAATGAAGGCGCAGAAGCAGACATCATGAAACAACCACCCAGAAAACGCAGCGAAAGCCTGTTGGCAGGCGGAATCGCCTTGCATATTCTGTGGGTCGGAATATTAATGGCAGGCGTTACCCTTGGCGTGCAGGCATGGGCTATTGAGCAACAACATGTACACTGGCAGACAATGGTTTTTACGGTGTTGTCCTTATCTCAGCTTGGACATGTGATTGCGGTGAGGAGTGAGAAAATATTTTTATACAAACAGGGGATTTTCTCCAATAAACCGATGCTGCTCACGATCGTGTTCACAGGTATTTTACAATTGGGAATCATTTATCTGCCGGCAGCGAATGAAATATTTAAAACGCAGCCACTGGACCTGAATGAGCTGTTGATTTGTCTGGGATTATCGGCAGTGGTTTTCCATGCAGTGGAGTTTGAAAAATGGCTGAAGGCGCGAAATTATTTTTTCAAAGCCATCCAGTCTAAATGAGCGTTTATAGCTCTTCGGAAAACCAGGGAGATAAGCCATAAAAATGGGCGGGTCAATACGCTTTTGGGAAAAAGCTGAAAACTGCGCGTTACTTTTGTCCCTGTACCTTCCTGTGTAAATGTCCATTCTTCCAGAAAATGTGTTGCCAGCCGGTTGAGAGGCGGTGAAAATTCGCAGAGTTTCATGGTGATTTTTTCTCCGGGTTTCCACACCAGGATTTCCTCCACATGTCGGGAACCATCTGTATTTTCCACGGTGATTCTGGCACCAATCATATTATCCGTGCGTTTTTCATATTCAGCTTTTCTGATACCGGGCAAAAAGGCGTATCCTTTAAACTCACTCCATTTGCTTGTATCGGCAATTTCTGAGGCAATGGAAGCCGGGAGGACAGGGATGACTTTTTTACATTTGAAATGAATGGGAGCCATAAATGGACGATTGGTTTATCAGAAGTTTACGAATTACTAAATTTACATATTTACCCTGGCATTAGAATATGATGTGTTTAGTTAAATGTAGCACACATAAAACGTTGGAGAGTAAATTCTTTACTCCTTAATAAACCGCTGAATAACAGGCGTTGCGCTACCTTCCAGTCGAACCAGATACACGCCCGAGGGTATGGAACTCAGTTCGAATTTGATCAAATGTTCTCCCGGCAGGATATCTTTATGAAGAATGGTCCGGCCCTGAATATCCATCATCACTAAGGTCTTGTAATCTGCATCAAATGTTACTGTCAGCAGGTTCTGCGCGGGATTTGGAAATACCTTCACTACAGGTTGAGTATCTGGATTGGAAGTCCTGGCTGAGGATGAAGCGACTAAACCACAATCCTGGTTGACAACAATTGGAATATTGTTTGCCAGTTTAAAACTGCCTGTTCTGCCATTACTTTTACTGGCATCAGAATCAATCTCCTCATCATTCCCAATATTGACCAAGGTTCGCTTGTAACCAGGTACATCTTCGAATTCGAGTAGTAGGTTATTATTTTGAATTGCATTCTGAAAAAGTACCAGACCCTCCGAATTGGTAACTGCTGTCTGAAGAATACTTTTATTAGATGCTTTCAAAAGATTGACTGTGACACCCGCAATCCCTGTTGGCTCGTCGCAACTTTGCAAACCATCTCCGTTGATATCATCCCAAACTCGGGTGAGAATCATGGTGTGTCCCTGATTGTTTTTATCAGTAGGATATGGGTCAATGCTGTCAGGTAATTTATCATTATCGGAATCTACAATCACAATCTGGCAGACACAACTGCCTGAAGTTTTTGTCGGATCAAAGGGGCATCCATCCAGACAATCTGGAGTATTGTCCCCATCAGAATCTATATCTGAGGTGCCACAGCCACAGGTTCCCGGAGCCGTTTTTCCCGGATCATTAGGACACAGGTCAGCACAGTCGGGCGTATTATCGCCGTCAGAGTCTGTATCCGGATTACCACAGCCACAAGTTCCAGGCATAGTTTTCCCCGGGTCATTTGGGCAAAGATCGATACAGTCAGGTGTATTGTCGCCATCGGAGTCGGTCTCCGGTACGCCACATCCACAATTACCGGGAATTGACTTTCCAGGGTCATTGGGACACTGGTCTATACAATCCGGTACCAGGTCTCCATCAGAATCTGTATCTGGAGTGCCACAACCGCAAATACCCGGCACAATTTTATTCGGGTCATTGGGACACAAATCTGTAACCGTACACAGGGAAGCCGCTTCCGGAAGACTCACATTGTCTAGTGTCATTAATTCGCCATCATCCGTACTGAAAAAACATACACGGATTTGAATCGTATTTGCCGGAAGGCTAAAAGTAAAAAAATTGATAGAAGAAGTATGATCTGATCCTGCGGCGTATTGAATAGTGGCGGTACCGCCACCCTCGATATTTCCAAATGGTACAAATGGACCTCCATTATAACTGGTTAATACCGAGATATAGTCTTCCGGATCCAACCCAACCCATGATAAATCCAGCGAAAGCTGAAACCCGAATTGCCCCGGGGCAATACTAATTTGGGGGCTGGTCCAGCAGATTTCTGAATCTGTATCACCGGTTTCCAGCATGCCGGAAGCGGTAGTGCTGAAATAGTCATCAGATTCCCGTCCAACTGTCCAGGGGCTTAATGTCCAGTTCGCACCCGTAAGTTCATCTGCCATTCCGGTAAGATATCCTTTTCCCGGAGTATCAAAAGATTCAAGATAGGGGCCTGTGATATCGTATGTTTGTACTTCGAAGGAATCAGTAGTTGAACAACCGCCTGATTCCGTAACGGTTACTTGGTGAAATCCGCCGGGCAAACCATTGATAACAGAAGTGGTTTGTCCGTCAGACCATAAATAGGTGTATGACCCTGACCCACCAGTAGCGCTCAGGTCTATCGCGCCGTTACTGATACCACATAATGTATTGGTAATATTGGCAGACAGAACCGGTGGTGTGCAACTACCTGAAATAACAACTCCTGGCTCGGGTACAGAAACATTGTCAAACCAGATAATCTCAGATCCTCCGTCATTGTCAATGCAAATGCGAATGTCCAGCGTACTCCCTGTCAGACCGATCACCGAAAGCGTTGAATTTGCAAAATCATCAGCCGCCAATCCAAACTGAACAAATGCCCCGCCATCCAGACTGTATTCAGCACTGATATAGTCGTCGGGCTCCAGGGTTGCAAATTTTCCAATATTGAGAGAAATGGAAACAGGGCCTGCATTGCCAATATTAAGTGTTGGGCTTTCCCAGCACAATTCCCCGTCAATATCTTTTGCCTGGAATATTTCATTACCGGCAAGAGTTACAACACCAAAATCGTCTGGGCTGTTGTGATCAATTCCTTCAAAACTATTGCCTGTGATGGTCCAGTTTACCCCTGACAGATCAGGCGGAATGGTCGCACAGGTTGAAAGGTTATCCGTTGAGCCGGCAGTACAATTACAACCACAATCGTTGAGCCCTGTGGCAGGAGGCGGGCAAATGGCGCTAACCAATCCTTTGCCAGCCTGGCCGGTAAAATCTTCTGAATATTGGGCAACAGCAACCCCAAATACAAATAGCAAGAGCAAAGTTATGGCAGAACTTTTCATAACCGGATGTTAGAAGCGGGTGATATGTGTAGAATATTGTGTTTTATTATTCCCAATTACCCTTGGTTGTCTATAGTCTGGCAATTTTAAGCATTTAATTTTATTCTATTGTCTCTCGAATGTAAAAAAACAGTTTTTTTCGTGAGGAGAATATTTACCCTGTATCCAACCATTCATTTCCCAACTTTCTCTATATTGATCCTCCCATTTGGTACCTATAGAATCTAACTGCTATGAATCGGTTTTTTTATCCTTTTTTAAGATTTGCCATTCTCCCGATGGCCTTTTTCTGGATGGTTTCCTGCAACTCCGGATCGAAGATTGCCACTACGACTTCCCCTGCAGATTTTGTCGATCCATTCATCGGAACGGCAGATCACGGCCATACATATCCCGGAGCGACCGTTCCTTTTGGCATGGTACAACTTAGCCCCGACAACGGGACGCAGGGTTGGGACTGGTGTTCGGGTTACAATTATGTGGACAGTGTGATTGTGGGTTTTAGCCATACACACCTCAGCGGTACAGGTATCGGCGACCTCTGCGATGTGCTGATGATGCCTACGACCCGACCGGTAGATTTTACCAAAACAATCACCTCCCGCGATGATTACGATTATCGCTCTGCCTTTTCTCACGAAAAGGAGGAGGCTTCTCCCGGTTACTACGCTGTTTTTCTGGAAGATAGTAAAGTCAAAGCCGAACTTACCGCCACCCAAAGGGTGGGGTTTCATCGCTACACATTCCCTGAAAGTCAAGCTTCCGCAATTGTCATTGACCTGGGTTTTGCGATCAACTGGGATGCGCCCGTTGACACTAAAATTGAAAAAATAAGCGATGACATGATCACCGGTCACCGCCTGTCAACAGGCTGGGCCAAAGACCAGCGGGTATATTTTGCTGCAAAATTTTCCCGTCCGATGGCCGATGTGCAGATCGTAGCTGATACTTCTGCCACAGACAATGGGGAGCAGCGAATGAAATCCGCCGCTAAAATTTCTTTCCCGACAAAAGAAGGAGAACAAGTACTCGTGAAAGTAGGGATTTCTTCTGCCAACCCGGAAGGCGCACTGAAAGCATTGGATGAAATTCCGGACTGGGACTTTGACGCAGTCAGACAAAACGCCCGCAAAGCCTGGGAAGGTGAACTTTCTGTGATAAAAGTGGAGTCAGACAACGAACAGCTGAAAACCATTTTTTACACAGCCCTTTATCATAGCCAGGTTGCACCGGTTTTGTTTTCCGATGCCAATGGCTACTACAAAGGCGTAGATGGCAAGGTGCATAAGGCAGAAAATTATACGAAGTATGGCATTTTCTCCCTGTGGGATACTTTCCGGGCAGAAAATCCGCTGTTTACCATCACCCAATCCGACCGGGTTGATGATATGATCCAGTCGCTGATGGCTCATTACCGCGAATACGGCCTGCTGCCTGTCTGGTCGCTGCTGGGAAATGAAACCAATACGATGACCGGCTATCACGCAGTTCCTGTCATTGTGGATGCTTATCTCAAAGGCTACCGCGGATTTGATGCAGAGGAGGCGTTCGAAGCCATGAAAAAAAGCGCCATGCAGGATATTCGCGCTACCAATTTCCTCCGCGAATACAACTACATTCCGTATGATAAAGCCGGACAGTCGGTAACACGCACCCTCGAATACACTTACGATGACTGGTGTATAGCGCAAATGGCCAAAGCGCTGGGAAAAATGGACGATTACGAGTATTTTATGAAGCGGGCCGGCAATTTTCGCAACGTATTTGACCCTTCGACAGGTTTTATGCGTGCCCGGATGTCTGATGGAAAATGGAAAACTCCTTTCGATCCCAAATACTCTGATCACAATTTTGATGTGGCTGAATATACCGAAGGAAATGCCTGGCAACATACCTGGTTTGTTCCTCACGATGTTCACGGCATGATCGAACTTTTTGGCGGAAATGCCGCATTTATCTCCAAACTCGATGCGATGTTTACAGAAACTTCTGACATCAGCGGGGAAAACGCTTCGGCAGATATATCCGGGTTGATCGGCCAATATGCCCATGGCAATGAGCCCAGCCACCATATCGCCTACCTATACAACTATGCCGGCGCTCCATGGAAAACTCAGGCAATTGTCAGGCAGATTTGCGAGACGATGTACACCGATAAACCCAATGGTCTCTGCGGAAATGAAGACTGTGGGCAAATGTCTGCGTGGTATGTGTTTAGTGCTATGGGTATCTACCCGGTCAATCCGGCGCAGGGAATATATGTGATAGGCAGCCCCATGTTTGATCGTGCGGAGATCAGGGTAGGAGAGGGGAAATCATTTGTGATAACTGCTGAAAACGTATCAGGCGATAACAAATACATTCAATCGGCCAGGCTAAACGGACAGCCGTTGAGTCGCACCTATATTACCCATGAAGAAATCATGAATGGCGGGGAACTCGCCTTTGTCATGGGTGCAGAGCCTAACGAAATATGGGCAATTTCTCCCGAATCAGCTCCTCCCTCCATGAGCAATGATACGCAGGCAAAAGTCCGCATGGCAGAGAGCAAATAAATAACAAAATGAACTGGTACGAAATAAGTAATGCTGATCAGGTAGATACGCCTGCACTACTGATTTATGAGGACCGTTTGCGGGCCAACATTGCGGAGGCTATTCGGATCGCAGGCGGTACTTCCCGCCTGCGGCCCCATGTCAAAACCCATAAAATGGCAGAAGTAGTGCGGATGCATGTGGAATTGGGCATCCGGAAATTTAAATGTGCGACGATTGCCGAAGCCGAAATGCTGGCCCGCTCCGGGGCAGATGATGTATTGGTCGCTCACCAGCCCACCGGACCCAAAATCCAGCGTATCATTGCGCTGATAAAGCAATACCCTGCCGTTCGGTTTTCAACTATTGTCGATAATGATCTCACGGCAAAAGCGATCTCGGGCGTCTGTGGTCAGGCAGATGTTGTTTTGCCTCTGTATATTGATCTCGATTTGGGTATGCATCGCACCGGAATAGCTCCGGGGACGGAATCTCTGGCATTATATCAGTTGCTGGCAATGCTGCCCGGGGTGTCTCCGGCTGGTTTGCACGCCTACGATGGGCATATACGCGACAGCGATTTTGCTGTGCGGAAGGCCAAAAGCGACGCTGCTTTTCAATCGGTAAGCGATATGGCAGCGGCCATAAGGGGGGCCGGCGGCCATGTTCCGGCAATTATTGCCGGTGGCAGTCCGACATTCCCCGTTCATGCACTGCGCAGTGATGTGGAGCTTAGTCCGGGGACCTATGTGTTTTGGGATGCCGGATACGCGTCGATGTTGCCTGATATGAACTTTTTGCCCGCTGCACTGGTGCTTACAAGGGTTATTAGTAAACCAGGGAAAGATCTGGTTTGCCTCGATCTCGGCCATAAATCTATTGCTGCTGAAAATCCTCACCCACGGGTATCGCTTCAGGGCATCAGGATTGACGCATTTACAGGGCATAGCGAAGAACACCTGGTCGTCCAAACGCCTGACGCTGAAGGTTTGAAGCCAGGCGATTGTCTGTATGGAATTCCCCTCCATATTTGCCCTACCGTTGCGCTTTATCAGGAAGCATGGGTCGTGAATGACGGCGTAGCAAAGGGATGTTGGAAAGTCGTTGCAAGAGACCGGAAAATTGGCGTATAGTTTGCGTATTTGTTCAAGACAATATTTCCCTTTTATGGATTCTGCGAAAATTTCTCCTGAAACTCAGCCTCAGACAATTGATGAAGTCCTGAAAGAACTGGATCGTATCATTGCCGAAAACACAAGGAAAAATGAGTATTTAGGCATATTTGCCTATATCTACCGCCGCACCACTGCAGAGATCAAGCAGGGAATTCTGAATGGCGAGTTTGAAGATAATGAAGGGATGGAACGATTTGATGTAACCTTCGCCGGATTTTATATTGACGCATACAGGAAATTTCGCAGAGGCGAGAGGCCCAGCCGTTCGTGGATGGCGTCTTTTCTGGCCGAAAATCGCGAACTCAGCATCTTGCAGCACATTTGCCTCGGGATGAATGCCCATATCAACTTTGACCTTGGGCAGGTGGCGGCAAAACTTGCGCCTGGCGAAAAAGTATATTCGCTGGAAAAAGATTTTATGAAGGTAAATGATATCCTGCAAAGTCTGATCGACGAAATGCAGGATCGTCTGGGGCGCACCTCTTTTCTGGTTCGCCTGGCTGACTGGATGGGCGGGAGGCATGATGAATTCCTGATCGATTTTAATATGCGAAAATCCCGCCAGCGGGCATGGGATATCGCCTGTAAGCTGGCATTTCTCGAAGGAGATGAAAAAGCCGCGGTGATAGAAGAACTGGATTTGGAGGTCGAAAGTATCAGTCGGGAAATTCGCAATCCTAAAAACTATTTCCTCGGAGTCGCACTCCGGTTTATACATCGGTTTGAGGAAAGAAATGTTGAAAAAATTATTCATAAGTTGACAAAATAACCCGCCATACCGCAGGTTTTCCTTAGAAAAATCATCCAAACAGATAAATACAAATTCTGGTGTCAGATTCGTTGGTGGAAAACCTGAAAGCCGGAGAGGAAAATGCTTTCAGACAATTGGTAGAAACCTGGCAGGACCGTGTGTATAACACGTGCCTGGGTTTTTTGCGCCGCGAAGAAGACGCAGAAGATATGGCACAGGAGGTTTTTATGGAAGTGTATCGATCGGTTGGGAAATTTGAGTCGCAGGCGCAGCTTGGCACCTGGCTGTACCGTATTGCAGTCAATAAAAGTCTGGAGCTGATTCGATATCGGAAACGGAAGAAACGGTTTGCATTTCTTATGCCCATTTCCGGTGAAAATTCCTTTGATGAACCCCATTCGTCGGATCATCCGGGCGTGTCGCTGGAAAATTGTGAGCGGGCAAATGTCTTGTTGGAAGCGATGTCCAAACTCCCGGAAAACCAGCGGGTTGCCTTTACCCTCCACAAAGTGGAAGGGTTGAGTTATATTGAAGTAGGTGAGATAATGAAAATGAGTACATCAGCCATAGAGTCGCTGATGGTTCGTGCAAAAAAAAATCTTCAGAAGTATCTGGCGGATTATTATTATAAAGACTGATGAAAAACAGGGAACAATTATCGGAGGAAATCGATCAGACCATGAATAGCCTGGATGGGCTTTCGCGGGCTACGCCCGGGCCGTTTTTTTATACCCGGCTGAAAGCCCGGATGGATTCGGAATCAATAGCGGCGCGTACTGCTTCGTGGTATTCCTGGCTACTTAAGCCTCAATGGAGCCTCGCAATGGTGGCATTTTTGCTGGTACTGAATGTGGGGGCGATCCTGTGGTATCTGGAAAAACCCCAAAAAAGCCAGACAGATTATATTGAATCGCTTTCCGGTGAAATTTCGGGGAGTAGCAGTGATTATCAATCCTTTTACAACCTATAGGATATGAGAACTACAGGAAATACCCGATGGGCGGCTATCGCGATCATCTCACTGATCGTGCTGAACCTGGGCACTTTGACCTTTATGGTTTTACAAAACGGGGGAAGACCTTTGCCTGGTCGGGGTATGGGGAAAAACGATCCGGTTTATATATTTTTCCGGGATGAAATTGGCTTTGACGAAGCTCAATTCGCTCAATTTGATCAGCTGCGTGTAAAAAACCGGGCTGAAATGAAGGAATATAATGACCAGATGCGTAAGCTGAAAGATACATTTTTCAGATTGATGGCATCAGAAATAAAAGATCAGGCAGCAGTTGATTCGCTGGCAACATCCATCGGGCAGCTTCAGACCAATATTGACTTAACCGTCTTTGAACATTTTTCCAGTCTGCGTGAAATCTGCACAGACAAGCAGAAGGGAAAATTTGACCTGTTGATTGATGATCTGCTCAGGCGCAACCGCCCACCTCAGGGACATATGCCGGGAGGAAGAAGATAAAGGACTATTTTTTTACCACCATTTGCAGGTCAAAATGAATTTCTATTTCATCCTGAACGCGTATTAGGCCGAGCATCGTGGTAGGCGGTTCGATACCAAAGCTGGTCATCAGCAGGTTTTGTTTTCCATTGATTTGCAAACCATTCTGCCCCGATTTGCGGGCTTTCAGACATACAGTTGCAGGTTTTGATACGCCCGCAATCTTAATATTGGTTTGAGCCGTGATATTTTGCCATTCCCCTTCTTTCAATTTGGAAAAATCATCGGTGAAAGTCAGGCTGTTGAGCTGAATAAAAATATGGGGAAAAGTCTCTGCCTGTAGCGCTTCCTGCATATCCCGGTTGATCTCTTTTTGGCCACAATCCATTCTGTCGACGGTAAGTGTCAGAAACGTTGGGGTAAAGGTGATTTTTCGGAGCTTTTCATCTACCCTGTAAGCCACTTTCATCCGGGGATAAGATTCGGTGGAGTGGCAGGAAAACCGGTTGATATTGGTTTTACCTTTGAGATACAACTGACTGGCATTGGCGATTTCTACTTCTGCGGAGTCATATCCAATGATCGGTTGAGGCGTTGTGGAAGACAGAAGAAGCAGAGAGAAGAGAAGCAGACCGGTAAGATATAGGGCGGAAGAAAGCTTGTGATTTGTCATGCTGATAAATGTTTTTCAAAAAGATGGCGAGGGATACAAACCCCTCGCCTTTAAATTTACTGATACTATTTAACTTTTTCTAAGAAGAACATAAAGTCGGATGTTTCAGTTGTAAGATTAGAAACCTACTGCTGCTTCAAACACTACACCTTTGAAGAGACCACCACCGAATACTGAGGATGCTGCAAAGTTGGTGTAGGATTGGTTGACATATTCAACTTTCATCAGAACGTTAGGAGTTACAAACCATCCACCACTTACTTGAATTCTTTCGATAGATTGTGGGGCAGTTACGTCTTTGGTAATGTCTTTGGCTGTATTGTAACGAGCACCGATGAAGAGGCTTTCATTTGGGAGGAATCTGTAGATACCTTCGATGGCCATTTGATTCCAGGTTCTTTCAGTTCCGGCTGTAACTTCTGCTGCATTACCGCCTTTTGCTACTTCATACACACCAAATACTTCGAGACCTTGTACTTTGATGAATGGGTTGACCATGAATGCATTTACTTTACTTCTGAGTCCGGGGTTGAAACGACCTGATGTGAAAACGTCAGCTCCTCCGTCGGCGATCATAACACCATAGTATCTTGCTCCTGTGCGGTCGCCTCCGTAGAGTGTGTTGGAAGCAGATTTGGAAGTCGAGTAAACAGAACCTGTCAATCTTACGCGGAGGAGGTCATTGATTTGTTTGTCGAAGCCAACTTTTCCTATGAATGAAGGAGCCATTTTGCCTTCTACTTTTTCGCCCGTAACTGGATCTTTGTATCCTCCGTCAACGATGTTACCTTTGATTTCACCATTGGTTACACCAGCCATTGCGATAAAACCAGCTCTTTGGAAATAAACTTCAGTACCGATTTCTGTAGCAAAAGCGTCCATGATATAGTTTCCTACGAAAGGATTGTAAACCGTATTACCATTGTCTGAGCGGCGGAAGTGGGTATCACCATAGTTGATTTCCATGTGACCGGCCTTGATGGTTACGTTTTCCATGATTTTGTCAAGAACTTCGCTGTTGAAAGGCAGTTTGTCGATTTGCAGATATCCACCTTTTACCCATGTTTCCTGGTGGTGTCTGGATGACAGATACATAACCAGATTGAGTCGGATACCATCGGCCAGCTGCGCGTCAATGTTCAGGTTGGCAGTTGCAAGGTTGAAACCGGGAGTCAGCTTGTTGAGACCATTGACCAGTTTTTGTGTACCGTCTTCATCAACATAGCTGGGCGTATTTTCGTGAGAAAGAGCCTGAAACTGCTGGGTGAAGTTGCCACCTACGCGAACTTTCATTCCGTCAAATTCAGCGCCTGCTACTTTAGGAGTTTCGAATACATTGACTCCATTTTGGTCGGGAGATCTGAAATATTGTATTTTAAGATCCTGGGCTACGATGAGATTAACAAAGCCTAACATCATTACCACTAAGGAAAGTTTGGTGAGGAATGATAACTTTTTCATTTTTTTATAAGTTTTGGGGTTAGCTAATAACTTTAATATTGAATGATTTGAATCAACCGGCGATCAGTGAGTGATCAGGAATGGATTTGATTCATAGTGAGTGTAAATTCTATGGTAACATCTTTTCCGGTTTTAATTGTGCCGAAAACTGCTACGGGAGGCTCTATTTGATATTCGATCATGTCAAGTTTGTGGCTACCTGTGAAGGTGAGAGATCCGTCGGCATTTGTTTTTGCTTTTACCAGCATATTGACTGTTTTGGTTACACCGGCAATTGTCAGGGTTCCGACGGTGTTGAGTGAATAGCCACCTGAAGTTGGGGTGATTGTTTTGACTTCTTTAAGTTTGTAAGTGATATATGGGTTTGATTCTGATTTGAGTGCTTTGTAAGTGTTGCGGTCCATCATTTTTTCACCGGTATCAATGCTTTCGACTTTCATCGAAACCTTCAGTGAGGTCAGCGCAGTGAGGCCATTATCAGCGACTACAAATACACCGTCAGCTTTGGTTTCCTTTACATTGGCATGCCAGTCGTGAAGGGTAGAAGTGCCATTGATTTTGACTTCTGAATTTTCACTTGCTTTGAAAGTTGTCTGGGCAAAAGTTGTCTGCATCAGAAAACCTATGAGCAGGAGGGTTATGGAAGTGAATCGTTTCATTTTTCAATACTTTGTGAGAGTTAGATTGTTGTCTTCTTCTCTTGTTGTTTGATGATGCTAAGGTAGAGCAGATTTGTGGCGTCGGAATAGCTATTGGTCAGCGATAGCGGTGACTTTTATCAGGAGAAGGGGTGATATTTCTCGCTCAGAGAAAAAAAATCGATCAGTTTGTTTTGTAAGTGGATGATAAACAAGGCTTTGTGTTCATAGGGCCATTTCCCTGTGTTGTATTTTTTTAAAAATATTTTTTGAAAAAAAACTAAACTTGTGGCACAGGCTGGCACATGACATCAGGCCCGGTTAATGAAATATTCATTTTTTTCTTATGCGAAGACAATTACTGCTGCTACTTTTTATAGTTACCACCCCGATCGTGCAGGCTCAGCACGTATCCTTTGGCTGGAATACGGATACATTAGGTGTCTTTGATTTTGCGGAGGCTCTCATACAAATAAAGCGACCCGACTCCCGAATCAACCCCTTCACGGATATCCAGATTACAGGCTTGTTTTGGCAGGAAAATCAGGATACCATCCGTGTCGAAGGGTTTTGTGATTCTCAGTCTGGCGACCTTTTCCGACTGCGATTTATGCCTTCTCAAACGGGGACTTATCACTATGTAATCCGCTTTACGGCTCCGCGTTATTCCCGCACATTCTCCGGTGATCTGACTGCAATGCCCTCCTCACGAAAGGGGCCAATCCGGTTGGATTCACAATACCCTGAGCATTTTGTCTATGAAAAATCAGGTGACCACTATTTCTGGAATAGCACCACGACCTATTGGCTGCTGGGATGGAAGGATGAAAAAATTATCACTGACGCGATCGACCGGCTTGCCTCATATGATATCAATCGTATTCGTGTGGCCATCAATGGAAGGGCGCATAGTGGTGAACGCTGGAGTGAACCCACGGTTGTGGAGTCCGAAAACTTTACCTTCAAACTTAACCCCTGGCTGGCTGCACGCCCCGATGATCTGGACGATCCCGGTTTTGATGTGAGCCGAATGAATATCTCTCATTGGCAGAAGCTCGACAGAGCAATTGCTCATGCAAGAGAAAAAGGAATTGTCGTTTCCATTATTTTTTATGTGGATGGACTTGACCATGGGTGCGATCCTTTTAAAAAAGAGAATATGGGCGACAAGTACGAGCAACTGTATTACGCGTATGCTGCAGCCCGTTATTCGGCGTATGAAAATATTATGTGGGACATTGCCAACGAATATCATCTTTTCCGAACACCCGAATGGGCAGAGAAAATGGGGAGTTATTTAAAAAATAAAGACCCCTACCATCATCTGATATCCGTACATGGCAAAGCCGATTTTCCTTTTCGCCTTTCTTCATGGGTGGATGTAATCATGTATCAGAGTTGGGACGAATGCGGGGGGTATCCTTTTATCATGGACGCCAAAGCGATACAGGCAGCTACAGGGCGTATTCTGCCTACAGTCAACGAAGAGTATGGCTATGAAGATCATTATTCTCCCTGGGGATGTGGCCCTACGGCTGCTAAAATTCCGCCCGACGGTCGGTCTGCGCTCAATCGCAGTCAGCTGGCATGGGAAATCTGTATGGCCGGTGCCTATCAGACTACAGGTGAATCGGCCCGATACGGCACAGGTGCCGGGGAAGACACCGGGGGTGGCTGGATCAATGGCCGGGGTAATGAAAAAATGACCATGCTCCGGTACTATCAGATAATGAAAAATATCTTTGAAAAAACCAGCTACTGGCAATTGCAACCCGCCAATGATCTGGTAAGCTTTGGCAACTTATGCCTGGCTAATCCTGGCGATGAATATCTGATCTATACCCGTGTACAACACTGCCGGGTGAAGCTGGCTCCCGGCGAAAAATATTCAGTACGCCAGATTAATCCGCGTACCGGCGCAGAAACGATTCTCCCGGATGCCGACAGCGACATCGATAACCGCGCCTGGCAGTACAGACAAAACCTTTCGGAACCGCAGGTATTTATCCTGAAAAGAAAATAGTAACGGGAAATTTACCCGTTACCGCGACAGATACATATTCCGCTCATTGTAAGCCTTGACGAAAAATGGATCCTTCAAATCATTGATGAAGTAGATTTTTTCGCCCGTAGATTTCATTTCAGGCCCGAGCGCTTTGTCCACATTCGGGAATTTGTCAAAGGAAAATACCGGAACCTTGATGGCAAACCCTTTCAGTTTTGGCTTAAACTTGAAGTCTTTTACCTTATGCGTGCCCAGCATGATCTTTGTCGCGTAGTTAACATAAGGGATCTGATTTGCTTTCGCAATAAATGGCACGGTGCGGGAAGCGCGTGGGTTGGCTTCGATCACATATACTTTGTCATCTTTAATGGCAAACTGAATATTGATCAAGCCCTTGATCTGCATGGAAATGGCGAGTTTTTTGCAGGTTTCGGCCATTTCCTGCTGTATTTTTTCGCTGAGGTGAAACGGCGGCAATACGGCCATTGAATCGCCGGAGTGTATACCGGCAGGTTCGATATGCTCCATCATCCCGATGATATGGATGTCTTCACCATCGCAAATGGCGTCGGCTTCGGCTTCAATACCCCCATCGAGGAAGTGGTCAATCAGTACCTTATTGCCAGGCACTTCATTCATGATTTTGATCACATGCCGGGTAAGCTCATCGTCGTTGATGACGATCCGCATATTCTGTCCCCCCAATACATAAGAAGGCCTTACCAGGACCGGGTAACCCACCCGCCTGGCAATTTCGATCGCTTCATCTGCATTTTCAGCTACGCCAAAATTGGGGTAGGGGATTTCCAGTTTTTTGAGCAGATCCGAAAACCTTCCCCGGTCTTCTGCCATATCCATCATATCGAAGCTGGTTCCCATAATCTGAATGCCATGCCGGTGCATCTTGTCGGCCAGCTTCAGCGCAGTCTGACCACCGAGCTGCACGATCACCCCTTCGGGTTTTTCATGCTGAATTATATCGTAGATATGCTCCCAGAATACCGGCTCAAAATAAAGTTTATCAGAGATATTGAAGTCTGTGGAAACCGTTTCCGGGTTACAGTTGATCATGACTGTTTCAAAACCCTCTTCTCTTGCGGCAAGCACCCCATGTACACAACAGTAGTCAAACTCAATTCCCTGTCCGATACGGTTGGGGCCTGAGCCAAATACAACTACTTTTTTCTTGTCAGTAACAACCGATTCATTCTCCTCATCAAATGTGGAGTAGTAATAAGGGGTTTCTGCCTTAAACTCTGCTGCGCAGGTATCAACGAGTTTGAACACCCGTTTTACTTTAAGTTCTGCGCGTTTGTTGTAAACTTCACTTTCCAGGCAATTGACCAGGTGGGCGATTTGCCTGTCTGCATAGCCATTTTTCTTGGCTTCGAGCAGGAGATCACGGGGCATTTCGTCGATTGTAAACCGGGAAATCTCCTTTTCAAGGGTAACGAGATATTCGATCTGGCGCAGGAACCAGACATCTATTTTGGTAGCTTCGAATATGTCTTTCAGCGGCACACCGAGATGCATAGCATCTTTAATATGGAACAAGCGGTCACCGGAAGGCCGGCGGAGGCTGTCCATGATGCGTTCGAGGTCGCGAAGTTCTTTGCCATCTGCCCCCATGCCATTGCGTCCGATCTCAAGGGACTGGCAGGCTTTCTGGAGCGCTTCGTTGAAGCTCCGTCCTATGGCCATGACTTCTCCAACCGCTTTCATCTGAAGGCCCAGCAAAGGGTCGGAGCCATGAAACTTGTCAAAATTCCAGCGGGGAATTTTAACAATAACATAGTCAAGCGAAGGTTCGAAGAAGGCGGAAGTATGTTTGGTAATCTGGTTGGGCAGTTCGTCGAGGCGGTAACCTACCGCAAGTTTGGCGGCGAGGCGTGCGATCGGATATCCGGTAGCCTTGGAGGCCAGGGCAGAGGAGCGCGATACCCGCGGATTGATTTCGATGATGATGATATCACCGTTTTCGGGGTTTGTGGCAAACTGCACGTTACACCCACCGGCAAATGTGCCGAGTTCTTCCAGTACGCGGAAGGCATAGTTTCGCATCTTCTGGTAGATCGTATCGGGCAGGGTCATGGCCGGAGCGACAGTGATGGAATCGCCGGTGTGAATGCCCATCGGATCAAAGTTTTCGATGGTACAAATCACAATTTTATTGCCCGCACGGTCGCGCATGACTTCCAACTCGTATTCCTTCCATCCAAATATGCTTTGCTCAACCAGTACTTCGTGAATCGGACTCGCCTGAAGGCCTCGTTTTAGCAGCAAATCATAGTCTTTTGCCTCATGCACAAAAGCCCCGCCCGTACCACCGAGGGTATAGGAAGGTCTGATTACCAGCGGAAAACCAATGCGCTGAGCGATTTCTTTGCCTTTCAGAAAAGAATTGGCTGTTTCAGCCGTTGGTACCGGAATGCCTATTTCGTGCATCAGCTTGCGAAACAATTCACGGTCCTCTGCTTTATCTATAGCTTTGATATCTGCACCAATAATCCTGACCTGATACTTTTGCCAAATTCCGGCCTTTTCGCATTCCACAGCCAGGTTGAGCGCTGTTTGTCCGCCCATAGTGGGGAGAACGGCGTCAATCTTCTGTTTATTGAGGATTTTTTCTATTGATTCGACTTCCAGTGGCAGCAGATAAATATCGTCTGCCGTAACCGGGTCTGTCATAATCGTTGCCGGGTTGGAATTGATAAGGGCAACACGAATCCCTTCTTCTTTGAGTGCCAGGGCAGCCTGGGAACCACTATAGTCAAACTCACAGGCTTGCCCGATGATGATGGGTCCGCTGCCTATGATCAGCACGGATTTTATGGAAGGATCTAAAGGCATTTGCGCTAAATTTCGCGCAAAGTTAGAAGGATATAAGTTAAGTCAAAAGATAAATTCGGTGAAAAGACGAAAACATTATGCCACACTAGGAATTCACAGATATTCGCTTTCTGACATTCCCACCCCAAAAATCACTGCCAATTAAAAATTGACGATTGACTCTCATTTCCTTTTTCTTAGCTTTGAATAATACGCGACATATCGCATCCTTTTTTTTTACCTCAAAACACTACTTCGGCCCTCTCGAATACAATGGGGGGCTACGATTTTCTTCCCCATGCAGCATATCTTTTACTTTAATCGTCAGAAGGAAAAACAATGGAATGAAAAGAATTTTACCCTTTCTGATGATCTTTTTGGCCGCAGTGCCTACTGCAATCGCCTGTTCCTTTGCTGTACAGGATATTTCATTTTGTCAGTTTGCCAACTGGAACCCCGAATATACCATTGCCCGTGGCAAAATCGTCAAAAGAATCGACCACGGTCTGCGGCTTGAGTTATATGAAGTGTATCGCGGCAGTGAGACCCGCAGCGAGGTGATTCTCTGGGATCGGGAAGATGTGGATTGTAACGGAATCATCATCAGCTATTCTACCGATCATGTAGGGGAGGTCGGACAGACGATTCTTCTGGTGATGGAACAAATCGTTACGCCGGAAATTAGCTGGGAAACCTCTGGCGATTACCGGAATAGCTACAGTAGATTTCAGGGTTTTGATCCATTTGCCCGGCCTATGGTGCAAAGTGGAGACAAATTAAAGGGACTTTTCTCCGATGGGATAAATTCTGTGGATCTGGATGATCTCGCAGACAAACTAAATAATTGTACAGAGGATATTCTCTCCCCTCCGCGGATTGTCGGAGGCAGTACAGAACTCGTGATTTATCCCAATCCTGCCTATGATTTTCTGTTTGTGCAAAACGAAATTTCTCCCGAATCCGAAATCAATATCTTTGATATGAGCGGAAGATTAGTGCTCCGGCAAATGGAATACCTGATGGAGAGAGGCATCAGAGTCAATCTTCTTCCGGAAGGGATTTACATACTATCCATAAAATCGGAAGGTCTGATCGTGCGAAAAAAAATACGCATTATCCGCTGACAAAATAGCGACCAGGACGGTAATGCACGGGTCAAATGGTGCTGCGTGGAGGTTGGACCTACATATTAAGATTACCTTAAAATGCATATTTTCCATGGCTCTTCCTACTGATTTTTCTCTATCTGTCTGAAAATCCGGGAGAACGGTAGAAATTTCGTACCCGTTGGGCAGAAAAATCCCTTGATTATCTACTCCCGGGAAGCTATTTTTGCGGTTCGTTTTATCAAACCCTTAGATCCCGCTGAAAATGGCAATGAAACTATCGGCCTTTAACTTCGAAATCCCTGAAAATTTAACCGCTCTTCACCCCGCAGATCCCCGCGATTCCTGCCGTCTGATGGTTGCTCACCGCGATACCGGGAAAATAGAACATCGGAAATTTTCGGACATTCTCGAATATTTTGTTGAAGGAGATGTGATGGTCTTAAATGACACCAAAGTATTTCCTGCCCGGCTAATCGGCAAAAAGGAAAAAACCGGTGCCAAAATTGAGGTTTTCCTTCTTCGTGAGCTCAATGCCCGCCAGAAACTATGGGATGTGCTCGTTGAACCTGCCCGGAAAATCAGGGTAGGAAATAAACTCTTCTTTGGTGAAAATGATCTGGTAGCTGAAGTGGTAGATAATACTACCTCCCGTGGCCGTACCATTCGTTTCCTTTACGACGGAGAAAATGAAGAACTTCATCAACTCATAGATAAACTCGGCAAAACGCCTATTCCTCCCTATATCAGCGATGTGCGCAATGTAGAGGCTAAGGACCGGGAAAATTACCAAACCGTTTTTGCCAAAAATGTCGGAGCCGTCGCCGCTCCTACCGCCGGCCTGCACTTTACCCGTGAATTGCTCAAGCGTTTTGAACTCAACGGCGTTGAGCAGGCTGCCCTCACCCTTCATGTGGGAATCGGCGCTTTCAATCCGGTAGAAGTGGAAGATCTTTCCAAACACCGTATGGACTCCGAATATTTTGTGATTCCCAATGAAGCGCGTATGCTTGTAAATGAGGCGAAAACCAGCAAAAAAAGAGTACTCGCCGTGGGAACTTCTGTCATGCGGGCCCTCGAATCTGCGGTTTCCGCAGGTCGTATGCTGAATCCCGCCGATGGCTGGACGGATAAGTTTATCTATCCTCCCTACGATTTCAATATCGCCAATGCATTCCTCACCAACTTCCACCGCCCGAAGTCAACTCTCCTGATGATGGTTTCAGCTTTTATGGGCTATGAATTTATGATGGAATGTTATGAAACAGCGGTAAAAGAAAAGTATAAGTTTTACAGCTACGGCGACGCACTCCTGATTCTTTAGTGCTGCGGGTCTGAAGGTTTTCAGGTATAAGGCTTACTCAGGACGATGAAAAAATGTGTTTTGATCGTTGCGGGAGGGAGTGGGATGCGTATGGGCGCAGACATTCCCAAACAATTTCTGCCGTTGGCAGGAGTTCCTGTCCTGATACATACCTTACGCCGTTTTTTCCTGTGGGAAAATCGTCTTCCTGTAGGGCTGGTTCTTCCCGAAGACCAGTTTAGTTTTTGGGAAAAATTAGCAGCAGAATTTCTCACACCTTCACAGCGCGCACAGATCACGCTCAGCAAGGGCGGGAAAACCCGCACGGAATCTGTTCACAATGGACTGGAAAAACTGACTGCGCGAGTCGGAGAGTCCGAAGATGCCCTTGTGGGAATCCACGACGGCGTACGACCCTTTGTAACCAACGATATGCTGACCACAGCATTTGAGCTGGCTGCGGTACACGGAGCATCTGTCGTATGTGTACCGGTAAAAGCCTCCATCCGCGAGATCGGAGACGACGGACAAAGCCGGGCGGTGGACCGCGCCCGTTTTCTGGAAGTGCAAACGCCGCAGACTTTCAAGCTGAAAGAAATTCTGGATTGCTACCGCAATCGCGCCGCTGAAGGAAATTTTACCGATGACGCCAGCCTGTACGAACTTACGGGAAAAACCGTGGCCATTTGTCCCGGTTCCTATGACAATATCAAAATCACCACCCCTGAAGATTTGCTTGTAGCTGAAGGGATCCTTCGTGGAAGTCAGTAGGCAGATTTTAGAAGTCAAAAGTGAGAAGTAAATGAATGAATAAGTTGTTTCGGGTGTTTGGGGTTTTCATTGGCTGTTAGCTTTTGGCTTTTGGCTGTTGGCTGTTAGCTTTTGGCTGGTGGCCTTCGAAACGCTATCTTTCAATATTCCGTTTTGTCAGTTTTGTTTTCCCACATCCGGAAAGCTGTAATCGCTTCTTCGGGAAGTAGCTGGAGCATGGGGATTTTTCTGTCGGGTAGGGGCGCTGCGATTTCTCTGTAAATAAAACTGTCATCAAAACCAATACGGGCTGCATCGGTCTGGTTATTGCCAAAAAATACGCGGGCAGGCCTCGCCCAATAGATGGCACCCAGACACATCGGACAAGGCTCACAACTGGTATAAATTTCGCAACCCTCCAACTGGAAGGCGTGAAGTTCTTTACAGGCTTCGCGAATCGCCACAACCTCGGCATGTGCCGTAGGGTCAAAATTCTGCGTCACACGGTTATTTCCCCGGGCGATGATTTGCCCGTTTTTTACTACTACCGCACCAAACGGGCCGCCGCCATTTTTTACACTCTCCTCTGATAGCCTGATGGCTTCCCGCATAAATTTTATTTGCATTTCGTTCATGATTCAGTATAATGAATTTCTCAGAAACTGATGATTTTTATGAAAATTTTCCCACAGATTGTACTCGCACTGTTGTTTTTTCCTGCATTGACTTTTGGACAGGCAAATTACTTTGTTTATTTCAAAGATAAGCCTGCGGTTTCATTTGAAGATGTGCGCGCCGAATTTCACCCCAACGCACTGATGCGTCGAATCAAAAACGGATTGCCCCTGATCTCAGAAACCGACTTTCCGGTCAGTGATGATTATCGCTGCGAAGTAGGAGAACAGGTAATGAACGTGCGACATTCCCTTCGATGGCTGAATGCAGTTTCTGTGGAGGCGACAGAGGCGCAAATCCAAAAGGTCAGCAACCTCCCTTATGTAAAAAGTGTGGAAGCATTTTCATCAGAAGCACAGTTGGCATCTTTTCCGGTAAGTACTACCGATCGGCTGGATACGCTTTTGTCGCTGGTTCGCGGTCAAATGCACTTAGATATGTTGCTGGACAGCAATCTGACGGGCAAAGGGGTGAGAATCGCTATTCTGGATGCGGGCTTTGACGATGCTGACATTCACCCTGCAATAGACAGAGCCAGAAAATACAATCAAATTGTTGCTACCAAAGACTTTTATGATGGAGACGATAATGTCTATGCACATTCTCTGCACGGCATGCAGGTGTTGAGCTGTATTGCCGGAATGTATGAAGGCCGTCCGCTTGGAGCGGCGATGGACGCTGAGTTTTTACTCGCCCGGGTAGAACATGAGACTAAAGAACTTGCTGCCGAAGAAGATAACTGGATTGCCGCAGCAGAATGGGCTGACAAAATGGGCGCTGACATGATCAGCTCGTCGGTAACCTATACCGACAAACGATATACCTATGCAGATATGGACGGGAAAACGGCACCTGTGAGCCGGGCCGCCGCCATTGCCGTGCAAAAAGGTATGCTGGTTATTTGTTCTATGGGCAATGAGGGCGACGAAAAATGGCGGTATATGGGTGCTCCGGCTGATGTGCCCGGGGTTTTGTCTGTAGGTGGTTCTCTTCCCGTGTTACCGATGCGCAATCCCTTTTCATCCTTTGGTCCAAACGCACTAAACCAGCGCAAACCTGATCTTTCTGCTCCGGGGTTCACGCTCACGGCCATCAAAAAATTTAAGTACGGAGAGAATGCCGGAACTTCTTTTTCTACTCCCTTGGTTGCGGGTGTGGCAGCCTGTATGATTCAACGGTATCCGGAAAAAACCCAGCGGGAAATATTTGATTTACTGTGCCGTTCGGGACATTTTTATCCTTATTACGACTACGAGCTGGGGTATGGCATTGCAGATGTTGCCCGGTTTCTGCAAAAGCCAACAGATACCCTTTCCCCAACTTTCGAAGTGATCCATCAGTCTGATTCCGTGATTTTAAAGTTTGATACTGCCTATATGTATAAAGACAGCACCAATTTCCCCAATGGAAGAGTACTGTATTATCACCTGGAAAATGAAGCAGGATATCTGGGGGCATATTTTACCATTCGCCTGAAAAACAACACCCAATACTATTTTTTTCGGAGGAGGGAAACTTCCCATGGAATGCTCCGAATCTGGTTGGGAGGGTATTTGTATGAAGAGCGGATTTGAGGGGTAGGGGAGTATTTTGCAGGAATAAAGATAAATCCTGTTTTGCCACTTCCCATCCTCGTTTCGTTTTATTCCCCGCCGCCGTTTTCAGCTTTTTCCTGCCGTCTGCGAAGGATATTCCTCACGACCCGAACTTCAAAAGCCTGAATGCCATCGGCACCTTCGCCAAACTCTTGCCGTACATAAGTGAGGATTTGGGCAATTTCTTCATCTTTGAGGAAGTTATTTGCCGGCATGATTCCATCGTAGGCTTGTCCGTTGACGGTGATGGGCCCTTCGAGGCCGTTGAGTACGACTTCAATCGTTTTGTGTATATCTCCGGTTATCCATTCGGAGCCCAATAAAGGCGGAAAACGGTTTCCGTCTCCTTTTCCGTTTGGCTGATGGCAGGCGCTGCAATAGGTAGCATACAATTTTGCTCCGGCTTTTGCTCTTCCTTTGTCTAAGTTATCTTTGACAATGTCGGGCGTTTTGATATGGGGGAGGTTTTTGCGTTCCTCCATTTTTGCCAGCTGCGTTTCACCAAAGCTGGCCTTGTCGCCTTTATACATAATGCGCCAAATCTTTCCTTTTTCACTTTCGCTGACATATAGTGAGCCGTCAGGTCCCATCGCGATGCCCATCGGACGGGCAGCAGCATCACTGGTGTTGACAATGGTATCTACCTGTGCAAAGCCATCGGCAAACACTTCCCAGGGGCCTGAAGGGGCGCCGTCTTTAAACGGAACAAATGCCACAAAATACCCCGCCTGCGGATAGGGGCCGCGAATTGTCGATCCATGGAAAGCGATAAATGCGCCGTTTTTGTAACGGGCCGGAAACTGATCGCCTTCGTAAAAGTACAGGTCGTTGGGTGCCCAATGGCCAGGAAAACCGATCAGCGGTTGTTCGTATTCGGCTCCCTTCCCCTCCTTTTTGCCGTCGCCACCGTATTCGGGGTTCAGCAGCTTTTTACCCTGCATATCGTCGTAGTAATAATAAGGCCAGCCGCCATCAAATCCCTGTTTTACCCGGAAAAATTCTTCCGAAGGCAGGAGCGCACTTTGCCAGGTGTTGTACAATTCCGGCCATGTGCGTACCAGGTCATCGCGTCCATGCTGTAGGGCAAACAAATCATTTGCCTGATGATTCCAATCCATGGCAACGATACTCCGTATGCCCGTCGCATAATGCACACCGTCGGCCTGTACCTGATTGAGTTTGTTTGCGTCAAACTGCCATACGCCGCCGTGAAATTCGAGTTGTGGGCAGGGATCCTGACCGGGAGAACCGGGTTTACGGTTTTCTACCTGGCACATGTCGCCAGGCGCACCAAATGGCACATACATATGCCCGTCGTCGTCGAAGGCGAGCGGTTTTGCGATATGTTCGGAGCCAAATTTGGCATGTTTGTAGTCGTCGGTCAGGATCAGTTCGGCTTCGCCTTCGGGAATCAGTTGGCCTTTTTTCAGTTTTGTGCGATAGACTTCGCCGGCAGTGCTGAAATAGAGATAGCCATTGTGCAACTCCATGCCGGTACCGTAGGTGCCGGTTTCGGGATAATTTTCAAAGGGTTCGACCACATCCGCTTTGCCGTCATTGTCGGTGTCGCGAAGGGCGACGATGCCCTTGGGTTTGCCCACACGGATTTTGACATAGATATCGCCGCTTTCGCTTACTGCAAGATGGCGGGCGCGACCCACGCTGTCAATCACAACCACGGCCTCAAAGCCGTCGGGCAAAACCAGCCCGCCATTGTCCGGGTCACCGGGAGGCAGGGGTTTGTGGCTGTTACACTGAATCAAAAAACAACTGATTAGGATCACCATAATACCGGACAGAATATATCTGTGCCGTGGGGAGGAAAGGAGCAAAATCTGTTTCATCGTCGTTTGTAGTTACAGTCCGGGCAAAAGTTACCCATATATAATCCTGAAATTATTACGGGTGGTAATTTAGAAGAAATCGGGCAGTTGATCACAAATGAGCAAACCTTTTTATTCGCTCATTTGTGAGCGTCAGGTTGAGGGTGATCATTGCCTGCTTCATAAGACCGGACGTTTATCTGCAATCCAGACGGATGAACGGTTCAATCAATTTCGCGGTAAAATAAAAACTGGAGTTTTCTCGCGTCAATGTCGTCGCCAAATTTCTCCTGCAATTGTTTGGTCAGAAATATGGTGACCATACTCTGAATATCATTGTCAGGCTCCGCACTCACTACCTGGTAAGGGGAGTTGAGGTCTTCAATCGTATAACTTTCCTCATCCAAAAACAGTCCGCTTTCAGCCAGCGTTTTAAACACCGCCCGGATGACCGCCTCCGAGTACAATGCCTGCAAAGACTGTACACAGTGAGCAAGGATGTCGTTGATGGTAGCAAATTTCCCTTCTTCCAACTGATAGAGAAAAGTGCTGATTTGGCTGAAAATGACCTCTATTTTCTCAAGATCTGCATTATACCCGCATTCTCTCAGGTATTTTTTATAGACAGAGACCTGTGTGCTGAGGTCTACGATTTCTTTGATGAGTTCGAAGTTGTAGGGTTTGGTAGAACTTTCATATTGTACAACAAGCTTTTCCAATGGTTTGATAAAATAATCCGTGTTGTTGGTTTTCTTTTCTTCAAACAGTCTGATCATGCCCTTTTTTTCTATGTCTTTGAGCATGCCCTTTAATCCACTCGTATTGGAATATCCGTATTTGGGTAGGGAGTAATCTTTGTCCAGTTGCCTGATTCCCTGGGCCAGGAGATTTATATCCAGCCTTTGCTGTTGTTCTTCGGGATAAAGCTGAGTCGCCCAATAGATAAAATATTGAATATCAGGTTTTCCCTGTGAGTCGATCGGTGTGTTATGGTCTGTTTCCAGTTGGGAATATTCTCCCCGGTTTCCTGTTTGATATAAAGAAATTTCGTAGTCCCCGGAATTGGTTTCTGTAAAACTGATGATTTTTTCGGCAGTAGCTTTCCGCCAAAATTCGCCCAATGTACTGAACCCATATTTTTTTTCGTCAAAAGAAGAATCCAACTGACGCATATATTGTTTTACTCTGGAACCCAGCGTATTGGAGCCGGTATCTTTGAGCGCGATAACGGATCGGGTAAGCAGGTCAAATACCGGGGCAAGCTCCGCGATATTTCCGGAACTGGTGACATTACCGACAAAATTGCTGTAAAAATGTACCTCATCACAGTATCCGGCCAACAGCGAACTCATGTTTTTTTTATGGCCAATGACGATAACATACTTGTTTAGCTCCCGCAATTTGGAGATCAGAGGAGTATAATCGCTATCACCGGAAACTACCACAAAGGTATCAATATAGTCTTTGGTAAAGGCGGTTTCCAGTGCGTCAACGACCAGTTTGATGTCGGAAGAATTTTTGCCTTTGTTTTTATGGCTGGGCAGCTCGATCAGGTCTATAGAGTTTTCCAGCATGATCCGTTTGTCTGCTGCAAATCGCCCCCAGTCTGCATAGGCTTTTTTCAGTAGGATTCTGCCTTTTTCTTTGAGTTTTGTAATGATTTTTTTTGCGTCAAATTCACCGGAAGGGAAATTTTCAAAATCAATAAATACGGCAATATTAGAAGTGTTTTCCATGTAACTGCAATAGGTTATACTGAGGGATTTTATTGCAGGAAAGTACTTTAAATTTTCCCGTATTACCAAAAAATGGTTAATAATATTTGCAAAAATACTTCATATTTATTTTCCTATTCTGTCAGCGCCGTAATCGGCGTAAGTACCATCTTTCTGACCTCCACCTCTGAGCCTTCTGCCTGAAAGGCGATTTGCCCCTGGCTGGCGGTGCAATCATGCCCCCAGTTAACGAGGTCGCCATTTACCCAAACTTTGACATCCGTTCCCAGGCATTCGATCTTCATGGCATTCCATTCACCCACTGGTTTTTCCGATCCGTCGGTGAGGTTTAATATCCGTCGTTTTTTGCCTTCAGTAATTCCCCACTCTTCCTTTGGTCCTCGTCGGGCTTCCATATCGGGTACGCTGATATCTTCTACAATACACCAGAAGTCTCCGGCGTTTTCGTGAAACATCTGCACCTCCACAGATTTGGGAAACATGCTGTACAGCGCGCGAGGCGTGGAGGCGTGGACGAGTATGCCACAGTTACCGGGTTCTGCTGCAAAACGGTACTCGACCTCCAGCCGGTAATCTTTAAATACTGAGTCAGTGATCAGGTGGCCGTTGGGCGTACCCAGGCTCACCAGCATTCCCCCCCTGACAATAAAAGGATTTTCTACGTCGAGACTATCCATGTCCGGCACATCCACATGCCAGCCGGTAAGGTCTTTGCCGTTGAAAAGACTCACAGATGAAGGAGTTGGCTGGCAGGCAACGAGCGCCAGCAAGAAAAATAGGGGGAGGGAAAGGGAATGAGACATGGTTTTCTGAGATTATGGGTAAATATGGTTTTTATGATCAATAGCAGGTTACATATCCTCAAGCGAAAATCCCCGGTATCGAATTTCGTATCCGGCAAGTTTTCGCAAAATCTGGCTGGATTTGAGTTGGAGTTGTTCTTTCGAAAATTGTTTTTTGTTTAGTTTGACTTCACCAATCAGCACCGTTTTTTCCATTTCATTGATTGCTACAATATCAATTTCGTTAAGGTTTCCTTTTTCCCAGTAACGCCCAATGGAGGAATAAAGACCGGTGGCAGCCAGTTTTTCATGAAAATATTTCTCCAGAAATGGTCCGCTGAAAGTAGGAAAATCTCGATCCGTTATTCGTCTTAAATAATCAAAATTGCCAATTTCAACGGTGGTTGAATGTTTGTATAAAAAACGAAACCAGAACGCAAGGAAGTTGTCAAAAATATAATATTTGACTGTGCGACTCCCGGGCTTATCGAAAATGGGTTGGACACGTTGGATGATCCGGTATTCATTTTCAAGGCGATCGAGGTATCCGCCAATATCTTTTTGCAGGACCGATTGTATCTCAACACGAGAAGTTTTAGAGGAGGCGATAAGTGCAAGAATGGAAAAATAAACTGTATATTCTTTGCCAAATTCTTCAATCAGAAGGTTTTTGCCTTCTTCCAGGAAAAGTGAATTTTCTCTAAAAATTTCGTTGAGCATGGATTCATGGGACAATATTTGTTTATCTACAAAAATCTCTACGTACCGCGGAACTCCTCCGGTGAGCATATAAAAGGTCAGCAAATCGCGGGGCGAAAAATCGGGAGAATGTTCATTGAGAATCCCGGCTAAGGTTTTTACAGAAAAAGGTTTGATGTAAAGAAGCTCATTTGCCCTGCCAAAAAGCGGTTCTTTCATATTTTTGAATATTTTTTGCATCAGCGAATAAACAGAACCACTTAGAATCAGGTTCATGAATGTGCGATCTTTATTCAAATCCCACATTCGCTGTATATCACCATAAATGCTAGGATTTATTCGAAAAAATTCCTGAAACTCATCTATGACGAGTGTAAAAGGTGTTTGAGCTGCGTGATTGATAAGCAAGTCAAAGAGATCCTTAAATTGCCATATCTCTCCATATATCGTGATGTTTAGTACGTTTCGTATTTGTTCGGTAAATTCTTCACATAGAAGTCGTTCTTCTTTTCTGGAAATAAAAAAATACAGAAAGGGGCTTTGCTCCATGCTTTCCACGATGAGGCGGGTTTTTCCAATCCGTCGTCTACCGGTTAACACAGTCATGTGTGACTGGCTACGGCTTTGATTCCTGATCTTTTGCAAGAGTTGGAGTTCTGATTCACGGTTATAAAACTTCATGCTGTAAATATACATTTTTTCCGTAACCGTGGTTACCGTAACCGCGGTTACGATAGGTAAAAATGTCTAATTTCCTTTCCCCGGTACTCGATCTATTCCCAACCCAAAATACAACATCACTCCAACCGTTACCAAAGAGGAAGCTAAAAATGCCGCCGATACGCCAAACTGATACCAGATCACACCGGTGAGCGAACTCGCAAGCATCGTACATATACTCTGAAATCCGACATAAGTGCCAATAGCCGTGGCAGTGTCCTTTTTGTCGCTGATATTGGTAATCCAGGCTTTGGAAATCCCTTCTGTAGCTGCCGAATAGATGCCGTAGAGGAAAAATAAGCCGAAGTACACATACGTATTTGAACTCAGTGCCATACCCATATAAACAATCGCAAACAGGCCCAGTCCGGTAATATAGATCGTTTTGAGCCCAATCTTGTCGGCGAGTACTCCCAGCGGAAAAGCAAAAAGCGCGTAGATCAGGTTGTAGAAAATATACAACCCAATGACCATCGTATCATCAAGCCCCGACTGTTTGGCTTTGAGCAGCAAAAACATATCAGAACTGTTAAACAGCGTAAAAACCAATAAGCCGAACACAACCTTTCGGTAAATAGCCGGGCTTTCTTTCCAGTAAAAGATAAATGAAAAAATTCCCGTAGGTTTTACATCGTTTTTGGGTTTAGGCGATTTGTCTTTTATCAGCAGAGAAGAAAGAACAGCCAGTAGCCCGGGAATAAAGGCGATATAAAACAAGGTCTTGTAATCTTCCGGATAGAAATATAAGTACACCAATGCCAGAAGTGGCCCCAATACTGCTCCAAACGTATCCATGGATCGGTGAAATCCAAACACTTTGCCTTTGGTTTCGGGCGTGGCTTCGTCTGAGAGTAATGCATCCCGCGCCCCGGTGCGGATTCCTTTTCCAAAGCGGTCGATGGTACGGGCAAAAAATATCCAGAGGGGAAAGACAAACAGCGCCATCATCGGCTTGGAGATGGTACTGAGCATATAGCCAACCTGAACAAAAGGCGCGCGCCGGCCTATATTATCGGAGTATTTTCCAAAATAGCCTTTGCTCAGGCCCGCTATTGCTTCTGCAACCCCTTCCAGAATACCGATAAGCACAACCGAAAAGCCAATACTTTCCAGGTAAACGGGCATGATAGGGTAGAGCATTTCACTGGCGGTATCGGTAAAAAGGCTGACCAGCGAAAGAATCCAGATGGTACGGGTGAGGTATTTCAAGGCTTTAGGATTAATGTGGTGTTCCGGCTTGAAGCTTCTGTAATGTTGATTTTTTAAAAATACAGAACCTTTCAAACATACGGAATTCCTGATGATTTGCGTTAGAGGATAGAAACTCATTCCAAATTACCGAAACCTCCCTATGCAAACCTCTGGTCTTCGTTTCCTGTTGCCTCTATTTTTCTCTATTGTACTTTTTTCCCTTTTCCCTGTCCAAAAATCTTATGCGACTCATGCGATGGGGGTTGACCTGACCTACCAGTGTCTGGGGGGAAATCAATACCAGATTACCCTGGCATTTTATCGGGATTGTGCCGGGATTACCACACAGCCGACGTACTCCATCGGTATTCGCTCTGTGTCTTGCGGGGTAAATACTACCCTGACAGTAAATCAGGTCAGCGCGGTTGATATATCTCCGCTTTGCCCTGCCCAAAAACCCAACAGTGCCTGTCAGGGCGGATTCCTGCCCGGAGTAGAGCAGTATATTTATACCGGAGTCATAACGCTTCCGGCCAGTTGCAGTGACTGGGTTTTTAGCTGGTCGCAATGTTGCCGCAACAGTGCCATTACCAATGCACCGATTACCTCTATTTCCGGCGGTACTGAAACCTACGTCGAAGCAACACTCAACAATCTTGCAGCTAACTGCAACAGCTCACCTGTATTTACTTCTATTCCAACACCTTATGTATGTGCAGGTGAACCAATTTTGTACAACAACGGTGCGGTCGACCCTGATGGAGATTCCCTCGCTTATGAACTGATCAATCCGCTCGAATTGACGTTAGGCGTGCCCACTCAAGTATTGTATTATTCACCGTTTTCGCCTTCTTATCCGATCAGTACCACGCCCCCCAATAGTTTCGGGTTTGACCCTGCTTCGGGGCAGCTGTCCTTTACTCCAGGGAGTACCCAGCAGAGCATCGTCACGGTGCTGGTAAAACAATACCGCAATGGGGTACTCATCGGTACCACCATGCGCGACCTTCAGATTGTGGTGATCAACTGTCTGAATGATCCGCCGGTTTTAAACCCTCCCGCCGCTATCAGCGGGGGAAACCTCAACGGCCACACCTTTACCGTTTGTGCAGGAAATACGCTGAGTTTTTCCATTACCGCTACAGATAATAATGCCGTTGACCAATTGTCTGGGCTGACAAACCTGGCTTCCACTATTCCCGGCGCTACATTGACCATGTCAGGTACCAACCCCCTCACCGCTACATTTTCCTGGCCAACAACCACAGCAGATGTGGGTACGCATTCCTTTACGGTAACCGTCGCTGACAATGCCTGCCCGGTTTTTGGTCAGCAGGTAGTGGGATATCTGATCTATGTTCAGGATAATGTTTCTGTAACGGCTTCTGATACAACGGTTTGCCCGGGGGTAAATCAATCTGTCCAACTGGCGGCTTCGGTGAATGGTTCGCCGGGAAATGGTGCCTTTAGCTGGACGCCTGCTACGGGGCTTTCCAACCCCAATATCGCGAGTCCGCTAGCTACCGTTTCCGGTCCGGGGACATATACCGTGACTTATACCGAAGGGGTGTGTGTGTCCTCCGCAACTGTAAATATTATTTCAGAAGCCAACCTTGCGGTTACCCCTGCCAGCCCTTCCATTTGCCTGGGAAATTCCGTTGCGCTGAATGCTTCTCTGACTTTTAATGTGGCCCCTTCCTCAGCTACTTATTTATGGACGCCGGCAACGGGCTTAAGCAATCCGAATATCGCGGCGCCAGTGGCCAGTCCTGCTGTAAATACCAATTACGCACTGACCGTAACCACGCCTACCTGTGTGTACAGCGCCAACGTACCGGTAATTGTTTCTCAGCCGCCATCTCTCAATCAGTTTCCCGCATTGGCAATTTGTGCCGGAAGTACGATACCGCTGAATGCCAGCGGTACAAACCTGGCAAATTCGACATTTACCTGGACACCAGCTGCGGGGTTGAGCAATGCAACCGTTGCGAACCCGATTGCTTCGCCACCGGCGAGCACAACGTACTCACTTGCGGTCAGTAATTTGTGCGGCTCCGATGTGGAGACGGTGAGTATTACCGTCTTACCCAAACCAGCAGTTTCTCTTGTTGCTACCAATATTACCTGTAGTAACGCCAGTGATGGTTCTGTTACCGCTACGGTTTCGGGTGGAACGCCTGGCTATAGTTATGCCTGGACGCCCGCAGTGGGAATTACCCCGGTGGTAAATAATCTTTCTGCTGGGAACTATTCTGTGATTGTCTCCGATGTCAACAGTTGTGCTGATACCGCTCAGGTATTGGTGACGGCACCTCCGGCTTTGTTGATCTCCGTCATTTCACAAACCAACCCTGTATGTTTTGGCGATACTTCCGGTGCATTTACGCTTTCAGCCTCGGGAGGATCCGGAGGGTATGAATTCTCCGCTGACGGAGTTAATTATCAGCCAACGGGTGTCTTTAATAATCTTCCGGCAGGTTTTTATCCCGTATCCGTCCGTGATGCCAACAATTGTATTACCAATTCTTCCGTCACGATTACGCAGCCCGGCCCATTGACTGCGCTTATCAGTGAAAGTTTTGATTCGGATTGTCTGTTGCCAACCGGATCGTTTTCTGTTTCCGCAACCGGAGGGGGATTTGGGTATCAGTACTCGATTGACGGGATAAACTTTATACCAACGGGTACATTTTCAAATCTTGCTCCTGGTATTTATACGGTGACCATTCGGGATGGGAATAGCTGTGAAACACAGATCGTGACAACAGTTTCTGCGATAAATGCACCGACAGTAACGCTGACTTCCCAGACCAATCTGTTATGCTATGGCGCAAACAACGGTGCTTTCACTGTAAGTGCCAGTGGCGGTACCGCACCCTATCAGTTTTCCACAGATAACACTAATTTTTTTCCCACCGGGAACTTCACTGGTCTTTCTGCCGGAAATTATGTGGTGACAGTTACCGATGTTAATAGTTGTCCGGCATTTATCCAGACTACGCTTACTGAGCCGGTTGAACTATTTGCGAATATTTTTGCGACCACCCCTGCAGACTGTCCCGGAGCCGCTACCGGCAGTGTGGTAGGGTTTGGTTCGGGTGGCACCGGTGCGTGGCAATATTCGGTAGATGGGGTGAATTTTAGTTCGGGGAATGCTTTCTCCGGGCTTATGGCAGGCACCTATACTTTTACCGTACGTGATGGCAATAATTGTGAGGCAACGATTCCTTTTACGATAACTGAGCCTGCCCCCATCAGTGCCACGATTGCTTCCATCACTCATGTAGATTGCAATGGCAGTAATACCGGCTCGGTCACCTTACTGGGCACGGGGGGAAATGGAGGTTTCGAATATTCTGCAGATGGGATCATCTGGCAGACTTCAGGTACATTTACCGGCCTTGCAGCGGGAACGCCGGGCTTTTTTATCCGCGATGGCAATGGATGTATAGGAACCACAACTGTGTCTATTAGTGAACCTCTTCCGCTGAATGGCACCATCACTTCACTGGCAAACGTTGACTGTAACGGAAATAGCACCGGGAGTTTTACGCTTACGGGTACCGGGGGTACGGCTCCTTATTTGTATGGCCCCAATGGTGCAGGTTTTTCCGTCATTCATACCTTTAGCGGATTGGTTGCCGGTACTTATTCCACCACGATCCGCGATGCAAATGGGTGTGAGTCAACCGTTTCAACGGTGATCAACGAACCCGCTGTTATGACACTTTCCACCAGTGGGAGCAATGCCACCTGTTTTGGGCTGAGCAATGGCAGTGCTGCTGTCGTTGCAACTGGCGGAGTCGGGGGATATGATTATTTGTGGAACAATAATCCGGCGCTTAATAGCGCTTCTATTAATAATTTGCCCGCCGGCACCTATAATCTTTTGGTAACCGATCAAAACGGTTGTTCGGCTACAGCTTTTTATGTGGTAAATGAGCCTGCGGCTATTTCCATACAGACTTCCTTTGCCAATGAAACCTGTTCCGATGATAACGGAACGGCCTCTGCGATTGCGACAGGTGGAACCGGCGCATTCACCTATCTCTGGCAAACGAATCCTGTGCAGTCTGGTGCGTCCATTTCTGCTTTGGACGCGGGAACTTATACCGTGATTGTCACAGATCAGAACAATTGCGCTGATACAACCTCTGTAACCCTGGTCGATGAGGCCGCCCCCGCACTGACACCGGGAGTGATTACCGATGTCTCCTGTTTTGGTTTGAATAATGGGGCAGCACAGGTAGTCGCCACCGGCGGTACAGGAAATTATACATTCACCTGGAATACCGGGGGAAATGGTCCGGCCATCACGGGGCTGGTAGCAGGAACTTATACCGCAACGGTTGATGACGGACAATGTACCACTTCGCTGGATGTTGTAATCAGTGAGCCAGAGGCCCTGATCGCTGCGATAGATTCGTTTGGTGTACCGCTGTGTTTTGGCAGCACGAATGGGTTTGCCGTTGTCAGTTTTTCAGGTGGTACAGCGCCGTACACTTATAGCTGGAACAATGGCGCTTTGCCCAATACGCCGTCTGTCAACGGGTTGGGGGAGGGCACCTATCAGGTGATCGTCGGCGATGTAAATGGATGTGTAGATAGCGCTTCTGTTTTTCTGGATGATCCGCTTCCATTGGTCATCACCATGTCGCCCGAAGATGTAAAGTGTTTTGGTGAGGCCAGCGGTTCGGCAACTGCATTGGTTGGTGGCGGGACTCCCCCTTATGCGTATGACTGGTCAACAGGCGCGACGCAAGTCAATATTGGAAGCCTTGTGGCAGGGATATATTCGGTCTCCGTAACGGATTCCAACGGATGTGCCATACAGGGACAAACAACGATCAACCAGCCAGAAATTCTGACCATAGATGCCCTCCCTGTAGATGTGAAGTGTAATGGTGGAATGGATGGTAGGGTTCAGACGAGTGTTACCGGAGGCACGCCTGGCTATACCTATCAGTGGTCCAACGGTTCATTTACGCAGGACCTGACCGGAATAGGAGCCGGCAATTATCAGGCGATTGTTCGGGATACCAATGGTTGTGAGGCGGTTGTTTCTGCGATCGTTGGTCAGCCTGACCCGATTGAGGTTGAAGTTGTCGAAACGGAAGCTGCGTATTGTCTGGAAGCCAATGGCAGTGCCCTGGTGAATGCTTCCGGCGGATTTCCGGTGTTTACGTATCAATGGCAGACACAACCACCGCAGGAAGGACCATTGGCTACAGGTCTGGCAGGCGACCAAAATTATACGGTTGTGGTTACTGATGCTAATGGTTGTGCAACATCGCTGGCCGTAGCCATTGCTGCAGAGGCACCTGCAATTGCAGATTTTGTGACAAATATTCCTACAGACAAGCCCATATTACTTTCACAGGGGATGATCCGTTTTGTGAATCAGTCCCAATATTCAGTTGCTTACGAATGGATATTTGGCGATCAGTCAGGAATTATATCCAATCTTGAAAACCCTTCTCACCTCTACACAGAACCGGGAATTTATACAGTAAAACTTACGGCTTATGATCCCCGATTTTCCTGTCCTGATACCGCGACACTAACCTTTGAAGTTGTGCCGGATGGTGTTATTTTTATTCCAAATGCATTTACCCCCAATGGGGATGGAAATAATGATGTATTTTATCTGGTTGGAGAAGGGTTGGTCTCCATGGAGTTGAATATTTTTGACAGATGGGGTACAAAAGTTCGCACATTAAATAGTCTGAGTGATGGCTGGGATGGCTATAATAACCAGGGACTTGCCGTTCAGGAAGGCGTATATGTATATGCGCTGAATGCCGTACTGAATAATGGTACTCAAATATCCCGTGGCGGTACCATTACCTTAATTCGTTAATTAATTGAATAGATATGAGAAAACTACTGCTGATTTTACTACTATTAATGGGGCACATATATGCCCAGGACACAGTGAAAACCATTCACTTTAACGGTTATAAAACGAAAGTCGAATGGGCAAACAAAAGCAACAGGCTCGCTTGCCTGGTAAGAGCTGATGAACAATCCATGTTGTATTTTGTGGATCCGGTACGGGCTGGAATCTTACGGGAATTGAAGTTGCCTGCGGAGATGTATTTCACAACATTTACGTGGAGTACGGATGATAAAGGCATCATTTTGTCTAGTTGGGATCAGGAAAATTTCGAAACAAATGCCTACTACCTGAATATTACGAGAGGCATAATTACGGATACGCTTCCTCATTTAGGCGCATATATGCAGGTGGATGATATGGTAGGGCATGAAGGATTTCTGGCTGTATCATCCTCCGGAGAAGGGCATCCGGATATTTCTGTATATAAATGGGGCAATTATGAAGAGCTGTTTAATACAGAAGTATACCCGGGCGGTATTTCGCTCAATGGATGGTGTAAAGGTAAGTTGTATGTAGCTTCAGATATACGGCTGGAATGGGGGTTATCCCGTGAAGAGCGGTTGAAGTATATGGAAAAAACAGGCCTGGTAAAAGATATTGAGACCGCAGATTTATTTGCCTACCTGACCGAAGACTGGCGGGTATATGCGATTGATCCCAAAACGCGAAAAGCAAAAGTATCTGGTTTTCCAGCCGGTTGTGGGGTTTATTCTTATGATGGAAAATACAGTTTCACCTCCACGCTTGATGCTGAGGGGTTGCTGGAGTTTGATTTGACTCTGCTGAAAAGGTAGGGGACATACTTCTGTTTTTCGGATAAAATAGTTATATTAGGATAGAAGTACTGTTTTACAGTGCTGACAATGAGTCATCTGTCACTTAATTACTACTACTATGGACATTAAGAAATTTTCGCTGGCAACACTGGCCGGAGCAGTTGCGATTTTTTTTCTGGCCTATTTGTTTTATGAACCCCTGCTTGGCAGTTTTTTCGAAGCGCATGGTACCAATCCTACAGCAAGGGAAATGCCGCTCATGCTGTTATTGGTAGTTGCAAGCCTTATATGGGCAGCACTTTATACACTCATATTTATGCGATGGGCAGGCATCAGCACATTTATGGGAGGGCTTAAAGCCGGGGCGATTATTGGAGGATTGATTGGACTAAGTATGAATCTGGAATTTTTTGCCCTCAATACCAATATGGATTACCTTTCTGTCATCGTGGACACTATTGTTTGGGTGCTTCGTTTTGGACTTGCCGGCGGAGCGATTGGCTGGGTACTGGGTCGAGGAAATAGTTGAAAAGATTTATTCAACTAACATCGCTGCACCGAATACTCCGGCACTGTCGCCCAGTTTGGGCTTCAGGAAAAGGGTTTCCATGCGGGTGTTGAATACATACTTTTTCACTGCTTCTACTCCGTCTGTGTACAGTCTGTCAATATTCCCAACTCCACCGCCAATGACAATTGCATCAGGATCAAGAATATTGATAATAGGACCGAGACCTTTGCCAAAGAAGTGGATCAACCGATCGATTGTTTCGGTTGCTATCGGATCGGAGCCTTCCTGCGAAAGGGCATAAATGTCCCGGAGTTTACGGAAGGTTCCGGTTTTATTTTTGTAATATCTTTCTGAAGCGGGGCCACTAAGGAGTTGTTCGACACACCCAATTCTGCCGCAATAGCAGGGGCCGCCTGATTCGTCGAGAAAATTATGCCCCCATTCTCCCCCAATACTGTGCCGCCCGTTGATCACATGCCCGTTTACGACGACACCACCGCCTACCCCCGTTCCCATAATCACCCCAAAAACCACTTCAGCATTCGCTATTCTTTCCGGTACTGCGCCCATTTTTGATTCAGCCAATGCAAAACAGTTGGCATCATTGGCGAGGAAAAAAGGAATGCCTTTTTGTTTTTCCAGGTCATATTTCAGGGGTTTTCCTATAAGGGCGGTCGAATTACTATTTTTGATAGTTCCGAGATCCGGATCAATCGCACCGGGAGTCCCCATCCCCACCTTATGGGGTTTCAGGCCTGTTTCTTTTTCCACAAGCGTGAGCAAATGGAGAATACGGCTGACAATATGCTCATAGCCGTGGCTCGCCTCGGTATCAATGCGCATGCGGCTGATGACTTCATAATTTTTATCAGTGTCCAGAACTACGGCTTCAATTTTGGTTCCACCCAGATCGATTCCCCAGATAGGCTTCATAAGATGCTTTTTTTATTCTTGTACAAGGTTAGTGAACTTAGTTGAAAAAAAAAATCCCGCTACGGGTTGTAGCGGGATTTTATAAACGATATCATTTGTATTAGCGCTCTTCAAATATCCAGCCGGATTTAAGTCCAAGCCTTTCTTGTTTTGCGCCATATTCTTCCACTTTTGCCCGGATGCTGTTTCGATAAATACTGACCCGGTATGTTTGGGTAGTACCTTTCACAGGAAAAAGAATAATAGCATCAGCGCCTTCGCCTTTCATTTGATTTACAAATTTTTGTGCAGCTGATAGTGTGCCAAAGCTTCCGGCAATGAGGTGGTAGTTTTTAACTTCGGGCAACAGTCTGGCCGCGCTTGGTTCAGGCTGCTCGCGGGTCTGTTGTTTTTTTGCGGTATCAAGTACAGAAAGATTGGAAACGTTGCCATATCCATCGGAGGTTGAAGTTCCGCGGGTATTTCCCAGGTCCTGACCACGGGGACTACCAAGCGCTTCCTGAGAAAGCCGCGCATTGGTATTATCTGAAAATAAGCGTGAGTCATCGATCGCGGGAAGTTCCTTTTCCTGTTGACTTGCCAGGGGCTGGTCAATGGCAGGTTGTGACTCGGTTTGGGTCGAAGCAGGAGAACCTCCGTCAAGGACTTCTGTTTCCGCATCTGCCAGCGTACCATCGGGAAAAGTTAAAGCGAGTGAATCATCGCCATTCTCTGAAAGGAGATTGCGATGAAAACTACTTCGTGGCGGTTCTAACGGGCGAATGGCAAGCGCGCCATTTCCAATACTGGATCGGTGTTTAATAAAAGGGCCTTGATTAATAACGAGAAAGCCAAGGGTAAAAATCAGAGCAATGAGCAAGAAAGTTTTCCATCCAACAGTGCTGAAGTTCATCGTTTTTTCAGCGCTATAATCGTTTTTCATGTATGTTGGGTTTTCGCCTTGGTGAAGTACAAGCTGATTGTTTTGAGAAAATCGCACAGGTGTAAGCCCAAAAAAATCATCTGCCAGTACATTATCCTTAGAGTGATACGTAAAGAACTTCAGAATATGCTCCTGGTCTTCTTTGAGCATGCCAATTTTTGAAACCTCAAAGTAACCAAATTCTTTTAAACTTCTAAGAATTGTTTCATAAATGCTTTGAACAATTCTTTCAGCCTCATGAATTTCAATATGTATATGATCCCGAAGGTAATAAGTCAAATCCAGTCTGGGATCAGGAATCGGATGAAACTCTATTTCTACCTCCGGAGGAAAAACCAGCGAAGCGTCATCCGAAATATGCGCACCTTTCCTTATTTTCCTGAATGTCCCAATCTTAGGCAGCGCAAAAGCATCTAGCTCTCTGAAAGCACTGGTCAGATATACTTCTACGCTCAGTTCCATATACATAATGATCGGCAGAAACTACCTTTTGGGGTACCGACAATTTGATAACGAAGGAAATCGAAAAAGCTTTTAAAATGCCAGTGTAATTCCTCCTTTAATATCAATCGGTCGCTCAATGTAGTTGTTCCACCTCTGATATTTGGTACTCAGTAAGTTTTCAACTCCCAAAAATACAGAAAATCCGTCTGTTATTCTATAGTCCGCAGAAAGATTTATATCAATAAATGTATTTTGCCTGATTATTTCGCCAATTGAATCAATGCCCATCGGACGGGGGCCAAATACAAATACCTCTCCCTTGGCGGTCAGCTTTTTATCATAAGTATAAGCTGCAAAGAAGTCGAGTCTGACTGGCGATGCCCCATAATATTTGGCAACGGTACTGGTCGTATAATTGTTGATATTGAGGGCTACCCCCCCTTGGATATTGTCTTTCAGGTCGTAATTGATTTCGGCGTGAATACCAGCTACCGTCATGGAAGAATCATACACAGCGGCAAAGTATCTTCCGTCTACACTATTGTCATAAATCAGTTGGTTTTCAATTCGTTTGTAGTAGGCTCTGGCTGCGAAATCAATTTTGTTGTTGAGGTTCCCTTCGAGCCCAGCGTAGATATTCATCTTTTCAATTCCAGGTTTAATCGCGACGTTGGTAGCGACATAGGGATTTTCTTCAATCATCCCAAAGTAATGGTTGTTGACCATTCCGGAAGTATAACCTGCTACAATTGCGATAGCGTCTGGTACAAATTCGTAAGAAGCTTCGATTGCCGGGCCAAACTGAGATACCCCTGCCGAATCTGCGCTGTTGTTGAAGTAGTTTACCTGCACACCTCCGGTGATCATGAGGTCGCCATTGTCATAAGTAACGGCTGGCCGGGCTGAAAGCAGTACCCGGTTTTGATTTGCCCGGTTGATTTTGCCTCTTACAAAGTTAAAACCTGTTTTGGCTCCAACCATGACATCTGGCGTAATGCGGAAACCTCCGGTTGGTGCCAGGTCAAAGTGAAACTCTGAGTTGTCGCGGCGGTCGTTGTGAAACTTAATGCCTGTGCCTACTTCAAATTCGTAATTGCGGCTTCTGTCATAATTGCTGGCAAGTATGCCTTGTATACCAAAATGGGTAAATCCCATCTGAAGTGAATCTTTCAAGCCATCGGAAGGAATAGTATCCGTATTGGCATAATTAAAGTAGCTGGAATTCAGCAATTTGGCCTGAGCGGTAAAGGTATTTTCTTTGGCGACCATACTTGCCTGGAGACTTCCATAGTCCCTGCGAAATTCCCGCAGTGGGATGAGGTTGTCCTGATGAGCCGAAATATGTCCAAACTCAAAGCCATAGTCCACATCCCGATTCTCGCCATTGTTGATGTAAATGTTGGCAAAAGGTGTGGCAAACCGGCCAAATCCCAGTTTGACCATATTGTTTTTGAGTTTTTCTTCTTTGTCTTTCTCTACTTCCCGGATATCGGGTGGTGCAGGTTCAAAGTCGGTTTCGACGTAGAAGTCGCGGGAGTCAAATTTCACTTCTTCGGTCTTGGCTTTCTCCAATTCCTGATAAGGGGGTTTCAGAAATGGCTTTGTGCTTTCGATCACATCCTCAATTCTCTCATTTTCAAGTGTCAGTGTATCTTTTCCTCCCAGAGGATCTCCAACCTGTGCCTGTATTGCCCCCCAGGCCATAAGCATAAACGAACCGGCAATGATATATTTTCTGACTTTCATTTTTTTTGAATTAATAACTAAAACTCTTCATGAAACAGATGGTGCGGGATATCGCGCTTAGTTGCCTCCTTCTTTTGCCTGTATTTCTGCAAGGATTTTTCTGGCTTCAGCTTTGACATCGTCATAGGGCGCCTCGTTGATCAAACTTTCGAGTGTGCCTTTGGCCTGAAAGACGTTTCCTAATTCATAATAGGCGCTGGCGGCTACGATAAAAGTTTTTGCCTTTTCGTAGTTGAAGCTTGAATAGTTGTTGGCCATGTAAATGGCTGCGTCTTTTACTTCTTCAAACTTTCCGGTGGCAAGGTCATTTTGGCCTTTTGCCTGAAACTGTTTGCCCTGATCAAAGAGAATTTTTGTGATCATATACTGGCTTTCAGCACCAAAGGCATTTTTAAATTCTTGCTCAACTTTGGCAAAAGTCTCTTTTGCCGACTGAAGTTGCCCTGCGAGATATTGGCACTGCCCGATTTCCACCTGCGCTTTGGTTCTCGAATAAACTGCGACTTCGTTATTATTGGCGATCTGCACCAATGCGTCCTGCGCAAGCTTGTAATCGCCCAGCGCGCGGTAGTTTTTGGCTACGCCAAATTTTGCCTGAACTTTATTTTCAAGTTTTCCCGCCTGAAGGTCAAGGGTCTGGTATAGCTGAAGACTCTGTGTATAGTCTTTTTGTTCGTATTTGATTTCTGCCGCTTCGAGTAGTGCGATATTGGAGAAATCATTTCTGGTCGTCGCTGTATATATCTGCTTGTAGTCGTCCAATGCAGAGATAAATTTGCCTAGTTCCCGATACGCGCGTGCCCTGAAAATCAGAGATTCGAAGTAATCCGGCCCGTTTTTATAGTCGTTGATATAAGTCGTAAACTGATCGACTGCGGAACTGTAATTCATCGCAAAAAACCGGTCTTTCCCTGTATTAAACACCAATTGTGCGAGGTTGTTATCCATATTGGGATTCTGGTTCCGGTAGTCGCGAAGGATTTTGTCAAACTCGGATTCTGAAACAAGTCCCGCCAGGTTGTCAAGTGCACTTTGTGCATTTTTTTTGTCTGACGCATAGTCGGTTACTACTTTTTTGAAGTAACGGATCGCACCGTCTGTATCGCCTGCATTGTAGGACGCCAACGCCAGTCGGTTGTAACCATCTGCTGCAAGCGGACTTTTGGGGTATTCCTCCACCAGCATTTTGGAATATTTAATCGCCTGGGCGTTGTTTTTTATCCAGGTTGCATAAACCTCGGAAATGCGGTCAAGCGCATCATCGCGAAGGTCAGAGGTGCGGAAAGTTTTGATCAGCAGGTCAAAGTTTTCCACGGACTTCTGATAATTGCTCTGGCGGTAAGCCGCTTCACCCAACTGATAATAAGCATAATCTCCCTGCGTATAGCGGAAGTTGATCACCTGCTGATAGTAATTGGTAGCGCCGGCATAATTGCGCTGGAGAAACAGACAGTCTCCGGCACGAAGGTGTGCATCAACGATCAGATTTTTTTCTGCTGTACGGCCACCTTTCTGAATAAAACTATCAAAAGCCTGGCGGGCGGCGGTATAATTTTTCTCTTTAAAATACGCCCAACCCTGTCCATAGTAGGCATTGGCGTAGTATTCATTGGCAGCAGCGCCTTTCATCCCGAGATAGGTATTGTAGGCAGAAAGCGCTCCTTTGGTATTTTCATTGCGATATGTGGCTTCGGCGAGCCAGTACTGCGCACTCACCGCCATATCTTTATCAAAATCATTGGCAATGGCTTTCTGGAAAAATGGGACGGCGCTTTCAAATCCTCCTCTTTCATAGAGATCGAGACCATAATAATAACATACCAGCTGATAGGCTTTTTTTGCGCGGGAGGTGTTGCGTGGCACGGATTCGAAGTATTTGATAGACCGGGGATAGTCGCGGGTCATCAGATAGGTCTCTCCGATCATCGATTGGATTTCGTCGATATAGGCAGCCCTTGGATACCTTTCGGCAAAGGAAGTCAGGGCTTTCAGCGCATTTGAATAGTCGCCTGTCGCAAATGCGACCTTTGCATACTGGTACAGCGCATCCTGGCTGATTTCCTTATTGCCAGAAGATTCACCCTGAGAAGCTTTCTGGAAGGCGATTTTTGCGTTTTCATTGTCTTTGAGTTTCAAATAACAAAATCCCAGATAGTAGGATGCGACCTGAGTCAGCGAGTCTGTCTGGATCTGGATCAGCGCCTTCTGAAAATTGGGGACAGCATCAGCATATTTGTCCTGTTTATATTGGGCAAAACCGTATCGAAAATAATCGGTACGGTTCATCTTTCCCTTATTTGTTACGTACTGGCCAAAAAACTCTGTCGTACGGGGATAGTCATATCTTTCGAAACTGGCATTAGCGACGATATAGTAAATCTGCGCATCTTTGCCTTTTACCCGCGGACGGGCAATCAGGTCATCAGCCAGAATGTACAATTCGTCATACTTTTTGAGTTTAAGCATGGTATTGGCGAGATATACCTGCGTCTCTTCCCCATACTTTTTCGAAGTGGTCAGGTCTTTGAATGCGAAATAGGCCTCATTATATTCCTGATCCTGATAGAGGATAACTGCCCGGTAATAGAGGGCGTCTTCCTTATACTTGTTTTCGGTAGTGGAGACAAGCTCAAAATAGTGGATTGCCTGGCTATTGTTGCCTTCTTTAAAATAGGCATAAGCCAAAATAAACATGGCCTCCGTCAGCTGGTCCTGGGGGAGAGCCCCGGAATTGTAGGCATTCACCAGCGGCTGAATAGCCAAGCCGTATTTTTTATGGTCAAAATGATATTTGCCCAGATAATAACCCATCAGGGCAGCTTTAGTATTTTCGTCAAATTCGAAAATATATTGCTCCATCAGCGACACCGCATCGTTTCGATCGAGGTGGTAGGCACTCACTGCCTGGATAAAACGCGCGTTGGCGTGGAGATCGTTGTCGCGATCTTCCCCACGGATGTTTTGCTCAGCCAGGAGAAAAGCATCTACTTTTTTTTGGGCGGCGCCAAACTTTTTCTTGTCAAAAAGTTCCGTAGCATCATCATACAGATACTGAAACTCAAAGTAGGGAGAAAGCTGGGCCTTCAGATCCAAAACAAATATGGGAATAATGAACAGGAAGGACAGAATAAGTTTCTTCATTGCCAGTAGTTATTGATTAATCCAAAGGGGGGTATTCAAATTACCAGAACCCGAAATTATGGTTTATACTACAATTTACGAAACCGGGAAAAGCCGGTTGAGTCAAAATAATAGATTTATGTTTTTGTAAGTGACCATTGGGGAGGTAAAAGGGATGCGTAATTCATTTCTTATTTGCAACAAACCAAGTGCCAAAGTCCGGAAAACGTTTCTGGTTGCATTTTGGCTGTGAAATCCGGGCTTTCATCGAACGTCGATCGTCTTCGGGCGAATAAAGTTGTATCGAAAGAAAGCGGGCGGTAATTTCTGTCAGGTTTTTAATTTTTATCAGTCAAAAGGCTTTCATTATTCGGAGATCTTCATTTTCTCAACGTTTCAAACTGAGTACGTATATGAAACCTATTGTCCGGATTGTCCTTCCATGGCTGATTATTTCTTTTTCCCTGCTCCCAAACCTTCAGGCTGCCTATCCTTCAGATGATCTGATAGATATTCAGCGCACGCTGAACTATTATTACGAAGGTGCCGCGCTTCACTCGGTAGAAGTTCTTGCCAGAGCATATCACCCTCAGGCGAGAATGGTATATGTGGATACAAAAACCGGAAGGTACGAAAAATTTGAAGTAGGCGATTATCTCCGTACGCTGGCGGACTCTCATCCGGTTGTGCATGAAAAGAGTATTCGTATTCTGAGTCTGGACATCACCGGGAACACCGCACTTGTCAAAACCTGTATCACATTTAGTGGAAAGGGGATGCGAATCATAGATTTTCTCACCCTGCACCAGATGGAAGGAGAATGGAGAATTGTCAGCCGCACTTCGTTTAAAGAATATGCGACTTTTGAAAAAACGAAGACATTATTGTGGGACAAAGCGTTTGCCCAGGATCAGCGGGAGGTGAACGATGTGCTAAACACATATCTGCTTGGTGGCGACCGTAGTGACGCCACTGTATTGAGAACGGCTTTTCACCCGCAGGCAGATGTTACTTATACGGATCCCCGCAAAGAAACCTGCTATATCGTATCACTGGCTGACTACCTGCATATGTATGACAATCAGGAAAACCGGGATTTGCAAAAGCGCAAACATAAGGTCCTTTCCGTCGATATCACCGGCAATATGGCTGTCGCCAAGATTAGCATAAAGTATAAACGTTTTCAGGGAATGGTTACGGACTATATTACTCTGGTAAAAACTGACGGCAAATGGTCCATTATTCTCAAAGCAACAGACAAGGAAAAAAGTGCTTTTCTGGCACCGGTTTGATTGATTAATGTTCATAAAAAAACCCGGAATTGTCTTCCGGGTTTTTGGTACAAAGCGTTTGCTTTGTATTCGTTGTACTTATCTGATGTCCTAGTGTAAAGTGAGAACCCGCTCAACCGTGGCAGTAACTCCATTGGTAGCGCGGAGCATATAAACACCCGAAGGTAAATTGCTCAAATCGAATGTAAGGGTCTGTGAGCCTTTTTCCAGTAGTCCTTTGAACAATGGTTTCACCATTCGGCCCATTCCATCATAAAGTTCTACCGAAACCTGCTGGCGCTCATTGTTGCCAATGACAAGGTTCACCATGCCCGTGGTAGGATTGGGGTACATATACATTCCCAGCATTTCAGCTACTACGGTTGCGTTTACTCTTCCGGAGAAGGTATAGGTGCCGTCATAGTCTATCTGCCGCAGGCGGAAAATATAAGTTCCGGGTTTTCTGCCTCTGACGAGGTATGAGTAGTTTTGTCTTTCACTGGTAGTTCCTGCTCCCTGCACAAATCCCAGTGTCTGAAACTCCTGTGTGGTATTGTCAGGTGAAAGCATTTGCACCTCGAATCCATCGTTGTTGAGTTCAAATGCGGTTGTCCAGTCAATCCGGATATCGCTTCCCTCTGCGGTTGCATTCAGGGTAAGAAGTTCGACCGGAAAACCACCTGTATTGTTACCTGTAAGGATTTCAATTGCATTAATCATTGGGTCGCCTACCACCCGCAGGAAGTCAATATCCAGTTTGCCATCGCCATCCACGGTTACATTGTAGGAAACCATTCCTGCAACCTGGTGGCCAAAGGTACCCGTGATATCGAAGTTTTTGGCAACAGTATCACCCTCGATGCGGATATTGAATACGCGCTCTCCGGGATCATTGCTACAAATACAGGCATTGGCAAAATAAAGGTGCACTTCGTATTTGGTTCCGGCAGCACCCGCGACCGGGAATTCCCATTGCATTTCCTGTCCGGCCGCAGGGTCATAGCGCTCTTTTCGGAAAAGCTTTTCGGGTGTTCCTGCCGGAAGTGTTGCTCCCATAAAAAGGGTAGGGGGTTGTACACCTGTTCCCTGATTATTGCCGCCGGCCACTCTGTACGAAGACGGGCTGGTATTAAGGTCAACCGCCCAGTCCGGGCCACCATTTGTCGAAACTACCATAGAATCTGCATTGTTGATCCGGTAAAGGACGGTTTGCGCAGCAACGGTAGCTCCTGTTCCGGTAAGTGCAACAGTGAGTGGCGAATTTACCCCTGTATGAGTCAGTTCCAGCGTGGCAGTTTTAGCGCCGGTGGAGGTGGGGGTAAAAGTAACTTCCAGTGTTTTGGGAGAGGAGATGATAATATCATCAATCGTGGAAACGGCAGGAGAAAACATTGCGGCATCAGGTCCGGTTACCGAGATGTTGGTAACATCGATGCTAAAGTTAAGTGCGGTTGCCACATCAAGCGTCAGCGTATTGGGGGTCCCCACATTTACATTGCCAAAGGCAAGTGGATCGGGGGTTGCTGCCAGGATTTCACGCTGGCTTACCGTGTACATTTCCATAAAATCCCAGCTGGCGATAAAATCTGTACCTGCTCCTGATGAGGCCAAAACGCCGGTTGCCAGGGCTATATTTTGTCCACCTATCTGATACGTTCCCTGAATGGCTGCCAGGAGGTTGCCACTTGTGGATACCGGTGCGCCCAGTACGGTGATGGCACCATTGCTGGCAGAGTAGGAGGGAAGGACTTCCCCATTGGATGGATCTACCTGAAGATAAAGGTGAATGACAGAAGATGAAAGGATATTGGCCACTGGATAATCTGTAGAAGTGACCACTCCGGCAATTTCACGAATCACCCGGAAGCCGCCATTTCCGCTACCCAATCCCACCAGTGCCACCAGGACATAATTGTCCTGATCACCCGTGCCAATATATACGCCCTGAAGATAATCTGTATCACTGCCTCCGTTGAAGAAATTTCCATTCATCTGAGTACGGAATACTACGGGTTCGGAAGCGCCACTGATATCAATACCAAACTGGTAAGAATTAATCAATTGATTGTCTAAAGTACTTCCGTCTTCGACTGTCGGATTGGTGAATGTGCCGGTTGCTCCGCCTGCAATCAGATCTTCGTCAGGATTGAGCATGTTGAGATAATCGGTAACACCATTGACCATCAGACCGGTGAAACCCAGTCCGAAGAAACCTGTACCCGGGTCAGCGTTGAAGAATGGGTAAACCAAAGGAAGGTCTGCCGCGGTGATGTCCGTGCCATTATTGGGGTCTATACAAAATGGGTCGATGGTATCGATAATTCCGTCGTCATCATCATCCGGATCATTCCAGTCAGACACTTTGAAACCACCGATCAGGGTACCGTCATGGTCAGATGGTCTGCTGCCACCGCTGCACGGGTCAGTACCATTTCTGATATCCAGTTCGTCTGCATTGGTAAAGCCATCTCCATCTTCATCGATGAGCGGGTCATTATTGCCGTTGCAGATAGGTGCCGGGCCACTATAGTCTGTAGGTTCGAAGACCGTGATGGTGTTTGAACCGTGGTTGGCTGTCCATATGGTGCCAGGGTAAATACCCGCATCTCCCAGAGACGTTACATCGAGTGGAAGAGAGGTGAAATTTGTGAGGAAAATACTGGAACCGGTAACATTTCCGGTAGTCTCGTCTACAAACATGCGGAAAATCCGCCCTTTGTTGTTGCCGAGATAGGCTACACCCAGAAGGTCGCCCGTCATTACACCGCCGAAATTGGATGCCGTGTATTCGCAGATGCCATTTACCGGAGGGCTAAAGGTAAGCTGGGCGCCATTTGCCGGGCCGGGCTGCTTGAAATCTCCTTCAATAGGATCTGCCATAGCAGCAGGCACGGGAGGCCATGCTGCCGGGAGTGTAGGACTACCGGTCGGGTAATAAACGCCATCTTTGTACAATCCGGCTCCGGTGGGGTTTGCTCTGATGGGGTTGGGGTGGCCGGCGTAGTAACCCTGCGCGAATTTGTGGAGGCCATTTTGGTTATTGACCTGTGCGTCCCCGCTCTGGTTGCAGGCTGCATCTCCGGGGCCACTGGAGCCGCCTTCGCCGGGGCAGTATTCGTTGGTAGCGGAGGAAACGCCTCCGACAGGTGGGCCTTCTCCCCATGGGTGGCCGCCCCAACCCTGATTTGCACCATTGTCGCAGCCATACATATTGCCAGCCTGAGTGATGACAAGATCATATACATTTCGCCAGCCGGAGGAAAAAATCTGAACGGGTCCGCCTTGTACAAGCATGGCCTGATTCAGCCCGTCGTTTCCACCCCAGGGTACATGAGATCCGCTGATATCCCCGCCACCTATAGTTGTGGGGTGATCCAGGGTCGGGAGGTCGTATTTATATTTTTGTCCCTGTGCATCTGTTTTGGTGGGGAGAGCCTCGATTACATTGAGGTCAACGGAAAGAATCGCCGCTGAAAGCGCATACTCACAGGTAAATGCAAAAGCAATGCAAGGACTGCCTGCATTGGTAAATCCACCGATGGGGAGATACGCAATATTCGCTGTTACGTCAACGATAAAGTCGTTGTTGGCGTGGTTTTCTTCAGAGCGGGGCATTCCTCTGACAAGATGCACCATGTCCCAGTATCCCGCAGGATCATTGATATTTGCCCCGATCCAGGTAAGTTTGGAAAGAATCCCGCTATTAGTATCCAGATTGAGGTCTCCGCTCTGACCGGAGCCGGCTCCGGCCCCTTCTCTAGGGTCGCTGGATGTTACATAAATAATCGGGTTATTGGCGGTACCAGCGACAAAAATACCTGTTACCTGCCTGTCGGTAATATTCGCAGATACGTTGCCAAAATCATCGTGGTTGGGGATTTGTTTGACGCTGAGGATCGTGTCAATATCAGTTACCGAATAGTCGGCGGCATTATTTCTTACAATTGTAAGAATATAAATTTCGCCATGTTGCTGGGTTACATATAACCGGTTGTCTGGCCCAAACTGAAGAGAAGTAGGATTGAGAAGGGTCAAACCTGAAAGTATGCCCTGATTAAAACTCTGTGCAAGAAGTAGACGCGTGTTACCCAATAGAAAAACGATACAGAAGGTCAGGATATATCGTAAAACTGGGTTCATAAGATTCTGGAGTGGTCTCATAATTTGTAGGAATTTGCCGAGCAGTTATTGTGTTATGAATTGTTCAAAAATGGTTTTGAGATGGTGTTGTCTGAGAAATTTGTGGCATAAAAGTAATATACCTGCCTGACTCTTTTTAATAGATTTTTGCGAATCGAAAAAACGGGCGCATGAACGGCGGTTTGTATGCATTCATCGGAATAAGTAAAACAGGTTGAAGAAACAGGCACGTTTTTAGCTATGAGACGATACACTTCAATGGTAACACAACCAGGCAAATAAAGTTCTTTTCAATAATGGGCGGAAAAAGTGATTCCCCGGGAGACAAAAATAAGAAATTTGAAATGCCTGCAAACTTGAAATTTATGATGAACGGGGTATTTTCTTCGGATTCTTGAAATGACCGGAATACTACTGTTCGGGGAATAATTTTTGCAGTTCACCGACTCTCCATCACACCTGTAAGGATTTTGCTTACTTTGCGTCCGAATACAGCCCCAAAGAGGATATCTTGACAACATTATTTATTTGAGTTCCACAGGGTTCTGTTCGTAAAAACTGTGGTGTCAGCGAGGCTGGATTTTCATAAAAACTTTGAATGATTGAGGATTTTTTAATGTGTGGCAAAAGGCCCAATCAATTAAGAATATTAGTATAAAACAGAAATGGCAGAAAACATCCATCCGATTTTTGACCGGATATTATCCAGAGAAGATAAAGAAAACATGCTCAACCAACGTGCAGTAGTGGTATGGCTGACGGGCCTTTCGGGTTCGGGTAAAAGCACCATTGCACAGGCACTGGAAGCTACGCTTCACGAAGAAGGATTTTTTACCAAGCTCCTCGACGGCGACAATATCCGGGTAGGTTTATCCAATAACCTTTCTTTTTCCGAAGAAGACCGTACCGAAAATATTCGCCGCATTGCCGAGGCCGCCAAATTGTTTTTGGACGGCGGCGTAATTTGCCTTTGTTCTTTTGTAAGCCCTACCATTGAAATCCGCGAACTGGCAAGAAAGATTATTGGTGCAGAAAACTTTCTGGAAGTATATGTTAATGCACCATTGGAAGTATGTGAAGGGCGCGATGTGAAAGGGCTGTACAAAAAAGCCCGCGAAGGCAAAATTCCTCAGTTTACAGGCATTGATTCTCCGTTTGAAGCGCCGGTGGCGCCGTTTCTGGAGCTTCGGACTGACGAAAAAAGTCTGGAACAATGCAGGGCGGAGTTATTCGAAGCGCTGTTACCAGTCATTGAAAAATCATAGGTTAGACTCTTTTTCCGACTAACAGGATTATATACTCGCACAGGATTAATTTAAATATTTTACCATCACTAATAGTTTGCAGACGAATGGACTATAGACTTAGTCATCTTCAACAACTTGAATCGGAAGCAATTTTTGTTATCCGGGAAACTGCGGCCCAGTTTGAGCGGCCCGTATTGCTCTTTTCCGGAGGCAAAGATTCCATTACGTTGGCTCACCTGGCTCGAAAAGCTTTTTATCCGGCAAAATTGCCGATGCCCATGATGCACGTGGATACAGGACACAATTTCCCCGAAACCATCGAATATCGCGATCGGTTTGTCGCTGAAATGGGTGCCCGTCTGATTGTCGCATCTGTACAGGACTCGATCGACAGCGGCCATGCCGTCGAAGAAAAAGGTCCTAATCCCAGCCGCAATGCGCTTCAGAGCATTACATTGCTGGAAGGAATTGAGCAGAATAAATTTGACGCCTGCCTCGGCGGCGCCCGTCGCGACGAAGAAAAAGCTCGCGCCAAAGAGCGCTTTTTCTCTCACCGCGATGAATTTGGACAGTGGGAACCCAAAAATCAGCGCCCTGAACTCTGGGATCTTTACAATGGATATCTCAATCAGGGCGAAAATTTCCGTGTATTCCCGATCTCCAACTGGACAGAACTCGACGTTTGGATGTATCTCTACAATGAAAAAGTAGAGCTGCCCAGTCTGTACTTTGCCCACAAACGCAAGGTCGTCAATCGCGGAGGTGTATTTTTGGCTGAAAGTCCTTTCATTACACTTCTCAATGGCGAAAAATATGAGGAAAAAGTGGTGCGTTTCCGTACCATCGGCGATGCTACCTGTACAGGTGCTGTTCTTTCTGAAGCTGACAATATCCCCGCGATCATTGAGGAGGTTGCCGCTACACGTGTGACGGAAAGAGGTGGCCGTACAGACGACAAGCGTTCTGATTCCTCTATGGAAGACCGTAAGCGTCAGGGGTATTTTTAGGTCATCCCTGTTTTGTCAGGTTTTAATTATTTGAATATTTTAGTCTTTAAAAAAATACATGGACTTACTTAGATTTTCTACAGCCGGCAGCGTCGATGACGGAAAAAGTACCCTGATCGGTCGCCTGCTCTATGACACGAAATCCATTTTCGAGGACCAACTCGAATCCATTGAACGCACCAGTTCTAATCGGGGTGATGATTACCTTGACCTCGCACTCCTCACCGATGGTCTGAAAGCAGAGCGCGAACAAGGCATTACGATCGATGTCGCCTACCGCTATTTTGCAACACCACGCCGTAAGTTTATCCTCGCCGATACTCCCGGACATATCCAGTACACACGTAATATGGTGACGGGTGCCTCGACAGTCAACCTGGCTATTATTCTGATTGATGCCCGCCATGGCGTTGTGGAGCAAACCCGCAGACACTCATTTATCACTTCTTTGCTTCAGATCAAACACCTGATCGTTTGTGTAAACAAAATGGACCTGGTGGATTACTCTGAAGAACAATACAACAAAATTGTAGATCAGTACGAAGAGTTTTCATCTAAACTGAAAGTGCCGGACATTCGCTACATTCCTATCAGTGCCCTCAAAGGCGACAACGTAGTGAATGACTCTGAGCGTATGCCCTGGTACAAAGGTTCTTCTCTTCTCTACACACTGGAAACTGTTCATGTTGACAATGATTACAACCATGTTGACAGCCGTTTTCCTGTGCAGTATGTGATTCGGCCACAGTCCGATGGCAACCCTGACTACCGTGGGTATGCAGGCAGAGTTTCCGGAGGTGTATTTAAGCCTGGAGATGATGTCGTGGTCTTACCATCCGGTTTTTCCTCCAAAATCAAATCGATCGATACCTATGAAGGGCCACTGGAGGAGGCTTATACGCCTATGTCAGTAACCATCACTTTGGAAGATGAAATCGATATCAGCCGTGGAGATATGCTGGTTAAGCCTGAAAACCAGGCAACCGTAGATCAGGATATCGAACTGATGATATGCTGGATGTCGGAGAAAAAACTGACGCCCCGCAACAAATATAAAATCCGCCATACTACCCGGGATGCAAGATGTATCGTCAAGGAAATTCGCTACAAAGTGGATGTCAATACCCTGCACCGTGTAGAGGACAATTCAGATATGGGCCTCAATGACATTGGTCGTATTCTGATCAGAACTACAGTGCCTTTGCTGCACGATAGTTATGCCCGTAACCGTACCACTGGCAGCATCATCCTGGTGGATGAGTTTACCAATGAGACAGTTGCTGCGGGGATGATTATCTGATTCCGACTGCCGGTCGCTGCAGAATCGCTGCGGTAACCGTATTGACCCCCACGAGGGCTTTGTATGGAGAAGTAGATTCACCTGCAAAGCCCTTTCATTTACAAGATCATTTTAAAATTATCCTATTACTATTCGGGAAATAATATTAGCTGTTCACCACAAAGCAAATACTTCTGGCCCTATTTTGGCTAACTTGTTGGTGAAATCGTAGTAAACACTGTATCATGAAAAAACATTTTGTACTTCTCTTGGTCACTGGAATTACTTTACTTTTATCCTCCTGTATTTCAAATAAAAATACTATTCTCTTTCAGAATGGTGGTTTTCGCTATGACGCTTCGGTCTCTATGGAGAATAAGGCGCCGCTATACAAAATTCAACCCAACGACGTACTTTCTATTAAAGTAAAAGATCTTAACCCTCAGAATACCCAGTACCTTAATGCGATGCCTGATGGCATTTTTAATATCAACGAGGTAGGAGTGTATCTTTATGGCTACTCTGTCAGTGATTCGGGGTATATTTACCTTCCTGATATTGGCAAGATCAATGTGATGGGTATGACAGTCAATGAGGCCCGGGCCGTAATTCAGGAAAAAGTCCGGGATAAAGCATTTGTTAATGCCACAGTTTTTGTGACGCTGGTAAGTTATCGGATCTCCATCATTGGGGAAGTAAACAAACCCGGCTATTATTATGTGTACAACAACTCGGTGAACCTCCTGGAGGCAATGGCTTTGGCCAGCGACTTTAAAGAGTTTGCAGATAGAAAAAATATACACCTGATCCGCAATGTAAGAGGCGGTTCGGAAGTAATAAAAGTGGATCTGACCAATCCGGAAATTTTTAAATCACCCTACTATTACCTGTTGCCCAACGATATCTTGTATGTGCCCAACATGGAAATCAAAAACAACCGGTCGAACCTATCAAACCTTCAGCTGTTGTCTGTGATTTTCAGTGGCGCTGCAGTAACTTTAACAGCGATCAATATTGCCAATCAAATTCAGATCAGAAAGCAGCAGTAGTAGTCATCTTTTAATTTTTGTATCATGTTTCAGTCTTCCAAAATGAACAACCAATACAGCGACGACACGATCGATGTAAAAGCACTGCTGGGGCGGTTTGTTCGCAGATGGTATTATTTTGCGATTGGGGTAACTCTTGCATTGGTTCTGGCTTTTGTTCAGATCAAGTTTTCTACCAAAATATACCGCGTAAAAGCCAAGGCAATCCTCGGTAACCAAAACGCTGCTACAGTAGTGGAAGATTTGGGTACCGGCGTGTTTATGGAAAAGTCAGACCTGGCAGATAAAATCGGGGTACTGCAATCTTTTAACCTCATCCGTGAAACGGTTCAAAAACTTGACGTAGGTGTTTCTTATTTCAGTTATCAAAAGCTGAAGGCAAATCCCGAATACAAAGATGTGCCTTTTACCGTTACGGTGGACTCCTCCCAGCAACAACTGGTCGGCATCGAAATTTTTCTCGAAAAAGTGAATGATGTCGAATACCGGGTCAAAGCCAAAGGTGAAGAAGTCAGCCTCTACGATATTAAAAATGCTGAAATCATCCGTGAAATTGAAACAGTGGACATTGATGAGAAAATACGGATTGGTGAGCCTTTTAAAAATAGTATGCTCAGTTTCAGCGTCAATTTTAAAGAAGATTACGAAACCTATACCCGGGGTCAGTACTTCTTCAAAATTAATACCCTCGACGGACTCGCTGAGATGTTTCAATCCTCAATTAAAATTGAACCGGTAAGTGATGAGTCCAATATTCTTTCTATTTCATCTGAAGGTCCGCTGATTGAGGTTCAGAAAAAATTTATCAATACCCTGCTCGAAACCTACCGTCAGGGAGAAATGCGCCAGATGAATGAACTCGCTATGCGCACCATTATCTTCCTGGACTCTCAGATTCAGGAATTTACCGGGCAGGTAGAAAGTACTCAGACAGATCTTACTTCTTCTCTTGTAAGAAGCGGAGTTGTGGATGCAGGTATCTCCGAATCACAGATCGGCCAGCAGATATCGGTACTGGAAAGAGAGCGAAATGACATCTCTTCTGCCGTTAACTATTATGAACGTACCCTTTCCAATATCGAAAGTGCCGGGCCCGATGCGCATATTGAACTCGCAGCACCTTCGATGTTTAATATCAACGAAGCGGTACTTAATTCGCTGATCATCAAGCTCTCACAGCTATATGAAGAAGAAGCAGATCTGATTTTCCAGACCAATAAAAAAGGCCCGCTGTGGGAAGTCAACCAGTTGAAAATTAAAAACACCCGCCGTGATATCACTGCGAATGTAAGGTCTGGATTGGAAGCTCAAAAAAACCGGCTTCAGGGGGTGGAAGAACAATTGCGCAGACTCTATGGAAAAAGAGGGGCCATCCCTGTAGGGTTGGCGGATAAATACGATCTCGAAAGAAAGCTCGCTGCAGGCGATGCGCGACTTCGCGATCTGCTCGACAAACGCGACCAGGCGTATATGGCTATGCAGTCTCAAACGGTAGATATTGAGATTATTGAAAACGCCAAAATGGAAGGCCGCAAGCCAATTGCACCGCAAAAATCGCTGATTATCCTGATCGCACTTTTTGCCGGACTTGGGCTCCCTGTCATTGTAATTGTCGTGAAAGACTTCCTCAATGACAAAATCTCAGGCCATGCAGATATAGAGTCGAGTACCAATATTCCTGTACTCGGGTTTGTGGCCCGCCATGACCGAAACAGTAACTATATTGTCCCCAAAGATTCCCGCACAGCATTGGCCGAGTCTTTCCGCTCCATCCGTATCAAAATGCAATACCTCAATGACAATGCGGTTCAGCAAATTATCGGACTTACGTCTTCAAGTTCTGGGGAAGGAAAAACCTTTTGCGCTACCAACCTGGCAGCGGTCATGTCGCAGGCGGGTAAACGTACACTGCTGATCGATATGGACCTTCGTCGCCCCCGTGTTACCCGTTATTTTGAAAATGGCGACGGACGTGGTCTCTCCTCCTACCTTTCCGGAGAAGTGGCCGACCATAAAGAAATGATTCATAAGACCCATATCGAAAATCTGGACGTCATTCACTCAGGGCCTGTGTGTACCAATCCGCTGGATCTTATTGCCACAGACCGTATGAGAGATCTGATACAGAAACTCCGCGAACAATACGACCATGTGGTATTTGATACGCCTCCTGTGGGGCTGGTCTCTGATTATCTGGTGATTATGAAGATGACAGACTTCAATATCTATGTAGTTCGCGACAGTACGACCAGTGTTGAATCCCTGAAGTGGATCAATGAATTGTACGATACAGAAAAAATCAAAAACGTAGGCATGCTGATCAATGATGTAAAATCTGTCGCAGCTTACGGCTATATCGATAGTCATTATGGCTATGGTGATTAATTGTTAATGGTTAATTGTTAATTGGTTGCGGGTGACCGCGGTTGTTAGTTATATCATGGAAAGGGAAAAAAAAATCCTTTCGTAAAAAGTAAATTGCATTTAAAAATCAGAAATGAAGAAAGCATTTATTACGGGTATTACCGGACAGGACGGCTCTTTTTTAACAGAATTTTTGTTGGAAAAAGGTTATGAAGTACATGGCATTATTCGCCGGGCATCTTCCTTTAATACGGAAAGAATTGACCACCTTATGGGCAATAAAAATGTACACCTCCATCATGGAGACTTGTCTGATAGTGCCAACCTCAACAAATTGCTCCGCACAATTCATCCCGATGAGATTTATAACCTTGGCGCGCAAAGCCATGTAAAAGTATCTTTTGAAGTACCTGAATATACCGCACAGGTTGACGCGATTGGTACGCTTCGTATTCTGGACGCTATGATCAACCAGTGTCCGGAGGCAAGGTTTTATCAGGCTTCCACCTCAGAGCTTTATGGCCTGGTTCAGGAAATTCCTCAGAAGGAAACCACTCCGTTTTATCCACGCAGCCCCTACGGTGTTGCCAAACTCTACGGTTTCTGGATCACTAAAAATTTCCGGGAATCCTATGACCTCTATTCCTGCAACGGAATCCTGTTCAACCACGAATCTGAACGCAGGGGTAAAACCTTTGTAACCCGCAAAATTACCACCAACCTGGCCGAAATTTCGGTAGGTCTTCGCGAAGTCCTTCGCCTGGGTAATCTTGACGCACAACGCGACTGGGGATATGCCAAAGAATATGTGGAGGCGATGTGGTTGATGCTGCAGCAAGATCAGCCTGAAGATTTTGTGATTGCCACTGGTAAAATGTACACCGTCCGCGACTTTGTCCAAAGAGCCGCTTCACATATCGGACTGGATATCGTATGGGAAGGAACCGGGGTAGATGAAAAAGGCTACGACAAAACTTCCGGCAAACTTGTCGTCGAAGTAGATCCCCGCTATTTCCGCCCTGCTGAAGTCGAGCTGCTTATCGGCGATGCGACCAAAGCTAAAGAAAAAATGGGCTGGGAAGCGAAAGTCGGTATCGACGAGTTGGTCGAGATCATGATGGTAAACGATATTAAAGAAGCAAAGAATAAAGTCTTCTATGCACAAAACAGCTAAAATCTACGTTGCCGGGCATCGGGGAATGGTAGGATCTGCCATTGTAAGAAAACTCAGAGAAGAAGGGTATGAAAATATCATCACTCGCTCTTCCTCAGAACTTGACCTCCGCGACCAGACAGCAGTGGAAGAATTCTTTGCTCAGGAAAAACCCGATTTTGTATTTCTCGCTGCCGCAAAAGTTGGGGGTATTGTTGCCAATAATACCTATCGCGCAGAATTTCTGTACGACAACCTCGCCATTGAGATGAATATTATTCATCAGGCATATCGGCATAAAGTGGAGAAATTGCTCTTCCTCGGAAGTTCTTGTATTTATCCCAAGTTTGCCCAACAGCCCATGTCAGAAGACCAATTGCTGACCGGCATTCTGGAGTATACCAATGAGCCCTATGCAATCGCCAAAATTGCGGGTATCAAACTCTGCGAAGCTTACCGCGATCAGTATGGCTGCAACTTTATTTCCTGCATGCCTACCAATCTCTACGGGCCCAATGACAATTATGACCTGCAAAAATCGCATGTTCTTCCTGCTTTGATCCGAAAGTTTCATGAAGCAAAACAGGAAGGTAAAGCGGCGGTGGAAATCTGGGGCGACGGTAGTCCTAAACGCGAATTTCTGCACGTGGATGATCTCGCCGGGGCTTGTCTGTATCTGATGGAACATTACGACGAAAAAGGATTTGTCAACATCGGTGTAGGCGAAGATATCAGCATCCGCGATCTGGCAATGATGGTCAAAGAAGTAGTGGGATTTGAAGGAGAACTTGTATTTGACACTTCAAAACCATCGGGCACACCCCGTAAGCTTATGGACGTGAGCCGTCTTGAGGCACAGGGATTTCGCGCGACCATTGGCCTTCGCGAAGGAATCGAAAGTGTTTATCAGGAGTTTCAGCAAAATATCGAATATTATATTTCCGGAGAGCGGGTTGTTTCCTGAGAGGAATGCCAGCGGAAGATGGGATGATGAAGACCGGGAAAATCATATTTACAATCATAACACTTACAGCAATAGCCGGATGGATCATCTGGCTATTTGCGTTTCATAAAACTCAAACGGAGTCGCCATATTCCTCTGACATCAGACTGAATCAGGTGGGGTTTTATCCCGGCGGGCCTAAAACTGCCATTATTCGCAATGCGCCTTCGGGTGAGTTTACGATCCGCAGGCTGTCAGACCATTCGGTCGTATTTTCAGATACAATGACAGAATCGCTGCGCTGGTCATTTTCCGGTGAAGTGGTGCGAAAGGCAGATTTTTCAGCATTTGATCAGGTCGGCAGATACTATCTGGAGGTTCCGCTGGTGGGCAATTCCTATCCGTTTCTGATTGAGACAAATATCCATCAACATGTACTGGCCACCATTTTGCGGTCGTTTTATTTCCAGCGGTCGTCTCAGGCCATTGTTGCTCCTTTTGCGGAAAAATGGCCCAGAAAAGCTGGCCACGCCGATGATCAGGTGAAAATTCACCCGTCTGCTGCTTCGGCTTCCCGGCCTGCCGGCACCCTGGTCTCGGCTCCGGGGGGGTGGTATGATGCCGGTGATTACGGCAAATATGTTCCAACAGCGACATTTGCTACCTGGATGCTACTGGGAATGTACGAGACGGCCCCCGAACAGTACGACACCTTTGGGCTCAATATTCCGGAATCCGGCAATACATTGCCCGATATCCTTGACGAAAGCCTTTGGAGTATCCGGTGGCTGCTTACCATGCAGGATCCCGGCGAAGGATTTGTTTGCCATAAGCTGACCACCTCCCGGCATCCGGGAAAAATCATGCCCGAAGATGACCGGGCTACCCGGCTGATGATCGGAAAAAGTACTGCGGCTACCCTGGGGTTTGCTGCGGTGATGGCTCAGGCTTCAAGAATCATACGAAAATGGGAGCCAGGCCTTGCCGATTCCTGCCTCAAAGCATCTTTGGCCGCATGGCGGTGGGGAAGGGCAAACCCTGCAGTAAGTTTTGAAAACCCCCGGGACATAGAGACGGGGCCCTGTCTGGATTATTATTTTGAAGACGAAAGGGCCTGGGCCGCAGCCGAACTTTGGGTTACAACCCGTGAAGATAGTTTCTACTATGTGGGGAAATTTGGCGAACAAACATTTGACGACGCACCCACCCGCCGCAATGTCGGGCCGCTGGCCTGGATGTCGCTGTTGGCACAACCCGTCAGGTTGCCTGTGAATGGCGATGAGAAAATTATTCTGCGAAAGCTCCGTCTGATCACTGACCGGTTTCGCGATCATGCCTTGACTGTAAGCCCTTACGGTGTGCCGGTTGGAGACCGGGAGAATGACTTTCTCTGGGGGAGTAACGGGAACCTGGCGAGCAGGGGGGTATTGCTGATGTTTATGGCCCGGAAAACCGGAGACGCCTCGTATGCCGCAGCGGCTACTGCCGCGCTTGATTATATCCTGGGGCGCAATGCCACCGGGTATTGTTTTATCACAGGAGTGGGAAGCTATTCTCCCATGGATATTCATCACAGAATTTCCCTGACAGACGGCGTTTTCGAACCCGTTCCCGGCTTGATGGCCGGAGGCCCTCAAAACGAACTCAACCGGGATGGCTGTGTATATCCCGACAGCCTGCCTGCCACGACTTACCTCGACAGCTTTTGCAGCTACACCACCAATGAAGTCACCATCAATTGGAATGCCCCACTTGCAAGGCTTTGTGGAGAAATTGAACGGTGGTACACATCGCATGCTCCGGTAGAGGCCCACTAATTGAGTTGAGGCATAGCCTGTTTTTTCCTTTTTTTAGAAAATTCCTTACATTATTGATAAAAAAATAGCGGATAATTTACCGCTAATGAAAATTGAGAAAACTCCATACCATGAGGAGAAACATTGATAATCAGCATATATGTGGTGGGAAACCCCCTTTTTTGCGGGATCTGGCAGGGGCGGTGACGATTGGCGGCAAATTGTTTTCTGCGTTTTATCGGCAAAACTTACAAAAAATCGATACACCCATGGAAATAACGATTACCGAATAAACAATAGCTGGTATTATATTAGCGATATAAAATTATACTCAATGATACAATGGCTTGCTGAAGTTTGCCATTTATATCAAAGAGTAAGGGGAAAACCGGAATAGGGGTATTTCGGTTTTACAAACCCCAGGTATTAGGTATAGGTTAATAATGTAAAAATGCAAACGACTCATCGTCTTTCTTTATCCTGGCTTTCCAGTGGTATCCCTTTACCATTCAACTCTCAAGGTGCGTGTCCTGACCGGCGAATGACCGGCTTCAGGCCTTTTGTGTTTTAGCACCGTCTCCTTCCTGCTCTTAGTATTTAGGATTCGCCCGAATCTGAATTTCTTTAAAAAAAACTGCTATGTCCGGAATCATATTCATGATTTCGGGATGGGAAGGGCTTGGTCTGTATGGTTCTTCCCAAAACCTAAAGAAACCTTTAATCTGATGAAAAGACTTTTGTTGCTCAGTTTCCTCTTGCTTCTTTTTTCCCACTCTTTTTCCACAACCTATTATGTGTCAAATGCAGGTAACGATGCAAATGCCGGAACGAGCACCGCAGCTCCCTGGAAAACCATTGCAAAACTAAACACACATATATCGGCTCTTAAGCCTGGCGACAATGTACTTTTCCGTAGGGGAGATGTATTTACTGGTCAGATTCTTTTGACAGTAAGTGGCGGTCTGAACAATCCCATTACGTTTGGCGCGTACGACACCGGAGCTGATCCGGTGATTTCTGGCATGGTTCCTATTACCAACTGGAAACTTCACCAGGGAAACATCTGGTATGCTGCTTCCAGCACAAAGGTTCCCTATCTCTATGTCAATGATAAATTTATGACGTTGGCGCGTTATCCCAATTCCGGATATATTCTGGTGAATACCGCTACCGTAAACAACGTGAACTCCAAATCAATTACTCAGGCCAATGACTATTGGAAAGGCAGCAATGTGCGTCTCCGCACCACCAAATGGACATGGGAATACAAGGAAGTCGCCTCCTCTACGTCATCAGGTACGATCAATTTTGTAGGGTCCAATAAATATATTCCGGAAGCTGGTTACGGTTTTTTCCTTGATGGCAAACTTGAGCAGCTGGATATGGAGACAGAATGGGCCTATGATGCAGCCTCCGGGCGGGTATATCTTTGGGCGCCCAATGGTGCCAATCCCAACAACCTTCTTGTAGAAGGAAGCACCATTGACTATGGGATTTATGCAGCGGTAGAAGAGGCCAATATTACCGTTCGCGATCTTACTTTCCGCGGCCAAAAAATTGATGGTGTTTATTTGTTTGACCGCAAAAGCGCCAATAATACGATTACCAATTGCAAATTTTATGACCAGGGCGAAACTTCCGTTTCCGTCGGTGGTGCAAATATTACCGTAACCAATAATTATTTTGAAGGCGCACGTGGCCGCGCCGTCAAAGGTCATGAGGTAAAAGGCGGTACATTTTCTCACAATATCATGCGGCAAATCGGTCGCCAGAACGGGTATGGTATCAGCGGGAATCAGGGAATGAATGGATTTCATTTTACCATGACCGATGATGTGTATGTGGGCTACAACCGGATCGATAGTGTCGGCTATACCGGAATTACAGTTTATGCTTCCAATTCGCTGGTGGAACGCAATATCGTCAACGCTTCTCTGCTGAATCTCAATGACGGGGGGTGTATCTATACATTCTCCGAGCAGTCCCACCATACGATCATTCGTGAAAATATCGTGTATAATGCCATTGGCAACAATGACGGAGTTCCTGCCGCTAAAGTAAAATCTGCCGCCTTTGGTATCTACATCGACAACAAATCTTATAATATGAGTGTGCTCCACAATACGATCCTAAACTCCGGTACTGCTGGCGTTTTTGTCAACTCCGGGGCACATGATGTGGAAGTGGCAAGTAACGTAATCTATGGTGCTGACAGGGACCTGATCCAGCTGGAAGAAAAAATTCTGCCCGGGCAAACCATCGACAATACCTTTCATGACAACGTTGCGATTTCCTTTAATCCGGATGTAGCATGTGTGCGGTTGCTTTCTGAGTACGGAACCCATGCCAATTTGGGAACATTTGAAAACAATTATTTCTACAACCTGTATTCTCCCTATATCGCCAGAATCGGCAAACTGACCAATAAGCCGCTTTACAGTATGGATCAGTGGGAAAATATGTTGCCAACAGTCATTAACCAAAACAAAATCAGTCCTTTTCAGTGGGATTGGGTTACGGTCGCTTCCTATTTGAGCAACAACCTTATCACAAATGGTACATTTACTGCCAATGCCAGTGGCTGGACAACAGCCAGTGGGAATGCCCAAACTACCTGGCTGACCAAAGGTGGAATGGACGGAGGGTGTTATGAACTGAAAATGACCGGCGGTTCTCCGGCGACGGCAGCTGTTTCCACCAATATCACAGGTGGTTTAAAGTCAGGTACACATTACGAATTAAAGTTCAGTGTCCTTTCCACCAAATATGAAACACTGGAAGTAAATGTAAAAGGAGCGGGCGGCAAAGTGTTGCATACTTTTGATTATCCGTTGTCTCCAACCCGCCACGACTTTGTGAAAATTATTGAAAGCAATTCGAATGAAGCCACTGCTACGGTGGAATTCAGAGTAGCATACACCAATGGGCACAATTTTATCTTAGACAATGTGGAAGTATTTGAGGTGAATGCCATTCCATACAACCCCATTGTAAAAGCCAAAATATTTGTCAACCAAACCGCTGCAAATAAAGCTTTTACGCTTACTGGTACTTATCAGGACGTGGATTTGAACCCCGTGTCCGGTTCGATTACCCTGGCGCCATTTTCTTCGGTTGTATTGTTTGCAGACTCAGTTTCCGTAGTGAATACCGATCCCGGCCATACAAACTCCAACCCGGTAGCGGTGATTAATGCTACACCGATTACTGGTACTGCGCCTCTGCTCGTGGATTTTGACGGTACAAGTTCCAGCGATCCCGATGGCCTCATCACAAATTACACATGGGACTTTGGCGACGGCAAAACCGGCACAGGAAATTTATTAGCTCATACGTATCAAAGTGCCGGGAACTATCTGGCTACGCTTACTGTGCAGGACGACTCGGGAGCGGTCAATACCGCCAATGTGATGATCATTGTGAAGGAACCAGCGACAAGTTCTGGCTGTACTCTCCCTTCAGGCTGGCTGAATGAAGATATCGGGAATGTCGGATTTTCGGGCAAAGCCTGCGAAGATGGCACGGGTGTATTCACCATAGAAGCTTCGGGTGCTGATATCTGGGACAAAATCGATGCCTTTCAATATGTCTATAAGCCGATGACCGGCAATGGCGAAATTGTCATGCGGGTGAATGCTTTGTTGGAAACTCATGCCTGGGCCAAATCTGGATTGATGATGCGGGAGTCGCTTGATCCGGGTTCCAAAAACGCTTATACTTTCATCGCTGCTTCGGGAAGATATACTTTTCAGCGCCGGGTAAATAACGGTGGCCTTACTACCAGCACCAACAGTCCCAAAGATACGCCGATTCCTATTCCTTATTGGGTAAAACTGGTCAGACAAGACAATATGTTTAGAGGATATGCTTCTCCGGATGGTATCACCTGGACGCTTATCGATCAGGAAGAAATACCTATGGCTACTGAAATATTTGTAGGTATTGCGGTTACCAGCCATGACGACAACCTTCAGACTACCTCTGTTGTAGATAATGTAACCTTTACTGCGGAAGGCGTTTCTTCCTTCCCGGTCGAGTTGATCCACTTTGATGGACGCCCCGTAGGCGAAGCAGTATTACTTGAATGGGCCACAGCCAGCGAATTGAACAACGCCTACTTTACCATCGAAAAATCACTGGACGGAGCGATATTCGAAGTATTGGACCAAGTACAGGGAATGGGCATAAGTCAGGAAGTGGCCGAATACCAATTGATTGACAATCAGCCCAATAAGGGCAGGTCTTTCTACCGGTTGAAGCAAACGGATTTTGATGGCACCTTCCGTTATCTGGGTACTGTAGAGATATTTTTTGACTCCGAGCTCAAGCCGGAAGTAAGCATTTACCCAAATCCTACCTATGATCATAACCTGAATCTGCACTTTCAGGGGATTGATACCGAACAGATTCTGCGGGTGGCATTGCTGGATGTTGCCGGCCGGGAGGTTTGGGTAGCCAGTGAGCCCGCCAAATCCATGCAGGTTTCTCTGCCGGAGGCGATACCAGCCGGAATGTATATTATGATGGTAGAGTTTTCTGACGGGTTGATCGGAGAAAGACTACAGATTCAATAGCGAATCAGACTTTATATAAAGAATTTGGGGGAATGGGAGGCCTGTAATGGGCTTTCCATCTCCCGTTTTTTAGCGATTCAACAAACCTGTTAAATTTCCGGTTATCCGGAACAATATCAATTCACGGGTTATTTTTAGCTGTTCATTACTCGTATGATTTAGCTGTTAGTATTTTTCCTAATTTAGGCTCAGTTCACAGGGTGGAATCAGTATCTTACCCCAAAATTGTTGCTCTCAAATTTAGTCTTTACACGTGTACTGATACGGTAAGGCAGGATTAATTGAATGTCAGTGAATTATATAGCAGAACTGAATAAAGTTATTCGCTCTAAAGGCTTCCTGAAATATCTGAAAAACACCTCCTGGCTCATGGGAGGGCGGATAACGCAAATGGGAGTCTCATTCCTCGTTACAGCAAGAGTCGGAAAATACCTTGGAGCCGACGGGTTTGGCGCATTGGGCTACTCCCGAAGCCTGGGAATGTTATTTTTGGTATTTGCCGGACTGGGGCTTCAGGAGATTGTCGTCCGGAACCTGATAAAAGATCGTGCCAATGAGCGAAAGATTCTGGGTACGGCTCTGATATTGAGGTTTTTAGGTGCAGTTGTCGCATTTGCACTTTACTTTGTACTCTCCTTTTTCCTTCCCGATGATCAGGTATCCATTTACCTCACCTATCTGGTAATTGCCAGCGGCGTTTTTCAGGCATTGGACGTGTTTGATTATCATTTTCAAAGTACGGTTCAGGCACATTACGGAGTAAAATCACGATCTTTTTCGACGTTTGCTTTTGCTTTCCTTCAACTCTTTCTGGTGATTGTCGAAGCCGACCTGATATGGTTTGGCTGGGCATTTTTCTTCAGAAATGCGCTGGTAGGCATAGGCCAGGTGATCTGGTTTATGCGATACTTTGATAAGCCGCTGGATCTGAAGGTTGACTACAAATATGGAAAGGAAATGCTGATTGACGGCTGGCCACTGGTGTTTTCGGGTATGGTAGTGATGGTGTATATGAAGGTGGACCAGATTATGATCAAACAAATGATGGACAACGTCTCCGTAGGGTATTATACCTCTGCGTTGCGATTTTCTGAGATCTGGTTTTTCCTGGGACCCGTGCTGGCAAGTTCGTTGTTTCCTGCAATCATGAATGCCAAAGAGAAGGACGAAAAGCTATACCTGGAGCGTTTGCAAAACTTCTACAACTTAAATGTGCTGGTTGCTCTGGCGATAAGTATTCCGATGGCACTGTTTGGCCCGTGGTTTCTTGAGCTTCCGTTTTTGTTTGGAGAAAAGTACGCCGCAGCGGGGCCTGTACTGGTCATTCATATCTGGTCGCTGGTCTTTGTATTTCTCGGAGCAGCAAGCAGCAAACAAATGATTGCAGAAAACCTGCAAAAAATCACTTTATACCGTACACTGCTTGGGGCGGTAGCAAACGTTGTGCTCAATTTTATACTCATTCCCCGGATGGGAATACAGGGAGCAGCTATCGCAACCCTCATTTCGCAAGCTGTGGCATCCTATTTGGGATATCTCCTTTCAAGGAAAACATGGGGGACTTTTATTATGCAAACCAAAGCGCTTACATTTTATTCCTTAATTGAAAAGCTTAGAAAATAAGCACCTAATATAAATTTCAAATGAGTTTTGAAAAATCTCACCCTTCTTACAAACCTGTCATTGTCGTAGTTGCATATAACCGGGTTCACTCGCTGACAAGGGTGTTTCAATCACTTTCATCTGCCGAGTATCCGGAAGATGTAAAATTGATCATAAGTATAGACAAGGGCGATAATAACCAGGATGTAGTGGCGCTGGCAGCCGGGTTTGACTGGCCTTTTGGTGAAAAAGAAGTTATTTATCAGCCAGAAAATCTAGGCCTTAGAAAACATATTCTGAAATGTGGAGACCTTACCCAACAATACGGGTCCGTTATCCTTCTGGAAGATGATCTCTACGTTTCTCCCTGCTTCTACCGGTTTTCTACAGAGGCAGCTAATTTTTATGCAGACGATGACCGGATTGCCGGCGTCGGTTTGTACACCAATCAAATGAACTCTCATGCGACATTTTTGCCATTTATACCAATAGAAGATGGCTCAGACGTGTTTTTTTTCCAGGCTCCCTGTTCATGGGGACAGGTATGGACGGATAAAAAATGGCTAAAATTTCGCGACTGGTACAACAAAGGCCAGACCATTACAGCAAATGACCGGTTTCCAGAGCCCATCAAACAGTGGCCGGAAAGCTCATGGCTGAAATATCACACAAAATATGTCGTAGATCACGATATGTTTTATGTTTATCCGCGCGTCTCTCATAGCACAAATTTTGGCGATAGTGGCGTGCACTTTGATAAGCAGGTCAATATGTTTCAGGTGAACCTGCAATACCGGAAAAAATCATACACTTTCCACACTTACGACGAGTCGCTGGGAGTATATGATATCTATTATGAATTATTGCCCTCCAGGCTTAATCAAATGCTGCCTGCACTCGCAGAATATGACTATGTGGTGGATATTTACGGCACCAAAAATCTCAGTCAGTATAAAGAAGAATATGTACTGACGCAAAATCCTGTGGCAAAACCCGTTTTTTCATTTGGAATGCAGTTCCGGCCATTTGTGATGAATGTGGTCAACCAATTGGAAGGAGATGCCCTGTTTCTCGCCAAAAAGAATCAGATGCTTGCGCCCAACGGCTCTGCATTTCGACCCTTTAAATATTATTTTGGCCATTTGCAGCCCCGGCCATTAGTCAATCTCCTGAAATTCAGACTCAGAGACAGAAAACCATTTTCCCTTTTTATTAAGTAATAAGAATTATAACAATGAACATCAGTGATCAGAAGCTTGTATTTATAGTAGGCAACTCCCGTAGCGGCACCACCATGATGATGCGTATTATCGGCAAACATCCGGAGATGCATTCTGTCAATGAAATACACTTTTTTGAAAAACTTTGGTCGGTCAATGACAAAGACCGTGTCATAGATGAGGGTGAAGCGATCTATATTGCTTCCCGGCTCATTTTTGTGAAAAAAGAGGGTTATCTCGCCACTTTTAATCCGGAGAAATACAAGGAGGAAGCGACAGCGCTGGTGAGAAGTATCGAAACCGACAAACTGTACAGCCATGATGTATTTCTGGCGTTTCTGGTAAGTGAGACCCATGCAAATGGGAAAACCATACCCAGTGAAAAAACGCCGCAGAATGTATTTTACATTCAGGATATTCTGGACCTTTTCCCCAATGCGAGAGTGATCAATATGATCCGCGATCCGAGAGGGGTACTGCTGAGCCAGAAGAAAAAATGGATGCGCAAAGACAATGCGGATGCTTATCTCTCCAAACATAAAAAAGAGGTCGTTCGTCTTCGGGTAAATTATCATCCCATTACAATCAGCCGGCTTTGGAACAGCTCGATCCAGGCCAGTAAAAAGTTTGATGGAGATCCCCGTGTATTGAATGTACGTTTTGAAGACATCACCGGCAGCCCTACAGAAGAGCTGAAAAAAATATGCGCATTTATCGGCGTTGATTATTCCGAGAAAATGCAACAGGTAGAATATATTGGTTCTTCCAATGAAAAAGATGCACCGGGACAAGTCGGGATTAAAAGTAACCGCACCAAAACCTGGATGCAGGGAGGATTAAATCGCGCAGAGATTTGGTTTTGCCAGAATATTACCGCAGATTTTTTCCGGCAGTTTGGATATGAACCGATGCAAACCAAGGCTAATCCGCTGATTGTCTTTGGGTACTACATTTCATTTCCCGTAAAATTAGGACTTGCATTGGTAATGAATCTTCACAGAATGAAAAATGTAAAGGATTCCATTCGCCGCCGGTTATTTGCATAGGGAACGTACTTCCACTTATATTTGCCATACAGGCTGATTCTGCATGTATTATATCATCGCATTTTTTCTCGTTGTAAACCTCAAAGGCCTGACAGGAGGTAGCCTTGCCTTTAAGTTTTTACCCAACTTCATTTTGCTGTTGGGTATTTTCCGATACTCTTTTTTTTCTAAAGGCAAGGTTTATCTGCGAAAAATGTATGTAGAGTCCAATTTTACCATGTACGGACTCTATCTGATTGTATTTCTGGTCAGCTTGTTGCGGACGGCTTTCCCCAATGCCACATTCACCGGGTTATTGAATGATACACTGAGTGTGATTTTTCTCAATTTGCTGGTTTACAGCGCATTGGGATACCAGTTCCGGAACCCGGACAACTTCGAAAAGCTGTTTAATAAGGGTACATTACAGGCAATCATGATTCCATCAGCCCTGATTGCCTTTATGCTTTTTTTGTATATCATTGGCTACAACGACCCTACTACCAAACTTCGGCGGCAGGGGGAAGAGGCCATTATTTTGAAATTGATCGGGATTAGTCTTCAAAAAAAGGCGATTCCTTATACGGAAGGTACACACCCCAATACAATCAGTATTTTTGCCGGAGCAACTTTGGTCATGACGCTGGTTGCCCTCTGGTTGCTGGAAGTAACCCGTAAGGAAAAGATCTTCCTGTATGTCAATGCAGTGGTCTGTGCAGCTTTTATGCTGATTGCCGACTCCCGGGGCACGATTTTGAGTTTTGTCGTAACGCTCGCGATGGTGTACGCCACGTATAAGGTGCGTTTTACCGGCGCTTTGAGGGTGTTTATTCTGGTTGTGCCTTTCCTTCCGTTTTTATTCAGTGGTTTTCTTGCGGCCTTTGCAGATTCGCCCCTGCTGGCGCAGTTTGCGCGAAGCGGCGACACCAAAAACCTGACAACTTTGTCCTCACGCTCGATCATCTGGGAGGAGTGTCTGGAGGAAGTGCTGGAGCCTAAACCTATGCATATTATCGGTTTTGGTGAACATGGCCAGTCCACGGCAGGCGTCTCCGCAAGGTATGCCTATATTTTCCCCAAAGATGCTTACGAAAATGACCTGATCGTAACGCATAATATGTTTTTTCAGTCATTTTTTGATATAGGTTATCTGGGAACATTCTTCTTCCTGGGTGCATTGTTTTTATGTCTCAACAATGCCATTTTCCTCTACAACAAAGGCTACAAAGCCGGACTCGTTTATATAGGATTTATTCTATACTTTGTATTGTCTGGCACCCTCGAATCTACATTCGGCAACCACAATCGTCCATATAATCAGACACTGATGACGATTATGATGGCGATAGTATTTTTCAAAAATGAATACACCCGGCTTTCCAGCCAAAAGTGGTAGGTGTAAGATTTTTTCAATTCCTTCATATCTTTTTTCCTACCGGTGCTTTTGCGCAAACGGTTGATATTTGGCGATAAACTGTCCCTTTTCGCGAATGATACGTCTGATTTCTCTTATCAGGCACTTTTTTTGGAATAATCTTCAGGTTAAATCCTTATTTGTTAGGTGCTTAGAAAATCGCCACAAGATAAATTGCGAACATGTGAAATGAAATGTGAAGCCATGTAAGATTTAGCATGATTTTTGTAACTTTATCTTGATTTCAGGCAGCATTTCTGCCGGCATTTTCCTCCCCACACCCAACTTACATCTGGATTTACTTTTTTAACATTGAGCCTAAGGGCTTTGGTTGGCATTGTTAATGGTTTGGTTATGAGAATATTTACACGATTCAAACAGGAATTTGGAAAGCTCTTTTTGTTGGTTCTGACGGGGTTGTTGATTGGGACAAATCCTGTGCAGAGTCAGCCTTTTATTGATTCGGTGTGCGTGATTACGGAATATCAACCGGTGGGAGGACATTCCCTCTACCTGGCGAATCTTCCCGGTTCTCCGCATGAACGATTTGTCTTCGACTCGTTGGGGGGGACAATCGTCTTCTACAGCGACAGTACCGCCAATATCATTGGCAGGGTCTTCAATGACTCCTTACCCAATCTGCAGTGGGATGTCGATATCTGGCTTGAAAATCGCCGTACGTTCGCGGAGTGGAAAGCGCTTCAGCGAAAAATCAAGATTGAACTGGCGCCTGCCTCTGTCGCACATGCCAATAAATTTAACTGGGTGTTTTATGAAATGGACAGTACGCGTAGTCGCCTTACCGGTGTGCCGGGTACTTTCTATGCCGGTGATACACTCAATCTTACCCATATGCCAACGGATTACACCTACGGTTTTCAGATCGGCGTTGCCGCCAACTCTAAAAATGGAAACTACGGGATTTCCGGATGGTTTTTCTTCGGGGGAAGTTATACCGGTCATGGAGACGTCAATGCAAATTTGGGATGTTCTGTGCCTGTCTGTGATGTAGCCATCGACACCGTCGCTACGAACTGTCTGTCTGACTCGACCTTTGAAGTAGTGGTAACACTTTCGGGTTCCGGATCGAATCTTTCGATCTCCGACGACCAGGGCACCACGCCACTGACCGGGCTGAGCGCAGGAACTTACACCTTCGGCAGCTATGCCAATAATACAAGTGTAACAATATATGCCACAGACCTGAATCTGGTCGCCTGTGCCGACACAGCCGCTCCGGTAACTGCAGATTGCACACCGCCTCCGGCTTGTGATGTGGCGATCGACACCGTCGCTACGAACTGTCTGTCTGACTCGACCTTTGAAGTAGTGGTAACGCTTTCGGGTTCCGGATCGAATCTTTCGATCTCCGACGACCAGGGCACCACGCCACTGACCGGGCTGAGCGCAGGAACTTACGCCTTCGGCAGCTATGCCAATAATACAAGTGTAACGATATATGCCGCAGACCTGAATCTGGTCGCCTGTGCAGACACAGCTGCTCCGGTAACTGCAGATTGTACCCCCCGCCTCCGGCTTGTGATGTGGCGATCGACACCGTCGCTACGAACTGTCTGTCTGACTCGACCTTTGAAGTAGTGGTAACGCTTTCGGGTTCCGGATCGAATCTTTCGATCTCCGACGACCAGGGCACCACGCCACTGACCGGGCTGAGCGCAGGAACTTACGCCTTCGGCAGCTATGCCAATAATACAAGTGTAACGATATATGCCGCAGACCTGAATCTGGTCGCCTGTGCAGACACAGCTGCTCCGGTAACTGCAGATTGCACACCGCCTCCGGCTTGTGATGTGGCGATCGACACCGTCGCTACGAACTGTCTGTCTGACTCGACCTTTGAAGTAGTGGTAACACTTTCGGGTTTCGGATCGAATCTTTCGATCTCCGATGACCAGGGTACCACGCCACTGACCGGGCTGAGCGCAGGAACTTACGCCTTCGGCAGCTATGCCAATAATACAAGTGTAACGATATATGCCGCAGACCTGAATCTGGTCGCCTGTGCAGACACAGCCGCTCCGGTAACTGCAGATTGCACACCGCCTCCGGCTTGTGATGTGGCGCTCGACACCGTCGCTACGAACTGTCTGTCTGACTCGACCTTTGAAGTAGTGGTAACACTTTCGGGTTCCGGATCGAATCTTTCGATCTCCGATGACCAGGGTACCACGCCACTGACCGGGCTGAGCGCAGGAACTTACGCCTTCGGCAGCTATGCCAATAATACAAGTGTAACGATATATGCCGCAGACCTGAATCTGGTCGCCTGTGCCGACACAGCCGCTCCGGTAACTGCTGATTGCACACCGCCTCCGGCTTGTGATGTGGTCATTGACTCCGTAGTTACGAACTGCGTTACCGATTCAACATTTGAAGTGGTAGTTACATTTAGCGGAACCGGATCAGCGTTTAGTATCTCTGACGATAAAGGCACGCCTCCGGCTACAGGCCTGATTGCCGGAACCTATATGTATGGAAGTTACAACAGTGGTGATTTTGTCAGCATATTTGTGAATGACGCCAATATTGCAGGCTGTAACGATAATGCCGGGCCATTTACCGCCAACTGTGCACCACCGGTATGTGATGTAACCTTTGATACCATATATTCACTCTGTGTTACCGATTCGACCTTTGAAGTCGTAGTGAAAATTGGTGGCTCAGGTTCAAACTACCAGCTGGAAGATGATCAGGGAAATCCACCCACTGTAGGACTTTCTGCAGGAACTTATAATCTCGGTCCATATTACAACAGTACCGATGTGTATGTTACGGTAACAGATTTGAACTTCGGCTCAGGTTGTTCATTCTTCAACGGACCTGTAACCGCAGACTGTACGCCGGTTCCGGTATGTGATGTGAAGTTTGACAGTATATCTGCGGTTTGCAATACCGATTCTACCTTCCAGATAAAGGTAACCATCTCGGGATCTCAAAGCAGCTATATTATCAGCGACAACAAAGGGACGCCGATGCTGACTGGGCTTGTACCGGGGACATACACCTACGGAACCTATGCTTCCAATGATTCTGTGATTCTGCAGGTTTCTGATCCGGGGATATTTGGATGTGTTAAGTTTTCTCCGGTGATATCGACCAAGTGCGATTCTACGGTAGCACCCAAACCACCGGTAGCGTTGCCGAAGGTGATTTATATGAGCAATTTCTTCCCAAATCCGGCGGATGGTCAGACTTCTATCAAAGTGTTTATGCCTTATGTAGGAAAAGTCAGATGGGATCTGGTCAACTCACAGGGAAAAATAGTAGCATTTGGAGATGTTGTACTGAATCCGGGAGAAAACACCCTGCCATTTAACACGACGAAGATGTTGTCTGGGATTTATGTGATGAATTTTTACATGGCCGGATTGTTACTGGATTCCAAAAAACTAATGATCCTTCATTAGTTCTGATTTAGCCAAACCATTATATATTCTCACGCAGGGTGGTCCGAAATATGGCCACCCTGTTTTGTTTCTGGGGGTTAACAGAAGCTTAACAATTATTTATCGCAGAGTTCCCACGGGGGGAAGATAACCTGCCGATATTTGCAACGGGTAATCTTTCAAGCTTGGCTGAGATGTTTCAAGGTCTAAGCAAACAGATCCGGGATCGCTGGCCGATCCCGGAATCTTTTCAAGACCCAGGCTAGTTGTTTACCTCTGCACAGCATTCACGTGGGCAAAATTTACATTCGTAGTAACTCTGTTTTTGTAATAAAGCTTTTGATTAGTCACAAACAAAAATCGTCTCTGTAAGGGATGATTTTTGCTTTTGGGGAGAATGGGATCCGCTTAGAAATAATTTTCCAGCGTAGTATCGGGCAGCTTTGTCAGATCCAGGAAAATAAAACCATCGAGGCATTGGTTGAAATGTGGATCAACATTGAAGCTGATGATTTTAGCGTTTTGTTTGATATACTTTTTGAGTAGTACGGGCAATTTCAGGTGATGGGGTTCCATGTCTTCGATGACTTTGTCTGCGAGTTTGAGATCATCGGTCGCACCATCAATCAGGTTAATAATATCTGATTTTTCCTTTTTGGGGCGGAATTTTTTCCTTGGTTTTACCCATTCGGCGAGCTGTTCGTCAAAGTGGTATTTTTTTATAAAAGCCACCATAAATGAACGGGAAAGCAGGGAATATTGATTGGAAATACTGACCGGGCCAATGAGGTAGCGAATCCCTGGATTTTCCGAAATCACCTGAGAAATACCCTTCCAAAGGAGGAACAGTGGCAATCGCTGTCTTTGATATTCCGGTAAAACGAAAGACCTTCCCAATTCGATCGCTTGTACCAAATAGGGATTGAAGGCCGTTTTTATTTTAAACAAACTTTGGAGATAAAACCCTTTCCTTCCATAATGGGCCATAATTTCAGGTCCCATTCCCAGTCGGTAGGCGCCGACAATTTTTTCATTTTTGCGATCCCAGACAAACAAATGCCGGTAGTAAAGGTCGTATTCGTCAATGTCGAGCGGTTTTCCTGTCCCTTCTCCCACCATACGGAAAGTATATTCCCTGAGTCGGCCAAGTTCGCGCAGGAGGTGAGGAATCTGATCCGACTGACAGCAAAATACCTCCATATCATTTTGGGTAAACAGCAAATGCGTTTCCCTTAGCTGGCAGATTTCTGTTTGGATCAAGTCTGGCGCAATTTCTTCTGCAATAGGCTGGAAGCTCGGAGGGATAGGCTGACTTTCAAAAAAAGGCTTTACATCTATTCCTGGTTTTAGTGAATAGGTTCTCGCCCGGAGATATCGGCCAAACCGTTGGACATCATCTATTTGCCCCAGTTCTTTGGGTAAAATAGGTTTGCCGATATTCATCTTAACGGTGGAGTCCTTTTTGCGGATAAACTCAGCAGGCCCGGCCACTGTGCGCAGAGAAGGATGAACCAAACCCATCAGGTGGAAGAGGGGACTGTTGGTTCCTTGAAAATAGACCGGTACCACCGGGACTTTAGCTTTTTGGATGAGTTTTACTACAGCTTTTTGCCATTCGCGGTCGGCAATTCTTCTTTCGTCAAAGCGGTAGGTCGAAACTTCTCCGGCGGGGAAAATGCCGATAGGATGGCCTTCGTGGAGGTGTTGCCAAACATTTTTCACATCTGTCACAGCGTACTCCTGCATTCTGTCAATCTGCTGGATTAAAAAATCAGCCATGACCTTGTAGTCGGGTCGACGGGCAGAGATAACCTGTAGCAGGAGAATGGCGTCGAGCATACCGAAAGGGTGATTGGATACGGTGATAAAAGGCCCTTCTTTGGGGATTTTATCCAGTCCTTTTCCTACTACTTCCAGTTTGATTCCCAGCAGTTGCACCAACTGGTCGAGAAACTCGCGGCCCTCATATTGCTGAAGGGCGCTATAAATCCTGTTGATTTCATCCAGCCGGATCATTTTCATCATGGGCCCGGCAACGGGTTCGAGTTTGAGTTTATCGAGTCCTGTGGCCTTAATGAACGAGGTTTTAGAAATCAGTTCCTGATTCATGGCAATGACATTGGGTGTTATCAGAAAGCAAAGGACTATTTACTGTATTAGGTACAGGTAAATGGATAATTAATTTACGTGAATTTTGATACAATTCTTCACGGAAGTTTCATTTTCTTTTAACAATATCCGACGTGTAGTTCAGGTCCAAACCGAAGAAATCTAGCATACATACCCTTTCAACTGTCAACTTTTTAGGACGAGACCGTTAGCGGCTGGCATTCTCATTGTTCCTGTATTATTGATTGTCCTTTTGATTTATCACCTGATGTCCATTCCCAACTTTCGTGAAGCCGAATTTTTCCATTTTTAAGAATTTCAGGTTTTGATGTACATATGCCTGTCATAAGTTCCCCGTTTTGGTTTACTTGATGATATCGCATTTCAATTTCCCCATTTTCACCAACAAGTCCAATCAAATGCCCCTTAATTATTTTACCACCTGAGTATTCAGATGTCAATATGTTTCCGATTTGCTTGTAAATAAAAACCGTTTCACTTGATGTTTCTCCATTTTCTGAATTAACAACAGGTATGAATATTTTGTCATTATAGTTTATCATTCCTATTTTATTTGAGGTGGTCCCCAATTCTGTCCAACAATTGGGGAGTACCTCACTGAAAATATCCGGTATGATCCCAATTTTTGTGAAAACGCTACAGGTAGATTGATGATTAATTTATGCAAATATGGGCAAAATGCTTCACAGGAAGTTTATATACTAATAATAATATTCACTTACATTTACGTCAAAAAAACAGAATATGAATACCACAACACAAGCCGTTGTTGATGAAATATTTGCCTTGTTTGACCTATATGGAGATGACAGTTACGGAGAAGAAGTGACCCAACTGGAGCACATGGTACAAAGTGCCGAGCTTGCCGAAGAAGAGGGGTATGATGAGGAAGTGATTATTGCGGCATTTCTCCACGACATCGGGCACCTGTATGCAAAGTCACTTTCTCCCGAAACATTTGGCGAATATGGCGCAGCTGATCATGACCGTATTGGGGCCGAATTTCTCCGCACCCGCGGATTTTCAGAGAAAGTAGCAGCATTGGTGGAGGGGCATGTGGCAGCCAAGCGATATCTCACATTTACCGAACCCGGTTATCTGGAAGAATTGTCAGAAGCCAGCAAAAAGACCCTTGAAATGCAGGGCGGAGTCATGACAGAGGCAGAAGCCGAAGCCTTTGAAGCCAGTCAGTGGTTTAAGTTATCCTTGCGCATGCGTTATTGGGACGAAGCCGCCAAAGAGATCGGAATGGATACCCCCGATACAAGCTATCTTCGCGACATGATGGCGCGGGTATTGGGGGAGTGAGTTTTTATCTTTTCCCCAAGATTTTGGGCCATTGATTCCCAATGTCCTCTTCCCCTAAACCACCCCAGGTCTAAAGTAAAAATTCTGCTTTAAATGTTGTCCGATCTCATCGGGCGTTTTATACCCGATGGAGCTGTGGGGGTGGAGATTATACTCGCGTAACGGTGTCAATTAATTATTTAAAAGTATTACCTTAGTCAAGCCGCGCCGGTCTGATTTCCCCATAAAACCAGCGCCCGCGGGGCAAAACGCAGCCATTTTCCCCCGCTCTTCCAAAGAGCGGGGGCCAGGGGGTGAGTTCAATTTGGCCGTTCTTTGAATTTGGGAGAGTATCGGTTTGGGTTTAATGGGCAGGTGATGCCCTGAGTTCCGTCGAAGGGAAACTGACCCCGAAATCTACGGCACAGGCAACGCCGTTTCCTACAAGTACCGCGTCGAGGATGCCCGGCTGGGGCGGTTTTTGAGTGTGGATCCGTTGGCGGCTAAGTATCCTTTTTACAGCCCGTATGCTTTTTCGGGCAACCGGGTGCTGGATGCGGTGGAGTTGGAGGGGGCGGAGCCGGTTAGAGCAACATCTCCCGCTCCTCAACCGCAAATGCGAGTAATTCGTGGAGGACAGTATGGCAAAGGTTCAAGCCAGCCCTTCAACCCTGGAGATCCCGTTTCTGAAAGAGCAATTCAATATAATCGCCCGGCTTCTCCAACGGTTGAATCACAGGTATATAGTTTATTGACGTGGAAACTCTTGGCAGATTGGTTGTTTCCCCAAGAAACGCCCAAAACATCCTCCGAATTTACCAACGATCCGGTTGAAAATCAGCGCCGAATTAACCATGCAAAATCGTATGCTTATCGTATTCAAAATGGTCTAAAAGATTATAACCGGATACAAGAAGCTTTTGAAAATGTTGGAAACGGAAATGCATCCGCCGAAGATTTAAATATTTTTAATAGGGAGATAAAAATCAGGAACTCTCACCTAGCGGAATCGAACCATCCAAAGACAGATGTTCCATTTGATGTAGATGGATTTCCTGATTTTTCAGGCAATCTATATCCGGATGGCCCCAATGACGTTATGATTACACCAACTGGAGATAGGGATAATGATTTTTCGGCAGCCAATAAAGAGGCGGGCTATAACTTTACACCTAAGGGTTACACTTGGCATCATTATCAGGATTATGGAAGAATGCAACTAGTTGAGAGCGAAATCCACAATAAGACAGGGCATACAGGAGGATTTTACTTATGGCCCAGGAAATAACAGAAGTAGTATTATGATAATATTCTCACATACAGAACTACCCATAACTCAGTTTCAGATTAATGAAATAGAGCAAATAATCGGATTACGGCTCCCGGAGGAGTATAAAAAACACTTACTTACATACAATGGGGGAAGATGTCTCCCCAATCGGTTTTTTTTTGATGAAAATGGGAAAAGGACGAGTTCGGGAATTGATTGGTTTTTGGCAATCTATGACGGAAAGTACGACAATCTAAAAAATTATATCAAAATTTATAAAAAGGAGGAAAAACGATTACCTCACAATATTTTACCTATTGCACACGACCCTGGCGGAAACTTAGTTTGTATTTCCTGTGTGGGAGAAGATTTCGGGTATATTTACTTTTGGGATCATGAAAAAGAAGTTGATTTTCAAGACCCGGATCATAATGAGTATTCAAATTTGTATTTAGTCGCAAAATCCTTTCAAAGTTTTCTGGATGAATTGCAGTAACCCGGACGCCACCGGCAATATCCTTTCGACCTATCAGGAGGCGCAAATGATCGGATATCTGGCGACTATTCCTACTTCTCCCAGATCACATCAACACCATAATTGCTGAAAAGCGCATCTTTGGTCATGATTTTTAACCCTTCGCTTTTTGCCTGACCAATGATCATCCGGTCAAAAGGATCTCTGTGATAATGGATTAATTGAGTGGCTAACAATACGTGTTCCGGAGTGATTGGGAGAATCTCAAACCCCGATTCTTCTATGATTTCGAAAATTCTTTCCAGACTGTTTTTCAATTCCAGACGATCTAAAGAATATTTAATCCCCATTTCCCAATAGGTTGCCATGCTGACAAAACAACGATTGGCAGGATTTGATATAATTTCCTTCGAAGCTACGGGCAGGCTAGCGTTTTCCGTAATAAACCATATTACCGCATGGGTATCGAGAAGGATGTCCATTTACATATATTCATTGAAATCTTCGATCGGATCGTCAAAATTATCCTTCATGGTGATCATGCCTTTGGCCAATCCTGCCACACGGACAGCTTTTTTGTTCGACTTTTGAGCCTGATATTTGAGATAGTCAATATAATCAGCCACTTTTTTCTGTAGCTCGCCCGGCAGTGCAGAAATTTGCGTATAAAGTTGAATGGCCCTCATGGATAAATGGATTTAATTAATCACTTCCTTCTACGGCATTAATTTACGCTTTGTTTGCCGGGATTCAAAGGGACTGGGCAAGGATTGATACCTGCCATAAAAAGCTTCCCAACTGTTTGCGCGAAAAGTACCATCTTCCAACCCAAAAATCGTTACCTTAGCCAACGCCGCGCCGGTCTGATTTCCCCACAAAACCAGCGCCCGCGGGGCAAAAAGGGCATCTTTCCCCCGCTCTTCCAAAGAGCGGGGCCCAGGGGGTGAGTTCAATTTGGCCGTTCTTTGAATCTGGGGGACTATCGGTTTGGGTTTAACCTGTCCGCCTCGGGTGGAGGACAAGAGGGAGATAACGAAATCTACGGCACAGGCAACGCTGAGGTGGTCCCTAAATTCTCTCCAATCTTTTTAGGCGGGTCTGATAAGCCTGCAAGTAATTTCGTTGGGTGGTTTCGTGCAAAAAGGAAACACTTATCAGTGCCTCTACGTGGTCAGCCGCTCCAGTCATTAAATGAAAGATTTCTGATGTTGTTTTTTCAGGTAACCCCGCATATGTTGCAAGGAGAGAAAACTGTTGTCTTATATTTCCCTTTGCAAGATTTCGCGGTAAAAGCCCGTCATCTAAAGCCAATTCACTATCTTCAATATGAATTCTGCTGTTTAGTAAATCGTAAGCCGGGCTTAAACGGTAATCGCCCATTGGTGTTTCCAGCAGGCTAAAGTTTTTGAAGTGCGCATCTCCATTGGAAAACAGGTAGTTGAACATCAACAATTTAAACAACCTGGGAGCTTCCGTTTTATATACCGGTAAATGCTTTTGCATCAGGAGGAATAAATCAAGGTAACTACCCAGATATTTGTAATGTTCGCCGTGAGTTTGGGGGGTTCTTTCAGCCAGGGAAGCGAAATCTTCTACTGCCCATTTTGTTCCGTCGTCTTTTACATCAAACCGCCTGGTAATGTAAGCAGGCTTACCATTTGGAAAGAATATCAGTGCATTTTCAGCTGTTTCAATTCCATACACCTGACGGGCAATCTGCATAGTGAGGTGCTCATTGGCTGGCATCTGGTCGGCTTTATTGCCTGCCCCCGGAATGGGTTTCAGGATATGCGTACCGTGTTCCCCTTCAGGAGTCAGTATTAGTTTGTTTTTCTCCTGACGCAACGAAAATTTATCCTGAACCCCTGATATGGATATACGGTGTCGGCTTTCTTCAAACAATTTGTCTGTTTCGGGATTCGTCGCCGGAGCATCGTAATGCAGGATATGGTGAACTTTTTTTCCTCCAAACACTCTTTTCCGACAAGTAGGGCTATAGGTAGTAAATCCTTTGGCTAGGGTTCCGGGGCAATAGGTAATAACCGGTAAATTCATGTTCAGGATTCAGCTTTGATTACCCTTACTGCTCCGATAGTATCTGCTTTTGCGATATTCACCAATAACCCAAAGTGATCATCGGGGTCGATCCGCAGATATTTGCATACAGCTTCCCTGTTTGGGCCTTCGGGCAGAAGGTGAAAGAAAAAGGGAAACAGGTATTTTGACCGAAATTCTCCCCTGGTTTTGGGGAGGGTAAGACTGATGGAGGGTTTACTGCTATCGGCTTTCCATACATCGTGGTAGCGGAAGGTAAACGAGCCATCATCGAGTTGCGACAGCAATCCCGCTTCGTTTTCCCGGAATAATACTCTGGCACTTCTCATGAGTTACCGGTTGTAGTTTTTATCTGCAAACAAACCTCCATACCCAGCACATCCGCCAGCTTTTGGAGGGTGAGCAGGGTTGGATTGCCGTTCCCGCTTTCAAATTGTTTGAGGGTACGCAACCCCACACCCGAAAGTTCCGCCAGCGTTTGCTGCGTTACGCGGAGCATTTCCCTGCGGGTTTTGATGATATCGACTAGTTGGTGATTTTTCATGCTTTTGTGCGGTATATGGCACTATTTTATGTAAAATTAGGGAAATTGCCGAAAAATACAAAATAAAGTGCGGTTTGTGGCACTTTGATGAGTGTCTAACGTTTCAAAAAATATATAAATACTCATAAGTCAAACGCATCAAAGTAGTGAGACCTTTACCAGAGTATCTTCGATTATATCATTTCATTCCCGCCTTCCCGCTGCTCCGACAAATACGCTACCGCTGCATGTATATCTCTGTACAACAAACGATCCTTGTCCACAAAGGGTACCCGCGCCCGAAATCCCTCCAGAAGTGGCAATAGTTGCGTTCCTGTCTGGCTGGGCTCTCTGAAATGCAGGGCCTGTGAGGCGTTCATCAGCTCGATCGCAAGTACGTGGTGGAGGTTTTCCAGTATGCGCAGGCATTTTGTCGCAGCATTCGCACCCATGCTCACATGGTCTTCCTGATTATTGGATGAGGGAATGGTGTCCACACTGGCTGGCGTTGCGAGTTGTTTGTTTTGACTCACAATGCTCGCTGCGGTATATTGCGGAATCATCAACCCGGAATCTAAACCCGGATTGGCAACCAGAAACAGCGGTAAACCCCGCACGCCGGAAAGCAACTGGTAAGTCCGCCGCTCCGATATCGAAGCAAGTTCGGCTACTGCTATCGCCAGAAAGTCCAATACCAGCGCCAGTGGCTGCCCGTGAAAATTGCCTCCGGAAAGAATCAATTCTTCTTCGACAAATATATTGGGATTGTCCGAAACACTGTTGAGTTCTGTTTCAAATACGGTTTTTGCATAACTCAGCGCGTCGCGGGTTGCCCCATGTACCTGCGGTATGCACCGGAAGGAGTAGGGGTCCTGTACCTGGTTTTTGGGTCTTTGCGCAATTTCGGAGTCTGAAAGCAGTTCCCGGATCATACGTGCTGTGGAGATTTGGCCGGGGTGGGGGCGAATGTCATGAAGGGCCGGATGAAATGGTTCCAGCCTGCAATCAAATGCGTCCAGGCTCAGCGCTGCAATGCGATCAGCCATATCGGCAAGGTGAGACGCCCACAGCGAAATATGAATGCCGTAGGCCAGCATAAACTGTGTTCCGTTGAGCAGGGCGAGCCCTTCCTTGGCGATAAGATTCACCGGCTCCCAGCCCATTCTTCGGTTCATTTCTTCGGCTGATATTCGTTGGCCGTGGATTCTCACCTCCCCTTCCCCGATCAGGGGTAGTGACAAGTGCGCCAGGGGAGCGAGATCGCCACTTGCTCCCAGACTCCCTTGTGTGTAAACAATGGGCAGAATGTCATGGTTGTAAAAGTCCAGCAGCCGCTGTACCGTTTGCAATTGTACCCCCGAATGTCCGAAGGAAAGTGAAACTACTTTCAGCAGGAGCATGAGCCGCACAATGGCTGGCTGCACTTCTTCTCCCAGGCCGCAGGCGTGGGAGCGGATCAGATTGAGCTGAAGCTGGTGCAGGTCGTCAGGGTTGATCACTTTATCACAAAGAAACCCGAAGCCTGTATTGATGCCGTAAATGATCTCTCCACCTTTTTCCAGGCGGTTGGCTAGGTATTCCTGACAGTGGATGATCCGCTGCACGGCATCATCGGAGAGGCTCACAGGTTGTTTGCTGCGAAGTATCTCCTCAATCTTCTGCAAGGTGAGATTATGGGAAGGTAGTTCCATCGTAAATTTTGCAAACTTACAGAGAACCCCCCGAACGGACAAGCCCCGCATAAATTAGTAATGAACGATCAAACTTAACCGCCCCGATTCGTGAAAATTCGAGACATTCGTGGCTTTTCAACAAAAGGCCCAGAAGTAAAATCGCCACGAATGGTCGAATGAAAGACGAATAACTTTAGGCATCCCGATTCGTGAAAATTCGAGACATTCGTGGCTTTTCAACAAAAGGCCCAGAAGTAAAATCGCCACGAATGGTCGAATGAAAGACGAATAACTTTAGGCATCCCCATTCGTGAAAATTTGTGGCTAAAAAAGAAGCAATAGAGATATTTCTTTTGAGGTTCGTTATTCCAATTCCGAATTATTTCATCCACTCCAGCCCGGGCCAGTTTTCGGCCTGCTCATAAGGCTGGGCTGGGCCTGGTGTGCTCCGCCCGTTTTGGATATAGCTGATCAGCAACTGGCGCAGTTCTTCGGCTTTCTGCGGTTCCTGGTTGAGAAGATTTTCGCTTTCTCTGGGGTCAGTTTCCAGATTGTACAATTGGAAGGGTAGGGCGTCTTCCGGTTCTTCCCCGGGTTTGGGCTCACTCCATCCACCCGAACCAGGCGCCAGAATCAGTTTCCAGTTACCCTTGCGGATAGCAAAATTGCCATGGACGGAGTGGTGAACCGTAGCTTCCCGGATGGGTGTTTCTCCTGAATTTCCTTTGAGTGCGGGAAGCATGCTGTAGCTGTCTTCAGCCTGATTTTCTGCCAGGGGAATGTGTAGTATATCCGCACAGGTGGCCATCAGGTCGGTCAGGCAGGTTGTCTGGTTGGAAGAAGTCCCTGCGGGAATATGTCCCGGCCAGCGTGCAATAAAGGGAATCCGGTGTCCGCCTTCGTAAATATCTGCTTTATACCCCCGGTAGATAAAGCTGGAATAATGTCCCGCTTTTTCCATTTCGGCTGTCCCGGCGTAAGGCGCGCATCCGTTGTCGGAGGTAAATATGACCAGGGTATTATTGGTAAGTCCGTTTTCCTCAAGTGCCTGGGTTACTCTCCGGGTGATTTCGTCCACCATCACCACAAAATCTCCATATTCATTTAATCCACTTTTTCCTCCGAATGAATCAACAGGTAGAATGGGCGTGTGCGGGGCGGACAAGGGCAGGTAAAGAAAAAATGGCTGATCTTTGTTTTCACCGATAAACTGCACGGCTTTTTCTCCGAATGTCTCCAGTACTTTTTCGTGGAAAAAATCTTCGCCCGTTGGCCCTTTGCGCCACCAGCCGTATTGGGTAGTACTTTCGGTTTCCCGGTTGGGCTGTGCAGTGACTCTGCCATTTTCCACATATACATAGGGCGGAATGTCCAGCGACGCCGGAATACAAAAGGAATAATCAAACCCAAAATCGTTGGGTGATTTTTGTACGGGCTGGCTGAAATCCACCGGCCATCCGGCTGTGCTGTCTTTTACCCAGTTGAGCCCGAGGTGCCATTTGCCGATACATGCCGTGCGGTATCCTTTTTTCTGAAGCATGGCGGATACCGTTTCTCTCCCCGGCTCTATAATGGCTGAATCATAACTCCATGTTACGCCTTTTTTGATCACACCCCGCCAGCTGTATCTTCCAGTCAGAATGCCATATCGCGTGGGCGTGCAAACGGCTGATCCGGAATGTGCATCGGTAAAAAACATTCCTTCGGATGCGAGCTGGTCCAGGGCTGGGGTATTCCAGCGCGAATGATCATTATAGATAGAAACATCGCCTATCCCGAGGTCATCGGCGAGGATATAGACGATATTGGGAAGTTTTTCCTCCTTTTCCTCTTTTGTACAGGAGGGAAAAAGGCTAATTCCTGCAAACAGGATCAGAAAGTTTAGAGCGGCAATTTTCATATCAGGGTTGGGTTTTGCCCCAGTTGGGGAGGGTAAGGTTGAGGAAATCGTGGTATTGCTCCATTTGTTTAGTCAGAAGCTGGTTGAGTTTCCTGTATTTTTTTTCAAACTGCTTATTTTCTATCAGATTTTTTGTCTCAAAAGGATCTGTATTCAGGTTGAATAGCTGAGTGGTTTCGGTTTCGTTGACATTATACCGGATAAGTTTCCAGTTATCGTCAGTGCGCACGCCCCGCTGAATGTCGCGATAGGCGTAATAAATGGCTTTCCGACCATTTGCCCCGGGCTTTTGGATATAGGGAAACAGACTGGTGCTTTGCAGGCCTTCCGGAGCATTTACCTGTAAAATGTCCATAACGGTGGGGAAAATATCCGCGAGGTAACAAAGCTGGTTGCGCTGCTGGTTTTGTGGAAGGGAGTGGTGTGAGAATATCATTGGAACCCGCATGCTGTGGTCGTAGATATTTTGTTTACCCAACAGCCCGTGACTACCGACAGCCAGGCCATTATCTCCGGCAAAGACAATCAGTGTATTTTCCCGCTGCCCGTTGGCTTCCAGCACATCGAGGATTCGGCCGATCTGGAAGTCAAGTTCGGAAATCATGCCGTAGTACAAAGCCAGTTCTTTTCTCGCCATTTCCTCCGTCAATGGCCGGGGCAGGAGCATTTCATCTCTGACTTTCAGGTCTCCATTGTCAAATGGGTGTTGGGGAAGAAAGTTGGGCGGCAGCGATACCTTTTGCCAGGGATACATATCCCTGAATTTCTGCGGCGGGGTGCGTGGGTCATGCGGCGAAGTAAATGCCACATAACATAAAAAGGGTTGGGTTGCTTCCTTCTGCCGGTTTAAAAAGGATATCGCATGATCGGCATAAAATTCGGAGGAGAATTTTTCTGCATGCTGGAAGGGTACATCGTATTTGCCTGTGGCATCATATTCGACATACCGGGGACTTTCCTGCCCGCCATCTTTGGGAAAATGCATGCCACCAAAATATATACCGCCGCCGTCCTGATAAGCTCTGTTAAATGCGGCTTTGTCATTGTGCCATTTGCCTATGCCATAGGTCTTATAACCCAGGGTTTGAAGGTATTCGGGCATCATGATATGGGTGGGCGGAATAAAATCTCCCTTTCGCTCCAGTGAATGAAGGTATTTGGCGGTATGCAGCATCGCGCGACTGGGGGCACACAATGCGCCGTGCATCCCGCCCATCGTATGTGCGCGGGTAAAGGCTACACCAGAAGTTACCAGCCGGTCGAGATTTGGTGTGAATATTTCTTCATTCCCCAACGCATGGATCGTATTATATCGCTGATCGTCAGAGTAGAGGACCAGGACGTTGAGGGGTTTGGGCTGGGCAAATACGGAAAGACAAGCGTATAAACCCGCGAGTAGTAGGTAGATTCGACGTATCATAAAGGCAAGATAAATTAAAATTTGAAAGCAACACTTCCAAAATTTAATCCGCTGCCGGAACCTATCATAAATATCAGGTCATTTTCTTTGATTTTTCCCTTCTCAATCGCATCGTTGAAGGCAATTGGGATACAGGCTGAGCCGGTGTATCCGTATTTTTGCATGGCCGTGTGGGCCTTTTCGTGGGGCACGCCGAGATTGTCGAGCGTTTTATGGATGCTGTTGATATTGATCTGGGTGAGGAGAAAATGCTGAACTTCTTCTGTGGTAAGCGATAGTCTTTCCAGCAGGTTTTTTGCCATATGCGTCCATACCTGGGGATTTAGTTCGGGTGGGAAACGGTAATTGATCCGGAGAAGATGTTCTTTCTTATCCAGTGATTCATGGGTAATGGGGTGTTTGGTCCCTCCGCCATAAATGCCCATTCCATCGTAATATTGCCCCAGGGTAATCAGCTCACTCGCCAGCCAGCCGCGGTCTGTATTTTCTTCGAAGCCCAGAATGATTGCCCCTGCGCCGTCGGCGAAGAGGGTGACGGTTTTTTTGTCCTCCTTGTTGAGGTATTTGCTCATGGCATAAGCACCGATAATCATCACATGATTGTATCTGTCGTCGGTGCGGATATACTTTGCCCCGACATCCAGCCCGGTGACAAAACCTGCACAGGCAGAATTCAGGTCAAATGTGCCTGCATGCCCTGCCTGAAGGCGATATTGCAATACGGCAGCGGTAGAAGGGGAAAGGTATTCCGGTGTATCAGTCGCAACGATGATGAGGTCAATGTCCCGTGGCCCCAGTCCTGCACGCTGTAGGGCAAGCAGAGCTGCCTGCTCACACATATCAACGGTTGATTCATCTTCTGCGCACCATCGCCGTTCTTGTATCTGGAGATTGTTGGAGAGCCATGTGCTCACATCTTCTCCTAGTAGCTCATCAAAATAGCTGTTGGTCAATACACGTTTCGGAAGGTAAGCTCCGGTTGCGCGAATTACAGCGTTTCGCATCTTCATTCAATTTCTCGATTCCTGATAGGAAAGATAAAGAAAGTTTTTGAGCCAAACCAACCCCTTTTGCTGCCGTTTCCCTATAATCCGTTCATTTCCTCCATCGCTTCCTGCCAGCTTTGTCCAAAGTTGATCATCTGAAGGGTGGCCAGCGAAAGTTTGTTTTCCAGTTTGCCAAATTTCTTACGGTAGTCGTGCATGCTCCGGGAAATCACTTCGAGTGCTTCTTCTTTTCCGTAAGTATGGGTGATTTCACAGGTCGCCTGCTCCTGTCCGGGCATTTGTTTGTAGGTGAGAAAATAGTGTTTCAGCCGCTGAATGATGGAGTCCGGACAATCTGTAATATCTTTCCAGTCCTGATACACTTCGTCTCCTTTCAGAATGGCGATGATTTTGTCGTCAGCTTCGCCGTTGTCGATCATGCGGAAACCACCGATCGGAATGGCCGGCACAAGGATGTCGCCGTGGGTGATGTTTCTTTCTGTGAGCACACAAATATCGAGGGGGTCACCGTCTCCGGTAATATTGATTCTGCCGGTTTTTTCCATACAATATTCGGCGACTTCATCCATGCAGTAGGTCTGAGGAATAAAGCCATATAAAGCCGGAACGATATTGGAAAATTTTTGCGGGCGATCTACTTTCAAATACCCCGTACGTTTGTCCACTTCATATTTTACGGTATCTGATGGCACGACTTCTATAAATGTCGTCACAAGTTCGGGCGCATCTTTTCCTATTTGTACCCCATGCCAGGGGTGCGATTTATATCGAAGACCAATCAGTTCCCAAATGCGGGTTAATTGAGAATTACTCATTGTTTGTATGTTGCTTTAGTGCGTTAAGTATTTATACGAATTTTGTCCGAAAGTTCCTATTTATCTAAGAAAATCCCATGCCGTTATATCGGTTGATCCGAACATTGCCCCTGAGTGGTAAAAATCGCTTCATGTACTGGTCAGATTGAGAAATAAAGCGCCGACAGCAAAAAAATTCTTTAATTTGCCCTCAAATTTGACATTATCTGTATGGTTTATAATTTTTCTGCCGGTCCTGCTGTCCTGCCTCATGAAGTGCTCCTCGAAGCACAAAAAGACTTTCTCGACTACAAGGGTACAGGTATGTCTGTGATGGAAATGAGCCACAGGGAATCTGTCTTTATCGATATCATGGAGCGGGCGGAAGCCAGCCTCCGAAGTCTGATGGCCATTCCTGATTCGTATGAAGTCCTCTTTTTACAGGGCGGTGCAAGCAGCCAGTTTGCCATGATTCCGCTCAACCTTTTTCGCAACTCGCATCGCGCAGACTATGTGCGCACGGGCACCTGGGCGGAAAAAGCGATTGAAGAGGCTTCCCGTTACGGAAAAGTTAATGTTGTCGCCTCTTCCGAAGATGAGGGATACACTTATTTTCCCGAACTGGATCCTTCTGCTTTTGATCCTTCGGCTGACTATTTTCATATTACTACCAATAATACCATTTTTGGTACGCGTATCAGCCAATTGCCCAAAACCGGAGCTGTGCCGCTGGTCGCTGATATGTCTTCCAATATTCTTTCTGAACATTATCACGTGGAGGATTTCGGGCTGATCTATGCTGGTGCACAAAAAAATATCGGCCCGGCAGGGCTTACCATCGTCATCGTGCGAAAAGATCTGATCGGTCATGCAATGTCGTTTACGCCGACCATGCTCAACTACTATACCCACTCCTCCAAAAAGTCTGCGTACAATACGCCGCCTACCTTTGCGGTATATATGGCCGGACTGGTGTTTGACTGGACCCTGCGCCAGGGAGGGGTGCCGGCAATGGAACAGCGAAACCTCGAAAAAGCAGCCTTATTGTACAATTATCTCGATAATTCAGACTTTTATCTCTCGCCCATTCGCAAACAGGATCGATCCAGGATGAATGTCCCGTTTAAACTGATAAACCCTGCGTTGGACAAAAAATTTCTTGCTGAGGCAGAATCCGCTGGTCTCTCCACGCTTCAGGGCCATCGGTCGGTGGGAGGTATGCGGGCCAGTATATACAACCCTATGCCTTTGGAAGGAATTGTCGCACTGGTCGATTTTATGGAAAAATTTCGCATTCGTAACTTATAATATTTCACGCACTTGGCAATCATTAAACCATTCAAAGGATTCAGACCTGTGCCGGAAAAGGCGCGGGCGGTGGCTTCCAGGCCCTATGATGTACTCAATTCTGAAGAAGCCCGGGAAGAAGTACAGGGCAATCCCGATTCTTTCCTGTATGTTGTAAAACCTGAAATAGACCTTCCTCCTGAAATGGATCACTACGCAATGGAGGTTTATGAAAAAGGACGGGATAATTTTCTCAACCTGGTCTCCCGGGGAACGTTTTTTCAGGATGAGGCGGAATGTCTGTATATCTATCGCCAGATGATGGACGGGCAATATCAGTCTGGAATTGTTGCCGCAGCAGCAGTGAAAGATTATCTGGATGGTGTGATTAAAAAGCACGAACTCACCCGTCCGGACAAAGAAGAAGACCGGAAAAATCATGTGCGCGTATCGGGGATGAATGCCGAACCGGTGTTTTTTGCGTATCCTGCTGTAAAGGAGATAGATGCGATTGTAGCAGAAATAGAAAAAGAAACGCCAGACTATGATTTTATCGCGGAAGATGGCATCGGCCATACGCTTTGGGTGGTGAAAGAGGAAGCTGTCGTACGCCGTTTGGTACAACTTTTTTCTGAAAAAGTACCTTTCACTTATGTTGCCGACGGACACCACCGCACCGCAGCCGCCGCGCTCGTAGGGGATGAACGCCGAAAGGCCAATCCAAACCATACCGGAGAAGAAGCCTACAACTATTTCCTGGCTGTTCATTTTCCTGACAATCAACTCCGTATCATCGATTACAACCGGGTCGTCAAAGACCTTGCAGGGCTTTCCAAAGCTGATTTTATTCAAAAAATTGAGCAAAACTTTGTCGTGGAAAACCGCGGGAAAGACATTTATAAGCCCGAAAGCCTGCACAATTTTTCCATGTACCTGGAAGGGGAATGGTATTCGCTCACTTCACGTCCCGGCACATTTAATGACGAAGATCCGATTGGCGTGCTGGATGTGACAATTCTCTCCGACCATATCCTCGGTCCTATTCTTAATATCACTGATCTCAGAAGAGATACAAGAATTGACTTTGTAGGCGGAATCCGTGGACTGGGCGAACTGAAACGAAGAGTAGACAGCGGAGAAATGAAAGTCGCATTTGCCTTGTTTCCCGTCTCGATGAAACAACTGATAGATATTGCGGATACCGGAAATATCATGCCTCCTAAAACCACCTGGTTTGAGCCCAAACTTCGGAGTGGGCTTGTTGTGCATACTTTTGACTGACAGTCGGACCGGGGAAAAACAAATCAATTAAAGTTTTGTCATTTTTCTTACTTTTGGTAAGACCGTGTTTTTTTATGTTTGTGTAGTTATTGTTTTACCCCATTGCCTTAAGAACCCTAATCTATTTGCAATGAACCTTGTTGACGTTCTGGATATCACGCTTTCCAAAATCAAAGTTTACCTGGAAGAACTTGATAATGAGCGGTACAGCCGCCCGCTTGACTTGTTTTCCAACTCAAGCATTGGTCAGCATACCCGCCATATCATTGAGTTTCTTCAATGCCTGATTGAGCAAAACCCCACAGGGATTGTGAATTACGAAAAACGGAAACGCAATAAGGCAATCGAGGAGGACACCGAAACGGCAGGAATGATCCTTGATTTTATAATAGATCGACTAAAATCGGGAGAACTTCAACAGTCGCTGGTTCTCGAAACCCAATACGACCACAAAGGGCCGGTTCATTCTGTAGAAACAACCCTTGACAGAGAGTTGATTTACAACATAGAACATGCGATTCACCACATGGCCATCATCAAAATCGGGATGAAGGTGATTGCTCCGGAAATAGGTATTTCATCTGATTTTGGCGTTGCTCCCTCTACTGTCAGGTACCGCAATGGTTCAGAAGTTTCTCAATAATATCCGCTATTCGCGATTTTTTATCAGACTCTTAAGCTGGGAGTACTGGCCGATGCATGTGGTCTATACTCCGGTCTATTTGTACTGGTTTTTTCTGGGTATTCGCGCCAGGGGGTTTTTGTTTTTTACCGGGGTAAATCCGGGAATGGATTTTGGTGGTTTTTTCGGAGAATCCAAGAAGGAGATTCTGGATAAGATTCCGCAGGAATGGGTGCCGCTTACGCTTTTTTTCCCAAAAGGTACACAACTCTCCGATATCCTTTATCAAATGGAAAAAACGGGTATTCCCTTTCCTGCCATCGCCAAACCTGATGTGGGCGAAAGGGGTTTCCTGGTCGAAAAGGTACACGATGCGGGCGAACTGGCTCACTACCTGAAGAAAAATCCGGTGAATATTCTCATTCAGGAGTATGTTGCCTATCGGGAAGAGGTTGGGGTGCTTTATTATCGCTTTCCGGGAGAAAAATCCGGAGCGGTTAGTTCTGTTACGCTGAAAAAATTTCTATCTGTAACCGGTGACGGCACCTCCTCTATCCGCCAACTGATGACGGCATACCCCAGAGCCAAATTACAACTTCCTGCATTGGAGGAATCACAACCGCTCTTGCTGGAAAAGGTTCTGCCCGGAGGAGAAACCCTCGAACTTGTCCCCATCGGCAACCACAGCCGGGGCACAACTTTTCTCAACGGAAACCATCTGATCGATGATCAGTTGGTGAAAACATTCGACCAGATCAACTCCCGACTCGATGGCGTATTTTTCGGGAGATTTGATATCCGCTGCCAAAGTTTTGAGGATTTGCGGAAAGGGCAGCATTTTAAAATTCTGGAAGTAAACGGCGTGAAGTCTGAACCCACACATATTTATGAGCCTGGATTTTCTATCTGGAAGGCTTACAAGGTGTTATTTCGCCAATGGAAAACGATCTACCGGATCAGTATGGCCAATAAGGCCCTGGGGTATCAATTTCCGTCTCTGGCAAAAGGGATACAGCGAATGTATGAAACCACCCGTTACAAAAAACTGGCACTAAAATCCAAAAACTATGTTTGAGACCATTGTTTCGGTTACGTTTACCCTGGTTGGGATATATCTTCTGGTGGGGGTACTGTTTGGGTTATTTTTTGTCTTTAGGGGGGTGCAGAAAACAGACCCCGGAGCCGAAGGTACAGGGCTGGGATTCCGTTTGCTGATTCTTCCGGGGGCGATTGCGCTTTGGCCTGTATTGCTGGGAAAATGGCGAAAGGCTGCCTGATTTTTATTTTTAGCCAGTATCTGAATGACAATTTTATTCTTATTCCCATGACTCCTGCATTGAGAAAAAGACATTTGTACACCTGGGCAATTCTCGGTATTCTGGTTCCTGTTGGCTTCTATATGGCGATTTTGGTGATCCCGAAAATACAACCGGGAAAGGTAGTCCCCAATCTTCAACCACAGCCACTGGAAGACCTGGTGCGAAGTGTAAGCGGGGCTGCGATATCGGCCCATCTCCGTGCACAGACACAAAGTATCGTGAAGCCGGGCACAGATATGGGGTTGCCAGCGATGGAAGATACTTATTTTCAGCTTGAGTTGTTGATACATCAACCCCTGCGAACCCCTTCAGCGCTTGTGTACCTTGCACTTGAACCAGGAAGTACTTCTGTCGAAGGGAAATTACTGATCGGACGTTTGGGGGCAACCGGAGCATATCGGTTCAACCTGGATAATCTTCCTGATCCACCGGAAAAAATGTATCTGTTGATCTATGATGATTACCATCAGATGATATTAAAGGAAATAGAATTGTAATCTATTGTTATGTCAGTAACTTATAAAGCAATCGGCTGGAACCGGCAGAAGAAGATCTACGACTGGCTGATTTTCGGGTTGGTTATCCTTTATATCGGAGCCTATGTGGGACTCAGTGTGGTTTTTACCCCTGAGGTAACCCCTGAGACTTTGATAATCAGGGCTTTCGGAAGCCTGTCAATCCTCATGTTGCATGTGGTGCTGGCAATTGGGCCGCTGGCCCGTCTTGATCAGCGGTTTTTACCGTTGCTGTACAACCGCCGGCATCTCGGCGTATCTATGTTTCTGATTGCAGCTGTACATGGGATATTCAGCATCATCCAGTTTCATGCATTGGGTTCTCTCCATCCATTGGTTTCGCTGTTTGTGTCCAATTCTGACTATGGGAGTTTGTCGGGATTCCCTTTCGAAGTTTTGGGTTTTTTCCCGCTGGTGATTCTGTTTCTGATGGCAGCTACCAGTCATGATTTCTGGCTCAATACGCTGAGTCCGCGTGTCTGGAAAGCCCTGCATATGATGGTCTATCTTGCCTGGGGTATGTTGATCATGCATGTGATGCTGGGCGTCGTGCAGTACAATACTTCGCTGGTATCGGTGAGCCTGGTCGGTTCGAGCATGACTTTCCTGATTGTGATTCACCTGATGGCCGGTCTAAAACAGCACCGGGAAAATAATCAACAGAATCTGGTAGAGGACGGTTTTGTTCGTGTCTGTGATTTGGCAGAAATTCCCGATAAACGGGCAAAAATGATTCTGGCAGGCGGAGAAAATATCGCCATTTTCCGCTATGGCAATCATCTGTCGGCTATTTCCAATATTTGTAAACACCAGAATGGCCCGCTGGGAGAAGGGAAAATAGTCAATGGCTGTATCGTATGCCCCTGGCATGGGTACGAATACAAGCCGGAAGATGGTACATCCCCACCGCCTTTTAAGGAAAAAGTCGCTACTTATGATCTTCTGATGAGGGGAACCGTCGTCTATGTAAACCCTTCGCCTCATCCTGAGGGCACGCGGGTAGAACCTGTGAAAATTTCTTAATCAGAATACCTAATCTGAAAAAATGTCTTCAAAAGTAGAAAATAATGCCGGGAAGTCTGATGATTTTTATATCGGCTACTTACCCAAAATGCCGGCTTCCTACCGTATGCCGCTGCTGGTTGTGGTCGTGTTGATTGCAATCTTTCTTGGCGGGGGTGCCTGGATATGGGTTTCTTCCCAAAAACAATTTCCCATCGCAAAATTTGAACTGGGCAAGAAGATCACGCTGAAAGGAATTGTATTTCAATCTCCTATACCAGCCATTCGGGTGGTGAGCGGGAGAGATTTCCTCGGAAACCAGGTATATCAAACCATCCCCCTGATCAACTTTGGCAAATTTGGCGCCTCAGGTTTGCTGATGGAATATGAACAGAAAATCGGACGGCCTCTTGACAAGGGAGAGTTGTCGCTGGAGGGAACCCTGATTTACCGCGATGGAAAAACGCTGTTTGAACTTACCAGCCGCAGTGAGGCGCTGAAAGGTTTTTCCGACGATCGGTCTGGGTATGATGCTAAATTGCAAATATTCTCAACCGTGGACCTGGGTGAGGCAGAGATGACAGGCGAAATTGTGGACCCAAAATGTTACTTCGGCGTAATGAAACCCGGAGAAGGAAAACCCCACAGGGCTTGTGCTTCGCTTTGTATTCGGGGAGGGATTCCGCCCGTATTTGTCACTACTGATGCGAATGGTGACCACAGCTATTTCCTGCTGTTGGGGGAGAATGGCGAAATGGTCAATGAAAAAATACTGGACTATGTAGCGGTCCCCTCCCATATCAAAGGAAAAGTATTTCAGGCCGGAGACTGGTATCTCTTGTATGCAAATCCTGAGACGGGAATTGATCCTATCTGATTATCAGTTTGAGGATTTGCGTATCAGTTTCTGTAGAAACTCTGACCAGGTAAAGACCAGCTGCCAGTCCTTGTGTTCGGAGATTCCATTCATTTTCACCGGCAGTTCCTGTTCGGGTTTTTTCTATCATCTTTTTCCCGCGAAGGTCAACGATTTCAAGGAAACACTGCGCACTTTCTTCCAGGTGGTAGGTAAGTACAATCTTCCCTTCTTCAACCGCCGGATTGGGATACATACGGAGGTTTAGCCCGGCGGAAAGGATGGGAACATTAATTTCTGTCTGGTTGGAATAGCTGCTATATCCGGTTTTATCTGTGCGTCTGACCCGATAGAAATTTTGTCCTGCCAGGGGCATACGATCGGTCGCCGCAAACGATGTGGCTGGATGACTTTTTTCAGGAGAAACAACCATGATTTCCCGAAAATACCTGCCGTCGGCTGATCTTTCGATGACGAATTCGCGGAGGTTTTCCGGTGAGGGATCATCCCAGGTGATTTGTACAGATTCTCCCTGCAATTCGCTCTGAATCTGAAAACTCACAATTTGCAACAATACATCGGGAAGCCCGCTTACCAGTTCGACCAGGGTAACGGGGGATACATTTCCCAATAAATCTTCTACCTGGTAAGAAAAATGGTCGGTGGAATCTGTACTGCCAAAATAATTGTAGCTGATCAGCCCGTTGGCCGGATTTACCACCACCGTGCCCTGTATTGGCGGCGTTACAATAGAGACAGTACCCGGGTCTATCGGTGCCGGACCTGCAATGTCATTGGCCAGCACATTTAATACGGTACTCATCGCCGGAGTAAAACCAAACAAATCTGTTTGCCCGATGGGGCCACCGCAATCCGGGTACAAGTCCTTGTGGATCGTGGCCGATAATCCTGCTGCATCAGTGACCGTCAGGGTAATTCTGTAAAAATACAATACCCCATCGCATCCGATCGGCTGAAGCCCGGTGGAGGAAACTTTGGCGGTGTCGTCTGGTTCCGGATGGCTATGGTCAGAATGGTGAAGTGACGTTTGCCAGGAATAAAACAGTTGGGAAGGGCCGTGTTCGGCATCGGTGACTACTGCATTCAGCGGAACCGTGGTCAGGCCTGACATGTCATAAGAAAAGACATTGTCCAGACTTGAAGAGACAATTACCGGCGGGGTATTATTGAGGGAAATGATCAGCGAATCTGTATGGGATTCACCATCATCATCTGTTACGGTAAGCTTTACCACATACTGCGCAGGGGCGGAAGTCGGGGGTGAAAAAATATGTTGGGGGCTGATGGACGTATTCAACGGAGAGCCATCATCAAAATCCCAGGAAAACAACAGGGGGTCATTGTCGGGGTCGGAGGAATTGCTCCCGTCAAATTGGACAGTCAGCGGACCCGGACCAAAATTGGTATCAGCCATTGCTACAGCTGTGGGGGGCAGATTTGCAGGTGCATATACAATTTTGCGTACCTCTTTAGCATAATAATCTACATAAAACATTCCGGGCTCGGTTGGACTGGCAGCCAGACAAGCCATGGAAGGTCCGTTATTAATAAAATCATAGACAGAGTCCGGCTCATTGTTTGCGTCAAGGCGAATGGCTTTTACCCAGCCATCGCTGAAATCCATATGATAATATACGTTGCGGTAGAGTGGAGGAAAATCCATGCCTTCATAAAAAATCCCTCCCATTGCGCAGGTACCCGCCGTCGCATTGCCATACGAAGGATTGGTGAGTCCCATCTCATAGACCGTTCCCCCGGCAGTAATATGAGAAAGCGGCGTACCATGCCGATATTCAAATGCAGGGAATTTGTGGTTTACGTAAGTAGAGAAGCCCGGGGGTAAGTCGGCGAGGTTGACAAAATTGGTGTCCACCCCTTCAAAAATCGGCCAGCCGGAGTTTTGGCCTGCGGCAGTAATGATATCGAGTTCCTCCCGGTCATTATGTCCTACATGGCCGATCATCAGTGTACCCGGATCCCCAAGTGCGGGGTTATGCTCACCTGTGCCGGGGAGATAGACCATGCGAAAAGGGTTGCGGAAGCCCATTGCCCAGATTCGGGATTGGGCAGCACGTGGTTTTGTCGGGTCAAAATAAGGATTGCTGGGAAGCCCGTCTCCCGTAGCAGGGTCGAGACGAAGGATTTTTCCATTGAGCACATAGGGATATTGTGCGCGGTATCTGCCAATGGCGGCATAAACAGAATCGACAATCCCATCAATAATGCCCTGTGCGGAGTAATCCAGTGATGGGGTAGAGCCGGAGTACGCATCGCCGACAGAGACCATGAGGGTTTTGTCAAGCATAAAAACGAGACTGCCCGCGCTGTGTGAAGGAGCGGTTACAGGGATCCCATCGGCAATATTTGTTCCCAAAAGGACAAACCTGCTGCCTGGAATCGTAGTTTTATATCCGTTGGCAGCGTTGGCTGTATAGCGGGTCAGGCGTGCAATAGTTGCGTTGTTGTATTCGTTGGCAGTGGCGCTGTATGAAGTGGTTCCATAATGCAGCAGATGGTGCCGGTCCACATTGTAAAGGAGATAATAATAGCCATTGGTCCAGAAGTCAGGATCAAGGGCAAAGCCGCTGAGCCCCAGGTCGTTGTGGTTGGCCACTTCTTCACTGATATCTATCAGGGGAGTTGGCAGTTTGACCCCATTTTCGACCACATATACGATGCCGGGTTTATCCCAGACATACATAAGTCCATTGGGGGCAAAGGCGATTCCTTCAGGCTTATTAAAGCCGGAGACGACCAGTTGGTCGGCAAATCCTGGCGGTTGAGCCAGGAGGATATGTAATCCCATCATCTCCGGGATGAGCATAAACATAAACAGCCGGACAAATGATATGACACGCATAGAATACAAAGATCTTGGTGAGGTAAATGTATTAAAAAAAAGCAGGACATTTATATCCTGCTTTTTAAAAATTTGTGCTTAAATCCTATTAACGAATGATGACTTTGGCTGTCTCTGACTGAAAGTAATTCGACAGCCTGATAAAATAAATGCCAGGGGTAAGGGTATCCGAAGATAACGGCAGCTCATTGAGCCCGCGGGTCGCGGAATAGTTGGTACTATAAATATGCCTTCCGTTCAAATCAAATATTTCGAGATAAACGGGACGGGTTTCCGCAGCTATAAAGTGTACTGAAAATTTGTCCCCATGCTGTACCGGATTTGGCGCTACCTGTAGTTTCATTCCCAGACCGCGGGGATCGATGTTTACTTCCATTACCGAGGAGAAACTCATATGTCCATTCAGGTCTGTCTGCCGCAGGCGATAGTAGGAGGTACCCGGCAGAGGATCTTCATCAGTAGATTTATAATAGGTCGGCTCCTGGGTAGTCCCTTTTCCATCGACCTCTTGAATTTGCCAGAAAACTTTACCGTCAGAAGACCGCTCGATGGTGAAAAAATCATTGTTGGTTTCACTGGATGTTACCCATTCCAAATCTACATGATCTCCTTTGGCAAACGCATTTACAGATAGATATTCAACAGGGAAACCATTTCCACCGGAGGACTCTTTCAGTGTTACCATGATTACTGCCGATGGGGTTCCGAAAACGTCATTCACCTTATAGCTAAACCAATCTTCTTTTTGTGGCCCTCCATTGTGGGTGTAGGTAATTTGACCTGTAAGCGGATTTACAGAAACCGTTCCCCACTCAGGCGGATCTACTACAGATACTGAGGTGGGATCAATGGCGTTGCCATTATTGGGTTGATCATTGCTCAGCACATCCAGAATGGTACTCTGTCCGGAGATGTAGTTGAGAAAATCGGAGAGGCCAACAGGTCCGCCACAATTCGGATATATATCCCGGATCAAATTGCTGGAAAGTCCTGCTGCATCTTTTACCGTCAGATAAATCCGGTAGAAGTACATGATGTCATCACATCCTACGGGAGAAAGAATCGTGGTGGTAGATGCTGCATGGTCATCGGCCTCCTGATGCTCATGGTTGAAATGCCGGAGAGAAGTTACCCATGTATAAGTGAGCTCTGAAGGGCCGTGTTCTGCATCTGTAACTACAGCATTTAACGGTACTACACTATTGCCCGACATGTCGAAATAATGGACATTGTCAAGGCTGGTAGATACAATTTGCGGTGGTGTATTGTTGAGCGAAATGGTAATGATCATTGAATCCTTTTCCAAATCGTCATCTATTACGGTCAAAACCACATCAAACTCTGCCGGAGCACTGGAAGGTGCTGTAAACGTATGGGTTGCGGTAATGCTATGAACTACTGGCGAACCGTCTTTGAAATCCCAGACGTAGTCCAAAGGATCATTATCCGGATCGCTGCTCGTACTGGCATCAAAATCGACAGTCAATGGGCTGACACCATAAATCTTATTGCTCGTTCCTCTGGCCGTAGGCGGAAGATTTGCCGGTTGGTAAGTGATTTTCCTGATCTCTTTTTCGTAAAAATCGATATAAAATATACCTGGCTCAGTGGGGCTCGCGGCAATTGCCGGAATACTTCCTGCGATTTTTATAAAAGGTGTGATTTGTATAGGATTAAACTCGTTGTCAAACTCAACATGTTTAATCCAGCCTTCACCGAAATCCGCTGCATAATACCCTCTCCACTCTGGTGGGAAATCTGCGCCTTCATAAAATAATCCGCCAATCGCTGCATTTCCACTAAATGCAGATCCGTAAGACGGATCAGAATTCATGCTGATGACGTTTCCATTTACCACCACCCGCGAGATATTGGTTCCGTGATGATAATCAAATACGGGTTTTGTATGTGTAAAAAGGTGATATTGAGAGGATGGAATCTGCTGACCCGGATTACATGGGTCAGGCCATGAACCCGTTGTGGAAAGGAGATCCGAAAATTTGTAGTAAGGCTGTGAACAACCCGATGGGGTAGGAGCTCCCATATTGTAAGGTTCGTTTGCAACGTATGGTGGCGCTTCTGTACTCCCTTCGAATAATGGCCATCCAAAATTTTGCCCGGGTCCTGAAATCACACTCGTTTCTTCCCAGGTTGAAAACCCAACGTCTCCGACTACAAAAATCCCGGGATCGCCGTCATTGGGGTTATGGCTGCCAGTTTCAGACTCTATAACCATGCGGAATGGGTTTCTTAATCCTAATGCCCAAACTCTTGATTGGGCAGAACGCGGGTGTGCTGCATCGTAAAAGGGGTTGCTCGCAACGCCGTCGCCGGTAGCCGGATCCACACGAAGTACCTTCCCATTGAGAGAACCGAGATATTGTGCCCGCCATGGGCCAATGACTTCATCGGCACCTATGATACCATCGACCAAAGCCTGCTGCTCATAGTTATTTGGGGCATTTTCATGAAAATACATATCCCCGCTACATACCATTAATGTTCCATCTGTGCCAAACACGAGGCTGCCTACGGAGTGCGTTGTGCCCAGCATCGGAATTCCATTGTGAACCGAATCTCCAATCAAAATGGTACGGCTGCCGGGTATGACACTGTTGAAGTTGTTTGAGGCATCTGCTGTATATCTGGTCAGTCGTGAAATGGTTGCCTGATTGTAGTCATTGGTATTTGGATTGTAGGCCGGAGTGCCAAATTTCATCAGGTGATGTCTGTCAACAGAATACAGGAGATAAATGTAGCCGTTTGACTGAAAATTGGGATCAAGGGCAAACCCGTTTAATCCGTGGTCGTTGTGGTTAGCTACTTCTTCCTGTATGTCAATCAGATAGTTGGGCAATTTATTCCCGTCTTGTATAATGCTGACAGTCCCTCTTTTTTCCCATATATACATCCGGCCCATATAGTCAAAGGTGATTCCTTCTGCTTTGTTAAAGCCGGAAGAAACCAATTGATCTGCAAAATCGGTGGGTTGGGCAATGCTATTACTTAACGATAGCGCACTTAACACAAATACAAGCAGGAAACGGATTTTCTTATCGAAAGCGGAATTTAATGAGCAGCTCATAGGATTATCTATTCACAAATTTTTTAAATACGACTCAATTCATACTTACAATTCAAATGTAAGATTTGGGCCGAATGTGAACAATGATCTAAAGAGGAAGCGTCAATACAGGGGTTTGGGCAGTAAAAAGTCGATGTTGAATGGTAACCCTTTTTTTTCGTGGATGTAAGATCTTATGGTTTTTTCGACAGAGAAATATTCCTGAATAGGAATTATCAGCATATTATGCAAAAATCTTCGTGCCTTCAGAGCAATTTCTGCACATGTCTATTTCCGCGCGCGAATGGAGCAACTGACTGCGAAAATGGTGATAAGCGGGACTCCGCCAAATGGACTCAAACGATGCTGTTTGCAGGCTTCCCATCTCATAATCCGCATCCTTGTCAAAACAACAGGGTAAAACCTTTCCATCCCAGGTAATCTCTGCGCCATGCCACAACTTCCAGCACTGGTTGTCCAGACGGTTTTTGAGGTGGTATTTTCCGTCATCTCCCTGCCGGTATCTGCTATATTTTGAGATTGTCGGAATCAGCTCACTTCCATTCTCATAATCGTAAATCTGCGCGGTTTTAAAAACCACAGCGTCAACCCCCAATTCTCTCCCCAGTATTTTTATGTCCTGTATCTGATGCTCGTTGGGCCGCACAACCAAAAACTGAATGACAATAAACGGATACAGGGTTCCTGCTTTTTTCCGGGCTTCTACAAGGTTTTTTACGCCTGCTTTTACCTTCTCCAGATTGCCTCCGACGCGATAAGACTGATAGGTTTCCTGGGTCGTTCCGTCTATAGAAATAATCACTTCTGAAAGCCCGCTTTCAAGGGTCATACGCGCTTTTTCTTCTGTCAGATAGTGTCCGTTGGTACTTGTAGCGCTATAAACACCTTTTTCGCGTGCGTAAGCTGCCATGTCCAGAAATTGTGGATTCAGATAGGGCTCCCCCTGAAAATAAAGCAGCAAAAAGACCAGATCTTTATGAAGCTGGTCAATAACGCTTCGGTGAAGTTCCATACCCAGCATACCCGTAGGACGGCTAAATGAGCGAAGCCCCGAAGGACATTCCGGACAGCGCAGATTGCAGGAGGTGGTCGGCTCAATCCCGATTTTTACGGGGTTGCCTCTATGGTGAGGTTGTTGTTTGTATTTTGAATAATGAAAGGACTGCCAGATCCTGCGGAAGTTGTTGACCTTCCGTGGCGTAAGGGTTTGTGTCAGCAAAAGCGCTTTCCGGTAGTGATTCAAAGGGTTGTTTTCCCCAAATATAGGACAAAGCTGCCAACTGATGGCACTCAGGAAAGAAAATCAGGGAAATGGCCGTAAACAATTAGCCCTTACGTACACCCAAACAACAGCTAGCCCCTAAAACGGAAGTAGTCCAGACTCAAGGCCCGGACTACACGAGATAGTGCGGTCTTTGACCCACTTCTCTATATCTAAGATATAACTTTTTTTTTAAATTTCCCTTGCTTCTCAACACAGTACCTCTGCGTGAAACTTCAACGCCACCGAAAATAGACCAGGTAAACATTCTGCGCACTTTTAAGTTGTTTTTAAGCTGTTTCATTGCATATTCGAAGGCCAAAGGAATGAGGGTAAATGCCTTTATGTTACATTCCTTTGAAAGTATTTACCTCAACCTTATCTTTGCGGCTATGTTGCGCATATTTCCCAGTTTATTACCGCTTGTAATTTTTTCTTGCTCATTTTCCCTCCAGGCTCAGATCTCCGGAGTGGTCAATCAATATACGGAAGTACTGACTGTTGACAATGTCAATAGCACGGTCACGGTTGCCGACCCCTCCGCTTTTGCCCTCAATGATCGTGTCCTGATCATTCAGATGAAAGGGGCGACCATCGACGAGTCTAATAATTTTACTTATGGCGATATCACAGATATCAATGGTGCCGGCTTATTTGAAATGGCTTCTGTGTGTGGGGTCAACGGCAATAAAATCGGCTTCCAATACGAGCTGGTCAATACCTACAGCACCGATTCCGACGCCCGTATCCAACTGGTAAAAGTTCCTCAATACACCAACCAGACGGTCAACGGAACCCTTACCGCCCAGGCCTGGAATGGCGCCACCGGCGGTGTACTTGCCATTGAACTCACCGGAACGCTTACCCTCGCTGCCAATATCGATGTCAGCAATCAGGGGTTTCGGGGAGGGACGCATTTGCGGGGAGATACTACGTGTATGATATTTCCCAACGACCCTGATTATTACTATCCATATGCAGGACCAGGAGGTGTTGACACCAAAGGCGGAATGAAAGGAGAAGGAATTGCTGAATACATAGTCGGAAAAGAATATGGAAAAGGCGCTCAGGCTAATGGCGGTGGCGGTGGCAATGATCACAACAATGGCGGTGGAGGGGGAACAAACTATGCTTTTGGCGGAGCCGGAGGGTATCGGAGTTCGGTATTTTGTTCCAGTTTTGATGTTGGCAGTAGCGGGGAAGGCCTGAGTTTTTATGGCTATGGGACAAGTGGCAACAACAATATCTTTATGGGCGGAGGTGGCGGTTGTGGCCACGACAATGACAATGATGGAAACAATGGCGGCAACGGTGGTGGCATTATTATCATCAAAGCCAATGATATTGAAGGGAATGGCTTCGCCATACGTGCAAACGGACAAAGTCCGGCAGCGGTGTTGGGTGATGGCGCCTCCGGCGGGGGGGGAGGTGGAACGATTCTTCTGAGTACCAATGGGTACGGGGCTTCGGCACTTACCATCCAGGCCAATGGGGGCAACGGTGGAAATTCAACATTGGGGAGCAATTGTCCCGGCCCCGGCGGCGGCGGTGGCGGTGGCGTGATCTGGGTAGCAACCGCTTATGGAGGTTTGGTATCTGCCAGTGTTACAGGAGGTGCCGCCGGTACAGCTACTGCCTGTGCCTCGAATCAGGGCGCTACAAGCGGCGCCGCCGGAGCTATTTTAGCTGCGGCTAACATCCCTGAAAATGTAGTCAATACCAGCCCTTGTGTGCTTTCCCCTGAAGTTGTACTCTCCGGCGAATGGACTTCCGAACAAAATATACAGCTTGCCTGGACAACCGAAGGGGTAAAAAATCGCACCAAAATCACGCTGGAACGCAGTGTGGATGGCGGTGATTTTGTAGAGATAGAGGACTGGTTTTTCGATGTGTTTCTGCCTGTTTCGTCCGCTAAGGACTATTTTCCCGAAGGATCTGCCGCTGTCTACCGGCTGCAACTTCGCGATCCCGCCGGCACCATCCGATACTCCAACCAGGTGGAAATCTTGCTGCCGGGTTTAAAATCTATACAGTTATCAGTATTTCCCAACCCACTGCCTGCTTCAACCATGCTCAAGCTAAAAGTCTATCTTCCCGAAAGTCAAAAAGTTGACCTGGTAGTGGTAGATATGCTTGGCAAGCCTGTGTATCAGCAAAGCGCTGAATTAGGTGCCGGAGTCTCCTGGATGCTGATAGATGCTACGCGATTTGCCGCAGGTAACTATGTAGTTAGGATCAATAGTATTTCCGGTTCTGCAGGACAAACCTTCTGGAAGGCTAACTGATAGTTTTTTTGCGCAGGATGGACGTTTTTGAATGATTATTCGTTTATACATCATGCATCTACGAATTACCACGCTTACCTTACTGCTTTTCCTTTTCACTTCTGTATCACTCACGGCACAAGTTCTGCAAGGATCAGTATTTGACCGGGCGACGGGTAAGCCGTTGAAAAATGTGGCTATATCTGTAGCTGGTCTGACCTCCAGCACCGTTACCAATCATAAAGGCCATTTCACATTTAAAGGACTGAAACCGGGTGTTTACTACTTTCGGATCACACACATAGGCTATGAAAATGTTGACTGTGAGGTGGTTATCAATGCCGATAGTGTACTTTCTCTGGGGGTCGCTTTGTACCCTTCCGTGCGCCAGCTGGATGAAGAAAAGGCTGTAACCCCCCAGCGGTTTGAGCGGGAAATTTTCATCTCTCCCGCATCGGTTTCGGTATATGGCCGCGAACAAATGCTTCAGGACGCACCTCGTTCGGTGCCTGAAGCTCTGGCTGGTTTGCCGGGTATATGGACACCACTGAATGCACCCGGTACCGCCGACCTTCGTATTCGCGGACTGTCTGGCAACCGTACGCTGATGATGGTGGATGGGATTCGTATCAATACGCCCTTATTATCAACCCGAATGAATCCCTGGCTCAACACAGTTGACCTCTATACGCTTGACAGGGTGGAAGTGATGCGGGGATCAGGTGGCGTTCAGTATGGCAGTGATGCGCTTACAGGCGTTACGCAGGTTTTTACCCGGACGCCCAAATTTTCTGACACAGGGCTAAAAGTTCATGGCAATACCTTCCTCAAAATGGCCAGCCGCGATATGGAAAAATCGCTACGGGGGGAGATGGAAATCAGTGGTTCGCATGTAGCCGTCAGCGGTGGTTATACGAAGCGAATGTTTGGCAATATTTTTCCTGGAAATACGCAATCCGCGCTCGATCCTTCGGGCTACGGGGAAACAGCCGCCAATGTAAAAGCCCTGATAAAACTATCCCGCCACCATTTGCTTACGTTTTCGTGGCAGTCTATGGATCAGCAGGATATACCCGATTATGCACGCATAGCCTCGGGAGATTTTCAGAATTACCGGCATGATCCCCGGTCGCGTCAGCTTGCTTATGGCCGATTGGTCTCTTATTACGACAGTAAATGGTTCCGTCAGGTGAAGATTACGGGCTCATACCAACGGGCTTTTGATCAGGTAACTTCACTGAAAGAGAAAAGCAGTCTGGAAATAACTCATACAGAACAAGTGGATACCTGGGGCGGTGCCGTGGAAGTGCTTTCCAGCCCCAATCCTTATTGGCGATTTGTCTCCGGCGTAGAATATTATTCGGATGACGTTTATACTCAAGCTACAGGCAGAGAGGTTTCTACCGGAAATATCCATGGCTTGCCTTCAACGTTTGAGGATGGGGCAGCTGCCGCGGGACTGAGTGTGTATAGTCTGCATACATTGGATGTATTGAAGCTCAGGCTTTCTTTTGGAGGCAGGGCAAATCTCTCAGCGCTAAACTTTGAAAACTCCGAATTCGGTAAACAGGAGGTAATGCCTTCGGCTTTGGTCGGCAATATATCGGCAATGTATCCGATTCATCCCAATGTTCATCTGACTTCTTCTTTTAATACGGGATTTCGAACCCCCAACCTGCATGATTTTCAGACTATCGGTGTTTCCGATCTTGGGATTGAAGTGCCCAATGACAGTATTAACCCTGAAAAATCATTCACGTCGGAAGTGGGACTTAAAGCCCGGACAAAATTTTTCTCTGGCTCTGTCGTCTTTTACCGTACCCAGCTTACTGACCAGATTGATTTAGTCAGAAGCTCTTATCAGGGCTCGGGTGAATATGAAAACCAGCCTGTTTACCGCAAGGTAAATCTTTCTCAATCGTATGTACAGGGCGTTGAAGCAGAAGTCGAAGTGCCGGTTTCCCGCTCGGTTGCTTTGTTTGGCAGCCTCTCTTATACAAATGGACAAAATCTTACCTTCAATGAGCCCATGACCGCTATACCGCCATTAAATAGCCGTCTTGGGCTTCGGTTTAGGTCCAAATCAGGTGTCTGGAGCAAAATGGAATGGTTGCATGCCAGCATTCAGGACAGACTTTCATCTGAAGATCTGATGAATGATTTTTCGCCAGATGGTGGAACACCCGGATGGAATGTCGTCAACCTTCACGTGGGGTATGATTTTAATTGGGGATATGCGACGGTGGGTATCCGCAATTTACTGGACGAGGCATATTTTTTACATGGTTCTTCTCTGGCTTCGAATGGCCGGATGCTGCTTCTCTCGTTGCAACTGGGATTTTAATCAGTCGTTTTTACCAGGCAAGCCTGCCGGTCTGATATCCCGATCTGTGTGATTGCACCGGAGTCAAACCTGAGAAAGTCGGATTCTATTCCATCGCTGAAAATCACTCCCTGATGTGGCATGCGTGATTCTATTTCCAGCATTTCTCCACTGGCAATTTTTCCAGCTGTGAGCGAAATGGCTGAATGTCTGCTCAGAAAGGGTTCTCTTACCACAAATATCAATTCCCGGGTATTCCAGGGCAGGGCAGGGGATTGGATGGGTTGTGATCCGGAAATCATGTGTGAAACACTCTGCGCCATGTTAAACACAGAACTTAGCCATCCGGTTGAACCAGCACCTGTAGAAACGATAATGCCACTCGATGACTGGATTTCTGTCTGGCCCCGAAACCGGAGTTCGTACCGGGCAGAGCGGTGAGTGGCCGGGCCAATAAACAAATCATTGAACGCAAGCAGAGACTGACCGTCTTTAAGCCGGGCTTCTGCCATGGTTACATAACTGGCGGAGAAATCATTATCCAAAACTTGTGTGAGGCCTGTTAGAAAATTACCAGGAGTAAACGGCAGGAGTACCCCGTCGTATCTGAGAGGATCCGGATTAATGCCAATAATCGGCTGCGTATCCACGTATTTTGCTGCGTTGGCTACCAGGCCATCCTGGCCTAAAATCAGGATGACCTGATTGGACGCGAAGATAAAAGAAGGTAAATATTCGCGAAGAATCCGCTTGTATCTGAGCCGGTTGCCAAGGGTGCGGATTACCTGATCGAGAGATTGATAAAATGCCTGGTGTTCCTCCTCATAGGTGTAGAAATTTCCGCCTGATCGCTCAATATAAAATTTTGCCTGGGCTTTGGAGTTAAACCTTTCGATGAGTTGTTCGAGCCGGGTTTTGTCGTGGATGACGATGGCCTGATCTATCATAATTTGTGGGAATACCTATTTGGATTTAATGATCGATTGGAGGAGGTCGGGCGAAATGTTGAATGTGCCGATTTTGTCAGCGTTGGCAGCTATTTCGCGGAAAGCCATGGCAATCTGACTCCCTGCTTCCATTTTCCCGCTATGAATAGCCATAAGCGTGCGCCAGTCCAGTTCCCGGTAAGGGTTCAGCAAAGCCCGGAGGGCGTATTCCTGGGTGTCGGCGGCTTCCTTTTCGTTGGTGGCTTTAAGATTGGTGAGTTCGCGGCGCTGTTTTTCTAAGGAGATTTCAGCCTGCATTTTCATCTCCCGGATTTTCCGTTCGTTTTCCTGAGCGACCGTAGCCGTTTCCATTCGTTTTTCAGAAATCTGTTTTTGTTTTTCTTCCATAGCGATTTCTGTGTTGAGCTCACTTTCTTTGATTCTTCGTTCCTGTTCTACGGCAAAATTGCGCCTTTCAAATACCGCCTGATCGGCTTCCTGTTGGAGCGCTTCGCGGGTTTCTGCTTCAAGGGCACGGGCCATTTCGGGGGTAGCGCGCACGGCGAGGACATGCACACCGAGAATTTCGACACCGAGCATCATGACAGCCTTCGATTCACTGAGACCCGTGATTATATGCTCTTCAATGGCTTTCAGACTGCGGAGAGATTCCCGAAGGCTGAGGCTGTGTACAAAAGCTGCGGTAGCGGTGTGCGCCTCGTTTACAAGGCGCTGAACGAGTTTTTCGTGATCATCGGTCTGGTAGACCCGCTTTTCATCTACCGTGAAGTCCAGCATCTGCGATAGTTGATGTGGGTCCGCAACTTTATAGGTAAGTTGTCCCTGAATCGTGATTGTCTGAAAATCGCGGGTGGTTTCTGTAAAGATAAACGGAAGGTCATTGCTGCCGGCAGGAATCGCGGCGATTGACGACTGAGGCGCAAAATACAGGAAGGTGAGACCCCGGCCTTCGCGGCGGATTTTGCCATTTTGGAAATGGATCACATAATCCATAGAGTCGAAGCGTATGTACTTAAATCCCAGCATAGTTTTGGTATAAAAGTTATTTGTGTGATTTATACACAAATAGATACGGAGTAAAAAAATCTGGGTTTCAGTTTTAGTGTAAAAAATACACAAATTAAAAAATAATGAAAAAATGCTCAGGATTTTCCCGGAGATTGCGGGAAAAGCACTTCAAAAATACCCTGTGCTTTTTTTTCTGCGTATTGGGTGAGATTAAATCGATAGAGGCGGGCGGGGCGACCGGAGCCTGCCTGTTTGCGTCGTTCGTTGACTTCTTCGATCAGGCCAAGGCTTTTGAGCTTTTTCTTGAAATTTGCGCGATCAATATTTCGTTTGTCGCCCAGAATGGTTTCATAGAGGCGTAATAGTTCTGCAAAGGTGAATTTTTCCTCCAGCAGATTAAAGCCAATGGGTTCATAGGTAACTTTACTTCGGACTCTTTCTATGGCCGTTTCCAGAATATTTTTGTGGTCGAATGCGAGTTCCGGAAGTTTTTGTACATCAAACCAGCGCACATCCGAGGCATCCGAGCTCGCCGAAATCTGGAAAGCCTCCGGCCTGACAAGGGCAAAATATGCGACAGAAACTACTCTTCTCCGCAGGTCTCTGCCCGGATTGCCAAAAGTATAAAGCTGCTCCAGGTACCGCATTTCTATTCCTGTTTCTTCCTTCAGTTCGCGCTGGACAGCGGCTTCCAGCGATTCGTCATCACGCACAAATCCTCCCGGCAACGCCCACATCCCCTGATGTGGATCAAACCTGCGCTCGACAAGCAGAACCGACAACCCCTCGCCAGGGTGATAGCCAAAAACAACGGCATCCACCGCCAGTAATATGTTCTGTATCTCTGTCAATCCTTGTAAAGTTTGCCTAAAGATAATAAAAATCGGTCGGGTTTCGGCAATCGCAAAAAGATTTGAGTATATTTGACACAAAAAAATCCATGAAATATATTCATCTCGCCGGTGCAAGCCTTAACCAAACGCCGCTGGATTTTTCAGGCAATCTTTCTCATATCCGCGATGCGATCCGGGAAGCCCGTTCGCTGGGGGTAAAAATTCTTTGTCTTCCCGAATTAGCCATCAGCGGATACGGCTGTGAAGACACTTTTTTTAGTCATTATCTGACTCACAACTGCCTGAAAAGCCTGATGGATATCATTCCCGAATGCGAGGATATATTGGTTACAGTAGGGCTTCCGATGGAATACGAAAATTGCCTTTACAATGTGGTGGCGGTGATTTTTAATAAACAATTGCTCGGTTTTGTCGCCAAGCAGGAGCTCGCCGGAGACGGAATCTATTACGAACCCCGCTGGTTTAAGCCGTGGAAAGAAGAATCGGTCGTCTGGTATCGATGGGGAGAAGACGAATATCCGTTTGGCGATTTGATCTTCGAAGTGGACGGCGTACGGATAGGATTGGAAATCTGTGAAGATGCCTGGAATGGGATCCGTCCGGCCCAACGCCATTACAAAAATAATGTGAACCTGATTCTCAATCCGAGCGCGTCTAATTTTGCTTTTGGCAAAAGTCTGGTTCGCAAGGGATTGGTCACCGAAGCTTCCCGCTCTTATGCCTGTACCTATGTGTACAGCAACCTTGTCGGCAACGATGCTGGGCGGATCATTTTTGACGGGGAGATCATGATTGCCCAGGGAGGAGAATTGCTCGCCCGCAATCAGCGTTTTTCTTTCCGGGACTATCAGATACTGAGTGCTGTGGTGGATGTGGATAAAATGAGTATCACACGGAAAAAATCGTTTAGCTTTCAGCCTGATTTTCCCGACAACCTGATTGTAGCTGAAGGTAGTTTACCCGAAACTGCCCCACAGGATATACCGCTCCAACTTTTCCCTTTTGAAAGCCGGGAGGAAGAATTTTATCTGGCAGAGACACTGGGGCTGTTTGACTATATGAGAAAAAGTTACAGCCGTGGGTTTGTGTTGTCGTTGAGTGGGGGCGCTGACTCATCGACCTGCGCGGTATTATGTGCAAAGGCGCTGGAAAGAGCAGAATCAGAGCTGGGGCGGGAGATGTTTTTGAATAAGATTGGCTATGCCCGACTGGACGACGACAAGTCTGTGATTTCTCAAATGCTGACCTGCGTATATCAGGGGACCCAAAACAGCGGGGCAGAAACCCTTCAAAGTGCGAGAGAGCTGGCACTGGGGCTGGGCGCAACTTTTCACAACTGGAATGTAGAACCATTGCACCGCCAATATATCGGCCTTGCCGAATCGGCGATTGGAAGACCCCTGACATGGGAAAAAGATGATATTACCCTTCAAAATATTCAGGCGAGGCTCCGTTCGCCCGGAATTTGGATGCTGGCCAATATCAACAGAGCACTGCTTATCACGACCAGTAACCGGAGTGAGGCAGCCGTAGGATATGCAACGATGGATGGCGATACTTCAGGCGGATTATCACCACTGGGAGGCATAGATAAAGACAGCCTGCTCGAATGGCTTCGCTGGGCCGAAGATCAATTGAAAATACCGCAACTGCATTATGTAAATCACCTGCAGCCTACGGCAGAACTGAGGCCTTCCACATATTCTCAGACCGATGAAACGGACTTGATGCCATACCCCATTCTTGACGATATTGAAAAATGTGCAATCCGCGATTATAAGTCTCCGGTAGAAGTTTTCAGGACGCTGAGAGGGAGCTATCCAGATGAAATATTAAAGGGATATATCCGCAAATTTTTCAGGCTCTGGTCCATCAATCAATGGAAAAGAGAGCGTTATGCCCCATCTTTTCACCTCGACGACGAGAACCTGGATCCCAAGACATGGTGCCGGTTTCCTATCCTAAACGGAGGCTATGGAGAGGGTTTGGCAGAACTCGATGCCTTTTGAAAACAATTTCGCAAAGGCATTTGTTAGAGCACCTATAAAACCTTATTACCAAATTTTTAATTTCTTCAGAGAATACTTACTTTCGTCATTTTCATATAGTAGCTATTATTCCTCAAATAAATTATAATATGTCCTTAACCATAAAATCAGATGAGACGGTAGAATTAAAGATTGACGGGCAAAATTTTGCATTACCAGTATTGACGGGAATATACGATGAGAAAGCAATTGATATTTCCAAACTGAGAGATCTTACTGGTTATATTACGCTCGATTCAGGCTTTAAGAATACAGGTTCTACAACCAGCACTATTACATTTATTGATGGTGAAAAAGGTATACTTGAGCATTGCGGGTATCCCATAGATCAGCTTGCCGGTGCCGCTTCTTTTCTGGAGGTTGCTTATTTATTACATTTCGGAGAACTGCCCAACAAGCAGCAGCTTGCTGATTTTGAAGCTAATGTCATGGCCTATATCCAGCCCCCCGAAGGCATTAAGGCTATCTTGACCGCTTTGCCAGATGACACCCATCCAATGGGCATGCTCAGCGTAGTATTGACCTCACTGTCTGGTTTTTATACAGAATCTGAAGACTCCTGGAAAGACGAAAAGGTTCGCTGGCGTACGATTTACCGCTTGTTGGGGCATATGCCGGCAATCTCAGCCTATATTTATCGCCGCAAGCAGGGGCTTCCCTATATTGATCCTAAGCCTTCACTGGGATACGTTTCCAACTTCCTTTATATGATGAATGGTAAGGAAAATGAAGGAATAGCAGAAGCCCTGGATACTTTGCTCGTATTGCACGCAGATCATGAGCAAAATTGCTCGACTTCTACCGTGCGTTTTGTAGGCTCTTCCGGTACCAATCTTTTTGCAGCAGTAAGCGCCGGCAATAATGCGCTTTGGGGACCGCTTCACGGGGGTGCCAATCAGGCAGTACTCGAAATGCTGGAGGCAATCAATAATGATGGCGGAGATACGGACCGGTATCTGAATAAAGCGAAAGATAAAAATGATCCCTTCCGTCTGATGGGATTTGGACACAGGGTGTATAAAAACTACGATCCAAGGGCAAAGGTTATCAAAAAATATGCAGACAAAATTCTTGACGAGCTGGATATTGAGGACCCAATCCTTGATATAGCCAAAGGTCTTGAAAAAGCTGCATTGGCAGATCCCTATTTTGCCGATCGCAAGCTTTTCCCTAATGTGGATTTCTACTCAGGCATTATTTACCGGGCGATGGGTATCCCTGTAGATATGTTTACTGTAATGTTTGCTCTGGGTCGTATGCCGGGATGGATCACACAATGGAAAGAAATGCGCGAGCATGGTGAGCCCATTGGTCGCCCGAGACAGATCTATACAGGTTATGCCAAAAGAGATTATGTATCAATAGAAAACCGATAGACTGGTTTACTCAAAAAATTTGACTATTTTTGCAGGGGTTAGCAATGATTGCCAACCCCTTTTATTTTTTAGATGAATGATAAAGGACTTTCTTAGAATGAAAGTTTTTTTGTAACTTCAACTTAAGAAAACAGGTAACGATATGACGCCGAATAATATCTTTGATTTCGAAAAGCCGATTGTTGAGTTGGAAAACAGGCTGGGGGAGATGAAGAAGGTCGCGGAGGAGAATGGTGTGGAGATGGATGCTGCATCGGCCGATCTGGAACGAAAAATACACGATCTTAAGGTGAATATATATAACAATCTGAGCCGCTGGCAAAGAGTTCAGATCTCCAGACACCCCGAAAGACCGTATGCCTTAGACTATATCACACATATTTCTGAAGAGTTCATCGAACTGTTTGGCGACCGAACCTTCCGCGATGATAAAGCAATGGTCGGCGGACTCGGGAAGATCGACGGACATCCGGTTATGTTTATTGGCCAACAAAAGGGCCGCACCACCAAAGAACGTCAATACAGAAATTTTGGGATGCCTAATCCCGAAGGATACCGTAAGGCGCTGCGCCTGATGAAGCTCGCTGAAAAATTTGGTATCCCTGTTGTCGCGCTGATTGACACCCCGGGTGCATACCCCGGACTGGAGGCCGAAGAAAGAGGGCAGGGGGAAGCCATCGCGCGAAACCTTCTGGAAATGGCAATGCTTAAAACACCTATTATTTGTATCGTTATCGGTGAAGGTGCATCTGGCGGTGCGTTGGGAATTGGCGTTGGTGACCGTGTCTATATGATGGAAAATACCTGGTACTCCGTCATTAGCCCGGAATCCTGTTCCAGCATTCTATGGCGCAGTTGGGAAAACAAGGAGCAGGCGGCTGAAGCCCTTAGGCTTACCGCAGCAGATAATCTCGAATTGCATATCATCGACGGGATTATCAAAGAGCCTCTTGGCGGCGCTCATAAAGATACTGCCAAAGCCTTTGAAGCAGTGAAAAAGCAGATTCTTTCAGACATCGCTACGCTGGGGCAGGCCGACATTCCTTCGCTGGTAGCTGCACGGATTGATAAATTTACCCACATGGGGGTTTATCAGGATGCAGAAGAGACGGAAGGTATGTCTGAAGCTCTCAGCAGCGTCCTTATGGGACTGGGAAAGATCGTTGAAACAGATACAGCAACCTGATTTTATACGTAAATTTCCCTTTTTCGCATATTTCGTGTTGCGGATTGAGAATTAATTTGTCTACCGCTTTAGTATTTCCTCTACATGTATTATTTTTGGTTGTGCTTTTTTAGAAGCCCGGAAAATCATGACCAAATACCACCTCTCCAATAAGTATCTATTGACGTTCTTCCTGATCCTTTCCCTTGGATGTGGAGAGATCCGTCCTGTATGGAAAGGTGAAGTTAAGCTGGCTAATTACGAGCTGTTTTACTCTGAACCCTGCGAGTTTAATGTTGTTGTCCCTCCCGTTCAAGATTCCATTAATGGTATGCTTGAACTGGTGATAACCTATTATGTGGGGATTACCCGCAACAATCTTCCGCTGTTTATTGTACTCGAAGACCAGCAACACAATGTGAGAGAATTTACGACTAATGTCATTCTCAAAGAAGAAGGTGAATGGCTGGGAATGCCGGAGGAAAATGAAATTGACTATACACTTACCCATATTGCTATTCCTGAATTAGAACTCAGGGCTGGCAATTATACCCTTCGCCTCTATGCCAATGACGATAGTGAGGAAAAAGTGTATGGAGTCGTAAATATTGAAGCCCGGATTTTCGAAGTCGAACCGGAACCTATGCAGGGATTGTAGCAGGATTTTTTTTCTGGAATACGAAAACATACACCAGGCCCCCACACAAAGTAAAAGCCGCTGCCGCCAGTATTGGAAAATTTCCATTCAACGTATTCAGATATCCGGCAATTACAGGTGGTATCATCTGACCCAGCGATTGTACCGATTGATTAATACCCAAAATCTCTCCCTGCTGTCGTGCGGTAGCCTGCTCTGAAATCACAGTTGTGAGGTTAGGTGCGGTAATTCCCTGAAAAGATGCCGTAAAAGGCGTAATGACAAACAGCCACCATGCCTGGTCCGGGATCAATATCGTCGCGAGTGCTATCCCAAGAAAAAATGGTGTAAAGTTCAGAATTTGCCGGGAAGAAAATTTCTTGCTCAACTTCCTGACCGTAAATCCCTGGGTAAATGCCAGCCAAATACCTACCCAACCAAAAACAAGCCCGATGTTTTTTTCTGTAAAACCAAATTTGTCAATCAGCAGGACAGAGAAAAACTGGGTGAAAAATGAAAAGCCCAGAGAAAGCAACAATACAACTGTAAAGATCACCCGTAAACGTGGTGAAGTCATGGATGTCGCGATATTTTTAAAGCCTTTTGCCAAGCTGATTTCACTTTCCTGCTTCTCCTTTAATGTTTCCTTAAAACGAAAGTGAACCAGCAGGGTATTGATGATAGTGAGGGCTGCCGTAAACCAGAAGGGGGTTTCGTGATCAAACCAACTAACCACAGTACTATCTGCCAAAATCCCACCAATAGCTGGTCCCAGAATAAAACCAATACCAAAAGCCATACCCACCAGCCCAAAATTTTGTGTTTTGGATTTTGCATCGCTCACATCCGCAATGGCAGAAAGTAAAATCGAAATATTCCCCCCCATAAAACCCGGCAACATCCTGCTGGCAAATAACAACCAGATATTCTGGGTCATGATCGCTACGGCAAACAGCAGATAGCCAACGGCTGTGCCTATCAAAGAAATAGAAAGCAACGGTTTTCTGCCATGTCTGTCTGACAATGCCCCCAATACCGGCGCGCCAAAAAACTGCATAAAAGGATATGCGGCAATGAGAAACCCGTACAGGATGGATCTCATTTCATGGGAAAAATCCGAAGAAAAAAATTGACTGCTTTCATCAAAAAATAAAGCGGGTATTACCGGAATGATAATTCCTACTCCCAGCATGTCTATAAAAACTGTCAGGAAAATAGAAAGAATCGATCCGCGGTCAGGTTTGTTTGCGACTTCAGTCATAAAAAGTAATTTTGACGCGCAAAGATACCTGCTACGGCTTTATTTTCCGATGTATTCCTCAAATAAAAGTATCTTTGTTTTTGTAAATAATGCGCATGAATCTTCCATTCTATAAGTATCAGGGTACGGGCAATGATTTTGTTATGGCAGACAACCGTGAGGGCAAATTCACGGATGTTTTTACCCAGAAGCAGATTGCTTTTTTGTGTAACCGTAGGTTTGGCATTGGCGCTGACGGGTTTATTCTCTTAAGCCCTTCATCATCCTACGACTTTCGCATGGTGTACTTCAACAGCGACGGTCGTGAAAGCACGATGTGTGGCAACGGTGGCCGTTGTTTGGTAGCTTTTGCCCATGATTTAGGTATTCGCCGGGAAGTATATCGATTTGACGCGGTGGATGGTGTACATCACGCTACCATCGGAAATGGAATTGTAAGCCTGGAAATGATTCAGCCTCAGGGTTTTCAACAGCTTGCAGAAACAACCTTCTGGCTGAATACCGGTTCTCCGCATTATGTACATTTTTCGCAAAAGCCTGTGGCCGGGATTGATGTGTTTGGCGAAGGTCGCACCATTCGCTATAGCGAAAGGTTTACAGACATCGGGGGTACCAATGTGAATTTTGTAAATGTCGTGGACGCAGGTCACCTGAAGGTAAGAACCTATGAACGAGGGGTGGAGGATGAAACGCTGAGTTGTGGTACAGGAGTCACGGCCTGTGCTTATGCACATTTAACTACCCACAACCAGGGATCGGCTATTTCCAAAGTAGCGGTTGAAACTCCCGGCGGAAATCTGGCAGTAGAAGTCAAAAATATAGGAACAGCCGAAGAACAGGTTTTTCTTCAGGGGCCGGCAACTTTTGTATTTGAAGGCGAAATCAATATTTAAGCCTCTATTTTATGGAGTTGTCGGTGCATGATCCGAAACCATACAGGCGGAATTAAAGTCAGTATCATCATACCCGGATAGCCTTGGGGCAGTTGTGGACTTTCCTCAAAATGCCTGAGCACCTGATACTTGCGGCTTGCCAGAAAATGATGGTCTGAGTGGCGCGTAAGTTCATACAATAAGATACGGCCCACCGTACGGTTGGTATTCCACGAATGCCTGGGCAAAACTCTTTCATATACGCCTGCACTGACCTCCTTCCGCATCAATCCGTAATGTTCGAGGTAATTGACGGTTTCTAACTCGATGATGCCGACCAACGCTGCACCAAGGAAAGCAAACATCGCTGGCAGCCCGAATATCAGGCCAATCATTCCCACAAAAACCAGCTCGATCAACTGAAACCATATCATCTGGTTGTCAAAGGATACAAAAGGCTTACCGAGTTTTAGCAGCCTTTGTTTTTCCAGTTTCCATGCAGAAAGATAACCGCCACTGATAGACCGAAACCAGAATGCGTAAACGGTTTCACCCTTTCGTGCAGTAGCGGGGTCTAAAGGGGTGGCTACATATTTGTGGTGACCGCGGTTGTGTTCGATAAAAAAATGCATATACAGCGAAGTCAGCAGAAGAGCCTGCGCCATGCGTTGCTCTGATTTTTTTGCCCGGTGCCCCAGCTCATGCGCGACATTGATACCGAGAGAGCCACAGGCCATTCCCATACTCAAAATCATGCCTGCCATCTCCCATGGGGTGAGGGTTTCTGTGCGGAACACAAACAGAAAATAACCCAATAATCCGTACTGGATGGGCAGATTGAGGTACAGCAATAAATCAAATAACCTGCGATTTTTGTTTTGTTCTTCTATTTCTGGTGGCAGGTTCTCCTCCGTGCCGGAGATAAACTGCTCCAGCAACGGTACGACTCCAAATAGTACCGCAATCGCAAGGAAAACCCAGTTTCCGCGAAGATAAAGGGAGAGGAAAATTACCCCGGGTACGAGATATGCGAGAAGATATTTGAGATCTTTCATGTTCTAAGATAATCAGGGAAATCAAAAATCTCAATACCCGGGGTTTTATTTATTGAAAGCTACATGGGCTTACTTCATCTTTTGTTGACTATTCACCATCGTTTTTATCTCCATACTTCGCAATGCCAGACAAAGCGCGATGATAGAAAAGCCTAATATTCCGCTGTTTATGATACTCTTCGGATCGGTGATGGAGAGATAAATTCCCGCTGAGAGGAATACGAGACAGGCAGGAATAATGGCAGATTTGATGGCTTGGAGAATTTTCATACAATGGAAATTGGAGGTTGATTATGTCAATAACTATTGCCCCTGAGCTACAGAAAATGCAGACTTGCCATTAAACTCATAAAGATTTTCAGTTTTAATGGTGTCAATATTGTAGTCAATGGATTTGTTGAGCAGGTCGATAATATGCTTTTTGGAAATCTTTTTTCCCTCTGTTGCCTGGAATCGGCAGCGCCAGTGGTCTGTACAAAAGGTTTCTTCAAAGCCATGAGGCCAAACCATAATGCCTCGGTTGGTAATCATCGAAAGCTGGATATCCTCAGCATTCAGCTTCAGCAGTTCACTCGCGAGGTGATTGGGGTTGGTTACGGTTGATTGTACAAAGAGATCGATACCGACCAGCTCTTTTTGTGCAGAGGGTTTCCGCTGATATTTAGGCAGGTTAATCGCAACTTCTTTCTCATAGGAAGCCGCTTTCAAATGAACGGGTTTTTGTCCCAGGTTTGCAATGACTGCATCTGCAAATTCCCGTGTTCCTACCTTCTTTTTGCTGGTATCTTCCTGATAGATATCGGCAGTGTGAATTCCGTCTTCAATGGTTTTTAGCCATGCATTTTGTACTTTCTCTGCAATTTCTGTTTGGCCGATATGGCTGAGCATCAAGACAGCTCCCTGGAGCAGCCCTGAAGGGTTGGCAACATTTTGCCCTGCGATGGTAGGCGCAGAACCGTGAATTGCCTCAAACATGGCACATTCCTGCCCGATGTTGGCTGAGCCAGCCAACCCGACTGAGCCGGTGATCTGAGCCGCTATGTCAGAGAGTACATCGCCATAGAGATTTGGCATCACGATGACGTCAAACACTTCGGGGGTAGCAGCCAGTTTTGCAGCTCCGATATCAATGATCCAGTGTTCGTTTTCAATCTCTGGATATTCGGGAGCGATTTCGTCAAATACTTTGTGAAACAAACCATCGGTCTGCTTCATGATATTGTCTTTGGTGAAGCAGGTTACTTTTTTGCGTCCATACTGTCGGGCATATTCAAAGGCATACCGTACGATTTTTTCACAACCAGGGCGACTGATGAGTTTCAGACACTGAACCACTTCGTCGGTTTGCTGATGTTCGATTCCTGCATACAGGTCTTCTTCGTTTTCCCGTACAATGACTACATCCATTACCGGGTGTTTGGTTTTGATAAAAGGATGAAAGCTTACGCACGGGCGGATATTGGCATAAAGTCCGAGAAATTTACGTGTGCTTACATTCAGGCTTTTATATCCACCGCCCTGGGGAGTGGTAATAGGCGCTTTCAGAAATATTTTGTTTTTGCGGATAATGTCCCAGGAAGATTTTGCGATGCCTGAGTTGTTGCCAGAGAGGTAAACTTTCTCCCCCACTTCAATTTCATCTATTTCAATTTGTGCTCCAGCTGCCAGAATGATTTTTAGCGTGGCATCCATAATCTCAGGGCCGATTCCATCTCCTTTTGCTACTGTTATTCTTTTCATAATTAAATGATGATTGATTTATTGGGACAAAATTCAGTAAAAGGATTCATATAATTTTATTTATATTTGTAATGATTTATATAAAAATAATTTATGAACTATACTTTGCATCAGTTACAGGTATTCCTGAGAATAGCACAGACAAAAAGCGTTACGAAAGCTGCTGAGAGTTTGCATTTGACACAGCCTGCAGTTTCGATCCAGCTAAAAAATTTTCAGGATCAGTTTGATATCCCCTTGACGGAAGTCGTAGGGCGGAAGCTCTTTGTTACTGATTTTGGATTGGAAATCGCTATTGCTGCAGAGAAAATTTTGAATGAAGTAGCGGAGATAGATGTAAAGACCAGTGCGTATAAGGGGCAACTTGCGGGGAAACTGAAGTTGTCCATTGTTTCCACCGGTAAATATGTGATGCCTTATTTTTTGTCTGATTTCATGAAGTTGCATTCCGGTGTAACTCTCCAGATGGATGTTACCAATAAGGCGAAGGTGGTGGAAAGTCTGGAAAATAATGAAGTGGATTTTTCGCTGGTTTCTGTTTTACCTGAAAATTTGAAGATCCAGAATGTTGAGTTGATGCAGAATAAGCTGTTTCTGATCGGCAATACGGAGCGGGATTTTCATGGGAAGATCTACAATAATCAGATTTTCGAGCAATTGCCGTTGATTTACCGGGAAGAGGGCTCCGGTACACGGCGTACGATGGAAAACTATATTCGCCAAAATCAGCTTCCTGTCACTAAAAATATGGAACTCACCTCCAATGAGGCGGTAAAACAGGCCGTACTCGCCGGTTTGGGTTATTCTATTATGCCATTGATCGGTATCAAAAATGAATTGAACAATGGGGATTTGCAGATCATTTCTGTGAAAGGGTTTCCTATAAAATCGACGTGGAACCTGATCTGGTTGAAAGACAAAAACTTCTCTCCGGTTGCCAGGTATTTTCTGGAATATATTCAGGCGGAAAAAGACACGGTCATCCAGGAAAAATTTGCCTGGTATGAACATTATTAAACCGAACGGAATGATGCATTTCTCCCAATTACTTAATCATTCCGATATTAAAATACCTACTGCGATTTCTGGAAGAATGGGCGTTTTCTGAGCGCTGGGATGCTTAATTTCCAATAAAGTCGGAGATCGTAAAATAAAATGTGCTTCCTTTCCCATATTCTGATTCTACCCAGATCTTCCCCCCATGCAGGTGGGCAATTTTCTGACAGTGGGCAAGGCCTATTCCTGAGCCTTCATACTCACTGTCAGTATGTAATCTTTGGAAAATGACAAAGATTTTTTTCTGATACTCAGGCTCAATACCTATACCATTATCGGAGATACTAATTTCCCATTCATCCGTCTCCTTTTTTGCTGAAATGCGAATGATGGGAGGGATTTCCTGATGGCGAAACTTGATCGCATTTGAAATCAGGTTCTGGAAAATGACAAAGAGTTCTGTTTCATACCCTTTTACTACAGGTAAATGATGGATTTCTAAAACAGTATTTGTCGATGAAATTTGTACACTAAGGCTATTTATGACTTGTTGAACCAGAATGTTGAGATCAATATCGATCAAATTTTTATTCATGCCGATATAGGAATATTCAAGCAGCCCTTTGATCAGTTTTTCCATTTTTTCCCCTGCATGATAAATAAACCCCAGCAATTCGTTGATTTCCGGATCCAGATTTGTTCCCAGTCGAATTTTAAGCAGGCCTGTAAAACTCATAATGGTGCGTAAAGGCTCCTTTAAGTCGTGAGAAGCGATATAGGCAAATTGCTCCAGCTCTTTATTCTTCAGTTCGAGCTGTCTGGCCTTTATTTTTTGTTTTTCAGCCTCCTTTTCCTGGGTGATATCCCAGTTGGTGCCCAGCATTCGTATTTCTTTTCCAAGTTCATCGCGTTGTACGGTCGCCAGAGATTTTATATAGTGAATGGATTGATCTGGCCAGATGACTCTAAACTCTGTATTGTAGGCTTTTTCTCCCTTTAAGGCCAGGGTGATTTCTTGTTGGGCCAATGAAATATCATCAGGGTGAATTTTTTCAATCCACGATTCCGCGGTGTTCTTAAAATCTTCTTTTTGAATGCCATAAAGTGTGAACATCATTTCATCCCAAAACAAATAATCGGTTTGGATATTCCAATCCCAGATTCCAACCCCGGCTGCATGGGTGGATAACTGAAACCGCTCTGTAATTTCCGCGAGTTCTATTTTTGTTTTTTTTAGTTGTGTTTCAGCGAAAATTCGTTCCGTAATATCTGCCAGTATACTTAAGTTGAAGTCCTTACCTATGCGAATCGCATAATATTGGGCTATGCGGAATTCTCCGTCAGGCCTTGTAAAAGAAAATTCGCCAATCTCCTTCCCTTTTTCCAGAAATTCATGGTACTGGGTCTTACTATCCTTGATGTTGGTGGTTTTCAATTCGCTCACATTCATGCGAGAGAGTTGCTCTATCGGATACCCAAACAATTGTGCGCTAGCCGGATTGACAGATAGGTAGTTACCTTCGTCATCTGCAACCATTACTGCATTCAGGCTTTGGTCAAAAATAGTCTGAAGAAATGTTTCCCGATCCTGCAAAATCTGAATGGTCTCCAATCTTTCTGTAATATCCTCACATGTACCCATGATCCGATAAATGGTTCCGGAAGAATCATGTAGCAAAAATCCTGAAGATTGAATGTTCCTTACCTGCCCGGAAAGGATGATACGATATTCAAGGTTAAAGGTCTTATTCGAAACGTCTTGTTTTAATATCTGGTTTATTTCCTGCTGAAGCCTTTGCTTATCCTCGGGGTGCAGGACGCTGAGAAAATATTCATTTCTGTTTGCCTCGAAATCCAGCGGAATGCCAAATATATTGTGCATAGGTTCATCCCAATGTATAAGGTCTTCCATTGGATACCAATCGTAACAGCCTCTTAGGGATGCGCTAAGCACAATTTTCCGGTGCTCTGCACTTTTATTAAGTGTATTTTCTATCAGTAAGCGATACCATTGCTCGTCTTTACGGCTGTTAGTGGTATGTGTCATATCTATAGGTTAGGGTAAATCCCTTTTTCTTAAGAACCATGAATACGGATTATTCCTGCGGTTTACAGAATACGGGCCGTGTCGAGCAGATAAAGTTTGAGCTTGGGATTCCATGCAGGGCTTTATTTTGTAAGAATATGCCCTATCGACTTGTATTGGCAATATAGATAAATTGTAGAAAAACAACTATAGTTTTCCTCTCTGAAATATCTATTAGAATGTATCGGATTGACCCTGTCCACTCCGTAAGAATCCGCATTCATCTGGTTATTTTTCAGGTTCAGTATTTCCTATTTTGGTCTTATCAATTGTATGACTTGTTTCAGTCCACAAACAAACACATTATGAGCCAGATTCATTTCTCCCATACCGTTTTTACTGCTATCAAAATTTGTATCGGTTCGCTTGTCGTCGCAGGTAAGTTGCTTCTGATGTTACCCGCTTTACTAATGGACAAATAATCTAAGCGCAATTCTTCCTTTCCTTCGATACTTTTCCGAACTTCCCGAAGGAAATGTATGCCCTATGCTGAAAGTTCTGGTCATTGAAGATGAACACCTCGCGGCCCGCAGGCTCATCCGCCTATTGAAAGAAATAGAGCCTGATGTACAGGTTCTTGCAACGCTCGACTCTGTAAAAGCATCCGTCGAATGGCTCGAAGGCAATCAGGCCGACCTGATCTTCCTGGATATCCATCTTGCCGATGGCAACAGTTTTTCTATATTTGATCAGATTCGGGTTTCGACCCCTATTATTTTCTCTACAGCCTATGACCAGTACGCAATCCGTGCGTTTAAAGTCAATAGCATCGATTATCTGCTCAAGCCGATTGAAAAAGAGGAGCTTGCCCAAAGTCTGAAAAAATTTCAACAGGCTCGCCCGACAGAACCGAAAGTTGATCTTTCTGTGTTAGCCGAGGCTCTGCTGGGTAAAAAATCACCTGAATATCAGAAGCGTTTTATGGTCACGAGTGGCGACAAGATCAAATCAGTCCCGGTGGAGGAAGTCGCCTATTTTTTTGGTCAGCAGAAATATGTATTTCTGATTACCAAAGACAACCGGCGCCATATTATCGATATGACACTCAGCCAGTTGGAAGAAACTCTTGACCCTGCCAAATTTTACCGCATCAACCGACAGTTTATAATTGGTTTTGACTCTATTGTAAATATGGTGGCCTACTCTAAAAGCCGTGTGAAGGTTGAACTCAATCCTGCCAGCGATCTTGAGGCAATTGTGAGTATCGAAAAGTCCAAAAGCTTCAAGGATTGGCTAAATGGCTGAAATCCGAAAAAAATTGCAATAAGATATTACGTTTTTGCCTGCTTGTGATACCAAGCAAAAAATCACCTAATATCTTATCATGAAAAAGTACTTAGTAATTCTGTTTTCCATTTTTATTTTCTCAAATCTTTACAGCCAAAACTGCCTTACAGGCTGGGCTTATTATAAGGAGATTACCTTTGACAACAGTGCCGGCACAAATACCCTTACGGACATTCAGTTAAGGGTCGAAGTGAATACTGCCGAATTATTTTCTCAGGGAAAAGTCCGAAGTGATTTGGGGGATTTGCGGGTGGTGTTTCCCGATTGTACGCCGGTTCCTTTTTATTTTGACAGTGCGGCCACTTCATCAGAGAATACCTTATGGCTTCGTGTACCCCAGGTGATTGCACAGCAAAATCTGGTTCTGCGTCTGTATTATGGCAATCCCAATGCTACGTCTGAGGCAAGCGGTGATGATACATTTCTCTTCTTCGACGATTTCTCCGAAGATTCAGTGGATATGAATAAATGGCAGCCAGTAGGAGAATATGCCACGCTGGACATCATTGATGGTGCGCTTCGTTATTCAAGTACGTATTCGCAGGCAACGGGAGCTCGGTTTAAATATCTCCGGTCCGCAGCCGTCTTTTCCGAATCGGTGTGGATGGATTTCCGCATCAACCAGGCCAATTCTCAGGAATTTGGTTTCAGTAGTGCGGATTCTATTCTGGAGAGATATATGCTCCGCTATCAACTTCCCGGAGATACGATCCGGATTCTGGCTGTAATGACTGATACTACCTCCAACGGCTACGCAACCATTACCGATTATCCTTACATACATATTCCCCGGCAGACTTTCCAGACGATTCAGGTAAAAGCCAAAATCAGTGAAAATCAGAAATTTACAGTGGAAGAAATTTATAATCTGGACAATGGCAATGCCAATACAGACGGACTGGAATTTCCCTTTTTTAATATGTCCGGATTTCACTTTATGCTCTCATCTTTTTCCAATTCCCAATATGTATATCTCGATCATATAAAGGTATGGCGTGCCGTAGATGACAGACCCGAAGGTACGGCGGGAGATGAGGTAGCCAACCCGGTATTCGTGGGGATAACCCCTGATTTATGGATTGGCGTGAAGGTTTATCCCAATCCTGCAACAGATCAGATATATATGGAATGGACAGATTCCCGGGCGATTGAATCGGTGCGCCTGATGGATATTACCGGAAAAATTGTGTTGGAAAAAAATGCCCCCGTAAATCAGTTCAGCCTCGGAAACCTTCCCAATGGCCTGTATTTGCTTCAGTTGTTTGAGAAAGGGCAGTTGATGGGCAGCAAACGAATTGAGATTCTTCGCTAAGGATTGTCTTTATTTTCCTAAAACAGTGAAAATCAACGGTCAGGCATACAAAGAACATGGAGGAATTACGTAATTTCGCCGAAAGAATAAATCAATTTGATGTTGGTAAAAGCGAAACAAATTCCCAGGAAACTGGTGACACACGGCCATGAGAGAATAGACCCCTATTTCTGGATGCGAGACCGCGAAAACCCTGAAGTAATTTCCCATCTTAATGCAGAAAATGCCCTTACAAAGGCTGTAATGGCTCATACTGAAAATCTTCAGAACCAGTTGTTTGAAGAAATGAAAGGACGAATCAAACCCGATGATTCGTCCGTTCCTTACCGGTTGGATAATTATTTCTATTACAGCCGATATGAAGAAGGAAAAGAATATCCGGTGTATTGCCGGAAAAAAGATAATCTGGACCAGCCGGAAGAAATTATTCTGGATGTGAATATACTGGCAGATGGCAAACCTTATTGTGAGATTGGTGGCAGTACGATTAGCCAAAATCATCGGTTTCTGGCATATTCTGTTGACTATCAGGGTAGAAGGATTTATACTATTCATGTCAAAGACCTCGAAACGGGGGAGTTGCTGAGTGATGAGATCCCTGAAATAACAGGCAATATGGTCTGGGCACTTGACAATCAGACCTTATTTTACAGTAAGCAGGATCCCGTTACCCTTCGCTCTGACAGGATATTCCGGCATCTTCTGGGGACATCTGTTTTGGCTGATGTTCAGGTTTTTGAAGAAAAAGACGAAACCTTCTATGTTCAGGTAAGTAAATCCAAATCCCGGCAATACATATTCATCCATTCTTCGAGTACGCTTTCTGATGAGGTCTGTTATCTTGACTCGACCAATCCTACGGGTGATTTCACGACAATTATTCCCCGTGAAAAGGAACATGAGTATTCGGTGGATCACTTTGGTACGGATTTTTATTTATTGACCAATGACCAGGCAAAAAATTTCCGTTTGGTTAAGGCGCCTCTGACAGCACCTTCCCGTGAAAACTGGACAGAAATTATTCCGCACCGGGCGGATGTGTTGTTGGAAGGGATAGAAATTTTTAAAGACTTTTTAGTCCTGGATGAACGAAAAAACGGCCTGAACCAGATCCGGATCATGCCCTGGGAAGGAGAGGGCGAATATTATCTCGACTTTCCCGACCCGGCATATTCTGCGGGTGTGGATTTTAATCCGGAGTTTAATACGCAGGTGTTGCGGTTTAGCTATCAATCGTTGACTACGCCTGCTTCCACTTTCGATTTTGATATGGTTTCGCGCAAGCGTACACTGCTCAAACAACAGGAAATACTGGGTGGATTTTCTTCTGAAAACTACCGTTCTGAAAGAATTTACGCTAAAGCAGAAGACGGAACAGCCGTTCCTGTGTCTTTGGTGTATCACAAAGATACCCCAAAGGATGGCAATTCACCATTGCTTCTTTACGGTTATGGTTCATATGGCTATAGCATGGATCCTTATTTCAGCCCTGCACGGCTCAGTCTGTTGGATCGCGGCTTTATTTATGCGATTGCGCATATCAGAGGTGGTTCAGATCTTGGCCGGCAGTGGTATGAGGACGGTAAAATGCTGAAGAAAAAAAATACATTTTCGGACTTTATTGCCTGCGGCGAACATATGATCCGTGCCGGTTATACCCGGAAGGGCAAGTTGTTTTGTATGGGGGGAAGTGCTGGCGGTTTGCTGGTAGGAGCGGTCATCAATATGCGTCCCGATTTATTTTATGGAGCGGTAGCTTCCGTACCTTTCGTTGATGTCGTGACAACAATGCTGGATGAAGACATTCCGCTTACAACCGGGGAGTATGACGAGTGGGGAAATCCTGCGGATAAAACCTACTACGACTATATGCTTTCCTATTCACCCTATGACAACGTAACAAACAGTGCGTATCCGCATTTACTGATTATTTCTGGCTTACATGATTCGCAGGTTCAGTACTGGGAGCCAACAAAATGGATAGCCAAACTTCGCGATTACCGCACCAATAACAACCGCCTGCTATTGCACACCAATATGGATGCAGGCCATGGCGGTGCGTCCGGGCGATTTGAGTCTTACCGGGAGGTTGCGCTTGAATACGCCTTTCTGCTGGATCTTGCAAGTTCTGATACCTAGTGGACTGATCCGGCATTTACCGTTTCGGTATTTTGCGTATTGGCCAGCAGCGGGTTTGAGAGAATCAGATCCGCTGCTTTTTCTGCAATCATCAGCACGGGCGCCTGGGTATTTCCCCGGGTAACTTTGGGCATAATGGAAGCATCTGCGACGCGCAACCCCTCAATGCCAATTACCCGTAAATGGTCATCTACGACCGCCATTTCGTCCCGGCCCATTTTGCAGGTTCCTACCGGGTGATAGAGGGTTTGCGCATTGCGGGTAATATGAGCCCGAATCTCCTCTTTCGTCCTCAATGCTCTTCCCGGAAGGAAAAAGCCGTCAAAGTATTTTTTGAGTGCAGCCGTCTGCACCAGTTCCAACCCTACCTCATAACCGACAACGAGCGTTTCGAGATCAATATTTTCAGATAGATAATGATGATCTATCATGGGTGCCTGAAGGGGGTTGTCAGATAAAATTTTTATTTCTCCGACAGATTCAGGCTGAAGAAGGGTAGGGCCGTAGCTGAAGCCATGGCCTTTGGGCGGCGTATCAAAGCCGTGATTCATAAAGAATCCGGGGGCAAAGTGGAACTGAATATCTGGCCCTTCCAGCCCGCTTCGCGTGTGGATAAAGGCGCCTGCTTCTGCTACATTACTGCTTAGTGGACCTTCTCCCCAGATCAGATAGTGAAACAAACTTGTCAGACTTTCTGCATTCTCCAGGGTTTTATGGTCTTTGTTGTGAAAAACCATCGGGATAATCAGGTGGTCCTGAAGGTTTTTTCCTACCCCTGGAAGGTGAACCAAAGGCTTTATGCCCGCTTGCTGTAATTCGTTTGAATCGCCAATTCCGGAGAGCATCAGCAGTTGGGGACTATTATATGCACCGGCAGTGAGAATCACTTCCCGGCTTGCCCTGACCTGCTGAATATGTGTAGGCAGCTGATATTCAATCCCAACCGCGCGGTTGTTTTCCACCATAATACGGCGTACTGTAGCATGAGTGATGACGGTTAGGTTTGGCCTGGACAAAGCCGGGCGTAAAAAAGCATCTGCTGCACTAAATCTTTTCCCACCTTTTTGATTGACCTGGTAGAATCCAAATCCTTCCTGCTTTTCGCCATTAAAGTCGGGGTTTACCTCATACCCCAGTTCTTTTCCCGCTTCTACAAAAGATTCTGTTATGGGGAATCTTTCATTTAAGTCGGTAATATGAAAAGGCCCGCCAACATTGTGATAAGCGTTTTCACCGCGGGTCTGGTGTTCTGATTTTTTAAAATAAGGCAAAACGGCGTCGTAATCCCAGCCTTTATTTCCGAGTTTTTCCCAGTGATCAAAATCTTTTTTATTCCCCCGGATATAGATCATCGCGTTTACACTGCTACAGCCACCCAGCACTTTTCCCCGGGGAAGATAGTATGACCGGTTGCCCGAATGAGACTGGGGCGGTGTAGAGTAGTCCCAGTCAATTTCTGTCTTAAAAGTTTTTGAAAATGCCGCGGGGATTTTAATATAACGGCTTTTGTCTTTTCCACCCGCTTCCACCATCAATACACGGATGGAAGGATCTTCGGTCAGACGATAGGCGAGAACGCATCCTGCTGTTCCTCCGCCCACAATAATATAATCATACATAGTATAGTCCTTTAGGCCAATTACGAATATAAACAGAAAATTTCACCCGATACAAATTATGCATGCATACTTTTATCATTTACAAAACTGCTTTTGAAAAATCGCAGGATATTTTGATACTTTGTAGCATATGAAAGCTGAAGAAAAAAAGAAAAAGGTATTGGGACTGGTTGCGGACGATCCGTGGTTGGAACCCTACACAGAAGACCTCGAGTATAGGCTGGAGCGATTTCAGTCTGCACTGAGTGAAATTTCGGACGCAAACGGGAGTCTGCGGGATTTTTCAATGGCATACCGTCAAATGGGCATTCATTATGACCCAATGGCTCAGGGCTGGCGATATCGGGAATGGGCGCCCCGTGCGGAGGCACTCTTTCTGATTGGCGATTTTAATGGTTGGAATCGCTCTTCCCACCCATTAAAAAAGGGGGAAAACGGGATTTGGGAAATTTTCATTTCCGATGATGCGACAAACGGGAAACTTACTGTCGGATCAAAAGTGAAGGTGCATGTAGTGGGCGAGAATGGCACGTATGACCGTATTCCTGCCTATATTTTTCGCGCAGTACAAGCCGAAGGCTCGACAGATTTTGCGGGTGAAGTAGTGGACTTGCAACAACCATTTAATTGGACCGATAAATTGTACAACCCTGCGGAGATTGATTCTCCGTTGATTTATGAATGTCATACGGGAATGGCCCAGGAAAAAGAAGGGCTGGGAACTTATCGGGAGTTTGCCGACAACATTCTGCCCCGGATCTCCCGGCTTGGGTATAATGCTATCCAGTTAATGGCGGTACAGGAGCATCCCTATTATGGATCATTTGGCTACCATGTATCCAATTTTTTTGCTCCCTCCTCCCGTTTTGGCACGGCAGATGACCTGAAGTATCTGATCAATAAGGCGCATGAGTGGAATATTGCCGTGATTATGGATGTGGTACATTCTCATGCGGTGAAAAATTTTGCTGAAGGGCTGAATGAATTTGATGGGTCTACCGACCAGTATTTTCATCCCGGAGGAAGAGGTGATCATAGCGGGTGGGATTCGAAATTGTTTAATTATGGGAAATGGGAAGTGCGCCAATTTTTGCTTTCCAACCTTGCATATTGGCTGGAGGAATTTCATTTTGACGGATTTCGCTTCGACGGTGTTACTTCCATGTTGTATTTCCACCACGGAGAACATGTGTCTTTTGACAGTTATGAGAAATATTTCCGGGAGGGAGTAGAGTGGGATGCGATTACGTATCTTCAGCTGGCAAATGAACTGGTTCACAACCTTAAGCCTGGGGCGATTACCATTGCCGAGGATATGAGTGGAATGCCTGGTGGTTGCCGCCCGATCAAAGAGGGCGGAATTGGCTTTGACTATCGGCTTGGGATGGGGATTCCCGATTATTGGATAAAACTGCTCAAGCATAAAACTGATGAAGAATGGAATGTACATGAGTTGTGGCACGTGCTGACCAATCGCAGGTACAAAGAAAAGACCATCGCGTATGCAGAATCCCATGACCAGGCACTGGTAGGAGATAAAACGCTCGCTTTCTGGCTGATGGATAAGGAAATGTACTGGCATATGCAGATAGATGATACGCATCCTGTCATAGACAGGGGAATAGCCATACATAAAATGCTGCGGTTGCTTACCGCCTCACTGGGGGGAGAGGGATATCTCAATTTTATGGGCAATGAATTTGGCCACCCCGAATGGATTGACTTTCCTCGCGCCGGCAATAACTGGAGTTACCAGTACGCCCGCAGGCAGTGGTCGCTGGTTGACAGACACGACCTGAAATACCAATTTCTCAATGCCTTCGACAAAGCAATGATCGGCCTGCTCAAGAATGAATATATTCTTTCTGCCCAGCCGGCTCAGCCACTCAATATGGACGAAGAAAATCAGGTGATCGTATTCGAACGCCACAATCTGGTGTTTGTCTTTAACTTTCATCCTACCAGATCTATTCCTGACTATGAGTTTACTGTTCCGGAAAACGGTCCTTACCAAATTATTTTAAACTCAGATTCGGCACTTTTTGGCGGACACAAGCGGATAGTTGAGACGCTGGAATATCCCACATTAAAAGATGAATATGGCAATTTTCGTATTCGCCTTTATTGTACCAACCGCACGGCATTGGTCTTAAAACTTAAATAAATCTTTTGTATGTCGCCAGATATTGAATCAAAAAAGCTTGCTGCCAGGGTTGTCTCCCATTGTGGGAAAAAGGGGATCGTACTTGCTATCGCCGAATCCTGCACAGGCGGTTTGGTTTCCGCTTCAATCACTTCTGTTTCTGGCTCATCTGCTGTTTTTGACCGCGGATTTGTGGTTTATAGTGATAACTCTAAAACAGATATGCTTGCAGTTCCTGCTGATCTGATCAGAATTCATGGTTCGGTAAGTGAGCAGGTCGTATTGGAAATGGCACTGGGCGTTTTGAAAGTATCTGTGGCAGATCTGGCGATTGCGATAAGTGGTATAGCAGGCCCTTCTGGCGGGACAGATGATAAACCGGTGGGTCTTGTGTATATTGGGTGGGCAAGTCGCGAAGGGAAAAGTAAAGTCCGGAAATTTCAGTTTAAAGGCACACGCGATGAAATTAGACAGAGTACAACTATCGCGGCACTGTCTATGATCTTAATTGAAACAAATGGTTTGAGTTGAAGGTTTGGAAAACCCTAATCTATTCGTATTTTTTGAGGAGAATTAAGGTAAATATATGTCTGTAGAAAACGCTGAAACACTGCAAGCCCATTCAAATGGCCAGATGAATCCCACAGAACCCGATGCCAACGCGCTTCTGGTGGAAGTTTCCTGGGAGGTTGCTAACCCTGTCGGAGGAATTAATGCCGTTATTCGCTCCAAAGTTCCTACGATGATGGAAAAATGGGGGGACCGGTACCTGCTGATAGGTCCGTATATCAATCATAATGTAATGGCAGTATTTGAGCCGATGGAACCCGGGGATGACCCTTATGGTCGTGCAGTCACGAAGATGCGGAATATGGGGTTTCAGGTTCACTATGGCCGATGGCTGACCAGTGGACGGCCGCTTACCGTACTGCTTCCTCCTTATTCCGTATATGACCGCCTGCCGGAAATTAAATATTTATTGTGGGAACACCATGACATCAGCACACCCGGTGATGATGACCTGATCAATAGTGTGGTGGCCTTTGGCTGGATGGTGAAAGTATTTATGACCCGGCTCTCAGAACCAGACGTCAATACCCAGCCGGTAGTCGCACAGGTCCATGAATGGATGGCAGCTACTTCTATACCCGAAATACGTCGGGATAAACTGCCAATACATACTGTATTTACGACCCACGCGACCATGCTTGGCCGGTATCTCGCCATGAATGACCCCAATTTTTACGACAATCTTCCCTTTTATGACTGGGCCAAAGAAGCCCGCCATTTTAATATAGAAACACAGGTAAAGTTTGAAAGGGCAGCAGCACATGGTGCCCATGTATTTACTACAGTGAGCGAAGTTACTGCTAAGGAATGCGAATCCTTGATAGGCCGAAGACCGGAGGTCGTTACGCCCAATGGCTGGCGCCTGAGCAAGTACGATATCTCCCATGAGATTCAAAACGTTCACCAGAAAAATAAGGACCTGATTCATGAATTTGTCCGCGGACATTTTTTCCAGAACTATTCCTTCGACCTCGATAAAACCATGTACTTCTTTACTTCAGGTCGCTATGAATACAAAAATAAGGGATATGATCTCACGCTGGAGGCCTTGGCCCGGCTCAACTGGAGATTAAAAGATGCGGGTGTAGATACCACCGTAGTCATGTTTTTTATCACCAAACGCGACTATACTTCTATCAACCCCAGGGTACTGGAATCCCGCGCCACCCTGGGCAAAGTCAGACAGACCGTCGAAGAAATCAAACAACAACTGGGCGATCGTCTGTTTGATAAAACGATTTCCAATGACTACAACCGATTTCCCGATCTCAATGATTTTGTGGATGATTACTGGAAAATTAATCTTCGCAGAAGTGTTCAGAATTGGCATAGTGAATCGCTGCCTCCAATTGTAACACATAATCTGGTAGATGACGCCAACGATGAAGTTCTCAACTTCATGCGAATGGCAAATCTGCTAAACTACAAGGAAGACCGGGTAAAAATGGTTTATCACCCAGATTTCATTTCTACTACCAGCCCGCTGTTTGGAATGGACTACCTGGATTTTGTGAAGGGTTGCCACCTCGGAATTTTTCCAAGTTTCTATGAACCATGGGGCTATACACCTATGGAATGTATGTCCTTTGGTGTGCCTGCGATAACCAGCGATATGGCGGGTTTTGGCGATTACCTGGTCAAAACACTGGATAATCCGGAAAAAGCAGGGGTATATGTGGTCAACCGCGTGAATAGAAGCTTCGATGAGGCCGCAAACCAACTCGCAGACCAACTATTTGCTTTTGCCAAAATGTCGCGCGCCAAACGGATTTCCCAACGTTACAAACTGGTCGAAGCTGCGGAACAGTTTGACTGGAAAAATCTGGCTAAATTTTATGAAGAAGCCTATCAGAAAGCACTGAAAATCCATTCATGAAATACAAAATACTTACGCTGGGCTGGGAATATCCACCACAGATTAATGGAGGGTTGGGTGTTGCCTGTCAGGGACTTACTCTTGCGCTAAGCGAATATGCGGATATTTCGATGATCATTCCACGCTCTGATCCCAAATTACTGGAACAGAATATTCAGCTTATTGGTGCCAATGAGGTGGATGTTGAAAAACTCGTCGAACAAACCCCAAAACTTCACCGGTCGATTCTCTCAAAAGTTCACCTTGATTATGCCGATGTAATACTTTCGGGATACGAACAACCGCAATTGTATTTTACCCGAAAAAAAACAACCACTCCCACCATGGTAGTGGAAAGGCCTGTCAAAGACAATGTCATCGGGATGCCCCGCAAATTCAGATTGGGGGCGCTGTATGGTTCTGATTTGCTAACGCGTATCAGCGAATTTACAGAAATCGCTTCCCGCCTTTCCCGCAATATGGAGTTTGATGTTATTCATGCCCATGATTGGATGACTTTTCTCGCCGGTATGGAAATCAAAGCGATTTCGGGTAAACCACTTGTGCTGCATGTTCATTCCCTTGAGTATGATCGCGGCGGGCCTGAAAAAAGAGGGTATGTCTATGAACTGGAAAAACACGCCTTGCAGGAAGCCGATTTGATCATGCCCGTAAGTGATTACACGGCAGATATCATTGAAAATCATTACGAAATTGATTCTGCCAAAATCTGGGTCGTACCTAACGGCCAGGAAAAGCTGAAAAGCTATCGGAAAAAACCTGCATTTCCAGAAAAACTGGTTGTTTTTGTAGGCAGGCTTGTCGCTCAGAAAGGGCCTGAGTTTTTTCTTGAAGTAGCAAAGAAGGTGTTGGAGAAATACGACCGCGTACGTTTTGCGATTGCAGGGAAGGGCGATAAGATGGCCGAACTGGTACAAACAGTGGCCAAAGCCAGGTTGGGAGACCGGATTCATTTTACCGGATTCCTCTCCGGCAAAGATACCCGCAAGTTGCTGGCAATGGCAGATGTACTGGTGATGCCTTCTGTGTCCGAACCCTTTGGGTTGGTTGCAACAGAAGCTGTACAGATGGGGGTCGCATGTGTCATATCCCGCCAGTCGGGAGTATCGGGCGTACTTACCCACGCGCTGACTGCAGATTATCACGATACAGAAAAAATGGCCGGTGATGTCATTTCTTTGCTTCGCAATCCCAGTCTCCACCAGAAGATTGTCGCTGCAACACAAAAAGATCTGGAAAGTATTAGTTGGGAACTCTCCGCAAGAAAAGCTTTGGCGGGTTTTCAGAAAGTTCTGGGACACAATAAATAAGAAATTCCGATGCCTTCTGTATGTTTATATTTTCAGGTTCATCAACCTTACCGGCTCCGGCCCTTGTCTGTGTTTCATATCGGAAGCCACCACAAATACTGGAATAAAAGGCTGAATGAGTCGCTGCTGAATCGCATTTCGGATCACTGTTATCTCCCGGCCAATGAGGTGATTTTGTCTCAGATCGAAAAACATAAAGGTAAATTCCGATTAGCCTATTCCCTCAGTGGCGTTTTGATCGAACAATTGGAAAGCCAGCGCCCGGAAGTGCTGGATTCCTTTCGAAGACTGGCAGAAACTGGTTGTGTAGAATTTCTCTCAGAGCCCTACTATCACTCTTTAAGCTTTTTATATAATCGCGACGAATTTCACCGTCAGGTGTTGCTTCACCGGGAAAAAGTTCAGCAAATACTAGGCTATACGCCGACCGTATTTCGCAATACAGAGCTAATCTATCAAAATCACATGGCCTATTTTGTGATGAAGATGGGATATAAAGGAATCATTGCAGAAGGCGCTCATGCCGGACTCCACGGGCGCTCTCCCAATTATATTTACCATCCGCCCCATCTCCACAAAATCAGCCTGATGTTGCGCAATTATGCGCTTTCAGATGATATATCTTTTCGTTTTGGCGACCGCAACTGGGCACATTATCCTCTGCATACCGATGTTTTTGCGGGTTGGTTGTCCTCCCAGCACGGAGAAGTAGTATGCCTGGGAATGGATTATGAAACATTTGGCGAACATCACAAAGCAGATAGTGGCATTTTGAAGTTTCTCGATTCCCTTCCGGAAGCTGCTTTTCAAACGGGAAATATAAACTTTGTTACGCCTTCAGAAGCTTTTGAAAAATATCCCGCCAAAGGTAGTTATGATGCTTCGCGATTTGAATCCTGGGCAGGTACCGAAAAAGACATCACTCCCTGGCGGGGAAATGAGATGCAGGAGGAAGCATTGCAAAAAATATATGACCTGCGCGAGACAGTGATAGAAAAACAATCGCCTGGACTGATGCGTGAATGGTCGCTGTTGCAGACCTCTGATCATTTTTATTATATGGCTACCAAAGAAGGCGAAGAGGCAAATGTTCACGCCCATTTTTCCCCCTGGAAGTCCCCTTATGATGCTTATATTTGTTTTATGAGTGCAATTGCCGATTTTCAATTAAAACTGCAAAAAATTTGACAATGCGGCAATGTTTGACGAATATAGCCTGAGGTTATGTTAATTGCGGAAAGCGGATCGACAAAGACAGAATGGCGACTTTGCCATGGCGGAAAGGTTGTCAAATCCTTTCGTAGCAGGGGGTTTAATCCCAATGTCATGCCGGAAGAAATGATCCGGAATGAAATATCGTCCATACAAAAATCACATCTTTCCGGCGATCAGCCTGACAGCATATTTTTTTACGGTGCAGGTACCCGGGGAAAAACGCAAAACCAGCTTGTAAAAAATATTTTTCAAGGTTTGTTTCCTCATGCGGAAATTACCATTGGATATGACCTGCTGGCCGCAGCCAGAAGTACGGGAAGGACAGAAGGTCTTGCCTGTATTTTGGGTACAGGCTCGAGCGTTTGCCGACACAAAAACTTTGAAATCGAAGAGATTCGTGGAGGATTAGGCTATATGTTTGGCGATGAAGGTTCCGGAGCAGATCTCGGGCGAAGCCTGGTCAAAGCCTTGCTTCAGCATGATCTTCCTGAAGAAGTCGGCGTATATCTGGAAGAAAAAGAAGGGATGGGTATCCACGACCTGAAAATGGCAATTACCCGCCATCCCAAACCGAATGTGCGCATGGCTGTTCTTGCGCCATATCTTCAGGATTTTCTGCATCTGCCCGAAGTATTTGAGATGGTAACAGAAAGGTTTGGTCAGTTTCTCGACACGACAGTCTGTCGTTTTCCCGGATACCGGCAACTGCCGGTTGATATTATTGGTTCCGTCGGATACTATTTTTCGAAGGCCTTTTCGCAGGCCTGTGATGCGCGGGGGATTACCCCAGGAAAATATATTAAAGACCCCATTGAATTTCTGGTAACATACCATTTATCGCATTAGTAATTGATTTCTGCTTTGCAAAACCGAAAGAAAAATCCCCAGTTGGTTTCACATTGGGAACAAAAGGAAAATAAATATTACTTCTATTGTCCCGAAACCGTCCTAGAAGTCTCTGTTTATGCCGAAAACATTATTCGTTTTCGCTTTTTTCCTGAGGGTAGGCCAGAGCCTGATTTTTCTTATGCCATTCCCACAAAAGGAGATCTGCCCGCACCAGAATGTGCACATTCCGTAAAATCTGAAGGCGATGTTTATGTACTTTCCACAGATGAAATCGATTGCAAAATATCCAAAACCCTGCACACATCCATTTACGATAAAAGTGGGAAGCTGATTTCTCAGGATGAAAATGGTTTCCACTGGGATCCACATCCCGATTATGGTGGGAATATCGTCTATTGCAGCAAAAAAATTCAACAGCAGGAAAATTTCTTTGGCCTGGGAGATAAACCCAACCGGCTTAATATGAGGAGTTTGCGGTTTGAAAACTGGGGTTCTGATACCTATGGTTATGAGAAAACCACTGACCCTTTATATAAAAATATTCCCTTTTATTTCGGTCTCCATCACAATATTGGCTACGGCATATTTTTCGACAATTCTTTCCGCACCCGGTTTGATTTTGGACATGACCGCAGCGATGTATGTACATTCTGGGCCAAAGGCGGGGAGATGAACTATTACTTTATCTATGGCCCGGAGCTTTTGCGGGTAGCCGAAAGTTATACGTATCTGAGTGGAAAACCAGAACTACCACCATTGTGGGCGCTGGGCTATCATCAGTCCAAGTGGTCGTATTACCCCGAAAATAAAGTTAAAGCACTCGCGAAAAAATTCAGGGAAATGGAGATCCCCTGTGATGTTATCCATCTGGATATCGAATATATGGACGGGTTCCGGTGTTTTACCTGGGACAAAGAGCGTTTTCCCGATCCGCGGCGTATGATTGCAGAACTGGAGTCAGACGGATTTAAGACGGTGGCAATCATTGACCCCGGTATCAAGATAGACAAAAACTATTTTGTGTATCAGCAGGCAGTCGAAAAAGGGTATTTCTGCCGTAGAGCGGATGGCCCCATTATGCAGGGAACAGTCTGGCCGGGTGCCTGTCATTTCCCCGATTTTACCAATCCTGAAGTGAGAGACTGGTGGGCAGGATTGTTTAAGGACTTTATGAAGTCAGGGATTCACGGTATTTGGAATGATATGAATGAACCTGCGGATATGGAGCGGGGAACTTTTCCGGTAGATACACGCCACGATTATGACGGGCACAGATGTAGCCACCGTAAAGCGCACAATATCTATGGCATGCAGATGGCCCGTGCTTCCTACCACGGTGTGAAAAAGGCCATATTCCCACGCAGGCCCTTTCTCATCAGCAGGTCTGGGTATTCGGGACTGCAGCGTTATGCCGCTGTATGGACCGGAGACAATCTGGCCACGTGGGAACATTTGTGGATGGCCAATATCCAGTGTCAACGTCTGAGCATATCCGGTATTTCGTTTTGCGGATCAGATATCGGCGGATTTATCGGTGAATGTAATGGCGAACTTTATACCCGTTGGATGCAACTGGCGGTATTTCATCCGTTTTTCCGCACCCATTCTTCCGGTGATCATGGCGAACAGGAACCATGGTCTTTTGGCGAACCTTATACAGATGCAATCAAAAAAGCGATTGTTCTGAGATATAAGCTGTTACCCTATATTTATACAACCTTTTGGCGGCATACGGAATCCGGAACACCCGTCATTCGTCCACTCAGTTTTCTTGATCAGACAGACCCTGAGACTTACTTCCGAATGGAAGAATTTGCCGTAGGAGATAATATACTTGTTTGTCCTATTGCTGAACCCGGTTCAATCGGACGGAAAATGTACCTTCCTAAAGGCTTGTGGTATAACTTCTGGACCGACGAAATAGAAGAAGGCGGAAAAGAGTTTTTTGCAGAGGCCTCTTTGGATCAATTTCCGATTTTTGTAAAGGCCGGTGCGACCATTCCCCAAAGCCCGGTTATGCAGTATGTGGGACAGAAAAAAATCGAAGTATTGGATCTGCATGTATATTATTGTAAAGGGCAGTACACCAGCGAATTGTACGAAGATGCCGGTGAATATTATGATTATGAACTGGGCAATAATACAGTAAGAACCTTTACACTCAGGGTCGATTCCCCCTCGGTTGTTCATGTCTTACAGCGGAAGAAAGGCCGGTTTAATTCTGAATATGGAGAGTTTCAACTGATTTTTCATGGCCTGCCTTTTACTCCGGCCGGGATGATCGTTGACGGGGAAACTACGATATTTGAAATGGATCCTGATGCCATTGACGAACGATTTTCCGTTGTATTAGACAAAGACTTTGAAGAAATGCATCTGATGAGACTGGATGCTTTTGCCGAAAGCTGATGATTAGCGGCATAAATGCGGTTCATCCTATCAGGTGAAACTTTTTATTGTCGTGTATTTGTGCCAAATGATCGACTGGGGCGAATCTTCTATGCCTGTTTGGGTATTTTGCGCCATAAACAATAACACAATATGTTCAAAACTACTACCTTCTCAGCTATTCTGTTTTCCCTGTTGATTTTCTTTCAGGTAAATCTCCATGGACAGATCCTTTCAATTGACCCTGTTTTTCCCACAGTAGAAGACACCGTCACGATTGTGTACGACGCTACACAGGGAAATGGTGCACTCACGGGCGTTTCTCCTGTTTATGCACATGCAGGAGTAATCACCAATCTCAGTACAACTCCTACAGACTGGAAATATGTACAGGGGAACTGGGGTACTGCCGATCCCAAAGTACTGATGCAAAATCTGGGAAATAACCGACACCAGATAAAATACCATATTCGTTCTTATTACGGAGTTCCAGCCAATGAAACCGTAGAAGAACTGGCTTTCGTATTCCGAAATTCCGATGGCTCTAAGGTTGGCCGTGATACCGATGGCTCTGACATTTATTATCCCGTGTACAGCGGCGGGGTGCTCGATATCGCTATTCTTACCCCCTCCGGTTCTGTATTTGCCAATATCAATGATATGATTGAAGTGAAAGCAGCTGCTTCAGACTCCGCTTCCCTTCGGTTATATGAAAATGGCGTGCAGCTATTTCAGACTTCGGGCAAGTCGCTGGTATATTCTTATTCTCCCAATTCTCAAGGCAATAAATGGATAAAATTTCAGGCGGATAACGGCACAACCGTAAAGTCTGATTCTTTTCTCGTTGTTGTTTCCGCTCCTTCGAATATCGCCAGCCTTCCTGCCGGTGTAGAACCGGGAATCAACTACATCAATGATTCTACAGCGGTTCTTGCGCTCTATGCGCCCAACAAAAATTTCGTATATGTGCTGGGCGATTTCAATAACTGGCTTCCCGATGCGGCGTATCAGATGAACCTTTCCCCTGATAGTACTACTTACTGGATCCAACTCAACGGGCTTACTCCCGGCCAGGAATATGGCTATCAATATCTGGTAAATGGCTCACTGAAAATTGCAGATCCTTATTCACAAAAAGTACTCGACCCATGGAATGACCCCTGGATAACAGCTCAAACCTATCCCGGGCTTAAGCCTTATCCCCAGGAGACAGATGGAATTGTTTCTGTACTTCAGACCGCCCGCCCGGCCTACAACTGGCAAACAACCACCTGGGAACGCCCTGACCCTGCTGACCTTGTCGTTTACGAACTCCTGGTAAGAGATTTTATCGCGGCGCATGACTACAAAACTTTGATAGATACTTTGCCATATCTTCAAAACCTTGGTATCAATGCTATTGAACTAATGCCGATCATGGAATTTGAGGGAAATAGCAGCTGGGGGTATAATCCCTCCTTCTTCTTTGCCGCAGACAAATATTACGGCCCCGAAAAAGACCTGAAGGCTTTTATTGATACTTGCCATAGCCGGGGGATTATGGTTATACTGGATATGGTACTCAATCATGCCTTTGGGCAAAATCCATTGGTGCAGCTGTATTGGGATGCGGCAAATAACCGCCCTGCTGCGGACAACCCCTGGTTTAACCCCATAGCCAAACACCCCTTTAACGTTGGGTATGACTTTAACCATGAAAGCCCGCAGACCAAATATTTTGTTGACCGTGTACTGAGTTACTGGGTAGAAGACTATCATTTTGATGGATTCCGAATGGATCTTTCCAAAGGATTTACCCAGGTAGATTATGGCAGTGATGTAGGGGCATGGTCTAATTATGATGCTTCCCGTATCGCATTGCTGAAACGTATGTTTGATCAGCTTCGTTCTGTCGACCCCAGCGTATATTTTATTCTTGAACATTTTGCCAACAATTCAGAAGAAAAAGAACTGGCGGGTTATGGGATGATGCTGTGGGGAAATCTCAACCACAACTACAATGAGGCCACAATGGGGTATCTGAATGACTCCAACTTTGAATGGATTTCCTATAAACAGCGTACCTGGGCTGAGCCGCATGTAGTGGGCTATATGGAGAGCCATGACGAAGAGCGGCTGATGTATAAAAATATAACTTTCGGCAATGCAAATGGAAGTTATAACACCAAAGATCTGCCTACGGCACTTTCCCGAATGGAGTTGGCCGCAGCCTTTTTCTTTACCATTCCCGGTCCCAAGATGATTTGGCAGTTTGGTGAACTGGGGTATGATATCAGCATCGACTTTAATGGAAGGGTAGGGGAAAAACCCATCAAATGGGAATACTTCCAGGGCCCATACCGCCGCAGATTATATAATGTTTACAGCGCGATTATCAATCTGCGCAGAAGTCATGAAGTGTTTCACACTGATCAATATTCGTTGGCATTATCCGGCGCATTCAAGCGGATCAACCTCAACGGAGGGCAGATGAATGTAACCATAGTAGGCAACTTTGACGTAACTTTTGCCTCAGGAAACCCCAATTTTCAGCATACAGGAACCTGGTACAACTACCTGACAGGAGACAGTATGAATGTTGCCAATACTACCGCGGCTATCGGACTTCAACCCGGCGCGTATGCGATTTATACCGACGTGCGCCTTACAAAGCCCGATCTTACGCTGGCTGTTGATCCCGGCTTTGAGTCATTCCCTGCAAATGTGTACCCCAATCCCTTTTCAGACAACTTCGAAATAAGTTTTACACTGGACAAATCCTCATGGGTTAATATTGAGCTTTATACTTTGTCCGGGCAGAAAATACCTGCGATGAGCAGCCGTAGTTTTTACCCGTCGGGCGAACAGTTTCTGACCCTGGATGGTGAAAATCTCACTCCGGGAGCGTATATGCTGAAGATCAGTGACGAGAACGCCACGACAGTGAAAAAGATTATCCGGCTGCCGTAGGCAGACGTGAAGACGTGAGGCATGTATTGACATAGGGCGCTTCTGCGCCAGTAAAACCGGCGGCTGGTATTCAGCGCGCCGGTTTTTTTGTGGTGGAGGTATATACTTTTCGAAAGTATAAAGTGATCGGGATAAAGATACTTTTTAAATGAAAGTGAGGAATCATCTGCACAGCCAACCACCAACCACCAACAGCCAACAGCCAACAGCCAACAGCCAACAGCCAACCCCCCTCCCATTTAATTAATAGACATATAAAAATTTAGATAAATATCTAATTAGATACTTGCCTAATTATTTAAAACTTGTATATTTGAGCGTAGAATGATGAAGAAGTGGATGAAACTGACATACCGGAAATGAACGAATTGTTTAAAGCATTAAACGACCCTACGCGACGTAAAATCCTCGAAATGCTGAGGGAAAAGGATCTCACCGCCGGTGAGATTGCCGATGCTTTTGATATGACCAAACCGAGTATTTCTCATCACCTTGATCTTCTCAAGCAGGCAAAAGTCGTGATCGCTGTAAAAGAAGGGCAGTTTATTCGCTACTCGCTCAGTACAACAGTGCTGGATGACCTGCTGGGATGGCTAATGTCATTAAATGATCCTAAAAACAAAGAACTATGAACTTTGCAGAAATTGTCAAGCGAAACTGGCCGACACTTGTCGTTGCAATCCTTCCATTTATTCTACTGGCTTTATTCTGGAACAGACTTCCGGGACAGGTTCCCCTGCACTGGAATGTTAACGGGGAAATTGATAATTATGGTCCCAAGGCTACATTAGTCATATTCCCTTTTATCACTTTTTCGGTGGTTGTGCTGTTGTGGGCTGTGCCTTTTATTGACCCCAAGAAAAAAGGCGAATATTTCCAACCTACCTTGAACACACTGGGACTTGTGCTGGCTGCGTTTATGCTGTTTATTTTTATTCTGATTTTGGTTTCCAGTTTAGGTTACAAGAAGGATATTAGCTCTTTTGTGATTATTGGGGTATTACTGCTGTTAATGATTATTGGTAACTATTTTGGTAAACTGCGGCCCAACTATTTTGTCGGAATTCGCACGCCGTGGACACTCGAAAAAGAAGAAGTCTGGATAAAAACTCATCGCTTTGCCGGAGTTCTCTGGGTATTTGGTTCGCTGTGTATGATTGTGTTGACGCTATTTATGCCGAGAGAGGCGTTTGCCTACGTTTTTATTCCTTTTATCATTCTTATTTCTACTGCTCCGCTCATCTATTCCTATATTATTTATAAAAAATGAACCGTAGAAAAATCACACTCTACCTACTGTTGAGCTATGGAATCAGCTGGACACTGGCTTTGATTGCATGGATAGCAGGTTTGAAAATGGACAGTACTTATGGTGCAATACTGGTTGGGGGGCTGTTTATGTGGGGCCCGGCGCTAGCAGTATTTATCATTCAGAAGGGCATTTATAAAGAGCCGCTGGCAAATTATGGGTTTTCTGTAAAAAACTTTGATTACCGTTTTTTCTTCGCCAGTATGCTCACACCGGTAGCTGCCATTCTGATCTATTTTCTTGTAGTTTTTCTTCTTGGAAATGTCGCCGCATTACCTGGCTTCGGCCATTTTTCTCTTTCTCAGGATGGAATAGTCAACAATATCAGGGAAATGACCGCGGGTATGGACGAGACAAAACAAGCACTCGCCGAAGCTCAGGTGAGAAGTTTTCCTGCCTGGCTGTTTCTTGTAATTAACATTGCCAGTGGTCTGGTGGCCGGTGTCACTATCAACCTCTTGTTTACGTTTGGGGAAGAATTTGGCTGGCGTGGATTGTTGTTGCAGGAGTTGAAGCCTTTGGGATTCTGGAAAAGCAACCTGTTGATTGGTTTGGTCTGGGGACTATGGCATGCGCCTCTGATTGTACAGGGGCATAACTACCCGGGGTATCCCGTATGGGGAGTGATTGCGATGTGTTTTTTCTGTATTTCTATTTCTTTTGCCATCGCCTATATGGGAGAAAAAACGCGCAGTATCCTGGGGGCAAGTGCCTTTCACGGTGTATTGAATGGCATTGCGGGTATCGGCATATTGGTCGTTGGTGAGGCAAATCCTTTGGTCGGAGGACCCGCAGGTGTGGCCATGATGATTTCTTTTCTGATAGTGACAGTCATTATCAGATGGGCTGACCCAAAGTACTTCGGTTCTCCCATGAATCTTCCGTATGTGGAAAATATTTCTCCGGACCATTGATCTTTTGAAAGTGCGCCCGTCTAAACTGCATTCTATAGGAAAAGCTTATTGTAACGGTAGAGATTTTATATTTCTGCCGTTTTTTTTATTTATCAGGTCAGGTTTCTTTTTCCTCCCCGTCTAATGTGAGTGGGAAAAGCAACAGCCGGTGGTGGTACAAAATACTGCTGCCGGTTTTTTTTTGTTTCAAATTGAAACAACTGCGTTCCATACTGAAACATGGGACACAGAAGAAACAACAGAAGTATGATTTAAATTTTTGATTATCAGGTAATTGTGTTGTGGAATGTTTATTGGTAAATATAAGAAATGGTTGCTTGGAAAAGTAGATAGATGACAAAGTCTTTCTGGAAAATTTCCAACCATTGCTTAGAACGGGTGTCTTTTTTCTATAATTCCCCATAAAAATTCTGCCATGAATCGTTTTTACAAAACCCTGATCCTGTGTTTGTTTTTTTTCGGTAGCACCAGTCTTTTTGCTGCAACTTTTTCCCTAGCATTGCCTGTCCCCAATCCGGAGATCTCTCTTCAGGATAAGCCTAAGGCGAAAGACGAAAAAATAGAAAACACGGACTCGCCGTTGACTATGATGTTTAGGGAACTATTGGGGTATATTTATACACCTGCAATTTCTCCAACAGGTAAGACCGAAAAAATGGCTTCATCTGAGAAGGAAATTCAACTTCCCAAAGAAGACAAAAAACTTCCGGCAAATTAATATCAGGGCATCATAGCTTCCGGCGGGCAGATCAGCCCGGTATTCTGAATCATATCATCCAGTTCCATAAGCGCAGCCAGCACAATTTGGGAATAGTTTTGCGAAGCATTTCCAAATCTCCGCGACCGTGTCTGCCACAAATCGAGCATTAGCTGCATCCCTCCTTCTTTGGGCTGGATTTTTTTCATTACTCGTGCGACATTGCCGATCCCGGCGTGGTAAACATGCATCACCAGCAGTCGAAACCATAAGTCAGTTTCGTTGTATTCAAGATTGTATTTTTGGCAAAGCTGTCGGGTTTGGGGAAGGCAAATGGTATTTAACAAACGTGCGGCTCCTTTGGCCGATTTTTCAAAGTCTGCCCGCTCGTCGATGGTGTCATTGACCAGTAATCCCATATCGCGGGCGACACCTTCCATCAGTTGAAAAGCGCCATAAGCCCCTTCGGTAGAAGCCTGTAATTTTCCCGGACTTTCAATCAGCAGAATGGCCTGTGCATACCAGGGATCGGTGCCTTCCTCCATAAAGACTCCCACGGCCTTATCGATTCCCCTAAGGACTTTATCAAACTGGTAAAAATGCCTTCGCCCACTGGTGAAATAAATTTCATCCCTGGATGAAAGACCATACTTTTTGCGAATCTGGTCTTCGTAGGCTTTTTTCTGTTTCCGTGTTTTAAAAGACCATTCCCATGTGGAAACCAATCCCACGATTTCGCGGGTTTTGGCAATATTTACTACGCTGGTATCAGGGCCGATTTCCATCATTTTCCGCCAGAATTTTGGTTGTCCCAGCGTATCCCAACCTTCTTTATACAGGGTCGAGTCCTGGACAATCCGCAGGCAAATGGCATCATCTGTAAACTGGAGAAACAGGGCCTCTTCAGAGATGACATCTCCCGGAGAGGTTACTTGTGCCGGCCAGTTGACAAACAGAAAGGCGATCAGGCTCCAGATAAAAGAACGAACTTTTCTCATCTATTCGGGAAACTGTGAAGCGTCAATATTGGGCACTACTTTTAGTGCATTTTTGTAATAGATTTTTTTCAGCACATCATCCGGCAAATCCATTCCATACATTTTCCAGAAGGCATGGCGTTTCCGGTAATAATCAAAATACTCATCCGCTGTTTCCAGTACGCGGAAATACACATAATATTCTTCCGGATGCCATGAATCTTTGCCAAACATGATCCGATCCTGATATTTGATAAAAAATGCCCGTGCTGCGCGTGGCTGCCGTCCCAGTTCTGCGAGAATAGCGCCGATCTCTGTGTACATATTGGGAAGTTCGTCCATCAGTTTGCCCAACTGGTCCAGGTCATTGGCAAGCCAGCCCATATGTGCGTTGATAAATTTTGTTTCCGGGTGTTTTCTGAAAATATGGTGCTGTTCTTCCATGACCTCTTCCCACGATGGATAAACCTTCGGGTCGCGGTATCGGTTGGGCACCTGCTTTAGCTCCAGCCATCTTTCATTGTATTTGTCTCTCGGCTTCCAGAAGGCCGCAGGTTCGCCGGTATGGATTAAAACAGGTATGCCAAGCTCGCCGCATTTGGCCCAGACAGGGTCCAGGCGCGGGTCATCCACGTGGATACGGTTGCCTTTACTGTCTTTTGCAGTGAGCCCCAGGTCTTTAAAAATTTTTAGTCCATTGGCACCCAGTTTTACGTCGTTTTCAAGTTGCCTGACCGTAGCTGTTGTCCAGTTGGGGTCGTCAAAACCATCGAAACTGATATTGGTGAAGATGATAAACCGGTTGGGTTTATTCTTTTTTACGTTTTCCAAAGATTTGGGAAGATTGTCGGGACTCCTCCATCCACGGCCGCTGAGGTTTACCATGACGGCCATATTGAGTTTATCCATTTCATCAGTCAACTCATTGAGATCCATAGTCGGCATCTGCCATTGATGGTTGTGCACATCGATGAATGGATACTTTGCACGGGTGACCGGGTGCTGGGGTACTACAAGCGTGGAGATCGGGGTATATTCTTCAAACCCCATGGTTGTATCAGCCGGATTCAGCGGTTGCCCCTGAAGCGTCCAAAAACCTGCTGTAATGCCGATGGTCAAAACCATTCGTAGAAAATTCATAAGGCAGTCTGGATTATGTTTAAACAAAAATAACCCTGCAACAATCAAGCTGCAACTTTTATAAAATTTTCCCGATACGAATAATTGCTTTTTCCAGGCTTATGACCTGGCCAAACCTTTGCGCAGATTGATCAGGTGGGTTACGATGAGGGTAAGTGCAGCTCCATAGGCCAGAAACTGGAAAACAGGAGCGTAGGATTCCAGCATCAGCATAGCTGCGAGGAAGGAAAAAGAAACCCAAAGCAATATTTTCATGTTTTTGCTTTCCGTATGTTTGGCTGAAAACCACACTGCGGCAAATCCAAATACCAAAAATACATAGTCCCACCACGGTTCCAAAAACCAATGGCCTCCTGAAGCATGATCGTGTACAGAGGCGCTGATACCGATATAAAATGGCGCAACCAGACAGTGAATCATGCAAATGGTCGCACTGGTAATTCCGAGATAATCAGAAATTCCCGGAGAAGTGGTTGCGGTGGATTTTGTGGGAGTAGAAAACATGCCGCAAATATACAGGCATTTTGTCTAAATGCAACGATGTTGCAAATAATTCTTGTACATTTCCTTTTGCTGGGATTGGGTCTTTGTTAGATTTGTAGCTATGCTTAGCAGTCAGTCATTAGTATTTTCTTATCCGGGTGGTCAGGCGTTTCATTTTCCTGATATCTCCTGTGAAAAAGGCCAATCGCTGTTGATTCTCGGTGAGTCCGGCAAAGGAAAAACTACCTTTTTGCATGTACTGGCAGGTTTACTTCCCCCACAGTCCGGCGAAGTCAGGGTGGGGGAGACGAATCTGTATTCGCTTAAGCCTTCTGTATTAGATACCTTTCGGGGAAGAAATATAGGGATGATTTTTCAGCGGGCACATTTTATTTCTGCTCTCTCGGTTCGCGATAATCTGATCATGGCGCAATACCTGGCCAAAAAGCCACAGGATCGCCATTCTGCGGAAGCTGTGCTGGAAAGGCTTGGGCTTGCCCAAAAATTTACTGCCAAACCTTACCGTCTCAGCCAGGGAGAACAACAACGCGCCGCCATTGCCCGGGCATTGATGAACCAGCCGAAAGTGATTCTGGCTGATGAGCCTACTTCTGCTCTCGATGATCGCAATTGCTCCCAGGTCATCGGGTTGCTGGAAGAGCAGGCTGCCAATGTGGGCGCTGCTCTTGTGATTGTCACCCATGATGCGAGGCTAAAAGATCGTTTTCACAATCAGATTGTGTTGTAAAAGGATGTTTAAAACAAAAGAAATCTCCGGAAATGAATATACTTTCTGTCAGTTGGCATAATCTCCGTGCAAGGCCGCTGGCCTCCTTTCTGAGTCTGCTGCTGCTGACTTTTGGGGTGAGCATTATTTCTCTCCTTTTGCTGCTGAATGCGCAACTGGAGGGCAATTTTAATAAAAATGTGCGGGGCATTGATATGGTGCTTGGCGCCAAAGGAAGCCCTTTGCAGCTGATTTTGGCAAGTGTTTATCATATCGACAATCCGACAGGAAATATTCCCCTTGAAGAAGTCGAAAAGGCAATGGACAATCCGATGGTCGAAAAATGGATTCCGCTGGCGTATGGCGACAATTACAAAGGTTACCGGATACTGGGTACTGATCATCAGTATGTCGATCATTATGAGGCTTCGCTCGCAGAAGGTTCGCTCTGGGAGAAAGATTTTGAAGTTACGCCCGGTGCGTTGGTGGCAGAAAGGCTGGGGCTGAAAGTAGGCGATGAGTTTCTCGGCGCGCATGGGGTGGTGGGCGAATTGAATATTCACGATGGCCATGCCTATAAAGTCTCCGGCATTCTCAACCCGTCCGGAACGGTGATCGACCAGCTGATTCTTACCAATATTTCCAGCGTCTGGAACATTCATGAAGAACACGAAACTACCGAAACAACCGGAGCAGAAGCTGAGCATGAAGCTGAACACCGCGATATCACAGCTGCCCTTGTAAAATTTCGCACACCGATGGGCACGATGATGATACCCCGGAAAATCAATCAGGAGACCTCTATGCAGGCTGCCCTTCCTGCCATAGAAATCAACCGGCTGTTTAGTCTGTTTGCTGCGGGGATTCAGACCATCAGGGCGATTGCGGTAGCGATAATTATTATTTCGGGAATCAGTGTATTTATTTCCCTATACAGCAGCCTGAGAGACCGTAAGTACGAACTGGCAATCATGCGAACGCTGGGTGCATCGCGGCTTCAGTTGTTTGGATTTGTGGTGCAGGAAGGGTTGATTTTATCTGTATGGGGATTTATACTTGGAATGTGTGTCAGCCGCGGAGGAATGATTTTTCTTTCAGCTGTGATCGAGTCAGATTATCATTATCAGTTTGATCCCTGGCATATTTTACCGGAAGAAGGTTATCTGCTCGGATTAACTTTGCTGATAGGGTTTGTTGCCGCACTAATCCCCGGCATTCAGGCGTTTAATACCCATATTTCAGAAACACTCGCAGATGGATAAAATAAAGTGGATGATCGTATGGCTGGTGATGGGGATATTGCCCCTGCCAGTTTTTGCGCAGCAGAAAGTATCGTGGGAAACGCTCGCAAAAGTAAATTATGAATTTATCCGCAAGGAAGGCCAGGCGCTTTGGTTTGGGAAAGCCAGTTTTCCACCCGAAATCCAATCGCTGGAAGGCCAACAGATTCGAATCACCGGCCACGTACTTCCGGCAGATGCCAGCGAAAACAGCTATATTCTGTCTGCTTTTCCATTTAGCTCCTGCTATTTTTGTGGAGGAGCGGGCCCCGAGTCAGTGGTCGAACTACATCTGAAAAAACGAAAAGAGAAATACAAACTCGACGAAGTTGTAACCTTTACGGGCATTTTGCGGCTCAATGACCGGGAGATGGAGCTGAACTACATTTTGGAAGAAGCGGAGGCGGAATAAATTACAAATGGCAAAGGGAAGGTTATCGCTTATTGACTCGGCCTAAAATAGGTTAACACAGGGGTTGATTTTTATTCGGAATTATCAACTTATTGGGATAAACCACGAAGGGCACAAGGAAGTCTCAAGGGGCACAAAGCGCAGTTTCCTTGTGCCCTCATATGTTTGCAAAATAGAAAAAATGAGGAGTACTTAAAAGAAGAATGAGGCCGGATAGGCAAGCCGATTTGTGCCCGAGTACGGATCAAGCGAGCCGATACTGACACAAAGGAAAAGTCCTATCTGGTTCTCTCCTTCAGGCTGAACAGTACTGTAGGAAGGACGACTGAAGTTGCGATCCTGAATCAAACGGTGAGAAGAGTCAAGGGGAGAGATTCATTCTTTGTATCACCTTCAATTACACTACTATGACAAAGTCCTGGATTCGTTACGGTGTGGGTTTCGACCTGTCCAAAGCCACCTTTTCTGCTTGTATCAAAGGATTGACCGAAGCCGAGCAGGAGAAGATCATCGCTACACGTAGCTTTCAAAATACGAAGGCGGGTTTTGAGGCTGCGCAAGCATGGCTAGCCAGCAAATGCAAGGATACCGATATTCCATGTAGGCTATTGCTGGAGGTAACAGGGGTCTATCACGAGAACCTCTTGCATTTCTTCCATGGCCAGGGGTATTATGTCAGTCTGGAGCTGGCCAAACGGGTGAAGAGTTATCTCAAAAGCCTGGGGCATGATTCCAAAACCGACAAGGAAGATGCCAAAGGGCTGGCCTCGATGGCGCTGCATCGTAAGTTGACACAGTGGCAACCCGTCAGTGAGCAGTTGCATGAGATTCGGCAGTTGGTTCGGTTTCGTAATACCCTGGTAGAGAGTCGGGTAGCATGGGAAAATCAACTACACGCCTATAAACATGCCCACTATTCCATCAAGGAAATCGTGCGTTCCCTCAAACGGAAAATCGCCCAAACCCACAAAGAAATCCGGACCGTTGAAGCCCAAATCAGGGCCCTCATACGTGCCGATTCCCAGCTTTGTAAACGGTTTGAGCAGATTCTCCATTCGCTCCCCGGTGTGGGGTGGATCAGTCTGGCCACCGTCATTGCAGAGACCGATGGGTTTAGTGCCATTCAGTCCGCCAAGCAACTGACTAAGTATGCCGGATATGATGTCATTGAACGCCAAAGCGGTACCCTCTCGGGGAAGACCCGCATTTCCAAACAAGGCAATGCCCGCCTGCGAACGGCCATGTATATGCCTGCCCTGGCACATTTGCGAAAAAAAGAAGGCCCTTTATTTGCCCTCTACCAGCGACTCCTCCTGCGCAATGGCGGACTTACGAAAAAAGCCCTCGTCGCCGTACAACGCAAACTCCTTTGTTTAATCTATGCCTTATGGAAATCGGACCGACCCTATGATCCCAAATATCAACCCAAACATACACCCAAACAACAGCTAGCCCCTAAAACGGAAGTAGTCCAGACTCAAGGCCCGGACTACACGAGATAGTGCGGTCTTTGACCCACTTCTCTATATCTAAGATATAACTTTTTTTTAAATTTCCCTTGCTTCTCAACACAGTACCTTTGTGAGGCCTTTGTGTCCCTGGTGGTTTCTGCCTCGCTTCGGAAAGATTACTTTCTCCCAATTACTTTATAATTCCGTTTTTATTTAACTGACCTTCCCCCACAGTTGCACATAGACAGACACATTTTCAGGAGAATTTCGTGTCTTGGGTGTAACGAAACAAAATGACTATGCCTGAACTTGTAGATCAAATCCTGGCACTTTCGAAATCTGCACGTCTGAAAATTGCTATGCAAATCCTGCTGAGCATCCAGGAAGAGGAAAAACGAGAGGAAGACGACCATACAGCGGAACTGGAAAAGTTTCAGCAAAAGCTGACCGGAGGAAACGTCCGGTACTATTCTGAAGCAGAATTTTGGGCCGAAGTGCGTAAGCGCGTATCATGAGTGGTTGGAGTGTTGAATCCTCAGAAGATGCCTTGAGTTCCGCCGAAAGGAGACCGACCCCGAAATTTATATCACCGGCAATGCCGTTTCTTACAAGTACCGCGTCGAAGATGCGTGGCTGGGGCGATTTTTGAATGCTTCCAGCACTACTTTTGTTTTGAATTCTGATGTGAATTTTCTCCTTCCCATAACAGTAAATTTAAGGTTTTCGGACAAACTTAACTTGCTATCCTAACAATTGGGGTGGGGGCACATCAGGAGTAGGTTATTGCCCTATTGTATTTTAACTTTCTGCTCATTTTTCGTATTATTAGGATATGAAAGCAACGACTGAAATATTGCCTGATTTTCTGGCGAGCAGACTTCATGCTCTACAAGTGCATTGCCGGAAATACAAGGTGAAATATTTATGGGCGATTGGCTCTGTGTTGACCCAAAACTTCAGAAATGATTCTGATATAGACCTTGTATATGATCTGGATCGCCATTCAATACAAGATGAAGAATATCTTGCTGTTCTGGATGGTTTTATATCCGGCCTTATGGTTCTGTTTCCTGGAAGAAAAATTGATCTTATTCATTATCCCAGCCTGCGGAATCCCTATTTTATTGAAGAAGTGGACGAAACCAAAGTTATTCTTTATGAACAGAGAAGCAAGGAAGTATCTGTATGACATTTCTCAGGCGATTAGTTCTATTCTTGATGACTTTCTTGATGACATACATTCGCTCGATCAATTTGAAACAGACAAGAAAACCCAGGCAGCAGTTGAGCGAATGTTGATGATCATTGGTGAAGCTGTTTATAAACTTCAGCAGCAGGGGATCGTATTTTCCTCAGGAGATAGAATTATTAACCGTAGAAACACTCTGGCGCATCAGTATGATGCCTATAACCCTTATACCATTTGGATAAGTATTCAACGTGAACTTCCGGGCCTGAAGGCAGAAGTTGAACAACTGCTGAATGAGCAAGATTGAGAAAATGGTATAAACCACTTCGGTCGTCAGTTCATCAAACGGTGTTAAGTGATTTTTTCAAATATTACCTTAGACGGCAATAATGGACTCTTTTACATCGCCTCGTATGAGGCGGAGGTGTTGAGTGTGCAGGATTAGTATGCTTGCATCCGCCGAAAGGAGACCGACCCCGAAATCTACTACCCCAACCGGATTTTCAATTTGTCATTTGGAATTTTTCATCTGGATCTCCCCCAAAAACACCTCCCACACCCCGATCATTTCGCTGCCAAATTTTTTGGTGGTCTGCCTGAGGGTGATTTCGGCGGTATGGGGCGTGCGGGTTTCGCCTGATTTGAGCATGAAAGATAGTTCGCCGGAAAACTGGTTTTCCCGAAGTCGCAGCGGCTGACTGACAGAAACTTCTTCAACATATACCTGCCCGGCCTGGCTTTTACCACGCAGTCTGGATGTCACCATTTGAGAAAGTGTACCCATCGAGCCTACAGGCACCTGTGCGCTGACAAACAGGCCGTAAATCAGTTCTGATGCATGCTCGCGCAGGCTTTTTTCGTAGGTATTGTTTCCGATGATTTCGAGGTAATCGCCAAAATCTACAAGTTTTTGTACGGCTCTTTCTTCAAATGCCTGAAACTGGGCTGCAGAAAGGTTTGTGGCCAGAAACTGAGATTCCAGTTGATGGTTGGGCCTATTGACGGGTCTTTCGATCGCAGCCTGGGCAAAAATGCCCGAAGGAGCCATGGTCAAAAGCGACACCGCAAAAATTATATATCGGATAATCATCATTGTTCTTTTTGTATAAAACGCATGCCGGCGATTTTTCCATTTACATAGTTTGTTTCCAAAATCTCAATATTCCGGAGGCTTTTCAGCGGCATGGTCATTTTGTCGATAAACTCTTCTTTATTAAACATTTCCATTCCCTGCATGGATCCTGGGCTTACCTGGAAAATCCGCACTTCGTCGTCGAAGATTTTTTCCAGTTGTTCCCTTCTTTTTTTCCAGTCTTTAAGATTGTCGGTAGAAAAATAGTGGAGCATCAGGGCGTAGTCATCCTTTCTGAGAGGAATGGATTCGGGTTCGCGATGGCTGGCGCTTTTTCTGACAATGGTGTCGGGCCGATAATAAGGCGCTTTTACCACGAAGGTGATTTCAGGCCGGTTTTCGGCGATTTTCACACAGCTCTTTTCATCTACTGCAATGGCCCGGGGGGTCTCCTGGTTTTCGAGTATCCACACCTCCACACCATTGACGGGTTTCTGTTCGTCAGCATCCACAAAACAAAACACATAGTCGGCCTTTCGGATTGTATTGGCGAGGATCAACGCAAATACTGCAATCAACGCTATACCCGCAGTAAGCTTTGAGATCAAAGACCAAGGTTTCGAGCCGATGGTACCGCTACTCGGAAACCTCAATTGCGGCTCTGTTCCCTCTGCTTCAGCCACAGACTGTACAAAAGCTTCCCAATCCGGAAAACCCACATACAGACTCAACATATTCAGCACATCAATCCGGGGAAGATGGCGATTGTCAGACGATTTGAGATGGGTGTAAAACCATTTTTCGCTGATACGTCCATTCACTTCTCTGGCAAGGTCTTCCTGAAAATTGACGATTTCCTGCCCTTTCCATTCTGCTATGGGACGGGTTATGTGCGGGTAGCCGGACTGGTATTTTTTTTCCAGGGCCTGCTTCAGTAATTCAAAATTTTTGCGGTCGCTTTCCTGCATACCCGAAGATACGCAATCGCCCGAAATTGGGCTAAAAAACCTTTTGTAAAATGTTTTACAAAGCTTTTACAAGGGTTTTTCCGGAGTTGCAAACACATTTCCCCCAAACTTGTATTCACACAGTCGCTTTTCTGCTTCACTTATAATTGATCAAAAAATGAAAACCTTATCAGCAAATGTATTCATTAAAACAGCCTTCATTTTCCTGTTGGCTTCTTTACTTTTTTTCGCTCCCGCAATAGGACAGCATGGGTATTCTTCCGCATCTATTGCAATGGGAAAACAGCAATCGGTACAGCGAATCATCCCGAAGCCAGAGCAGATTGTTACGCCGGAATACTTTAATTACCACAAACACAACATTCCCCAGCCCGGCCGTAATGAAGCAGTGCACCTCGACCTTCGGTGGGACAATACTATTGTAAACAGAGAAATGATTCTTCAGGTGGGGATTACTACCGGAGAGACAATTGGTTATTTTGACAGAGATGCTGCCAATATTTGTCTGGTCATCGACCGCAGCGGTTCTATGGGTGGAACAAAGATGCAACGGACAAAAGAGGCCATGATGACTTTTCTGAAACATCTGCAGGCAGAAGACCTGCTTTCCATCGTGGTTTTTGATCACGAAGTTAATGTACTTCGGGCGCCGATTCCTGTTGGGGATAAATATTTAGTCGAACAGACGATCAATGGTATTCAGGCCAGAGGTTCGACTGATCTTAACTCAGGTATAATTGCGGGCTATCGCCAATTAGTAAATAATTACCAGCGGGGAAGTACCAACCGGGTGATTATCCTGACTGATGCGATGACCAATACGGGGACGCTGGATCCCGAGCAGATTATTAAAAATGCAGGAACTTATGAGGATGGTTACAATGTAGATTTCACCTTCATTGGGGTAGGAATGGATATCAATGCCGACCTCGCCCGGCAGCTCAGCGAAAGCAAAAGCAGCACATTCCACTTTATCCACGATGCTGCCGATATCGACAAAGTATTTAATGCAGAAGTAGAAAGCCTGCTTAAAAAGGTTGCCCGTAATGTCGAACTGATTATTGAATATGGAAATCATCTGGCATTTAAAGGCGCGTTTGGACAGCCATTTTCCTCCGGAGAAAATGAGATTCAGTTTAGTCTCAATGATTTCAACGGGGGGTTGACACAGGTGGTACTTGCTTCCTTTTTACAGGATCAGGCTGATAAAATGGTAAAAGTTTCATTGGTCTATGACGATATGCGCACCGGGAAAAGGGTGTCTCTGACCCAAAGCATTTCTACCCCGGATGGGAAAACCACAGATCGTGACGTACAAAAAAATGTAACCATCGCACAAATGGCTGTAGCCCTCCATCAGATGGCAGTGCAATACCATCAGGGGTTTGGCGGTCAGGCTCAATATACCTTAAAGTCTGCAATTGAAGTAGCTAAAGAAAGCGGGTATGCCTACGACCCCGATGTCAACAGAGTGTTGGAAATCCTGCAAAATTATGCCGGAGACCTGCGGGAAATTGTGAGGAAGGATTAAGTGCGAAACAATAATTGTTAGGAATTATAACCCTATTGCGATCATAAAATGCACATCTGCGGAACTTTGCGATTCCTCTGTGAAACTCTGCGTTAAACCTTTATTTTTCTTATCCACGACAAACCACCTTCCTTACCGCACAAAAAACTTCACGGCAGAGGCAATCACAATCACAATCAGCAGACGATGAATCCAGACATTGGCGTTGGGAATTTTGGCGATCACTCTCACGCCAATCACAGCGCCAATGGCCTGGAAAAATGCCATCATCAATCCAAATATAAAGTGCACCTGCCCATACCGTATAAAGATAGCCAGGGCCGGAATGGTAATCACCAGTACCACGAGCAGCTTGATGCCATTGGCCGCTACCAGGCTGTAACGTGCCACCAGAACAAGTGCGGCCAGCAAAAAGATTCCCACCCCCGCCTGGATAAATCCGCCGTAAAACCCTATGGCAAAAAATATGAGCAGACTCAACGGCTTTTTATTCCGGCTGACATCTACATCTGATTCTTTAATCCATCGTTTGGTATCGAGCAGAAGTGTAAAAAGCATAAAGATCATCAACCCGCCGATGGTATAATTCATCGCCTGCTCATTGAGGTCTGTCGCGACAAATGCACCTAATATGCCACCCAGCACAATCGGTACGAGCAACCAGGGAGCACCTTTCATTTCCAGTTTGCCGCTTCGCTGGAAACTATACACCCCCACTATGCTCTGAATCAGCACACCGATGCGGTTGGTACCGTTCGCAATAGGGGCGGGGAGTCCGCACAGGAAAATGAATATCGGCAGGGTGATCAGCGAACCACTACCTGCAAGGGTGTTGATGATACCGGTAAAAACACCGGCAACTGCAAAAAGAATCCAGCCTGTGGGACTGAGGTCAGTAAGGGCAAATTCTCCCATCAGAAGCTTTCTCTTACGGGTTTATTTTGCAGAATCGCCTCAATTTTTTCCACGACTTCGTCTGTAAGTTTGGGCAGCGCATTCAGCGATTTGAGGTTATCTTCGATTTGAGAGACTTTGGAAGCGCCCAGGATCACCGAACTCACATGCGGATTTTTGACACACCAGGCAAGAGCCATGTGGGTCATGGACATATCGTATTCGCCGGCCAGGGCTGTTAATGCTCTTACTTTATCAAGACGACCTTCTTTAAACACATTGGTCTTGAGCCAGTCCAGTCCCTGAATGTCAAAGCGGGTGCCTTCCGGCATACCATCGTTGTACTTTCCGGTGAGGAGGCCGGAGGCAAGGGGAGACCAGATGGTGGTCCCCAATCCTTTTTCGTAAAGGCTGAGATAATCGAGCTCTACTTTCTGACGGTGAAACATATGGTATTCCGGCTGCTCCATTGTCGGGGGAATGAGGTGGTTTTGCCGGGCAAAAAGGTGGGCTTCCATGATCCTTTCGGCAGGCCATTCGGAGGTTCCCCAGTAGAGCACTTTTCCCTGCTGGATCAGGCTATTCATCGCCCAGACGGTTTCTTCAACCGGCGTGTCGTAATCCGGGCGGTGGCAAAAAAACAGGTCGAGATAATCCACCTGAAGTCTGCGCAGGGCATTGTGGCAGCCTTCCATGACGTGTTTTCGGCTCAGGCCTTTCTGATTGGGCAGGTTGCCGCCCCAGAAGACTTTGCTGGAAACGACAAACGTGTCGCGGCCCCACTCCATTTTTTTGAGAATACTGCCCATGACCTCCTCGGACTTTCCGCGGGAGTAGATTTCGGCATTGTCAAAAAAATTGATCCCGCCGTCATAGGCAGTTTTCATACAAAGTTCGGCGGTTCCGTCTTCGATCTGCTTGGCAAAAGTGAGCCAGGAGCCAAAAGACAAAACACTTACCTGAAGACCTGATTTTCCGAGTCGGCGATATTGCATGGAATTTTATTTTTTTGAGTCTCGCTTAATTTACTTCACCACAAACAGCTTATTATCATGCTGTTGTACCATCACTGCATCAACCGTTTCCTTCAGATCTTTGATGGAAAAATTGATCATGGTGTAAAGTTTTAGATCAGGCTGAATCTCCACATCAAATTTGTCGAGCAGCAGCGACTCAAATGAAGCTACTTCTGTTTTATTATCTACACAAAGCATGAGTGAAATCGCCGAGTTTTGCACCAGATTGACTTTTACTCCCGATTTATAGATATGGTCAAATATTTCCTGCATCAACCGCTCTTCCATAAAGGAAAAGTCTTTGGGTTTGATTCGGACAAATGACTGCTCTTTTTTGACGATGTAGGAGGTGATCACATCGTCGTTGGTTTTGGCCGAAATGGTCGTTCCCGGTGCTTCGATGTCGAGAAAACATTTTACATGCAGGGGAATGGATTTATTGAAAATGGGTTTGATCGTTTTGGGGTGAATGACACTCGCTCCGTAGAAGGTCATTTCCACCGCTTCCTCATAGGAGAGATTGTCGATCTTTATGGTATTCTCCCTGATGCGCGGGTCGCCATTTAATACACCGGGCACGTCTTTCCATACGGTCAGACTTTCTGCGCCGAGGCAATGTGCGAAGATCGAGCCGGTATAGTCAGAACCTTCTCTTCCCAGTGTTGTCGTTCGTCCGCTGGTGGTAGAGCCGATAAATCCCTGTGTAATGACCGAAGTCCCGGGTTGCATTTGGGGCAATATTTCCCTGCGGATATTTTCTTCGGTCAGCGTCCAGATCACACCTGCCTGTTTGTACGTCGCGTCGGTTTTTACCAGGAGACGAGCATCTGCCCATACAACACTCTGGCCGAGTGAGCGGATATATTCGGCGACAATGACTGTCGAGATCAATTCTCCGTAAGAAACGATCCGGTCATAGGTACGGGGCGGGAACTCTTCCAGCAGCAGGATACCGTTGACGATCCGTTCGATTTCTTCCAGAAATTTCCGCACTTTTTCCTGTACCGGGTGAACGTCTTCCTGCCCAAAAAGGTCGTGAATCAGGTGTACATGAAAGCGGCGTATCTTCCTGAATTGTTCCAGCGCTTCTTCCTGTTTCCCATCTCTGGCGAGGTGCGCGAGGTCCTCCAGATGATTGGTGGTTTTGTCAATTGCAGAAATGACGATCAGGCAGGGATCGCTGCTGAATTTGATAATGATATTGGCAACATTACGGATGGCATCGGCATTTTTTACCGAAGCGCCCCCAAACTTCATTACTTTCATACTTAGACTAAGAGGTTAAACAACATTTGATTATCGTTGACCAGCTGAAAATTAAATTTATACTGTTTCATTCGCTGCACCAGTCCTTCAAAATCGCTGCCGGAGACCAGCTCAATTCCCACCAGTGCAGGCCCTGTTTCCCGGTTATTCTTTTTTGTGTATTCAAAATGGGTGATATCGTCATTGGGTCCCAGCACATGGGTCAAAAACTCTTTGAGAGCGCCTGCCCGCTGGGGGAAACGAATCAGAAAATAATGTTTCAGCCCTTCATAGAGCAGCGCCCGTTCCTTAATATCTTCCATCCGCATGATGTCGTTGTTTCCTCCGCTGAGGACACATACGACTCTTTTTCCCTGAATCTGCGTTTTGTACTGGTCAAGTGCTGCGATAGCCAACGCGCCGGCGGGTTCGGCGACGATGGCATCTTCATTGTAAAGATTGAGGATGGTTGCACAGACTTTTCCTTCAGGCACGAGCAGCAGATCGTCGAGCACTTCCCGGCATATTTCGAAAGTTTTTTCTCCGACTTTTTGAACAGCAGCGCCATCGACAAATTTGTCAATTTCTTCCAACTGGATCACTTTCCCCTGGCGCAAAGATTGGTACATAGCTGGCGCGCCTTCCGGTTCTACGCCGATGATCCGGGTTTTGGGGCTGATTTGTTTGAAATAACTGCCCAGTCCGGATGCCAGGCCGCCGCCACCTACGGGGATAAAGACGAAGTCGATGGGTTCGCGGCTGTCGGAGAGAATTTCCAGCCCTACCGTTCCCTGACCGGCCATGACTTCCGGATCATCAAAAGGGTGGATAAAGACCTTGTCATTTTCGAGGCAATCTTTTGCCGCTGCATGATACGCCTCATCATAGGTATCGCCCATGAGGACGATTTCTACGCGGTTTTTTCCAAAAGACTTTACTTTCTGAATTTTTTGTTTGGGGGTAGTTACGGGCATATAGATTTTCCCGCCGATACCCAGCCTGTGGCAGGAATAGGCTACGCCTTGTGCATGATTGCCGGCACTGGCGCAGACTACTCCTTTTGCCACTTCGGCCTTGCTCATCTGAGCCATCCGGTTGAAAGCGCCCCGGAGTTTGTAGGAACGCACAACCTGCATATCTTCTCTTTTCAGCGAAATATGACAGCCAAACAGCTCCGACAGATAGGGGTTTTCGATAAGAGGGGTATGCATAGCAACCCCTTTCAGTCTTCCACTGGCTTGCATGATACTGGCCAGCGGAAGCATGTGGATGGTTTCAGAGACCATGAGATTAAATATTTGAGGATATTAGCTTCTTTCAGGGCGAAGTTTACGAACGGCTGCCCCTGCCTGCCACATTTCAGACTCGCGGAGTTCGCGGAGTTCTTCTGAAAGTTTTGCGCGGTAGTCGGCTTTTTCGTTGGCTTCGATCGTGATGGCTGCTTCGTTTCCTGAGGATACGCTTTCGTAGAGTTCGTCAAACACTGGTGCAACCGCATCGCGGAACTTGTGCCTCCAGTCAAGCGCACCGCGCTGAGCAGTGGTGGAGCAGTTGGCATACATCCAGTCCATACCATTTTCTGCAACCAGTGGCATCAGGCTCTGGGTAAGTTCTTCTACGGTTTCGTTGAAGGCCTCTGAAGGAGAATGACCGCGTTTGCGGAGCAGATTATACTGCGCTTCCATGACCCCTGCGAGCGCACCCATGAGGATTCCTCTTTCGCCGGTAAGGTCGCTGTATACTTCCTTCTGGAAAGTAGTTTCAAACAGAAAACCTGAACCAATCCCGATGCCTATGGCCAAAACGCGGTCTCTGGCTTTTCCTGTCGGGTTTTGTTGAACGGCGAAGCTGGCGTTGATGCCTTTTCCTTCTTTAAATAGTCTGCGCACACTCGTTCCGCTGCCTTTCGGAGCTACGAGGAATACATCGACATCCGCGGGAGGGATGATGCCAGTTTTTTCGTGGAAGGTAAGCCCAAATCCATGAGAAAAAAACAGTGCTTTACCTGTGGTGAGGTGTTTTTTTACTGTAGGCCAGGTAGAGATCTGACCTGCATCTGAAAGCAGGTTCATCAGAATGGTGCCGCGCTCACAAGCCTCTTCCAGATCAAAGAGGGTTTCGCCTTCAACCCATCCGTCTTCGAGGGCTTTTTGCCAGGACGCAGAATTTTTCCTTTGGCCTACGATCACGTTAAAACCGTTATCTCTAAGATTTAACGCCTGGGCAGGACCCTGTACGCCATAGCCGAGGGCTGCGAGTGTTTCGTTTTTCAACACTGCTCTGGCATGATCCAGGGTAAATTCTTCACGGGTTACTACCGTCTCTGATGTTCCTCCAAAATTGATAATTGCCATTGTTGGTAGAATGAATGATTAGTGGAAAATAGGTTATGATGTAAACTAATTGCCTGGTTCAGGCTCTATATTAAAAAGGTTGCCTTTTTTCAGCCGCCCATCGAGATAGGCAACGAGGTTCAGGGGTTTGCGTGAAATCGCAATGGTACCTGAGCGGGAAAATCCCAGTACGCCCAGTGGTTCCAGCACTTTCAGCAATTTTTCGGTTTCGTAGGGATGTCCGGTGGCTTCGATCATCATATAGTCTTGTTCTACTGACAATACCCGTGCATGATTGTCGCGGATGATTTTTTCCAGAGAGCCATTGACCAGGCTGGCCGTCGATATTTTGTAAAGCGCCAGTTCCTGATGCACGACTTCACTTTCAGTCAGTACAAAGGCTTTGATTACACCTACGATTTTGTCCAGTTGTTTGCGCAATTTGTGGATTTCATTTTCGGTGGAATTGATGACAATGATAAACCGGTATATGCCTTTCACCTCTGTTTCTGAGGTGGTAAGACTTACGATGCTGATATGTCTTCGGGTGAAAATCGTGGTGATTCTATGTAGAAGCCCGATCTGATTTTCGGTGAAAATTGATAACGTGAACTTTTGTTCCATAACTTAAAAAGGTAATTCAATCCTTACGGTTCAAGTTTGATATCTGAAACGGAAGCACCACTGGGTACCATTGGGAATACATTGTCTTCTTTTTCCACAATGATTTCCAAAAGATATGGGCCTTCATGGCTGAGCATCGCATCAATTGCTGCATCCAGGTTTTCCCGTTTATCAACCAGTTGAGATTGGATGCCATAGGCTTCGGCAACCTTAACAAAATCGGGGTTGATGAGATTGGTGAAAGAGTATCTTTTTTCATAAAACAACTGCTGCCACTGTCTGACCATACCGAGGAAGTTGTTGTTGAGAATAATCACCTTTACACCGGCTTTTTCCTGTACCAGACAGCTCAGTTCCTGAATGGTCATTTGAAACGATCCGTCTCCGATAAAAGCAATTACTTCTTTGTCTGGTCTGGCCATTTTGGCTCCAAATGCTGCGGGAAGGGCAAAACCCATGGTGCCGAGTCCGCCTGAAGATACCCAAGCTTCCGAAGTTTTAAACTTATAGTATCGGGCGGCAATCATCTGGTGTTGTCCGACATCTGTAACGACGATCGCCTCACCGTTTGTTTTGTCAGATACCATTTTGACAACTTCCGCCATATTGATTTTCTGGGTAGTCGGGTGAAGGTCGCGGTAAATGACTTTCTCGTGTTCGATCCGGTCGCACTCAGCAAACTCTGCCAGCCATTCGGGGTGGGTACGTTTTTTGAGTTTGGGAATCATTGCTTCAAGCACAGCTTTTGCATCTCCCAGTACCGGAATATCTGCTTTTACGTTTTTGTCGATTTCGGAGTGATCCAGCTCTATATGGATGACTTTCGCTTGTTTGGCATAACGGCTAACATCGCCCGTAACCCGATCGTCAAACCGCATACCTACGGCAATGAGCAGGTCGCATTCGTTGGTTTTGATATTGGGGCCATAGTTGCCGTGCATCCCGAGCATACCCATATGAAGCGGGTGGTCAGAAGGCATGGCAGACAATCCCTGCAGGGTACTGCCAAAAGGAATACCTGCTGTTTCGACAAACTGGCGGAATGCTTCCTCCGCACCTGAAATCAGCACGCCATGACCCAAAAGGCAGAAAGGTTTTTTCGCCTTATTGATCGCTGTTACAGCCTCATCAATTGCTGCGGGATCAATACTGGGATAGGGCTGATAGCTTCTGATGCCTTTGCAGGGCGTGTAATCAAAATCGAGTGTTCCGGTTTGGGCATTTTTACAAATATCGACAACTACCGGTCCGGGGCGGCCCGAATTGGCGATATAAAAAGCCTTGGCAATGGCCGCCGGAATATCGCGGGGATCTGTTACCTGGCAATTCCACTTGGTAATCGCCATGGTAATACTGATGATATCCGTCTCCTGAAAGGCATCAGACCCCAGAAGATGGCGGGAAACCTGGCCACTGATGCATACCATAGGTGTCGAATCAATCATCGCATCGGCAATGCCTGTAACCAGATTGGTAGCGCCGGGTCCTGAGGTTACGAGGCATACGCCAGGTTTCTGAGTTACCCTTGCATAACCCTGGGCGGCATGGGTTGCCCCTTGCTCGTGTCTTACCAGCACGTGATGGATTTGGTCATCATAATCAAACAGTGCATCATAGACTGGCATAATCGCCCCGCCCGGATAGCCAAAAATAGTGGTCACTCCCTCTTCAATCAGAGAAAGAATGATTGCTTCTGATCCGGTAACCGTTTTTCGATTTACCGGGTTTGTCTTAACTTGAGTTCCTGTCGCCATATTGAATGGATTAGGTTAAAAAGTTGGTAGTTGCTTCCACCCTTATTTCGAACCGTCTGTAACACAACCTTTGGAAGCGGGTGAAACGGTTTGTATATACTTATAAAGAATTCCTTTGCTGACTTTGGAAGGGTGTGCCACCCATAGTTTGCGTCTGCGGGCAATTTCTTCTTCAGATAGATGTGCATCTATGCGGTTTTGGGTAATATCGATGGTGATTTTATCTCCGTCTTCCAGCAGGCCGATCAGTCCACCTTCCTGTGCTTCGGGAGTAATATGCCCCACCACAAATCCGTGAGTGCCGCCTGAAAACCGACCGTCGGTAATCAGCGCCACGGTATCTCCCAGTCCGGCACCGATAATGGCTCCGGTTGGCTTAAGCATTTCGGGCATTCCGGGGCCTCCTTTGGGGCCTTCATACCGGATGACTACGACATTTCCGGGCTCGATTTTTCCGGCAACGATTGCTTCATTTGCCGCAAATTCGCTGTCAAAAACTTTGGCCGTCCCTTCAAATTTTTCTCCTTCCTTCCCCGTAATCTTGGCTACCGCTCCCTGCTCAGCGAGGTTGCCATACAAGATTTGCAGGTGCCCGGTGGCTTTGATTGGCTTTTCGATCGGGAAAATCACTTCCTGGTCTTCTGGTAAACCGGGGACTTGCATCAGATTTTCGGCAATGGTTTTTCCCGTTACTGTCAGGCAGTCTCCGTGTAGAAATCCTTTTTCCAGCAGATACTTCATGATGGCCGGCGTGCCGCCAATGGCGTGTACATCTTCCATCAGGTATTTTCCGCTGGGTTTGAGATCTGCCAGTAACGGTACCCTGTCGCTGATACGCTGAAAGTCATCCAGCTCGAGGGGCACCTCTACAGCGGCAGCCATCGCAATCAGATGCAATACCGCATTGGTAGATCCTCCGAGTGCCATGACGATCGTGATCGCATTTTCGAAGGCTTTGCGCGTCATGATATCTTTCGGGCAAATATTCTTTTCCAGCAGCTGCTGCATTGCCAATCCGGCCATTTTACATTCGGCCTGTTTTTCCCGGCTCATCGCCGGATTGGAAGAACTGTAGGGCAAGCTCATGCCCATCGCTTCAATAGCAGAAGCAATGGTGTTGGCTGTGTACATTCCGCCACAAGCACCTGCACCAGGACAGCTAGCTTTGACAATTTCTTTAAAATCTTCAGGCGTAATTTTTCCGGCAATTTTTTCACCCAATGCCTCAAAAGCAGAGACAATATTTAACGTCCGGTCTTTATATCTTCCGGAGGCAATCGTGCCGCCATAAAGCAGGATTGCCGGACGGTTGAGCCTGCCAATGGCCAGCATAGCGCCGGGCATATTTTTATCACAACCTACTACTGCAATCACGCCATCATACCACTGTGCATTCACTACAGTCTCAATGGAGTCGGCGATAATATCCCGGGAAGGCAAAGAATAACGCATGCCCTCTGTGCCCATAGACATCCCGTCGCTTACCCCGATGGTATGGAAAACCAATCCCACCATTCCCGCTTCGTTTACCCCTTCCCGCGCCTTCACGGCCAGGGCATTGAGGTGCATATTGCAGGTATTGCCTTCATAACCCGTACTTACTACGCCGACCTGCGCTTTGTTCATGTCTTCATCTGAAAGGCCTATGCCGTACAACATGGCCTTTGCTGCGGGTTGTGTTTCGTCCTGAGTGAGTCGTTTACTAAATTTATTCATCGATATACTTTTAATCAAAAAGCCTTTCCCAAGTAGGAGAAAGGCTTCTGTAAATTTCAGATAATAATTTTTTACACCAGCCTTTCAGTACAGGTAAAGATAATACCCACCACACTAATAATTCCAAATAGTAGCCCAATACTGAAAAGCATAATCTTTTAAACTTTGTAAAAAAAGCCATCCCCGTATTGAGAATGGCTTTTTATTTTATCTTTATAGCAAACCATTCTCACCCCTTGCGACTAATAATCACAATTAGAAAAATGGAGGTGATAATAATTTGAAAAAAATTCATGTTTTTTATTTGCTCATTGCAAATATGATAAGGATTTTCCTTAATCCAAAGAAAAATTGATTTTTTATGATAAGCGCTCCATTTTTAGTTACTAAAGCATCTGGGGAACAGGTTCCTTTTCAAGTGGAAAAACTGCGTGAATCACTCCTTTCTGCCGGGGCAACGTTTTCTGAAGTGGATACCATTATTGACACCATTGAGCGAGAGCTGACTACCGGTATTTCCACTAAAAAAATCTATCACCGGGCATTTGAGTTACTAAAAAAGCATTCCCGCGCTTCAGCTGCCAAGTACAAACTGAAGCGCGCGGTGTTTGAACTGGGGCCTTCCGGCTATCCTTTTGAGCGGTTTGTCGGAGAAATTTTTAAGATGAAAGGATATCAAGTGCAGGTGGGCATCACGCTCCCCGGGCATTGTGTGACGCATGAAGTGGATGTGTTGGGGCGAAATGGGGAGGAACAGTTTGCCTTCGAATGTAAATTTGGCAATACCGTAGGGAAAAAAATTGATGTAAAAGTTGCACTCTACGTGCATTCCCGGTTTCGCGACCTCGAACGCCAATGGAGAAAAGATCCTGAAAATGAGGGACTTCACTTCAAAGGGGGGATTATTACCAATGCAACTTTTTCAGCTGATGCCATTCAATATGGAATCTGTGCCGGTCTTACCATGGTTTCGTGGTCATTTCCCAAAGCCGGCAACCTCAATCATCTGGTCAACCAGTGCCGGTTGTATCCCATCACCAGCCTGACCTATCTTACAAAGTCTGAAAAACAGCATCTGATTGCCAAAGGAATTGTACTTTGCCGGGAGCTTGCCGGCCGGGAAGATTTACTGCTCGAACTGCGCATCCCCGAAGCACGAATCCGGCGGGCACTTCAGGAATTGGATGACCTTTGCGGCTAATTCCCTTTTTGTATTCAGGTGTATTTTGGTTTACTTAGTTTCAAAATATGATTATGTCTTATCGCCAACTCCTAAAAATCGGGATACTGTCTGCACTTTCGTTGTTCACCGGTGAATTGTTTGCCCAAAAACCGCCTTCTCTTCACCTTGGTATTTCAAATGGGGAAGGAGGCTACCAGGCTAAGCTGGGCGATCAGGTTCTTCAGGAGTATGTAACTAAGCCCAAATACACGCTTGACCAGATGATCGGACGGCCCAAGGGAAACAGTAAGGGGATATTGTTTGATTTTGATAACCCCGAATTTGCCGGAAGAGTATATTTTGGGTTTATCCCTTACGGCGATTCCCGGCACCCAATGCCTGTATATTTCCGGATGTATTCAGAAATTCTCAGTGGAAGAGCATTTATCAATATTCAGGACAACCTGAGTGGAAGATTTGATATGGTAGGCTGGGAAAAAAGTGGGGTAGGAACGCTGGGCTACCGGGTTATGGACTTACAGGGATCGATTTTGTACGACGGAATTGTCACATTCGAAGGAACCGGACCATTTTCCGTGGTTTGTACTGTTACAGAAGGCCCTTTTGTCAACCTGCTTTCCCATGACGGAGCTACGATTTCCTTTGAAACCAGCGAAAAAACCAAAGCAGCGGTTTCTGTAAATGACCAATTATTTGCTGAAGAAAAAGCCGCTACCCACCACGAGATTAGACTTACCGGGCTACAGCCGGATACAGAATATCCCTATACCGTAATTTACGGGAACAATAAGCTGAATTTTTCCTTTCGCACGGCCCCGCTTCCGGGCACGCGCAAACCATTTGTCTTTGCCTATGCCAGTGATTCCCGCAATGGACAGGGTGGGGGAGAACGGGATATTTACGGGACAAATGCCTATATCATGAAAAAAATCATGGCACTCGCCAGCCAGCAAAAAGTCTCCTTCTTCCAATTCTCCGGCGACCTGATCAACGGTTATTTATCCAGTCCGGAAGAAACGGATCTGGAATATGCCAACTGGAAACGTGCCATCCAACCCTTTGCCCACTACTTTCCCGTCTATATCAGTATGGGTAACCATGAGGCGGTGGTGAGAGATTTTGTTGGCGAAACCCGAAGGGATTTTGTCAGTATCGATCGTTGGCCTTATGATACCGAATCTGCGGAAGCCGTATTTAAACGAAACTTCGTCAATCCTGTCAATGGCCCGGAAAGCGAAGATGGCGCAGTGTATGACCCCAATCCTAAAAAAACAGACTTTCCCTCTTATGAGGAAAATGTATTTTATTATACCTATGACAACGTCGGGGTCATTGTCCTCAACTCTGACTATTGGTACAGCCCCTCAGCAAGTACCATCGATGATGTGGGCGGAGGATTACATGGGTATATCATGGATCAGCAGCTCAAATGGCTGAAAGAAACCGTCGCTTTGCTTGAAAAAGATGCCAATATTGATCATGTGTTTATCACTCAGCATACCCCCGCTTTTCCCAACGGTGGCCACGTCGCAGATGATATGTGGTACAACGGGAACAACGAATATCGTCCCTGGGTGGCCGGCCAAAAGCTCGAAAAAGGCATTATTGAGCGTCGCGATGAATATCTGGATATCCTGGTCAACCAAAGCACAAAAGTTGCCGCGATATTTACGGGAGATGAGCATAACTATGCGCTAACGAAAATCAACAGCGAAACCAATATCTATCCGGAGGGTTATCCTGGTTCGAAGGTAAATCTGAGCCGAACCATTTATCAGGTGAACAATGGAGCTGCCGGTGCGCCGTACTATGCACAGGAACAAACACCCTGGACGCCAAAAGTTACCGGATTTACCACCCAGAATGCGCTCGTTTTAATGTTTGTGGATGGAAAAAAAATCCGGATGCAGGTGTTGAATCCAGATACCCTGGAAGAGGTTGACAGTCTGGATATGCGATAAAGAACCTATATTAAATACTACCCATATGAACCCCTTACTTTCTGTCTCACGATTTACGGTTTTGCGGAAAATCGCAAAATATGCTGGCATACCGGCTATTGTGCTCGGCACGCTGATGTACTCCTGCCAGACGGCAGGCACAACCGGGCAGGAACCCAAACTGCCGCAGGCGCTGGCCGACAATGGCGGGATTTCTCTTCCCTCTGGTTTTGGTGCTGTACTGGTTACAGACTCTCTGGACAAAGGTGCGCGGCATCTGGCGATACGCGAAAACGGCGACATTTATGTAAAGTTGCGGCAGACTGCCGGAGGCAAAGGCATTGTTGCGCTCAGAGATACTGACGGCGACGGCGTGGCTGACCAGAAGGAAATGTTTGGCAATTTTACCGGCACAGGTATGCGCCTTCACAACGGCTATCTGTATGCATCTTCCGATACGATGGTCATGCGGTATAAACTTCAGGAAAATGCCCTTCTTCCTGATACCACTGCCGAAGTAATCGTCTCAGGGTTTCCGGTACAGCGCTCCCACGCTTCCAAGCCGATGGCTTTTGACGGAGCCGGCAACATGTATGTAACGGTCGGTGCGCCATCCAATGCCTGCCAGGAGGAGGCTCGTAAGGCCGGTTCGCCCGGAATCGACCCCTGTCCGCAGCGCGATATGCAGGCAGGTATCTGGAAATTTAGCGATTCCAAACTTAACCAGACACATACCGCTGACGGGGTGAATTATGCCCGGGGTATCCGCAATGCAGTGGCTATCTGCTGGAACAAATCCGCTAATTCTCTTTATGCCCTTCAGCATGGGAGAGACCAGCTCAATACCCTCTGGCCGGAGAAATTTACTGATGAGGACAATGAAATACTGCCCGCAGAAGAGTTTTTGCAGATCAGTGACGGGGATGATTTTGGCTGGCCATATTGCTATTTTAATCAGAACCTGAATAAAAAAGTTCTGGGGCCAGAGTACGGAGGTGATGGCACAGAGACCGGACGTTGTGAGGGAATAAAACCGCCTATCGTTGCTTTTCCCGGCCATATGGCCCCCAACGACCTGCTGTTTTACACAGGCGATCAGTTTCCGGAGCCTTACAAAAATGGGGCATTTATCGCTTTCCATGGTTCCTGGAACCGCGCGCCACTACCTCAGGCCGGATATTTTGTGGTATTTGTACCGATGAAAGACGGACAACCCAGCGGCGATTGGGAAGTATTTGCAGAAGGTTTCCCGCAAATCCCTGAGGTGAAGAACCCCAACGATGCCGTTTACCGGCCGGTAGGGCTCTCACAGGGACCTGACGGGTCGCTATATATTTCTGATTCAAGGAAAGGTCGCATCTGGCGGATTATGTATTATGGTGTGTAATGTAAAATGTGTCAATCTATATGAATAAGTTTTTATCAATTTCCCTTATTTCCCTTTTCATTCTTGCTGCCTGTGGTGGCGGAGCCTCAGATAAGACTGAAGAAACACAGAAGCCAGCCTTAATCAAGGAATCGGCACCTGCTGCTGATCCTGCTCAGCTTGCCAGTGGTGAGACGGTGTTTAAAACCTATTGTATCGCCTGTCATATGGCCGATGGAATGGGGGTGCCGGGGATGAATCCGCCGCTAAGTAAAACCGAGTATGTCAATGGAGATAAGGAACGTCTTATAGGTATTGTACTGAATGGACTTACGGAGCCGCTGACGATCAATGGGGAAACTTATTCCGGAGTCATGCCTCCACATGGTTTTCTGAGCGATGATGACATTGCAAATGTGCTGACGTATGTTCGCGCCAATTTTGGCAATAGCTCAGGTGCGGTTTCTGCCGCAGAAGTTACTGCCCGAAGGGCGAAACAATAAGTAACATGTCAATGAAGTTTATTCGAACATACTTACTGCTGACAGGAATATTTTTTTTAGGGCAAATGCTGTCTGCGCAGCACACTTTTTCCATCGTTGCGGTTGATACGCTGACGGGAGAAGTGGGCAGCGCAGGCGCCTCCTGCCTTGACAATTCCAATATTAGCGGTGGGGTGTTGATAATCAGTGATGTTTTCCCCGGCCGTGGTGCCATACATACCCAGGCCTCCTGGCTTCCTGCCAATCAGCAGACCGCACGGACCCGGATACTTGCCGGTGATTCACCACAGGAAATTATAGACTTCCTCGTAGCCAATGATGCCGGTGTAAGTATTGGAAGTGGCGATGCTACCAACAGGCAATACGGCATAGTAGATTTTGATTCTTCCGGGCAAGCACGCTCTGCGGCCTATACAGGTATCAACTGTTTGGATTACAAAAACCATATCACAGGGCCGGGGTATTCGATTCAGGGAAATATTCTCCTGGGGCAACAGATCCTGGACTCTATGGAGCATCATTTTCTCACTACCCCCGGCAACCTGGGCGACAGGCTGATGGCAGCCTTGCAGGGCGCAAATGTGCCCGGAGCCGATACGCGCTGCCTCAGTGAAGGGGTTTCTTCTCTTTCTGCATTTTTGCGTGTGGCGCGTCCATACGATCCTTACGGCAATTATTATCTCGACCTGCTGGTCGGGCAGACCCCTTTTGGGGTAGAACCCATCGACGCTTTGCAGTCATTGTACGATAGCTGGTCACCGCCAGACTGCGGTTTTGCTGTTCCTGCTGATGCCGTTGTCATCGCCAGTGATAGCGCGCTGAGCGTGAGCGGAAAAGTACTGTGGGTATGTACCGGCGATACAGTTACCTTAAATGGGAATAATAATGTTGTGTTGCTGGAACCTGGCGCTTACTTTTTGGGAGCCGGTGGCAGCAACAATCAGGTGTTTTTGAAGGATTCTGCGGGAATCAGTGGCGGGAATTCTATTCTAACGAAAATTTACCATAGCCTGGGTAGCAGGATTGTTCACCCCGGACTGGCTCCTAAATACGTTTCCTGTGATTCTGTTTATTTTACTTATACAGAAGCTCCTGCAAACGGATGTATCGCTTCCTCCACTTCGGTAGATACCTATCTGAACCGATCCCTATTTTCTGTTTTCCCCAATCCTTCCGGGAAAGAAGTGTTTTTGAGCGCGGAAGATCAAATCCAGAGAAAGGTGTTTGTGAAATGGTTTGATATTCAGGGTAAATGTGTCCTGACTGAAAAGGTACAGATGTATGGCGGAGAATCCGTCTTGCGTACTCCTGAAAAAAAAGGTTTGTATTTGCTGGAGATTCAGTACGGAAATACACGTTGGAGCAGAAAACATCTGATAGAATAGCCGGTTAATCAACAGGTTTTGCTCCAGTAAGCACATAATTCATCTTATCCAGATTGGTGGTGTTGAGAGAAAACTCTCCGCGAAAGGTCCGAAATTCGTCCGTGTAGTACATTTGATCGTAAGAGGCTAACTCAAGTTCTATGACGGATTCAGGTCCTGCATTTCCGCAAAAAAAGCAGGCACTAAACGGATTCGCCGACAGCGCATATCGCGTGGGTTCGAGTGGAATGACATAGCCGGTAATTTCTACTGTCTTGCCTGCGAGTGTCTGTACTGAATGGCCAAAGGTGGGGAACAGCATCCACTCCTTCTCTTTTTCGTAAAATTTTTCATTAAACTCCACATCCTTCAAATCCTGCCAGGAAATGATGACAGCCTCTTCGAGTACTGTTGACTGACGGGATTCCATCCTGTCTTTTACCTGTTCTGTGCTGACAGAATCCGGTGAAAACTGCTTTTTTTTATAATCGTCTGATTTACAGGCAGAAACTATGATGGTCAGGGAGAGTAGCAGAATTAATCGAATCATATTTTTATATATTTTTTATTGCAAAATAAAATCAATCAGCAAACAATTTTTGCATTTCACTAATAATTTTTCAACAAGTTTATAGAGTTGGTTAATTTGTGGTAAAATTGAATATATCACTTTTGAATTATTTTAATTTCGCAGAATTGTTGTTAATTTGTCGGAAGACGTAAGAATTTATGATTAAAATCATTCTTATATGATGATAAAAATGTTTTTCTTTCGTCTGAAGAATTAGAATTTTTCCATCCCTGCTCTCCGTGATTTCGGTTTTGCTATTTAATCGACCCCAAAATGTACTCTAATGATGATGATGATGGAAATTCTTATGACCAAAGAGCCCTACTCGATGGTCCAGGCAGCAAAAACCGTACTTACACATGATGGGTATCAGGTAATTGTTGAATTCAGAGAAAACATGGATTTTTCCGGGAAGCTGATGGATGCACTGGATATTATCCGCTATGTAAGGGAATCTTTTGGACACGATACGACGATTATGATTATCGCCGGTGGTCCGGAGAATTGATTTTTTTTGAAATCCTCTATTCTTTCGCTTACCTTTTCTGAATGAAGATGTTCAACTGGCGTCTAATCATGCAGTTACACCTGTATCTGGGGTTACTGTGTATACCGTACCTGATCATATTTGGGGTAAGTTCGCTTGACTTTAATCATCATTTTTTTTCGACGGAATCCCATCGGGAGCCGGTTTCCCGTTCGCTATCCATTCGTGTACCGGAGCTGGACGACGACCGTGCTTTGGGCGAAGCATTGAGAGATTCACTGGGATTATTTGGCTGGTATTTGCCCTGGGAGACGAAAAGAGACTCTGTGCAATTTCAAACCACCATTTCCCAGCCGGGAAAAGACTATCATCTGAGCGTTGATCTGCTGACGGGTAAGGTTGAAATAACCGATAGATTTAAAACAGGCGGGCAGATCTTTCGCAGTCTCCATTTTATAGGAAATGCTATTCCCAATGCTCCCTGGTGGATAAATATGTGGCAGTATTATCAGGTGCTTACCGTTTACTCCATGCTTTTCTGGGCCATTACCGGGGTATATCTTTGGTGGAGGAAGAAAAATTCGCACCCTGCAGAGCGGTGGACCTTGTTGGGAATGGGTATTTTTTCAATTGCTTTTATCATATTTTTATGGCTGGCAGGATAAATATGTATTCAATTTTCCGGCAGATACACTTTTACTCCGGAGCTTTTCTGCTCGTTTTTCTGTTGTTGTTTTTTGTGACGGGCTATCTGTTAAACCAACACGACTGGTTTGAGCATCCTGATCCGGTGTTTGAAGCGAGTAGCTACAAACTTTCTGTTCCGGAAATGGAAAACGAACAGCAAAAAACCGACTGGCTCAGAAAGGAATACAGCCTGAAGGGTAAAAGTAGTCCTGTGAGGCAAAAGGACGATGGCTCGTGGCATGCCGATTTTGTTAGCCCCAGATTCACGATCAAAACGCATGTATTTCCGGCAATTGATTCTGTCGCAATAGAAAAATCTGAGAATCCCAATTACCGGACCATCGTCGTATTTCACCGCATGCACAATTATGGCGGAGGGTTTATCTATGATGTGTACCTCGTCTTTATGGATCTGGTGAGTTTTTCTCTGCTGATTTTTTCCGTCACAGGGATTTTCTTATGGTGGAAACTGATTCCTTCCAAATGGCTGGGCGCAGGGTTGCTGGCAGCAGGTTTTTCCTACGTGATTTGGGTGATACTGACATTTATCCTTTGAGTGTGAGGGTAGAATGTATTATTTATCTCCCAGAGAGCCATTCCAGATTTCAAATTTTCTTCCGGACCTTTCTCCGTTTTTAAAAAAACCGATATAAGTCATCACCTGAAACCCTAAAAACATCTGCGCTTTCCGGTTGGCGCGGGTAAGCTCAAACACCTGTCGCCAGGTACCGGAGTTGAAGTACAATTGTTCAGCATCTTCTGTGGCATCGAGGGGTACAACTTCCTGATGATGGGTATGACCATAAACGATAAAATCCGCTGTTCTTTCCTGAAATGCAGGCTCTTTCAGCGCTTCCGGGTAATAGGTTTCCCCTGCGGACCTTTTCAGACCAGCAATTTTTCCCATGATATTACTAATGGTACGGAAACTGGTTTTTTGCGAAATAAATAATCCCATTTCCAACAAATCGACCGTTTCAAAAGGCATGATCGTATCCTGCCGGCGAATAAAATCGAGTTTCATAAAATCCCCTGCCAGCTCATTCCATATTTCTTTTACCTGCTGTTTGAGAGTCGGTTCCGGACAGGTTCTTTCCAATAAGCCGTTGATCCAGATGGGGATAAACATCAATGGCCTTACATTGTCGATTTCCAGTAACCCCTGCAGGCATGCCGGACTGAGTTGGCCGGAGAGTCGCTTTTTTATTTCGGCAGGGAATCGGTTTAATAGTTCCACCACAATGGCATCGCCTAAAGTAGAAGCGTCGCGGCCTTTTTGCGCATCGTAGTTGATTGAATCAAATATATCGCCATGGCGCACATATACCCCATGCCGGGCACAGATTTCGGCCAGTTCAGGATATTCTTCGAGTGTGTGCGGAAATGGCTTGCAGGGATCATTTGCCAGACCAAGTGCATCTACAACTTTTTTACGGATGTCGTCAAACGCTTCTCCTTGCAGATGATAAAACCAGTCGTGATTTCCCACCATATAGTGTATCCTTACCTTGACAGAACTCCTGGGGACATTCCCGCCTTCCACCTGAAAACCCATCATCGGTAGCTTTTTTTCTGTGGAAAGAGGCAATGTCATCATGCCTTTGGTAGATTTTCCTTTTCGGGAGCGACTGAGGTCTCTGAGTAACTTAAAAGCCTCACGGTTATGCGTGAGAATATCCTCATTGATCTGAGCGACCATCGCAGCAAATTCGGGACTTTGGGGGTCTGTCCACGGCCTGACCGCACTATGGATCCACTTTTCAGACCGGATCACATCGAGAATATCTCCTAACAGGATAATATCTACAGCTTCGACCGGCTGGTAAAACCGGTTGCCCTTTTCGTCAAGCCGCCAGGAAGCTTTGTAAGCCATTTCAGAAATCCTTTCTTTAAAGATCTCAAATGCCCGAAGACCAATGGTTGTACCTGAAGAGCCATCTGTAAGGTGAAGGTCGCTGATAATGACTAACATGCTGTGTGCTTAATTGTGAAGGGAGGAAAAGGTATGCGATATTTCTCTATTTTCCAATTCGCCGAAAGTCAGGTTTGGGTTTACCATTCACGAAATGGTAATATTCTTACTTCGGTTTATGCTGACAGTTTTGTCTGATATCTTTCATGAGAATGATGGTGTTAAGGGCCTTTTTTTTATTTTCCCCCCTGCAAAATTGACCCAAAAACATGGTGACGTGATATGGATTATGATAATTATATAAAAAATTGATCGTATCGGGGTTATTTATTACATGTCGGAAATTAAAATGATTTTTGAATAATCGATGGAATGTACAAATTGGAGGTGTGATTCTTACATGTGGTGGCTCCACCTGTATGGCACATTGAGTTTGGGTTAATAAATAATTTCTCGATTACCGTTTGCATGAACGACACGCTACGCCGACGTAACAGGCAGAGTTTGGTGTTGTACTGTTACCATTCGTTCTTTGCTCTTTTGATCCTCTTGTCCTTTTCATCGCTTCAGGCGCAGGTTACTGCTGACTTCACGTCCAATGCGCAGTCTGGCTGTAGTCCGCTTACTGTGCAGTTTACCAATCTGTCTTCCGGTCCCATCACGAGTTATCTGTGGGATTTTGGCAATGGTAATACCTCCAACCTTCCCAATCCCGGCGTCATTTATGTGAACCCTGGAACTTACACCGTGACCCTCACCGTTTCCAACGGTAGTGCAACAGATGTCATGGTTAAAACTGGTTTTATTACCGTTTTTCAGGATCCGGCTGCCAATTTCAGCGTAAACACAAACAGTGGTTGTGCGCCGCTACCGGTCGCTTTTACCGATCAGAGTGTGTTGGGAAATGCACCGATTACCAGTTGGGTCTGGGACTTTGGCGATGGGAATATTTCTACCCTGGCGGCTCCTACGCATACGTATGGTGCGCCGGGCAGTTATGATGTCACTCTGGTAGTCACGGATGCAAATGGCTGCTCGTCCTCGCTGCTTCAGCCCAACCTGATCAACGTATCGACCCCTCCTTCTGTCAATTATACCTGGACGGGGAATACGGGGTGCCAGATACCTTTTTCGGTTACGTTTAATTCAACTGTTGCACCTGCCGGAGCATACACGTACTTGTGGGATTTTGGCGACGGTACAACTTCCACGCAATCCAATCCGGTTCATACTTACACCACAGTTGGGAATTATTCGATTACGCTTACCGCAACGGATCCCAATGGTTGTTCGGATGTATTGATTGATCCGAATGCGATTCAATTGCAATTTCCGGTTGCGGGATTTCTCGCCTCCAATACCAATGCCTGCGCGGGAGAAGGGGTTTCTTTTCTCAATACTTCATCAGGAGCAAGCAGTTATATCTGGGACTTTGGAGATGGTACTGTTGTTACCGGGCCATCACCGGTTCATATTTACAATTCACCCGGAACCTATACCGTAACCCTTTATGCGAGCAACTCTGCCGGCTGTAGCGATACGTTGGTCAGAAATGCATATGTGACGGTTAATCCTTCTCCCACGGCGGTGCTTAGCAGCACAGATCCGACGGGTTGTGAGGTGCCTTTTGTGGTAGATTTTACGGACATTTCAACCGGAAGTCCGGTCGCATGGTTCTGGGATTTTGGAGATGGAACCACGGCCACTGCCCAAAACCCTTCACATGTATATAATGCGCCGGGATTTTACAATGTTACCCTGGCGGTAGAAAATAGTTTTGGTTGTACCGATACGATTGTACAGCCGGCATACGTGCAGATTGTAAGGCCAACGGCCGACTTTGTTGCCGATACAACTTCCGGTTGTATTCCCCTTACCGTAGATTTTCTGGATCTGAGCCTTTCGCCCAATGACACGATCGTCACATGGATCTGGGATTTTGGCGATGGCGGTACCGCCTTTGTGCAGAATCCTTCTCATGTGTACACTGGGGTGGGGCAGTTTACGGTTTCGCTGGTTGTGATCACCCAGGCAGGATGTCGCGATACAGTGACGTATCAGTATATCGAGGCGGGCATTCCTCCGACTGTCAACTTTACTGCAAACCCGCTGATTGTCTGTGCGGGTACGCCTGTGGATTTTATCGACCAGTCCAACCTGGGTACAGCCTGGACGTGGAACTTTGGCGATGGCGGATTTTCCAATCTGCAGAATCCCTCCTATACCTATAGTGACACCGGAACGTTTGACGTTACGCTGATCACCGAATACTTCGGCTGTCGGGATACTTTGACCCAACCAGGCTTGATTTCTGTGCTGGGACCCATCGCAGACTTTATCTTTACCCCGACTACCGGTTGTGATACACCACTGACGGTCAGCTTTTTTGATCAGTCGATTGCGCCTGACAGCTGGTTTTGGGACTTTGGCGACGGGACAACTTCCACGCTTCAGAATCCCACCCATACTTATACCACGCTGGGAACATTTGCGATTTCCCTGGTAGTGGGGAATGTCAATACCGGCTGCGTGGATAATGCAACCCAGACGCTGGATATCTATTCCCCGGCAGCCAGTTTTACTGCGGCCAATACCTCAGGCTGTACAGGTTTGGTTGTGAATTTTACCAACAATTCTGTCAATGCTTCCAGCTACTTATGGAGTTTTGGCGATGGTACTACTTCTACCAATCCTAACCCCTCGCATGCTTACGCTTCGCCCGGTGTGTATGATGTCATGCTGATCGCATCCAACCCCAGCGGTTGTGCGGATACGATGCTGCTTGCCGGACTGGTGAATGTGATTGGGCCCGATGCACTGTTTTCGGTGAGTAGTACTACCGGCTGTGCACCGCTGGCGGTCGCATTTACCGACCTTTCGACTGCAGTTTCGGGTTCGATCGTAGGCTGGCAGTGGAGCTTTGGCGATGGCGGCACTTCTTCTGCTCCCAATCCATTTTATACTTACAACCAACCGGGAAACTACAATGTAACCCTGATCGTCGCTGACAATCAAGGTTGTGCCGACAGTCTTACTATTCCTTCATTTGTCAACCCTACTTACCCTGACGCTTCATTCACTTCTTCAGATACTTTAGCCTGTCCCGGAAGCCTGGTGACTTTCAACAACCTTTCAACCGGGGTGGGAAATACTTACCTGTGGGATTTTGGCGACGGAACGACTTCCTCCGCCATTAACCCGGTACACGTCTTCCCTTCCACCACCGGTTCGTACACAGTTTCGCTGACAGCTACAGATATCAATGGTTGTGTCAGCAATACGATCAAAACCGGTTTTGTGAGTGTGGGCGTTCCTACGGCTGCTTTTTTTGCTGCCCCAACGCAGCAAAACTGTCCGCCGCTTCAGGTGACATTTACCGACCAGTCGAGCGCCAATGTAACATCGTGGCACTGGGACTTTGGCGATGGTACCACTTCCACTTTGCCCAACCCTTCCAAAATTTACAGCCTCCCGGGAACTTTCGATGTAACGCTGATTGTCGGTACTTCTCAGGGATGTACAGATACCCTGGTGATGGCAGATCTGATCGATCTCAGTGGCCCGGGCGGATCATTTACCTTTTCTCCCATATCCGGTTGCAGCCCGCTGGATGTAACATTTACGGCTTCGACAGGCGGTGCGATCAACTGGACCTGGGACTTTGGCGACGGGAATCTCGGTTCGGGGCAGACCGTAACCCATACTTACGCCAATGATACCATTGCATTTCCTGTACTGGTGATCCAGGATACCGCAGGCTGTGTGGTGGCCATTCCCAGCCCTGACAGCGTGATCGTCTATGGCGGGCCCAATCCCATGGCAAGCGTGGATCAGACACAGATTTGTCTTGGGGAAATCCTTTCCTTTACAGATCTGTCTGTTTCTGCCAACCCCATCATCAGCTATTTGTGGGACTTTGGAGATGGCGACAGCGCATTTGTCAAAAATCCCCAGCATATTTATACTAATCCGGGAAATTATGCCGTAAACCTGATTGTAACCAATTCGGATGGATGTACGGACAGTATCGGTATTCCGATCAGTATTACCGTAGGAACTCCGCCAACGGCCAATATCAGCCCTTCTGCGAATCTCGGCTGTGCCCCGTTGGCAGTAGTATTTACGGATAGTTCGACCGGGCCGGCAATCATGACCGGCTGGGTATGGACCTTTGGCGACGGCACGGTCTCCTCCCAACAGAATCCCTCCCATACTTATACTACACCTGGCGTTTATACTGTCAAACTGGTAGCCACAGATGCCAATGGTTGTACCGACAGCACCACCCGGCTGATCACCGTTACGGGTCCGCCAAATGTCGATTTTATCGTATCTTCTTCAAATGGCTGTGCGCCCAAGACCGTACAGTTTAACGACCTGACAACAGCGGCAGTACCCATTCAGTCGTGGTTTTGGGACTTTGGCGATGGATTTACCTCAACTGCGCAAAACCCCATTCATACCTATACTTTCAACGGTACATTTGATGTAAGTCTGACCGTTACGGATATCAATAACTGCGTCAGTACAAACTTAAAACCGGGGCTCATTCATCTAGCCAATCCTGCGGGGAGTTTTGTTTCAGATGCCACGCCGTCATGTCCGCCCGCTGCGGTTAACTTTACGGCTTCGGCCAGTTCTGATACAACCGTTACAAACTGGATCTGGGACTTTGGAGATGGTTTTGGGGCGAATGTGCAAAATCCTTCCCATACCTATCAGACGCCGGGGATATACAATGTAAGCCTGATTATTACGAATGCCTTTGGCTGCAGCGACACGGTCGTACAACCCCAGCATGTGACCATTCACACTCCTCCTTCGGCATCGTTTTCCGTTTCTGATTCATTTTTCTGTGCGCCACAGACCGTGACGATATTGGGCAGCAGTACACCCGGCACAGGACCCATTGCCTCCTATTTCTATACATTTGGCAATGGCGCTACCTCCAACAATGCCAACTCCACGCAGTTGTACAGTACGCCGGGAAGTTATACTGTAAGCCTGATTGTCAGTGATATCAATGGTTGTGCGGATACGGTGACAAAAACCATCATCGCAAATCCGGGCATAACGGCCAACTTTGGCGCTTCGACTACTACCGGCTGTGCGAGTGCGGCAATTACCTTTCTGGATCAGTCCACGGGAACCAATCCGCCGGTTATCTGGCAGTGGGCTTTTGGAGACGGTACAAACGGATTTACCCAGTTTCCGACTCATGTGTATGGCAATACCGGAATTTATTCAGTTTCCTTATATGTAGAGGATCAGAATGGTTGTTCCGATTCAATTGTAAAACCCGCATTTGTGAATCTGACCGCACCGGTGGCCGACTTTCTGCCAGACAGTGCGAATGCCTGCCCCGGGCAGAGCATTAGTTTTACCGATGCTTCGATTCCCGATACGACGATTGTGGCCTGGCTGTGGAACTTTGGCGACGGCACGACCAGTGGCGTGCAGAATCCTTCCCATGCCTATGCCAATCCCGGGATATATACCGTAAGTCTGACAATTACCAATGCCATTGGCTGTCAGCATACCGAAACCAAAATCAATGCAGTGCAGATATGGAATCCGCCTGCGGCAAATTTTCTTATGTCGGACAGTGTCGGTTGCGCACCCCTTACTGTGCAGTTTACCGATACCTCAATGATGGGGGCCACCAATATCATTGGCTTTCAGTGGGCATTTGGGAATGGTGTGACCTTCGGGTTTCCCAACGCGACCCAAACCTACGCGAATCCGGGAAATTATCCCATTTCGCTGATCGTCACGGATGCTTATGGCTGTAAGGATACGGCTGCACGTAACGTCATTGTTCACGGTGTGCCCGTTCCGGATTTCGTTAGCAGCAGCCAGGCAGGGTGTGCCCCCAAATCTATCAACTTCGTCAGTCAGACTACCGGCACGGCCCCGATTGTCAACTGGTTGTGGGAATTTGGTGATGGGGGCACTTCATCGGTGCAATTCCCCAGCCACAACTATACGGCAAATGGATCTTATGACGTAAGCCTGACCGTGGTTGATGCCAATGGTTGTACCGATTCGCTGACCAAACCGCTGTACATTATTTTGGGCGATCCGCCGGTAAGTTTTTCGGTGGACAATCCAACGCCATGTACCGGGGCGACGGTCACCTTTACCGATACATCAGTCCCTGACACAACAGTAGTGAGCTGGCTGTGGAATTTTGGAGACGGCACTACGTCTAACCTCCCTAACCCTTCTCATTCGTACCTGTTACCGGGTGTTTACACGGTCAGTCTCACTACTACCAATATAGAAGGCTGTGTGGGGACTGATACCGTAGCCAATTTTATTCAGGTGAATTCGCCCCCCACTGCGGCATTTATTCCTTCAGATACTGCGGGTTGTTCGCCGCTTCAGGTGGTATTTACCGACGCTTCCAGCGGTTCCGGCGTATTGATCAACGGATGGAACTGGACTTTGGGAAATGGTTCGACTTCTTCATTTCCCAATCCTATCGGGACGTACACCAATCCGGGGAATTATACCGTAAGGCTGATCGTATCGGATATCAACGGCTGTACAGATACAACTTCCCAAAATATCGAAGTATTCGTATCTCCCACGGCCAATTTTGTTCCGCTTTCAACGCTGGCCTGTGTCAACGACCCTGTAGATTTTCTGGATCTTTCGGGCGGGCCCTATCCGATCAGCAACTGGTTGTGGAATTTTGGCGATGGAACCCTTTCGACCACCCAGAGTCCGAGCCATGTATTTACCACAGACAGCCTGTTTACCGTTACCCTGACAGTAGTGGATCAGAATGGATGCGTAGATTCGATGACCTTGTCGGATGTGGTGAAAGTAACGGCGCCTAAAGCCAATTTTTCCCTCAGTAACGTCAATACCTGTCCGGGTACGGTGGTTACTTTCAACGATCTGAGCATTCCCGACACGACGATTATCAGCTGGTTCTGGACATTTGGCGATGGATATACCTCTACGCAACCCAGTCCGACCCATACCTATACTGACTCAGGATATTACAGTGTGAGTCTGACCGTGACCAATATTCTCGGTTGCAGCAATACCTTTACGGCGGTGGATACGGCCCATGTACTTCCTGCGCCGGAGGCCAATTTCCTTTCCACCTTTACCAAAGGCTGTGTACCTTTTGTGATGGGAACCTCCAGTATCAGTATTGGCAACAATACCATTACCCAATATCAGTGGTACAGAGATGGAATTCTCGCATCACAGAGTCAGTCTGCGCCTTTCCAGTTTAACAATGCGGGCAATTACAATATTACGCTGGTGGTGACAAATGAAAATGGCTGTAAAGATACGGCCAGCCAGATCATCGAAGCGTTTGATAAACCCGTGGTAGATTTTCTGGTTTCGGACACCATTGGTTGTTCGCCCGAAATCCTCATTTTCACGGACCTGACCAATCCGGCACCGCCTGCGACATGGTTTTGGGACTTTGGCGACAGCACATTTTCCAATACCCAAAACCCGATTCACACCTACGAAGACGACGGTTATTTTACTGTCAAACTTACCATTACAGACGGCAATGGATGTATCGATAGCATGGTCAAGCCACAGTTGATTTTCCTTCGCACACCGGAGGCAGATTTTGTGGCCGATTATTTGCCCAACTGTCCACCCCTGGACGCGACATTTACTGCGGTGGCGACCAGTCCGTACGGGATTGCGAGCTATTACTGGGACTTTGGCGACGGAGGAAACGCCTATGGAAATCCAGCAGTTTACACCTATGTGGACACCGGAAGTTATGATGTACGCCTCATTGTAACCGATTCGGTGGGATGTAAGAAAGAAGTGCTGAAGCCCGACGCAGTAACTGTCCAGGGGATCGATGTGCCCGACCCAGCGGAGATTCATTATGTTTCTGTAGAAAACAACGAATCCGTTCGGATCGCCTGGGCACCCATAATGGATCCTCGGTTTGATGCCTATGTGGTTTACCGGAGAGACAGCGTCGGAGGGCCCTATATGCCGATTCACACCACATTTTCCCAGTTTGACACCCTGCTGGTGGACATCGGAGCCGGAGTACTCAACACACTGGAACGCTCCTATTGCTATAAAGTAGTGGTGAGAAACTACTGCGGTACAGAGTCCCGGCTAGGCTTTGCCCAGGAGCATTGCACCGTGGAGGCAACGGCCACACCGATACCCGACAGGATCATTGTGGATTGGAACAACTATATCGGCTGGGATCAGGTAGATCACTACGAAATTCACCGCGTAGCCTCTTACAACCCCAACAATACAGAGTTTCTGGATCTGGTTCCGGGTTTTGTTACGGCTTATATCGACTCAGCGACCAGTTGTTTCAACACGTATACGTACCGCATCAAAGCTGTAGGCGTCAATCCGCTGGAAGTATCGTGGAGCGACACCACACAGGCCACCAATCTCAAGTCAGAGCCCAGCGTGGCAACCGAGCTGGTAACCGCTACAGTACTGGGAGACCAGTATGTGCAGGTCGAATGGAAACGATTTATCATGAATGACCTGACGACGGTATTCCTTGAAAAGAGCATCGACGCCGGCCAGAACTGGAATACCGTGGCCTCATTGCCACCGACGGCGACCAGTTATATCGACACAGCGGTGATTGTCCACGAAGAATTTTACACCTACCGGCTGAGGGCGCGGGATAGTTGTGGATTTATCTCTCCATACAGCAATATTGGCACGAGCATACTACTGACAGCAGGATCCAACGGCATTGAAAACGAGCTGAACTGGACCGCATATGACGGCTGGGAAAAAGGTGTGGATTATTACGAAGTGCAGCTATTCCGCCACGGCAGCAATACATGGGTAACGATAGACGTGGTGCCGGGCGACAGAACGAGTTATCTCGATGCCAGCACCTTCGAAGACATCGAAGAATTTTGCTACCGCGTAGTCGCCTACGAATCCGGCGGCAATCAGGCTACGAGTGTGTCCAATACCGACTGTTTGCCCATTGCCCCAGACATCCATGCACCCAACGCCTTTACGCCGAATGCCGACAATACCAACGACTATTTTTATCTGAAAGGCGTGTATATCCGCGAATTTCACATAAAAATCTACAACCGTTGGGGCCAGCAGATCTTTGAAGCCGCCAATATCGACGAAGCGTGGGACGGGAACTTCAACGGACAACCCGTACCTGAGGGCGTGTATGTATTTGTGGTAGAAGCCACCGCCAACAACGGACGGAAGTTTACGAAGAGCGGGTCGGTGACGTTGATACGGTAAATTCCGGGGCTTCGACTGCGCTCAGCCACCGGAATTGCGCCGTCGGCGCGCATCAAAAAACAAACGTCGGTAGGGGCAATCCCTTGTGGTTGCCCCTAATCGGATGGCGATTGCGCCAATCAATATGGGGCAACCACAAGGGATTGCGCCATCCAATCGGGCAACCACAAGGGATTGCCCCTACCAAAATGGCGATTACGCCAATCAATATGGGGCAACCACAAGGGATTGCCCCTACCAAAATGGCGATTACGCCAATCAATATCGGGCAACCACAAGGGATTGCCCCTACCAAAATGGCGATTACGCCAATCAATATGGGGCAACCACAAGGGATTGCGCCAATCTCTTTGTCATTTGTCATTCCTTGTTTGTCATTTCCCAATTCTCCACGCCGTCGGCGCGCCAATGTGACCGGGGCTTCGACTGCGCTCAGCCACCGGAACCGCGCCACCGCGCGCATCAAAATACAAACGTCGGTAGGGGCAATCCCATGTGATTGCCCCAATCGGATGGCGATTGCGCCAATCAATATGGGGCAACCAAAATAAACAGGGCAACCAAAATAAACGGTGCAACCCCAACGGATTGCGCTAAATCAAGGCAACCACAAGGGATTGCCCCAACCAGTCCTCATTCTAATGGACATAGACTTTAAGGCAGATCGTTGACAAACTTAAGCGCGCGGGAGATCGGTTACAGTCCTCATTCTAATGGACATAGACTTTAAGTTTTACTGATGAAGAGTTCGCCATGAGTCTCGCCGTTACAGTCCTCATTCTAATGGACATAGACTTTAAGCTGCTCAATGGAACTTTGCGCCATGTTCAAGCCACGGTTACAGTCCTCATTCTAATGGACATACACTTTAAGGACTCACCTCTAAGGTTTCATGCCGGACTCGCAGCGTTACAGTCCTCATTCTAATGGACATAGACTTTAAGCGTTAAAGTTTTCCTCGGCATACCAGTGCCGAGTTGTTACAGTCCTCATTCTAATGGACATAGACTTTAAGCAGCCAAGGTAAACAGTGAGTCAGGAAAGCTCTCGTTACAGTCCTCATTCTAATGGACATAGACTTTAAGGTCCCCGCTGGGTGGGGACATCGATTTCGGTGACAGTTACAGTCCTCATTCTAATGGACATAGACTTTAAGTGGGCTGGGGGCATTTGTACACCGCCCTACAGTAGTTACAGTCCTCATTCTAATGGACATAGACTTTAAGACTTTAATTTATTAACTAAATTTTAATTTTACAGAGTTACAGTCCTCATTCTAATGGACATAGACTTTAAGCTTGAGAGGGGTTGGTATGAAATTTCAGAAATGTTACAGTCCTCATTCTAATGGACATAGACTTTAAGAATAATTGCAAAAAGTTCGTGGATCTTAGGTGGATGTTACAGTCCTCATTCTAATGGACATAGACTTTAAGGTCTTTTACATTGTTCAACCTTTTTATTCATTCAGTTACAGTCCTCATTCTAATGGACATAGACTTTAAGCAACAATATTGGATTGAAAATGGTTAGCGTTGCTGGTTACAGTCCTCATTCTAATGGACATAGACTTTAAGAAAAAAAGTTTTAGGTTTGTTGTTATTCATTGTGGGTTACAGTCCTCATTCTAATGGACATAGACTTTAAGTTTCAAATCGCAGCAGATAAAGTAATCTTGAGCGGAGTTACAGTCCTCATTCTAATGGACATAGACTTTAAGCCTAGAGTCCCAAATTGATGGGGCCCGTAACACGTTACAGTCCTCATTCTAATGGACATAGACTTTAAGGGCCATGTTCGCTTTTTTCCTCGTGCGACTATGTAGTTACAGTCCTCATTCTAATGGACATAGACTTTAAGAGCTAATTTTGCATAATTGGCTGATAGTCAGGTGCTAACACTGTTACGAAAAACCCCGAAAAAAGGCCGTTTTTGGAAAAACATGTGACTTTTGCTTTTTTCATAAATTTTTTGTATAACGTTTTTCTACTGACTTCTGTTTCCAGGTTTTTTTCCCCGGTAATAGTATGCTTATTCAGCTTCTTAAAACTATTTCAATATAGAAGGTTTTTCCGGGATTACCAAATTTCTGCTACTGAAAATCAAAGTTATTTTTTTCTGATGGAATATTTATTGGCCAAACTTTTTTCAGGCACTTGCGTTTATTATCAAAAGGTTTTTTGACCTTCGTTCTTTCTGACAGGGAATACTGAAAGTGTGCTTTAAAAGGTACACTACTGACACTCGTATGGATTATCGTTTTTTCACAACTAACGCTTTCAGTTATGCACCTTGTCATCAACTCTTATGGTTGCAGCCTTTCCAAATCCAAAGGCCGCTTTTGCATCCGATCCGAATCGGGCGAGACCTTCGTTTCTCCTGAAAAAGTGACGGCCATCACGCTGTCCAATGCCTGTTCTCTCACTACTGATGCGGTCATGCTCGCGCTTGAGCACGATATCCCCATCGTACTTCTCACCCGAACCGGCAAACCTGTAGGCCGATTCTGGAGCCAGTATTTTGGTTCTATCCCCACCATCCGCCGCAATCAACTGATCTGGTCATCTGCTCCCGAAGGTGCTGACTGGGTTGTGCACCAACTCATCCAAAAGGCTCAGTTGCAAATTGTCCATCTCCAAAAACTGGCCGACCTCCGCCCCAAAAACAGCCGGGAGCTCAAAGCTTGCTGCCAGTATATCGAATCCCAGATAGAAAAACTCAGCGAACTGTCAGGCAAACCCATTGCCGAAATTGCCGCAACCCTCCGCGGAGTAGAAGGATCGGTCTCTCGTGTCTATTTTACCCGAATCTCTGACTGCCTGCCACCCCGCTACCAGTTTGAAGGCAGGTCGCGCCGCCCGGCGATGGATCGGTTTAATGCCACCCTCAACTATTTCTATGGCATGCTCTACAACCTCGTGGAGACGGCCATCATCGCCGCCGGACTGGATCCTGCGCTGCCCGTGCTGCACCGCGACGCGTATCACAAACCTTCGTTTGCCTACGATTTTATAGAACCATTCCGCCCCTGGGCAGATGAAATCGCTTCCAGTCTTTGCTTGCAGAAAAAACTCAAATCCCTGCATTTCCAGCCCAAAGACGCCGGAGAATGGCTCAGCGACAATGGCCGTGCCCTGGCAGTAGAGGTCTTCGATGTTTTTATGGATGAAAAACCGGGAAAATCGCGGGGCGAACTGCCCCCCCGAAAACAAATTTTTTCCGACGCTTCGTCCCTGGCTCAGTCGCTGCTGAAGTATTCTACTTTACCACCTGAACCTGTTGCTGCATGACGGTACTCGTTACCTACGATATCCGAAAGGATAAACTGCGCACCAAAATGGCAGACAGCCTGCTGGAAATCGGGTTTACCCGGGTCCAGAAGTCGGTCTATCTCGCCCGTATCAAAAAGAAAACCCTCGCCAAATGGCTCCAAAAATATGAGCCGAAACTCGAAACAGATGATAAACTTTATATCATCAACCTTTCCGAGTCCCGGCTCCGGCAAATGTATGCCTGGGGTTTTGACCAGAATATGGATATGATCCTCAGTCGAACCAAAACCCTCGTGATCTGACTCCCGTCAGCTCGCTTTTAGCTTTCTATAATTTGTTGGATATTTGTTTTGAGTAGGGGGACATACTGTTGAATAATTTGCCAGACTTCTTCTGCGTCTATTCCAAAATAATCATGTGCAATCATATTTCGGAATCCCTTAATTTTCTGCCATTCGATATGGGGATTGGCTTTAGTGATTTCTTCGCTAAGGCGGGCAATGGATTCTCCGATAATTACGAAATTCATGAGTGTAGCGTCGAAAGTGCGGATGTCGCTATAAAAATTCTCAGCATTTGATATAGCCGATGTGAACGCCTGAATCTTATTGACAGAATCCAGAATTGCCGCAAGATTTCCCCTATCTTTTTCAGACATAAAGTGCTTCTTTAAGTATCTGATCCCGGAAATAGGATTTGATATATTTTTCCCGACACAAATCTATTTCACGTTGAAAAATTTGTTGCAAAAAATCTTTTATCATGCGTTTTTTTTCAAAAAGGCCGGGAGTATTGGGTTCAAATTCGACCAGCAGGTCAATATCACTTTTGAGTGTTTGTTCTCCTCGCGCAAAGGAGCCAAACAAACCCAGTCGTGTGACCTGAAATTCGTGATTCAGGAAATTTCGGTACGTCTTTAGTCCCATTAACACATCTTCCCGCGTGTTTACCGCGATTGGAATTAATTTAGCCGGTCTTTCGGAAGTTTTCACAAAAAATTATTTAACCTAATTTAGACTACGAAGCGGGAATTTCCAATGTTTCCGTCTGAAAAAATTCCCGTCAGCTCGCTTTTGCGTAAGGGATTTTGTAGAGTTCCTTCATCAGTGCCAGAAAGGAATCGTGTTGCCTCCCCCTGACAAATCCCACAAAATTGATTTGCCCTATAATCGATCTGCGGAGTTTTTCGGCAGGAAACTGCTGGAAAATGCTGCGGGTGAATCGTTTGTCCGATCCCAGCATCTGTAAAATCTCCATATCAGAGCGAATCCCCTCGATATAATCCTCTGCGATATCGGGAAACTCTGGCAAAAGGCGCAGGCCAGTGACGATGGGGGGATCTGACTTTTTGTACAGGTTTACCTTCTCTTCATTGGGTTCAAATCCACATTCCCTGATAATCTCAAAAATCGCTGCGATATCATTGGGATAAATCTTTTTGCCGGAGGACAACGTGAGATCGTCAGAAAAGCGCGTGTATTTCCAGCCGCGTTTGTCCGCGTATTCCTGCAATTTGGCATCCATTTCGAGGCAGGCGAAATTGGAGATAATGGGTGAAGACGGTGCGCCCATCGGCAGGCGTTTGCGGAACGTGGTGAGCCGTGCGAGGGTGCGGGCGGCTTTCGGTTTGAACCGGAAAGGAGACCCCAGGAAGATATTTTCCACCTTGGCGCTGGTGATAGTATGGAAAAAGTCTTTGAGGTCGAGATTCAGCACATGTGACTGCCCGAGGTGTTTGCAGGCATTGGTGTAGATATTGCGGGCTTCGGTATCGTCTTTGGCTGTGATGATAAAACCAAAGGCGCAATCAGGCCGGAGGCCGTGATAGACACATTGGAGGATATGATTGATCCGGGTCTGGATGTCTTTCAGCTCTTCGCGGGGCGTTTCGATGAGTCGGGAACCCCCTTCACGTTTGGGCATACGGAAGGAATAATAGTCAGAGGAAGCAGAATCAACAATGCGGAGCAGACTTTTCCTACCTTCCTGGAGGAATGCTGCGAGGTCGCGCTGGCGTTTGAGTTTGCAGAATGCGTGGGAGATCTGTCCGATCTGCCGCGAACGCATCTTTACGGAGTAAGGGAAATACAGAGCGTACATAAAAGAGCGATTTTAGGTTGGTTTTCTCTTTTCTTTACGCGATAGGTCAATAATCCGGATACTTTTTTTCAACGAAAATGCGGGAACGGTAAAATATTTATGTTAAACTGTGATAACTCGCTACCGCGCGGTTTTGTGTCGAACTCCCTTCCGCCTGGCCGTCCCTCTTCCGCCAGTCGAACCCCCTTCCGCCAGTCGAACCCCCTTCCGCCAGTCGTCCCCCTTGGAATGGGGGACTGGCGGGATTATGTTTGCCGGAGGCATAAAACCGGTGGGTGAGGCTCACCTGGAGGTATCTTCGACTCGAACCCACCGGAATTGCGCCGTCGGCGCGCATCGTGTCGAACCCCCTTCCGCCAGTCGTCCCCCTTGGAATGGGGGACTGGCGGGATTATGTTTGCCGGAGGCATAAAAACCGGTGGGTGAGGCTCTCGAACCCACCGGAATTGCGCCGTAGCGCGCGTCGTGTCGAACCCCCTTCCGCCAGTCGTCCCCCTTGGAATGGGGGACTGGCGGGATTATGTTTGCCGGAGGCATAAAACCCGGTGGGTGAGGCTCTCGAACCCACCGGAACTGCGCCGCATGGCGCAACCCCTTAAGCGCGGGGTTGAAACCGCCGCGCTATTGATATACCAAAATGTAATGGGGCGCAGCCAAACCGCGAAGCGGTGAAATTATTATAGCCTACGGCAGCTCATTTTTAATTTTCCCCCATCATAACGCGCCGCATGGCGCATAAAAAAACAAACGTCGGTAGGGGCAATCCCATGTGATTGCCCCAATCGGATGGCGATTGCCCCAATCAATATGGGGCAACCAAAATAAACAGGGCAACCAAAATAAACGGTGCAACCCCAACGGATTGCGCTAAAACAGGGCAACCACAAGGGATTGCCCCAACCAGTCCTCATTCTAATGGACATAGACTTTAAGTCTGACCCAATTTGGTCTGTCGTCGCCATACGGTCTGTTACAGTCCTCATTCTAATGGACATAGACTTTAAGTTAACCAGCTGAAATTTCTCGAGATTTTCACAGTAAGTTACAGTCCTCATTCTAATGGACATAGACTTTAAGAGTTTTGTACAGGAATGTGACCCAACAAGTTGGGTGTTACAGTCCTCATTCTAATGGACATAGACTTTAAGAAGTTCCGGCCGCCCCCCCCGTACCGCTGGAAGAGTTACAGTCCTCATTCTAATGGACATAGACTTTAAGACCATTGGTGAGCAAATGGAGAAGATTGATTCCGGTTACAGTCCTCATTCTAATGGACATAGACTTTAAGTTTGCGGCAGGAGCAGGGGCGTTTGGAGCTTATGTTACAGTCCTCATTCTAATGGACATAGACTTTAAGGAGATGCAGGGAATGTGCCTGATGAGCGGCGAACGTTACAGTCCTCATTCTAATGGACATAGACTTTAAGTGATACAGACAACTCCCCAGTTCGGGCATCATTTGTTACAGTCCTCATTCTAATGGACATAGACTTTAAGGTTTTAGAGGCGGCTTCCGATCAGCGCCGGGGTTAGTTACAGTCCTCATTCTAATGGACATAGACTTTAAGCCAGACCACCACGGGCGGACGCGACGTCTGTGACGCGTTACAGTCCTCATTCTAATGGACATAGACTTTAAGTAAGTCCCTGGCTTCTACATAACATAATGCAAGGTTACAGTCCTCATTCTAATGGACATAGACTTTAAGTTTTACCGAATTCTTAAACCATTCAGAAATGAACGTTACAGTCCTCATTCTAATGGACATAGACTTTAAGAGTTCAAGATAGGAGATTCTCTTTTTGTGCCGACAGTTACAGTCCTCATTCTAATGGACATAGACTTTAAGTTAGTGGTGCTGGGAAGTCGAGTCTTTGTGATGACGGTTACAGTCCTCATTCTAATGGACATAGACTTTAAGAAGAGATACAGTGATGCTCCCTGGAGATACGATCGTTACAGTCCTCATTCTAATGGACATAGACTTTAAGGCATCGGAGGGCAGGTAGTTACCGCCGCAACCCGTTACAGTCCTCATTCTAATGGACATAGACTTTAAGATTTAGATTTTTTATTGGATGCATTATGCATTGAATGTTACAGTCCTCATTCTAATGGACATAGACTTTAAGCGGTATGCCTCCTCATCAGATGACAATCAAGTTCAGTTACAGTCCTCATTCTAATGGACATAGACTTTAAGACTCCAGTCGCTACGAAATGATCCCGCCTCCGCCGTTACAGTCCTCATTCTAATGGACATAGACTTTAAGTTAAACCGAAACTCATGAATAATTCTAAGTCTTTTGTTACAGTCCTCATTCTAATGGACATAGACTTTAAGAGCTAATTTTGCATAATCGACTGATAGTCAGCGGCTAACACTGTTACGAAAAACCCCGAAAAAAGGCCGTTTTTGGAAAAACATGTGACTTTTGCTTTTTTCATAAATTTTTTGTATATGCAGGTGGTTGACTGCTACAATTATGCCGGTTGATTTGCGCTTAAATTCTATTTCAATATGGTTATTTATCCTGAAAAATGCAAATTTCAATCACTTGTTATTTGTCTTATTTTCACTGCCGGGCAATGCCCGCAGTTTCAGCAGATTCATCATATTGCCGTAAATCTGGGAAGGGAAATTGGCCGACCCCGCCAGCTCGTGCTGCTGCATGATCTGAGGGTTGAGGTGTTTGCCCCCAAAATAAAAAAAGGCGACGCCGCTCCCGGCGGCTGTTTGCAGATATTCTTCCACCAGACTCAACGCTGTGTCAAAATGACCGCTGCCGTTATCCACAAACACAAGGTCATACGTTTCGACAGATACCTTTGCTCCCGCCGCCAATGTCACAGGGGAGAGGTTCTGCCGGGCAAATTTTCCGAGCACTTTACCCGCCGGCGAGCCGTGGTCAAAGTCGCTCCCAAAACTCAATACCAGTATCCGGGTATTTTGTAACAGCAAATATTCGCGCTCCTGCCCGGCGGCAATGGCCCGGATGAGTTCGCGTTTTTCCTCGATGATGGTGGCGATTTTTTGTTCAACCTGTGATTGCGCGTATTTTTTGGCCCAGAGGTACAACCCGCCATAACCACCCAGGAAGGCGACAACCGCCACCACAGCACCGATCCAAAAATTCTGACGCTGCCTTTCTGCTTCCTCAGCGACTTTTTCTTCGATGGTTTTTTCGAGGGAGATAACCTCTTCCAGCGCCGCGACGCGGGCATTAAGCAGGCTGTCCTGGGCGTGGAGGGAGTGGGGGAAGAGGAGAATGATGAAAAAAATGAATGGGTGTAACCTCATAAGTTTTGTTGAAAAGAAAATAGCCACGAATGATACGAATGCACACGAATATTCCACACAGTTCTGGCATTAAATCCGGTAATCTTTCACAAACTGCAGCATCTCCCGGATACGTGCATGTAGCGCAAACAGGGAATTTGCGGCATGGGCTTTGGCTCGGTAGCGGTTTAGAAGGTATAGTTCTTCTCCTAAATGGATAAAGTGAATAGGGATATTCTCCATACATTCAGATATCTCTTCCAGGTACAGTTGCTGCGATTCATCTAATTCGCCGCGATCACTCCATGTCCTCACCGGACCGAGAAATCGATTATCAAAGACGATCAGATCATATCCTTCTACTGAATCAAAATCACGGGCAATACAATAGTCTTCCGGTCTTAAGACATATCCCAATGGATCAAAAAAATTCATTTTCATGTATTTCAACGCTCCCTGGTCGTGTGCGATTACCCGTATTCTGAAGGATATTTCAACATGCCGGAGTGAATGGTGGGATATTATCACAGGATCGTTACCTTTTGCAGCCAGGTCTGTGAGTTTTAAAATTCTTTCCCTAACCTGGTTTGCATTTCGCCGGGCTTCATCCCCGCTCATTAAACCCATAACCTGACTTTTTTTCAAATCCAGATACTCCGCTTCGATTGTGATAACCATGTTTTGCAACTCGCTGGAATCGCCCACAGCCATGTTGAGTTTTTCCAGTGCGTCGTCCAGCTCATTCAGCCGGACATTTTCTTTTACAGATTGTAGTAACTGCTCTTTTTTCATCCTTCGGGGGTTATAACAATTCGAGTTTTACCCAGCCCATCGGCAGATTTTTGTAGGTGGTGACGGTGCGGGTGACGGGGAAAAATTCTTTTCTGGGGTTGACATTGAACAAAACTTCCCGATATCGCAGAAAGGCTTCTTCGCCGTCTTCGTGCAAATCTTCGGCGTAGTTCATCATTGCGAGCAGCAGGGAGTTATCAAATACAGTTTTGCCCAGTCCCAGGCGTATAAAGATTTCGCCTTTTTCAGACCGGTCGGAAAGGTCGCGGTAAAATCGAAGCAGGGCATTTCTTGCATGTGTATCGGGCATATCAGTGGCAGATTCCAGATTGTAGATTTCGTTTTCGATACAATCTGCCGAGAAGTCATGAATGATTTCCAGCAGGCGATTGGCGGAATCCGATTTCAGGTAGTGTAAGGTTTTATTAAAAATTTTATCGGGCAATAGATTGAGTCGAAATTCTGCTGTTCCTCCAATATCTATACATTCTCTGGGTTGGGGAATCTGGCTTTGATCTGCTCTGCTGCGGGCTTTTTCGTCCAGTGGGTTCATTCGTATTCGCTCTGCCTGGTAAACTGTCAGCGCCTGGGCGTCAAAAAAGCTGCTGTCGCTTACCTGTATCTGCTGGCTGTCAGGTCCACGCTCTTTTTGGTGAATATTTCCAAATAGCTTATCCTCTTTGAGAATTTCTCTGTCCAGGATTCTTATTTGCCTGCTGAAAGCTTTTCCCAGTTCCTTCATTTTCTGGAAATCTGCGTCAGAAAGTCTTCGTTCAGTTTTTTTGCGGAGTTCGAGTTCTTTCTTCTCAGCAATTAAATGATACGCTTTCTCCATTTCTTTGTATGCGCTTCTCATTACTTCCTCCCCTTCAGTGGTTTTATCCAGCCAGTCGTATAAAATAGCAGTGCGAATGGCGCCTTTGAGGCTGCTGCCGGGGATATATAGTTTTCCGGCAGATTTGATCACTGACTGGATCTGTTGTCGTTTGTTGCGTTCCAGACCGTAACTTTTGACCGTTTCCCGTGTGATAGATTCTACTGATCCCCCCATCTGCCTGCTTACAAAATCGCTAAAGTCAAATTCTGAGCGGGTTTTGTTTAATATCCCGCTGCGCAATTCTTCAATAAAGGCTGTGCGGAGTTCCAGATTATTACCCAGCAACGCCTCCAGTTTTTGTTTGTCGATATAATGCAGTTGTGTTCCGTCATGGCTTACCACATAGTCGGCGTAAGGTGATAACACGTGTGCCTTGTCCGCACCTATGGAAACAGGCGACTCCGTAGTGAGGCGGATGTTAAAACTGACAATTTGTTCACTGGTGTTCATACTTCACGGGTATTGAAAGGGTTTTTCCGTTTCGCGTTATGTTTCCTTTTTTTTCGGGAGATACATTTTGCAGTGATCCACTGACGGGACCTTTGTGCATGCTGCCTTCGGCAATCATGCGCACCTGCCGCCGGTGGGTTTCTTTGTCTTCGTCTCCGCCCAGTGAACCGCCACCGCGAATGATAAACTGGTAGTATTCAAAAACATCAAACTCGCGCTGACTGGCAGGTATGGACAGGGAAAGGTTACATGCCCATTCGTCAGCCGTGATCGCTCCTATTGCCAGGGGAAAGTCTGATTCCCTGATTCCCTCAAACAATCCCGTACCCGTCGATCGGTCGCCGCCGATTCCTTCATCGGGCAGGATATGAATAGCAGCTTCTATATATTTTTTCACCTTCGCGTCGCAGGTGTTGGCTATGTCCAGCAAAAAGTAAAAATGGGTCTGCCAGCCGGAACTGAGTTGCATTAGCTGGAGATTGGTCTGGGTATAATAGGCGCTTTCCTGTCCGGGCTGATGTACGCTTACTTTAGGGTAGGAGATCATGTCCACAGGCTTATAGCCTCCCAATACCTGGCTATTCTTATTATAAAAGGCTCTCTTATTTTCCCTTGCTGCTTCTGACTGGGTGAATGAGTCTGTGTATTTTCGTAGTTGTAACTGATTGAGTTCCTCCCATGTAACCGCATATGTTTCTCCCAGAAGTGGCAAACCCAGCAGATCGGCAGGTTTTTGCATTTGTTGCCATACGCCGGTAGAGAGGTAGCGGATGTTTCTCACCCTGGGAGCAAATTCGCCACTGAGCAACTCATAACCCGCTGGTCGTGGCAGAAAAAATATTGTAGCTGTTTCATCCCGGTTGCTCAAGCAGTGAAAGGCGGAGGACAGGCGAATATGGTCATTTTCAAATGCTTCCACACAGGCATCTGCCGCTTGTTTTCCGTACATCATCGCGCAGGTATTGATGAGTGAGGAAAAAAGGGTGTCAGAATGGATAAAATCCAAGGTCTGTTCCAGATCGCTGACGCCGAGGCGAAACTGGTTAAACGGGCTACACTTCAGTATAATGGCCTTCATGAGGTTTTCGCTTTTTTTCCAAGAAAATCGGCTTCAACCACTTTCCGGGAGTTATTGGCTTCGTAATCTTCGACGGTACGCTCCGAAAGTTCGACATCCACAAATTCGATAGCGCCGTATCCACGGCTTCCCTGTCCGCCGAGGTAGTCTTCTTCGAGGATTCGCATGGCGCGGCGGATATGCTTAATGTGTGCATCTTTTTTTCCGTCGTCATAGACGTTGTAGATCATCACAAAGTCAAAATCTGCCCCTGCGGGCACACGCTCCAACTGGCGGGGATGTTCGGCGGTTCCGGTGCGGCGGTTGATGGTGTTTTCCCATTTTTCCTCAGTGTATTCGTCTGTGAGGTCGGCTTCTGAGAATGTTTTTTCAAAACCATAAGTATCCAGAAAAGCATCGCGCACAAGAAGCCGTGTAGGTACTTCGGTTTCGTTTTCGGCATCTCCGGGGAATCCGAAGATTTCAGAAATATAAATGGCTTCGGGAGACATATCGTGAATTCCCGGAGCGCCTTTCAATTGTTTGGCACTTACTGCGATGGAACCTACTTCTCTTGCGAGCAGGGTGCGCAGTTTGCCTTTAAGCGAACTTCCGGGTATAAAAGGCACTTTCCCGATGGCCGTCTTGATAACGTTAAGGTCAATGCCGCCAATGTCGAGGGCTGCTTTGGATCCGCCGATATGGAGTCCGGTTACTGCGCGTATTTTACCGGTGATAAATAGTTTTCCTGTGAATTTTGGGGCCATGGGATTAAAATTTATTGGCATTAAACTTTTCGTTGTATTTGTGGTAGGCGACGAGCATTTTGAAAAATTCTTTGAAATTTTCCAGTGTTTTCTCGTCTCTGACTCCTCGAATCAGACGGGTGAGGGTTTCTGTAAGCCCTTTAAAGACCTTATTGGAATCATTTCTGCCCGCGAGATACACCAGATCAATTTCCAGTTTCCATACATCCTTAGGTTCATCCTGTTTGATCGCCTTGTTGAAAAGGATTCGCAACTGATGGGTAGTTACTTTATTGTTTTTATCCTTTACAAGAAAGTGAGTATAATTTTTAACATGATCGGCGAGTGTCTGGTAATCTTTCTCTGGCTCATGTAATACCAGTTGAGTGGTAAAAACCTTTGTGTCGTAATCGTTATCACGATTGTTGTGATTGTTGCGTCGGTCGCGATTTTGATTTGGTTTTTGTTGCCCCCGGTTTTGATTTCTTTTGTCTTCCATATTCACTAGTTTTGATTGGAGTCAATATTTCGGGTTAAAAATTCTGCCATACGTGCACCCACGGCGATTAAGCCAGGGTTTATAGCTGCTTTTGGGTGTTGCAAATGTTCTTTCAGCCATCTTTCATATTTCTGGATAATGTCTTTTTTCACTACTTCGAGATTTTCTTTTTTTGTATCGCGCAGGTAATAGTTGAGCCGCCAGAAACGTGAGAGATCGAGGCTGCGGCGCTGGCGGATGACTCTGTTGATTTTTTCAAATCCGCGCATGCTGTTGCGCACTTTGGTGATGATGGCGCGCGATTCGGGGTTTTCTTCTTTCGTGACCAGTTCGCGCAGGGTATCGCTGATGGCGCGGGCTTCCTTAAACTCCGCCCATTTCAGCGGCTGGCCAAATACACAGATATTGTCCCGTTCAATTTTGGCTTCTTCCAGGGCTTCGCTGGCCAGTTGGGCAAAGCGGCTGACGGGAAACTTCGAGTCCACCATGACCACTCCGGCAGAAATCGTCCGGGTACCTTTGGTAAACTTCCGGAAGGCATCGTGCATCTTCCACGCAAATTCGATCACCATATCCCATGCACCCACGACAAAAAAGTCGTCGCCTCCGGAGTACAAGACATAGAGATTGTCGCTCAGTTTTTCACCATTAACCTCCTGACTGAGAATCGTATGCAGGTGGCCCTCAAAAAACCACTTCATGGCGCGGGAAAGAGCCATATTCTGCAGGAGTGTACGCCCATGAGCGGTAAAAGATTTTCCGAGATTGTCCACATCCATTTTCAGAATGCCGAGTTTGGCGGTTCCTGTCCGCTTTTTGGCAAACAGGCTGAGGTAGGCAAATTCGATCAACCTATCTGCTTTGGGCGGTTGCCGGTCCTCCTCATCGCGGGCGAGTTCGCGGATATAGGTATTGATTTCTTCCTGGTAAAAATTGATCAGTCCGGGCGTCCATACAGGCAGTTGATTGATCGCAAACAGGAAGGGCTGTTGCTGATAGTTTTCATTGATTTTGTGAAAAAATGACCATTTTTTTTCTCCGTTTCCGGAAAACGAAATCTTTCGGTTGGCTACGGAAAAGGGCGCGGGGAAGGTATATGTTTTTGAACCGGTATCTTTGGTAATGGTCTGGGTTGCACGAGAGATCCCGTTGGTCTGAGGCAAAATCGAAATTCCTTCCAGATTTTTCAATTGTCCCGTAATTTCCTTATAATTTTCCGCTTCCACTTTTCTCCGATCGGTCTGGCTGATGGGTTTTAGGGGGGTAAATAACTTCTTGTAATCTATCCCTTTGTGATAGCGAAGCCTCTCTTCGCTGATCTGGTCGGCGACTTTTTGCCAGGTTTGGGAAATAGAACGTGTGAGATTCTCCAGGGGAATTTCTTCTGCTGCAACAAATATCCTGAGTTTTTCGGGGACGGGCATAAAGTCCGGATCGGATTTCGCTTCCAGTTCCAGAAGGTGTTCGCTCATATCTTTCCGGAATTGCCCGATATCATCTTTTGCGCTCGTCGGCGCCAGGATATAAAAATTTCCCCCACCTTCGTAGAGGAGGTTGGCGGGACTGAGATCGAGCTTTTCGAGGAGATAGTCCACATACATGCGGGTAAGCATCTGCACGCGAAAGGAGCGGCCTTTGAGCGAACGCGCTGCGCCGTCAGACACCACATCGAAGATAAAATCCTGAATCCCAGAGAGGTCACCCTTGATGAGCAGGGCAGATTCAGCATCCTGATCTGCGCTCAGACAAACCGCTACTGCGGCAGTCAACCGTGCTTGGTCATAGAGACTGGCCTCTGAATGATCGACTGGTACGGTCGCAAGGTGATAATGAGCCAGAGAGAGGATTTGTTCTGCCTGCCCGTAGACTGATTCGTTTGGTTTGATTTTGTCCAGGCTTTTGACAAAATCTTCGATGAGTTTTGCTGCGCTTTCCCCGGCTTCTTCAGAGGGGAACAGGTATCTTTCTTCCAGTGATAGGGTAGTGGAGGGAATGTAGAAATTGCCTTTTTCCGACCCAAACGCAAAAGACGAGAGAATGCGGTTATCGGCTTCACTTTTCCGCTGGCTACCGGTAAAGGATGCAGCTTTACCGACAGTCGAATCTACTTTCACTGAGTCAGGCTTTACCGAATGCAGGAAAGCGTTTTTGTAAATATGTAGGAGTTCTTTATCCATAGGTTATAAAAGCCGGAATAGTGATTAAAAATTTCTGTGTCTTTCTTCACGCTGTTTGCGGCGGCGGATGTTTCCAAACCCCGTACTCGCTCCTTTACCCAGACCGATTCCATCGGGAAGCAGGACGTTCGTCTGGAAGGCAAAATTGAAAAGCACGGGTTCAAAACCCTTAAACTCCCGTGTGCGTATGGGGTACATTTCGGTGATTTCGAGCTGGATTTTTTGTTCGATACTCCAGCGAATGCCTTTGGCAAAGCTGATAATATGCGCGACAAGCTTCGGCTCCAGGAACTGAATGATTTCCATTAGTCCTTGCAGAGACTGATATTCGCGGTAGTTTTTCTGGTTGAGCGGTTGCCAGTCATAAAGCTGGTAGGTATAAATCATTTCTTCACCAATGCCAATGGGATATTTGCGCAACACAAGTTCTTCCACCTGCATGGGGCGCAACACGCCATTCATTTCCATATCCCAGACGAGGTTATCAAAAAACATACGGGCAGCTTCCACGCCTTGTCCGATGCAGACGATTTGGGGCTGATTGCCCCTGCGTTTGTATTGAATGAGCGGGTATCGGTAGTGAAATTTATGTTCACTTTCCGAGTTGTCATGATTGTGAAACCACTCGTTTTCCAACCCCACCCGATGTGCAAAAGCGCCGCGGAAGGCAGGAAGATCTTGTGGCCCGATAATCGTATCGAACAAAACATTCAGCACATGGATATGATCCATAAATCAATTAATCAGAAGCCGGATAAAATACATTGCAGCCAACAATTGTAATCTATGCACTTTGCCGCATTTTTCATAGACCGCCACCGAAAATTGTATAAAAAAACTCTGGAAATGTCGGGCATCGTGTCTACCGATGTTTCGGTCCTCCGGACCTATTGCCTTCGGCAAGAATGACAGGATATCAATCATCGGTATGCAAAAAGCATAGCCCCGGTAGGGGCGAAGCGTCGGTAGCCCGAAAGGCGCCCCCCCCCAAAATTTCCCTCCAAAGGCGCGCGCCGTCGGCGCCAATGTGCCCGGGGCTTCGACTGCGCTCAGCCGCCGGTCAATGTCGCGTCGAAGCGCACCCCAAAAAACAAACGTCGGTAGGGGCAATCCCTTGTGGTTGCCCCTACCAGGAAGGCGAATGCCCCAATCGATATGGGGCAACCAAAATAAACAGGGCAACCACAACGGATTGCGCTAAAACAGGGCAACCACAAGGGATTGCCCCAACCAGTCCTCATTCTAATGGACATAGACTTTAAGCTTTGCGCTTTTTTTGAAAATGTTGCCAATGTTCGTTACAGTCCTCATTCTAATGGACATAGACTTTAAGATGAAATGCCCGACCAGATTGCACTTAGCAAGCGTTACAGTCCTCATTCTAATGGACATAGACTTTAAGGTCGGTTATGTTGAGTGTCCTGTTTGTCGCAAGGATGTTACAGTCCTCATTCTAATGGACATAGACTTTAAGAATCGGTCGTGGAGCCCCAATTACTATGGGGATCGTTACAGTCCTCATTCTAATGGACATAGACTTTAAGTTATTCCATTACAGGTTTATTCCTGGAATAAGAGGTTACAGTCCTCATTCTAATGGACATAGACTTTAAGCTTCAACGCGCTGGACATCGGAAGTCAGTACCCGTTACAGTCCTCATTCTAATGGACATAGACTTTAAGTTGATATCGAAGAAGTGAAAATCAAAAATGCGAAAGGTTACAGTCCTCATTCTAATGGACATAGACTTTAAGTAAATACGCGAACGGTTCAGTGAAAGATTGCTCCCGTTACAGTCCTCATTCTAATGGACATAGACTTTAAGTTCTGAACACAAAAACGAGAAGGGATGGACATTTGTTACAGTCCTCATTCTAATGGACATAGACTTTAAGTTTTAACCTTAATCTTGCTGTTTTCTTTTGCCTGTTACAGTCCTCATTCTAATGGACATAGACTTTAAGAGCTAATTTTGTATAGTTGACTGATAGCCAGCGGCTAACACTGTTACGAAAAACCCCGAAAAAAGGCCCTTTTTGGAAAAACATGTGACTTTTGCTTTTGTCATATTTTTTTTGTATGTGAGTGTTTGGGGCTTGTCCTCGTTATATTGGATGTTTCCAATCATTCACTATTTCAAGGTAGAGCCTTTTTCCGGTAAAAGCAAATTTTTGTGTTTTCGCAAGGTTGGTATTTTTGTGGATGAGGTCACAAAACCCGGTGGTTGAGCGGAGCCGAAACCACCGGAAATGCGCCGTCGGCGCGCCAATGTGCCCGGGGCTTCGAGAGCCTCAGCCGCCGGTCAGCGATGCGCCGCAGCGCGCATCAAAAAACAAACGTCGGTAGGGGCAATCCCTTGTGGTTGCCCCCCTATTGATTGGCGCAATCGCCATTTTTGTAGGGCAACCACAAGGGATTGCGCCATCCAATCGGGCAACCACAAGGGATTGCGCCATCCGATAGGGGCAACCACAAGGGATTGCGCCATCCAATCGGGCAACCACAAGGGATTGCGCCATCCAATCGGGGCAACCACAAGGGATTGCCCCTACGTGGCGGTACCCCTACAACAAAAAAAAGTCTCTGAATCTCAGAGACTTTTTCGTACCCAGGGCCGGAATCGAACCGGCACGGGTTTAACCCCAATGGTGTTTGAGACCATCGCGTCTACCAGTTCCGCCACCTGGGCTTTTAATAAGGCTACAAAGGTAATCAGGGGACGAAGATTTAGCAAATGATTTTTTACATCTTGATGCGTTTTCCTTCCTCAAAGCTGCGGATCGCGGCTTCGATCGTCCGGATGGTCTTTACTCCGTCGCTGCCGGGTACGGCCAATGGCTTGCCTTCCCGGACAGCTTCGTATATATTTTGGTAATATCCGGTGTAGTCGCCTTTCAGGCTCTCGATTTTGCCTCGCAGATTTACGCCTCTATGGGTGGTGTTGACCTGCCCCCAGTCGGTCTCGGGTTCTACGCCCCAACCTGCTCCCGTTGGCATGATCCCTTGTTTCAGAAACTCCTCCTGCGGATCCATCCCAAATTTGACAAATGTGCCTTCCGTGCCCTGTAGCTTAAACCGTGGGCCTAACTCCCGCACCAGATATCCGGCCATCAGGTTTGTTTTCATTCCGTCATAATACAGGGTGATCTGGAAATGATCGGGGATTTTCCCGCCTGTGCGCTGTGTGCGGATGTCGGCAAATATCTCCTCCGGCATGCCAAACAGGTGCAAAGCCTGGTCGATCAGGTGTGAACCGAGGTTATAGACAATGCCTGCTCCGGGCAGGGGCTGTTCTTTCCACGTATTGGGCTGGATGAAGTTGCGGTAACGCTGGTAGCTGGAATGAAACTCCACGAGCCTGCCCAGCCATTCGCCTTCCACTACCTGCTTTAAGGTCTGAAAATCGCTGTCCCACCGTCGGTTTTGATATACGCTCAAAATCAGCCCTTTGCTTTCTGCCAATTCGACCAATTGCTGTGCTTCTTCTGAGGTGATCGTAAATGGTTTTTCTACAATTGCATGTTTTCCTGCTTCCAGCACAGCTACGGTATGGGCGTAGTGCAGGGTGTCGGGCGTATTGACAAATACGAGCTCGATTTCCTCGTCTTCGAGGATTTCTTCCATACTCCGGACGATTTTTACATAGGGAAACATTTCGTGAACATCGCTTTTGCTGCGCTGCCACACACTGCAGATTTCAAATCCGGGGTGAACGTGTAGAAATGGCCCGTGAAAAACGCGGCCAGACATGCCAAAAGACAATAGTGCTGTTTTGATAGGAGCAGTCATTTATTTTGATTTGAGGCTTATTTTGGTAAATGTATTAATTATTGTTTAATCTCGCTTATGAATCTTGAGACCATTCTCGCTCACCTCGGAGAAGACCGTACGCTGTATGAAGGTGCAGTCGTCCCGCCCATTTTCCAAAACAGCCTGTTTACTTTCGAAAGCTGGGAGGCGATCGATGCCGCCTTTGACGATCGGTACGAAAGTTTTATCTATACCCGGGGTCGTAACCCTTCAGTGGATATGGCCGAACAAAAAATTGCGGCGATTGCAGGGGGCGAACGTGCCTTGTTGTTTGGTTCCGGAATGGCGGCAATCTCTGCGGCGGTGATGCACTATGTCCAGGCCGGCGATCATGTGATTACGGTCAAAAATGTCTATGGCCCAGCTAATAACCTGCTGAACAGCTATTTAAAAGACAAACTCAACCTAGAAACTACCTTCGTGAAAGGCGATAAGGTGGAAGCGTTTGAGGCTGCCATTCGCCCCAATACAAAACTGATCTACCTGGAAAGCCCTTCCTCGGCGATATTTTCGCTTCAGGACATCAGCGGGGTAGTGGAAGTAGCGAAAAAACACGGTATTCCCACCATGATTGACAATTCGTGGGCAACACCGCTGTTTCAGAAGCCGCTGGAAATGGGTGTGGATCTGGAAGTTCATTCCTGCACCAAATACCTGGGCGGACATAGCGACATTGTGGCGGGGGTGGTCATTGGCCGGGAAAAGGATATAAAGGAAATCTACATGCGGGAGTATCAGTTTATCGGCGGAAAAACTTCTCCCTTCGAAGCCTGGCTGCTGATGCGTAGCCTGCGCACCCTTCCCATGCGTATGCGCGCTCATGGAGAAAATGCAATGAAAGTGGCGCTATTTCTCGAAAACCACCCCAAAATCGCTTCTGTCAGTTATCCCGGCCTGAAAAGCCATCCGCAGTATGAACTGGGTAAAAAACAAATGACCGGCTACAGCGGACTGATGAGTTTTCGGCTGGCAACAGAAAATCTGGATCAGATCAAGGCTTTCTTTAATACGCTCAGTCTCTTCAAAATCGGCGTGAGCTGGGGCGGGCACGAAAGCCTGATTTATGCCCCTGCCATCAGCTATCTGAAAGAAGTTCCCCCCGAACAATTTCAGGCAATGGGCATTTCATTGGGGGATATGCGCATTTCGGTAGGACTGGAACACCCCGATGATCTGGTGCGCGACCTCGAAAATGCGCTCGCAAAGGTGAGTGTCTAGGTAAAACATCGGGAACTTATTTGTAACTTTCCCTCATGGATGTTGCCAGATTATATGACAACCACGGCAGACCGATTGATTATGTGCGGATAGCCGTAACGGACCGCTGCAACCTGCGGTGTTTTTACTGTATGCCGGCAGAAGGGATTGTGTATGTCAACCGAAAAGATTTGCTCACTTACGAGGAAATCGGGCGCCTGGTGGAGATACTCGCCGGAATGGGCGTGCGGAAGGTGAGAATAACCGGAGGTGAACCCTTTTTACGCCGTGATCTGATGCATCTGTTGCGGCAGATCACGGATACCAAAGGAATTGAAGCTGTTCATATTACGACAAATGGCGTCCTTACCGCTGCGCACGTCCCCGCATTGAAGGAAATGGGCATTCAATCCATCAACCTGAGCCTCGACACCCTCGACCGTCAGCGGTTTCTGGATATGACCCGAAGAGACGAGCTGCCCAAAGTGCTGGATTGTCTCGATGCCTTGCTGGCGCACGACATGACGGTAAAAATCAACGCCGTAGTGATGGATGGAAAAAATGTGGAGGACCTCATTCCCCTGACAGAACTCAGCCGCCAACATCCGGTTGGGGTGCGGTTTATCGAAGAAATGCCCTTCAATGGCGCGGGTGCCAATTACCCCCGTCTGGTCTGGAATCACCGCCGGATTCTGCAGGAGCTGAAAAACCATTATCCCGACATACAAAAACTGCCCGATCCGGATCACTCCACTTCTGAAAACTACCAGATTCCCGGCTTCGCCGGTACGGTGGGAATTATTCCAGCCTTTACAAGAACCTTCTGCGGCACCTGCAACCGGATACGACTGACGGCAGTCGGCCAACTCAAAACCTGCCTGTACGACGATGGCGTCCTGGATGTAAGGGCGCTGATGCGTAAGGGAGCGGATGATGCTGAGATTCGCGACGCTTTTCTGAAAGCCTTTGCCAACCGCCCCAAAGATGGCTACGAAGCCGAAAAAAGACGCAGTACTGACCGGCCTGTCAACGAGTCGATGTCGACCATCGGGGGATAGATTACAGCAGTTTGTCTTTAATGGCCTTAGCGACGGCTTCCGATTTGGTGTGAACCTGAAGTTTGGCGTAGATATTCCGGATGTGCGCCCTGACAGTGTCCATGCTGATGTCAAGCTCGACGCCGATTCTTTTATAGCTGTTGCCTTTCATCAGTTCGCGCAATATTTCGATTTCTCTGTTGGTGAGCAGATAATCGGGGTTCAGCGGGGCTTTAAAGTAGGTTAAAATTTTTTGAGCGATATTGGCTGTTAGCGGTACGCCGCCTGACTGCACGGAGGTTACTGCGGAAATAATTTCTTCCGGTGAGGATGATTTAAGCAAATAGCCGGAGGCGCCATTGCGAAGGGCGAGGAAAATTTTATCCTCATCGTCAAAAACCGTGAGCATCAGAACATGAATTTCGGGATGGTGGGTTTTGATAATTCGGACTGCATCAATGCCATTGATGCCCGGCATATCGATGTCCATAAATATGACGTGGGGTTCAACCTGATCTACAATTTTAGTGAGTTTTTCGCAGTTGGGAAAGGTTCCTGCCAGGTGGATTTCCGGATGATCGGCAAACAGCCATTCCATCCCCTGCCGAAGATCGGGGTGGTCGTCAAAGACAATCAGTGTGATTTTATCTGTTGGCATAGGAGGTGGTTAAATCAATCAATTCTTCCATTTGCGTTTCTTTTTCCAGATCAGTTGTATCTGTGTGCCTTTTCCGGGGGATGATTGTATGTTCAGTTTACCTTTGATTTCGGCGGCGCGGCGTTGCATATTTTTCAGCCCATTGCCCGGCGTAATTTCTTCCAGCCAAAACCCTTTTCCGTCGTCTGCTACAATAAGCTCAATTTCACTGCCTTTGAGGTTCAGATAAATGTCTATTTTATGGCATTGGGAATAACGGACCGCATTGTGAAGCGATTCTTTAAAGATGAGGAAAATGTTTCTTTTGCGTTCCGGATCCAGATTCAGGGTTTGGAAAGTACCGGAAAAATGATAGTTACTGGCTATTCCAGCCAGTTCAGTAACTTTTTCTGTATGCTCCTTAATCCTCACCGAAAGATCTTGCAAGCTGTCATACCGGGCGTCAATCGACCAGATAATGTCCCGCATATTTTCCATGATATTCTGGACAGTGCCGCCAATTCGCTCAAATAAGGGAATGAGGTCTGGCCTGTTTACTGCCACTGACCGGCGTGCGGCTTCGCTGTATAAACGGATGCTGAGCATGGTAGAACCTATATCATCGTGCAAGTCTCCGGCAATCCGGTTTCTGAGTTCTTCAATCTGCTTTTCCTGAAACCGCCTCCACGAAAATATTCCCCATACTACCGAAAAAAATGTCAGCAATATTGCTGTCCGAAACCAACGGGTCGCCCACCATTCCGGCAATATGACAAACTCGCGGGTGCAGCCTGTTTCGTTCCAAACGCCATCATTATTGGCAGCTTTTACATGAAACCAATAGTGTCCGGGCGGGAGATTGGCGTATAGGGCAAAACGTGTTGGTCCCAGATTTTTCCAACGAGTTTCTGCTCCTTCCAGATAACAGGCGTATTGGTTGGCTGGTCCGTTGATGAAGTTTAACGCAGTGAAGTTAAACTGGATATGGTTTTGATCGGGCGGAAGTTGTAATACTTCATCTGAATTATCGGAAATGGGTTCACCATTGACCAGCATTCCCTCAATGAAAACCGGCGGTACGAAGATGTTTTTTTTAATATTATCAGAATGGAATCGGGCATAGGCGCCTTTGAATCCTACAAAAATTTCGCCATTACTATTCGGAATGACAGAAACAGAAGACACCTCATTGTCGGGGAGACCGGAAGGCGTGAGAAATACTTTGACCGATTTTGAAACGGGGTCAAACCGGTTGAGTCCGTAGGAAGTTGCCAGCCAGAGGATGCCCTGATCATCCAATGTTATTCCGTCAATCTGGGTATGGGAAAGCCCGTCGGCACGGCCAAAGGATTCACAGGTGTTTTCCCGGATATTGTATTTTACCAGTCCCTGACCGGAGGCGGATATCCATATTCCGCCTTTTTTGTCGGCGACCAATACCGTAATCAGATCATTGGTAAAACCGGGGATTTCGTAGGGATGAATGAGGCTAAAGCAATCTCCGTTTCGATCCCATTTTACCAGTCCACCGCCGCGTTGGGTAGCCATCCATAAATTTCCCGCTTCATCTTCTGCAATGGTATAGGGGTGGCGAATGGGTAAAACGGCCTTTGAACCAGTGCTGGGGTAGTGGAAATAGCTGTTGTTTTTAGGATCGTACTTCATTACGCCGTTTCCTCCCCCCAATCCTATCCACACCAGGTTATAAGAATCGGTAAACTGAGTAATCGGTATATATTTCCTCAGCAATGGATTTGCATGAGGGCCCCAGGTGAGATGATGTTTGTCCAGCCACAACATCCCGTGGCTTGTGCCGACCCAGAGGGTATCGCCGTTATGTTGTTTGATGTTCCATACCTCATTCTGGTTGTAAAAGAGGGTGCTGTCGGGAAAAATAATATGGTTGATCTTACCGGAGGTGAGATCATAGCGGATGATACCTTTTCCAAATGTTGACAGGAAAATATAATCACCCTGTTCCAGATAGCCGGTTATTGGGGTCGTGGCAAATTTTTTTAAATATTGAGTAAGCTCGGGTACCTGCTGGAAAACCTGCCTGGCAAAACAAATTTCGTACAGACCGGTACCTTCTCCCCACAGCCAAAGATTACCCTGATAGTCTCTGATACTTTGAAGCGGACTTTGCTGTACTTCCGCGTATTTGGATAATTGCCAGGGGAGTAAGGCCATTTTCCCATTGTCAGTATTCATCAGCGCAAGGGAGTGATTGGTGTACCAGAAAAGCACCTGGTGGTCTGATAAAGGAAGGAAATTTAGTACTTCTCCGGACTCCAGCCCCGGTGGAGGATTGTAGGCATAGGTTTGAGTTTGATGGGTTTTCGGAAAATAGCTTTGCAGGACTTTCACAGATTTGGAAAACGTCCAGAAATTACCCTCTGCATCAGTTCGGGTCAGGTTAAAAATCTGGGAGAAGAAAGCAGATTCGGGTAGTTGTGAGCTTATCGGGAGAACGGTATCACAGTCAAAATCAACTTTTGCCCAAAGAGATTCGAGAACATAACTTTCGAAAATGATCGTATGGTCTGATGCAGTAAACAATCGGTTGACAAAGGGAAGGCGGGTCGCCTGAAACTGCGATTCTGGAGCAAAGAAAGAGTGAACAGGATTCAGGCACTGATCAAAGACATGAATACCGGTATAAGTCCCCAACCACAGCCTGTTGGCTGAATCCAATCGTACGGAGGTGGCCATATTGTCAATGGGGTACATGTGAGAAATTTTTCTGTTAACCGGAATCACCGAAAATTTTTTTGAATGAATATCAAAAATGCTAAGTCCTCCCCGGGTAGCCAGTGCCAGCTTGTTGTCTGGCAGTAAAATCATGTCGTAAATCACATCCGTATTGGCAGATTCCTGGGTGGCGTGCTGAAAGTATTGGGTAAAAACCGTCCCATCATAGCTGTTGAGCCCTTGTTTGGTACTGATCCACAATATCCCTTTGTCGTCTTGTACGATAGCGGTAATCCAGTTGTCTGAAAGACCGGATTCTCTGTAAAATGCATCTGCATGGATTAGCGGATCCTGGCCTGCGACCCGAAAAATGTTAAAAACGATCCATAGAACCACCAGCCATCGCATATCGTGAGATTAACAGCCAATTGGGATATAAGGCACAGAATTTATACCCATTAATGTACTAATTCAATAGCACAATTGTGCGATTGCCGGGGGGAATCCTGCCACTTAATTTAGGGTAAACAAACTATAACAATCCAAACACATGAAAAAAATCAAAATCTTATGGCTGGTCTTATGGCCTTCGCTTGTGTTTTCTCAGGGAAATACCGGACAGGTAACCCAGGGGCTTAGTGTGCTTGCCGGCGGTTTATGGCCCAATAATACCTGCGAAGTATGTTGGGAAAACGCGATGGCTTCCAACGCTACCGAGCGCGCATGGGTACGTGATGCCGTTGCCAGTACCTGGGAGCGGGAGTCTGATTTCCGGTTTACCGGTTGGGGCAATTGTAATGCGCAAAGCAGAGGAATCCGGATACAAATCAAAGATGAAAGGCCGCATACGGTGGCTTTGGGTTCAAATCTTGACGGGGTTGCAAATGGGATGGTGCTCAACTTTACCTTTATGCTGTGGGGATCGAGTTGTTCGGGTACAAGAGAATATTGCATTAAGGCAATTGGTGTTCACGAGTTTGGTCATGCGCTGGGGTTTGCGCACGAGCAAAACCGCAAGGATGCCCCTTTGGACTGCCAGTTGGATGCGCAGGGAGGGGATGGCGACTGGTGGGTGACAACCTATGATGAAAGTTCGATCATGAATTACTGCAATCCCGCCTGGAACAACGACGGTTTTCTGAGCGATAAAGACAAAGTTGGTGTGAGGTTTCTCTACGGAGGGAAGCTGATTGAAGATCCGATCATCTATGCATTAGACCCATCGGGCAAACTCCTTTGGTATAAACATTCCGGTTACTGGACCGGTGCATTTGAATGGGCACCTGCTTCCGGAGCTACGGTAGGTAGCGGATGGGGGAGTTTTGAGCGGATTTTTTCCGATGGAGACGGGTATGTTTATGCGATTCAGCCCAATGGTGATCTGCTATGGTACAATCACAACGGGTTTCATAAAGGAACCTTTGAATGGAGCGCTACATCTGGCAGAAAGGTTGGCAATGGCTGGGGTGGGGTTCGAACGGTCTTTGCTGCCGGAAAAGGGGTGATTTACATTATTAAAGAAAACGGCGACCTGATATGGTACAAACATACAGGATATCAGGATGGGACAATGAGCTGGGATGCTAAAAGCGGCACAAAGGTAGGCAACGGCTGGACGGATTATTACGCTGTTTTTTCGGGTGGATTGGGCGTAATCTATATGATAAAAAATAATGGCGACCTGGTATGGTACAAACACGCCGGGTATGCTGATGGCTCCTATTCCTGGTATGGGGGAAACAATAATGTCGTAGGTTCGGGATGGAATTCTGCCAAGCAGGTGTTCTCGACTGGCTGGGGAAATATTTATCTGGTCGATGGAGCCGGAAAGCTTCGGTTTTACAACCATAAAGGCTTCAACAACGGAACAGCTACCTGGGGCCCCGGTACAGGCAATACTGTTGGATCAGGTTGGAACGGATTAAAAACGATTGGACTCGGCGGGCAGAATCCTTCTCCAATCCAGATCAAAGATGTGATAGGGTTGGACATTAAATATTTTAACCACTAGACACAAAAAAAACATTTGCAAAAGCCCTTCTGTTTCTGTGCAGAAGGGCTTTTCTGTTTTACCAGAAGTTTCCCGATAATTTCCTAGTTTTACGACTCATACAATTGAAATCCTTATGTTTTTTAATAAGTTATTTTTTATAACAGTGTTATTGGGGCTGGTTGTAGTGGGTTGTAAATCAGATCCGCAGCAGTCGGCGGCAAAAGTGGGCTACCAGGGAAAATACGTCAGCGACTCGGCGGCTTTATTTCCTAAGGCTGATGCACTGGTGCTGGAAACGATGCTGGCCGGATATGATGATTCGTTGAATCTGCCGCTGGCAGTGGCGACGGTGTCTGAACTGAAAAATCAAACCATCGATGAAAAAAGCATTGATATTGCCACCCGTATGGGCCTGGGAAAACCTGGCATCAACAATGGCGCACTACTGCTCATTGCCAGCAAAGAGCGAAATATTAAAATCCTCACAGGTTTTGGCCTCGAATGGCAGGTGCCGGATTCTATTTCCAATATGATCCTCGACCGCATGATTTTACCCCGCCTTAGGGAAGATGATTTTTTTGCCGGTGCCAGAGACGGTGTGCAGACCATTGCGCACGAGGCGGCTCAGGCTTCATGGATTATAAACTTTGATGAGTTTGATCAATTGCAGGAAAACAAAGAGAATGCGGTAGGAAAAATTGTAAAATTCCACGCCCGGGCGCTCACAAATCCGCCGGTCAGTACCATTCAGGATTATCAGTTTCACCCTGCTTATGCCGTGATGGTTGAGTCGATTACGGGTGACTCGATAAAGGTTCATTTCTCCCGCTATATGCTGGATATGGTGGACCGCATCGCCAATTGGAATGACGGGCTGATCTTCGCAAGGGTGAGAAATACCGATCCCTGGGAAGTGGATTTATTGGGCGCTGAATGAGTCGGTTTGCCTATATCGTTGGCGGCTTATGCCTTTTCTTTTTACTGAGTTGCCAGCCCGACCGCCCGTTGTTGGTAGCTGTCGCCGCAAGCCTCTCCGCGCCGATGGAGGAAATCGCCGCAGCTTTTGAAGCTGAAAAGAATATCCACGTGGACATTTCGGTTGCAGCTTCCGGCGTACATGCTGCCCAGATATCCAATGGCGCTCCTTTTAATTTGTTTTTTTCAGCTGATATGAAATACCCGGAGTTCCTCCGTGAAAAGGGCTTTGCCCAGGCTGAACCCGTTGTTTTTGTAATGGGACAGCTTGTGTTCTGGTCAAAAGATTCTGTCGGGGAAAGGGATCTGATCCATTTTTTTACCGATCCTAAGCTGGAAAAAATCGCCATAGCCAACCCGGAGCAAGCGCCTTTCGGGCGCCGGGCCCTCGACTGGCTTACAGCCAATGGCTGGGACGAACTGGTCGAAAGCCATCTCGTATACGGGGAAAATGTCAGCCATGTCAATCGGTATATCTTCTCCGGCGTCGTTGACGCGGCTTTCACCTCACGCTCCGCGATGTTTGATCCAAACCTGAAAAACACGGGTTTCTGGTTGGATATTCCGGGCGAAGGTATTCCTCACGGAATGGTCATCCTCAAAAATCGCCATCGCGATATGGCGGCGTTCCGCGATTTTCTTAGATCCTCCCGTGCCATCGAAATCTGGGAAAAATACGGCTATGCGGTTCCCGCCAGTCGCTGAATTTCCTGCTTTAGCCAATTGACTACTGTTTCGTTTTCTCCTGCCCGAAACCAGTTGATGTCGTCGTACCGCCGAAACCAGGTGAGTTGCCTTTTGGCGTAACGGCGGCTGTTTCGCTGAATAAGTTCCACGGCTTCCGAAAGGCTTGTTTTTCCTTCTATGTAGTCTATTATTTCAATATATCCTATAGATTGAAGCGCCTGATTTTCCCGTGAATATCCTTTCGCCAACAAATCTCTGACTTCCTTCTCCAACCCGTCTTCTGCCATTTGTTCCACGCGCCGGTTGATTCGTTCATATAAGGCTGCCCGCTCATCTGTCAGCCCGATTTTGATCAGATGGTAGTTTCTTTTTTTTCCGGAAGTCTGGTTTCTGTAAAAAGAAATGGGCTTTCCTGTCGCCCGAAATACCTCCAAAGCACGGATGACTCTGGCATGGTTGGCTTTGTCGATTTGGGTATAGGTTTCGCTGTCAACCTGCGCCAATTCTTCCAACAGATTTTCCAATCCGTTTTCCTGAAATTCCTGATTGAGCTGTGCGCGTATCTCCGCCGGTATCGGGGGCATTTCATCAATGCCGTTCCACAATGCATCTACATACAGGGTCGAACCACCTGCTGTAACAAGATAATCCCGTGTTTGAAACAACTGCTCAATCAGTATGTCCGCTTCCGCCTCAAATCGCCCGGCATTATAGGTTTCGTCGGGGTACAGGGTGTCCATAAAATAGTGGGGAATGTCTTTTTTTTCGGCTTCTGAAGGTTTTGCAGTTCCGATGTCCATGAACCTGTACATTTGCCTCGAATCAGTGGACAAAATCACTGTATCCAATGCCTCCACAACCGCAATAGATAGCGCAGTTTTGCCCACAGCCGTTGGCCCTACAATGGAAATCAGGTACTTCATGCGGGCCAAATGTAAAAAATTAAATAGTTATTGAAAATATGCGCAAATGGCATGGAATTTGTCTAAAATCAATTATCCAAGATCTATTTGTAGGGGTAAATCAAATAGATTTGTTCATCCTCATTCAAATTGCATTCTACGGCGGTTATGTTAGAATGATTTTGAAATGAAGGGTAAATGAAACGTAAAATGACTGTCCTGGTTTTTGCCGGGACAGTTTTTTTTATGCCTTGTTTTTTGGCAATTGCATATACAGAAACATCAGCGCCCCAAAGCTGATAACGAGTCCGCCAAATTCTCTGGCCCTTTCTATATAAGGGTAGGTATTGGACATGCCCTGGCTGAAGGTAATGCCATCATCATTAGTCAAAAACTGAAATGCCCCCACTACATGGTATGCTGCACCGATGATACATGCCGCCAGGCCTACCCATACGGCCGGTTTGTAAAACTTACCAGCTGCTGCAAAGCCAAATAAGGCAGTAACAAAACCGTAAAAAATAATCCATTCCCATGCATCCGGATCGTTGTACTGGACGAGGGTAAATACAGCAAATAATGCTGCGAGGAGGATATTCGCGACTTTCATAGCTTTAAAATTCTATTCGGTAACTGAGTAATGGTATGATTCCTAACTGATATTTGGTTACGACTCTTTTCAGGTAGGTGTCGTAAGTCCTGAAAGCAATATTTTTACTATTTGTGGCATTTTGAATATCAATTCCCAATGTTCGGGTGTAGTTCTGACGGTTGCGTTTGAAGGTAATTCTCAGGTCGGCGCGGAAATAGTCGGGAAGCCGCTCGGAAAACCCGCCGGTTTCGTCAAATACAGTAGTTGCCGCCAGCGCCGATGCTGCGGTATCTATGGGCATGACACTAAATCCGCCCTGATAAATCAAACGCACATTCAGCCCCAGAACTTTATTTTTATTTTTCTTCGTGATCCGGTCAAATTCCCGGCCTCCGGTCGCACTGAAAACATAATTTCCATTAAACCTCGTATCTCTTTCAATACCGTCTCCTGCTGTAAATTTTGATTCGTACAAAGAACCACTCAGCAGGTAGTAGTAATTTTTGCTCAGGTATTTTTCCAGAGAAAATTCCAGCCCGTAGTTTCTGCCGGTACCCACATTTTCCAGTGAGTCTGGGCTATAACCTTCTACGAGATTCAGCACGGAGTACGTACTGGTGGGGTTATTGATGATGGGCACCTGAAAGAGTTGCTGATAATAGGGTTCCAGCCGCAGCACGAGGTTGTCGCTCAGCTGCCGGTTGTAGCTCAGCACAATATGGTGGGCTTTGGTGAAGCCGAGGTCTTTATTGGGCAGTATAGAGGGGTTTTCCGGAAGTGAGGAGAAGTAGGTTCCGGGCAACTGCAACTGACTGTGCAGGCCGTAGGCAAGCCGTATCGATTGCCGGGAGTTGGTTTGCCAGTTGAGCGAAAGGCGTGGTTCCAGAGATTTGCTGTCATTGAGCATAAACAACATACTGTGAACGCCTGCAATCAGGTTTAGTGAGGGGGTAAAATAATGTTCTACCCGCGCATACGGCTGAACCAGCAGATAACCGCCAGTATTATTGATCAATGTTTTGAAATCATCGGTACTTCCTGGCAGCCTGGATATGCTGGACATCTGATACCCCAGCTGATTGACAAAAACTCCCGCCTGAAGGGAGGTTCTTACGTTTAGTTTATGTGTAAAAGCACTGGTGGCTGAAAATCTGATCTGTGTTTGCTGATCACCTTCTGATTGGATTCTCGTACTGGCATCCGGCAGGTAATATCCTTCCCTGTCACTATCAATCGCCGATACCGCTACCACACTTTTCAGCAGTGATTTTTCTCCCAGCAACAGGGTATGGGTAATACCGGCTGCGCCCATATTGGAGTGAAAATCGATATCAAACCGGTCTTTTTGATCGCGGATCGTATCTCTCGGCGCCCGGAAAAAATTGCTGCTAAGTCCACCTATACCGAAAATAGTGAAGTTTCCCAGTTTTTTGGTTGGGAAAGACAGGTTAAACGAAAGGTCCTGAAAGGCAATTTCTTCGTCTCCGAAGGAAATGCCCATTTGCGAAAGGAGGCCGACGGTGGAGTAGCGGTAGTTGACGAGAAATGAACTGCGGTTTGCTTTGCTTATAGGGCCTTCGGCAGCGAGGTCAATGCCGATAAGGCCGGCCTGTCCGGTAAACTCGTATTTTTCTTCATTACCCTTCCGCAGGTGAATATCAAAAACGCCGGAAAGTGCATTGCCAAACTGTGGGCCGAAGGCACCGGTGCTGAAACTCGATTCGGTCAGCAACTGGGTACTGAGGATAATCGTGCCGCCGCCGGCCTGGGTAAGTCTGTCGGTAAATGTCCCTGCATTGGTGAGGTGGTTGGGGTTTACGATATCCACGCCTTCCATGCGCCAGAGAATACCGTTGGGGCTGTTGCCGCGCACGACCAGATGATTGGCCTGATCATTTCCCTGAATCACACCAGGGTAGCTGGCTGCCATTCTTGCGGGGTCAAAATATACAGCTGCATAACGTTTGGTCTCTTCAACCGTAAACACGCGGGTGCTCACCCTCCCGATATCGTGGATATTGCCAGCAGTGATTTCGACGGCATCTGTTTCGTATATTTTTTCCTCCATTTGCACTTCCAGCACGACTTCTTTCCCGGCATTGAGTACAAGGTCAGGATAGGTATAGTCTGCGTAGCCGGGTTTAGCTACCTTGAGAATATGCCTTCCGGCAGGAACATTCGCCATGCGAAACAGGCCTGAAGAATCGGATGTTACAGGTAAGAAGTCGGGAAGATCTTTCAGGCTGATGATTGCGTCTTCTACCGGGTGGCCAGTCGCGATGTCTGTAACTGTACCGCGTATGGTTTGGGTAAATTTTTGGCCAAATGCAGGGGAAAAAAGGAAAAATGAGAGAAGAAAAAATGAACAGGAAATGAAAAAGCGGGTAGAAATTATATAACGATTATTCATTGTTCAGGTAGTTTTGGTTTCACTTTGGACTGACAAAGGAAAACAATTTTGACTAAAATAATTGCTCGTTGAAGGTACGAATATTTCCCCTGAAGGAGAATGATATATCTCACTTCACCTTTGAAATAAGAAATGAATGGTAGGCATTTTGAAGCAGGATGTACAACATGGGTCCGAGTGCAACCAACGGCGACATATAGGTCAGCCCCAGCCAGATGCCAAAAATCGTATTTTTTCTGGCGAGGGCCATGCTGCCTTCGGCTTGCATCGTTTTGCCTCCGGCGATTTTTCCCAAAAGCAAACTCAGCGCAAAAATGATGACTACCACCAGAGCGATTCCCGCAATTTCTCCAATTCCTGCGGTGCTTTCAAATCTTATAAAATGTGTGGCTTTGGCAATCGCGATATACACATTGAGGATAAAGAGGTAAAACGAAATCCGGTTGAATGTGTCAATTTTTTTGTTGAGTGTGGGAAAAAAGGTTTTAATTCCTATAGCCAAAACCAGGGGGATGAGAATCACCGTGAGTACGGAAGAGAATATGTCCAGCGTTGTCACGCCCGATGACGCGGGAATAATTAAGGGAAGCACAACCGGAAGGTAGAGGGCCGTCGCGCAATTGGTGGTGAGAATAGCCAGAGTTACCGGCGCGATTTTGCCCTTCAGGTAACCCATAATCACTGGAGCCACTGAAGCTGTCGGCTGAATGGCCAGCACAAACCCTGCGAGTGCGTAGGTTTCTGACCAGTTTCGCACGATCAGATACCAGGCAAGGGGGAGTCCAAGAAAAAATACCAGTAGCCAGATTTGAATTCTATGGAATATATCTTTGTTCAGGCTGATTTCCCTGAAGGAAAAAAACAGCATGAGCATGATAAAATATTTTACCAGAAAGGTGATTTGGTGGCCGACGGGAAAAACGATTCCCAAAATCATGGCCATAACCAGGTAGCGGATATCCATGTGGCAAAATAAAAAAAAGCCCGGAGCAAAACTCCGGGCTAAAGGATCTATTAAAACTACTACTACTACTACATAGATACATACTGTAAAAACTCCTTCCGGGTTTCAGGATTTTTAAATTTTCCTGAATATTCTGCAGTAATTGTGCTGCTGTTTACGTCGTTGACGCCTCTTGAAGACACACAATGGTGGTTGGCGTCGATGATCACCGCTACATCTTGCGTTCCCAGCGATTTTTTGAGCTCTTCGGCAATCTGCCGGGTCATTCGCTCCTGTACCTGCGGGCGGCGGGCATAGTATTGAACAATACGGTTGAGTTTGGAAAGTCCCACAACTTTTCCGTTGCTCATATAAGCGACATGTACGCGTCCATATATCGGCACAAAGTGGTGTTCACAGTTGGAGTAAAAGGTGATGTCCTTTTCTACCAGCATTTCTCTGTACTCATATTTATTTTCAAAAAGCCTTACGTCGGGCTTGTTTTCCGGGTTTAGACCGCTGAAAATTTCCTTTACATACATTTTGGCAACACGACGTGGCGTACCACTCAGGCTGTCATCGGTAAGGTCGAGACCCAGGGTCTCCATGATCTCGCGAAAGTGAGCCGTGATTTTTTCGATTTTCTGATCATCACTCAGCGCAAAGGCGTCAGGTCGCAGTGGCGTATCTACGGAAGTGGCCACGTGATGGTCGCCAATCTCGTCATGATAAGTCCCGTGTTTCCCTGTGTGGTGGTGGCCGTTATGACTTTTTCCGTTCAAAGACGAGCCATTCCACAAAGTTTCGTTCGGTTTCATTTATTATTATTATTAGTTAAAGAGAATTCCATACAACAAACGGCAACATACTCAAAAGGTTCAAACTGATTATAATTCAAATTTACTTATTCTTTCCCGTATCTTATGTCGCCTGAAAGACCTGGGGAATTTTATCCTGTTCCTGATTACAAACAATTCCTTATTCATTTTGTTTAAACTTTGATTTTAAATCTTAAACAAAATGTATTTCGGGCGAAATCGCTGATTATGCAAAACACAGAAATACTGGTAATCGGAAGTGGAATGGCTGGGTTGACGGCTGCGGCACTGTTGGCAAAAGACGGTCATCATATTACGGTTTTGGAGCAAAACTGGTTGCCTGGCGGTTGTTCTTCTTCCTATCCGCGCAAACATTTCTGGTTTGAAAGTGGGGCAACTACCTTGGTCGGGTTGGACCCCGGTATGCCTGTACATTTTCTTATGGAAAAGACGGGTATTTCTTTTCCCGTCAAAAAACTGGAAACGCCGATGCAGGTATATCTCCGCAACGGCCAAAAAATCACCCGGTATCAGGACCTCGAACAGTGGATCGCAGAGGCGGAACGTGTCTTTGGTCCCGAAGGGCAGCGGCCTTTTTGGGAATATTGTTACCAGATCAGCCAGTTTGTATGGCAAACCTCCCTCCAGCAGCTTTCATTCCCGCCTTCCTCTCTCAATGATTTGCTCGATACTGCCCGTAGTTTTCGTCCGGCTCAGCTTCGTTTTGCCATTCTGGCTTATCAGTCTATGGGGGATCTGCTGGCAAAATATGGTTTGGACACTAACCCCGATTTTGTGGCTTTTGTCAACGAACAATTGCTGATCACTGCACAAAATTACCATCACGAAGTCAATGTGCTCTTTGGCGCAACGGCACTTTGCTACACACTTTTTTCCAATTTTTATGTCCCCGGGGGGATGATCAAAATGGTTGAGGCCTTAACGGGTTTTATCCAGTCCAAAGGGGGCGAAATCGTACTTCGCAACCCGGTGGAAAAAATCACCAGAACCATAGACGGGTTTGTCGTACAGTCAAAAAAGGGAGAATACAAAACGCAAAAGGTGATTTCGGCCATTCCGATCAACAATACCCTCAGTCTGTTTGATAGTCCTGCACTCACAAAAAAATATAAACCCAGGGTTATGCCCTCTGATATGCTCAACAGCGCGTTTTCTCTGGGATTTGCGGCAAAAAGATTCCGGGAATTTGACAGTTTACACCATCAGATCCACCTCGAAAAGCCTTTTTCCTTTACCGATGCCAAAAGCATATTTCTCAGCCTGAGCGATCCCAATGATCATATTCGCTGTGAGGCTGGACAAATGGTGGGGTCTGTCTCTTTTCATCTGCCTGATCCGGGAGAGCGGCTGGTGGAAAATAAAGAAACCGTTCAACAGGAAGTACTCGACTTGCTGGAGGCGCGGGGATTTATCCGGAAAGAAGATTTGCTATATGTCCATTCCTCCACACAAAAATCATGGGAAAAATGGACAGCAAGAAAATGGGGATTTGTCGGCGGATACCCTCAGTACATGAATATTAAACCCTGGCAGATGATCGATGCCCGACTTAATGGCTCAGGTGCTTATATTTGTGGCGATAGCGTGTATCCGGGGCAGGGAATTCCGGGTGCATGTCTGAGTGGGATCATCGCATGGAAAAAATTATCAGCAGACTGGCACCTACCCCGAGTGGCTTCCTTCATATAGGCAATGCGGTTAACTTTGTCCTTACCTGGGTGCTCACCCGAAGGGCAGGGGGGAAGTTATGGCTGCGGATAGATGATCTGGATGCGCCGCGTATGCGGCCTGAGTATCTGGAGGATATTTTCCGCACCATTGACTGGCTGGGACTGGACTATGATTTTGGTCCGTCGGGACCCGATGACCATATCAAAAGTTTTTCACAGCAAAGCCGGCAGGATACCTACCTGGCCGCGATTGAGCAGCTGAGACAGGGGGGTGGGGAAATATTCGCCTGTGTATGTTCACGGTCAGAAATCCGCAGCAATAGCGAAGCGGGGCAATATGGGGGAACCTGCCGAAATGCCGGTATCCCGTTTATCCAGCCAGAAACTACTATAAGAATCGCCACTCCACCTGACGCCGTGATTAGCTGGAGCGATCATTTATTGGGAAAAACTTCGGTAAACCTCTATGACCAAATGCGAGACTTTGTTGTAAGGCGTAAAGATGGCATTCCCGCTTATCAGATTGCTTCTTTGGTAGATGACCTTCGTCTGGGCGTCAACCTGATTGTCAGGGGGGAAGATCTTGCAAATTCTACGGCCGCTCAGCTGTTTCTCTCCACCTTTTTATCTGAAAATGCTTTTTCCCAAACCCAATTTTACCACCACCAGCTTCTTACTGACGATGAAGGGCGAAAGCTTTCCAAGTCAGCGGGTGCATATTCTCTCAAAGAAATGCGGGAATCCGGAAAAAGTACTTCTCTTGTATTCAGCCTGGCTGCCCAAATACTTGCCCAACCGGGGGGACACTTCCTTTCGGCTGTTGATTTTCTTGATAAATGAGCGCGTAAACCCAACTGTCGGAGTGATCCGGAAGTTGCGAAGTCGCCTTTGGTGCTCCGATCGTCAGGGAGAATAACATTTCTCCATTGGAGAAGCGGGGATGCGCGCTACGGCGTGCAACGAGGAGGAAAATAGAAGGGGGACACCTTCTGTGCTACAAATATGTGACTCCTCCGGAGTCCCGGCTTCGCCGGAAAAACAGGAAAAAAATTACTTGCACCGGGTTTTGCCGTTAAGTAAGACCTCTTTCCCTTACGACAATTTGATTTGCGCCCGTTACATAAGGTATCAATTTCACCTTTGGGTAAGCAGTTGCTCAAAAAGTAAACGAATGGTATGAAGTTCGCTTTCTTCATTGTGGGAATTGTACTGATCTTTGTCGCGGTTGACCCAACATTGTTTTACAGTCGCTGAGCCGTCTGCCGCCATCGCGAGTTCTATCCGGAAAATTTCGATTCCTGTCCAACTACGGTGAAAGTATAAGTAGTTGTCTTCGAAGAATATAAACCATTTATCTTCCATCTCATGGGGGATCAGTCCGTTTTTAAGCCGGGTTACCTCCCAGGGTTGGAATTTTTTTTCGAATTGTAATTCGGCGCGTGCTTCAGGCATGGGGGTATTTTGCCACGTTGTTCGGGTTGCGATTTCCATTTGAATAATTGTATAATGAGTGGGCTAATTTAAAGTGAATTTGGGATAAATTAAGCGGTGTTGTCTTGAAAACTTTTCCGCTTACTCAGATAAAAGGGTAAATACAGCAGAAGGAAATAGGGAATGACAATTAGCTGCGCCACAATAATATACCAGGGCCAGGGGCCAAAGAGGTCCAGCACAGTCGCGAAGGGCGGTTTGCTGTTGAGGTAAAAATAGTTGGTATCGAGCAGGGTGTTGATACCCATCATGAGCAGAAAATAGATTTCTAAACCAATATAAGATCGAAATAAGCCCCGGAGAGTCGGACGGTATCCCCACACAAATGTGGCGTATAAAACGATGATTACCAGTCCGTTGTGCACAATCCAGAATTTCCAAAAGGTATAATGAGGAAATCCGTCCTGAAGATCAGGCGTAATAATCGCCTGAACTGTGCCCGCAAGAATCCAAAAGAGAATCAGTTCATAGACTTTTTTGTTGCGGGTAAAAGTAAATATCGGAATTGTAAGGGCGAGAAAGTTGCACAATACCAGGGGTAAATCTTCTTTGTAATTGAACTTTCCCCGAACCACTTCAAGTATTGTCCAGATAATCACGGTGGTGGAAACAAATATTCCCAGTAGGTTGAGGATTCGTTGCTTTTCGATTTCTCTCGAAGTGGTTTGCCCATAACGGATAACCATATATCCCAAAACTGCGGAAACCAACACCACACCGATATGCTCAAAGCCCCAGGTAGTGAAGCGCGTATTTTCAGAGAAAAACAGTTCAAACATAAAAAAATAGTAGAAGTCTACATCTAAGACAAATATCCAAGAAATCTCGTCAAAATGAAATCCATTGTAAAACGTCACTGCCTTCTGCGAAACTCTGCGATTCCTTCCTGTCTGCCTTAGCAGATGCGTGAACCTTCAATATGTTGATCATGGATCAGTTACGTTGATATGAACGCAGAGTAACGCAAAGTACCACGCAGATTAACGCAGAATACCCTTTGCGAAACTCTGCGATTCCTTCCTGTCTGCCTTAGCAGATGCGTGAACCTTCAATATGTTGATCGTGGATCAGTTACGTTGATATGAACGCAGAGTAACGCAAAGTACCACGCAGATTAACGCAGAATACCCTTTGCGTCTGCCCGAGCAGATGCGATTCCTTCCTGTCTGCCTTAGCAGATGCGTGAACCTTCAATATGTTGATCGTAGATCAGGTTTATAATTTTCAACGCTCGGGTTCGAAAAATGCCAAATAGTTTCTGCAATATTTTGAAGAAAAATATCTTTATTTGAAAATCAACCTTTTTAAACACAATACATATGACTGAAAATGAAATCAGCTACCAAATTATTGGTTGTGCTATGAAAGTTCATAGTGAGCTTGGACCAGGCTTATTGGAAAATGCTTATGAGAAATGCCTTATTTACGAACTTGAACAATCAGGTTTAAAGGTAGAACAACAAAAAGCATTACCCTTGATGTACCAAAATATCAAGTTAGAGCTAGGTTACCGTATAGATTTACTTGTTGAGAGAAAAGTAATTGTAGAGATTAAAGCCGTAGAGGTTCTTCATGAAGTTCATATTGCTCAATTACTCACGTATCTTAAGTTGTCAAAACATCGGTTAGGATTATTAATAAACTTTAATGTAAAAAGTTTGTCAAACGGAATTCGCCGTCTGGTTCATGACCTTTAGGTGGAGATGCGCTTGCAAAACCTTCAATATGTTGATCGTGGATCAGTTACGTTGATATGAACGCAGAGTAACGCAAAGTACCACGCAGATTAACGCAGAATACCCTTTGCGAAACTCTGCGATTCCACTGCGATTCCTTCCTGTCTGCCTTAGCAGATGCGTGAACCTTCAATATGTTGATCGTGGATCAGTTACGTTGATATGAACGCGGAGTAACGCAAAGTACCACGCAGATTAACGCAGAATACCCTTTGCGAAACTCTGCGCTTCCTCTGCGTCCTCTGCGTGAACCTTCAATATGTTGATCGTGGATCAGTTGCGTTGATATGAACGCGGAGTAAGGCAAAGTACCGCTGAGGATTTGTTTTCTCTTTGTGAAACTTTTGCAAAATCTATCCATTTTGTACAGATCATCATCTGACTTCATTTAGAAAATTATTATATTTCAATGTATGAAACTAATCGAGAGATTTCTGCAAGGCAAAACAGGACGGGCAGAGGATTGTGAAGATTTTCTGGTTTTCTCAGAAAATTTTGCTGCTGTCATTGATGGTGTAACTGCCAAAAGCCCGGAGATGGCTGGCTCTGGCCGTGTGGCAGCTGAGATTCTAAGCAACGTCATTGAAAATTTGCCCGAAACTATTTCCTGGGAAGATTGCCTCGCCCGGTTGACTGAAGCAATTTTTCAACATTATGAGAAAACCGGTATCGCCGATAATGCCCGCCATAATCCTCGTTTGCGGATGGGCGCATCTGCCGTAATTTTTAGTGTAGCACGCAGCGAAATATGGCTCATGGGCGACTGCCAGTGTCTGGTCAATGATGTGTACTTCGACAACCCGACGTCAATTGATAACATCATGAGCGAGGCCCGGGCCATGTACAATCACATCGCCCTGCAGTCGGGCAAAACTCCTGAAAGTCTGGCCGAATCTGATCCCGGCAGGGAATTTATCAGCCCATTATTACAGAGCCAGAGCCTGTTGCAAAATAATCCCACTGCCGGTGAATTTGCTTTTTTTGTCATTGACGGATTTGAACCGCTCAAAAATCTTGTAAAGGTCATTTCCGTACAAAAAGGCGATGAAGTGGTGCTCGCTTCTGACGGTTATCCCAGACTTTTTTCGACACTTGATGCTTCAGAAAAATATTTGAGGGAGTTAATTACACATGATCCACTCCTGATTTCGTTATATAAATCTACCAAAGGGGTGAAAAAGGGCAATATCTCTTTTGATGACAGAGCATATCTGCGTTTTCTATTTTAAATCTGCCGGACTATGAAGATTACTCAAATTGTACTACCCGCGATCCTGTACCTGCTCCCGATGGAATTGTCAGCCCAACTGATGTATTCCTCCACAACGATTGAAGACCTCTCTTTTTTGCTGGGAACCTGGGAAGGCGAACTGGAATACCTCAACTATCATGATCTATCTGTCAGTGACCGGATACCCGTAAGCTGGGAATTTCGGAGAGTAAAAAACAAAATTGTTTACGTCTGGAATTTTACCCGTCCCGACGGACTTCCAGGCAGGCAGAAAAGCCATATTGAGTTTAAAAATGGATTGCTGTATTTTGGCGACGGGTATTATGAGCTGAAGGAAAAACGCACATCCCGTAGTGCAAATAATCAGGAATGGGTGTTTTACCGAAGGGCGAAAGAGGGAAAAGAAAAACTGATGATCAAACAAACCCTCATTCAAAAAGACAAAACCCTGATCCTCAAAAAAGAAATCCAGCCGCAGGGAGAATTTGAATTTGTCCCCGTTACCATTTACCGGATGGAGCGGAAATAGAGGTAAATTTAATATGAGTCTGCGACAGTAAGTTGAAAAGGCTCTTCCTCCGACTGTCATAGAAGTAGGTGTTGAATTCTTAATTCCCTCATAATATTAACCACAAGGAGCACGACGGATTCACGAAGGGCACTAAGGTGAATGCGTTCTTTGTGCCCCTTGTGGTTTCCCTTGTGCCCTTCGTGGTTTCCCGAATTCTTATGAAAAGTTCATTTGTCTCAAAAAATTTCACCTTTCAGTCAAATAGTAGATTCCCTGTTCTCTGACGAAAATGTAAAGTGGTTTTTTAACCGAATGCCCGTCTTCCGTTTTCCATGACACGAGGTAAGACAATTCAAAAGAATGGCCTGCCCGGAGTTCCCGATCGACTTTTGCCATGAGGGTGAAAGTCAGCAGTCCTTTGCCCGCCACAAAACCTTTGAAGCTTGTGCCGGGTTTGAGCGCCTCTGCGGCTTCCCGCCAGGCGGGATCAAATGACAATCGCAGAAAACCGGCCTTATTCATATTAAACCCATTGCCGACGGTAAGACCACCCGAAACCGGAAAAGGATTCTCCCACGGATCAGGAGCTGATGGGCCGGAAATCTGCGGCAGTGTTTGCTGCCAGGGGTCGGATATCTGTTCCGGTCGCCAGTTTTTGGGAGGAAGGGGTGCTGTGTTTGGGGTGGAAATGACGGGCAGACTGATCACCTGTTCGCAGAGAATCCAGGGGTTGTCGCAGGAGTTTTGGTTATGCCATTGTGCATGGAGGGAGGCGGAAAAGCCCGTAAACAAAACCCCCAAAAACAGAGAGAGCGGTAAAGTAGAAAAATACATAAGCAAAGACTTTGGGTACATTCAAAGGTTCGTTCCCCAACCCCCGCAAAACGTAACTCCCCAATTGTTCTGTTTTCTGCCAAAATATTTGGTGGGCTGGAAAAGTATGAGCAGATTTATTTTTTGAAGCAGATGGGGTGGGGAGGGAAAAATTTTGGGCCTAAACCAATAAAACGAACAACTAAATTGACACAATGATCACCGGAGAGTTAAAATCACAGATAGACAGAGTGTGGGAAGCCTTCTGGACGGGCGGACTTTCTAATCCGTTGACGGTAATTGAGCAAATGACCTACCTGCTTTTTATTCGCAGGCTGGATGAACTCCATACCGCCAAAGAACAAAAGGCCAACCTGTTACAAAAACCCATCGAAGAACCGATCTACGATGAGTCAAACCAGCAACTTCGATGGAGCCGCTTTAAAAACATGGACCCGGAAGTCATGCACAAACTTTTTACCCAACAGGACGGCGTGTTTGACTTCCTCAAAAATGTGGGCAGCAAAAGTGCTTCTTTCTCCAAATTTATGAAGGGAGCAACTTTTATGATCCCCACGCCCCGATTGCTGGCTCAGGTTGTGGAAATGATTTCTCACATCCCGATGCAGGACAGGGACACCAAAGGCGATGTGTATGAGTATCTCCTGGGCAAAATTGCTTCCGCCGGGCAAAACGGACAATTCCGCACGCCGCGCCATATCATCCGGATGATGATCGATATGGTACAACCTACGATCGAAGATGTGATCTGTGATCCTGCGGCGGGTAGTTCCGGGTTTTTGGTGGGTTCCAGCGAATATATCCGCGAGCATTTTGAAAAAGAACTTTACGATGAAAAAGCGCAGGAACATTTCCAAAACAGGATGTTTATGGGCATGGAGTTTGACCCTACCATGATTCGCATTGGTGCCATGAACCTGATCCTTCACGGTATTGAAAACCCGCAGCTTTCTGATGTCGATGCATTGAGCGAAGCCAACACGGGTTTTACCGAAAAAGCGACATTGGTGCTGGCAAACCCGCCTTTCAAAGGCAGCCTCGACCGTGAAGCGGTGGATGGAAAAATCCTCAGCGTGGTTGACAGCAAAAAGACAGAACTTCTGTTTCTGGCATTGATTTTAAAAGGCCTGAAACTGGGCGGACGTGCAGCGGTGATTATTCCCGACGGGGTGTTGTTTGGCAGCAGCAAAGCGCACCAGCAAATACGCAGAGAGCTGATCGACAACCAAAAACTTCAGGCCGTGATCAGCATGCCCAGCGGGGTGTTTAAGCCCTATGCCGGGGTGAGTACGGCGGTTTTATTATTTACCAAAACCAACAGCGGCGGAACGGATACTGTCTGGTTTTATGACATGCAGGCCGATGGGTATAGTCTGGATGACAAACGCAACCCCATCGAGGCCAATGATATCCCCGACATCGTATCGCGTTTTTTAAACCTGAAAGCTGAAACAAACAGAGCCAGAACAGACAAAAGTTTTATGGTTCCTGTAAAAGAAATACAGGACAACAAATACGACCTCAGCATCAACCGCTACAAAGAAGTCGTGTACGAAGAAAAAACGTACGAAAAACCCGAAGTGATAATCGGACAAATTGAAGCCCTCGACAAAGAGCGGGCGGAATTGTTGAAACAGTTAAAAGCGATGTTGTTATGAATTCCGATAGTTTAGTTCATGCCATAGAGCGCAAACCGACCGAAGTGCGGCATGATGGTTTTCGCCCATTTTGGCGTTGCCCCCAAAAGAACTGTTAGAAGCCTTCATTCAAAAAGAAATGGAAACATGGAAGTGAAAAACGAAAAGTATATGGGAGAAATAACTAAAAGCGATGCTGGTATGGGTTGGGAAATGGTGAAGCTTTCAGATGTGGCTGATGTAATTGCAGGACAATCACCTGAATCAAAATTTTACAATGATAAGGGCGAAGGTATTCCTTTCTTTCAAGGAAAAGCTGATTTTAGGTTAGATTATCCCGTAGTTAGATATTGGTGCACTCAGCCAACTAAAATTGCTAAACCTAAGGATATTTTAATTTCTGTTCGAGCTCCTGTTGGACCTACAAATATATGCGATATTGAAGCTTGTATTGGTAGAGGTTTAGCAGCAATTAGAACAGGTGAAGAATTGGACTATAAGTATCTGTATTTTTATTTTAAAACAATTGAAAACAAACTGGCTTCACAAGGAAATGGATCAACTTTTTCAGCAATAACAACGTCTGTTATTAAAGACCTCCAAATCCCCCTCCCCCCACTATCTACCCAAAAGCGCATCGCGGAGATTCTCGATGCTGCCGATGCCCTGAGGCGCAAAGACCAGGAACTCCTCAAAAAATACGACGAACTGGCGCAGGCTATTTTTATTGATATGTTTGGGGATTTTTCAAATAAAGAACAGACAAAATCTTTAAATGAATTATCAGAAATCACAAATGGGGTAACAAAAAATGAAAAATTACAGTATTCCGAAATGATTGAGACTCCATATTTAAGAGTAGCAAATGTTCAGGATGGATACTTAGATTTGTCTGAAATTAAAAATATAAAAGTAAAGCTTTCGGATTTTAAAAAATATCAATTAAAAAGATCTGACATTTTAATTACAGAGGGTGGAGATCCAGATAAATTAGGTAGAGGAACTACCTGGCAGGAAGAAATTCCAAACTGTATTTTTCAAAATCATCTTTTTAGAATACGTGTGACGAGTGAAGCAATAAGGCCATTTTATTTGGCAAAACTTATCGGGAGTAAATATGGGAAAAAGTATTTCTTAAAAGCTGCAAAGCAAACAACTGGTATAGCAACTATTAATTCAAGCCAGCTAAAATCTTTTCCCGCTATTGTTCCTCCAATAGAAAAACAATTAGAATACGAAAAAATTAGTTTGCGATTGGAAATAATTAAAAAGAATGCAGTTTCAAATCTTTTTTACTCCGATTCCCTCTTCAACTCCCTCCTCCAAAAAGCATTTAAAGGCGAACTCGTAACATGAGTAATTTTTCATTCATACCGGGTCAGTGGGCAGCTATAGCCAAAACGCCAAAAGAGGCAGAACAGCATGTATATGGCGCGCCCTTGTATGCTGCCATGCTGTGCCGCAAAAGCCTCGAAGAATGGGTGCGCTGGATGTATGAACACGACACGGACTTATCCCTGCCCTACAACGACTCGCTAAGTTCGCTCATCCACGAGCAGGGTTTTAAGAATGTGGTGGCGCCCATGCAGTTTAACCAGATCAACCTCATTCGCAAGCTGGGCAATACTGCTGTACATACCAATGCCAAAATAAAGCCGCAGGAAGCCCTGTACGCCCTTCAGTTGCTGCACGGGTTTATCGGGTGGGTAACGATGGTTTACGGCGAAGAAAAACCTCATATCCGGCGGTTTGATGAAACGATTGTCCCCAGAGAATCAGGGAAAGATAAAAGCAAAGAAGAATTGCAGCGTCTGGAAGCTGCGTATCATGCGCAGCAAAACGAGTTGCAGAAACTACAGGAAGAGCTGGCAGAAATAAAAGCCATCAAAGAACAGAATATTGCTTTTGTTCCGCCCCCCATCGACCCCAACGAAGACCTCACCCGCAAGATTTATATCGATACCTTATTGCGTGAAGCAGGCTGGGACCCTTATGGTGCCAATGTGCCCGAGTATCCGGTCAAAGATTGTATGCCCCAGGCCAACGGGACCCATGGCGATGGCAAAGTCGATTATGTGCTGTGGGGCGACGACGGCAAACCGGTTGCGCTGGTAGAAGCCAAACGCACCAGCCGTGATCCCCGCGTGGGGCAGCATCAGGCCAAATGTTATGCAGATTGTTTGGAAAAGGCATTTGGTCAGCGCCCCGTGATTTTTTACAGCAATGGCTTCCAGACGTGGATGTGGGACGATATGAACTATGCCCCACGGGAGGTATTTGGTTTTTATTCTAAAGATGAGTTACAGACACTCATTCAGCGAAGAATATTTAAAAAACCATTGGCCAGCCAGACGATTAATGATGCGATTACAGACAGGTATTACCAGCATGAAGCCATTCGGAAAATCGCTGAAGCTTTGGAGAAAAGCCATCGCGAGGCGTTATTGGTAATGGCTACGGGTACTGGAAAAACAAGAGTATCCGCGTCATTGATTGATTTTCTGAGCAAAGCCAACTGGGCAAAACGCATATTGTTTTTAGCAGACAGAAACGCCCTGATTTATCAGGCAAAAACCAATTTAAACAATTATTTACCCCACTTACCTGCTATTGATCTGACCCGTGAAAAAGAAGACGAAAGCAGCCGGATTGTTTTCTCTACTTATCAGACCATGATCAATATGATCGATGGCGAAACCGATGGCGACAACCGTTACTACGGCGTGGGGCACTTCGATGTGATTGTGTATGATGAAATTCACCGCTCTGTGTATAAGCGCTACAAAGCAATTTTTAAATACTTCGACGGAATAAAAATTGGCTTAACAGCCACGCCAAAATCAGAAACAGACAGAGACACCTATGCATTATTTCACATGGAGTCCAACAACCCGACGTATGCCTATGAGTTGGATCAGGCGGTGAGTGATGGTTTTCTGGTTCCGCCGAAGGCAATTTCTGTCCCTGTTAAGTTTCAGCGCAAGGGCATAAAATACGCAGAGTTAAGCGAAGCAGAAAAGCTGCAATATGAGGAGCAGTTTGCCGACCCGGTTACCGGAGCGTTTCCCGATGAAATTGACTCCGGCGCATTAAATAGCTGGTTGTTTAACACCGACACGGTAGATAAAGTGCTCGGGTATCTGATGCAAAATGGAATTAAAGTGGAAGGCGGCGACAAGCTGGCCAAGACCATGATTTTTGCCCGTTCTCACAAACACGCCAAGTTTATTGAAGAACGTTTTAATCATCAATATCCCGAATACAAAGGCGAATTTTTAAAAGTAATCGACTACCAGGAAGAGTATAAATACGATTTGCTTAACAAATTTAAGGTGAAGCAAAATATGCCGCAGATTGCCGTTTCTGTGGACATGTTGGATACCGGGATAGATGTACCGGAGGTAGCCAATCTGGTATTTTTTAAACCGGTGAGAAGCAGTGCGAAGTTTTGGCAGATGATCGGTCGGGGAACGCGCCTGTGTAAGGATTTATTTGGGTATGGAATTGACAAAAGAGAATTTGTGATTTTTGATTTTTGCGAAAATTTTGAATTTTTCAACAACAAACCCCAAGGTATTGAAGGCAGCACGACAAAATCGATTAGCCAGCGATTGTTTGAGTTAAGGTTGCGATTATCGTTTGTATTGCAAAATCAGGAAGAGGAAGAACTTAAAGCGTATGGCAGTTCGATATTAGAAGGGCTGATTTTACAAACACAATCATTAAATACAGATAGTTTTATTGTTCGCCAGCATTGGCGGGAAGTGGAAAAATACAAAGATCCCAATGCCTGGAATGCGTTGACAGATTTAGACATAAAGGAGATTTTTGATCACATCGCACCTTTAATGACGGAAACCGATCAGGACGAAATGGCAAAACGTTTTGATGTGTTGATGTTGGATATACAGCTTTCCATTTTGAATGGAGAAAAAAGGCAGGCGGGATTAATTCAGAAAGTAGTGGCCACTGCGGGTAAACTTTCAAAGAAAGCGAGCATCCCATCTGTTGCCAGAAAGATGGATTATATCAGGGATGCGCAAAACAAAACATTTTGGCAGGCAGGAGACATCCCCGCGATTGAAAAATTGCGTGTGGAGTTAAGAGAACTGATGAAGTTTCTGGATGTTGAGTCAACACCTGTTTATTACACCATGTTTGAAGACGAAATGCAGGGGCAGGGGATGGAACATGAGCTGGTGTATAACATCAACAACCTGGAGGCATATAAACGCAAGGTGGAGCAATATTTAAAACAACAAAACAATCACCTTACGATTCACAAAATCAGAAACAATATCCAAATCACGAAAGCTGAGTTGGGCGAATTGGAGCGAATGCTTTTTGAACAGGGCGAAATCGGCACAAAAGATGAATTTGTGAAAGCATTTGGCGAGCAACCATTGGGCAAATTTATCCGAAGTATTGTGGGCTTAGAAGTCAATGCAGCCAAACTTGCCTTTGGAGAAATTCTTAGCCGTCAAACCTTAAATTCGCAACAAATCAGGTTTATGGACACCATCATTAATTTCTTCACAGTAAAAGGGGTAATAGAACCAGCCATGCTTTTCCAGCCGCCCTTTACCGATATCAATACAAGTAGTGTTATGGGCGTTTTTGATGAAGAGACATCCAGTAAAATCATATCCTTAATCCACAAGATTAATCATACTGCAGAAGTAGCTTAGCAGCCAACAGCCAAAAGCCAAAAGCCAAAAGCCAACAGCCAACAGCCAGCAGCCAAAAGCCAACAGCCAACAGCCAACAGCCAAAAGCCAACAGCCAACAGCCAACAGCCAAAAGCCAACAGCCAACAGCCAAAAGCCAACAGCCAACAGCCACCGTAACCATTCACAACTATGAACAGCGAAATTATCACAAAACCTGACAGAACTGGAGGAAGACATTAAGAAAATTGTTAAGGGTTAATTATTAATGGTCAATGAAATCAGCTGGTAAACCAACTATTTAAACAAAGAACAAATGAACATTCGACCTATAAAAACAGATAAGGACTATTACATGGCGTTGGCCAGAATGGAAGAAATTTTTGACGCGCCAGCAAACAGCCCGGAAGGAGACGAAGCAGAAATCCTGTCTTTGCTCATAGAAGATTTTGAAGATAAATTTTATCCCATAGAAGCGCCCGATCCGATTGAGGCGATAAAAATCCGGATGGAGGAATTGAATTATAAGCAGAAAGACCTCGTCGGAATCATTGGCGGGAAAAGCCGTGTATCAGAGATTCTGAACCGGAAAAAGAAGTTAACAGTAGAAATGATACGGAAACTAACCGAAATACTAAAGTTACCTTCCGAAATTCTGATTCAAGATTATTCGCTGGCTGAATAAAACCCAGTTTTCTTCCTATATTCGCCTAAATACCCAACACTTGGAAACCGTCCTTCATATCAAAGATCTCACCCGCCACTTTGGAAAAATCCACGCTGTGGATGGGATTTCCTTTTCTGTGGAAAAGGGTTCTGTTTACGGCCTGCTGGGCCCTAATGGAAGCGGGAAAACGACAACTTTAGGCATTGTACTGGGTGTCATCCGCGCCGACAGCGGGTCGTATTCCTGGTTTGATGAAAAACCCTCTCCGCAGGTATTGCGGCGTATTGGTGCCGTGCTGGAGCAACCCAATTTTTTCCCTTACCTCTCGGGCAACGACAACCTGAAAATGGTCGCTGACATTAAAGGTGTGCCTTATTCAAGGGTGGAGGAAGTGCTGGCACTTACCGGGCTTTCGGGCCGGGGTGTGGATGCTTTTGGCAAATATTCCCTCGGCATGAAACAGCGGCTGGCCATTGCTGCTGCCATGATCAGTCAGCCCGAAGTGCTCGTCCTCGACGAGCCGACCAACGGCCTCGACCCGCAGGGAATCGCCGATATACGGGCGTTGATTGCTTCCATCGCGCAAAGCGGTACGACCATCCTGCTGGCAAGTCACCTGCTCGACGAGGTGGAAAAAGTCTGTTCCCACGTCGGTATCCTCAAAAACGGCAAACTGCTGTATTCCGGCCCGGTCGAACAAATGCTCAATCAGGGCGCTTCTGAATATCTGGAGTTGCTGGCTGAGGATATGAAACAGCTTTTTGCGGTCATACAAACTTACCCGGGTGTGAAGGAAATCAAAAAAATTGATGGGAAAATGGCCGTGTTTTTTGAAGGTAAACCCGATGTAAAATCGCTCAACCAGTTCCTCATCGGCGAAGGGGTGGTCATCACCCACCTTGCCCTGAAAAAACGCAGCCTCGAAAGCCAGTTCCTCGACCTGATCAAAAATAAAGAAAACCCATGAACAGCCGTTTATTGCAAATCGAATTTCGCAAAAGCCTGAAATCCCGCACTTTCTGGATTTTGGTAGGGCTTTTTTGTGTTTTCCTCCTGCTCGCAGTGATGGCTTTTCAGAGTATCAAACCTACGGAGATCAACGGGCAAAGTACGGAAGACATCGAATTTGGGTTTTACTCCTTCCCCATGGTCTGGCATACAGTCGGTTATCTCGCCGGATATATGGGGCTTTTTCTGGCTATTCTGGTCATCATCAATATTACCAACGAATATAACTTCCGCACGCTGAGGCAACATATCATCGATGGTCTGGGCCGGGGAGAATTTCTGATTTCCAAACTTTTGCTGGTGCTGATACTCACCGGCGTAGCTACAGTTTGGGTGTTTGCTACGAGTCTGCTCTTTGGGTATCTCAATACCGATGCGGGCGAATCTTCGGTATTTCAATCGGTAGGCTGGATCGGTATCGTCGGGTTGCAGATTTTGGGTTATCTGAGTCTGGCGGGTCTGATTGCACTGATTTTCCGAAACGCGGGGCTTTCCATTGTTTTGTTTATCGCTTACAATCTGCTGATTGAAAGGATTGTATGGGCGTTTTCTCCGGATATGATTGATCGGTTTTTTCCGGTGAAAAGTCTGAGCAACCTGATTCCGTTTCCTATTCCGGAGCAGATGATTCCGCCTACGGAAGCGACGGGCGGGCAATCGCTGCCTTTTATCCCTGATCAGGCGATGCCCGGCTGGGAAATGCTGGTGTCTTTTGTTTGGATTGTGGTGTTTTGGGGCGTTGCGTATCTGATCCTCAAAAAGCGGGATTTGTGATGGTAAAAATACTTTTCGCCAACAGTAGGGTTCACGCAAAGATCGCCAAGAACCGCAAAATACGCTAAGGGGAGTCCAACTTTGCGCCCTTTGCGAGACCTATGCGGACTTTGCGAGAAATACTTTTCGCCAACAGTAGGGTTCACGCAAAGATCGCCAAGAACCGCAAAATACGCCAAGGGGAATCCAACTTTGCGAGACCTATGCGGACTTTGCGAGAAATACTTTTCGCCAACAGTAGGGTTCACGCAAAGATCGCCAAGAACCGCAAAATACGCCAAGGGGAGTCCAACTTTGCGGACTTTGCGAGACCTTGGCGGACTTTGCGAGAAATACTCTTCGCCAACAGTAGGGTTCACACCAGGGCAGTTTAAACCTTCATTCTTCCATTCGTCCAAGCTGGAAAATATAATTCCATTCCCCCCATTGTTTTTCGCGGAATATTTCCTCCATGGCCAGGTGGTTATTGGCGGCAATCCGGCTGATCCGTTGAAGATCACAATCTTCGGATAAAATCATCCAGGTTGCTGACTCTGAAGAAATATACCCGGGCAAATCTTTAAACAGCCTTTCAAAATATTCAAATTCCTCTCCACAATAAAACGCGTACTCCTTTTCCGATTGTGGTTTTCGAGGATAATAGGGCGGATTGATGACGATGATGTCAAACTTCTCTTCCGGCAACGCTTCAAACAAATCGGAATGAATGGTGGTGATAATCACCCCATTGTTTGCTGCGTTGCTGCGAATATTGCTGACCGCAGCCAGGCTGATATCTGAAGCTGTTACGATAGCACCCTGCTTCGCGGCAAACACCGAAATAATGCCACTCCCTGCCCCCAGTTCGAGGAATTTTTTGCCTGACAGGGTTTGTTCCAATAAAAAATTGAGTAAAATTTTTGTGCTGATAAACAGTCCCGGATGAAAGACACCCGGCACTACAGTAACTTCTATATTTTTCCAGGTAAACTTCCTCGTGCGTCCCAGATACCAGTCTGCCAGAGGCCGTAAAACTGGAAACAGCAACCGTTTGAGGATTTGTCTGAGTGAAAACCTATTCGGCATAAAATCCTTCAATTTCGGGCTGACGGTATCTCCAGAGCTTTTGTATGGCTTTCAGTTCGTAGGGAAAGTGGTAAAAATTGGTTTTGTAGCGAAGGGAAGATGCCATTTGCAAAACTTTTCTTTTGGCGGGTGTAAGCTTAAAGTCTGAAGCCGTAGGGTAGTAGGCGTTGAGTACCGTTTCAAAGTTTTTGATTTTGTCCACCATTTCCGGAGTAAGCCAGGGTGTCAGGGGATTTTTCCGGAGATCAAAATTTTCCCACTGCGGATTCAGCCAGTCGTCGAGGGTTTGGGGGAACTGAAATCCTTGTTTTTTGACCTGTTCGTACAGTTCGGAGCCTTCGGTTGCTACCGGGCTGTAGAGATAAATAATGATTTCCGTTGCAGGATTGATTTCTTTAATCTCTTTGATAAACTGAATGTCCTGGTCAATCTGCGCCATGACTTTTTCCGGTGTGGCCGCAGGCATTCCCAGCACAAAAGAATATTCGGGGATAATGTCAAACTTGCGGAGCCGCCCGGCAAACGCCTTGATCTGCGCAGCGGTCTGTGTGCCGCCTTTGTCCATTTGGCTGAGAATGTCGTCGCTGGAAGTTTCTGCACCAAAGAATATCATTCGACAGCCTGCGGCCCGCATTTTTTCCAGCGATTCGTCTGTGTACTTGTCCAGCGTATCAATTCGCCCCTCGCCCCACCAGTTCATGTTGTCGTTTTGAACCAGTTCTGAGAAACGGACCACCCGTTTTTGCGAAACAAAGAAGTTGTTGTCGTGAAATTCGATCGCATTGGCTCCGTAGGCATCTTTGAGATGGCGGATATCGGCATATACTTTTTCGGCTGATTTTCCCGACCAGCGGGCATTGTAGATAGGAACCACGGCGCAAAAGGAGCAGGTAAACGGACAACCCACACTGGAGTGGTATGCGATGGTCTTTGAGCCGAGAAAAGTTTTTCCGAGATAATGGCCGATCGGGTAAAACCGATTGAGTTTTTCATAGGGAAGATCAGGTAAACCATCCTGTTCAAACAGCGCGGCTTTGGCCGTCTGAATGATTTTTCCCTCTTCCCGGAAAATAAGGTTCTGAATTTTTGCCGGGTTTCCACCGGCGATGATACAGTCCAGCAGTTCGGGAAAAGCCTTATCTCCCGGGCCGTTGACGATAAAATCCACATACCCCGATTCGATCACCACTTTATACTGATTTGAGGCAAAATATCCGCCCCAGACCGTCTTTACATGCGGATATTTCTCCCTGATCATCCGGGTAAACGTAATCGCCTGCCGAAGTTGCGGGCCGGGCATAACCGTTACGCCGAAAAAAGCATATTCGCCCGAATCAAAATAGCTGCAGATTTTACGGAAAGGGTCATTTTCCAGATTCCCGTCCACAAAAGCGTATTCGTATTTCCCCTCAATAGATGCCCCCACCTGAAGGATTGAGTTGGGAATGCGGTGTTTGGCGGTAGCGCTACGCGGGTTAAATAAAACGACTTTGTTCATGGTGGTTAATAACTGATTCCTTCGTCAAATTTGAACAAAGAATAGCCCTCGCCTTCCATATAACCCGGAACATCGGGGATTTGGTTTTTGACAGATTCTTCTGAAACCGGCGTTGAAAAAGGCATTTTCCCTGAAGGATTAAATTTGCCGGTAATCACATCCAGCAGCGCTTCCGTTGTAGTTCCGAATGTCGCAAGGACACCCGAAATGTTCTTTGGATCATACAACTCATCGATCACCCAGGGGTTGGAGTAGTTTATAGCCATAATTACCGGTTTTTTGGCCATGAGTTTGCGGACATGGGTTACGTCCACACCGTTTTGGGACAGGGAAAGGAACAGCGGCGAACCGTCTGACTGGAAAAGCGGTTTGGATTTGGGCACAACCCATACAACTACCACCTCCGCTTTTTCGGGAGAGTCCACAAAATCAAGATCCCAGGCAGTAGAATCAGCAGAAAGCACAGCCACAGCGGATTCTCCTTCCCCGGGGATTGTGGTTGCAAAATACACTTTGGTTTTGGGTTTCAGAGGGAGAACGGGCGACTGGCCGGCATTTTCATTGCGCAGCAAAACGATAGATTTTCGCAGGGCAAGATCAGCTTTTTCCTGAAATTCGGGTTTTCCCACGGTTGATTCGGCGGCATCGACCTCTACATAAGGATTTTCAAAAAGCCCAAGCGCAAATTTTTCCATCAGGAGGCGATGAACCGAAGCATCAACCAGCGGCATCAATTCGGGGTACTTGCGAATAGCCTCAATCAGTTGGGAAGGGTCGGCAGTGCCCGAAAATATATTTATCCCCGCCTCAATGGCAGTCTTATACCGATCTGGAAGGCTCATCTCCTCCACGCCCCAGGGCATCATATCGATAGGCCCGGTATCGGAGTTGATAATTCCATCAAACCCCAGTTTTTTGCGGAGAAGATCCTGGAGTATAGGTTTGTTGTAAGCATAAGCGACTTCCTGGTATTGGGTTCCGACGGGAAACGAATAATAAGGCATGATGGAAGAAGTTCCCGCTTCAATCGCAGCTTTGAAGGGAATGAGGTTGTTTTCAAACATTCCGCCGGTAAACATTTCCCTTTTACCCCACTCAAAATGCGGATCTTGTCCGCCTTCGGTAGCACCTCCGCCCGGGAAGTGTTTGGTAGTAAGGGCGACGGAGCCGTTGCCAAGTTTTTCGCCCTGAAATCCGAGTACAATTTCGCGTATCATATTGGCAGCCAGTTCGGCATCTTCGCCAAAAGTGCCCTCAGCCCTTTGCCAGCGGGGTTCGGTACAAAGGTCGGCCATATACATATACCCTTTGCGCAAGCCTACGGAAGTCCACTCCTGCCGGGCGATGTCGGCAAATTCGCGGGTAAGGGCAAAGTCTCGCATGGCGGCCATACCCAGTTCGCCCGGCCATTGGGAAAAAGTGGTTTTGCCTACGCTCAGGCCTGCCGAGGCATCCATGGTAACATGGTTGCGGGGGTTGGAGGTTACAATTGCCGGTATTCCCAGACCGTCGCTCTCGCATAGCGCCTGGAGGTTATTGGACCATTCGGCGATGACACGGGCGGGCGGATTAGCTCTCAGAATAAAATGCCGGAGGTGAAGCTGGGTTACCCCTTTGGTCGTACCGGCAGCCCCCATATTGGGATAAGGCAGCGGTTTTCGGGTAAACATATTATTATCGGAAACCAGGTCCTCCTCATTAAATCCGCTGCCAATAGGCCCTGACTGCCGGCCACGCTGGAAGGACCAGTCATTTTCCATACGCGTGGTACTGATAATCATAAATCCGGCTTTCTCCTCCAGCGACATACGTGCGACGAGGTCTGTACTTCTTTCTGCATCTGAAAGGCGCCAGTCCTCATAAGGGTCAAGGGAGCCATTGCGGTTGAGGTCTTTGAAGCGGAGGCCGTCTATCGTCAGGAGAGAGACACTTCGATAACCTAAGAAAGGTTGAGATACTGATTGGTCGGCAGAGGTCTCAGTACTTTTGATACCACATGATAAGAATAACATTTGAATCAGAAAGCTGGTGACGATTGTCCCCCAAAAATAATCGTTTGAGGGTGTAGTAGTTTTTTTCATAAATGGATAAATAAAAGTCAAGTTTTTCGGCGTGGATCAAAGGTAAAAAAATCGACGGAAGTTTATTAACTCCTGGCGGACTATAAAAAATCTTTAACGTTTGCCATCTGAGGGCACAAACCCAATTGTCGCAAACGTGAATACCCTTCCTTCCCACACTGGTAAGCACCCTATTAATTTTAGGTAATAAGAGGTACTGTTTTTTTTTATCATTTAAATTCATAAGTTTACCAACTCAATAATTACAATCAGCGCAACAATACTTCCTGAAAAAAAATTCGTATTTTCAATTTTCCATCTACCAATTCTATCTCAATTAAAGCAGCGAAATCAAATCTCTTAACAGATCATAATCCTGCCTTTAACCGGATAGCACAAACCAAGTAACTTTTTAATTACCTTTTTATATGAAAACAATACTTAAGCAATCCCCCCCCCCCCCCCGCAAAATAAGGCAAATTTCCACCTTTTTAAGTGCAGTTATACTGAGCTTATTGGTATTTACTGCGTGCCAAAAAAGTGCCATAAGTCCTATTGAAGAAAACACTATCTTTGAAACCAAAAACAATGATCTTTTGCCCAAAAATCAAAATGGGCTGCTAATTTTTACCAACCAGAATCAGTTTCAGCAATTCAATAATTATGTTTTAGCTTTTCCTGCTGAGGGAAAAGATTATTCAGAAGCATTGAAAGATGTAGGGGATTTTTATTCCTATGCGATGGCATATGAAGACATTCATGAAGATGATCATCTCGCAATTGTAGAGGCATACATGAGAGATGGAAGTCTTGCCGGCTTTGAAAACCTGATTACTATTATGCCAGATGAAGGTCGGGAACTTCAGGAAGTAGAAGTTGTTGTTATTCCAACAATGAGACACTTTCTCAATAAGGATGCAATGATTCAGATTGGAGATTTGGTATATAAATTCCTTTTTTATCAGGTAATATCTGTTAAAGCCAGTGATGAAGCCGCAGTTGAAGCATTAAAAAACCTTAACGAAAGCACACTCCCATCATTTTACTTCGATTATGAAACAGAACCCATTGAAAGAGAAGTTATTCAAACCTCAACTGCTGCTTCGAGGGGCATTGTACAACATTATGATTGTATAACAGTTAATCCCAATGATAGTAAGTACAGGGTTAAAGGGGAAGTTGCCTGGTCTAACTATTCTGGCAGCCAGGGATATTCGCTGGAAACCAAACACCAGAAAAAAACTGCAGGTATCTGGTTTGGGAACGAAGTTGATCAGGTTGGATTTCACGCTTTTGGATATGTTGAGTGGGGTAGTACCCATAATGATCGGGATTTTTGGTTCAATAAGGATTATGCAAAAACAACTGGCTCAATCGGATTTGAAGATTCTTTTTGCGGAGGTTGTTTAAGAGGGGATGCCGATGTTAAGGGTTTTCATACATCCAGTGAAGATTACGGAGACTGCTATTCAAGGTATCTTTACGAATTGTAATTACAATGCAACTCACTGGCCAGCTTAATCGTCTGGCCAGTGATTATCTTTATCCAAATACTAATAAATCTATATGTTCCGAAATTATGTTCGTTTGGCTGTTTGGCTAATTGGGATGGGAGCGATAATGAACAACCTGAAAGGGCAGAGTTATACTATCAGCGGTTATGTAGAAACGGTTGGGGGAAAAGAGCCTATGACAGGCGTTTCGGTTTACGACTCTCTTTCCCAAAGAGGGATTCAAACCAATACCTACGGCTTTTTCAGCCTTACCCTCCCCAAAGGGCCGGTCATATTAAAAACCCGTTTTGTTTCATTTAAAAGTAACCGGGCTTCATTTCAATTGCAAAATGATACTTTAATACAGTTTGAACTGGCTCCCCTGAGTCTTGACGAGATTGAAATAGTAGCTGAAAAACAAAAGGAAACCCATGAATTGGGGCGTATCCAGATTCCGATTGAACAGCTCAAACAAGTGCCTCCTTTAATGGGAGAAGTGGATATTTTGAAGGCATTGGCACTTACCGCCGGAGTAAGTACAGGGGTGGAAGGTACTTCCGGATTGCTTGTCAGAGGCGGAAGTCCTGATCAAAACCTACTTTTGCTCGATGGCTCTCCGGTTTATAATGCCTCTCACTTGTTTGGGTTTTTATCCGTTTTTAACTCCGATGCGATTCGTCAGGTGGATCTTTATAAAGGAAATTTTCCCGCCCGATTTGGAGGGAGATTGTCTTCTGTGGTAGATATCCGGCTAAAAGAAGGAAATCAAACCAAAGAAAAAGGAACCGCAAGCGTCGGATTGATTTCCTCAAAATTTCTTCGTGAGGGGCCCATTAACGACCAGACATCTTATCTGTTTTCAGCAAGATCATCCTACCTCGGGTTGTTTCTTTTACCAGTGTACCTCTCATACCGATCCGGAGGCGCCGATGCCTATTTTAATTACTGGTTGGTTGATGTGAATGGGAAAATAAACCATCGATTTAAGGATGGAAGTCAGCTATTTTTCAGTACCTACGGAGGGCAGGATTTTTGGCGGGCCGGAGACGGGAGACCTCAAAATGGTTCATCGATTTTTGGGCTTGACTGGGGAAATCAAACGGCAACCTTGAGGTATAACCGGTTGCTGAGTGACAAGCTTTTTATGCAAAATCAGCTTACCTATTCCCGCTATCAATACAGAATAAAAACTTCAGAAAAAGCCCCTGCAGGCCAGAATGATTTAAAAGACAATAGCTTTATTTCACGTTCTCATGTGAGAGATTGGGCGATTAATACCCAGTTCGATTATTATCCCGTTCCCAGCCACGAAATCAAATTTGGTGTAACGGGTACTTACCATCATTTTTCACCGGGAAAACTTGATCTCAGAGGAGATATTGATACCACGATAGCAGATGCTCCGATTCCGGCTTATGAAGGAGGCATATTTCTGGAAGATCGAATGAAAATTTTGCCCTTTTGGCATCTCAATCTGGGATTCAGGTATTCGGGGTTTGCCGTTTCGGATACCGCCTATTTTAATCCTGAACCCCGATTAAGTACCGAAATCCGTTTTCCTGCGAATATCCAATTAAGCCTTGGGTATGCAAAAATGAACCAGTATCTCCATCTGCTCTCCAACAATGGTGTAGGACTTCCCAATGATATTTGGGTACCCCCAACGGATAAGGTACCTCCCCAAAAAGCGATCCTATGGTCAGCGGGTTTAGCCCAAACCATCAGAGGAATTGAATGGTCTGTAGAAGGATATTATAAACAATTATCAGGCTTGATAGATTATCGTCAGGGGATAGATTTTGCCACCAGTATCAATACCAATTGGCAGGAGCTGGTTGAGATAAATGGTGAAGGGACAGCGTATGGAATAGAAACCATGATTCGTAAGCCGGAAGGAAGGTTAAATGGCTGGATTGCCTATACTTATTCCAAAAACCAACGAAAATTTGCCAATATTAATAACGGAACTGCGTATCCCGGTAATTTTGACCGGAGGCATGATATTTCCATTACAGGGGCCTATCAACTAAATGACTATTGGAGTTTATCACTTGCCTGGCAATTCCAATCGGGAAGGCCCGTTACCTTACCTGTTGCTATTGAAAAAGCACATAACAACACCAATTCTTCCAGGGAAACTTTTATTCTGATTTATAAAGGGAGAAACCAATCCCGAATGCCTGATTTCCATCGCCTCGATGTAAGCGCAACTTTTTATCCCGACGGGAATGATCATTCCAGAAGCTGGTCATTTGGCGTTAATAATGCCTACAACCGAAAAAATCCGTTTTTTCTGGATCTCCGCCGGACTGAAAAATATAACCTTATCCAATGGTCCCTGATTCCTTTCCTCCCCTGGTTGTCTTATCAGTGGGAATTCTAGCTGAGCATATTCAACCTAACTATTATGAATATTTTCATTAAATATCCGATTCCAGCAATTTTTTTTCTCGCCTTATTATTCCTATCCGGTTGCCGGAAAGAAATTGATTTCCGCCTTTTTTATGAAGGGGATCAATTGGTTATCAATGCCATGTTAACTTCAAATGAGCCATTTTTTGTTGAACTATCCCATACAATTTCCCCTTCGGAAAGTATTGCAGCAGATTTACTGGTTGCCAATGCGACCGTAAATCTTTATCAAGGTGACAGCTTATTATTTTTGCTGGAAGAACAGGCGAAAGGTCAATATCGGGCTCCCATGAACTGGAGACCGGTACCGGGCGAAAGTTATAAGATTGAAGCAATTGCAGCGGGCTATACAACGGCCAGTACCCAGCCCGTTATGATGCCGACTCCTCCCGATATTCAGATTTCAAGCTTTCAGGATTCCGCCTATAAACCCATGGATACCGGATCATCCGGTGGAAGAGTGGAACTAACGATTAATGACCCGGCAAGTGAAAATGATTTTTACCTGATCAGAGCGTTTGCGGACTGGGACTCCATCATAGTTCGGATCTCCAATATTTTAGCAGATCCTGTGCTTTCAGGGAACTCCATTTGTAGCTACAATAATTCATACCTCAGCGATCATTGTTTTGTGGAATCGCCCTTTAAGGTTATTTACCTGCTCTCCATCCCCTCCAATTTTGATAGAAGCATCAGACCTTCAAGAATCTTGTTACAAGTCTCTAAGATATCGGAAAGTTATTATCGCTATTATCAATACCAGATCCAGCCCGAGGATTTTGAACTAGCATTTACTGATCCTGCCCCCACATATACAAATGTGGAGCAAGGTTATGGTTTTTTGGGTGCCCAAAATATTAAAATGCTGGAAATTCCGCTATAGGGATATTCTGTCAGAATTTTTTATTAAAAACCTCCCCATAGACAATAGCGCGACATGAACCCAAGGTCAGTGGTCAAAATCCGACGAAAAGCCCCTTGTCAGAACCCTTACCCAAGACCGGTTTTGCAATCTAAGAATCTATACGTATCGGTTTGTAACGGATTTTTGAAAAGAAACACGACTTAAGTATTTGACTATCAATATATTATAATTGGGGTGTCCGATTTAAACGGTTTTTAACGGATTCCAACGGATTGTAACGGATTGTAACGGTTTGTAACGGTTTGTAACGGATTGAAACGGTTTGCAACGGTTTGCAACGGATTCCAACGGATTGTAACGGTTTGTAACGGATTGAAACGGTTTGCAACGGTTTACAACGGTTTGCAACGGATTCCAACGGTTTGTAACGGTTTGTAACGGATTCCAAGAGCAAAAACAACCCAAAAACCTCTGCGAAAATCTGCGTTTCCTCTGCGAAAATCTGCGTCCCATGTCCATCCAGCTTGTCACGGACAAAGAAGCGGATTCCAACGGATTATAACGGTTTGTAACGGATAGAAACGGTTTGTAACGGATTTTTGAAAAGAACTATATCTTAAGTATTTGGCTATCAATGTATTATGATTGTGGTATCCGATTTAAACGGATTCAAACGGTTTTTAACGGATTCCAACGGTTTGAAACGGATTGCAACGGTTTACAACGGTTTGCAACGGATTCCAACGGTTTGTAACGGTTTGTAACGGATTCCAAAAGCAAAAGCAACCCAAAAACCTCTGCGAAAATCTGCGTTTCCTCTGCGAAAATCTGCGTCCCATGTCCATCCAGCTTGTCACGGACAAAGAAGCGGATTCCAACGGTTTGAAACGGATTCCAACGGATTCTAACGATTTCCAACAGTTTCCAACAAACTCCAATCGAAGTATCCCTAAAGAATCGGTTTCCAACGCATTTATCGTTTTCTCAAATGATAAAACAGGAGGAAATCACAGTGCCTGATTATAAACCCCATAATACATTTTCGCCCTTCCAGGAAATAAGCCTGTCTTCAGGTTGTGAATCATCATTTTTCGATATACAAAAAGTTTTACTCCTGCATTTACTAAATCGTCTTTATCTCGCTTATCGAGATAACCGCGCGTAGGTTTTGAAAATAGGGGGAACCCGTTTTCCTCCAGAAAGGTTTGTTCATAGGCTGCCATTTCCGCTTTTCGCGCTTCTCCGTCAGGATAAATATGCAATCCTGTCATTAACAGAATGCCTCCGGGCCGCAGCTTCTGCTTTAGCAGGCGCAACGCCTCCGCCGGATCGGTATAATAGGCAAAACAACGGTTCAGAATTATCATATCGTAGTCGCCGGCCAACAATTCCATTTCCTCCACTTCCATCTGTACCGCCAGCCATTTTTCGGGATAATACTTCATTGCTCCCTGCCCGTCTTTCGGGTGGATAAAATAATCGACACTGGTAAGTGCGTGCCCGGCTCTGACAAGATGATGACTCAGCCAGCCATTCCATGCGCCGATTTCAAGGATTTTTTGCTGATTCTTCTGTCTCAACAATTGAAAAATAATCTCAAAATCTGCTTGTTTGGCTCGCCAAAACCCTGGCGCTTCGCTTTCCTTGACAAATGGGAGGCGTGGGAAAATCGTCGGATCTTCGATAAACCATCCGGTTTTTTCGCGAAATCGCGCAAATTTTTCCAAAAATGGATCCAACTGCTCAGCCTTTTTTTCGGTTACCAGCCGGAGGACGTGGTTTTCGGTTTCAAATGTATGTCCGCCGGTACAGATAGCCTCAGCGATATGAATCTCTCCGCCACATTCAGGGCACCGGAGCTTTTCTCCTCTGATAATCTCGTCTCGGGAAATTGGTTTGGCGGGGTAAGGCGGCCGCGGAAGTTTGTTTCGGTAATATTCGTAGCAAAATAAAATTACCCATTGGGCAATCACACTCGCTATCAGGGCTCCCTTGATGTCCCAAAGCGGAATAAAGTATATATTCAACCCGATATTCACGGCTATTCCAAGGGCATTTAGCCCCAACACCAGCCCTTCCTTCTGGTGTTTATAACAAAGGTAAATGGTCGGCAAATACCAATAGATGGGAAATGCCAGCAGAAACCCCCATACATAAAAAGCTGCTTCCAGGTCAAATTTGTAAAGGCCATTCAGTACCCACCAGGTCGCGGGTATTGCTGCTAACAGTAAAACCAGTCCTATGCCGCCCAACTTGTATGGGATTCGGGCTATATTTTCACTGGGAAGCCGGTATATGTTTTTGACAAATGGTAAGGTGATCATTCCTGAAAATGCCTGGAGGTAAATAAAGAGACTGGTCATCACCTGATAAACGGCGACTTTATCTTCTGTCAGCCAGGCATTTGCCATGTAAAGATCTATGCGGGTGTTGAGCATGCCACTCAGTCCTACAAGAAAGAAGGGAAACGCTTCGGAAAGGTGTTTTTTGCTTAGCGAAAATTGGAAGACGGCCAACCCTGTTTTCCTGAACCAAAAGGTTAGCATAGCAGATTTGAGCAGGTTGGAAATCGCGTAAAGGTAAACTATCTGAATCAGGGTGATATCCCCTCCCAGACGGAATAACCCGCCAGCAATCAGCCCAAACCCCGCCAGTTCTGTGAAAATTGCCAATCCAAACTGTTTTTCATACAATACAATCACTTCCCAGGACTGGGCAATAAAAGCTGTCATAAGCCAAAGCAAAATCCAACCGTATGTTCCGGATGGAAACCCTTGCCATAGAAAAATTCCTGCTGCGAGGAAAAGGCCCGTTCCTCGGGTGAATAAATTTTCCTGCCATACCTGAATGATTCGGGAGGGATTTTTACTGAAAATCCGCAGTAAATACTCTTTATTACCCCAGGAAAGAATATGTAAGGTCAGACTGACCCATATCAGCGTATTGACAAAACCTCCCCAAAGGGTTTCGCTGCCCAGCTGTATGACCAAAAGTGAAATACTAATATTTAAAATGGGTATCAGCAAGTTTCGTACAGCAAAAATCAGGGCTGTGCGGGATTTTCGCCAGATAGTCGAACGGATATTCAGCATCATGGCTGGCGGCGTTTTCTTTCTCTGATCCTGTACAATGTCCACCCCTCGGGAAACTGGTTGAGGAGTTCTGTTTCATATTGGCTGCGGGCAAAGTTCATATTGATCACAGGATTTTGATCCTTCCACTGATTTTCCCATTTGACTTCATTGACCAGCAGCAGGCTGTTTTCGGGAAAAATATCAATTTTACGATCGTAGAGACTGTGAACCTGATGGGGAACTTCGTAGGATTTAAAGGCCATATTTAATTCGAAGGTATATAAAAGGGTAGGGGGAAGAGCCGAAATTTCTTTCACCAGAAATTTTTCTGTCTGGCTGATTTTATAAAAACTCCGAAAAAGGTAGGCTGAAAAGGCCAGTTGTATAAATGCTGTGATAATAACCGCAATTGTAAAGGTGGTCGTGGGTATCTGTGCTTTTATTCGCTGCCAGGCTGGGAAAAAGCAAATGGCTACCAGGGGAAAACTCAGAATCAGGTACCGCTTATTTTGAAAGTTTAACCCTGCGATAAACAGGGAGTATAATACAATCGAAGCCAGCAAAAACTTAACAGATTCTTTTTGTAAATCTACCTTTCTCACAAATATCACCAGTGCAATACCCGGGAAAATATATGCTGGATGAAAAAAATGATAAAATACTGTTACCAGATTGATTATCTGATAATTGGCTGTGCCATCAGGGCCTGAGAAAGACCGGCGGAAGGCATTGAGCACAGACCATGAAGTCATCAGGTGGTGATTGGCAAATTCATTGGTATTTCCCTGTTTTATAAGCAGGAAGGGTACAAAACAGATCAAAACTACCCCTGCTGCCAATACTATATGCGTCCATTTTTTCTCCCGGATCATTATCCCGATTACCAATGTGCATGGAATTGCCAGCAGGGGGGCAACTGCATACCGGGTAAGAAATGCGAGTGAAGCCGCGCCTGTCAATAGGATTATCTGCCGGGCAGCGGTTTGTTGCCGATACTGTATGATATAATACACGGCTAAGGTGGAAAGGAAAGTCGTCATCAAATCAGTCATGACCATCAGGGAACCTCGCAGCATATAGGGAGAGAGGATTAGGATCACGCTGAGATAGGTGGCAACAGAATTTTCGGGCGATTTGGGATGAATATGCCTGATGATGCGGTCTGCCATCCAGGCAGTTCCGGTAAGGCTGAGTGCCGAAATCAGTTGGAGGAAAAAGTCAGGATGTCCGGCAAAAAATCCGGGAATTGCCCCGGCAAGGGGATAGATAGGAGGAACGCGGAATTGACTAAAATCTGCATTTCCCCTTAATGAGCGAATGATTTCGAGTGAAAACTGATAAAATGAATGCCCATCCTGTCCGTACAATCCGTTGAAATCCATCCCCCAGCGAACGACTACGAATGCTGCCAGTGGCAGAAAATAAAGGATAGTGTGCCGGGGAGGTTTCATATTTGCTATTTTGACTGGCGGGCTATTTTTTTCTGAACAGATAGTTTGGATTTTTTAGAACATATTCATAACCAGAGTGATTTTTTAGTTCCCGTGCCAGTTGGTTCCTGCTTCCACTGATATGATCGCCCGAATCATCTAACAGGACAAATCCTCCGGATTCGAGATATTTATCCAGATTTTCCCAGTCATTCCGGGCATATTCATAGCGGTGATCGCCATCGACAAAACAAAAACTTATAGGCCCGCCCATTTGTTCCATTCTCCCGAAAAGATCTGCACTTTTGGCTTTATGTTCCCACGCAGAAAAAAAAGAACTTGAAGTGCATTCATAACTAAAAGGCAATCGCCTGCTGCTAAACATAAGTATATTTTGTTTGAAGCTGTTTTTTACAAACTGCATATAGTCTTCTCGTGTAAGCGAAGGATGTTCACCCACCATTTGTAAATAAGGCGCTCCGGGATTAAGATGATCTTTTTCACCCATATATTCCCAGGTATCGCAGGTAAACAGTGCATTAGGTTTGTTGTATTTTTCTAGGTAATAAGTAAGCACATTGGTTGACAACCCGCAGTAGGAGCCGATTTCTACGACCGGAGCATCAGATGGCAAATTTTTGATTGCATAGTCGAATGCATAGAGATTGCCCCTGAGAAGCATGCCTGCATTGGCGCAAAACAATCGGTTGATATACTCATCGGATATATCCACAGGGCCGGGAAACAGCCGTTTTTTAATTTTTCTGAGTACGTGTTCAACCATGTGTACTGTAAAATTGAGATATTTTTTTAAAAAGGTTGTCCGGAATTTCGAAAAAAAACTGAATCTTTGAAACGACGCAGCAAAAGTGCCTGCTCAGAGTATTATTTTATAAATAATCCATATGCTACCCAAACCCCTGAGTGAACGAAAATACGATTGGTTTTTTGTCATTGCATTTAGCCTGTTTATCGTTACGTCGATTGTCACAGATTCTGTAAACGGATTAAACGGCCAATTGGATCCCAATAGTGGATATGCCGTTGAGCGGTTTATTTACCACAATTACGCTAAGTACGCTGACCCGCTGCTGATTGCAAATCCCCCACAAGTGCGTGTTTCTGCGTGGATTTCAGCGTTTATCTGGTTGCCCTTGTATGTATATTTTGTATTGGGCTTTGTCAGGGGTTGGGAAAATATCCGGGTTCCCGGGCTTATTTATGGTGGCGCGCTGACCCACGGTATGATCACTTACATGGCTGAGGGAATGTTTGGACAGGTGGCCCGTGAAGGCTGGCAACAATTGCCGGAATGTGTGGAGCCTGACCTTGTGCGGTATTTTTTTACCAATATTGCCTATTTAATTGTTCCGGCACTGATGATGGTTCGGATGTGGAAACCCAAACCATTTTCCTGAATGCCTTAATTAAATCAAAATGAAAACAGGAGATACCTACGAAGTCGAATTTTCCTTTTCCCAGGAAGATGTAGTTGCCTTTGCGGCTGTTTCGGGAGATTACAACCCTATTCATCTGGATGCAGAATACGCAGCCCAGACACCTTTTAAGAGGCCGATTATCCACGGATTTTTAGGCGGGAGTGTGATTTCAAGAGTGATGGGCACCGAGTTTCCGGGAGAGGGCACCATTTACCTTAGCCAAACCATGACATTTCGCAGGCCGATGTTTGCCGGAGAGACCTATAAGGCAGTTTTTACAGTTATGGAAGTCGATGAGAGGCGTCATCGGGCGAAAATCGAGACTACTATTATCTCTGTAGAAGACAAAAAGCCTACCCTGACAGGGGAGGCTTTTGTGATGAATTCGTTAAAAATCTAAGGATTAATTATTGTCCTCCTTAATGGCGGGCGTTTCTTCCTTGATTCCCTGAGAACCGCTGATAACTTTGGTCATTTCTTCCTGGAAGCCAGCTAGTTTCATTTTTTCCTGCTCAATGGTTTCCAGTTGGTTTCGGCGGTCTATTTTATTGTTTTCGATTTCCTGAAGTGTTTCAGCCAGCTTATTTTCGAGTTTGACGCTATCGCTGACCATTTTTTCATGGTCTTTAATAGCTTTGTCGATGACTTTGGTTTGCTCTTCAATGGCGAGTTCAAATTCGTAGATGGTAACTTCTGTTTGCAGCCCTTTCAGGATTTCAGAAGCACCGCGCATGGTTTCCGGGTCAGACTCGGAGGTGATAAAATTATTATTTCCTGAAGAAAGGAAAAGATTCACCCGGGTATGGTTATTGTCTGTTTTTGTGGCTGCCTCCACTTTGTAAAACATATCGAGCGTATTGGATGACATTCGTGCATAGCTGGCACCTTCAATCATTTTTACCCCTTTGGAGTTTTTGGGTTTACTGCCTGTTGCGGCTTCAAATTTTTTGTCGAGGACAGCTTCCACGTTTTTGGGTTGGCCGACGACTACTACAGAAAGCGCATTATAAGACTCGTTTTTGATAAAGTTGCGGGAGCCTTCGACAATTTCCTGAGCCGAAGCTGTGAAGAAGCCGGCGATTGAGAGCATACCTGCGAGAAGTAGAGTTTTTGTTATTTTCATGACGAATAAATTTATTGGCTATATACTAATAGACAAAAGAAATCAGAAAAAGTCACCGGGAATCTGTAATAAAAATCACATCGAGACAATGAGCAGGTCTATATCCCGGTAGTTCATACTCATTCCAAAGATTCTGGCGATATTCTTTTTGGTAAGATGACGCCGGTATATGTAAATGCCCTGTTTCAGGCCTTCGTTATATCTGACGAGGTTGTCTATTCCTCCACTGTCGCCAATGCTTACCAGGAGTGGGCCAAGGATATTGCTGATTGCGATAGAGGCCGTTCTTGCTACCCTTGATGCGATATTGGGTACACAGTAGTGAATGACGTCGTGTTTAATAAAAGTAGGTTGGTCGTGGGTCGTAAGCCGGCTGGTTTCAATACAGCCGCCCTGGTCAATGGCGACATCAATTATAACAGAGCCAGCCCGCATTTGTCTTACCATATCTTCGGTAACAACCATCGGTGTGCGTTGGCCTTCTCTGTAAGCTGCGCCGATCACGACATCTGCGGCTACTACTGCATCGTAGATATAGTTTCCCTGCGCTACCGAGGTATATACATTGATCCCCAATTCTTTTTCTATCCGCCGGAGTTTGTAAATTTCTTCATCTATGATCCTTACTCTGGCGCCCATTCCCATTGCGGTTTGAGCCGCATTAAAGCCTACATTTCCCGCTCCGATGATCGTTACTTCTGCAGGGGGGATACCGGTAATTCCTCCCAACAGAATACCCTGTCCGTCGTTGTTGCCCGTGAGCAATTCGGAGGCAATATGAATGGAGGACACACCGGCGATTTCGCTCATCATTTGAACCAGCGGCAGAGAGTTGTCTCCCCCCCGGTAAAATTCAAATCCGATAGCGGTAATATTTTTGCGAATAAGTTGATTCAGATAGTCGGGGGTAAGACTTCCCAGGTTAACGGCAGAAATTAAAGTCTGGTTTTCCCGCAGCAATGCCAGCTCTTCTCCGGAAAGCGGAGATATTTTCAAGATAAAGTCTGCCTGTTTGAAAACGTCTTCCCGTTTATAGCAGATGATAACACCCACTTCAGAATAGTCTTTGTCTGTAAATCTGGCTCCCTCACCGGCCTTGTGTTCAATATATACTTCATGGCCATTGGCGACGAGAACAGCAGCAGAGGAAGGCGTAAGTGCTACCCTGTTTTCCTGAAAAAATCCCTCTTTGGGAATACCGATTTTAAGATTTCTTCGCGATTTGTCGGCCCTTGCAGGCATTTCCTGCGGCACGGCCCATGAACCGGGATAAATTCCCGAAAACAAACCACTGTCTATTGCAAAAGAGATTTTCCCCATTCAGTCAGCAAATTAAGCGAATTACTCTACAGTCATTTTCAGCAATATGTATATGAATCCGGGCGGTTTCGGTGGGGAGCAAGGTCGGGATTTTTTCAGGCCACTCGATAAAAATATAAGCACCAGAATCCAAATACTCTTCTATACCAATATCATAAGCTTCGGTTTCGGAACGAATACGATAAAAGTCAAAATGATACACAGAGGTAGTAAGGCTGGCATATTCATTCACCAGGGTGAACGTCGGACTGGTTACAGGTTCATCCACACCCAAAACCTCACAAAAGCTTTTGATAAGGGTTGTTTTTCCCGCTCCCAAGTCACCGTAAAGTGCAAAAATTTTCAGAGGATTACAAACAGCTAAAACGCTTTTTGCAATCTCCGGATTCTCAGACTCCGTGTGACTCCGAAATATATGTTCCTGCATACGGGGGTTGTTTGGGTTTGCCGGTTTTGCTGAAAGGGCTCAAAGATAATCACCGACTGGCAAATTATCCAATAGTAAATTTTTACCGGTTTTTCGGAACAAGATCTACTATTGGAATAATCATCTCCTCCAAACTTATGCCGCCATGCTGAAAAGTATCTTTATAATAGTTGACGTAATAATTGTAATTGTTGGGATAGGCAAAAAAGTGGTCCTCCATAGCAAAAACGTAGGTGGAGCTTACATTTGTTTTGGGCAGAAACGCATCTTCAGGTTTTCTGACTGTAAAGAGATGTTTGGCCCCTTCGTCATAGTTGAGGTTTTTCCCCTGTTTGTACCGGAGGTTGGTCGTAGTGTTTCTGTCGCCTATGATTCGCGTAGGACGTTTTACCCGAATGGTTCCGTGGTCCGTGGTCAAAACGATTCTTACATTTCGCTGGCTGAGTGTCTGAAGTACACGTAGCAGGGGCGAAAATTCCAGCCAGGATCGGGAAATAGACCGGTAGGCTGCTTCATTGGGGGCCAGTTCCCGGATAATGTTCATCTCTGTACGGGAATGGGAAAGCAGATCTATAAAGTTATAGACAATGACATTGAGGTCATTGTTCATCAGATTGAGTATGTTGTCGGCGAGATTTTTTCCGTCTTCGTTGGTGATGATTTTGTGGTAGCTGTGTTTGATGTTCAGCTTTTTGCGTTTGATCTGTTCGGCCAGCAGATCTGCTTCAAAATTGTTTTTGCCACCTTCCTCTTCGTCATTCAACCAGAATTTGGGATATCGGTATGCAATTTCAGAAGGCATCATCCCGGCAAAAATGGCGTTACGCGCATATTGGGTTGCAGTGGGAAGAATGCCATAGTAGGCCCGCTCATTTTCAATATAATACAATTCAGAAATAATTGTCTCAAATGCTTTCCATTGGTCATAACGAAGGCAGTCTACCAGAATAAAGAATACACTTTCATATCCTTTATCGAGAAGCGGGAAAGTCGTTTCAGGAAGAATATCAGGAGAAAGAATCGGTTTTTCTGCTGGATTGGAAGTATGTAACCAATCGATATAATTGCGACTGACAAATCTCCCAAAGTTGTTGTTCGCCTCTCCGAGCTGCGTAGTCAGCACTTCCTCCATGCTTTTGTCCGTATTTTCTCCCATTTTGGTTTCCCAAAACATAAGTTTACGGTAGATATCCACCCAGTCTTTGAAGTCATTGTCTTCAAAAAATTGCATCGCTATATTCCGGAAATCCTGCTGATAGCCAGAGTTTACTTTTTCGGTTACGAGCCGCTTATTTTCGAGGATTTTTTTACAGGCAAGCAGGATTTGCGTGGGCTTGACGGGTTTGATCAGATAGTCGCTGATCTGCGAGCCAAGCGCATCTTCCATGATATGCTCTTCTTCAGACTTGGTGATCATAATCACCGGCGTATTCGGTTTTATCTGTTGAATTTCAGACAAAACGGTCAACCCGTCCATCCCGGGCATTTGTTCGTCCAGAAAAACGATATCATAACTATCCTGTTTGATCATTTCCAATGCATCAATGCCATTGCTGACACTTTCCACATCAAAATTTTTCTCCCGCAAAAACAGTATATGAGCTTTCAGAAGGTCTATTTCATCATCTACCCAAAGAATTTTCGGATTTGGCATAAGCAATACTTAGTTAAAATCAATCTGCGGATTTCCCGCAAGGTTACGAATTTAATAAAGGTAAAGATTTTTCAGACGATCTGTTGGGGTTTGGTGAAATGATTCTCGGTAAACAGGTAAGAAAATCCTGCTTTCAGTTATACGGGCTTACGGTTCGACGGTTGTGGGCGATTGGAACTCACCCCCGTTCCCTTCGGGAACAGCCCCCGCTCTTTGGAAGAGCGGGGGCCTACAAGTTGTGGTTTCCCCATACATCGCATCGAGTTTTCCCTGCTCTTTGGAAGAGCGGGGCGATTGGAACTCACCCCCGTTCCCTTCGGGAACAGCCCCCGCTTTTTGGAAGAGCGGGGGCCTACAAGTTGTGGTTTCCCCATACATCGCATCGAGTTTTCCCTGCTCTTTGGAAGAGCGAGGCGATTGGAACTCACCCCCGTTCCCTTCGGGAACAGCCCCTGCTTTTTGGAAGAGCGGGGGCCTACAAGTTGTGGTTTCCCCATACATCGCATCGCGTTTTCCCTGCTCTTTGGAAGAGCGGGGGCCCGGGTGGGAGTTCATCATGCCTGAAAATTATTTTTTTAAAAATGCTTCAAACGATTTCTGAAATTCGTAAAATCGTATCTCTCATTTTTTGCGACTACAACCATGAAATACGATGAAATTTTAGCTTTTGCCCGAGTATTACGAAAGCGGCAGACCGCTTCAGAAAAATTGTTTTGGGAAAAGGTTCGCAACCGACGGTTTTTAGGTAAAAAGTTCTACCGTCAATACATTATTGAACATGACGACAACCTGGGCGATAAAAAATTTTTTATCGCAGATTTTTATTGCCATGAACCTCGGTTAATTGTCGAGTTAGATGGTGAAATACACTTTTCTCAAAATGACTATGACTTGTATCGGGAAAAAATTCTTAAAAATCTTGGTTTTCAGCTAGTTCGCTTCGACAATGAAGTGGTTTTGAATAATTGGCACATTATTGATGCTGAACTTTCAAAGTTTTTTATTTAGAACTCACCCCCGGTCCCTTCGGGAACAGCCCCCGCTCTTTGGAAGAGCGGGGGCCAGGAGGTGAGTTCAATTTGCCCTATACCACTTGCTTCACCATATGTTTTTTTTCGGAAGTAAGCCCGCCGTTGGTAATCGTGCAGAAATAAACGCCAAAAGGTAATTCCGAGATGTCCATCTCATATCGGCGTTTTCGTCCGGGGAAGACGGCATCGATTACCGGCGTGCCGGCATCTGTGAAAATGGTCAGTTTTACCGGGCGGTTGCGAAGCGGAATATTCACGTCTAAACGGATGGTATTGTTTCTGCGATGAAATGTGATATTGGTAATCGCAGGAACAACCAGGTCGGAATATAAACGATTTCTGCGCCACATGATAAATCCTGCCACAATTCCCATGCAGACAACTATGGCGAAGATCATACCCCAAAGGTTTTTTCTGTTTTTAGGAGAGGTGAGAATCTCCGAATCTTTTGAAGGTAATTTGTCGATCCGATAAGTGGTTTTTGTGTTTTGAGGTGGGAGATCTGGCGAAATCGTGCTGATAACTTCGACCGTCCTTCTCAGTGGTTCAGTCCCATCAGGTACGGGCGTTATGTAAGTCAGTTCGCTTACATTTTGCAACTGTTGACTGATTTGCTGAAATGCCTGGGTCAATTCCTCCGCATTTTTGGCATAAATGAGGGAACCACCTGTTTTGGAAGCCAACGGCTGAAGGGCAGAATAATCTGCTTCTCCTGTTGCAATAATATAGACGGGGATGCGCAAAAGCCGGGCTGTCTGCAATACAGTCTTCGAAGGGGTGTCCGAGCCCTGGTCTTTTCCCGAGGTAAACAATACCATGATTCTTCGGCCGTTGTGGGGCAATAATGCCTCTAACCCTACCTGCATCGCATCGAAAATGCGCCTGCCACTATCGGGCTCAAGACTATTGAGAATCATGCTGAATACTTCTGTATTGTTGTTAAAGTCTGTATTGTCCACACCACTTGCAAAACTTACCAGCAAAAAAGAGTCGCGTTCCGCTTCCATCGAAGCTAAAAAGCCGGCAGACGCAGTTTTAGCTGTTTCCCAAAAAGCAAGCGAATCCTCTGATGATACCCCTCCTAAATAACCATGATCAAATATCAGCCCGATTTTAAGGGAATGATTGGCCCGACCTACAGTGAAAGAAAGTATTTGAGCCGCAACTTCCTCTTCCTTCACCCGGAAATTGTCCAGATGAAAATGTTCCCAATTGTTTTGCGTTTTGGTAAGGACAAGCGTAATCAGTGGGAAGTCGTCAGTGAGAACTGCCGTGATGGTTGGAAATAAAGCGGATTTTGGCGAATCCGTTTCCGGGGCTTCGCCGGATTTGTCCTGTGCCGGTACAAGTGCCGTAAACAGGAGGAACGTAACAAACAGCGACAGGATTCTTGCCATCATTCAGTAGAAATGCCACAACATCTTCAGACCAAAGTAAGGTTTATTTTTTAATTTGCCGATACTAAATCATCTATTCCTTGAAAAAGAGAATTATACGATCCAAAATTATCAATGATCCTGTACATGGGTTTATCGAAGTATCCCGTGGATCACTGCTCACCCTGATCGATACGCCTGCTTTTCAGCGGTTGCGTCGTATCAAACAATTGGGATTAAGTTCGCTGGTATATCCGGGTGCGGTACATACACGCTTCAATCATGCTCTGGGGGCGATGCATCTTATGCGTCAGGCCCTGGATGTCTTGCGGCGAAAAAAGGTGAAAATATCTAAAGAGGAATATAAGGCCGCCCTGATTGCCATTCTCCTCCACGACATCGGGCACGGCCCGTTTTCTCATGCATTAGAGCACGCGATTATCAGAGGGATGCATCACGAGGAAATGAGTCTGGCGCTGATGCATTATCTCAATGACCGTATGGGAGGGAAACTTACGCTGGCCATAGACATATTTACCGGCGATTATCCCCGCAAATTTTTGCATCAACTGGTTTCCAGCCAGCTGGATATGGACCGAATGGATTATTTGATCCGCGACAGCTTTTTTACGGGAGTCGCTGAGGGAATTGTAGGCATAGATCGAATTATCAAAATACTCAATGTCGCAGATGACGAACTGGTCTGCGAAGACAAAGGGATCTATTCAATCGAAAAATTTATCGTTGCAAGAAGGTTGATGTACTGGCAGGTCTATCTGCACAAGGCTGCGATGGCGGCAGAACATATGATGGTCAATATTCTTCATCGGGCGAGATTTTTGGTGGAGGCGGGGGAAAAAATATTTCTCGATGAAAATCTGAGTTTTTTTTTCCACAACCCCATTTCCTCCGAACAGCTTACCGATGAGGTGATCGAAAGATTTATCGCTCTGGATGACAATGATATTGAATATGCTATCAAAAAATGGCAATACGCTGCTGACCCGGTTCTTTCTGACCTTTGTAAGCGCCTGCTGAGTCGCAAACTGCTAAAAGTCAAATTTGCCGCTCAACCATTTGATCCGGCAGAGGTGATGGAAAAAAGACTTGCTTATAGCCAGATTTCCGGATTAACTACCGAAAATGCTGCCTACTATGTGTTCGATGGAAGCGTGATCAATCAGGCCTACCTGAAAGGAAATAAAGAACCTATTATGATTTTGGATCGTTCAGGAAAGGTATTGGATTTGCCCTCGGTTTCCGATACTCAGAATATTGTCGCACTTTCGCAGCCTGTAGTAAAAAGCTTTCTCTGTCTGCCGGAAGAACTTGTATTATGAGTGTACTTGACTGGGTATTATTTGCAATCAGCGCCATGATTTCTGGTATGTCCAAGGTTGGCGTCGCCGGAATCTATTATCTGACAATACCAATTATGGCTACCATTTTTGGCGGAAAAGTTTCGACCGGTGTGTTATTGCCTATTCTGAATGTAGCTGACTTTTTTGCTGTATGGTATTACAAGAGATCTGCCAACTGGAGTTATATTGTCCGTCTTGTGCCAGTGGCATTTGTTGGCGTGATCATTGGCACCTGGGTCGGCAATTCTATTTCAGAAGAGGGCTTTAAACTTGCCATGGGAATTGTCGTTCTCGTCGGTATTGGCGTTATGGTATTGATGGATATGCGCAAATCGACAACTGTGCCTGACTTCTGGTGGTTTTCACTTCTTACCGGACTGGTCTCAGGGTTTAGTACAATGGTGGGAAATGCAGCGGGTTCTGTGTTGGCCGTCTATCTGTTGTCTATGCGCCTCCCCAAAGATGTCTATATCGGCACTACTGCCTGGTTTTTCCTGATTATCAATCTTTCAAAAATCCCCTTTCATGTATTTGTCTGGAAAACGATTACCTGGGACTCTCTGTTATTGGACCTGCCAATGATTCCCGCAATTGGATTGGGCGCAGTAGTAGGGGTATGGATTGTCAGGCAAATTCCGGACAGATATTATCGCGGATTTGTACTGGTCGTAACCGCTGCATCCGCCATATTCTTACTCATTTAGATCTGAATGATTATTTTTGCACATAAAACCTACAAAACATGAATTCAAACATTTTTCAGAAACTTATTCTCGTTACAGGGCTGCTGGTGATGTTTGTGTGGGCTTGTAAACCTGAGCCTGTCGGCCCGCCACCCAGTAGAATATTTGACCTTGAAATCGCCGGAGATTCTGCTACTGTGTTTCCGGCACTGGGAGAAACTGTTATTGCCGAGGTCAATGTACAGGTGCCTTTTGAAAAAACGGTCATTCTGAAGGTGTATCGTCAGGTTGATTCGACCATGGAGGAATTGTATGATGACTCACCAGTAGCCGAAGCCAGCAATTTTCAGTACAATTTAGTCTATAAGACCGGGACTCCGACACCCGCTGGAAATGGTCTGGCAACGCATGTGGAAACCGCGGGTTCAGCAATTTGGTTTCGTTTTGTTGCAACAGATGAAAAAGGTTTGGTGGCAGAGCGGAAATTTCATATCGCAGTCAGAGGGGGGAAGATTAAAGATTTGGGGGAAATAGTACTTTATATGCTCAATGACAATAATAATGCTGACACGCTGAATATGCTTAATGCCACTACTGGCGAGCGAATCAGCCCTAAAGCGGCATTAAAAGATATTGCCAACCTCGGAGTCCAGATTGATTTTGGCTATTTGTATACACCCATAGACGAAGTAGCCGCGTTGGCTTCGATCAGCACCTATCCGCCCAATTTTCTCTTCGATCCGCTGGTACCAGGCAATATTACCCGCTTTCGTAAAACCAATCTGAGCATTCTGGATTTTGTCAGGTTAACGGAAACGGACGAAGACATCCTGTTGGATGCCTATATAGCCGGAGAAATACCTAAAATCTCCGCATTTAAACCACCAGAATCTATCTATAAAGGATTAAAGGCCGGTGATATCCTCGCCTTTGCAACTGATGAGGCAAAGCCGGGAGGGCGAAAGATTGGTTTGATCCGGATCGCTGACATCCTTCCCGGACTTGGCGGAAACATCACATTCGAGATCAAAGTGCAGGAATAGCGCGGTTGACATACTCAAAATGAGCGCATTAACTCAAATGAATCTTTTGAAGTTTCGCAAACCTTCCTAACTTTGCGGCTTGTTGAATTTCTGGAACGTTTAAATATATTAGTGGACTTCATGAACTACTTGATTTATTTACTACCACTCGCTGGCGTAATTGGCTTGCTTTACACTTACCTTCGCTCTTCATGGGTGGCTAAGCAAGATGTCGGTGATGCGAAAATGGCAAAGATTGCCGCAGCCATTTCCGAAGGAGCTATGGCATTTCTTCGTGCAGAGTATCGCGTATTAGCGGTATTTGTACTTGTTGTCGCACTTCTTCTTGCCCTTAAAGGAGCTTCGGAAACCGATTCTAATTATTGGGTTGCTGTTTCCTTTATTATTGGTGCCGTTTGTAGTGCGCTTGCTGGGTTTATTGGGATGCGCGTTGCCACGAAAGCGAATGTTCGCACAACACAGGCTGCAAGAACCTCTTTAGGTAAGGCGCTTGAAGTTGCGTTTGCCGGCGGCTCTGTAATGGGACTCGGTGTTGTAGGGCTGGGTGTCCTTGGATTGGGTGGTTTGCTTGTGCTTTATCGCTCAATGGCCTTCGGGGACGAAATGAGTGAATTGCCATTGGTGCTCAATGTCATATCAGGGTTTTCCCTGGGTGCTTCTTCCATTGCCTTGTTTGCACGCGTGGGTGGCGGTATCTATACGAAAGCCGCTGACGTAGGTGCTGACCTTGTCGGAAAAGTAGAAGCAGGTATTCCTGAAGACCATCCGCTAAACCCCGCTACCATTGCTGATAATGTGGGTGACAACGTCGGTGATGTCGCTGGTATGGGTGCTGACCTTTTTGAGTCTTATGTCGGCTCTATCATTGGTACAATGGTATTGGGTGGCGCTTTTGTCGGTTTAAGCGAATTTGCCAATGATGGTATGGGCGGAATGGGACCTATTTTGTTGCCACTTACCCTTGCCGCTGTGGGGATTTTAGTATCAATCTTTGGAACTTTCTTCGTAAAGGTAAAAGAGGGGGGTAGCCCGCACAGAGCCCTTAATATAGGAGAATTTGGATCTGCTATAGTGATGGTAATCCTTTCCTATTTCATTATCGTTCAAATGCTTCCCGAATCATGGACACTGGAAAGTGGAAAAACTATCACCTCTGTAGGGGTGTTTGTCGCCGTGATTGCCGGTCTGCTTGCCGGTCTGGGAGTAGGTAAAATTACAGAATATTATACGGGTACTGGTACAAAACCTGTAATCTCGATCGTAAGACAATCACTTACCGGTAGTGCTACCAATATTATCGCTGGTTTGGGTGTAGGTATGATGTCTACGGCCATTCCCATTTTGTTGATCGCCGCCGCAATTCTGATCTCTTATGCCTACGCAGACCTTTATGGTATTGCGATCGCAGCGGTAGGTATGCTTGCCAATACGGGTATCCAGCTGGCAGTTGATGCCTATGGTCCCATCTCCGACAACGCAGGTGGTATTGCCGAAATGGCCGAACTGCCCAAAGAAGTGCGGAAACGTACCGATAAACTGGATGCTGTAGGAAATACCACAGCTGCCATTGGTAAAGGTTTTGCCATCGCTTCGGCTGCTCTTACTGCGCTTGCCTTGTTTGCCGCTTTCATGCAACAGGCGGGCATCAAAGTAATTGACATTGCACAGCCCCGCGTAATGGCCGGACTTCTGGTCGGTGCCATGCTTCCTTTTGTGTTCTCTGCGCTTTCTATGAATGCCGTAGGTCGTGCCGCTATGTCGATGATCGAAGAGGTTCGCCGTCAATTCCTGTCAATTCCTGAACTGAAAGCGGCGCTGACAATCATGCGCAAGTATGACTCTGATATGTCCAAAGCGAATGAAGAGGATCTCGCTATTTTCCATGCAGCTGAAGGCAAAGCCGAATACGCAAAATGTGTGGAAATTTCTACCAAAGCCTCTATCCGCGAAATGATCCTCCCCGGCTTGCTCGCACTTGCAGCTCCGGTATCCGTAGGATTTATCGGAGGCCCTGAAATGCTCGGCGGATTGCTCGCCGGTGTTACCTCCAGTGGGGTTTTGATGGCGATTTTCCAGTCCAATGCCGGCGGTGCATGGGATAACGCCAAGAAAATGTTTGAAGAGGGGGTTGAGATCAACGGACAAAAATACTACAAGGGCTCTGACCCTCACAAAGCTGCCGTCGTTGGAGATACCGTAGGTGATCCTTTCAAAGATACTTCCGGCCCTTCGCTCAATATCCTCCTGAAACTGATGTCTGTCGTTGCGCTGGTAATTGCTCCGTCAATTGCTACGATTCACGGTACAGCCTCTATTGATAAAAAGGCTAACTACGAATTGAACGTTCCCGCTACTTCCAAAGAGCAGATCTATGAAGATTCGGTAGACCCTGTAAAAGAAACGAAAAACAAAGGTGCGCAAAATACTGAAAGTGTAAGTATCGAACCCACCCAGCTTCCCGATGTTTCGTTTTCTCTGTACAGTCTTCTTATGGTCGTTCCTGATTCAGAATGCTGAGCCCTTGTGCTGATACATTCTGATTCTTAACAATATTTTAGGGAGGCTTTGGTCTCCCTTTTTTTTATACTATGCGATTGATCCTGCTCATCTTGATCCCGGTATGTCTTTTTTCTCAACCAGTCTCTGCCCAGGAGAATGGCTGGATATTTTTGAAGGATAAAAATCTCAATGACATTCCCGTGCTTTCCCCTCATGCACTTTCCAACCGCATGAACCAGGGCATTGCGCCTGATTTTTATGATCTTCCAGTCAACAAGGTCTATGTCCAAACACTCAAAAACTCAGGAATTTCTATTCTCGCCACATCCCGATGGCTAAACGCCGTTTTCGCCACAATGACTCCGGATCAATGGATATGGGCGCAAAAACAGGCGTTTGTCCAATCTGTTCGCCCTGGTTCCACGCTTCATACCTATGTTTCTGATCTTTCTCCGGTTTTTCCTCCACAATCCAACCGCTACGCTCCTCAGCTCCAAATGCTCGGTCTTGAGCAGATGCATGGTAATGGATTCACCGGACAAGGGGTGATCATTGCGGTCTTCGACAACGGTTTTGCAAATGTGGATTCCCTGGAAGGATTTGCACATATTTTCAGAGAAAATCGCCTCCTTGCTACCCGCGATTTTGTGGATGGCGATGTAGATGTGTTTGAACCTTGCAGTCAGTGCCGGCATGGTACGCAGGTACTGTCGGTATTGGCTGCCAATATGCCGGGACAACTCATCGGCGCTGCACCAGATGCTTCTTATATCCTGATCCGGACGGAGAATAGTTATGAAGAAACCAAAGCTGAAGAAGCGCTTTTTATTACTGCCGCAGAATGGGCTGACAGTCTGGGTGCCCAGATATTTAATCTCAGCTATGGATATCGATATTTTGATCCGGGAGAAGGTGATTATTTGTTGGGTGATTTGGATGGAAATACCTCACTGATTACACGGGCAGCAGATATTGCAGCTTCAAGAGGTATTTTGGTGGTAACCAGTGCCGGTAATTATGGCAAAGATGGGATTCAGGCACCGGCAGATGGCGACTCTGTGCTGGCTATAGGTGGAGTAGATGAAAACCGGAACCTCTACGCATCGAGTAGCAGAGGCCCTACGGCTGATGGCAGAATCAAACCCGACCTCACCGCCATGGGTGAGGGGGTGCGTACCCTGATCTATTCGGGCGAATTGCGCAATAGCAACGGAACCTCCTTCGCTTCTCCCCTGGTCGCCGGACTGGCAGCAACAATCATTCAGGCTCAGCCTCAGACAAACTGGACACAACGCCGCGATGCGTTATTAAAATCTGCTGACAGGTATGCCGCACCTGACAACAATTTCGGATATGGGATCCCTTTTGGCCCGGAGGCTTTAAGACAGCTGGGTTTTACCAAAACCAAATCGGTGCCTTTTGCGGAAGATCCTTTTGGGCAAAATGATTTTTTTGTTTTCCCCAACCCTTCCAACCATTCTTTTACCCTGATTCAAAATCCTGAAAACATAGGGTTTGAGGCTGTAATCAGGGTGACGGATATTTCAGGACGGGTGGTTTTTCGGGATGAATGGACTTTTGGAAATATGCACTTACAGTACAATCTGACTCTGGAAAGTGGCCCTGGCATCTATTATATCCTCATACTGGAAAAAGAAAACAACACCCGGAAATTTGCCGGAAAATTGGTATTTTTACCTGACTGAACCCCCGAAATACAAATTATGGCAATCCTTTTTGACAGCTTTGAAGAATGGCGGATCAATTGCCACACCCAGGGCGGACTGATCTGGGAACCGGTACTTGCCTACGAGATCGAGCAACGCGGAAGGAGTGAGGCAGAAATCTGGGATAAACTTGCCCAGGCTTATGCCGTGATGAAAGACGCCGTGCATACCGGTCTTACTGAAGATATGCGTTCGCTGAGTGGAATGATCGACAATGGCGCCAGGAAAGTCATGAAGTGTGAAGTGAATGTGCTGGATGATAAATTCCGGCGCCTCGTCGCCTATACGCTGGCAGCCAAGGAGGTAAATTCCTGTATGGGGCGGATTGTTGCCGCACCGACGGCTGGAGCATCGGGCATCATGCCCGGTGTGCTCACTACGATCGAAGAACTTCACGAAATTCCCAAAAGAAAGCTCTACGAAAGTATGCTGGTTGCCGCAGGAATCGCACTCATCATCGAACGGCGGGCATCTATCTCCGGTGCAGTGGGCGGATGCCAGGCAGAGACGGGAACTGCGGCAGCCATGGGTGCCGGTGCGATTGTGTATGCATTGGGTGGAACCCTCGAACAGGTGTTCGAGGCGGTGGGTATTACCATCATGAATATGCTCGGCCTGATCTGCGATCCGGTGGCCGGATTGGTTGAGGTTCCCTGCGTAAAACGCAACGCCTCCGCCGGGGTGATTGCATTCGCTTCTGCACAGATTGCCCTGGCAGGAGATACCGCGGTCATTCCGGTAGATGAAATTATTGATGTAATGGGTGAGGTGGGTGCTTCGATGGACGACAAATACAAAGAAACCGCACTGGGAGGGCTGGCCGGTACACCCACAGCGCGGGAAATTGAGAAACGTGTATTGGTCCAAAATGCAGAAACCATGGAAGATGAGAACCCCTAGGCATTTCAGGCATGGACTTTGTGTAGAAAGCTTACCGCCTGATCTACCAATTTCCCTTTACATTTTAACAAAGACCATTCAACTCAGGAACAAACAACCTATGAGATTTTCCACATTGATTCTTGCCCTGCTGTTTTGCTTCAGCAGTAGTGTTTTTGCCAAAAAGATCATTTCAGATCTTGATTTTAATCGCGGAGATTGGGCTATGGTAGGCGTTCCCCTCCACAATTACAAACAACTCCCCATTCAGAAGGAGTTGAGTACTTTTGTCTCTAAGGATATGGACATGATGCGGGAAATACAGCGCACATGGGATTTTGAACAGACTTTTGAAGACAAATGCGATTTCCATTATTCGCTGAAATTTTACCGCAATGGTGAATTAGTCCGCACCTTAAATCTCAACCTCTATTGCGGATATATCACCTACGACGGTATGTCCTACGAGTTTAATCCCGTTGAATTTGAGCGTTTTCGCAACAACTCCAGCTCCATCGCCTGGTCCCGGATCAGTTTTGCCGATCTCGAATTGTTGAGAAAGGCCATTTATACGCTCGACAAAGCAGATGATGTGTACTGGTACGACGACGTCAAACAATATACCTATCCCGGTTTTATTGTCGTAAGCATTGACGGACTTTCATGGAATACAGATATGGATTCACTGTTTTATGTAGTAGAAAAAAAGGTAGTAGAAAGAGCCGGAACCAACCAGTTTTACCTTCAGAAATATTTTCACGTGATTCGGGGAGATGATATGTATGCCAAATACCTTATCAATTGTACGCCGGAAGTAGCCGCAAGGCTGGAGCAATACGCCGATTATCCGTGGCGATCTCATCTTCACAATCGCGATTCAGTGAGCATTCTGGCGATCGGGATTGACCGAAACAGGTACTGGAAGCTGATGAATGAATAAAGCCAGCTATTAAAATATATTAATAAGCCCGTTTACCCATGCCAGTAAACGGGCTTATATTTTTCTGTCACATATACGATTCCCAATGCAGAAAAACATACCACCGTTTTCAGGAAAAATGCAGGTAAATAGCCGTCTGTAGGGCCGATTTGCCGGTTGATCAGATAGGCAAAAATAAACAAAGCTGTAAAAAGGCTGATTCTTCCCATACGGTAAGGAATGGGGTAGTATTTCTGGCCAATCACGTACACCAAAACACACATCAGCGAAAAGCAGATCAAGGTTGCCCAGGCGCTGCCCATATAACCGTAAACCGGAATGGTCAGATAATTGATGATCAGCGTGATGGCTGCGCCAGTCCCCGTGAAAAATATTGCATATCGCACCTGCTTGGTAATTTTAAACCAGATAGACAGGTTCATATATGCGCCATTAAATACATAGGCCAGCAATAAAATCGGCACCACGCCCAACGCTTCCCAATAGTCTTTTCCGACAAAGGTAAAATGAAGCAAACCAAACAGGTTGAATGAAACAATCTCCTTGGCAAAAGAAGCCAGAATCAGAAAACCTGTGAGTGAGGCGAGTGCAAAATAATGAAACACCCGGGCGAATGTTTCTGGCGAATCTTTTTTTCCGGCTTCCTTGAAAAAAAACGGTTCTACCGCATACCGGAAAGCCTGGGTAGCCAACGCAATGAGCATAGCAACTTTATAATTGGCACCGTACAATCCATTGAGTTGCTCGCCTGTGCGGGCGACACCGTTGAAGAGCGTTCCATCCACCCATAGGGCGGGAATCAGAATACGGTCAGCGGTTTGGGTCATCATTCCGGCAAGCCCTGCGATCATGATATAATATCCATACTTTACCATTTCCTTCATCTGTTCTTTATCCGGGCGGAAAGTGGTCGGCAGGTTTTTCCAGAGCGACATGGCCAACTTTATGGAGGAAGTGATCAGATTGGCAATAAAAATAAACAGAATACCCTTTTCCAAGACCAGAATAAAGATCATATTGAGGGTAATCGAAAGTACTATGTTGGAAAGATTGATGGTGGCAAACCACGCTACTTTTTCTTCATAACGAAGCCGCGCCTGGGGCATCGCAGCAACCGTGTCGAGAAAAATAATGGCGAGCGTAAGGAGTACCAGCAGAGACTGGTCTTCATATCCGGCGAGCCCGGCAATTCCCCTGAAAAACACCCCGGTCAGCAAAAAGAAGCCAGCCGAAATAAAAAGTACCCAGAGAAAAGCCTGGTTGTACACAGATTTGTAGTCTTCATTTTCCTGCGCATAACGAAAAAATGTTGTCTCCATTCCAAAGATCAGCATGACATTGATCAGGGCAATCCAGGAGTACAAATAGGTGACAACACCGTATTGGGCGTCGGCAAAAATATTGGTGTAGAGTGGTGTGAGCGCAAGATTCAGTACCCTTCCCAGTACAGAACTAATTCCATAAATAGCCGTCTGACCAGCAAGTTTTTTGAGAACACCCATAGGTACAGCGATTACTCAATCAATTTTTCTTCTTTCATCATCAAATAAGCGGCTTGTGCAAGCTGTGTATCACCTTTGCGGATACTTGGCAGAAAGATTGTACGTCTGAGAGTAGCTCGTTTGGGGCGGAAAAATATAGTGAATGAAGCCCGGGAAACCCCCTGAACCGCCTCTTTATATTCGACAGCAGTGATATGTTCACGCTGGATATTTGAAGCAAAAGAGACTTTTCGACTAAACCAGATAGCAAAGAGATCTGCGAATGCAAAGGCCGCAAAAAAAGCTGCCAGGAAATAATTTTCGATTTTCACAGCGAGAAGAGCAGAAAGAACCAATGCAATCAAGAGCGCCAGATAGATAATCCAGCTTCGACGGAGGCCTCTTTTTTCGAGAAAATGAAGAATCTGGCCGGTGAAGTCATTTCTTTCGATCAGAATATGATCCTGAAACAGGTAGCAGTAGCCGTTTTTGAGCGGGAATGACCTTGCGCGGGATTGCATAACTATTTTTCCTTTACCAAAGCATTATAAGCCTGGATAAGTTCCTCCTGACGGAAAAGCTTGCGTTTGATGATATATTTTTCATTGCCCATTTCCCAGCCGAGGAGATCGTCGGGAAAATCTTCTCCCAGGCCATAGTCCCATTTTTTTTCTATATAGTAAACAGTAGGGTCTAGTTTTTCAAATTCGCCGCGATAGTCATGACCATCAATCTCAATCCACTCCTCCTCAAGCTTGCTTTCGCGGAGCATGGGGTCACCATAAAGATCTGTCCAGATCAGATAGTTGCTATTAGCCAGATTGAGCAGGCCGCCTTCTACTACCCGAAAATCCGTTTCTTCGGCTTCAGTTGCATCTTTTCGCTTGATTTTGAGAAGGTGACGGCCTTTTTCCAGACGGATTCGCTGATATTGTCCCGGAGCCATTGTGTACGAAATCGCATCAATCGTCACTTCTATCGGCTCTTTGCCGGCATTATCCATATCGATATTCCCCCGGTTACAACCCAGAGTCATACACACACCCACCAGAAGTAATACGCTAAATCTCATAATCCTTATAAAATACAAAAACTTCCCGGAGGTAAATTTAATGTATTATCCTAATTTCCCCATAGAAAATTAAATTCAAGCGAATTTAACGAGAAAATTTGAATTATTTTTCCCATTTCAGGAAATTTAACTACCTTTGCTTCCTGTTTCAGTAAAAGCATTTAGCGATGGCAAAGAAAAGTAAAGCGAACCGAATTCAGGTGATCCTAGAGTGTACAGAACAGAAAGAGTCTGGTCTCCCTGGAATGAGCCGTTATATTACGACCAAAAATCGTAAAAATACCACAGGAAGGATGGAACTGAAGAAGTACAACCCAATCCTGAAGAAATACACTGTTCATAAAGAAATCAAATAATTATTAAGTTATGGCTAAGAAAGTTGTCGCCGGTTACCGGGATAAAAGTAAAGTTAAGACTTTCACGAAAGTCATCCGGCCAGTAAAAAACGAAGAAACGGGCGCCTATACATTCAAGGAAGATGTAATTCCGAGTGATATGGTCCAGGAGTTCCTTAAAGACTCAAGAGAATAATTTCAGGCATTTTACCTGAGAAATCCGGCAACCCCTTGCCGGATTTTTTTGTTTTTACACATATTCGTCTCTCCTTTTCGTTATCCTTCCATGATTTACCAATCCCTCCTTACCACCGTCTTTCTATGCCTGCTGGCAATCACTGCGCCGGTAGATGCTGCCATATTGCCCGTTACCAATAACGCAGACGCAGGCCCTACCAGCCTTCGCGGCCGTATCGATCAGGCGCTGCCCGGTGATACGATTACTTTCTCCATCACCGGTACCATTGCACTCAATTCGACGCTTTACCTGACCCAAAATCTCACCATTGCGGGACCGGGTGCAGATTTGCTTTCTCTCAACGGTCAGGGACTTATCCGCCTTTTCTGGCTCACAGAAGGCGATACCGTACATATGAGCGGACTGACGCTCACCGGCGGCCATGCCATCAATGATACCAGCGCCCGAAAGGGTGGGGGAGCCATTATCAATCGCGGGTATCTGGTAATGACAGATTGTGTCCTCAGTGGAAACATCGCCAAAAACGGGGGAGCTATCGAAAATGACGGATTTGACAATGCCACAACCTTGCTGCTTACCGGTTGTACATTTTCCGATAACCAGGCCATTGCCGTTGCAGATACCTTTAATACGCCTTTTGCCGGAGGTGCCATCTATTCCAATGGCGCAGGTAACGGATATTCCCTGACAAGGGCCGTCAACTGTACCTTTTCCGGCAACTATGCAGATAAAACCGGCGGTGCCTTTTTTGCAGAAGGCGATATTTCCGGCGGCACTTCCCTTACTGCTACCAACTGTACCTTTGCCTTTAATGCGTCGAAAGGAACAGCCGGAATTATGGACGAACGGTTTTCCTCGATCATTCTCCGAAACTGTATTGTGGCTGAAAACCAGGGAATCTCAAGCGCACCTGATATCCAGGGAGCAATCCTTACAGAGGGAAATAACCTGATCGGAAAACCCGGGATCGCAACCTATACCCCTGATCCGACAGATATTATCAATACCTCCGCTATTCTGGCACCTTTGGCGCTCAACGGCGGCACCACGCCTACTCACGCCCTGGCTTGTGGCAGCCCTGCCATTGATGCGGGAAATCCCACTTTTGCCCCGGCAAATGATCAGCGAAATCAGGCCCGTATCGGTCTTCCCGACATAGGCGCATTTGAGCGTTATGCCGCCGTGGATGTCGTTGTGACGAATGTGCTTTCCCGGGGAAATGGCTCTCTCCGCCAGGCAATTTTTCTGGCCTGTGATGGCGATACCCTGGATATGCGCACGATCTCTGGCGTTGTTTCACTCGATGAAACCATTGAAGTCGGCAAGTCCCTGACTATTTTGGGAAATCCTTCCGCTCCGCTTGCGTTTTCGGGCAATGACAGCCTGCGAATCTTTGATATTTTTCCGGGAAAAAATGTGTCGATGAACTGGTTGACTTTCCGAAACGGCAACCCAACTCTCTATGGCGGGGGAGCAATCCGCAATAAAGGAAAATTAACTTTGTCAAACTGTACCCTGCGCCGCAACAAAGCGGTAAGCGGCGGGGCGATTGGCAACTATGGCGAAGGCGACAGTGCTGAGCTCACACTCATAAACTGCACCCTTTCAGGCAATGAGGCTACCGTGCTTGACGGAGGCGCGATTGACAACCGTGTCGTAACCCACCCCGCTACCATTTCGTTGCTGCATGTTACCCTTTCCAATAATACAGCCTTCAATAAGGGAGGAGGCCTTTACAACGATGCCGGGGGAGAAGTTTCCCTCCGCAATACACTCGTAGCAGGTAATCACTGCGAATCAGGCCCCGATATATTCGGCGCAGTGGCTTCTCTTGGTCATAACCTCCTGGGGAATGATAGCCAGGCGCAGCTTGTGGGTGGCACCGCCGACAAAATCAATATAGATCCGGTATTGATTTATCTGAGCGATTATGGAGGCCCTACGTTTACGCACAGGCTGGGGGACAACAGCCCGGCTATTGATGCTGGCGGCGCTGACAATATCCCTGCGACGGACCAGCGCGGAGAGAGCCGGGTTTTCAACGGTATCCCCGATATCGGTGCGTATGAATATGACCCCGCGACGCGGGTAGAATCTGTCAAAGACCTCCCGGTCGTAAGACTGTGGCCCAACCCCAACGGGGGTAGTTTTGCGATTGAAAGCGAATCGCTGACCGGAAAATCCGTCCGGATTGCCGTGTTTAACCTCGCCGGGCAAAAAATATACGGGCAGAATACAGCGTCTGCTCCTGCCCGTTGGGAAGTTCGTTTACCTTCTGTTCCTCCCGGAATCTATGTCTTGATGGTAGTATCCGCTGACCAGCAGACAAACATCCGTTTTGTGGTGGAGTAAGGCAGCGGTTATTATGGCCTGACCGGCGTTCCGTCATTTTTGCGGAGTTGGGTCCAGTCGGTGTTCACTTTATCCGGAATGGGGTATTTGGCAGCGGCTTTTTCGTTGACGTCAACGCCAAGACCCGGCGCATCATTTACATACATAAACCCGTCCTTTACATAAGGCGCACCGGGGAATACTTCAAGGGTTTGTTCGTTGAAGAAAACCGATTCCTGAATGCCGAAATTCCAGACAGCAAAGTCGATATGTGCATTGGCGGCGTGGCCTACGGGCGATACGTCACCGGGGCCATGCCAGGCCGTGCGGATATTAAACCATTCGCCGAGGCGGGCAACCTTCATCGCAGGCGTTATGCCCCCGATTTGAGAGATATGGATACGGATGAAATCAAACAATCTTTCGGTCATGGGCCCCACCCATTCGTGGGGGCTGTTGAAAAGTTCGCCCATGGCGATGGGGACAGTGGTTTTCTGACGAAGGAGTTTGAAATACCCCATATCTTCAGGCGATAAAGGATCTTCGATAAAAAACGGGCGGTATTGTTCCAGAGAGGTAAGCAGATTGACGGCATCCGTTGGGGTCAGTCTTTCGTGTACGTCGTGCAGGAGTTCGATTTCTTCGCCGCAGACCTTGCGTACAGCTTCGAAGATTTCCCTTACAGACTTCATATACATGTAGGAATCCATGTAATTGTCTTTGCTGCGTCCGAAGCTCGCGTTTTGGAAGTCGGGTGTTTTGGCGACACTGGCGGCGCCATAGCCCCCCATTTGGATGCGCACGTGGCGGTATCCGGCTTCGATAAACTTCTGGGCACTTTCGACGACTTCGCCGACGTTGTTTCCGCTGGCATGGGCGTAGCAGTCCACGGCAAAGCGGCATTTGCCACCGAGGAGTTGATAGACGGGCATACCTGCGCGTTTGCCTTTGATATCCCAAAGGGCCTGATCGAGGCCGCTGAGGGCATTGTTGAGCACGGGGCCGTTGCGCCAGTAGGAGCTGACGTAGGCGGTTTGCCAGATATCTTCGATATTGTCGGGATCTTTGCCGACGCAGAAGTCGTTGAGGTATTTGTCGATCGCAGCCACGACACTGTAAGCGCGCTGGCGGAAGGTCGCGCAGCCGACCCCGTAGAGGCCAGGTTCGGAGGTTTCGACTTTGACGATGATCAATTCGATTCCTCCCTGAGGTGCGGTTGCGATGGCTTTGACATTGGTGATTTTTAGCGGCTTGAGGCCGCGGGTCGCCTGGTGGTAGTTGTCGGAGGCGGTAGCCGTCATAGGCGAAAAAGCCAAAGCACCGGCAGCACCGAGGCCGAGGGTTTTGAGCATATTGCGGCGGGAGAGGTCAGGATGAGTACGCATGTGAGTGAAAAATTGAAGGTGAAAAGTAGTTAGTACAGGATGAGGTTAGGAAGAAAAACTGGAAATCGAAAATAAATATGTGTAAATTCACGATCAAATGTAGGGTTAGTCGTAATCCTTATATTTTTTGCCTGATAAGGCCAACTAAATTAAATTTGGTAAAAACACGATGGAATCAACGAGAAAATTGACGAATCTACAGATCGAGCTCTTGAAGATATTCAGGTTCGATATTAGCGAGGATCAGGTCAAAGAGATTCGATCGTTGCTGTCAGCCTATTTTGCAAAGAAAGTAACCTCAGAAATAGATTCCCTGTTTGAAACAAATAATTGGGGTGCGGAAAAAATTGAGGAATGGTCAAAAGAACATATGCGCACAAAATATGAAAAGCAGTGAAGGTTGTTATTGATACCAATGTACTGCTAATGTCTATTCCCCGAATTTCTAAATATAGACAGATTTTTAATGCACTTCTTTCAGCAAAGTATGAGTTATCGATTTCAGAATCTATTCTTTAGGAGTATATAGAAATTATTGGTAAGAAGACCACTGGGCAAATAGCACAGAATCTTGCTGAATTATTTTCCCAGCTGAATAATGTGACACAAACAGAGGTGTATTTTCATTGGGATTTAATCACTGCTGATCCTGATGATAACAAATTTGTTGACTGCGCTGTATCGGCAAATGTTCAATTTATTGTTACGAATGATAATCACTTTAACTTGCTAAGGCAAATTGACTTTCCTCCAGTAGCAGTGATTAGCGCAGATGAATTCCTGGAGAAGTTAACACAAATTTGAATTAGGTTAACCACAACATTCCCTTTGCGATTTCCCCCATTGGCATGAAAGGCAGATACATGATACTATCAGGCAAAACATTTGGGATGTTGAAGAAATATCAGCAGATTTATAGACCTCCGATTGAGGATATGGATTCCGAAGATAGTCGGGGGATATGCGCAATATTGGGGGTGGGGAGATGATGACTGCCTATTACAGAATGACAGCACCGTAAAACACATTCCAACCAATGAAGAATAACAAACAACAGGCTCTGACACCCCTCCCCAAATTGGCGTTTCAGTGGTTCTCTCAAATCTTTTACGATAAACCAGCATATGTCTAAATATTTGATTGCGCTTTCATTCTATTTTATTGGGATCATTTGGAATATAAAGGCACAAAATGAAATGCCGATCCCATCCCCGGCCCAAATTCATTGGCAAAATGCCGAGTTGGCTGTACTAATTTCCCTCGATCTGCATGTGTTCGACGGTAAATACTATGTGCAAAAGGAAAATCGTATTACACCCATTGAAGATTACAATATCTTCAATCCTCAGAAATATGATATGGATCAGTGGATCCAATCAATAAAGGACGGGGGATTTAAAGTAGCCATTCTTACAGTGAGTCACGAAACAGGCTTTTTTTTCCATCAAAGTAATGCCACTCCTTATTGTATGAAAGCGTTAACATGGCAAGACGGGAAAGGAGACATTTTACGTGATTTTAAAGCCTCTTGTGAAAAATATGGAATATTACCCGGGGTTTATATCGGGACACGCTGGAATGCATTTTATGGTATCCACGATTTTAAAGTAGATGGGAATACGACTTTTGCCCAAAACAGGCAAAAGCACTACAACCGCATGATCGAAAACATCACAAAGGAGATTTTCAACAACTATGGGGACTGGGCAATCGTCTGGTTTGACGGGGGGGCTCATGGCCCCGATCAAGGCGGACCCGATGTGCTTTCTGTTTTTGAAGAATATCAGCCCAATTGTTTATTCTATCACAATCTCCAACGTGCCGACATGCGTTGGGGTGGAAGCGAGAGCGGAACCGTTCCTTATCCTTGCTGGGGAACATTTCCTTATGTTTCGACAGGAGCCGGAGAGTCTGCCAAAAAGGAGATCGCTGAAAATAACTTCCAGCTTCTAAAAACCGGAGATCCCAATGGGAAATATTATATGCCTGCCATGAGTGATGCTCCTTTGCGAGGCAATGGCGGACACGACTGGTTTTGGGATCCGGACAGGGAGGATATCATTTACCCGTTAGATAAGTTGGTTGAAATGTACTACCACTCCGTGGGGCATAATACCAGTCTTATTCTGGGTGTCACGCCCGGGCCGGATGGGTTAATGCCCGAATCTGATGTGCGACGGCTGAAAGAATTCGGAGATGAAATACAGCGAAGATTTTCAAATCCAATTGCCGTTACTTCAGGAACGGGCGAAAGTATCAATTTGAAACTTCCTGGAAGGCAGAAAATTAATCAGGTAGTCGTAATGGAAAATATTGCCAGGGGGGAGCGAATAAGAGCGTTTACCCTTGAAGGAAAAACAAAAAAGGGCTGGCAAACGATTTTTGAAGGTTCTTGTATTGGACACAAATTTATCCATCGGTTTGACGAAATGGAGGTTACCGAAGTTCGGTTGGTTGTAACTGAGGCGAAGGGCGAACCCGCTATTCTGAACCTTTCTGTTTTTAATTTATCCCTTTAAAGCGCATATCGTGTAATGCCACTGTCATCTGAATATCGAAATATGAATTAAAATGCAGTTACTAAGGTAGGCGGAGGAACCCGAAACGGGGGATGGTGCCTAAAGAAGCAGCAGTTGTTTATGGTAAATACAAAAAAAGGAATAAATTAGGAGGCTGGAATAATAGGGCATAATCATCCTTTTATACCTTTCTACCTGCAATCAAAATAGGATGCCTAACATCAAAACAAAAATTGACGAATGGGAAGTGCGCGATCTGGAAGATAATGGCGTACTCAAAATTTATGTGGAACATAATACCGAACTGGGCAACCAGGGGGTACCGGGTATACAGGTCTGGTACACCATCGCCGGTGGCACTTCGATCGTAAACTTTGAACCCAATCATGTTGAAAAATGGGCATATCAGGCGCAAAAGGCCAATGTTTCGGAGTATTTACTTTCTGACTATTCGTGGATGTATTATGAAGATACCTATATCCAAAACAGTCTGGTAATCGGAGAAACCCTCAAGGCCAGGGTTGCCGTAAAAGTCAGGAGCAAAAAGGAACCGATTGTCAAAGAGTACGAATTGCCTTTCACTCTGTAGTTTTTGCAAAATTGACCTTTTCTTCACCCGATAACAATGACTCCGGAAGAGGAAGAAAAACGTATAGCCGAAGCTGTCGCCCGACAATTGCAGCTACTCGCAACACAGCAGCAGGAGCAATGGTCCCATAGCCTCGAATCTGTCATAAAAAATGCCCTCAGTGGCGTTGACAAAGCCCGTGCAGCTCTGGCTCAGGAACGAAAGGCGGTAGAAAAAGAATTGGATGCCGCCCGCCTGCTCCGCAAAAAAGCTGAAAATGAAGGGGAAAAAATGGCCGCAGAAGCCTTTGAAGCCCATCGAATCCAATACGAAGAAGCTACCCGTACGGAACTGCTCCGCAACCTTTGCCGGATGCATATCGAAACGGGAAAATCAAACCGCGACATTGCGGTGTGGCTTGATGTGCCACAAGATTTTGTGGGAAATATCCGCCAACTATTGCAGCGCACCGAGCAATACCATACCGATAAACCCAAACGCACGCATCTCGAAGGCAACCCTAAAGTGTGGCTCTCCGGCAATGGCCGTGGCGGTGAAGTGCATTTTGAAAGCAGGGAAACGAGCTTCGCCTGTTGGTGGGAATTTGGCGCATATGGTACCTTCATTATCGTAGAGATTCCGACCAAAGAAAAATGGGAAGATCTTACCCAGTTGCCGCTGGAAAAACGGAACGCAGTACTTAATTTTATCGGGGAGCATATTGTCATCAGTGAAACCTCCAATAAAGGGTCGTTTATCATTGGCGACAATGTTCTGACGGTTTTCGCTGAAGTTGCCACAAAATCTTAACAATGCACTACGATTAATCTATACAGATGAAAATCACCCTTTTGATTACAGCTTTTGTTCTCGTTGCCCTGGTTATTTATTCATTCACCAAAGGCAAACGCGAGGCTTCCGGCACGATTTCCAAAGAGGTACTTTATGGTCCATTTACCATAAAAATTACCGCAACGGCGGGCAAGACTTTCAACATGAACTTCGGCATGGTCAGATATACCAAAGTAGCCTATGGCGTGTATTACGATAATAAACCGGTGGCTTTTCCCGGTTCTCTGCAAAACAATACGGGGCTTCCGTTTTTATGGGCCGTATATGCCCTGCCTGGTGCGCCCGACCCGACACTCGTGGCAGGTAGCCAGAGTCTGTATTTGATCTATCTGAAAGACAATGTCCCGGTAGTTGAACCTATCCTTCAGCAAGGACATGACTTTGCGTCTCTCCAGTTTTTGGACAGCGCAAACGGCCAGCCGGGGCTTTATTCGGGCGTGTATATGAAGAGCGAAGTTACCAATCTGGAAAAGCTGGACAGCCTCGAAGGCGGGCGTTATCTCATGGTCAGCGAACATGCGGTGCTCGATGTACAGACCCGTGAAATCAGGGAGATGAACATTAATAACCATTCTGTGGAAAATTATTCCTATCCCTCCCCGCACGGTGCCATCGCTTTTTCGCCTGACCAGAAAACCATTGTATTCCGTGGCGAATTTCAAAGCTGGAATACGCCCGACGAAGATTTGCCCGATTCAGAACACGCACTGATTGCCTATGATTTTACCGTGGACAGTGGGTATGCAGTCAAATACGACGATACAGATACGCGAATGATTAATGTCCAGGATATTGACCTGCAATGGTTTAATACTTATTTTGAATGGAAACAAACCCCAACCGGTGACCGCCTGCAACTGCGCCAACTGGAAAAACTGCCCTATTGGACGGGCAAATACAACTCACGGGATAATTTTTACAATATTTACCCGGCCAATCCATCGCTATTGCCTGTTTTTCTGGAATTTGTACTCGGGCAAATGGGCTGGTCAAAGGAAAATATTCTGGAAGATAAAACCGCAGAATATACGGGGCATACCCTCATTCTGGGTTCGGGTGATATAAAATTATGGATGAATTATAAAGAAGATGGGAGGGTGTTGTCCTTCAGCAAAGATCTTTATGTGGAAAAGTCACCTGAATATGAAGCATTAGTGAAAAAAGTAGCTGAAGACTTTAATGCAGAACTCAGTGAAGGAAAACATCAGGAGCACTTTGGAAGGGTAATCAACCAGACAAAGCAGATTCGGGGGGTTGATTAACAATATGATCAGAACTACGGGTTATTTCAAAACACGGGGAGACCGGCGAAGTATGTATCGTTAGAATTATGGAAGACAGAACCAAACATACGTATCGTGTTCAGATTTACGAATTTGTCAAAGACATTCTCGTTGTTTGTCCAAATTGTGAAGGCAAAGCACTGGTGAAAACAGGCGATTTCCATCTGCCTAAATATGAAGTCAATGAAGTGAAGGTGGTGTGTGCTGATTGCAGTTTCAATAAGACTATGAAAAATGTGGTCAAACGGCGGGATGAGAAGCAGAAGCGCGGCAATATCCTGATCTTTGGTGCGCCCATTGACCCCTTTTTTCATCTCCCTGTTTGGCTGTCGACTGAATTTTCAGGGGAAACGCTCTGGGCCTATAATTTGGAGCACCTGGACTTTTTGGCTGCACATGTCGGCGCAAAACTCCGCGAGCGCAACGGGTTTAGGTTTAATGTCAAAAGCGTCGGGGCACGACTACCGCGTTGGATGACTGCTGCAAAGAATCGGGATGCTGTGTTGAAAGCAATTGAAAAGCTGAGGGAAAAATAACCGAACGTACCTTCCTCCGGCAAAACCCCACGCTTTAAATTTCAAGTGAAACGCCTGCAGGCAAAACAGATTTATATGAGAAGAAAAGCATATTGGGTTGTATCTATTGCCCTCATTTTTACCTCATGCTCAAATAGAAGTAAGGTAGAAATAAAAAAAATCGAGCATTTTTATGTTTCTTCCACAAAGGCTAAAGAGCTGTTTCAGATTTTTACCGTCCAGTTGGGTTTGCCCATAGTATGGGATTATCAGGATTGGGGAGGCTTTTCCAGTGGCGGAATAACCCTGGGAAATGTTGTGTTAGAATTGGTGGAAAGCAAGTCTGATCCGATCCCGGCTAATTATGGAATGGCATTGGAACCCAGCCAATCTTTAAAAAAAATAGTTTACCCGTTAGACTCAGCCAAAATCGCACACGGCAGAATAAGCAGAGCCGCTGATTGGAGTACGATGTCTCTGAATAATCTCCTTCCGGATAATGTTAATGTATTTGTATGTGATTACCATGACAGGGATTTGGTCAAAATGGGTAGAGAAAAGGCAGCTGGCGAATTAGCTACCAACCATGGCGGCACCCTGGGCCTCCAGTTTTTGAAAGAAATCGTAATCGGTACGGAAGCGCCCGGTGAATTTGAAGATGAATGGGCAAAAATCCCTGGAATAGTCAAAGTCGGGAATGAGTTCCATTTCCCGGAAGGGCCGGCCCTAAAATTGATAAAATCTGAAAGCCCTTTGTTTGGTCTCTTCATAAAGGTGGCGTCAGTGAGTAAAGCCCGGCAGGAATTGGCGGCGCTGGGTTTTGAAACCAGGATTACGGCCCAGGGAGTAGAACTGATTGATAAAATATTTGTAGCAAGTATCATGTTGGTTGAATAAAACGTTAGTAGATTTTAAATCGGAAAATCGAACGACATTTAATTTTCAAATATGAGATTACAAAATATTTTAATCGCGCTTTACTTTGCGCTTAGTTCATTCAATTCCTTTTCTCAGGTATTAAGTGATGAAGAGAAAAATTTATACACGCTCATCATGGAATACCGGAAAGAGAAAGGACTTCCTTCTATTCCGCTATCTGCTTCTCTGACTTATGTCGCCCAGACTCATGCCCGTGATTTGGTAGATAATAAACCTGATGTGGGAAACTGTAATGCTCATAGCTGGTCTTCAAATGGCAACTGGACAGCTTGTTGTTATACCCCGGATCATGCGCAGGCAGAGTTGATGTGGTCAAAACCCAGAGAACTTACCGCTTATCAGGGGGATGGATTTGAAATCGCTTGTGGTTCAAATGACTGTTGCAGTGATTTTGAGATGACAGCTGATTATGCCTTACAATCATGGAAAAAAAGCTCCGGTCATAATGCCGTTATAATTAATCAGGGTATCTGGAATGACCAATGGAATGCTATTGGAATAGGCTTATATAAGGGCTTTGCGGTTGTCTGGTTCGGAAACGAATTTGATAATGAATAAAATCCAACCCTTTCGTATATTTAGGTTGAGAAACCGTTTACTCTCTGTTTATGCTCCGAATATGAAAACAAGCACTTTACTAAGACTGTGGGTTTTTTCCCTATCTCTGCTGCTGTTTGCCTGCAATCCAGACCCGGAAATACCTGTTGTTCAGGACCCGCCTATATCCCAGGGCGATATGTGGATCTGTCATCAAAATGCTGTGTGGGATTCTGTGGCAACCATCAATCACCTGATTGGAGAATGGGAGTGGGAGTATATCCGGTGTTTTTGGAACCCTGAAGATGGAAATTATGATGACTTTAAAGGGCTTTCCATTGATTTCAAATCTGACAATACCCTGGATGTAAAGATGGATGGACTGGTTACCCAATCGTCAGCCTGGTCCATAGAGGGCAGTAATGAAAACTTGTTCGTAATCAGGGTTGAACCAATTGTTCTGCAGGCAGTTGGGCAAATTCTGTTTTGTGACAACAGAGTCGAATTTAATGATAGTTATGTAGATGGATGCGATAATTACTTCACAAGAAAGTAATTATCGCATTTACCCCATTTCCTCGATAAATCGTTGAAAATCTGCTAAATACCTGCTGCTGGTTCTTTTCCCAGACTGCTCAGATATTCCACCAGATCGACAAATTCCTGTACGGACATCACCCTGGCGAGGCCTTCGGTCATCAGGGATTGTTCCTGCATTTCGCGGGATTTGATTTCTGATTTGGCGAGAGATCTCACGGTACCGCCCATCATTTTGACATCCACTTTGTCGTCGGGTTCGCTGAAAATATAGCCCAGCAGTTTGCTATCGTCTTTCAGCGTAAAGAGATACGCTTCATAGCCAAAACTGATTCCCGCACTGGGATTAAATACCGCACCGTAAAGGGCAGATTTTGAGAGTTTATTCCCGATTTCGGAAAGGTCAGGACCAAAATTGATTCCTTCCCCTTTTACCTGATGGCAGGTCTGGCAATATTTCCCAAAAACAATTTTTCCATTTTCCAGGCTACCTTCCTGAGTTACCAGTTCGTCAATGGAAGGAATCGCCATATCATTGTCTGAAATATGGAGAACTTCCGCTGCGAGTTCGCGGTAGGCTTTGCGGTAGACGGAGAGCAACTGGGTTGCTGCCGCTTTTTCGAGTTCGGGCGAAAGCGCTTTTTCTTTCAGCATGGCGACGAGACGATTTTCGCCTGACCAGCCACGTCCCATATATTGTACCGCAGCCCGGCGAATGCCGGGGGGGCGTTTTTCGTCTGTAATGACGGTTTGGATCATATCGAGTGCCTGGTCGGAGCCCGCATGGTTGAGTGCGATCATCGCAGCAATCTGCTGTTTTTCGTCCTTACCATTGAGGTAAGGCTGGAACAGCGGCAGTTGTTGAAACTGCCTGACCAGCTGCGCTGCGCGCACGCCTTTGGCCGAACTCCCTTCGGTGAGCGCCAGCTCGACCAGCTCCTGGCTTTTGTCGGCCATGGAAAGGCTTTCGATAAGGTCGAGGTACTCGTCTGTTCCTTTTCTTTCGGTAAGTAGGTTGTTGAGTACGCCCCGAACTTTCGCATTGCTTTTTACATACCCATAATCCATGTGACGGATCGCCAGATAGCCGATTTGCTCCTGGTCCGGATGCTGACCGAAAACCAGTTTTTCCAGCACCTGATTTTTGGATTTGTCGGTGTGGAAATCCATCGCACGGAAATACCGCGTTGCGGCCGCAGAAGAAGGCGAAGCTGCAATAATTTCCCCCATTTTAGGAATCGCTGCTTTTGCGCGGATCCGCCAGATGATATCCTTGTTGGCGGGAGTATTCCATGAATCTCCTACAGTTTTTTCCCACACAGCATATACTGCGTCGGGATCAGGATTACTGGCAATGCCTAAGGCTTCCAGATACCAGCGGTCTCCCTGCGGATATTGCTGGGCCAGAGTCGTCCAGATTTGCGCTTTATCTGCGCCTGTATAATGCCGGAGGGCAACGGCTACTTCTCTGCGCACCTGGGGATTCTCGTCTTTGGATAGCGTGTAAAGTAGAGAGGCTATATCCATGCCCAACTGACGGGCAGCGCGGAGGCCGGTAATGCGAATGTCGGAATTGCTGTCGGCAATCGCTTTTTCTACCCATGCCTGACCTTTTCCCGGAATTTTGGTCAATAGCCACAAAGCCCGTGCGCGATATCGCGGATTTTCCGACTGCCACAGATTGGAAAGTGCAGGTTCTGCAGATTCTCCAAAGCCATGCAACGCCTGCCAGGCCAGTGCTCTGGTAGCTACGTTTGGACTCTTCAAAGCCTCGGCAGCTTTTTCGGGGGTAGAAAAGTCAGGTGGAGTAACCTGGTATTTGGATTTGGGCGGCGCTACGCGATAAATACGACCGCGAAGCGTATCGCCCATCTGGTGGCCACCTACACCCGGATCATACCAGTCGGAGATAAACAGAGAGCCGTCAGGTGCAATGCATACATCTGATGGGCGAAACCAGTTATCTTTTCCTTTCACAATATCTACTATGGATGCCGTATAGCCTGCGCCCGCGTTTTCCACAGGATATGCTCTTACTACATTGGGGCCCGCATCACAATGGATCATCTGGTTGTGGAATACCTCCGGCAGCAAATCGCCCTCATAAACGAGGATCCCCGTGGGCGAACCAGCGCCTGTTTGCAGGAGGTTAGGGACTACGCCCGGATCATTCTGGTGCCAGTGACGGGTGGAGATATCATCGCTCATCCCGGTACGGGGTTTTTGCCATCCGGCGCCGGTCATTTCGTCGTTGCGGCCATAGTTGCCAAACTCCATCACATAGTTGATCCGCACGCCTTTATTGCCGTCGTCGTCATTGTCTGATTGCCAGAGCGAACCATAAGCGTCGACTGCTACCTCGTAATTGTTGCGGAAATTCCATGCCACAACTTCGAGGTTGCTGCCGTCAGGGTCGCAGCGGAAAACCATTCCTTCCTGAAAAGGCTGGCGGGTAGCTTCTACTTTGTTGCCGTATTTATCTGTGATCAGGTTGCCGGCGGCATCCTGGAGTTTTTCGCCTGCGTTGCCAAAATTAAAATACAATTTTCCATCCGGTCCCAATACTGAAGCATGTGCCCCGTGGTCGTGTTGCACGCCGCCAATTCCGGTGAAAAGTACTTCTTTGCTGTCTGGTTTGTCGTCGCCGTCTTCGTCAGTAAATACAAAAATATTGGGGCTGCAGGATACGATAACTTTATTTCCGATTACAGAAATCCCAAGAGCAGCATTTACATCATTCCCCTGATAAAAGACGGTTTCCTTATCTGCTTTTCCATCGCCGTCTGTGTCTTCAAGGATCAGGATCCGGTCGCCTTCTTTCCGTACCGGATTGGTAGGATTGAGCGCGTTGCGGTAGTTAAACGCTTCACAAACCCAGACTCTGCCCCTGGCATCTATGTCGATATTGGTGGGGTTGAGAAAAGTATTTTCTGATGCAAACATCGTGATTTCAAGCCCATCGGCAACTTCCAGTCCTTCAATGGCGTGCGAAAGATCGTGTCTTTCATTTTCAGAAAGAGACTCATAAGGCACGGCCGGTTTGGGAGAAGTGTTGCAGGCGTTGATAGTCAGCGATACAATCATCGCGGAAAGGAGTAAAGCGGGTAGTAGTTTATTCATGGATATCAGGGGTTTTGTATGAGTGCAATATACAATTTTTACAAAATACTCTTTATTTCAGGAAGGCTTACTTCGACTCCCCCAAATCAGATACAACCCCAGCGCAATCAGCGGAAAACTCAGCCATTGGCCCATATTCAGCGTCATACTTTCTTCAAAAGGAACCTGATTTTCCTTCAAAAACTCAATTAATACCCGCGCAGTAAAGGTCAGTGCCAAAAATAGTCCCGTGATGAATCCGCGATAATTAACGGCATTGGTTTTGAAAAACAGGTAAAACAATAAAGCAGCAATGCAGAAATAAATGATGGCTTCATACAATTGTGCCGGGTGCCGGGGAATGGCGTCCCGCATGGTGAATATAAATGCCCAGGGCACATCAGCGGGAGATCCCAAAATTTCTGAATTCATCAAATTACCGGTTCGGATCATACCTGCGGTCAACATCACGGACATCACTACACGGTCTGTGGTCCAGAGCAGATGTTTTTTGATGACAAATTTCGAAAATATCCAGAAGGCGATAATCAGCCCGATCGCACCGCCATGGCTGGCAAGGCCGCCTTTCCATATCATCAGAATCTCTTCCGGATGCTGGGAGTAATAATCCCACTGATAAAAAAATACGTGCCCCAGCCGGGAACCTAATATGGCACCGGCAACCAGCAAAATCAATAGGGTGTCAAGCTGGGTTTCGTCTTGTTTTTCCCTTCTCCATACCCGCTGGGTAATCAGATAACCAATGAAAAAACCTCCGGCGAATAAGGTGCCGTACCAGCGAAGACTAAACTGTCCGATGGAAAAAATGACGGGATCAACGTCCCATGTTATATAGTTCAGGGGCATCATTGGAAGAATATTAGTGGTGGTTGATAATTGTAACTAACACAAGGTATGATTAACTTTGGCTATGAAAGTAGATAATTATCAGTAATAAATTCAATTGTGAAAGCTTTCATTCCAATAGTGTTTCTCCTGGGCGGATTGGTTGGTTTCCATTCTGCGCTGCGTGCACAAAATAATCTCAAATGGGAGATGCTCACGGACGTGTCTTATTCGGTCAAGTTTGACGAACAGACGCAGTCTGCGGTCATGGTACCAAAATACGGCAATCTGCTCACCGCGGTCGATGGGCAGATCGTCGAAATTAAAGGGTATATTATTCCGCTGAATACGGAAGGTACCGAATATATCCTTTCCGCATTTCCCTACAGTGCTTGTTTTTTCTGCGGAAATGCCGGAAAGGAATCGGTGGTCGAACTTGCCCTCAGTAGCGGTAAGGCTCGGTTTAAAACAGATCAGATCGCTACATTCAAAGGCAAATTTGTCTTAAACTACGGCGACTACGGGCTCAATTACCTTCTCGAAAACGCCGAGGTTACTGAGCTGGAATAGACTATTTCTCTACAATGATTTGTTCGTATGCTTTTCCAAATGAGCCGCTGATTTCCATAAAAAACAATCCGCTTTGAGGGAATAATTCTCCGGGCAACTCAAATTCAGCTCCGGCTTTGAACTGAATCTTACCAGCGAGCCGGCCTTCAACCGTAAATATTTTTACTGCTACCGGCGTAGTGCTATACGCAGCGAGGGTCATCCTGACAGGAAACTGAGCCGCAGGGTTGGGATATATGGAAACCATCTTTGGCGTTTCTGCTTTTCCTGCACCAATTATTCCTGTCGAATTTGCCGGCGTGCCTGTATGGCCATATACGCCAGTACCTGTTCCTACCAGAAGTTCGTCGTAATAGAGAAATTCTACCCGTGTTCCTGAAGGATATTTATACCCGAGTGTCCACCCCGCGCCTCCGGCCGGGTAATAATAAATTTCTTCATCTACGGCAACGTAAACGGTGTCAATACCATAGGTCGCGGCTTTGGCTGTTTTGCCCGGGAATGCGGGAAAACCGCTGGTGGTAAAGGGCGTCCATACATTGGCACCTTTGAGGTCTTTGTAGTAAACGGTCGGGTGATTGGTTCCGGCATCTGTGCCGCAGGCGATCAGTGTGTCGCCCGTCGGGCTCTTGTCGAGGTCGATGATACTCACGACGATGACTGATCCGGTACTCGTTCCGGATGGTCCCATATCCTGCGATACCAGCCAATTGCTTCCGCTTTTGGTCAGCTTATATACACTGTATCCTCCGGGGCTTGTAAGGTTATATCCGACACCCACATAGGCAACTGTGTCGGTTCCTTCCAAACTAAACAGAATGTCGTGGACATTGACATCAAATCCGCTTACTGATGCATGAATCAGTTGCTGCTGCCATGTAGAACCGCCATCGGTAGAGTAGAATAGCCCGCCGGGATTTCCCCAGTCAATGCTATATCCTGCCATAACGATGCTGGTATCAAAGGGACATACTTTGATACTGGTGATATGGGCTGCACCTGTCGTGAGATTTCCTGCACCGGGGAAATTGTATGGAGGGTCTTCTGCTGAAAAAAGTCTCTGCCAGTTTTTTCCGCTGTCTTTGGATCTGTAAACCCGCAGATTACAGGCAAATACGGTATTGGTATCTTCTCCGGCCATGGCAACCGCATAGTATGGGGAGCCATCCATATTGGGGAAAATGGCTTTTGTCCAGGTCGGGGAGGTCAGATAATTGGAGACTTTCCGGATGCCCGACTTCGATGCCAGCCAGGCAGTTTGTTTGTCACTGGTCATATCAAAATCACTCACCTGCACGGCCTCAACGCCATCGTTGATCTCAAACGTATTGGGTCCGCGGTTTTGAGATGCGCCAATACCCATATCGGTGGTCATATAGACGATATCTGTATTGACCGGATCGCCGTAAACCGGGCCGTCATTGGGGTGTGTCTCGGAACTGATATTCCCAAAATTTTGCCATGAACCAGCCATACCTTTATTTAAATTGTACATGCTGGCGTAATAGACACTGTAACTGGCCGAGTCTCCGCCAAAACTGAAATTCTTCCCGGCGGCCCCACCGATTCCACTTCCATACTGACTCCAAACCGTGTCATTGTCCGACCAGGCAAAGTATTTTTGGGAGAAGTCTGACCCGCCGATAAAAATTCGCCCGTCAGGTGCTATTCCCATTGCCGACCATTCCACCGATCCAATTATCGAAGCCGGAGAAATATTTTTCATGTTTGTGAGTGAAGTAAAGGAATCAAAATCATCGGAAGAAACATACAGTCCGGGTGTGGTTCCTCTTCCCATTACATACAATTTTTTATTGATCGGATCGACGCTCATCTGTGGCTGTATGATGCCGGGTGGTAAAATAATGGGAGAACCGATGGTGGGACTAAAGGTTCCGGATGGATCAAGGGTTCCAAATCGAAGTTCTGCGCCTTTAATATAAAAAAGATAATCCTGTACAATCAGCAATGTGTTGATGCCAAAACTATCGACGCCAGATACTCCTGAAGAAGCCGGATGTGTGCGGTAAAGTTTCCCCGTCAGGTTGAAATACAGATAGCCAGAACCTGCATGAGCTGCCATATCCTGTATGCCACTGCCAAAGCCTGCGACGTCATCCAGCCCGGGCATTACCTTAAAAGCTCCGGGTACTGAAGGGCCCGCGGAGGGATGGTAAATGTCTGCATAGAATGCCGAATTGGCACTTTCCGTCGTAATGAAGATCCTGGAAGTATCGGCGCTTATCGCTATGCCTGTAATGGCGTTGATTCGTCCTCCATAGACGGCTTCAACTTTGGGTGCACTGAGCTGTGAATAAGAAAAAGAAGCATAAATAAGGGCAAAAAGTAAGAGTGGGATAGTTCTGAATTGACGAAAGAAATTCATGTGAAATATTTTTATACAAAGATATTTTGATATGTAAAGTTTGTAAATCATATTTTGCCGGATACTTACATCTTTTTGCGTTATCTTTGTAATGCAAAATATTTTTATATGATCACCTGGATAGATGTCATTAAGTTTAGCAATAAAGCCAATCCCACTCCTCCCCGGCGGGTGGAAAAAACAGATATAGAATGGCGCGCTTTGCTGACACCGGAGCAATTCCGTATCGCACGTGAACATGGAACCGAAAGGGCTTATACCGGGGAATACTGTGAGTTATTTGAGCCGGCTTTGTATGCTTGTGTTTGTTGCGGCACTAAACTGTTTGACAGTCGCACGAAATTTGAGTCCGGCACCGGCTGGCCAAGCTTTACACAACCTTACACCGAAGATGTGGTCAAATATATCAAAGACCGCAGCTACGGCATGGTCAGGGTAGAAGTTCAGTGTAATGTGTGCGACTGCCACCTTGGGCATGTTTTTCAGGATGGCCCCCCTCCCGGCGGGTTGCGTTATTGTATCAATTCTGCCTCGCTGAAAAAAGTAACGGACCAAAGCTAGGCAGTTTCGCAAGGTTTACGCCCCGTTTTCAATCAGGCTAATGATCTCCGATCAGAGATTCTTCGGTTCACGCAGAGTCCCGCAGAGGAATCCGCAAAGTCCCGCAAAGTAACGCGGAAATGCATTTTATGATCCCAACAGATTTATAATACCGTTGATTAATTTGCCGGATATTCCTGCAGAAATGCCAGCAGGTCCGCCATTTGCCTGACATCTATTGCGTTTTCCAATCCTTCCGGCATCAGCGACAGGCCGGAAGAGGTAAAGCTTTTGATATCTGCCCGGGGAATAGTCCTTTCCACTCCGTTCATTTGTCTCAATACGATTTCTCTGTCATTTTCTACGGAAATAATCCCCGCGATAATTTCCTGATTCTGTGTCTCAATGGTATGACTGATATATTTGGTATCAGCTGCGGCATTGGGATCAATGATGTCATGCAGCAGGGTCTCCCCACTTTTCCGGTAGATTTCGGTAAGATTGGGGCCTACTTCATTGCCTTCGCCATTTCGCTGGTGACAGGTCGCGCAGTTCTGCTGAAATACGAGTTTTCCATTGGCCGGATTTCCCTGGAGGGCCAGTGCGGGCCGCATATTGTCAAGGGCATTTTTCCGGGTGAATACGCCAGCATCGCTAAAGAGCGCTTCGGCTCGTTTTCTCACAGATTCATCCTCTGAAAATAGCAATGTTCTGCGTCGTTCAAGGTGGAAATTCATTTCCCCTGGATTGATTTTTCCGGTCTCCAGTGCGGTGAGCAACAACTCATGATTGCCGCGCTGGTACAACAAAATATTTCCCGCAGCATTTTTAGTGGCTGGGCCAAGTGTTGGCCACAAGGCGATGAGTTTTTCCGCTACGGCTGTACCTCCTGCTTCCCTGATCTGTCCGATAGCAGCCAGTTGGAGTGCCTGGGGGTCTCGGGTATTGAGCAATTCATATAGCAGGTTTTCTCTTTCTGAAAATGGCAGATATGCTATCAGTGCAAGATTTTCGACTCTCTCTTCCGGATTTGCCTGCGAATTTCTAACGGTTATTTCCGCCTGTTGAATCATTGCCTGGCTATTGGCTGACAGGGGAATGTCCAGGGTTTTACGCAGTTGCCATGAGGCCAGAATAACGGGCAACGTACTGCTTTTTTCCAGTGAATTCAGCACACCTGCATACTGCCCGGCAGCCTTGAGTGGCTTTTCTCTTCGCGGTATTCCTGCCGAAAGCCCATTCAATAGCCTGACCTGCAACGGATTTTTAACCTGATTTGCCTGTTGCAGCAGTGCGGCTATTTCGGATTCTTCTGCCACTTTGCCATCCTGTCTGGCCAGCATTTCCAGTAATTCTTCCTTTCCTTCGGTAGGGTTACGATCAGTCAAAAGGTCTTTGGTAAGCCTCACCGGATAGGTTTTTGCTGCTGCCACTATTCCCATTCGAAGCCACTGATCTGATGAAGCCGTTTCCATAAGGTGATGTATCATCGGATAGGCTGTTTCTGCCTCTGGATAGGGCAGGGTAGAAAGAGAAAGCAACAACTGCATGACAACGGTGGGGTTCGATTCTTCCTGCATAGTAAGAATTTTCGACAGCATCTCATCACTTCTGAAAGGCTCAGCCATTTTTACAGCATTTGCCCTTACCTCCGGACTTGTATCATCTAATGCTGCCAGGATAATTGATTCATTGAATTCTCCTATTCCCCGGAGTGTCCAAAGTGCGTGGAGGCGACCGTCGGGAGATGGGCTTTCCCGAAAAAATGTTTCCAGCAAAGGTACAGCTGCGCGGTCCTGCCACTCGACAAGGAGGCGCTGTGCCGTCATGCGATACCACTGGTTGGTGTGGGCGAGCGTATTGACGACGGAGGCAAGATCATTTTTGTCGAATGTGGGGGTAACCCGTGGCAGCCCCCCTTGGGGAGTGATGCGGTAGATCCTCCCCTGATCTTTACCTGCATTCAGGTCGAGGGTATCTTCGATTTCGTCGGGAATCCATTCCGGATGCTCGATGACCTTCCGGTGCATATCGACGACATACAATGCGCCGTCAGGGCCGGTGGTCATATTTACCGGGCGAAATGATCTGTCAGTGGATGCCAGAAACTCTGTTTGGGTATCGTTGCGCGATGCGGTAAAGGATGGCCCTTTTGGGTGAATCACGTCGCGATGAATCAGGTTCAACACAACGTCCGCAACGAAAATATTGCCGTTAAATCCTTCCGGAAAGGCATTGCCCCCATAATAAGTGATACCGCATGAACCAGAAAAATAGCCTGCCTGTTCAGGATGATTCACCCTGGTATCCTGACGACCAATGGGGTAAATCCGTGCCAGATCTCCTTCGCTGTGATCGGAAATTTCGTCGAGGGTATTTGCCGGCTGCAGAGATAACCCGGATATATACGCCTCCGGAAATACTATATGGGAAATATGCTCGGTGTTGTGGGTGCCAAAAAAATTCCCCCAATCGTCCATCGCCAGTTCAAACCCGCCGGAAGTTCTGCCGATATTTTCCCAAACGTTATTGTGAAGATCAACTTTCAGGTCATACCCTCTGATACTGTGCTTTTCATCGGGAGATTCGGGTAAATAAATATTGCCGGAATTTCCTCCATTGGCGATATAAATCCAGTTATCCAGTCCGTATGTGAGTCCGTTGAAATTGTGCTGAAGATTGCCATAACTGAAACCGGAAATCAGAACTTCGCGAAAATCGGCCCGATTGTCACCATCTGTATCTTTGATCAGCAGGAGATTGGGCGGGGAGGCTACGAGAAATCCCCCTTCGTAAGGCATAAGAGAAGGCGCAACGCCAAGGCTGTCTGCATATACAATTCGTTTGTCAAATATGCCGTCATCATTTTCATCTTCCAGCATAATGATTTTTCCTTCTGCATCGCTCATGGGATAGCCGGGCATTTCGAGCACAAACATTCGCCCCTTTTCATCAAAGGCCATATCCACCGGATCAAATATCAGGGGTTCTGATGCCACAAGGCTGAGTTCAAATTCAGGGTGAAGCTGGAAACTATTTACTGGACCCGAAGTGCCGGATTTGCAGCCGGGCATCACAGTGAAAACAGATACTGCAAATAGCAGCAACGAAACAGAGCGCAAGGGGGCATTCATAATTGGTAGGTTACAAAGGTTTCCAGGAGTTTAATTGAAATTTGCCATTTTCTTCGGTTATATGGAAGGCAATTCGTTCTGACCCTTCCTGATGCTGAAAGTTGAACTGAAGTTCAAATCCTTTTTCTGACGTCAGTGGCATAAATTTTTCCAGTTGGGTACTCGTACCATCGGAGGAAAAAATCATAAATAACATATCCGAATCAAAACGATCCATGGAAGCCCAGTTGCCGTTTTGGGCTACAGTTTTGTCGCTGCAATAGATCGGATAAATTTCTTGTTCATTTCCCAAATATAAATAAGGGATAAACAGCGATTCGCAACCTGTCAGCCCTTCTTCATCGCTGGGGCCAATAGACAAATCTTTAGCCATACCCAGCCCCCAGGTTTGTCGCTGCATAGACACGGTTGTGTACCAGGGAGGACCGATATTTTCGGGATGGGTTTGAAAGATAAATTTGCCAAAAACAAAACTTCGGTTTCCTTTAAGGTCATCTACTTCATACCAGGGGTAGCCAAATTCGTCGCATGCATCTCCTGCGGTGATGCTGATCCGTTCGCCAATGGGCTGAATCATCTGTATCGGCGTACCGGACTGAAATGTACGTACAACCGAATCGTCAAGCGAGGGGAGTTCTCTTGCGCGTACATTTTTTCCGACAATGAAAGCATTAAACGAAGCGTTTTCGCCTGATCCCTCGGAGAGAATTTCCTGCACGAGGGTGTCTTCAGGGACAGATTGTGGGGGCTTAGCCTCTTTGGCAGGGGGATTGCCGCAGGAAAGAATAAGTAGGAAAAGCAAAGGGGTAAAGAGTCGGAAATCCATAGCGAAGCGGTTATATTTGTAAACAATCATTCCCGGAAGGAGTTTTTTACTTATATAAACTAAAAAATATATTGCCATGATAAGCAAAAAAATGGAAAAAATGATCAACGATCAGTATCACAAGGAGTTGTTGTCCGCTAATCAATATTTTGCCATGTGTTCTCATTTTCTCCAACGTGATCTGGATGGTTTTGCGCATTTTTTCCGGATACAGGCAGAGGAAGAAATGATGCATGCTGCCAAACAGTTTGATTATCTTCACGATGTAGATGGTAAAATTACCATAGGCCAAATTGCAGCACCGGAGACTGAGTTTACCTCGATTCTCGATGTATTTGAGAAAACGCTGGCTCATGAACAATACATTACCCGCTCCATACATGAGATTGTAAAGGCAGCCTTAGAAGAAGGCGATTATGCAACTCACCAGTTTTTTCAATGGTTTGTAGCAGAACAGGTTGAAGAAGAGTCCACTATGCGCACGATCATTGGAAAGTTAAAACTTATTGAAGATAACAAAAGTGCCATTTACCTGCTCAATGAAGAGATGCTGAAACGGCAGATTGGAAAAGGAGAAGTATAAAAAAAAGCCCCTGTTTAGGGGCTTTCTATTTTCTGAAGGTAACTACTAAAAAGCATCTTCATCTCTATAGTCGATTTCTTCGATTTCCTGACCGATTTCATCAATCCGGCTTTGCATAGGATCGACTTGTTCGCCAAAAATCGCTTCATAAGCGGCGTAAGTGATACAGGTTCCCAAAGGAATGGTGGCAAAAATACCTACGCCAAGGAGAAGGATTCCGGATACAACAATAAACCCTACCACAATGAAAAACCCGAAGAAAGCCCACCAGTTTTTGGTGATTACTTTCCGGCTGGTTTCCAGTGCCGGCCAAAATTCCAGCCCTGCAAAAGTGATGAGGGGAAGAACCAGGGCATAGGCAACCCCCAGGTAAATGCCTGGGATGATGAAGAACAAAACGCCCAGCATGGTGAGCATGCCTCCGATGAAATTGCCGAGGAATAACTGTCCCAGAAGGTTAAATGCGGAGAAAAAATCGTTGAAACTTCTGTCTTCGCCTTTCGCAATTTTATCGATATAGATATACATTCCGGCAGAGAGCACGGGAGATATAATCATCATACCGATAGAACCGACAAAAGGAATCAGACTGACGATAATAGAACCAAACATGAGCAAGAAATAAAAGCCAATGAGTGGCCATGGATCAGCGGTAAAGAGTTGCCAGCCACGATTGATATAATCGCCCATGCGAAACTCATATCCCTGATCGACGAGATGCTGATACCTTTCTGGTACGTCCTGAGATTGTGCCATTAGATAATTAAATTAAAATTTATTCTGCTACAATTACTTTGGTTTTAGCCCACTGGTCGCCCAGTCTTTTGCCGTCTTTGCCTGTAAGAAGGACCACCAACTCAACAATTGGGAAAAATGGGATCATCAATACAATATTTCTGATGATACCTGGCCCCCAATTACCGGATAGGCTTTGTCCGTCTTCTGTAACTGCCCGGAGCTTGAGTACTTTTTTACCAACACTCTGTCCATCGAGAAACGGAAGCGAATCACGGGTAAGTCCATACGCGATGACTATAAAAAAGCCAAGGATAGGTATAACAGCGACTACGCCCATGAGAATAGCATCAATGAGATAAGCCCCGATCCGCTGACCTGCGCTGGCAATTTGTTGAGTTCCTACAGTTGTTGTTTCGTTTTCCATAATGTTGTCGTGTTTGAAAAATCATTTAATTATTCGAAAAATTAAAGAAAAAAAGTTTTCAAATCAACCATTATGAAAAAAAAGAACTTCTGAGAGCATTGTATCAAAGCATATGGGGTATAATGGCTTTCCTGTTTTTGGGGTAGTCCGGGAAATGACTGAGGTACCATTTATGGTGGTCGAGTGCTCTGGGGATAAGATTAATTGCCGTCCATAAAGCAAAGGAAAACCCCGCCAGCGACCAGGTAAGTACCGCAAATCCCGTCCATTCGATGATTTCGCCCAAAAGATTGGGGCAGGAGACATAACGAAAAAAACCACCGTAGGGAATTTTATATCCCGTTTCCCCCGGTTTTCGCAAATGCAGCAGAATATTGTCTGAGTGCCAGTTGATCCCCATTCCGCCCAAAAACAAAATCATTCCTCCGATAAACCTTGGATCAGCCAGCCATTCTGTCCTGTAAGCCGCCGCATGGCTACCGAAATAGGTTCCGTTAATCGCGCCATTTGCCATGTTAAAAAAAATCGCAAAAACAACAATTAGCAGGGGCATTTCCTTTCCTTTTGTATGGGTTCTCAGTGGGAAAAGGATGGTGCGGTTGACATAATGCAAAATCCAGAGAGCCGGAAAAATCCATGAAACCGGCGTTTTGGGCGAATTTCCCAGGACAAACAGTGCAGGCATAATGACCAGCGCAGGCAATTCCATCACGATCCACCCTGCCCGGTTGGGAATCAGGGGGCCCCAGCTTTGAGAAGTATGCCGTCCGTAAGGCGCAGTAACCCGCAATAGGACCGGAAAAATTGCTATGCCAATGATAATCCAGGCAAAGGTGAAAATCGTCATATATGGTTTTTTAGCATCCAGTCCATTGCTGTTTTCAGGGTGTCTTCAATCGGCCCTGGGTTAAAGCTCAAATCTTCACGTGCTTTCTGGTTGGATATCAACAGGTTGCCTGTGCGTAAAGCCGCGAGTGATTCTTTGGTAAAAAGTGGCGGGCTGCCGGTAAGTGCGGTAAAAGCTTGTAAAAAGGGAAGTCCCGCCTGGGCAAAAATATGGGGTAAAACCACGCGTGGAGCGCGCCGGTTGTAAAGGTTGCACAAAATGTCTGCAATTTCTGCCAGCGAGCGCCACTGACCGGAAAGTAAGTATTGTTCGCCGCTTTTGCCTTTTTCCATGGCCTGAATGGCCGCTGCTGCTACATCCCGCGCATCGACCCAGTCAAATCCCCCCCGAAGCAGGGCCGGAACTTTATGGTGATAAATATCCCACAGCCCGCTACCCAAAAACGAAGGTTTGAAGTCGTAGGGGCCAATGACAGACGTGGGGTTTAAAATAATGACTTCCAGCCCGGATGCGACGGCTTTTCGCACGACTTCTTCTCCCGCGGCCTTCGACCGGTCGTAGGCAAATCCCTCTGGGCCTGTTTTGGTCCGGGACTCGTTGAGCGCTTCATCTATCGGTGATTGTTGAAAGGCGTGGATCGAACTAAAATGAACCAACCGGCGAACGCCCGCTTTCAGGCAGGCATTTACCACATGTTGTGGTCCTTCCACATTGGTGTGGAAAACCGATCCGTCTGGGTCTCCGGTGATAGAAATTTTTGCAGCTAAATGGAATACAACCTCCGCACCGGCTACGAGTCTGTCTATCGAAGCCGGGTCCATAATGTCTCCGCTAATCACCTCCACATCCAGCCCTTCGACTGCGCGGAGATCATTTCTGCCAAGTATTCGTGGGCTTATGCCCTTTTCCAGTAATTGCCGGGTAAGATTAGCCCCGATATGACCCGTTGCTCCTGTAATCGCTACTTTCAAGCTTTTTGGATTTTCCCGAATATAGGACTTATTACAGTATGTCCAAACATGATTATTCGTCCCGCAGTGCTTCTACCGGATTGGAAAGCGCCGTTTTAAAAGATTGGTAGCTGACAGTAATCCATGCAATGGCAAGCGCGATAACTCCTGCCATCAGAAACACTCCGGGATGAACATTTACCCGGTAAACAAAATCTTCCAGCCATTTATCCATCAATATCCAGGTCAGCGGTATGGAAATAACCAATGCCAGCAAAACCAGCAAGGTAATTTCTTTGGACAACAGTATAACCAGTTGCGAAACGGAGGCGCCGAGAACCTTGCGGATGCCGATTTCTTTGGTGCGTTGCTGAGCCAGGAAAGTTGCCAGGCCAAACAGTCCGATACTGGCGATAAGAATTGCAATAATAGAAAATGCGGCAAACAATTTTCCTGATGCTTGCTCGGACTGGTATAGCTGAGCTAGCTGGTCATCCAAAAAATGATAGCTGAAAGGAATATCCGGATTGATTTTCGTCCACTCTGCTTCAATACCGGCCAGTGTGGCTGGGACATTTTCAGGGCTGATTTTTACAGGGACAACTCCTCTGAAGCCTGTGGGGTTGTGGGTGGAGATAATGGCCAGGCCGGCGATTTCTTCGTGAAGCGATTGGAAGTGAAAATCTTTGACCACACCGACGATGGTCAATATTTGGGTAGCCTCCGGCGTATCTCCGGGGTTGATGACCTGTTTACCGATGGGATCGGTCATTCCCAGTGCATTGACCATGGTTTCGTTCAGAATAATGGAAAGCGTGTCATTAAATTCCTTTGAAAACCCTCTTCCTTTGATAATTTCGAGGTTCATCGTTTCGGGAAAATATTCATCCGCAAACATTCCCCTTCCGGTTATAATTTCAGCTGAGGGAGAAGCTTTGAGAAAATACCCAAAAAAGTTGCCACCGGGAAGGTCATGAGAAATGGCTGCGTGAAGCACCCCGGGTATTTTGCCTATTTCCTCCCTGAAATTTTCTGCTTTCTGTGGTTCCAGCGCATTTATCCGTTCGATTACCACCACAAAATCTTTATCAAACCCCAGGTTTTTGGTGCGCACAAATTGCATCTGCTGATAAATCACAGCCGTAGAGGCAATCAGCAGTGTGGATATGCCAAACTGAAAGACTACCAGTCCATTGCGAAGAAAGGTGCCTTTTCGGGTCGATTTAAATGCTCCTTTCAGCACGCTGACAGGTTCAAAGGAAGAGAGTACGAAAGCGGGATAACTCCCCGCCATCAGGCCGACGATCAACACGGTAAAAACCAATAAGACAGGAATCCACCACTGTGTTCCAGCATCCATATTGAGATGTTTGCCTGCGAGTTCGTTAAAACCCGGTAGCGCAAATTGTATGATTACCAATGACACAACCAGACTAATGGCGCTGATAATCACAGATTCTACCAGAAATTGCAGGATCAGCTGGCTGCGGTGAGATCCCAGCACCTTCCGGATGCCCACTTCTCTGGCTCTTTCAGAGGAGCGTGCTGTGGCCAGGTTCATAAAATTGATACATGCGATGATCAGAATAAAAAACGCAATGGAAATAAATAACCAGACATAAAGGCTATTGCCATTGGCTTTGAATTCTCCTTCCAGTTGAGAATGCAGATGGATATCCCATAGAGGCTGCAGAAAATAGCGGTAACCATTACCTGCGGCAACATATTCGGCATAGCTTTTTCCCAGGCGGCGCTGGATCTGACCGGAAGCATACTTTTCCACCAGACCGGGGAATTTTGCTTCCAGCCCGGCGGGGTCGGCGCCTTCTTTCAGCATAAAATAAGTAACCGTGGAAAAGGAAAGGTAATCTTTCTCCGCGATAAAAAACTGGAGATTCATGGCGGAAGCCAAAAGATCAAAATCGAAATGAGAATTTTCCGGAACATTGCCACAGATGCCTACAACTTCAAAATTTCCATTTTGGGTTTCAAGTATTTTCCCCAGCGCAGATTCTCCCTTAAAATACCGAAAGGCAGTTTCTTCTGTCAGAATAATGGTGTTGGGGCTGCTGAGCACTTTTTCCGGATCTCCTTCGAGTAAAGGAATGTCAAATACCTGGAAAAAATTTGAATCCGCAAACATCACAGCCGACTCTTCATAGGATTGTTCTCCGTAGCGGAAAGTCTGCGTCTGTCCAAACTGCCACAATCTGACGAGTGTTTCGATTTCGGGAAACTCATCTTTCGCTGCTTCTCCGATACCGCTGGGAATAATGGCATAAAAAGTCCGGCGGTCCGGATAAATCCTCTCCAATGCCATGCGGTAGATACGATCGCCTTTTTGGTGAAACCGGTCGTAGGAGAATTCGTCGCTGACATGCAACAAAATGAGGAGACAGCAGGAAATGCCAACCGAAAGCCCGGCAATATTAATCAGGCTATAGACTTTGTGTCTGGCCAGATTTCTGAAAGCGATTTTAATGGCGTTGGAAATCATAGGAAAAGGATTAAAAAATATTGATTCCGGGAACAAAGTATTCAGGTGGCTAGGGTTCTCCCGCTGGAAGAGGTTCTCCCGGTGGCAGAGGTTTTCGAAGCCACCGGGAGAACAAACTTAATTACTCATTTCTCAACGAATCGACCGGATTGGCGAGTGCGGCCTTCATACTTTGAGCACTCACGGAAATCACGGTTATCAAAAGCGTAATTCCGGCAGCAATCAGGGCAGCCCATGGCGCTACGGAAGCCAGGTCTATATGGTTGGCGTAGTCTCTGAGCCAAAGATGCATACCGTAAATAGCGATTGGCAGGGAAATCACAAATGATATGGCAATCAGCCAAAGGAAGTTTTTGGAAAGCAGGAGAACGATGTGTCTCATGTCTGCGCCCAGCACTTTTCTGATTCCTATTTCCCGGGTTCTTTGTTCTGCCATAAATGCTGCCAGTGCAAATAGTCCCAGACAGGCAACCAGTATAGCCAGCAGTGTGAATGCCGTCATAATGCTGCCCATTCGTTGCTCGGCCTGGTACATTTTGCTGAAACGGTCGTCGAGGAAAGAGTAGTTGAAAGGCTGGCCAGGGCCAAATTCTCGCCATATTTTTTCAACTCCGGTAAGGGTTTCCTGAACATTGTCGGTAGAGATTCTTGCCGAGATAAAAGCCGTACTGTTTCCGATCGTCATACAAAGTGCAGTTACATTCTGCCGGAGTGATTCGAAGTGAAAATCTTCTACTACGCCAATGACCGTATAGGTAGCGGCTACCGGCTGATTGAGTATTTCATTAAAATCGTCAAACACAGAAATCCGCTGACCGATAGGATTTTCAAAGCCAAAGTTTCGCACAGCGGTCTCGTTTAGAATCATGGCATTGGAATCTGTCGAAAATTCGGGGGAAAACGCTCTTCCATCAGCCATTTTCATATTCAGGGTAGGTATGTAGTCAAAATCTACCGTCCAACGCTGCATCAGCACCTGGTTGTCTTCCGTCTGTTGACCTTCCGGCCAGAAGACCGTATTGTTTCTATCTGTGTTTTCTACCGGCAGATAAGAAGAAATCGTAGCAGACTGAATATCCGGCCTTTTTAGCAACTCGTCCTTAAACGCCTGTATTTTATCACCCAGTGAATAGGTATCGTCGATTACCAGCACCTGCTCTTTATTGAAACCGAGTTTTTTGTTTTGGACAAAATTCATCTGCTGATAAATCAATACTGTTGAAATGATCAGGACAATCGAAGCGATAAACTGAATCACAACAAGTACACTTCGCAGTGAAGTGCTGCCGGAACCTGCGCTCAGTTTGCCTTTCAATACATTTACCGGCTGGAAAGCAGAAAGAAAAAAGGCGGGGTAAGCTCCTGAAAACGCTCCGACAGCCAGAATACCCAACAACAGGCTGATCAGCATCCAGGGAGAGGAGAGCGGTAATTCGAGCGCCTTTCCGGAAAGCTGATTAAAAGCTGGTAGAAAAGCTTCTGCCAGAATTGCCGCCAGGATAAATGATATAAATGTAATGAGCAGAGACTCCACGAGAAACTGTGAGATCAGATTACTTCTGTATGATCCCAGTACTTTTCTGACGCCTACTTCTTTGGCTCTGTTGGCTGACCTGGCCGTTGAGAGATTCATAAAATTGATGCTCGCAATAAGCAGGATTATAATCGCAATGGCCGAAAAAATCCAAACATAAACGATATCGCTGTTGGGCCCAAAATCTGCGTCAAGGTGTGATTTCAGGTGAATGTCAGTAAGTGGCTGAAGGAAATAACTGATGCGGTTGCCGCTTTTTTCAAAATCTGCCATTTCCACATTCATAAAAGCCTTTATCTGCGGGCCTACATATTTTACTGCCATATCGGGAAACTTTGCTTCCAGCAGCGCCGGGTCTGCCCCTTCTTTGAGCAAAATATAGGTCTGAAAATTATGACTTACCCAAATGGGCTGTTTGCTTTCGTCCAGGCCTTCCATCGCCAGGAGGTAGTTTTGGCGGAAATGTGAGTTCTGCGGCCAATCTTCGATAATCCCTACCACTTTGTAATCCCAGCGGTTGTCAAGCGTAAGGGTCTGGTTTAAGGCTCCACCATTAGGAAAAAATTTATCTGCCCTGGATTTTGTCAGGACGAGTGTATTGGGTTCTTTTAACGCAGTATGAGGGTCTCCTTCAATAAAGTTTACAGTGAAAATGTCGAAGATTTCCGGGTCAGAAAAAACAAGCCCATCTTCTTTAACATTTTCTGCGCCTGATTCTTTGTGTTTGATCAGGTAGCTGCCTCTGGTGCGGAAACGCATGGCATTTTCTACTTCGGGGAAATCGTTGACCATGGTTTTTGCCATGGGGGCAGAAACTACAGCCACTTCTCCATCCATTTCTCCGATAGTGAGATGGGCGCCGATGCGATAGATTCTGTCAGCTTTTTCGTGAAATTTATCATAGCTGAGTTCATCCCTCACAAATAATACAATCAACAGACAGCAGGCAATACCTACTGCCAGCCCCAAAATATTAATTGCCGCATAAAACTTCTGCTTGAGCAGATTGCGGAAAGCGGTTTTCAGGTAATTTTTCCACATAGACCAGTTGATTTCAGGATGTATGGATTTTTTTCAGGCAATACAAAACCAGGGCAAAAAAATCTGCCTCAAAGTATGATTACTCAATTCAGGGTCAGGGAGATGGACCTAGATCTGCTGTCTGTTGCTTACAGTATTTTCTGAAACGATTTTTCCGTCAAGGAGGCGCACGATTTTATGGCCAAACTCTGCATTGCGGGCGGAGTGCGTAACCATCACTACCGTAGTTCCCTGCTCATTGAGTTGGGTGAGCATTTTCATGACATCATCTCCATTGGAGGAGTCGAGGTTACCCGTTGGCTCATCCGCAAGGATCAGTTTGGGCTCATTCACGATGGCTCTGGCCACAGCAACCCGCTGTTGTTGACCACCGGAAAGTTGCTGCGGAAAATGGTTGCGGCGGTGCATCATATTCATATGCTCCAGTACATTTTCTACCCGTTTTTTTCGGTCCGCAGATTTCATCCGGGTGTAGATCAGTGGCAACTCCACATTCTCAAACACCGTCAGCTCGTCGATCAGGTTAAAACTCTGAAACACAAACCCCAGATTTTCTTTCCGGAGATTGGCGCGTTGTTTTTCTGAATAGCGGGCAACGTCTTCGTCGAGGAAAAAATACTGACCGCTGGACGGGCTGTCAATAAGACCCAGAATGTTCATCAACGTTGATTTTCCACAGCCCGAAGGGCCCATGATGGAAAGAAAGTCTCCCTGATTTACGGTTAAGGATACTTCATTGAGCGCAGTGGTCTCAATTTCTTCTGTCCGGTAGAGTTTTACGAGGTTTTGTGTACGGATCATATAACAGGCATTATTCGTTCAAGATAAGTTCGTCGGCGTTGTTGAATACATCATAATTGGAAGTGATGACTTTTTCGCCAGGCTCCAGTCCTTCCAGTATTTCGTAGTTACGGTCACTCTGCCGCCCAATTCTGATAGATCTTTTATAGGCGGTTTTCCCATCTTCACTCAACACATATATATAGTTTCCTCCGCTGGTCTGATAAAAACCTCCGCGTGGGATCAGAATTGCCTCTGACTCATCACTCAACGCCAGTCGAATCTGGAGATTTTGACCAACTTTAATTCCTTCTGGCTCGTCTTCGATGAAGTTCATGTCAACTTCAAATGAACCATTGGTAACCGTTGTATAGATCTTTCGGATAACCAGCATATGGTTGCTGCCGGCAAATGGGAACGAACCTTTCAGATCTTCCTCGATGCGGGATACATAGTGTTCGTCAATGTTTGCTCTTACTTTATATCCATCGAGAATATCGATCTGCCCCAGGTTATCTCCCTGCCTTACGGTCTCCCCGATATCCACCCGAATGGCCGAAAGCTGACCCGAAACAGGTGCTTTGATGATCAGGTTGTCCAGGTTTCTTTTGATGGCGATCAGGTTTTGGTCAACCAAATCCAGCGAGTTTTCCACCTGTCCGATTTGCTGACTGGTAAGCACCGAATCCCGGTTAATTCTTACCAGCATGAGCTTTCTTCTGCCTATCTGGTATTCGTATTCAAACTTGGTGGTCTCATATACCTGACGGGAGATAACACTATCTTTAAATAATTGCTCATTCCGCCTGTGTTGTTCCCCTAAATCCCGAATGCGATAATCAATTTGGATCAGTTCATCTTTGAGATTCAGCCCGGTATTTTCCATCGTAATCCGCGTATTTCTCAACTGGTCGGCCTGTTCCAGCAGGTTGGTCGTGAGATTCATATAGTTGAGCTCCAGTCCGGGGTTGGTAAGCTTCAAAATAATGTCGCCCTTATCAACAATTTCCCCTCCTTCCAGATAAACCTCTTTTACCTGCCCGCCTTCTACCGCATCGACTTTTACGGTATTCAGCGGCAATACCTTCCCGGTAATGGGGATCGTTTCCTGGAAAATTCCTTTTTCAACCGTGCCGATAGTCAGGCGTTCTTTTTGCACTTTCAGTCGGGATCCGCTGGTGGAGGTTACCAGCCAGCCAATTAAAAGAACCCCCAGCAGCGGCGCTACAAAATATAGTCCGATCTTCTCCGGTGTCCACTTTCTTTTTTTTATTATTCGATCCATACCAGGTGATTGTACAAATGCTTCTGTAAAAAGTAATCGGTAAGATTATACCAACAATCAAATCAACAAATATGCCATTGGGTATAATATTTTGATTGTCAGTGTTTTGTGTTATATTTATTGGCCATTTTTTCTGAAAATTGTTTCACATCGGTACATACCGGAAATACAAAAGTGTACCATAACGAAACACTGCGAAAAACAGGCTGGCAGATAATTGAAGAATGAATATATTGCATTATTGTTTACAATAGACAAATTATGCCTGAAAGTGAAATTGAGCAGCTGCGTCAGATATTGTCTCAAAAATATGCCTTTTCTTTTTTCGATCTGGAACTTCAGGGCGAAAAATTTGAATTAGCTACCGTCACCAACATTGACGAATTGTATGACGAGTTAATTGCCAAAGGGCCGGCGCATGAAGATTTTATTGACGAACGAATTCCCTATTGGGCTGATCTCTGGCATTCAGGTATCGGGCTGGCTGATTATCTGCTTCGATCGGGGATTTGCCGGGGAAAGACGGTACTGGAAATTGGCTGTGGGCTGGGTTTGCCTGGCATAGCCGCAGCCCGTTCCGGCGGCCAGGTCATCCTTACCGACTATCTGCCTGATGCGCTTGAAGTGACAAGATTGGTTTGGAAAATGAACATTCCGACAGAACCCAACCTCCGGTTGCTGGATTGGCGTTATCCCGATTCTGCGATGGCTTCAGATATTCTTCTGGCTTCAGATGTCGTGTATGAAGAGCGAAATATTGAACCGTTGCTTCAGGCTTTTGATACATTACTTAACCCGGGCGGGACCATCATTTTTAGCGATCCCGGAAGACCCCTAAGCAGAGACTTTATCAAATCGCTGGTTCAAAAGGGGTATTCGATGAAGGAAACCCAATTGCAAGTACCATTTCGCGATGTGCTGACAAAGGTTTATGTTTTTGAGTTATGTCAGAACTAATGGTCAGTCTGGCGGCGTTTTGTCTATGATCAGACGGTTTTCCCTGTTGGCAATTTCCCAGGCAGTATAAAAAATCAGTTGAGCTACGGCTTCTATTCGCTCAAATTTTATTCTGTCAATGGTATCAGTTGGTTTGTGATAATCTTCATGGTCGGCACTGGTGTAAAAAATGACGGGAATTCCATACTTCGCAAAGTTGTACTGATCAGATCGGTAGTAAAACATCTCCGGGTGGGAGGGCGAATTGAAGCTATAATCAAGCGAAAGTTGCACATACTTGCGGTTGGCATTTTCATGGATTTCGTGCAATTCGCTGGAAAGCCAGTCAGAGCCGACGATTGTGACAAAACGGGGATCCTCCGTATGATTTTGATCGAGATGCCCGACCATATCCATGTTGAGGTCTACGATTGTTTGATCGAGTGGGAAGAGCGGGTGTTGGGTATAATATTCAGAGCCGAACATCCCTTTTTCTTCGGCGGTAAGGGAGATAAACAGCACACTCCGGCGCGGCCGGATGCCCTGCTTTGCCGCTTCGGCAAAGGCTTCTGCGATTTCCAGTAAAGCCACGGTCCCGGATCCATTGTCATCAGCGCCGTAATAGATTTTTTGCCCGCGAACCCCGATATGATCATAGTGTGCGGAAATCACAATTACTTCTGATTTTTTGTCGGTTCCTTCTACCATTCCGATCACATTTTCAGTAGAAACGGGTTTTTCGACAGCTTCAATTTTATAAGTGATTTCGGTGGAAATGCCTGGCGAGAGTTTTTTTAGTTGCGATTCAGTCGTATTCAGCAGTTTGGCCGCAGATTCCGGCGATATGATAAACGTAGCGAATGAACCTTCTGGAGTGGAAAGTCGCATTCTTGGCCGGCTCATATAATAGGCCAGGTATTTCATTTGCTGGTTATATTGTGCTGCATTTTTGGCATTGACTACCAAAAATGCCACTGCCCCCTTTTCCTGCGCATATTGCTTTTTATCCAGTGCTTCTTCAGAAGGATCTATCAAAAGTACTGCTTTTCCACTCACATCCAGTTGTTCATAATCTTCCGGATTACCCTCGCCCACATATACGATTTTTGTTTTGAGTTCTTTCCCCTGCGTATTTCCCCCCATGCAGAGCATTTCTTTGGTATGGGTAAGCTGAAAACCTTTTCCTGAAATATAGGCGCTGGTAATCAAGGCACTGGTCAGGTGAATATCCTGATAATAGCTATTTTCACCGGAAACAGGAACAGCCGGCAAAAGTCCGATGTCCTGAAACTGGCGGGCAATATAGGCAGCAGCTTTTTTTACCCCGGGCGTTCCCACTTCCCTGCCCTCCATTTCAGCAGAGGCAATGACTTCCATATAGGTCCGCAATTCTTCGCGGGTGATCGTTTTTCCAAAAGGAGCCGGATCGGGGATCTGAGTATATGCAGGCAATAAACATACCCACCAGAGATAAAGTACAGCAAAGTTTCTCATGAGGTAAAAGTAAAAACATTTCGGCATACGAAGGATATGCCAATGAAGATAAAGTTTGGTTGCAGGGTTTGTTTATTTGCGAAAATTTAGATTTGGTGAAATATCGAACTTGGAAATAGTCATTTTTCTTCTACTTTAGCCTCCGGAGATATCCATTAGACCTATGTATTTGGCTCATTCTTTACGCTGTTACCTGCTTGTAATCCTTTTCTTTGCTTTTTTCGCTCTTTCATTCGCTCAATCTGAATCTACCCGCCATTTTTGGTCTGAATCCACAAATGCCGGGAGCCTGAGTCTCGCCGATGCTGACATTCGTCCGCTGGCTTTTCGCCTGGTTTCGCTCGATGCTGCCTCGCTTGGTGGTTATCTTGCCCAGGTTTCCAGGACTGTCCCCGCCGTGATTTCGGTTCCTCTTCCTGACGGGACATTTGTCGACTTTCTGCTTTATGAAAGCCCTGTGATGGAGCCCGGACTGGCTGCTGATTTTCCTGAAATCAGAACCTTTACCGGCCAATCGCTTGCCGGGAATCTTTCCATGAAAGCGGATATGACACCGGCCGGATTTCACGCAATGATCTCCGGAAGTGGTGCTGTTCTTTTTATTGATCCGGTGTCCCGGGTTAATAATACGGAGTACCTGGTGTATAGGAAGTCAGACCTGCTGCCTGACCCCTCGCGGGTGTTTGAAGAAATAGACCCGATTTTACCCCCTTCGGTGGAAATCGCTCCCGGACAACCGGCGTCGGGTAGTTCGCTGGAATTTCCCGCAAATCCGGCCATCGAATCTGACGGTAACCGCCGCACGTATCGCCTGGCTGTTGCTGCGACGGGAGAATATACGGCTTTTCATGGCGGTACGGTGTCAGGTGCGCTTGCGGCCATCACCACGACGATCAACCGGGTCAACGCTATCTACGAACGCGATCTTTCCATCCGCCTCGTATTGGTCAACAACAATGACCAGGTCATTTTTACGAGCACCACCGGAGACCCTTTTACGAATAATAACTCTGCTTTGCTGGTCAATCAAAGTCAGTCTACCCTGGATGCACTGATCGGTACGGCCAATTACGATCTTGGGCATACATTCAGTACCGGACCGGGCGGTCTGGCTGCTTTGGGCGTGGCTTGTTTTACCGGTTATAAAGGTCAGGGCGTAACGGGTTCTACCAGTCCGGTTGGCGATCCCTTTGCCGTGGATTTGGTGGCACACGAGCTCGCACATCAGTTGGGCGCGCACCATACCTTCAATGGAAGTACCGGCAGCTGCGCAGGAAATCGTTTTGCCGCTACGGCGTTTGAGCCAGGAAGCGGAACAACCATTATGAGTTATGCCGGAATTTGCTCCGGACAAAATATTCAGATACACAGTGATGACTACTTTCATGCCGTCAGTACAGGCGAAATTTTTGCCTATACGGTTTCCGGCCTGGGAAATACTTGTCCGGTAAAAACCCCGGTTGGCAACAATCCGCCAACGGCAAATGCTGGGACCGACTATGTGATTCCGGTCTCAACCCCTTTTGAACTTACCGGAACCGGAACGGATCCTGATGGTGATCCGCTGACCTATACCTGGGAGCAGTACGATCTGGGTGCGCAGGGGCCTCCCGACGATCCCAATGTACCCGACGGGCCTATTTTCCGGTCAGTCCCACCTGTGACCAGGAGTACACGTACATTTCCACAACTTTCAGATATACTCAACCAGACCACCACTTCGGGGGAAATTTTACCGGGCATTGGAAGGACGCTAAACTTTCTATTTACCGTAAGGGACAATCACCCGGGTGGTGGCCGGGTTGCCGTAGATACAGCAAAGGTCGAGGTAGCTGCTCAGGCAGGGCCGTTTCGCGTTACGGGTCCCAACGCCCCCGGTTTGACCTGGCCGGGAGGTGCTCCGCTGACTGTCACATGGGATGTCGCAGGGACGACAGCGGCGCCAGTAAACTGTGCAAAGGTAGATATTCTGCTCTCAGTGGATGGAGGACTTACTTTCCCTTATCTGGTAGGCAGCCAGTTGGCCAATTCCGGCAACGCTTTTGTGGTGGTTCCCAATATAGATGCTACTGCGGCACGGATCAAGGTAAAAGCCTCCGGGAATATCTTCTTTGATATATCTGACGTAAATTTTACGATACAAAAAGTAACGAGGCCGGTTGTACGCTTTGACAATACAGACTACACAGTATCTGAAAAAGACGCTGTAGGTGCGGGCTGCGAACGATATATTGATCTTTCTATTCCCGTATCCTTGTCGCTGGCTCCTCAGGAAAACGTAATTGTCAATATTTCCCGGCTGCCAACTTCTACCGGAACATTAGGCGAAGATTATGCCTTTCCCAATGGCACACAGCTGACGTTCCCCGCCGGGGATGGGGCCACTCGCCAGTTACTCGTACGGGTTGCTGACGATGCAATTCATGAACTGGAGGAACTATTATCCCTGGAACTTACCGTCGCAGATACGTTGCGGGCGGAAGTGGGAAAGGTAAACAAAACGAATGTCCATATTGCCGACGATGACCAGGCGATGACGGCAAATCTGGCTATTTCTACCGCTATCGGGACTTCCCGCAGTTTTCCTTTTGGCGCAAATGCTGTTGTCCATCTGTTTGACGAAACAACCGGAAATCTGATGCTTTCACTCGAAAATCAAGGGGCGGAAGATTGGGGATGTGTTTGGGTGGAAATGGATCGTGCAGGTACAGGCGCTTCGCCATTTTGGCGAAAAGATCCTTCCCATCAGTTTGAGCTCATGGACAAGACCTTTTTTGTCTATGCAGAAAACCAGCCTGCCGCTGGCAGTTACCGGGTTACCTTGTATTATACCGGTGCAGAAGTAGATGGCTGGAAAACCTTTACGGGCAATGACTGGTCAGATCTGGAGGTTGTATTAAGCCCGGGCGCCATTTCCCGTATTACCCCCGATCAACCGGAGCCTGACGGGAAGGTTTCCATTGTAAGGGCTGCACAGATCGGGAGATTGGGTAGTAACTATCAGGTGTCGGCAGTTTTTCATTCCTTTACAGGAGGATTGGGCGTAGGGAAGACCGGTGTTGAAGGGTTTGGATTGGACTGGCTGTCGCTGAATGGAAAATACGAAGATGCTGTGGGGGTTAATCTCGAATGGGCGACAAGCCAGGAGCAGAATATGGCATATTTTGTCGTCGAAAGATTGGAAAAAGGCCAGGGCTTTGTATCGGTTTCGGAGGAAATTTCTGCGGCAGGATTTAGTATTGCCCAGCAGTATTATTCCTTTATTGATTCATTGCCGACCGAACCCTATGCAGATTACCGGATAAGGGCTGTTTTTACCAATGACAGCGTAGCCTACTCAGAATTGTTGCGCGTCGAGACAGCATATCCTTTGGTTACGGCGTATCCCAACCCGTTTACTGATGTATTGAAAGTGTTTGTGGAGGGAGAGGGCCCGGCAATATTGATGATCACATCAGCGACAAGTGGGATATTGTACCGGCAGGACTGGGATATTTCGGAAAATAGCCTGGTGGAATTGCCTTTAGAGAATTTGCCATCAGGTATATATTTCTATACCGTGGTAAATCGGGGAAGATCTGCCGGAGGAATGATTATCAAAAATGAGTAAACGACTGGCATTTCCGCTTTAGCAAGCTTCGAGGAGCATGGCTCCGTAAGAATATCCGCCACCAAAAACAGATACCACGATCACGTCGCCGGTTTTGTAATCGCTTTGCCTTTCAGAAAGTCCGATTGCACAGCCGGCGCAACCTGTATTGCCGAGGTACTGGATATTAGAAACGATTTTCTCTTCCGGCAGTTTGAGTTGTTCGGCTACATTTCGGGAAATGCGCATGTTGGCCTGGTGGGGAATGAAGTAGGTGAGTTCGTCAATAGAATACCCGTTTTTCTTCAAAATCTCATCCGTAGTCTGGGCCATGTACTGGCAGGCGTTGATAAATACGTCGCGTCCGTGCGGCATGATGATTCCTCCGTCAAAGGGACGAAGTACGACCCCTTCTATACCTTTGCCTACAAGGGCTGCGCCTTTGGTTGAGATTTCCCGGATGTAGAGATCTTTATCGGACTGTTGTTCACGGGAAATAAATACGGCTGCGGCACCATCGCCCCACAGGTGGCCGGCCATGGTGTCCTCTTCATTGGCATACGCCGTATTATGCTCAGAGACGACAACCAATGCTTTGGTGGCTTTGCCGGTTGCAAAATATCCCTCTACAATTTCAATAGCATTGAGAAAGGAGGAACAAGCGGCAGAGATGGTAACAGCCGGAATATGATTTACCCCCAGTTCAAATTGAACGGCATGAGCCAGGGTTCCTACTGTGTCATAGGGGGAATAGGTAGCGCCCACCACCAGATCGACTTCATCTTTAGGATAGGGAAGGGATGCAATGGCATTTCTCAAAGCCCTGATAGCCATTGTATTCGTGTTCTCACCGGTGGCCGCTTTCCTTCTTTCCTTAATGCCGGTACGGGCTTCTATCCATTCATCTGTTAACCCGTTGACATTGAGGAAGTAAGCGTTCGGAACTATTTTTTCCGGAAGGTAATGTGCCAAAGCATTAATATACATACTCGCTGAATTTCCAAAAAATATCTTCTCAAAATCAGCGGGCAAACTTAGTAAAAATGCAGCGAAAAAAAAGGTATTTTCAATTATTTGCTAGTCTTTAACATCTTCGAGTGCCGGTAGTACAAAATTGTCGAGGGGGCTGGGCTCTGCCATGACGGCCTCGATTTCTTCAGATTTGCGCGGTGCGTATGCCGAAAGATTTTCATAACCGGTTTCTGTGATCAGGATGTCGTCTTCAATTCGCACCCCGATTCCCCACCATTTTTCATCACAGGGGCTTCCTTTTGGAATGTAGATGCCTGGTTCTACGGTGATCACCATATTGGCTTTAAGTGGCCCTCTTCCACCGCTATCGTGTACATCCAGCCCAAGAAAATGCGAAGTCCCGTGGGGGAAATAGGTATGGAAGGCACCTTTATTGGTAATCCCCAGCCTGCTCAGGCCTTCATCTATAACTTTTTTAGCGGCGATATGCGGTGCGCTAAAAGCATTTCCCGGTTGGCATGCAGCAAAGGCTGCTTCCTGCGCTTGATACACCAGGTCGTAAATGGCTTTTTGTTCGGGCGAAAATTTTCCATTGGCAGGGATGGTTCGGGTAACATCTGCGGTATACCCGTGATATTCTGCGCCAAGATCCATCAGGACAAGATCGTCGTTTAACTGCGGTCGGATATTTTCAATATAATGAAGAATACACCCATTGTCTCCTGCACCGACGATAGATGGGTACCCTTCATATTCCGAGCCGTATTTTTTATATACATATTCGTGGATACCCTGAATTTCTGTTTCTGACATTTCCGGGTGCATGGCTTTCATCACTTCTTTTTGCCCGATGGCGGAAATTTGAATGGCCTTGCGCATAAGGCCCAACTCTTCAGGTGTTTTAATTTCGCGCAGGCTTTGCATCATGTTCCTCAACGAGTTGTCTGACTGTTTGGAAACATCAGGTGCTTTTTCGCGGAATATTCTTACCAGATCATACAAATCTGCGGGATCGCCCGTATTTCGTATATCGTCTTTAAAAGGAAAATAAAATACTTTGTCAAACTTTGAAAAATCGATGGGATATTGTTCAAATGCAGTATTGAGTTGTACACAAGGAATGCCCAGGGCGGATTTTGCGTTTTCGTCTCCCAGACGTCTGCCCGTCCACATTTCTGCAGTTTTGTTTCGGGGTTGCACAAATAGTACTTCCTGACAGTCGGATACCGGCTGATCTTCAGAAAAAATGAGCAAAAGGGCATGCGGCTCTTTGAAGCCCGTGAGATAATAAAAATCAGGATTTTGATGGTAGACAAAATCTACGTCATTGGCGCGGTTGCGAACCGGCGCGGCAAAAAATACTGCTACTGAATGCGGCGGCATCAGCGCCCTTAAGGCTTGTCTCCGCCCCTGGTGAAATTCTTTCGAAAGGAAATCGTTGGGAATTTCTTCCTGACTGTATATTCTGCCTGAAGAAAAAATCAGGCAAGACACTAAAAATGCCAGTTGTAGCTTTTTCATACTTGGGGGGTTATAAGTCCAGAATCCGACAGCGGTTTAATTCCTTGTCAAGTTCTTCTGAGTATATGCCTTTATCACGGGCCAATTGAAATTCTTCGCAGGCCTCAGTTCTGCGGGAGCGTTCTTTAAAGGTAAGTCCCCGGTAATAATATGCCTGTGCATAATCAGGGCTAATTAAAATCGCCGCAGTAAAGTCAGCTTCGGCAGCAATCATTTCATCTTCCATATAATTCACTTTTCCCTGAAGAAACCATGCCTCCGAATCTTTCTGTTTGGTGATATTAAGCGCGGCCTGGATATCTTTTCGCGCATCTTCAAATGCTTCCATTTCGATATGGGCTTTGGCACTTTCCTTCAAATAATGAATATTGAGGCTGTCGAGCATAATCAGCGCAGCATATTGAAATACGGCGCTGTAATATTCTTTCTGTTGCATATAAATCTCCGCCCGAAGCTCCATCGCAGGGATATTCTGAAAGTTATCCTCAAGAATAATCTGAAGGTGAGTGAGTGCACGGGTATAATCCAGTTCTGCTACTGCTTCGCGTGCCATACGGAAGTGGGTATCGTAAGAAAGTGAATCGAAATCTGCCTCTTTTCCATACACCGCGCTATACATAGCCGCGAGGGGATATTGATAGACAAAAATATTATCTTCTGATCCTTTGACCCCAAATATTTCAATGTTCAGGGTATCGTAATCTTCGGAGCTGTGCAGACCGGACACGATAACTTCCGCGAGTTTGTCAGCAACAAATTTGCATCTGGATTCTGGTTTGTTGGCAAGAAAGGCGGGCCGGTTGATTTCCAGTTTTAAATGCCCGTCCAGTTCTCCATTTTCATCATAGGTTTCTTCAAACGTCGCCTGAAATGCCTTAAGAACATTCAGATATTTCCCCAATTTTTCCCTGCCATTTTCCTGAAAATACACATTATAGGAGATATCCGGATTGTCTTTATCCGATTCATAAGGATTCTCGCATCCCCAGAAAGAAAGAATGGACAAGTATATCGTACAGGATACTAAGATTCTCATTGCAGACAAACGATGATTTTTATACAATTTACACAAAAAATAAAAAAGGGGAACCAATTATGATTCCCCTTTTAGTTAGGTTGCCTAAGGCGTCTCAATCAATTTTTATCATTTTCTGGAAAAATGCTTCGCCCTCCGTGTACAAACGTACCAGGTAAAGGCCCTGGCTAAGTTCTGTGCCCGTTTCATATCGGATGAGACCATCGTGATGGTGTTTGTAGATGGTTGCGGGAATTTTTGCGCCGCCAAGCGAAAAAACCTCCAGTTTAAGATCTGCATCCTCTGATTCGATCGAAAAATTGTCTGTAAATGGGTTGGGGAAAAGCGAATGTTTAATACTTGAACTAACAGTTAAAGATGCGTAGGCCTCAGGTGCGGAATGTGCAAAGGTTACGAGTTGAAAAACAGGTAGCAGGAGCAAAGTAAAGAATAAGCCATACTTCATTTTCAAGGTGTAAGGGGTGGTAAGTTTCTTTCGTTCAGGTATTTATCTATATTCAAAATTTGTGCTAAAAAGGCCCTTTTTTTTCAATAGGTAAGGATTTGAGGGGATTTGCAATAAAAACAACGGACTTTCCAATCATTCGCCCGGATAAATCAATCTGAAGGGCTTGCAGATGGAAAATAGTATGTTAGATATCAGCGGTAAATTGGGGATGAATCACGGCTTAAGGGAATATTTTCCTAATTTGCAGTGTTTATTTCATAGAAACCTCGGATAAAATGAACAAATTCTCTTTTCTTCTTATCGGTCTGTTTTTGATTTGCGGATGGATTCCGGCTGCATTTTCTCAATATAAATTGCCGGATGAGGCGTTTTCTTTTGCCATTACCGGTGATCATACTGAGGGTGCGTCCGGGCGGTTTGACCAAATCATTGCAGGTGTCAGTCTGATTGGCCCAGCATTTATGATTCAGAATGGCAATATGATTGCCGGAAAAACTACGGATACAGAATTATTGCGGCAGCAATGGCAGGCTTTCCGGCAGCAGATTCGCCCTTTGGATGGGATTCAGTTTTTTCCGGTTCCGGGTACCCGGGATGTTTCGGGAAAAGACGGAAATATAAAGGTGCAGAAAATCTATCAGGAGCAATGGGGGAGTTTGTATTACTCTTTCGATTATAAAAACGCCCATTTTATCGTTTTACACTCCAATGACTCTACAGAAGCCAATATTGCAGCACTTCAGACCAACTGGCTGACCCATGATCTGATCAAAAACCAGGAGAAAGACCATATATTCGTTTTTGTCCACCACCCTGCGACAAAGCTCAGAAATGCAACGGAGATGCATCGTCTCTTTGCCGAATATGGTGTATCGGCGGTGTTTTGTGGCCATGCACCCGGGTACGAGTACAGCGAGAAAGACGGGATCGCTTATGTGATGACCAACGGAAGTGGAAAGTCAGGTTTCACTGACAATGATTTTTTTCTGTTGGTATCAGTTCGCGACCAATCCTTCCGGATTGCCCTGATTGCTTCCAATGGGGTAGTGGCACCTTTTCCTCCGAAGGAGTAGATTACCGGGGGAATCTTTCCACGGAAACAGCCGAAAATGAGGCCTGTGGCACAGCCGCCGGTTTTTTGATTTTTACTTTACAACGGGTCACCTGCGGCCATCGGGCAAAAACCAACTGGCAAATTTCCTCTGCCGCTGTTTCTATTAACTGATACTTTTTGGTAATAAGAAGCGCATCAGCAGCTTCAGCCAGTACGCTATAATCTACGGTATCTCCTACAAATTCGGAGTTGGCCGCCGGGGCAAAATCCTGATCGACTTCTATATCGAGAAATAAAGCCTGCTTAAAATCCCGCTCTTTGGGGTGAATACCTACTATACAGAGAACTTTAAGATCCTGAAGAAATATCGTTCCGGTCATAAATTGATTTTGCATGCAAGATAATGATTTCAACATTCTCATTACCTTTACTCTATCATTTGGAACTAAAATAAATCTGTCATGCATCTCAATAAATCTACCGCAGCGGTTCACTCAGGCACAATCAAAGACCCCCAAAACCGGGGAATACTATCTCCTGTATTTCCGGGTACTTCCTATGAGTATCTTGACACGGACAAAAGCGTGTATCCCCGTTATTACAATACTCCTAATCAGGAATCCGTGGTGAAAAAGCTCTGTGCACTGGAGCATGGAGAAGATGGACTCGTATTTTCCTCCGGAATGGCGGCTGTCGTTACCACGCTGCTTGCTTTGCTGAAAGCCGGCGACCACGCGGTTTTTCAGGGAGGAATTTATGGCGGTACACATCATATGGTGACCGCAGAGTTTGGGGGAATGGGCATCGAATACTCTTTTACCCCCACCAACGATCCTGCGGATTTTGAAGCTGCGATTCGCCCCGAAACCAGGCTGATCTATATCGAAACACCTTCCAATCCGCTTTTAGCGCTTACAGATATTGCGGCGATTGCTGATCTGGCAAAAAGGAAGGGGTTAATCACGGTCATAGACAATACTTTTGCTTCTCCTGTCAATCAGAATCCCATTGACCTGGGTATAGATGTCGTGCTTCACAGTGGTACCAAATATCTCAGTGGTCACAGTGATATTATCTGCGGAGCAGCGATCAGTTCACGGGAGATTATGGCTGAAATCCGCAGTCGTTCGGTCAACCTCGGCGGAACCCTCAACGCACAGACGTGTTACCTGCTGGAGCGGAGCCTGCGCACGCTTGTGATCCGGGTTGAAAGACAGAACCAAAATGCCCTCGAACTGGCAAGGTTTCTTGCGCGCCATGAAGCCATTTCCGCTGTAAATTATCCCGGACTGGAATCTCACCCTGATCATGTACTGGCTGTACAGCAAATGTCGGGATTTGGGGGAATGCTTTCTTTTGAATTAAAAGATCTGGATGTCGTGGCATTTCAGCAAAACCTCCAACTCATCCATCCGGCGATGAGCCTTGGTGGCGTGGAGTCAATTATTTGTTCTCCGAGAATGACTTCACATGCAAAACTTACGGCTGAAGCCCGCGCTGCAATGGGTATCTCTGATCAATTGCTGCGGTTTTCGGTAGGAATTGAAGATGCCAATGATTTGATTCAGGACATTCAGCAGGCGGTGGAAAAGACCTACCAGTCAATGACCACCGGTTCATTTTCCGGCTCGTAATGTAGGTTGAGCATACTGGCATTCACAAAGAGGGTTCCGTCTTGCTCTATTGTCCCTGCTGCCTCATGAATATGTCCAAAGATATGTATCCGGGGCCGAATGGTTTCAATTCTTTCTTTTAAGTCGAGACAGCCCACTTTTTCACCACGGAAAGTTTGGTCAAGAATGCCGGCTGGTGGCCCGTGGGTGAGAAGAATTTGTGTGTCTGGCGGGATTTTTTCCCAGTAGGGGAGAATTTCTGCCCCCCGGTGGCGGTTAAACGCCCAGTCGTAAAACCAGGGGGTTACCGGCGATCCCCAGATTTTTATTCCTTCAATTTCTACCCCCGAATCCTGCAGGTAGATGCAATTGTTGGGAATCAACCGGTGAAATTTCATCGGTTCTTTTTCGGCAAGGAAATCGTGGTTTCCCGCTATAAAAACCTTATACCGGTAGTCGAGCGAAGAAAACCACTTCAGAAAATCGCTGATCTGATCTTCTGTTCCTCTTTTGCTGAAGTCTCCGGCATGGAGAATCATATCTCCTTCCGGAAGCGGAAACAATTGGTGTTTACCGTGGGTATCAGAAATGCATATAATTTTCACTGGCGCAAAGTTGATATTTTTTTCAGCCCTTGAAAAGTAAAAAATAACGGAATTATCAACTTATTGGGATAAACCACGAAGGGCACGAGGAAGGCGCAAGGGACACAAAGCGGGGTTTTCTTGTGCCCTTTGTGAGGCCTTTGTGTCCCTGGTGGTTTCTGCCTCACTTCGGAAAGATTACTTTCTCCAAATTACTTTATAATTCCGAAAAATAAAAAAGGCCGCCATGTGACTGACGGCCCGGGGGAGTATCGATTTTGAAGTAACCGATACGGTTCTCAGGGTTGCCCTGACAATTCGTCAAAGGTAAGGCTCAGGTAATATTGGGCACCAATAGCCGGTCCTCCATAGATTTGTTTGTACTCATGATTCAACAGGTTGGCTGCACCCACTTTTATCGTGGACTTTGCGGGTGCGATCCGATAGCTGAGTGCCGCATCGACAACACTATAGGCTTTGATTTCACCCTGTCCAAAAGGAGACTGCCAAAGGTAAGAATCTGACCAGCGGAAAGCTGCGCTGAACCCAATTCCTTCAAAAACATCGCGGTTGCTGATATTGATATTAAACCGGTTTTTGGGTGTATTGAACGCTGGGAAAAAGCCGGGATTATTGGCCAGTGCTTTATCTGCATCAAAGTTTGTATAGGTATAGTTACCCCATACACGATAGCCCAGTGGGAAGAGATACTCCAGTTGCAGCCCTGCGCCATAGCTGGTGATTTCGTCGGGAACATTGGTATAGACGGCAAAGGCCCGGTTGACCAGCAAGCTGTAAGCAAGGGTTCGGGTTACAAAGTCGCGGTAGGTATTGTAATAGACATTTGCATCGATCAGGAGTTTTTGTCCCAAAAGTCCCCGGTAGCCAAACTCAAAGGTAGATATCTGTTCTTGTTTCAGAAATTCGAGCCGGGCGGGTACCAGCAGGGAAGGATTATTGGCGCCAGTGGCGAGAAATTGTCCGACTGAAGCGAGCGTTACGAGTTGCTGGTGGATATCCCTTCCATTGACGACCTGGCTTTCCCCCATGCTGTAGTTATAGTTATAAATATTATCCTGGGTTCCACCGAGGATAACGGCACTTCCAATATCAAGCGCTATATAGGTCTCCTGCGTTGCCGGGTTGCGAAAACCCGTTTGGCCTGAGAACCTGAAGTTGTGCTGCCGCTCTTTCCCCAATGTTACCACAGCCGATGCCCTGGGGCTGACTCTCGCTTCAAAGTTCTGGTTTTTATCCATGCGGAGCGAAGCCCTGATCGCCAGATGGTCATTCAGCAAATCTTTGGATCCCTGTGCATATGCGCCGTATTCCTGGATTGGGATGATGCCGTTAAACCCTGAAGGCCCGTCATTGAAAAGATTGCCTTCGGAGTTGAGGAAATACCGGCGGAAGCTGATTCCTTCCTGAAGATCAAAGAAGGTAATTTTTCCCCGGAAGTCGTAATTGGCTTCGACATGCAACATACTCGATTTGTCGATGAATCGGGAGCCGCCGGTGAGTACATCGGGGTTGGAAAGACTGGCTGTGCGAAGTTTTTGAAAAGCTTCGCTGGTGGAACCAGGTATATCTCTGTCAGCAAATAACCGGGAAGCTGAGTGGTCGCCGGGGGCTATACCGGGAACTTCACCCCTGTAAGCCGCTCCATAGTCCGCTGACCAGCGGGCACTGGATTTCAGCCCTTCCTGTATAAATGCCCCTGTTCCCAGCAGTGCATAGGATTTATTGGCATCCTCGTAGCTGTAGTAGGCCTTTACATTAAACTCATCCCCGTGTACTTCCAGTTTCTGGATCAACTGCCGTATATCGCGCAGAGGGTAAACAGTGGTATGACGCAGGATAGCGTCTGCATGAAAAAAGCGCACGTCGTAACTTGCCTCTACATTTTTTGTCGGGCGGAAATGCAACGAACCATTGACTTTGAAGTTGTTGACACTGTAGTCAAGGATTTCTGATTCGGCAATACCTGAGCGGTTGACCTGAATCGAAGAATCCGGAGTAATAAATACCGGCACAGCAATTTCATCCCCATAAACGTTCACTGCGTTGAAGTTGGGGTGGGAGCGGGGAAGTTGTAATAACTGGTCTTTCTGTGAAATATTTTGAGGCGTGATATGATAAGATTCGTCATTTGCCCCCCAATCGGTCGCAGTGAGATAGTTGAGATTTATTTTCCATGCCCATTTTTCGTTGATCATTTTCCCATAGCGGAGAGAAAATTCGCCGAAAGGATTATTCCCGGAAGCATTTTGTACCGTTATCCCGCCTTTCACCTGGGCGCTGACACCCTGATAGTCAAAGGGACTTTTGGAATTCATTACAAGCAGACCGTTAAAGGCGTTAGGTCCGTAAAGCGCAGAACCCGGGCCCGGTACAATCTCTACATTGCGCAGGTCAAGCTCTGTAGGGCCGATCAGGTTTCCGAATGAATAGTTCAGCCCGGGTGAATTGATTTCCATACCATCGGCATACTGAATAAACCGCCAGTTTTGAGCATCGGCAAATCCACGCGTGTTGATGGAGGTAAAGGTGAGGCTGCTGGTATTGATTTGCACACCTTTCATTCCGGCCATGCTGGCAAAAATATCTACCCCCGGCGTTTCTCTGATTTTCATCAGGGTAAACTTCTCAATGGAGACCGGTGATTCAAGGATTCTTTCTTCGATCCGTGAAGCGGAGACCACGATCTCTTCGCTGAACGTATTTTCGGGTCGTAAAACAATTGCAAGAAGTTCGGTTTCTTCTTCTACAATGACATAAGTTGTGATAAAGTCGAATAAGGAAATTTCAAGGGTTAGGGGAAAATCCAGGTCAGTACTGAGTGAAAACATGCCATCCATATCTGTGGTGGTTCCTACAGCCTGATTTTTAATGGTAACCGTAGCGCCGATCACAGACTCGTCGTTGGATTCGTCAAGGACGACACCTCGGATCGTATGTTGGGCAAAAGTGTAAGCAGATGAAAGCAGCAATAAGGTGAACAAGGAGATTACATAGCGTAAAATAGTAAGGCGAATCGTCATTATTTAAATCTGAAAGTAATAGGCAATGTTTTGATCACAGAAACTTTTTGTCCCGATTGTTCTCCGGGAATCCATTTGGGCATGTTGTTTACTACACGGAGGGCTTCTTCATCACAGCCGAATCCAATCCCCCGTACGACCGTAAAGTCGCTGGCAGAACCATCCGGACGAACGACAAACCGGACGTACACTTTCCCTTCAATTTCGTTTTCACGGGCCATTTCGGGATAGTTGATCTGCTGATTGAAGAAGTCGTTCAGCGCTTTGGATCCTCCGGGATAGGCAGGCATTTTTTCTGCAAATTCCAGGGGTGTTTTGGGCGAAATTACTGGTTCGGTTTTTTCTGTTTTAACTACGGGTTGGGGTTGCACAGGAGCAGCTTGCGGTTGTTCTTTGATTAGGGTAGTTGCAGAAGGCCCGGGGCCCGATAATCCTGTCTGAAAAGATCCGGAATCCCGTACAGGGTTTTTGGGGAGTTGAGTGTCAGCCTTTGCCAATGGACTGGAACTTGCCGGAGGAATTGGATTTTCAGCGAGAATATTGTCTGTCTCCTCTATCTCTACAGGCTTGATTTTAAGGTAACGGTGCACAAATAGCCCAGGCTCTCCGGGTTTGGAAAAACTCAGGGTGACCTTAAAACTTCCCGGCTCGGCATATCGGTAGGTCGTTTCCTTAAACACACGTTGACGCTCTCCATTGCCTAAATTAATTTCATAGACAATCGAGGGATCATAGTTGCGGATCCGAAACTGAAGCGGTTCGCCGGCAAGCGGGTTCCCCAGAATATCAAAAATGCCATCAGGTGATCCCAGGTTGATCGCATCAGGTATTTTTTCCGCCCCGGATTCTGCGGGAATATCCTCATCAGGGGAAATACCTGATTCGTCAGAAATTACAATTTGCGTATCACTGAGATTCTCTCCGGTAAGTCCTGATTCCGGCAAAGCAGGTTTTGCAGTCGGATTTTCTTTCTGGCCTGCGATGAGCTTTTCAGCGGTTTTCCCCCCTTTTCCTGAATAGAAAGAATCTTTCAGGAGAAAGCCCATCAGTAAAAGAGCAAAAAATAAAGCAAGGAAAATTGTCGTTTGACGTGAATTGAGCCAGGTTTTCACCATTTGTACAAATGGTAATGTCGGTGGATCATATACCGGATTAGTTGTGGTTTGAAGACTTTTTTCTTTAACAGGTGTTTGTTTAGGAGAATAGAGCTTGCGACGTGATTTTTTTTCGCTCAGTTTGTTCATCGGGCTTCATTTGAAAAATGAAAAAATTGACCGACGATAATCGAAAAGTAGAGTTACAAGAGTGGGGTGAAATACTTGAATTTGAACCAAAGAGGAGGTGTGCATGGCAAAGGAATTACCACCACACCTTCCATCGACCCAAAAAATGCTCTAAAGAGATCAAATCTTATAATAAATTTATTTTCTTTTAAATAGTCTTATGGCAGGTAGACAGCGAATGAAAGTGCAAGAAAATAAATTGAACGTCTATTTAATAAATACTACGACAATTTTACGATTAATATTTTTAATAAGCAATACCCATGTGTAGGTATAAAAGACTGACCTTATCCCTTTCGGGACAAGGCCATGTCACTGCTGAATAGATATGCATTCTTAAATATCTTTTTCTGGCCGTTATTCGAAGAAAACGAGATAATTGGCCAGTTCCATTGGGTTTGCGGTTTGTAGTTTTTTCACTACTTTTTTTCTGTGCGTTTTCACGGTTTGCTCTGAAATTCCTAGTTGCAAAGAGGCTTGACGGTTGGTAAAACCTTTTGAGAGTAGATGCAAAACTTCTTTTTCTCTAAAAGTGAGGTCAAAGAACTTTTCCTGATTCGCTCTGATAAAAGAGGCATCTTGAATATAGGTCTCAAATTTGCGTTCGTGGTTGACAATATTTTCTGTTGTAACAGCAATGCACAATAATCTGGCAGGCAGCTCAGCCTGATCTTTCCGTAAGATTTTTACAGTGAAGAAATGCCAGATAAATCTTTCTGGTTCACTTTGTGGAGTTGATTCTACGCGTAGCCTGGCGAAAAATTGAAACGCATCAGTTTCCGGCCTGACAGAGCTTTTAAACCGATCTACCAGCCACGTATAATCCTCCGGATGAATACATGGTCTGAAACTATCTGTTTCGTTTGTATGATCAACTTTGCTGCTATCTTGATAGCTGCAAAAAGTTGTGTTAAGTTCTATGTTTCCCGACGTTTCAAAGATCTCCAACAAAAAAATTTTCCCGGGTAATATTGTCGCAATATTATCCATTATGGACAGGCCATGTTCACGGTCTCTCTTAAAGAGATCTTCAATAGACTTTATATGTGAAGATTCCTGGTTCTGTTCCACAACGCTGTCTTTCTGGTATGTGCCCTTCGGTAAAATGGCGAGTAACTGATAGGCCTTAACCTGATTGCTTTACAGTGCGAATTACTCCAAGGAAAACCCCAATTGCAATACCTACTAGTGGGTAGATATAAACTTTTTGCCTCTCTGTTATTTCCGTATAGGTGAAATTTATTTTGATAACTGCTGAATAATTTTTCAAATAAACTAAATGGTTGTTCAAAAAACAAAATTTTATAACAGATTTTCCGGATTTTTTTCCTCAGGGATAGATAAAGGTTACTCTGATAATTTTGTTTCCGGCTACTTCATAGATGGCAACCACTCGTCGGGGAGGGGCCGTTCCTATTCCGGTGATTTTCTCTTCATCTATTATCACATTACCCATATGGATTCTCTTTACTACCTCACAATATGCCTGCGGGACTTCTTTGAAGAATGGTGAATACAGCTCGTATAGCTCATTTCTTCCTGTATATTGTTTATCATTGGGATACTTGTACACCTCGACATGTTCATCAAAACAATTGGCAAACGCCTGAATGTCTTTCAAATTCCATGCATTTAATTGTTGTTGTGCCAACAACTCCGGACTTCCCGGCAACAGTGAATCCGGATGCATGGCCCTGCCTTTGGCAACGACCATATGCACTTTGCTAAGATTTTGGATATTTTCCAGTGGATTTTCCGAAAGCAGCACCAAATCTGCCTGGTTTCCTGCTGCGACAGTACCCTGTGTTTTATCTTTCCCTAACATTTTGGCTGCATTGAAAGTCGCCGATCTCAGGATCTCCAGCGGAGACAGACCTGCGGCTTTCATCGCTGCAATCTCTTCGTAATAACTGGAAGCATGAAGGGTGCCTATATTTCCGGCGTCTGTACCTGTTACAATATTTACCCCTGCGGCCTGAAGCTGACGCAGATTTTCATACATCGTATTCACTTTGGGCGAACGGGAAAACGGTTTTTCCATGAGGTTTTGTACATAGTCCGGGATTTCATTTGCCGGGAAACCTCTTAGGTCCGTCAGACTTCCCAAAGTATATGGGTTGGCTATCGTAAAGTCTTCCTGCCGGAACTCCATATGCTGGCCCAACACCTGGGAATAATTTTCGCTTACCGTCAGGGTCGGGATATAACTCACCTTTTTTTCAACCAATAAGTCAATAAACTCCTGGTCCACGACCTGATCATCTACACTATGAACGAGTATGTTGGCACCGGCCATTACCGCAAGACGCGCCGTTTCCAACTGTGTGGCATGAACTGCTACGGGCAATCCGTTTTTATGACTTTCTTCTACCACCGCATTGACAATGGGCAGAAATTGTTCGGGTTTCTCTCCCCGCCGAACAATATACCAGATTTTGATATAGTCGGGATGTAACGGAATCTGCGACCTGACCATTTCCCGTGCCTCTTCAGGCGTCCAGACTTTGACGATCGGCGGGTCTTGTGTGCCAAACTCTTCCGGCTGGTAGGATGAAATCAGGGGCCCGGTTACATACACATCGGGCGCGAAGTCGTTTGTGCGGGCTTTCGCTCTGATATCATAGTTGGTGAGTGGCCCTCCCATATCACATACCGTTGTAATACCACAACTCAGATAACGAGCCAGAAAATCCGGGGCCATTTCCATTACGCGCTTTCGCTCTTTCTCTAAAGGTACCCGGTTGCGAAGGTCAATGATATCGGGTCTCGCATATAATCCTCCCGACTGAAAAAAATGGATATGTGCGTCGGTCAGGCCGGGAATGACCCATTTACCAGAACCATCAATGGTAGTTTCTCCCGGTACGCCTGGCCGGTTCCGATGAGATGAAATGCGTTTGACCTGATCTCCTTCCACCAGAATATCCTGGTTGGCGGCGATTTTGCCAGAAACAGGGTCGATGATATTGCAATTGATAATACGGACAACAGACTGACTATAGGCAGAGAGCCCGTAAAAGAAGATGAGTAAGGATAAAAATGGTTTCATAGAACCAAATTACCCTTTATTCCTCAACTACCAATTCGTAGATGAGCAGGATTTTCATCAGGTCTTTGGCTTCGCCTTTTTCAGCTTTATTTACCCATTCGGTGATTTGCGCCCTGACCGATGATTCGAAGGGAAACATTTTGTAATAATTCCATCCGGTAAATTGCGCAACCGCCTGATCCAGCACAGCTTTTCGTTGGTGAGGGGCGACTGTCAGCACATCCATAGCATAACCGCGAACCTCAAAGTAAGTGCGAAAGGGTGCCGGAATGGGTAGGAGAAACAGCAAAAACAGCAATGCCCAGATTCCCAAAAAAGGGAAAAGAAAAACACCCAGCGCAAGAATTTGAGGAAAAAGGTAAGCCCCTGCAAAAAAGCCGGGCGTCCAGCGGTCCATGTCCAGAATGTGTACTGCTTCATGTGCGAGGGTGCGCATGGCAGCGTCAGGGTTCATGCGGATAAATGACCGGTTGGGGAAATAGATATTATTGCCGACAACAGTGGTAAACCGGGAGAGAAATTCAGGGCAGAAAGGCATGGCAAACAGATTTAATACCTGCATTTCCCAGGACTCGTCCTTGTAGCGGATATTAAAGGGAGCAATCTGTTTCAGCTCTTCTGCAAACTTCTCAAATCTGTCCATAGTCGTCGTACTAAGCGGTTTTTTGTCTTTCGACGCTGTAAAGTGTCATGGGTTTTTGTTTTCCGCGAAGGATAATATCGTCAATTTTTCGGGAAACAAAGAAATCATTTTCAGGCAAATGTCCCATCAGGTCCTCCGAAAGGAGAAGATTTACCCGGTAACGGTTGCACAGGCCTTCAATTCTGGCGGCGACAGCCAACGCCTCGCCTGAAAATACAATTTCCTTTTTAATGGTACCAATAGAACCTGTAGTTACAATTCCACAGTGAAAACCTGCTTTAAATTGAGGTTGAATACCATATTTTTCCAGGTAGCGGGGGGCGAGCATATCCATGCGGTCGCAGATTTGGAAAAAACAATTCAGGCATCGGGCCGCTTCAATGCCTGTTTCCAGCGGCCATGACACGACGACTTCATCCCCTACGTACTGGTATATTTCTCCTTCCCATTCAGAGATGGACTCAGAGATATCGGCAAAAAAATCATTCAGGAGGGTAAAGTAGCGGAAATGACCCAGGGTATCGGCGATTTCTGTCGAAGATTTGATGTCCAGAAACATAAATACCCTGTTTACTTCTGCGGCTGCAGAAGTAGTAGGTATAACCATTGGAGAATGGCTGCCAGTCATCTGGCTTTTCTTAAATGCATCGAGAACCGTAGCGATCAATTTTTCATTTTCCCAGGGTTTGATCACAAAATCCATCGCACCTTCTTTTATCGCCCGGATAGCCAGTTCGATATCAGCATAAGCGGTCATCATGACCACTTCCGACTCCGGCGAAAGCTCCTTAATGGTTTTCAGCCAGTGAAAACCTTCTTTACCATTGGTCGCACCAATGGCAAAATTCATATCGAGCATGACTACATGAAAATGTTGCTGGCTCAGAAGCTGCGTGATTTTTTGCGGCGTCATTTCGGTGACAATCTCACAAAAGTGCTTGCGTAGCAGAATTTTCAGCGTAAGGAGAATCCCTTCATCATCATCTATCACCAAAACTTTCCCGGTTTTCTCAAACATATTTTACATTCATTGTTGTCGTTAATACGGGATTTTACCCGCTTAAGATACTACACAAACTGGTGATTTTCCAACGATTAACGGTGGGTCATAACAGAGACAAGTAGTATTTTCGATAAGTTTGAACCATGTCATAAATTGTCGGAACTTTTTCCCGCAAAGGACTATAGGGCTGTGAAAGTGATTTTTTCGCAATATTGACCATATCTTCATCGTCTTTCGCAACCATCCAACGGGGGCCGGGTGTGGCTGCACCAATGGCCCGGCTGCATATCTGCATCCCTGAGTACAATCCTTCTGAAAATACATATCCAAAAGATTCATACACCGAGGGATGAAAGAGCACCCGGCTTTGGCTCATTTTTTCCAAAACCTCTTCCCTCGGTATTTGCCCGCAAAAGTAAAAATGGTCTGTAAGCCCTGCATTTTCTACCATTTTTTCCAGCCTCTCTCTTTCGACGCCGTCTCCGGCAAGCTCACATCGGAGGTCTGGAAACAGCAGACGGAGCTTTTGCGCTGCTTGTACAAAAACCCCATAGTTTTTTAGGGGAATGAGTGACCCTACGCCGAGCAGATGAATCGGGCGAGGTGCTGTATTTAGCGGAGGAAATGCTGTTGTGTCAATACCCAGCGGAACTACGGAAAGAAGGTTTTTTCCGGTGGAATCGCGAAACCGCTCCGCGTGAAAGGGAGAAAGCCCCACAAGCTGCATTTTTTCCAGAGGGAGGGCATTGAGGTAGGGATTGTTTTTTTTTGCATCCTGCCCCATTACGGTGTTGAGATGAGGAATGCCGAGTTGTCTTCCGATATAATGCCCCAGAAGGGCGCATTCACTAAGCCAGAAGCTATGGATCAGGCTGATGGGGGTTTTCTGGTGAAGGCGGAGGATATACTTCTTTGCCTCGTACCAGGTTTTGAGCCGGAGCGGAAACCGGCGGTTTTTGCCTGCGGCAGTATAGACCGGGAGACCATTCCACCGGTATTCGCCCACTTCATAAGGATACTGCGTAGATACGACGGATACCACTGTTTCCGGAAAATGAGCAGCCATTTCTTTGATCAGGGTTTGAATCATGGGCAGACAGGCGGTGTCTGCTTCGCTGGCAGGAAATCCCGGAGTCAGAAACAGCAAATGGTTCAGCATATGTCTGAAAATTACTTAAATTTTTCCGTAACAATCTTATCAAAAAGTCTTATACTTGTATAGGATTTAGACAGAAAATCCTAAGCGAGAATAGCTCAGTTGGTAGAGCATCAGCTTCCCAAGCTGAGGGTCGCGGGTTCGACTCCCGTTTCTCGCTCTCTCCTGATGCGGCACAGTTACAGCTACTGCGCCGCATCATTTTTTTAGCCGTTAATTTCCCCTATATGGACCACCATTTACCTAAACACGCTATTATTTCTGCGCCTTTTACCCCGATGAATGCTGACGGTAGCATCAACCTGGAAGTGATACCCGGAATGGCCGCTTTTCTTGCATCCAATGGCGTGAAAGGCGCATTTATCTGTGGATCTACCGGAGAAGGCCCTTCCCTGACGCTGGAAGAAAGGAAAAATATGTTTTTAGCCTGGGGCGAGTCCTGTCCGGCAGGTTTTACGACGATCGCAATGGTCGGCGGAAATTGTCAGCCCGACGCCATAGAGCTTTCCCGGTATGCCAGAGATGCCGGTATGCATGCGATCGCCATCATTCCGCCCAGCTATTTTCCCGTTCATTCTGTCGAATACCTTGTACAATATTGTGCTGAAATTGCCGCTGTTGTCCCGGAAATGCCTGTGTACTATTACCACATTCCGGTTCTTACAGGGGTAAATTTTTCTATGTATGCATTTCTGGAAATCGCAGAGACAAAAATCCCCAATCTGGTGGGGATCAAGTACTCCCATAGCAATCTGATGGACTTTCACCGCTGTACGCAGTTTCGCGACAGAAAGTACACAATGCTCTGGGGGCGCGATGAAGAGCTGTTGGCTGCCCTTTCTATGGGGGCAGATGGGGCGGTAGGCAGTACCTATAACTATCACATGCCGGTTTATCAGCGATTGCTGGAAGCATTTGGCAAAGGAGACATCTATCAGGCGCGGTTTTACCAGAACAAATCGGTGGAGGCAATTGCCCTCCTTCACCAGTACGGCGGACTTTCCGCCGGCAAAGCCATCATGCAGATGATCGGTAAAGACTGTGGTCCTCCGAGGACTCCTATTCGCACATTGACCGAGGCTGAAACCAATGCGCTCTATGAGGCGCTGGTCGCGATTGGCTTTTTTGAAGATTGTTCGGTTTAACGCCACTTCCACAGCGTGAAACACCTTCCCGAATTGCCCGGATGGCAGAATTTAAATGAATCTTGTTTTAAAATATGTCTTATGAAAAACTTGAAATTGCTATTTGCTCTCTTGCTTACTCATTACTTTCTAACCATTTCCCTGGCTCAGGACTGGCCAAATCTGGCGAAGTTTCAGGAACAAAATGCCCAGCTAACTGCGCCCGGACCCGGAGAAAACCGGGTAGTATTTATGGGGAACTCTATTACCATCGGCTGGCTAAACAGCCGTCCCGGGTTTTTTGAAGGAAAACCTTATGTCAACCGCGGCATCAGCGGCCAGACTACCCCGCAGATGCTCGTTCGTTTCCGGCAGGACGTCATCGCACTGAAACCCTCTGTCGTAGTCATCCTGGCAGGTATCAATGATATCGCCGGAAATACAGGTCCCTCCACAATCGAAGCCATTGCAGACAATATCTACTCCATGGCAGAACTGGCAAAAGCCAATGATATAAAGGTGGTTTTGTGCTCAGTACTTCCCGCTTATGATTTCCCCTGGCGAAAAGGACTTGAGCCTGCCGAAAAAGTGGTGAAACTCAATTCTCTGATTCAGGCGTATGCGCAAAAAAATAAACTGGTATATGTCGACTACTTCTCCGCTATGGTTGACGATCGCAAGGGACTGAAAGAAAACCTCGGTACCGACGGTGTTCATCCCAATGCCGAAGGGTATGCGATTATGGAGCCATTGGTGGAGGCCGGGATAGCCAAAGCTTTGAAAAAGAAAAAGTGAGCGTGGAAAAAAGTGTGCTCTCATGTTTACACTTCAGACTTTTCAATATCTGTCTATCGGGGCACTTTTGGGCTTGACCGCAGGCATTTCTCCGGGACCCCTGCTGTCACTCATGCTGATGGAAACCCTTAGGCACAATCTGAAAGCAGGGATTAAGATTGCCTTTGCACCGCTGATTACAGATTTGCCGGTTATTTTGATTTCGCTGGCGATTTTCTCCCGCCTATCAGCATTTCATACCGTGCTGGGCCTGATTTCGCTCGCCGGCGGTATTTTTATCGCTTACATGGGGTATGAAACTTTCCGTACAAAGTCGCTGACTCCTGATCCTGAAACAAACCCATCTTCGCTTCGGATTGGCATTATTACCAATTTCCTCAGCCCGCACCCCTATCTTTTCTGGGCAACAATCGGCGCACCATTGGCACTAAAAGCAGCCGAAACCAATACACTGTCTGTGATACTGTTTTTCTTGTCTTTTTATCTGTTATTGGTCGGTTCAAAAGTAGGGGTTGCCCTTATTGCCGCCCGGTCCAAAACATTTCTGAACAACCAGTCTTATCTGCGGCTTATGCAGGTATTGGGCATTTCTCTATTTCTGTTTTCCCTCTATTTTTTGTATGATGGGATGAAAATGATCTTGGAATAATTACCGCAAAATGAAAAATATATTTCTCTCAGTTCTTCTCATCGCCACAGGTTTTTTTCTGCATGCTGCCGGGCTTACATCACCGGATGGTGCGCTGGTTTTGACTGTAACGGTTACGGATGGCGCACCCACTTATCGACTCGATTATAAAAGCCGCCCGGTCATTCTTCCAAGCCGTCTGGGGCTGGAACTAAAAGACGCACAATCGCTCACCACAGGGTTTGCGCTTACGCAAAGTGCGACTTCAACTTTCGACGAAACCTGGGAACCAGTATGGGGAGAGGTAAAGGCGATTCGCAACCACTACAACGAGCTGGTCGCACACTTTACCCAGGCATCTTCCCGGCGGAGTTTTATTGTCCGGTTCCGGCTGTTTGATGATGGACTGGGCTTTCGGTACGAATTTCCCCAGCAGGAGAATCTGGGTTATTTTATCATTAAAGAAGAAAAAACACAGTTTGCCCTCGCGGGTGATCATACAGCTTTCTGGCTGCCGGGCGATTTCGATACCCAAGAATACAGCACGGTTACTTCCAAATTATCAGAAGTACGCAGTAAAATGGCCGCAGCTATCACGCCCAATGCCTCACAAACGACCTTTTCAGAAACGGGTGTACAGACTCCGCTTATGCTCAAAAGTGATGACGGCTTGTATATCAACATTCATGAAGCCGCTCTGGTAGACTATTCCTGTATGTCGCTGAATCTGGACGACAAAAACTTTGTGCTTGAATCTTTCCTCACCCCCGATGCCATTGGAGACAAAGGATATATGCAGACCCCCTGCCAGTCGCCGTGGCGTACAGTGATTGTAAGCGATCAGGCAACCGATATTCTGGCATCAAAACTGATTTTAAACTTAAATGAGCCCTGTAAATACTCTGATGTATCGTGGATCAGGCCGGTTAAATATGTCGGGGTCTGGTGGGAAATGATTACCGGGCGCAGTTCGTGGGCTTACAACAACTACCAAAGTGTAAAACTCGACCAGATTGATTACAGCCAAACCGAACCCAATGGCCTTCACGCTGCCAATACTGCGCATGTCAAAGAGTATATTGACTTTGCCGCACAGCATGGCTTTGATGCCGTGTTGGTGGAAGGATGGAATACCGGCTGGGAAGACTGGTTTGGCAAATGGAAGGATTACGTTTTTGACTTTGTTACGCCTTATCCCGATTTCGATGTGGAGGAAATCCACCGCTACGCGGCAAGCAAAGGAGTGGAAATGATCATGCACCACGAGACCTCCGGCTCCGTCCGCAACTACGAGCGGCATATGGACAAAGCCTACCGGTTTATGGTGGACAATGGCTACCATGCGGTAAAAAGCGGATATGTAGGCGATATACTTCCCCGAGGAGAATACCACTATGGGCAATGGATGGTCAATCATTATCTGTATGCCATCACAGAGGCCGCAAAGTATAAAATTATGGTCAATGCCCACGAAGCGGTTCGCCCTACCGGTTTGTCCCGTACCTATCCCAACCTGATCGCCAACGAGTCTGCCCGCGGCACAGAGTACGAAGCCTTTGGCGGAAGCAACCCTGACCATACCACGATTTTACCGTTTACCCGTCTGATGGGCGGCCCCATGGACTATACACCCGGTATTTTCGAAACCAAAGTCTCCAAAATCAACCCAAAGAATAATTCTTTTGTCCATTCTACCCTGGTGAGGCAGTTGGCGCTCTATGTTACGATGTACAGCCCTTTGCAGATGGCAGCGGATTTACCCGAAAACTACAACCGTTTTCCCGATGCGTTTCAGTTTATCAAAGATGTCGCCGTGGACTGGGACGACACGAAAATCCTGGAGGCGGAGCCGGGAGACTATATCACCATTGCGAGAAAAGCCAAAGGAACGGGTAACTGGTTTATCGGTAATACCAGCGACGAAAACGGACATCAGGCTAACATCAAGCTCAGTTTTCTCGACCCCGGCAAAAAATACCAGGCAATCATTTATGCCGATGCCAAAGACGCCCATTATGAAACCAACCCCCAGGCCTATACCATTAAAAAGATGGAAGTGACGAGCAAGACGGAACTGACCTTACAGGCTGCGCCCGGTGGAGGGTTTGCGATTAGTATCATGGAATAACTAACGGGTAAGTACAGTTTCTGTTTGGAGAGCCCCCAGCCGCATATCACCCCGCTTCGGTCCCAGGTTTTGTATGGGCTGTATATTGCTTTGCTGTTTTTTCCTTGTCTGGAAGCGGCTTTGTGGATTCTCGGTTTCCGCCCTTACCGGCAGGTGGCATACTCGATTGAGTCATCTCCCGCAAACTGTATACTCCCGCATGCTGAACTGGGTTTTGGGCTCAACCCGGGTACCTATGAAGTGACGATCAATCACGGACTGAAATATACCGTTTCGCATGGAGAGGATTCCCTTCGAATTACCACCTACAAACTTCGGGCAGAAGCTTCCCCTGATTCTGTCTATTTTTTGGGTTGTTCATTCACCTACGGAATGGGGGTTTCTGACAGCTTGACTTTTCCTTTTCTTGTAAATCAATATTTACCCAATACCTATACTAAAAACCTGGGGGTTCCTGGCTATGGAACGGTTCAGGCATATTTGCAAATCCGGCGACTTATCGCACAGCGGGAAATTCCGGGTACCATTATCCTCAACTATGCAGACTTTCACGACGCCCGCAATTCGCTGACCCCGGCCTATCGGCGTGATTTATATATGGGTTATCAGCGGTCAGACTCTTTGGTACAAACCCGTATGCACGGGAGCCGAATTCCCTACCTGAGTCAGGAAAATACAAACGTGCATTTCTGCAAATGGGAAGACCTTTACCAGAACTGGGAGTACCGGGAAACCTTTGCATCCGTAAATTTCCTTCAGGACCTGAGAGACCAAAGCCAGCGCCGCGCGATTGATGCCAGGGCCAATACGATCCAACTATTTTCCATGATCAAGGCCCTGTGTAATGAGGCACATATTCGCCTTGTAGTAACGGGAATTACCCATTCGGCGGAGACAAAAAAGATGCTGGCGTTACTGGAGAAATCAGGAATTGAAACACTCGATATTTCCGTTGATCTTTCGCTGAAAGAATATACAAATGCGCCGTTTGACGACCACCCCAATGCGGTGGCCCATGAAATTTATGCAAAAAAAATAATAGACTTTCTTTTACCATAACCGGCGAATGAAGAAGATTTTAGGTATATCCGGGTATTACCACGACTCCGCAGCAGCACTGATTATCGGTGGGCAAATTGTCGCCGCAGCACAGGAGGAGCGATTTACCCGAAAGAAAAATACGGATGTCTTTCCCGCCCGGTCTATTCGTTTTTGCCTCGAACAGGCCGGGCTGGATATAGACGAACTGGATGCCATTGTCTTTTATGAAAAACCTCTCCTCAAATTTGAGCGCCTGTTGGAAACCTACTATGCCTTTTCTCCCCGGGGGGTACAGTCATTTTTAAAAGCGATACCTGTCTGGCTGAATGAAAAATTATTCCTCAAAAAAATACTCATTGGCGAGCTTAAAGCTATTGGAAACTACGATAAAAAACGCATTCCGCTGCTATTTTCCGAACATCATTTATCCCATGCTGCGAGCGCATTTTATCCTTCTTCTTTTGAAAAATCAGCGATTCTGACCATCGATGGAGTAGGGGAATGGTGTACCGCGGCGATTGGTTCGGGAGATGGCCGTGACATCACCATTCATAAAGAATTGCGTTTCCCCCATTCAGTCGGATTGCTGTACAGCGCATTTACCTATTACCTCGGTTTTCGGGTCAATTCGGGCGAATATAAACTCATGGGCCTGGCTCCTTTTGGCGACCCCGGTTCTCCGCAGACACGCGGGTATATTGAAAAGATCAGAACCCAAATGATCGATATCAAAAGCGACGGTTCTGTATGGCTCAATCAGGCGTTTTTTCGGTACGCCACAGGTCTGCGAATGACCAAAGACAAACAATGGGAGAAATTGCTGGGTTTTCCCAGGAGGGCGCCTGAATCTGCCATCGAGCAACATCACAGCGATCTGGCATTGGCAATTCAGACCATCACGGAAGAAATGGTGTTAAAAATGGCGGTGGAGGCCCAAAAGATTACGGGGATGGATACACTTTGTCTTGCGGGCGGTGTCGCGCTCAATGGCGTAGCTGCGGGCAAATTGCTGAAAGCAGGGATTTTCAGGCAAATATACATTCAACCCGCAGCAGGAGACGCCGGTGGCGCGTTGGGGGCAGCTTTGGCGGTTTATTATTTGTACTTCGAACAGGAACGCAAAATTGATGCACAAAAAGACACCATGGAGGGCGCATTTCTTGGCCCGGCGTATTCTGATAAAACCATCGAACAAATGGCCCGCAGGCAAAAAGCTGTTTTTCAAAAATATACGGATTTTCATCAGCTTGCCGAAAAAATCGCTACAGCACTGGCCAGTGGGAAGATCGTAGGATGGTTTCAGGGACGGATGGAGTATGGCCCCCGCGCATTGGGAAACCGAAGCATTCTGGCAGATGCCCGTCGCGTAGATATGCAGACAAAACTGAACCAGAAGATCAAAAACCGGGAAAGTTTTCGCCCGTTTGCACCAGCCGTTTTGTATGAGGATATGGGCGAATATTTTGATTCCCGATTTGCTTCTCCTTACATGTCATTTGTGGTTGGGGTAAGGGAAAACCGCCGAAAGGCCTTGCCGGAAAATTTTCATCTCTTACCTTTGAAGGAAAAACTGTCTGTTGTGCGAAGCGATGTACCGGCAGTTACGCATTTGGATTATTCTGCCCGGGTTCAAACCGTTCACAGAGAGACAAACCCCCGTTTTTGGGAGTTGTTGACGGAATACAAACGGCAGACGGGATGTTCTCTGCTGGTAAATACGAGTTTTAACGTGCGGAGCGAGCCGATCGTATGTACGCCGGAAGACGCATATCGATGTTTTCAACAAACAGAGATGGATATTCTGGTGGTTGGGGATTATGTGTTTTTCCGGGAATCGTTGGGGTGAGTTTGATACTAAAAATAAATAAAAAAAATGGACATACTTCGGGATCTATGGCAGTATATGCGGGAGCGGAAAAAAATCTGGCTGGCCCCCGTCATCATGATATTGCTGTTTATGGCGATTTTGCTGGTGTATGGTGCAGGGAGTGCGGTTGCGCCATTTATTTACAGTTTATTTTAGGTTATGAAAAAGCATAATCCCTCCCAAACTGTACTGACCATTTCCATGGGGTTTCTGATTTTGTTTCTGATCTACGGATGGAATTGGGCCATTCTGGTTTCCCTGGGAGTAGGCCTTGCAGGCGTATTTTCTCCCAGACTCAGTAAAAAAATCGATTATCTCTGGCTAAAGCTGGGCGGGCTGATGTCATTGATTATTCCCCCGATACTATTGGCGATTATTTTTTATCTGTTGCTATTTCCGCTGGCAATGCTTTCACGGCTATTTGGTAACTCCGATCCGTTAAACCTGAAAAACAGAACAGACTCCCTGTTTATTTCATCCGGGAAAACCTATCAAAAACAGGACTTTGAGAAGATTTGGTGAGGATGGTTAATGATAAGGTATGATTTTGTAATTTGGGAACACAGATCCATTCACCATTAGACGCATTCTGTGATGAGAAAAGTCCTGAAGATTTCCCTGAAAATATTTCTCTTTGGTCTCTCAGGGGCTTTAGTATTGATTTGTGTGTGCTTAGGGTTGTTTTGGGTTGAACACAGTCAGTCGGTAACATTGCCCGTACCCACCGGGACCTATGCAGTTGGGCGTACCACCTTTGCATGGAAAGACAGTACCCGCACAGATAGTCTGGCACCGACGCCTGATGTAAAGCGCGAACTGGTCGTCTGGGTTTGGTATCCTGCGGACTCAGCAAATTCAGACATTGTTGCTGACTATTTTCCTGCGGATTTGCGCAAGGCCCTCAAAGAGCGACAGGGGCCGGTGTTATCAAATATAATTTTGAAAGACTTATCCAAAGTCCATTCTCACAGTATTTTGAACGCCAGGCTTTCATCCAAACAGGTGAGTTACCCGGTTTTGCTGATGAAGTCAGGGATTGGGGCCATGGCCGGAGACTATACAACCCTCGCGGAAGAACTGGCAAGCCATGGTTATGTGGTGGTAGGTTCGGATGCGCCATACAGCACCAGCGTTGTTGTATTTCCTGATGGGCGAGTGGTTTTTGGAACCCAACAGGGAAACCCGGGCGACAGCGCCCCCTCTGAAGAGCGAACCCGTAGGTTGAACCGTTTGGTAACGATTTGGACAGCAGATACCCGTTTTGTTTTGGATAAGTTGGAATCACTCAATAAAGGTGATGTTAATAATATATTTAGCGGGCATTTAAATCTTCAGGAATTAGGAGTTTTTGGACACTCTTTTGGAGGCGCTACAGCCCTTCAGTTTTGCCGGGATGATATACGTTGTAAAGTGTCGGTTGATATGGACGGGGCACCATTTGGAGCGGTGAGCACAACCGGCCTCCCAAAGCCTGTAATGTTTTTATTGGCAGATCATGCTGAAGAATCCGATTCAGCAAGTCTGGAAATACAATCAAACATTCAGTCGATATATGACCGTTTGCCGGAAAGCCGTATCTGGATTAGCCTTCGGGGGGCAAGACATTTCAACTTCAGCGACAGAGCAATTTTGACCGAATGGTTTGTCTCCAGAATATTTGGCGCACTGGGTCCGATTGGCGAAGAAAGGGGACTGACCGTTTCCTCCGCCTGTCTGCGTATTTTTTTTGATGTTTATTTGAAGGCCCGGCCGGTTACAGCAATCAGCAGGTTACCTGAACAATATCCTGAAGTCAGGTTTGAGAGATCACTCCCTCTGTCGCCTCCTCTCCCGGCGGACGCTGGACAGTAAAGGATGCAAAACCAGCAGAAATAGTGAAATCTGCGGAAATCGAAATATCTAAATACTACCTGCCATGAACTACTGTCGCCAAATTTTTCTCCCAGGGTTATTTTTCCTTCTGACCCTTTCACTTTCTGCACAAAATCCCGCACCCGTTACGCCCAATGCTTCCCCTGAAGCCCGTGCATTGCTCGCCTTTATGCAGGGACTTAGCGGAAAACATATCCTCTCCGGTCAACACAATTTCCCGATTTCGGGTGCGCGAAACTCCGAGTTTGCCGGAAACTATATCGGCGAAATGCCGGTGGTATGGAGTCAGGACTTTGGCTTTGCCGCAGACGGCGACAAAGATTCTTATCTGGCGCGGCACTATTCCTCGGCGAGACTCTGCGTTTCAATATGGAATGTTTTGTCTTCGACAAGTAGTTTGAAATGAGACACAGAGTACCGCAAAGTACACGCAAAGTTTCGCGGAGATGTATGTGCCCCCTCTTTGCGTTCCTCTGCGATTCCTCGGCGAGACTCTGCGTTTCAATATGGAATGTTTTGTCATCGACAAGTAGTTTGAAATGAGACACAGAGTAACGCAAAGTACACGCAAAGTCTCGCGGAGATGTATGCGCCCCCCCTTTGCGTTCCTTTGCGATTCCTTTGCGGACTTTGCGTGAACCCTATCATCTCAGATCGAAGATCAGTTTCATTAAGTTGTAAACATATGAGTAACGCAAAGTACACGCAAAGTTTCGCCAAGTTTTCCGTTGTTTGTTTTTCGGATTAATGTGTAATGCCATAAAATTTAACCTATGTCCCAACTCATTCTCGTAGCAGGTCCTTATCGCTCCGGTACCAATGATCAGCCGGAGCTGATCGCCGCCAATGTTGAACATATGAGCCAGGTTTCCCTGACGCTCTTTCGTATGGGCCATTTGCCGGTTATGGGCGAGTGGTTTGCCTTGCCGCTGATCGAAACGGCAGGCTCAAAGCAAATGGGTGACGAAATCTTCAACGAAATCTTCCACCCGGTAGCCATCCGCCTTCTCGACAAAGTGGACGCCGTGCTTCGTATCGGAGGCCCATCGGCAGGCGCCGATGAAATGGTGCGGATCGGGAGGGAGAAGGGGAAGAAGATCTATATGGATATAGATGATATAGGGTAAATTGTGTAAAGGTTGCGGGAACCAAGACAAAAATTTCTTAATCGCTAAAGAATACTTCTCAATACTTTTCGTAAATTTAATACTCGTGCAGACAGATATCAACAATTGAATTGTAGGCAAAAACAGGTGGAAGTCTGTTTCTAAAATATAGTGATTATGGATGCCATACCACAAAATTTCAGATTAAATAATCATCAGTTAGAAATACTTAAGCTCTTTGCAAGAGAGTTAGATGATAATGATATGGTCGAAATTAAAAGGTTGATAGTTAGGTATTTGGCAAGTAAAGTAACACAAATGGCGGATGAAATTTGGGAGAAAAACAATTGGACAAACGAGGAAATGGAAAGAATGTTGAAAACGCATAAAAGAACAGCTTACAACCCCAAAAACTAACTGTTTTGAGAATTGTTCTTGATACCAATGTCTTACTGGTTTCGATCTCCAGTAAGTCAAGATACCGTCCTATATTTGATTCATTTCTGGATGAAAAATATGAACTCTGTGTAACGACAGATATCCTGACTGAGTACGAGGAGATCGTAGGTGAGCATATGGGAGAAAAATTTGCAGAATATGTTCTCCAATTACTTGAGAATGCGCCCAATGTGTGCTGGATAACAAAATACTACAAATGGAATTTAATTGAAGCAGATACAGACGATAATAAATTTGTCGATTGTGCGATTGCTTGCAATGCAAAATATTTAGTGAGTGATGATAAGCATTTCAACGTGCTCAAAGAAAATCTTTTTCCCAAAGTGGAAGTTATCAATACCGAACAGTTTGCAGAAATAATGAAAGAGGCATAATCCGCCTTCTCGACAAAGTGGACGCCGTGCTTCGTATCGGAGGCCCATCGGCAGGCGCCGATGAAATGGTGCGTATCGGGAGGGAGAAGGGGAAGAAAGCCTATTTTTCCCTGGCAGAAGTACCTTCGGCAGGTTAATGCGAAAATTTCTATAGGCTTCCTCCTATGAAAATGACCATTCCTACCTTGTATTTTGAACTTAACAATTATAGTTTTTGCTAAAATCAAAAGATGAAAAAATACATTTACATTTTTCTGGGATTGACCATTTGGGGATGTGGCAATCCTGAGCCAGCGGAAAAACCGTTTGATTATCCTATCTCAGCGGTAGATATAAAAAACGTGGTGCTAATCGATGATTTCTGGCTTCCCAAAATCAGCACTATTCAGGATTCCACCATTCATTATGCTTTTGAAAAGTGTGTGGAAGAAGGCCGGATGGATAATTTTCTGATCGCCGGGAAGAAAATGGCGGGGAAAACAAGAGGGCAAATGCCTTTTGATGATACCGATGTATATAAAATCATTGAAGGCGCTTCCAATACGCTCATCAGTAAACCCAACCCCGCGCTGGATGCTTATTTAGACTCAATTATCGCTATCATAAAAGTCGGCCAGGAACCTGATGGGTATCTGACAACCTGGTTTACCATTGACAGAAAGAATCCTCCCGCCCCATGGGTAAAACCCGCTGAAAAACGCTGGGAGCAGGAAATCTCCAGTCATGAGTTATACAATAGCGGACATCTGTTTGAAGCAGCGGCCACACATTATATCGCAACCGGGAAAAGAAATTTTCTGGATATAGCCCTGAAAAATGCAGACTTACTGGTCGATAACTTTGGGCCTGGAAAATTGAGCATGCCACCTGGTCATCAGATTGTGGAAACCGGATTGATCAAACTATACCGAATCACTCAAAACGAGAAATATCTCAGTCTCGCCAAATTTTTTCTCGACATACGGGGCGACTCAACTACCCATCCTTTATTTGGCGACTACAGCCAGGATCATTTGCCTGTAACACAACAAAATGAAGCCGTAGGGCATGCCGTTCGGGCTATGTACATGTATGCGGCAATGACTGATATTGCAGCATTATACCATGATGCAGCATATCTCGCAGCGGTAAGAAGTCTCTGGCACAATATGGTAGAAAAAAAAACTTACCTTACCGGGGGTATTGGCGCTAAACACGAAGGGGAAGCATTTGGCGGAAACTACGAATTACCCAATCTTACCGCATATAATGAAACCTGTGCGGCTATTGGCAGCGTTTACTGGAATCAGCGTTTATTTCTCCTTACAGGTGAATCAAAACATTATGATGTAATTGAAAGAACGCTTTACAATGGTCTGATCGCCGGGATATCAGTAGATGGTAAAAAGTTTTTTTATCCCAATCCCCTCGAATCCGACGGTAAATATAATTTTAATCAGGGTGCCTGCACGCGCTCTTCCTGGTTTAATTGCTCGTGTTGTCCCACAAATATGATTCGGTTTATCCCTTCGATACCCGGTTTGATTTATGCAACAAACCCGGATGAGCTGTATGTTAATCTCTACATTTCCAACCAGGCAAAAGTTGAAATAAACAATCAATCAGTTGAGTTAATCCAACAGACAGACTACCCATGGAATGGCACAGTGACTTTGTCTGTAAATCCGGCTGAAAAAACTTCATTTACCCTAAAGTTGCGAGTCCCCGGCTGGGCACAAAATCAGGTCATTCCGGGAGGGTTGTACTCGTATATGAACCGGATGGATCAGCGTATTCAATTATCAGTTAATGGCAAAGCCGAACCGGTACACGTAACCAACGGGTATATTGACATTTCCCGGGAATGGAGCAAAGGCGATAAAATCGAAATAATACTCCCGATGGCTGTACGTAAGGTTATTGCAGATGAAAATATTGCAGAGGATTTGCAAAAAGTAGCATTCGAATATGGTCCGATTGTGTATTGCGGAGAAGAAACCGATAACCCGCAATTGGCAGAGCTCAAAATTTCAGACATGGACTCATTCGCCGTTGGGCAAATGAATCATTTTTCCAGTCAGGTAAATATAGTGAAAGGAGATATATCCGGCCAGCCAATTACCCTGATACCCTATTACCTGTGGTCAAACCGGGGGGTAAATAAGATGAAGGTTTGGTTTCCAGCGATTTAGGCGAAATGATTTTATAACTAATCGGTATGCTCACTCCCACCGAAAGGCAAAGTACTTGCATGGGCCTTCTCCAATATTGGTGATCCCGTGTGAGTCCTGTGAGCGCACAAAATACAGATCGCCTGCCGAGCCCTTATAGAGCTGGTCGTTGATCGACATTTCTGCATCTCCATTGATCATCAGGATAATTTCCGAGCCGACATGGGTGTGGGGCGCGTGGCTGGGGCCTTTATGGTCGAGTTGGGTGACATGCATTTCAAACTGCTTGCACATGGCCGTAGCTCTGTCAAAATAGTTGATTCGCCCGCCTTTTTCGTGGGGTTTATATTCGAGTGAATCGACATTCAAAAACAGCTTTCCTCCTGCTTCCTTACATCTTTCAATATCCATAGGTTCTTTGGAGCGAAACATCATCACATAGTAGGTCAGTGGTCCGTCGCCAATGTTTTGTAACGACTGCATCGCCAGTGGCGGAATCAAAATGACGCTGCCTGCGCCTAAAACAGCGTCTTCGCCGTCCATGGTAAATTTCATCGTGCCTTCCTTCACAATGATCACCTCTTCAATATCCGTCTGTGCATGGGGTGGGGCAGGGGTAGCGCCTTTGGCTTGTGTGGTGGCGTGGATTTCGAGATATTCGAAATGCGGCGAAGTGCCTTCAAAGATTTTTCGCGATTCCCGGTCTTTGCTCGTCTTTACGGGGAGTTCTGACCAGCGAAACACACCGGAGGAAATTTCATTCATGGGGGAGTGGGTTAACAGACTGAGGAGAAGGAGATAGATAATATTCATGCGTTTTTGATTAGGGCTTAACCAAAAGTAACTATTTTGCAGGAACACTGACTACTATCCTCAATGAAATTGTTATGAAAAACTTTTTCCTTCTCCTGCTTCTGGCTATTTATCTCACTGGTTGTAAATCGGTAGATAAAAATTCACCCGCAACGGGTGGCAACAATATAAAAGCTTCCGCACAGCTTTCTTCCGAAGAAACCCTTCAATGGGTGGAAAAAAATGTCGATAGCGTATTGGTTCGCCATGTGTTTGCCGCACCCAATGGATTACAAATGGCCTACCGCCTGTTTAGTCCGGACGGGAACATTCGCAAAAAAGTGCCGCTGGTGGTATTTCTACACGGAAGAGGTGATCGTGGGACGGATAATGGCCCTAAAATCTACAAAAGTACAGGTCTTTTTATGAGCGAAAATGCATTGATCGCGCCCAATATGCAGGCGTTATTTCCTTGTTATGTACTGGCTCCGCAATGTTCTGACAAAACCATCAATGAGGAATGGGCGAAATGGGTGGGAAATACTCCGGAGACGCCGTTTAAAGGTCTGGGCAAAGATGGTTCTTATACGATGAGCGAACAGCCTTCTGAATCGGGGGCGGCTGCCTTAGCCCTGATCGACAAACTGATCGATAGCCTCAATATTGATCCTGACAGGGTATATCTGATCGGTAAATCTATGGGCGGATTTGGCACCTGGGAGTTTACGGCCAGAAGGCCGGAACTGTTTGCAGCGGCGGTTCCTATGGCGGGGTATTCTGATCCGGGACAGATTGAAAAAATCAAACATATCCCTTTCTGGATATTCCACGGAAATGTGGATGAGGCAAATCCGGTGGAAGGTTCACGCACCATGTATAAACTGCTGACAGAGGCTAAAGCCGAAGTGAAATACACCGAATATGAAGGTGCCAACCATGGCGAATCATTTCGCAAAGCCTTTAATGAGCCGGAACTGATTCCGTGGATGTTTTCCAAAACCAGGGAAAGAAAAAAATAATGGCGACCCGTTGTCCTTAATCGGCAATTACGCAATTCTCGCACTGAGATCTTCGCGCCAGGTTTTTTAGATTAGGTTTTCTCTACAGGAATAATTGTAAACCTATGAAAACCGAAAACTTACGTTTGGCAATGGCGATCCTGGTAGCGTGTTTTGCCGGATTGCCGTATTTGTCTGCTCAGGGCGGCTGGATTAAAAATACAGATATAAATAATGCCGTCAATCAATATAGCTGTGTGCAAAATTATGCGGGGGCAGCTTTTATCGATATCAATCAGGATGGGTATGTCGATATTTTTGCCGCGCCAAAGACGTATTTTCTTAACGACGGGACAGGTAATTTTCCTGAGATTCACACACTTCCCTTCAACCCACCTAACGCTGCCTGTGGTGTCAGCTTTGCTGATCTGAATAATGACAGTTTACCGGATTGTGTAATTGCCGCCATACAATCAAAGGTGTTTTTTAACCTTGGCCCGGCAGGATTTGCGGATTCGAGCAGTAAGGTGCCGGTTTTTTCCAATTATGCAAGTTTTGGTTGTGCCATAGGAAACCTGAACAACGACGATAAGCCAGACTTTGTATTTGCCCATGCCAATGGCTTTCATCCTTCTCCCACACCGTGCAAGCTGTATGTTCAGTCCCCGTTTGGGTTTAACCCTGTCCGAATTACCGGATATACATTTACCAATACCCTGGCTCCCTATACCAATCCCTATTGGAGTGATTATGATCTGGACGGCGATATGGACCTGTTTATTGCCAGTGGCCCCGCGGTCGGAACCTCGCTGCCTGATTATTGTTTCCGGAATATGTTCGTCGAAACAGGCAAAGACACACTGGTAAAGATGGCATCAGAAAAGTTTGCTATAGACAATCAGGACGGACAGTGTTATAATTTTATTGATTATGATAATGACGGAGATCTTGATCTCTGCCTGTCGAATTACTTTGGTGCGCCAACCCGTTTTTATCGCAATGATGCAGGCATTTATACTTCTGTTTCCCTGCCTTTTACCAATGCCACAACCAACCTTGCCAACTGCTGGGGCGATTATGACAATGATGGCGACCTTGATGTGATTTTCACCAACGACAACCAGTCATCCCGATACTATCGAAACAATGGAAACGGGACATTTACCTCTCTGACCAATGGTTTTACAACCCTTCGCACATGTACAGTTGTCAATGGTGATGTGGACAATGATGGCGATCTCGACTTATATATTCACGGCCTGGGCAATGGCGGTAGCCCCGTTGCCTGCGGTTTATATATCAATGATACCGTAGCAGGTAACCGTAACTGGGTAAATATCACACTGAGAGGAAACCCCTCCAACTATACAGCAATCGGAGCGGTCGTTCGGCTGAAAGCGACAATCAGAGGGCAATCTACATGGCAGATACGGGAGGTAAATGCACAAAATACGTTTCAGGGGCAAAATGACTTGCGCCTCCATTTTGGGTTAGATGATGCTACGGTAATAGAGGCTATTGTTATCCGCTGGCCATCGGGCGGGATTGATACACATGTGAATTTTCCGGTAAATAAATTTTATGAATTGACGGAGGGAAAAGGCGCTGACGGGTTGAATAAAAATCCCGAAAAACCGCTTGCGCTGAAAATTTACCCCAATCCTGCGCATGACCGGATTCAAATCGAGGTTCCCCTAAAGATTGTAAAACAGGCAACATACTCTGTTTCAGAAATAAATGGAAAAGTAGTACTCACCGGAATTTTATCTGCTCATTCCCCAACCATAGACCTATCTAATGTAATAGCAGGGAATTATTTTCTTACCGTTTTGACAAAGTCAGGTACCTGGTCCGGTAATTTTGTCCGCCTGTGAACAACTTGATATTGGAAGCGTTTTTTTTGATATCTTTAGCAATAAATAATTGCTATGGAAACCTTCGGTACATTAGACCCATTACTCAAAACCTTTTGGTTGGTGGCGATTCCTTCGAGTATTTTTTTCCTTCTCCAGACACTGATGATTTTTATTGGTGGACACTCCCATGATCTGAGCGGAAGCGATGGCGGCTTTGATACCGGCGTAGAAGGCGTGGACTCTGTATTTGATCTTTTTTCGCTGAAAAACCTTATCCATTTTTTGTTGGGATTTAGTTGGACAGGAATTGCCTTTTATGAATCGATTTCCAGCCCGATTCTCCTTATCGGTATTGCGCTGATTGTTGGCGTGCTGTTTGTCTATATGTTTTTTGTGGTGATCCGGCAGTTGCAAAAACTGGCTGAAGACAACTCTTTCCAGCTGACAGATACTCTCGGGCAGACCGCAGAAGTTTATCTGACCATTCCTGAAAAAAAATCTGGAAAAGGGAAAATACTAGTAAGCGCGCGGGGCTCGGTACATGAGCTGGAGGCGCTGACGGAAGGAGAAAAAATTTTATCCGGCACGGCCATAAAAGTTGTAAAAATCGAAAACGGAAATATTTTTGTAGAAACCATCTAATAACATAATATGGATCCCCTAATTATTTTGATAGCTGTTATATCCATTGTTCTTTTTGCGACAGTCGCCGCGCTGGCTTCGCGTTACAAAAGATGTCCTTCCGATAAAATTTTGGTCATTTACGGAAGAACGGGCGGGACATCCGCCAAATGTATTCATGGTGGCGGCGCATTTATCTGGCCGGTTATTCAGGATTATGCATTCCTCGATCTAAAACCACTTTCTATCGAGGCCAATCTGACCAATGCATTGAGCCGTCAGAATATCCGCGTGGATGTTCCCTGCCGGTTTACCATTGCGATTTCCACCGAACATGACAATATGAATACTGCCGCTGAAAGGTTGCTCGGTCTTACCTATGAGCAAATTCAGGAACTGGCGAAAGACATTTTGTTTGGTCAGCTGCGTTTGGTAATCGCAACGATGACCATTGAGGAAATCAACTCCGACCGCGATAAATTTCTGGAAAATATCTCGAAAAACGTGGACAGTGAGTTGAAGAAGATTGGATTAAAGCTTATCAACGTCAACGTAACCGACATTAAAGATGAATCTGGTTATATCGAAGCGTTGGGTAAAGAAGCCGCAGCCAAAGCCATCAACGAGGCTAAAATCAGCGTGGCCGAACAGGAAAAAATAGGAGAAACCGGAAAGGCTCTCGCCGATAGAGAAAAAGATACCCAGATTGCCGAAACCCACCGGGACCGCGACGTAAAAATTGCTGTTACCCAAAAAGACCGGGAGGTAAGTATCGCAGCGGCCAAAAAAGACGAGGCAATTGGTAAAGCAGAAGCGGAAAGGGATACCAGGGTGAAAATCTCTGAAGCAAATGCGATCGCCATCACCGGAGAGAATACGGCGAAAATTTCTATTGCAAATTCGGAAGCTCTCCGCAGAGAAAAAGAAGCGGAATCTCTCCGCCTGGCCATCACAGCGGAGAAAGTACAACAGGCAAGAGCCCTGGAAGAAGCTTATCTGGCAGAACAAAAAGCAGAGCTTGCCCGTTCGGAGCGGGAACGCTCAACCCAGATTGCCAACATTGTGGTCCCCGCCGAAATCGCCAAACAGCGGGCGATCATCGAGGCCCAGGCCGAAGCAGAGCGTATCAGGGAAAAAGCCAAAGGCGAAGCCGATGCCATCTTTGCTAAGATGGAGGCTGAGGCAAAAGGTTTGTTTGAAATCCTGACCAAACAGGCAGAAGGATATAAAGACGTAGTCTCTGCGGCTGGCGGTGATCCTACTAAAGCTTTCCAACTCCTGCTCATCGAAAAACTCCCCGAACTGGTAAGAACCCAGGTAGAAGCGGTGAAGAATATCAAAATCGACAAAATCACCGTATGGGATTCCGGCAACGGACAGGGGGAAAATTCTTCCACCGCCAATTTTGTCTCGGGTATGATGAAAACCGTTCCTCCGCTCAACGACCTGTTTAATATGGCCGGATTAAATCTTCCCTCTTACCTGAAAGGCGCCGAACAAACCGAAAAAATCGAAGAAACCGGGGAACAACCTTCCTCAAAATAATCATCATATGTTTCGCTTTCTCTGTATTGCTCTGCTGCTACTGGTTGCCAGTTGTAAGGAAACAAAACAAACTGACAGCCGGGGCGACGGTGGGCAGTCTGTAGCAAGCCAACGTCTGGACCTTATCTTAACAGATACCGCGAGAAACCGCCAGATTCCTGTGGCGGTTTTTTTGCCTGAAAATGAAAAACAGCAGGGCAGACAGCCCGTAGTGATCTTCAGTCATGGATATGGGGAAAATATGCCGGGTAGCAATCTGGCATATTCGTATCTGACAGAAAACCTGGCGGCAAATGGCTATGTTGTGTTTAGCATCCAGCACGAGTTGCCAACAGACGATTTACTGCCCCTTACCGGAATTCCCCAGGTTGTGCGAATGCCTAACTGGGAGAGAGGCAGCGAAAATATCTTATATGTTTTGAGCGAAATGAAAAACCGGTATCCCCAGGCTGACTTTTCAAAACTGACTGTGATGGGACATTCCAATGGTGGCGATATGTCGGTGTTATTCGCCCGTCAGCATCCCGAACTTGTATGGAAGCTGATCACCCTCGATCAGCGTCGGATGGCCTTTCCGCGGGTAAATTCTCCCAAAATCTACTCTCTTCGGTCCAGCGACCAACCCGCAGATGAAGGCGTACTGCCGACAGATGAAGAACAAAGCCAATGGGGAATGACCATCGTAAAGTTGGAAAATACCATTCACAACCAGATGGACGACGACGCCAATGAGACGCAGCGTAAAGAAATCAATGATTGGATTTTGGGGTTTTTAAGGGAGGATGGTTGAATATTGGTTATTCCAAAAGACCCCGTATCATTTTTCTCATAAAAGTTATACCCGTAGTCTCTGCTTCTAAAAGGTCGGAGACCATATGCTTATATCCCAGGTGATTCTGAATATGGGTTTTCTTCAACGTTTTCTTAAAATTTTTAAAATCATCTGGTAATTGGTAGTCAGAAGGAGGTTTGTTGATTTCGGCTAACTCCTGAAGAAGAAATCTTTCAATAGCCGGATCTACAATGAATAAATAGTCGTTGGACGTAGGGTGCTTTTTAAAGGCAACATTAGCGACCTGTTCAACTATTTCAAACTCATCCAGATAAAAAGGCACATTTTTCCTGTCCTTATCAACAAACCCGATATTGAGGTAATTGGGTAAATCTTTTTTTTGAAGTGCTTTGGATACTTCCGAAATGCCCGAGGCATGATTCAGATTACAACTCTCCAAATCTTTGAAAATAATCCTCACCATTTCTGTATCGGCAAAACATTCCGGAATCAAATGAAACTCAGGCATTCGGCACAAACTGATTGAGGTTGAAGAAAATATCCATGCTAAACTGAGAAACCTTGCGAAGTTCTTCTTCGGTTAGTTTGCGGATTTTGGTTTGATAATTTTCGAAGTAGGTGATGAAAACATTTAGCTCACTGGCGTCAAGATTGGAAATCAGGTTTTGAAGCAGATAAGGGCTGTGGGTGGTAATAAAAAACTGGTTGTCCACAGAGTCAATAATTCGATCCGAAAGTTCTTTAGTATAAGGGGGAAAAGAATGCACTTCCGGTTCTTCCAGAATCAGTACCGATTGTTTGTTGGAGTCAATCGCCGCAAAATAGAATACCAGCCGCTGAAAGGTGTCGGCCATGCTGGAATAATGAAATTTACTGACATAACCATCTATATTTTTCTCTATTTCAAACTTATTTTCCTTTTTGTACGCCACAAACTGAAGCCCGTATTCAGCAAAAATTTCTGCGATCTCTTTCCGTAATTCTTTGTTGTGATCGACAATTGTAAACAAATTGCTTCCATTGGGAGGAAGCAAGAAGTAGGGGAATTTGTTTGGAAAAGAGGTCAGAGTACCAAATTGATACTTTTTTACCAGATTGAATGTTGATAATACTAAATCAGAAATATCACCAGTAAGGTTTCCGCTCATTCCAAATGACTTGTAAAGCGATTCAATAGTAGGCGTTTCAGGTAGTAGAGATTCTTTTTTGTGAGCTGTTTTATACGTGTTTTCAATATCTCTGATACTGCCAGTGAAGTTTATTACCTCTTCCACCCAAGCCCCGTTTCCAATCAATAAATCTACCTGATTAATATTGTTGTTATGAGAACGGAGTATTGACCGGCCTTTATCCGTATTCACCTCCACTCGATTCAACAAATCATCATCATAAAACAGATTGGAAATCTCCTCATAGCGGATAAACTCACTCAGATACTTCTGCTCATTTTGTGAATAATGCGCGCCCAACAAGCTGATAGCCTCCAGAATATTGGATTTGCCGACATTGGGTTTGCCGATAAATACATTCACCCGGGCACAATCTGTTTTCAGGTTCTTAATGGATTTAAAGTTTTTGATTTCAACCTCGTTGAGAATGTTCTGCATGTCCACTTCTGTTTAAGGTAAAATTACAAAAAAACCCGTTATCTTTGCGCTGTCTGAACCCGGATACCCCTGAAAAGGTTGTCCGGGCTTAACGTTTTTTATAATAGTAATCCTGACTGTGAAAATTGAAGACATTTTACATCTGTATCAGTCTGACCATCAGCTGATTGATTTTGCGACCAAACTCAAAGAGGCCAAAGGGGAAAAGTTCCACCTCAAAGGTACTGCCGGAAGTCAGCCTTCTTTTCTGATGGCAGCGCTTTACCGTCTGGCGCACCGGAATATGGTTTTTGTGCTCAATGACAAAGAAGAGGCGCTCTATTTCCACAACGACCTTCAGGGAATCATGCCCCGGAAGGAAATATTCTTTTTTCCTGCTTCCTATAAGCGCCCCTACCAGGTGGAGGAAATTGACAATGCCAACGTTTTGCAACGCGCAGAAGTCCTCAATGAAATCAATCACACGCAGTCGGGCAGACAGGTGATCGTCACCTTCGCAGAGGCACTCAATGAAAAAGTCGTAAACAAAAAATCTCTCCAAAGCCATACTTTTGAAATCACTCAGGGCGCAAGTCTCGGGATGGAGTTTATGGAAGAACTCCTCGACTCCTATGGATTTGAGCGCGAAGATTATGTGTATGAACCCGGTCAGTTTGCGATACGTGGCGGAATCCTGGATATTTTTTCCTTCGCCCACGATATGCCGTACCGCATTGAGTTTTTAGGGGATGAAATTGATACGATCCGTATTTTTGATCCGGTAACCCAGATTTCAGAGAAAAAGGTAAACCGCATCTCCCTCATTCCCAATATTCAACGCAGCCTCCAGACAGAAACGAGGGTTTCATTCTTAGATTATATTTCTCCATCCACCCTGATCTTTGCCCGAAATCTGGACTTCGTGCAAGCCGATCTCGACCGGATGTACCACAAAGCAGAACAACATTATCTCAAGTTGGTAAAGGACAGCGGCGGTGCGGCTTTGAGTGGAAAACCTGAAGATTTATATCTTTCCGGTGAAGCCTTTGCCCGGGAACTTGCCGGCTTCCCTGTGGTAGAAGTTTGTCAGTTGCCTTTTTTAAAAAACCATGCGTTTACACTTGAATGGAAAGGAACAGCACAGCCTGCCTTTCATAAAGAATTCGCCCTGCTGGCTCAACACTTTAAAAGCAACAGCAAAACGGGCATCACCAATTATGTATTCTCCGGAAATGACAAACAGATTGCCCGGCTGGAGGAAATCTTTTTTGAAGTAGATAAAGCTGTGGCGTTTGTGGGTGTGTCGGGGGAGTTTCACGAAGGATTTCTCGACCAGAAGCTCAATATTGCCTGTTATACCGATCATCAGATTTTCGACCGTTATCACCGTTTTAAATCCAAGTCCAGCGTACAACGTTCACAGGCACTGACGCTCAAACAATTGCGCGAACTGAGTCCCGGCGACTATGTGGTTCACGTCAGCCACGGAATCGGGCGATTTGCCGGGCTGCACACCATACAGGTAGGCGACCATATTCAGGAGGCAGCGAAAATTATTTATACAAACAGCGACGCTATATTCGTCAATGTAAACGCGCTGCATAAAGTTTCGAAATACTCGGGAAAAGAAGGGGTAGAGCCTAAACTCAGCAAACTGGGTAGCGGCGCCTGGGCGCGGGCTACGGCCAAAACCAAAAGCAGAATTAAAGAACTTGCCTACGACCTCGTTTCGCTGTATGCAAAACGCAAAGTTCAGGAGGGATTTGCCTTTCAGCCTGATACCTATCTGCAGGTCGAACTGGAAGCTTCTTTTATGTATGAAGACACTCCGGATCAGCTTAAAGCTACGGAGGATGTAAAAAAAGACATGGAATTACCTCACCCCATGGATCGGCTGGTATGTGGGGATGTCGGATTTGGCAAAACCGAAATCGCTATCCGTGCGGCCTTTAAAGCAGCGGCTGATGGGAAACAAGTCGCGGTTTTGGTACCCACCACCATCCTTGCACTGCAACATTATAAAACCTTCAGGGAACGACTCAAGGACATGCCGGTTACCGTTGATTATGTCAACCGTTTCAAGTCCTCCAACCAGATTAAAGAAACCCTTGAAGCAGTTGCCGAAGGAAAAACCGAAATCCTTATAGGTACCCATCGCCTCGTTTCCAAAGATGTGAAATTTAAAAACCTGGGCCTCCTGATCATAGATGAAGAACAGCGGTTTGGGGTGAATGTAAAAGACAAACTAAAGGTTATTCGTGAGACCGTGGATACCCTTACCCTTACGGCGACTCCCATTCCACGTACTTTACAATTTTCTCTGGCAGGGATCCGCGACCTTTCGGTGATTGCTACCCCTCCACCCAACCGGCAACCGATTGAAACGGTGATTACGACCTTTTCCCCTACGATTTTGCGTGATGCCTTAACCTACGAACTGAAACGGGGCGGGCAGGTGTTTTTTATTCATCCCAGGGTGAAAGACATCATAGAGATTGCCGGTACAATCAAACAGCTGGTGCCGGATGCGCGAATTCGTGTAGCTCACGGGCAAATGCAGGGAGAAGAACTGGAAGATGTGATGACCGCGTTTATCGAAGGTGCTTTTGATATTTTGGTTTCCACCACCATTGTCGAGTCAGGGCTGGACATTCCCAATGCCAATACGATCATCATCAACGAAGCCAATAACTATGGTCTGGCAGACCTCCACCAGATGCGGGGTAGGGTAGGGCGCTCCAACCGAAAAGCATTCTGTTATCTGTTGGCACCACCTGAAATTGCGCTTACCCAGGATGCCCGCAAGCGGCTAAAGGCAATGGAAGAATTTTCTGACCTGGGAAGTGGTTTTCATATCGCCTTGCGCGACCTCGATATCCGGGGAGCGGGCGACCTGCTGGGCGCCGAGCAAAGTGGGTTTATTTCAGAAATCGGGTATGATTTGTATCACAAAATTCTCGATGAGGCAGTGAGAGAATTGAAAGAAGAACACTTCGCCGATTTGTTTGAAGATGAAATAAAAAACAAAAAAATTGTTTGGGTGGATGATTGTAAAATTGATCTGGACCTTGAAATCCGCCTCCCGGAATCCTATGTCCCCAGTATTCCGGAGCGATTACAATTTTACCGGAGAATTGCCGCCGCCGAAACCGAAGAAGAGTTGTTGGACATCGCCAAAGAGATGACCGACCGGTTTGGCGAAATGCCCCGGCAGGTAAAAGCCCTGTTTGACGCTACCCGTATCAGAGAAACCGCCAGCAGGGTAGGAATCGAAAGGGTTGTGCTGAAGGGCGATGTTTTGCGGTTGTTCTTTGTTTCCAATCCGGAATCGACGTTTTATCAGTCGGCGTATTTTGCACGGATTATTGATTATGTGCAAACTTTTTCGGCGAAGGTTACCCTGAAAGAAAGTGAGAAGTTTTTATCCCTGGTTTACCAAAGAGTGAAAGATATCGAAACTGTTCTCGAAAAAATCAATGATCTGGTACGATTTGTGCAATTCATTCCGGGTGAAAACCAGGTTCAGTAACCCGGTGAAAACTGGCTGTATAAAAAATAAGGGGTAGATATTTATCTTGTTGATTTTTTCCGAATAGCGTAATAAAAAGTGACTTATGTCATTGGTTGCTGGTGCCGATCTTGGTAGTATTACCAGTTGTTTTAGAAGGGTTAAAAATATTTTAAGGGGTTTTTGTTTTGATATAGATGTTTTTATGACCAAAAGGCTATACTTTCCCTACTTGTTTTTGTTCTTTTTCTTTGCTCTGTTTTCTTTTTCTGATCTCTCCGGTCAGACTTTTACTGAAAGTACGCTTTCCGGTACCATCGGCGTAGAACCAACCGTTCTCAAATTTGGTCCGGATGGCCGATTGTACATTTCACAGCAGAATGGGCGTATCCACGTCTATGAAGTAATCCGAAATACTGCCAACGATTATTCGGTTGTACCAGGTACGATTGAAACCATTGACCTGGTGATGAATATTCCCAATCACGATGACGATGGTACGCTGAACCTCACCGAAAATACCCGTCAGGTAACGGGGATGCTGGTTAGGGGCACGGCTTCAAACCCGGTAATTTATGTTTCGTCTTCTGATCCGCGTATTGGCGGCCCTACAGGCGACCTTGGGCTTGACACCAATTCTGGTACAATCTCCCGCCTTACCTGGAATGGTAGTGCATGGGAAAAGGTTGATCTGGTAAGAGGATTGCCCAGATCAGAAGAAAATCACAGCACCAACGGACTGGCCATGCGGGGCGATACCCTCTTTGTCTCCATCGGTGGATTTACCAATGCGGGCGGGCCTTCCAACTATTTTGCCAAAACGAATGAATACGCCTATAGTTCTGCCATTGTACGCATCAATCTTACCGCGATTGATGCGCTTCCCACACAGACAGATGCCCAGGGACAGGACTATAAATATAATATGCCGACAGTAGATGATCCGGACCGCACCAACTCCAGTACTACCCCTGGTTATACCGATCCCAACGATCCCTTTGGCGGGAATGACGGGTTGAATCAGGCAAAAATTGATCCTGCTGGCCCTGTGCAAATCTACGCTACCGGTCTTCGCAATTGTTATGACCTCGTGATTACACAGGCGGGGTATATGTTTACCACAGACAACGGCGCCAATGGCGGGTTTGGAGGCTACCCTGTCGGCGAAGGACCGCCGGTAGCAGGTGTGTCCAGTGCAACCAATGATTACAATCCTGCAGAAACTGGTTCTGTCAACAATAAAAATGGTCTTCATTATGTAACCGGACCTGGTTATTATGGGGGACATCCCAATCCGATTCGCGCAAACCCTACCGGTGCAGGACTGTACACAACCAACGTTTTTCGTACCAGTACCTCAGGCCCTAATCCTTTACCTGCAGACTGGCCGCCGGTGCCCGCAGGAATGGCCAATCCGATCGAAGGCGATTTTCTGATGCCAGACGTGGATAATGCTGCCTTGATGTCCTTCAACCTTTCCACAAATGGAATGGCAGAATACACCGCATCAAATTTCAGCAGTGCCTACAAAGGCGACCTGATTTGCGTCAGTTACAATAAAAAAGTCTATAGAATCAACCTCAATGCGACTGGCAAAGCTGTCACAGGCGGGGCGAATATCCTGATATCCAATGCCGGGGACAAACCGCTGGGTATTGATACACAAGACGACAATGGAGACTTTGCCGGTACGATCTGGATCACCAATCATGGCGATGGTAAAATCAAGGTATATGAACCTTCTGATTACTGTCAGGGAACAAACGCCGCCTCTCAGGTAGTGTTTGATCCATCCGGTACCGGAAATATTGACGTTTCCACCGATGCTTCAGGTTCTTTCCAACTGACCAACAATTCTCCCGCAGGAATGAAAATCGAAAAAGTGATGATCGACCTGCGTACCGGCATGCTTCAGGATATGGTATTTGACCCCAATGGCACTGCCGGTGAAAGTTTTGCGAAAACATTTACTCCTGATGCCGGCGCGGCTACGACCGGATATTCTGCTTTTAATTTTCTTTCGGCGCATGATAACGGCTATGATGTGCTGGAAATATTTTTTACCCACTTTGATCCGGGAGAAACGTTCACCTTTTCTGTTGATATTGACCCCACTTCTATTCAGGGTACCATTGCCCCCGGCCCCAATAATGCCGGATATGTATCCGGGCTCGAACTTACCGGCGTTTCGGTTACTGCCTATTACAGTGGTTGTGCCGAACATACTACCCGGATATTTGCTATCCCCGGCGATGTCGAAGGCGCAGAGAACTGTGTGCAGGAAACCCCTCCGGCCACTCCAACACTGACTATGACAGGGTTGGCAGGGCCAGATGTTACGGTGTTTACGCCTTCTCAAACCGCCCATATTGTGGGCCCCGCCGGAGCAACCGTAAAGCTGCTCGTTGCGGAAGCTGCACGTTATATTTCAGGGGCTGGCTTTGATCTCGATCCCTATGAGGCCAACTCTGTCGTGAATGTCACGGAATACAGCGCGGTGATTGGCGGTGGCGGTTCTGTGGATATCCCGGTTACCCTTACCATTAAAGACGTTTATTCCGGTTATAACCATATCGTGGCGGTGATCGAAAATGGCGGTTGTTACAGCGCACTTTCGACTATATGGCGGGTAAAATATGAGATACCCATTACCCCGCTGGAATATACACTGCATATTAATTCGGGGATGCTTTCCACCCCTGATCTGCAGACATTCCCTTATCTGGCGTTTAATGATACTTCCGTTTTCTCTGTTGACAACTCGGTAGTCCGGGTAGCCTTGGGGCAGACGATCAATTTGAAGGTAATCAACCACGATACCCAGCCACACAATTTTCAGGTTCAGGGGCAGTCATTGAGCGCCGCTGCCATTCCCGCTGGTGACTCGGCAACCTATTCGTTTTCCTACTCTACCGAAGGAATCTATATTTTCTATGATAATCTTTCCGGCCAGGACAACAGTTATATGGGGCTGGCAGGGATTATCGATGTGCAGTTGTTTTCGGGCAATAGATTTTACTGGAATATTCGTGAACACGAAAGCATGTGGAATTTTGTCCTGAACACTGGCGGAACCGTCAATTATCCCGATTATGAGCCTGATTATTTTACTGTAAACGGAAAAAGTTATCCCGACTTACAGGCAGATACAACGGCCATTATTAAAGCAAATGTTGGGGAGACCATTCGACTTATTATCAGTAATACCGGCCTTCATAAACATTCCATCCACTTTCACGGATACCATCTGGAGATTCTCTATTCGACTAAATTTCCTTCACATGTGGGAAGAGAAAAAGATTCTTTCCCGATTGATCCATTCGAAAGTCTGATTCTGGAATTAACCCCTGACAAATCAGGTACTTATCCGGTGCATGACCATAACCTGATTGCAGTAACCGGGGCGGGCGAATATCCCAATGGCATGATTGGCTTCATTACAATTAACTAAATCCATGTTTCTAAAATATATTTCCTTACCTGTTTTGCTCTTTCTGTCGGTATGTAATAGTTCTTTTGCCCAAACCATGAAAACCTTCGACCTCGTCGCCCGTCAGTCCGGTACTGCGGTAATGTGGGATGGCGAAAGTGTGGATTTGTGGGGATTTAAAGAAGGACTTGGCGGCAACGTATCCCTTCCCAGCCCCTTGCTGGTAGTCAATGAAGGCGACTCGGTTACCATAAATGTCATCAATCAGTCTTCCATGCCGCACACAATCCATATGCATGGCCTCGATGTAAACCAGGCCAATGATGGTGTCGGCAAAACTTCTTTTGATATTCCGCCTGTCATGGGAACCGGTACATATAAGTTTAAAGCTACCCATGCCGGTACATTTATCTACCACTGCCATGTGGAGACTGTCGTTCACCTGCAACTGGGTATGTATGGCGGTATAGTGGTAAAAGCAGCAGGTGGCGCCAATAATGCCTGGACCGGTGGGCCTGCATTTGATAAGGACTATACATGGATGATATCTGATGTGGACAAAGGCTGGCATGATAATATTCCGATGAATGGTGCGCTGCCGGGTTTTACGCCTGATTATTTTCTGGTGAATGGAAAATCGAGTCAGCAATTAAATGATACAACGATTTCGATCTCAGCAGATGTAGGAGATAAAGTATATCTCCGGATGATCAATATTGGCTATACGCTTTCCCGTGTCATTTTTCCAGCCTCGCTGAATGCAGAAATTCTTTCTTCAGACGGAAGGCCACTGCCGGTAAAAGAGGTGTCTGATACCGTAGATATCTATCCGGGGGAACGCTATTCTGTTATGCTGGATTTTGCTTCAGCCGTTACAGATAGTATCCTGGTGGAGTATTACAATATGTATGACAACAACAAATTGTTCACCAATAAAGTCCCGCTTGGTGCCACGCCTCCTCCTCCTCCTCCCACGGTGAAATTTAACCAACTCGATGACTTTTCCGACGCTACCACGCTGTCATGGGGAAGTGGCGGCCCAAATCCCAATCCGCCTGTAAACGTCTATAGTGGCGGCCCATTAGGTGCAGGTGATGAGTTTCTCCAGATCACTTCCAATGGAGGTGGGGGTTCCGGTGCCAAACTGGTTGCCTTTAATACTGCTCATTGGACAGGCGATTATATTTCCGAAGGAATTAAGTCTATCCGGATGGATGTCAATAATACCAGCGGGCCCGACCTCAACCTCCGGCTGCGATTTGATGGCCCCGGTGGCACCTTCCTTTCTGTAAATCCTGTTCAGGTACTAGCGGGTTCTGGCTGGCAAACGGTTGTCTTCCCGATTGAAGCTGCTGACCTCACCGGTGGGGCAGATTTTAATGTGACCATGAGCGAAGTCAGCAACCTGTGGTTGTACAACAGCGCAGGGGCAATCTTCCCCGGGCCGGTGACAAACTCTGTTCTGGGCGTTGATAATATTTTGGCTACGGGACCCGCTACGGGTTATCCGGTCGAATGGCTGGCCTTTACCGCCCGGCCTGTAGGAGAGAAGGTCGAGCTGAACTGGACCACCGGAATAGAAAAAAACAACCGGGGATTTGACATTGAAATTACCACCGGGGATATTTTCAACGGATTTGAACCTATTGGTTTTGTAGAGGGAAAAGGCAATTCTGATGTTCGCACAGATTATACATTCACAACCGAGCCGCTTAAGCCCGGTGGGTATCAGTTTCGTATCCGCCAGTTGGATTTCGATGGCGCATTTACCTACAGCAATATTGCATCAGTAGTAATCAATGGTGCCTCGATGGCTTACCTTTATCCCAACCCTGTAGTGGAAAATGGCGCACAGCTGAATGTGAACTTGGCAAAAGAGGAAAAAGCTACCATCGATATTCTCGATATTTATGGAAAACATATAGAGACGATAGTAACGGGGAAACTGGGAAACAATACCCTGTATCTCGATCTGGAAGAATATCTCGACGGGTTGTACATTTGTCAGATTACGACAAAAACACAAAAACTGACCGTCAGATTTATGGTTTTGAGGGGGTAAATGTTTGTTTGACAACCCCACAACGGAGCATTTTATCTCCAAAGTATGGGTTGCGAATCTCCTCAATTTCACTTAGCCATCCGGCGCCTGTATTGTCGAAAGCCATGGGACACCAGGCCTGATAAACGGTGATCTCCGGCAGTGGGAAGTTTCTGATCAGTTGGATAAAAGCATTGGATATGGGTAAAAATGCTTCCCGCTGAACAGAAACTTCCTTTTTTTCTGCGTGAATTTTTTCCCCGCTCTGACGAATGATATGAGAGATTTCTTTCCACTTCTTCTCATAATCGCCGCTTAATCCTGATGCGGAAATCTCGGCTATGCTTTGATTGAGTTTCATGGCAGCTTCTGAAGCGAGTGAAGCGTCAGTTGCCACGAGGGCATTTTTAAGCTCAAAATATGCCTGAAACAGCGGTTGGATTTTTTTGTTAAAATGAGGGGAAACCGTTCCTTCTGCAGCTGGTTTTTCGCCAGCAGGGTGAGGGGGGTGCATCATGCTATATTTGCCGGCAAGCTGGGCCGCAGCGTCTATCTTGAAAGCGCCGTTTACCACTACGAGTTCTCCTTCTTTCAACCCCTGTAATATGACATACTCCTCGCCCAGATCAGGGCCAATGGTGACTTCCCGGATATGAAATGCCGGTGGTGTCACTTCCGGTATCTGTACATAGACCAGCGACCGTCTTCCTGTCCAGAGCACAGCCGTTTTGGGTACAACCAACTGCGGTGTCTTTTCCCTGCCTGAAGCGGCTATTTTTCCATAGACATACATTTCGGGTTTTAGCAGGCGATCGGGATTGGCGACATCTACCCGGATGCTTACTGTACGCGATGTTGGGTTTACGAGTGGATCTATAAAGCTGATTTTTCCGGTAAATGTTTTTCCCGGCACTGAAGGATTGGTAAAAGAAACGACATTTCCAATTCGCAGCCAAGGTACGTCCTCTTCGTAGGCGTCAAATATTGCCCAAATCCGACTCAGGTTTGCTACTTCAAACAGAGAAGAACTTTCACTGACGTATTGCCCTTCGGTGACATTTCTCCGGATAATGGTTCCTGAAACCGGTGCTGTTATCTGGATATTTTTTACGATGGGTTCACCCGTTTCAATCCCATCAATCGTTTCTTCGGAAATATTCCATCTGCGGAGTTTGTTGCGGGCGGTAATGTACACGGCAGGGTTCATTTTCCGGAGACTGGTGGCATCAAAAAACTCTGTCTGTGCTGCAATCAGTTCGGGTGAATAGAGGTCAGCCAGCACCTCTCCCTCCTCTACATAGGCGCCGGTATAATTGACGCGCAGATGGTCAATTCTGCCCGAATACCGTGCGCTCACCTGAAAAGTATTCCGCTCATCAGGTACCAGTCGCCCTTGTAAAAGAATTTCTTTCTCAACTTTACTTTTGATGACGGGTGCTGAGCGAATCATCGCCATTTTTGCATTGCTTTCCGATAAAGTCAGGGTAAGCGAATCGGTCGTTTCGTTGCCATTCATTGGGATCAGGTCCATACCGCATAAAGGGCAGGGTACTGGTTCAGGCAGGCGGATTTCCGGATGCATGGAACAAGTCCAGACAACGGCTGTTTCCGCATGGTCATGGGCAGGTTGCTCGCCGGAAGACCTTCCAAAGATGAGCCATCCTAATAAAAGACCCGAAAAGATATAGAGCAGGGGGATAAACTTTTTTATTTCCATCATCAGGTTGCGGATAATATTTTTTCCTGCCAGGCAGCATACAGCACAGGCACGATAAACAAGGTCACCAGTTCCATCATCATCCCTCCGAAAAGCGGGATCGCCATCGGAATCATAATATCCGATCCCCGCCCGGTAGAGGTCAGGATCGGCAATAATGCCAGAACAGTCGTTGCCGTTGTCATCAGGCAGGGTTTGATACGTCTTTTTCCAGCCTCCAGCACAGCCTTTCGGATTGATGCCCGCGTTTTGGGGTTTCGTTTTTCAAACACCTGGTGCAGATATGTTGCGATCACCACGCCGTCATCGGTGGCAATACCGAATAACGCAATAAATCCTACCCAAACCGCTACGCTCAGGTTGACCGTGTCAATATGAAACAGGCTCCTCAATGAAAGGCTGCCAATATGTATGGACAGAAACCACGGTTCTCCATATAACCAGACCAGGAGCATACCTCCACAGAAAGCAAGCCATATTCCCGAAAAAATCATCAGAGAAGTGACCACTGACCGAAATTGCAGATACAGCAGGCCAAATACCAGCATGATTGCAAAAGGAATAATAATCAATAGTTTTTTTTCGGCTCGTGCCTGTTGCTGGTAACTTCCTGCAAAGGCAAAATTAACCCCTGCCGGTATCACCAGTTTCCCGGATTCAATTTCTTTCTGAATGGCTGCTTGTGCCTGTTCGACCACGCTGATTTCCGATTTTTTCGAACTGCGGTCAAATAGTACATAAGCCACAAGGAAATTGTCTTCTGTGCGAATCATCTGCGGCCCGGAGGCGTAGCCAATATGTGTGAGTTCACCGAGGGGAACCTGAATGCCGCCGGGGGCGGGAACGGGTAGCCGCGCGATGCGGCCGGGGTCGTCGCGGAGTTCGCGTGCATAGCGGAGCCTTATGGCATATCGCTCGCGTCCTTCGACCGACTGACTCAGCGGCATTCCGCCGATTCCCACCTCAATGATTTCCTGAATTTTTTTGACCGTGAGTCCATAACGGGCGATTTTTTCCCGGTCAATATCTATAATCAGGTAAGGTTTGGAGAGAATGCGGTCGGCAAAGACCGTTGCCGGCTGAATATCTTCCACATGTTTTAATATAGTTTCCAGTTGTGTGGCAAATTGCTGTATGCTGTCGAGATTCGTTCCACTGACTTTGATTCCCATCGGCGCCCGCATGCCGGTCTGAAGCATGACAAGACGTGTTTCGATGGGTTGAAGCCGCGGGGCAGAGGTTACGCCCGGCAACTCAATGGCCGCGATCTCCTTCCATATATCATCGGGAGAGTGAATATGATCCCGCCATTGGCGGAAATACATGCCGCTGGCATCGGGAATCAGCTTGCCGTCGGCATCGCGCTCAAACGCCCCCTCGGCGTTGACCCTGAAGCGAACCCGGAATCCGTTGGAATCGGTAATATATTCACTTTTATAGTGTATCAGATTCTCATACATCGAAATCGGTGCCGGGTCCAGTGCTGATTCGGCTCTGCCGAGTTTTCCCACTACACTTTCTATTTCCGGAATGGCGGCAACGGCCATGTCCAATTGCTGTAATACTTCCTGATTTTCTTCCATTCCGGCGTGAGGCATGGAGGTGGGCATCAGCAAAAAAGAACCTTCATCCAGCGCCGGCATAAATTCTTTGCCGAGTCCGGGAAATGTTTTTGAAACAAACTGATAAACTGCATGCTGTTTCAAAAAATCAGGAACGATCGCCGTCATTTTTCCATAACCAAACCACACCGTAAATGTCAATGCAGTGAGGGCCATTGGCAAGGAAAAAAATGCCAGCTTGTGTTGCAGACACCAGGTAAGAATGCGTGTATAATATTTGTGGAGTAAAAGCATGATGCCCAGCAGCCCGGGCACAACGATCGCTGTAAAGAGAAAATGTTGCCAGTTATTTGCCCCGGCCCCCAATGGTGCCCAGTACCGCGCCAGCATAGCCAGCAAAATGAGTGAAACCAGCCAGATATCCGGCCGGGAAAAACCGGTTTTCCGTATGCCTGGCAACCGGGTGATCCATTTTCTACTGTATTCAGCCCATTTTTCCAGCCGGAAGTAGTTGAAGGTAAGGTGTGCAAAGGCGGGTACAATGACCAGTGCCATAGCCAGCGATGATACCAACGCGATGGTTTTTGTGATGGCAAGTGGCCTGAACAACTTCCCTTCTGCCCCTTCCATAAAAAATACTGGTAGAAAACTTACAATGGTCGTGAGAATGGCCGTAAGAATAGCCGGGGTAACTTCTTTGGCCGCTTCCGAAACTTTGCGCCGGGGTGGTGTATCCGTGGTGTCTGTACGCAGTCGCTGAATGATATTTTCAGTCAGCACAATTCCCACATCGACCATCGTACCGATGGCAATGGCAATACCGGCAAGTGAGACAATATTGGCCTCCGTACCGAGAAAACGCATGCCAATAAAAGTCAGTAAAACAGCCACCGGCAGCAATCCGGAGATCAGCAGGGAAGCGCCGATACTTCGGATCATGACAACAATTACCAGCACGGTAATTAGTATTTCCAGGATCAGGGCAGTTTGGAGTGTGCCCAGCGTCTCTTTTATGAGGGTGCTTCTGTCGTAAAAAGGGACGATGGTTAATTGGGAAATTGTACCGTCGCCGAGTGTTTTGCGGGGGAGTCCTGGTCCCAGTTGCTGGATCCGGTCTTTGACCGATTCGATGACTTTCATCGGGTTTGCGCCGTATCGCGCAACTACCACGCCACCGGCGACTTCGGCTCCGCCTTTATCGAGGACTCCTCTTCGGGGTGCAGGTCCTAGCGAAACCCGGGCGATCTGCCGAATGCGTACCGGTACCTGATTGCGTGTGGTGATAACCGCATTCTCTAAATCCTGTATGGACTTTATATAACCAAGTCCTCGTACTGTGTATTCCACCCGATTGATCTCAATGGTACGGGCGCCTACGTCCATATTGGTATTGCGCACGCTTTCCATAATCTGACTAAGCGTGAGATCGTATGCTTTGAGGGATACAGGATCCACATCGATCTGATACTCTTGCAAAAATCCGCCAACTGAGGCGACTTCAGCTACCCCCCCGACAGAAGCAAGTGCATATTTTACCTGAAAATCCTGAACAGATCGTATCTCTTGAAGATCCCAGCCGCCTGTTGGATTTCCTTCTTTATCCCTGCCTTCCAGTGTGTACCAGAATACCTGCCCCAGTGCGGTGGCATCGGGGCCAAGTTGTGGTTGCACATTGTCGGGAAGGGTGCCTGGAGAAAGCGCATTGAGTTTTTCCAGAATACGGGAGCGACTCCAGAAAAATTCCGTACCTTCCTCAAAAATCAAGTAGATGCTGGAAAACCCAAATACAGAATTACTCCGGACCGTTTTTACCCCTGGAATGCCCATCAGCGTTGTCGTGAGCGGGTAGGTGATCTGGTCTTCAATGTCTTTGGGTGAACGGCCTGGCCAGCGGGTGAATACAATCTGTTGATTTTCTCCCAGATCCGGAATCGCATCTACAGAGATACGGGCGTCGTCGGCCCAATCACCCCAAACCGAAGGAAAAGGAGAGGTGAGCGTTCCACCAGCCAGAATAGCGGCAAGCAGCAGGAAAACTATGGGTTTGTGTGTAAGAAAAAAATGTATGGTCCGGTTCAGCATATGTTAAAATTCTCGGGAAGCAGGTTCCGGAACGACAAAAGCAATGAGAGAAAGATTGAAGTCGAATTTGAGGGTAAAGCTACGAATCGGAAATATTTACGTTAGTGATAATTGTCATTGAGGGCGTATTTATTGATAAGTTTAAATATTTTATCAGAATGATTAACTACAAAATTCTTACCTAAATTTCTAAACATTATTCTATGAAACATTCATTTCCAAAGTTAACACTGAATTGGAGTAAGTATTTTTTCTTTTTTCTCTATTTTATTATTTCTGCGTTTTCAGGCTTAGAGCACCTGTCTGCGCAAACTTCTACGACCATTGTTGCAGACCTCGACAATACATTGATTGAAGATGTTGGCGGCTTGCTGAGCAATGGCAGTGGTAATTATTTTTTTGCAGGCCGAACCGGACAGACCGCAGGGTCGATACGGCGCGGACTGGTACATTTTCCTATGGACAATATTCCTGCCAATGCGATCATCGACAGTGTTTCGCTGATGCTGAATATGTCACAGGGATCCGGTACAGGCACTCAAACAGTCAAATTACACCGTGTGATGGCTTCATGGGGTGAAGGTTCTTCCGCTGCCGCTGGCAATGAAGGCGCAGGTGCCGCATCTACTACAGGTGACGCAACATGGATTCACCGGTTTTATGATACTGATTCATGGACTACGGCAGGGGGTGATTTTCTGGCGGTTTCCAGTGGTAGTCTGGACGTGCCTTCCACTGCTGGAAACAACAATTGGTCCGGAGCAGGCCTGGTTGCCGATGTGGCTTATTGGATAACCCAACCCGACTCCAACTTCGGTTGGGTATTGGTAGGAGATGAGTCGAAAGGGAATACAGCCAGAAGGTTTGGTTCTCACAACAACTCGGATGAAGGACTACAGCCCCGGCTTTTTGTCCGCTACACCCTTCCCGATGCCAACGATGACTTACTCGCAAGCTTTGGACTTGAGATTTTTCCCAATCCGGCCAATGAAAGAATTGCCTTAAAATGGGAAGGGAAACAAACTGGTTTTGCCCAGGTGAATATTTTTGATATTAATGGAAAAATTGCTTTGCACCATCCGGAATCTGTTTTATTACAGCAGGGAAATCTTTCACTTTCTATCTCAGGGCTGAATCCGGGCATTTATCTGGTGAAATTTTCTACCGGTGAATTTGATGTTTTCCGAAAGTTAATAATTCAATAGCCAGTGATTTTGTCTGAAAAGTTAATTGTCTGATAATTATTTTTGTATATCTTATCCTGCAGCCCCGGTCCAAAATGCTGGGGCTGCACATTTATTGTTAGTCCAAATGTTTGAGTGATGAATTTGTTTACCAACCGGGTTTTGATTGCATTTCTTGTGTTAGCATTAACTGCTACCGTTTTTTACACTACTACTTCCAGGTATTGGGCAAACCGCAATACCCTCATCGCACACGATATCCCGCTTCATATGGAAGACGAGGGGGAAGAGGATGAACCAACGCTGGAAGAGCGTGCACTTTTTGTTGATGCACGGATTCAGTTTGAATACGATATGATGAAAGATCCCGCTACGGGGCAAATTCCCGAAGGGATACGCCAAATAGAACTTTCTCAGGCATATCGCGCGCCTGTTCAGAACCCAAGCCAAAGGAGTTCTGCATTTACCGTTACGGAAAGAGGCCCCAATAACCTGGGCGGACGCACACGGGCCATCGCTTTTGATACCCGCTATGCTTCCAACAGTACCATTCTGGCCGGGGGGGTGAGTTCGGGCGTCTATCGCACCACCAACGGCGGTACAACCTGGACAAAAGTCTCCTCCAATGACGAAATCCACAACGTAACTGCTATCGTCCAGGACACTCGCTCCGGCCAGGAAGATACCTGGTATTACGCGACGGGAGAAGCCAGCGGAAATAGTGCGTCTCTTAGCAACAACTCCCTTTATTTTGGAACGGGTATCTGGAAATCAACCGATAATGGCGATACCTGGACTTTCCTCGGAAACTCAAACACGGGCTCCCTGGAGAGTTTTGATAATTGTGCAGACTTTATCAGCAAACTGGTTGTCGACCCTACCAACGGGGATATATATGCTGCGGCATTAGGCGAAATTCTCCGCTCACAGGATGGGGGAAGCACCTGGTCTCTTGTACTGGGCCCTGGTTGTGGCTCTCCTTCGAATATGACCGATATCGTGGTAACTTCAACCGGCCGGCTGTATGCTGCATTTTCCGGTGTTCTCTCTTCAACTATAGATGGCGTCTGGACATCCACCACAGGCGATGTCGCTTCCTGGACCCGTATCGCAGGCAATGGTACCCCCGGAACCTGGAGCACCTCCGGAAACTACGGCAGGGTTGTACTTGCCATTGCTCCGTCAAATGAAAATATACTATATGCGTTATACGATAATGATTTTTCCAGCGACTGCGCAGGTACAGCCGGAGTAGAGGCTGATTTTTTTCAGTGGAACCAGGGCACAACAACATGGACCGACCTCTCGGCCAACTTACCCGATGAAACGGGCTGCTCAGATGGCAATGACCCATTTGCTATCCAGGGAGGATATGACCTGGTAGTGGCTGTAAAACCCGACAATGCATCTACAGTTTTTGTAGGCGGAACCAATATTTACCGTTCGACAGACGGATTTACCTCCACTTCGAATACCACAAGAATCGGCGGTTATGCCAATACAAGTGGGTATGCAAAATATACTAATCACCATCCCGATATTCACGCGCTGACATTTGCCCCCAACAACAACGATGTATTGTATAGTGGTACTGACGGCGGGATTCACAGCGCAGATATTACTGCCGGCACACCTTCCTGGACCAGTTTGAACAATGACTATGTCACTTATCAGTATTACCATGTAGCGATTGACCCGACGACGGGAAGTGACGTGGTAATTGGTGGCGCCCAGGACAACGGAACAACCTCTTCTTCCTCCGGAACTACACATAGTGAAATTGGTTCCGGCGATGGCGTTGCGGTAGGAATATCTTCCGGCGGAACAAATTTTTATGGTTCGCAAAACGGTACGCTACGCAGAAACGGAACCTATATCACTCCCAGTGGTGCATCCACCAGTATATTTGTTACCTATTTTCTCCTCGATCCTGACAATACAGAAATTCTCTATTTTGCCGGAGGAACAGATCTGTTTCGCACAACAGCCGCATCGACGGTAACTTCCGGCACATGGACAACAATGACCGGGGTGGGTAGCGCAGTAGGTGATAATATTCGTTCGCTGGCTGTTACACGGGGAAGTGGATACGGAAGTACAGATGCCGGCCGGGTATTGTATATTGGTACACAGGTAGGAGAAGTTTTCCGGTTAAATGATCCGGCTTTTGGTGCGGCAGCGACCGCACCGACAGATATCACCCCAGGTACAGCCGGATCAGGAATTGTAAGCAGTATTGCAGTGAACCCCAACGATGCCAACGAAATTCTGGTAACCTATTCCAACTATAATACCAACAGCGTTTACCACACTACGAATGCCAATTCGGCTACGCCTACCTGGTCGCTGGTGGAGGGGAATATCTCCACAGCCTCTTTCCGGTCGGCTTCGATTTTGGAAGAAGGCGGCATAACCTATTATGTGGTAGGTACATCAATCGGGTTGTATTGTACATCCACGTTAAATGGTGGTTCGACCACATGGACAAGGATCGGGAGCACCAGTATTGGCTACGCCTTGACAAGTTCGCTGGCTTTACGGGCTGACGACAACTTCCTGCTGGCAGGAACCCATGGAAACGGGATGTTTATGGTAGAGCCGCCCCGTGGGCCGGAAATATCATTTGTCCTCACCAGCTCTTCCACGACAGAGGCAACCGCCGCGACAACTTCCTGCCGGGATTATACAGACATAACCGTGACGATGCAGATCGCTGCAGCACCTACCGGGGATGCTACGGTTACGATCAACCTTGCCGGAACGGCGACGGAGGGCACCGATTACGATATACTCAATGTAAGTAAACAACTCACTTTCCCGGATGCCAGTATAGCTACACAGGATGTGGATATCAGAATCTACGATGATAGTGGCGATGAAAGTGCCGAAACCATTGTGCTGACTTATGTGATTTCCGGCACAACAGATGCTACCGCAGCAAGTTATAATCAGTCTCATACCATTACCCTCAATGACAATGATACCGGGCCGGTCGCCGGTTTTACTTTGTTTACAGAGGACTTTGAGACTGCCCTCGTATACGGCGCATTGGGGAGTTCAAACTGGAGCAGAGGACTGTTTGGCGGAGCAACCGGGGCAAACTTATGGGAAGATGGGGCCAACGGAGGAATGACGGGAACCGGGAGCGCCTATGCTTCCAGTGACGGCATAAATGCTACCTATGATAATACCACTGTCGATGATGTAATTCTGAGTACGCCGCAGATTGATGGTACGGCTTACAGTGGAATGGAAGTGAGCTTTGATTTTAAATGTAACGGAGAGTCAGGCGCTGACTACGGGAGACTGTATTATTCTTTGAATGGGACATCATTCACGCTGATTGAAGGCACTACTACTGCGCCTTATGTCGGAGTAACTTCTGCCACTCCCCGGACGGTAACTATTCCCGCTGCGGTTGACAATTCGACCTTTTTTATCGGGTGGCGCTGGACCAATGATGCAAATGGAGTGGGATCTAATCCCGGCTTTGTCATTGACAATGTGGATGTTCATACTACTGGCGGAACAAACGTTGAGACCGTTCTGAATTCTACTGATTCTCAGTACTTTGGGCCTTTTGAAACGGTACATTATTACGACGGATCAGAGATCGTGCTGAGTCTCACCAATAACTCTGCGTATGATTATGGTTGTACTTCGGTTACGGTAGATCGCGCTGGAACAGGGGCACAGTCTGCCTGGTCGCTTACCGCAGGGCACGAGCTGGCGGACAAAACCTTTATTATCACCCCAACCAACAACAGCCCGGGGGGAGGCGATTCCTACGACATTACCCTTTACTATACTGATGCCGAATTTACCGGTTGGGTAGCCAACAGCAACCCCGCCTACACTACTTCTGACTTTAAACTGGTTAAATCTGTCGGGCCCATCAGCGGATTGTCACCGGCCAACCAGAATGCAACCCTGAACCTGGCGGTAACATATGCTGCCCTGGGATCCAATCATGCCTTTACCGCCAACTTTACCGGAGGATTTTCAGGGTTTGGCGGTGGCAACCCCAATACCCCGCTTCCGGTCGAACTGTTGACCTTTACCGGAGAAGAAAACGCCGGAACAGTTGAGCTGGAATGGCGAACCGGTTGGGAGCTCAACAACGATCGTTTTGAAGTGGAAAGGAGTGCCGACGGGGTTGCTTTTGAAACCATCGGGCAGGTAAAGGGCAAAGGCAATTCGCAGGTACCCGTAACTTATCATTTCCCAGACAATAATCCCTTATCCGGTTCCAACTTCTACCGGTTGAGACAAGTAGATTTTGATGGAAAATTTGTTTATTCTGATATCGTGGAGGTATGGTTGGCCAAAGATTTTAATGTACGTATTGCTCCCAATCCATTTTCTGACTTCCTTACCGTCGAAATGTTTGCCGGGGAAAAGACCGAAAGCACATTGAAACTGTTTTCTACCGATGGGAAAGAGGTGTTTGTGAAGAAATGGAATTATGAAGGCCGGTTGAATGAAAAACTTGCGATTCCGGTGCTGCCTCAGGGAATCTATATTTACCAAATAGAAAATCTGGAAAAAATTTATACCGGGAAACTGATTCGAAGATAACCCCCTTACAGATGCGCCTAACCCAGAACCGAACGTTTGTGATTGTGCCAGCTTTCAACGAAGCTGAAATTATCCGGCAGACGGTTTTGGGTTTACTTGAAGCTGGTTATGAGGTGGTGGTGGTGGATGATTGTTCGACGGATGGTACGGGAGACAAAATTGCAGATTTATCCATTCGCTATATACGCCATTCGGTTAATCTGGGTCAGGGCGCTGCCCTGATGACTGGGATGACTTTCGCCCGAAAGCTTGACGCAGACTACGTAGTGCATTTTGATGCCGATGGCCAGCACCGGGTGGAAGATATCCCGGATATGCTCTCACCACTATTGGACGATATCGCTGACATTACGTTGGGATCGAGGTTTTTGAAGGCGGGGCAGGCGGGGGCAGTGCCTATTTTTCGGCGGGTGCTCCTCCGGGTTGCGGTATGGGTCAACGCACTGTTTACCGGACTCTGGCTCACAGATGCACACAATGGCCTTCGGGCGATGAACCGCAGTGCGTTGGAGAAAATTCGTCTAAGAGAAAATGGCATGGCACACGCGACGGAGATTCTTTCGGAAATCCGGCATCATAGCCTGCGATACAGAGAAGTTTCCATGCAGGTAAAATACACTGATTACTCCCGCCAGAAAGGTCAGTCCGCGCTGGATGCTTTAGGTATTCTGACAGACCTCATTATTCGCAAAATATTCCTCTGATGAAACCGATTCAGTTTATCCTCGTGCCGGTATTATTGTTTTTACTGGCGCTGTTTTTTCGCAAGCTACGGCAGCAACCCGTGATGCGGATTTTTGTCATGGCAGTGTTACTCGCCGGACTGGTATTTTCGGTATTTCCGGAGTCCAGTACAGTCATCGCCAATTACCTCGGTATAGGCAGGGGGGCGGATCTGATCATGTATGTCGGGATGCTGGGGCTATCGGCGGTGTCGGTGTTACTGTATCTGCGCACGCTGAAGCTGGAGCTCATGATCACCGAAATTGTGCGTAGAAAGGCGCTGGAGGAATCATAACCGGGGGCTTCGAGAACCTCAGCCCCCGGTTATTTGCGAAATCTTTTGGTGGCTGAGATTCTCAAAGCCCCTTTCGCTATACAAATCAACATCTAACTGTATAGCCCAGCTTTTCAAGAACAATATTCAGTTTAGATTTTGTATCGGGGTGGAATAATACATCTGGCAGATTTTTTACCATCCAGGATTCCATTCCCCCGCCATAGACGATGGAAGCACCTTTCCAGTCGGCGACCATTTCCATGACAAAATGTTCGGGCATGGGGAGAGCCTCTACATTACCCCGGCGGTCAACGGACAACCAATGTTCGGGGTGGTGTTCGTTGTGGGTTTTGTGATGATGCCAGGCAAGCGGGAAAACTTTTTTCATAGCAGCCGCTTTGTCTTTGTCGGAGAAATAGTGGGCGTAGATATCCATTTCTGCCGGGGCAAATTTGGACAAATCATGGACGGCATATTGATAAATATCTGCGTCAGAAATTTGCCCTTTGCAGGCCATGAGGGTTTCCATACCTGCGCGATAGACAGCCACTTTATGAGGTATAAGGGTCTTTTGCAGATAATTGATGACGACAGGATCTGATATTTCAGTGGTGGCAGTAGCCGGAAAAAAACGGCTTTCAAATATTGTGGAGAGGCGTTGCGGTTGGGCGAAATCAATTTGTCCGCAAAAATCGACAAAAACATCATAAAGCGTCATAGGGTACAATTTGTAAACAAAATTAAGAAATCCCGCGTATGAAATTGGAAATATGCGACATGCCGTCTTATATTTGCACCGCGAACAATCGCAGGGCCTATAGCTCAGTCGGTTAGAGCACCTGACTCATAATCAGGTGGTCCCTGGTTCGAGCCCAGGTGGGCCCACCAAAAATCAGGCAGTTAACTCAATCTTGAAGTTGACTGCCTTTTTTTATATTCAACCCGTATGGCGTCTGTAGATCATATCAGATATTAAAATGAACTGAGTTATTAATACAAGAGCCACCCCAATATTTGGGATGGCTCTTGTATTACATGAAAATAAAGAGAAAAAATTATTTAATCTCTGTAAGTGGCGGAACATTTTTTTCCGAGCCTGGATATCCGAGGTTCTGGTTAATACGTCCCTGTGTGTTGGCATTAATCGCAGGTGCCGGAATGGGATATAACACATGATAAGGGCTCATGGTATATTCATCCCCATGGATCGTCTTCACGCCCTGATTGTAAAAGGCCGTAGATTCCATGATCCGGTCATACCAGAAATTGTTCAGATGAAAATCGGAAAGGCTGTATACCTTTCCATTGTAAGCAGGTTTTCCGGTTTGAGCGAAAATAAAGGCAATTCTGGTCAGCTCGGTATTCCGGGGTTCTTCATAATATAATTCCCGGGCGCGTTCATCGAGAATGGTGCCGATATTGATTTCAGATGGTGAAAGATCCGGCGCATTGGCTCTTCTTCTGACCATATTGACGTCTTCGGCCGCTCTGCCCAGGTCATCCTTCCATGTATAAGCTTCAGCCCTCAGCAGGTAGGTTTCTGCCAACCTGAACACATACCAGTCCGAATAACCTCCCGAAGGTCTGGCATTCTGGGGATCCGGTATATATAATTTATACAGTGGGAAATCGTACCAATTTCGTATGGTATCCGAGCAGAGGATCACCCCATCTGTTGTGTACAACTGGAGGGGTTTATTGTAATAGGGATTTCCTGCGGTTTTCAGACTCGGGGCATTGTAGGTGATGTCTTCCATGCGGATCCAGTTGGGATACTTGTGTCTAAGGTCTGTCGTATCCTTCCAGATAAATTTGGTGCTATAGGGCGTTCCCCGGTTACGGCCAATGCCTCTGCCGTATGATTTTACATGTGCTAATTCGGCATCAGGGCTGTCAGACATTCCATTGGCTCCATCAGGAGTGTTGATAAATCTCCACCAAAGCGGAACTGCCTGCCGCATTAAACTGGTGACGCCACCCGCACCTTCATAGCCTAACCTTGAGATCACATTTAGAATAGCCTCCTTGTTTTCAGGAATACTTTTATTCTCCGGGCGATGAAGGTCATAAATGACGTTGCGTGTAGTATTGTCTTTTTCGGATCCAAAGCGCTGGGTCATCAGCGCATAGGTTCCACCGTCAATTACCTGACTGGCCGAAGCAATGGCTGCGTCAAATAAGCCCATGGCCAGGTTGACTTTGGTCAGCAAGTGTAAAACGGCGCCCCTGCTGACTTCTCCCTGATTGACCGATTCCGGAACCCAGAGCGCTGCCTGCTCCAGGTCGGCTTTGATTTTCTGCAGAATCGCCATGCGGGTAGTCGAGACAAAATCAAGTTTTGGTGTAGAGATTTCTTCCATCAGGGCAGGTACATCGCCAAATTGCTGTGTGAGACGGTAATAGCGATATGCACGGTGAAAATAGGCAGCCCCCAGGATCTCGTTTCGCTCTTCCACGGAATTGTAGGTAGCATCATCGATTCTCGATATTACCGTATTTGCATACTTGATCCCTATATACCAGTTTTCCCAAAACCAACCGATTCGATTGCGGTCAGCACTATTGAGATTTGCATCAGGCAATATAAGGAGGTTTAGGTCCTGGGCAGGGCCCGACTTGTCCGTTGTTCCTTCAACAGCTACTTCAGAGAATATATTTTCTGTGATCATCGGGGCTCCATCGCCATAAAATTCGGAACGGAGATTGGTCATGGCCTGGGATAATAATCCGCGCATCCCATCGGCATTGTTCAGCGCATTTCCTGGCGTATAAAACGACAGTTCCTCCGGTTCAAGAAACGATTCTTTACAGCTTATTGAAAACCCGACCATTAACAGGAGCAGGAGGAGGTTGATTTTAAATATTATATTGAATTTCATAATGCTTTCAGTTTGTAGTGAAGAAATTAAAGTGAAAGATTAAGCCCGATAGTATAATATCTGGGTGTGGGCGTTAGTCCGGAAGTACCACTCACATCACTGGATTCAGGATCATAAAGATCCCAGTCAGGCGCCAACACATAGACATTCCGAACGTTGGCATATACCCGAAGTCCTTTTACAGCTATTTTGCTCAGGATCTGATTGGGGATATTATAGGAAAGGGTGAGGTTTTGCAGGCGAACAAACGAGTTGTTGCGATACACGTTAAAACTTGCGCTTCCATCGCTGGAAAACAAACGGGCGTAATTATCGATTTGGTTATCTTTTGTCCAGTAAGGGGTCTGCAACGAATTGGTGCGGTCGATAAAGCCATCTCTGTTTTTGGCAGGATTAAAGGCTCTCATCTGTCCCATCATGGAGTACATCTCTACAGAAAGATTCAAACCTTTCCAGAACTGGAAGTTGTTGACAAAAGTCCACTGGAATCTGGGTGTGGAAAATCCCAGAAAATCATTGTCTTCGATCGTGTAAATCCCATCGTTGTTTTTGTCTTCCAGCTTGAAGTCGCCGGGGAATTTTCCGTATTCAGCTGCGGCATCCGCTTCACTGGTTTTATATACCCCCAATACATTAAGTCCCCATATTTCATCGATGGCATGACCGATAAACCACCGGTTGGTGATGTCATCGAGTTCATTGCCGTTTGCATCGAGGTCGCCATAGAGGCTATTGATCTTGTTTCGGTTCAGGGAGAAATTAAATGTGCTGCTCCAGGCAAAATTTGGCCGTTCGATGTTTCGTGTAGTCAGAATCAATTCCATCCCACGGTTTTGAACTTCACCTAAATTAGTAAATACACTGGAGAACCCAATCACATTGGGTAAGGCCCGGCTTACCAGCAGGTCATTGGTCACCATGTCGTACAATTCCAGTGATCCATCAAGTCTTCCTTTCAGCGTGCTGAAGTCAAACCCCAGGTTCCATGCAGCAGTACGCTCCCATTTCAGGTCGAGGTTCTCCATTGTATTATTGGAGAGCGTGGATACGGTCTGTACAGCACCATTTTTGTCCACGATCAGATTTTTGCCTGCAATCAGCTGGGACAATGCCGCATACCGACCGATATTCCGGTTGCCATTTTCACCCCAGGAAAGTCTGACTTTAAAAAAGTCGATTCCACTCACGTTGAAAAATGATTCTTCGGACAGCACCCAGCCTGCCGCCAGAGAAGGAAAAGTCGCCCTTCGGTTGTTTTCCCCAAAGGCAGAAAACCCATCCCGGCGTATGGTTGCTGAAAGGAGGTATTTTGACTGGAAACTATAGTTTAACCTTCCCATCAGGGCATCCCCTGTGCTCTGTTCATCATTGCCTGTGAGTGATATCGCCGTACCCAGTGACAGGTTGTTGTAGCCCAGCGCATCGTTCGGATCAAATATTCCACTGGTGGTGCGATCGCTGAATATTTTGAATTTTTCAGCATAGGAAAGGAAGGTAGCGTCGAAGGTATGGCCTCCGAACGTTTTATTCCATTTCAAGACATTGTCGATCTGCCATTCGGCAATTTTTGTATGATCCCGGAACGCAGTACCAGTTGCCCACTCCGGACTTACCGAAGACTCGTGGTTGAAAAGATCATTCCATTCATACCGGTTGGTAAAAGCAAATTGATATGAAAAGCCCAGTGGCAAAGAAATCGTGCTGTAGATCCTCGTATTGAGGGTGTTAAATTTCCATGAACGATCAGTATAGGTTCTTCTTAGGAGAGGGTGGCGGGCGCCGGCGCCGGGGTCATCCTGTGGGCTGAATCTGAGTGTCGACCCGTCGTCTGAAAGCTCCGAACCCCAGGGAGAGTCCTGCGAGACCATGTTCCATTCTGCCGGCACTGAACTTTCATCCCGGTCAGCAAACTGAGTATTGGCCCCAACCGTTATCCACTTATTGATTTTACTTTCAATGTTCAGCCTGGAACGAATGGTGGTAAACCGCTCTCCCACAATAATGCCCTCATTGTCTGTGCGACCGATGGACCAGTAATACTTGACTTCGTCCTTTGTGCCAGATAGACTCAGGGTATGGTCATTGCGAAACCCTGCCTGAAATATCTGATCATACCAGTCAACGCTCCGCCCTGCGAGATAATTGGCAATCTCAACATCCTGAAAGCCGATCCGGTTCAGCCAGGCTGTGGTAGGATCTCCCTGTGCCCCATCGTAGGCCAGCCATTGAGCAAGGGTAACACCCGCCGGCAAATTGTTGGGATTGTCAAACTTGCCAGGAGTCTGCTCATGGTTTACATTGATGCTTTTGAATACATCCGTCCGCCAGGCAGCATAACCGTCAGGATCATAGGGCTTGTGTACAATGGCATTCGTGGCAAATCCGGCGCTGCTGCTCAGAGAGATCGTAGGCGCCATGCCATCTCCACGTTTTGTGGTGATCAGCACCACACCATTGGATCCACGGGCACCATATACAGCGGCTGAGCTGGCATCTTTCATCACATCAATTTTGTCAATATCGGCGGGATTGATATCAGAAAGATCTCCGTTATAAATCATACCATCTACAACAATCAGGGGGCTGCCGCCTGCGGTAAGGGTATTTTTCCCTCGTATTTCCAAATCACTTACCCCTTTGGGCGAGTTGTTGAAACCTACGCTCAAGCCCGGCACATTGGCGCGCAGGAGGTCTGTCATGGAATTGGGAGACTGGTTGGCGATTTTCGTCGCATCAATCTGAGCAACGGCGCCGGTCAGATCCTTTTTCTTTACCGTACCATATCCTACCACGACCACTTCATCCAGGGAGGATACATTCTCAACCATGACAATCTGCAATTGCGATTGTCCCTTAACGGGGACTTCTAAACGTAAATACCCAAAATACGAAACGACCAGCGTTTCATCACCAGTGGGGAGGTTCAGTGAAAATTTCCCGGCATCATCAGTGAGTATGCCGGTCGAAGTTCCTTTTACGAGGACATTCACTCCGACCATTGGTTCACCGGATTCGTTGGCCACCGTTCCCGAAACTTTCATTTGTGCATGGGCCGCAACCATACATAGGAGCCCCACAATTATACCCGAACAAAAGTTTTTCCAGTAAATAGTAGTAGTAGCATTTTTCATAAAAAATTTCCTTTAAGGTGAAGAATGAAGATGAACAAATCTTTATAGAATAAGTACATGTATAAATTTCTTCTGAACCCCCCAAAACTGACTGGCTGGCTGGTTACTATATCCTGTTACGGCTCTCAGGCAAAAGGAATCTTTAAAATGCGTTATTTCATATTGGGCTTATTTCAACAAATCAGATAACTATCAAATTCAAAATAATAAACTATCAGGAATTTTCCCACAATTATTTTACCTCCCCTGACGGGTATATGCGACCCTGATTGCGATTGAACCCTTAGCTGGATAAATGATCTCAGGCAAAGATCATTTGCTTCAAATAATTAAATCATCAGTTTTAATAATAAAGTTTCCTCTTAAAAATCTGACTATCAATTATTTTTATTTTTTTCATATATCAAATCTCATCCAGAAACCTAAATATTTGTCAGTGAATGAATGTAACAAAGGAGAAGTTAAACAGGTTTTTTGCTTACGAACCACAAAATTTTCAGATTATGAAAAAACTCCTCCTCCTCGCATTTTTCCTGCTCCCGGCTGCGTTTCTGTCAGCACAGACAGCGATGGTGCAGATCATTCACAACTCTCCTGACCCTGCGGCTCAAACGGTAGACATCTACCTGAATGCCGGAGCTACTCCCGCTATTGACGATTTTGCTTTCCGCAAGGCAACACCGTTCATTTCACTGCCTGCAAACACACCATTGAACGTGGGTGTCGCCCCCGGTACAAGCACCGGCCCTGGCGACATTATTGCTACCATTCCTTTACCCGCGCTTACTGCTGGTGAAAAGTATGTAGTCATCGCTACTGGTGTGCTTGACCCTTTCCAGTTTGATGGTACGGCTAATGGCACGGCGATTGGTTTTGATCTGGAAATCATTACCCCTGCGCTTACTGCTGACCCCGGCAACCAGGTATCGCTGAATGTGTTCCATGGTGCTCCTGATGCGCCTGCAGTGGATGTACTCGCCAATAACGGCCTCACCCCGCTGATTCCCGGCCTGGCTTACCGTCAAAGTACCGGATATGTATCTCTGCCTCCGGCAACTTATTATCTGAGTGTAACGCCTGCCGGCCTCAATAATGTCGTTGTCGGTACTTTTCAGGCATCGCTTGACGGCCTTGGTGGTGGTGCCGGTGTAGTTTTTGCCTCAGGCTTTCTGAATCCATCCCTCAACCAAAGCGGGGCCGCTTTCGGGCTTTTTGCAGCACTGGCCGATGGCACGGTGGTCGAACTCCCTGCTGTCAATTGCAATCTGGGTATCATCGATTTTACGCTGATCGATGCCAAGGCCGACACGGTTATCACTGCCTATGATCCCATCCCTGACGGGGCTGTCATCGACCTCGCAGCGGTGGGTACCGACCGGTTGAATATTCGCGCCAATACCTGCGACGGTTTCCCGGTTGGTAGCATATCCTTCGACCTGACCGGCAGTCAGTCGAAGAGCAAATACGACAACAACGCCCCTTTCTCCCTGTTTGGCGACAACAATAATGGCGGATATTTTATCTGGCCTTCCCCACGCCCCGTTTCTGGAGACAGCTATACTGTAACCGCAACCGCTTATCAGGGAAAAGTAAAAAAAGGAAGCAGCGGTACGCCTGTTTCTGTGAATTTCTCATTTGTGGATTCCAATATTCCTGCTTTTGTCCAGATTATTCACAACTCCGCTGATCCCGGTGCTGAAACGGTTGACATCTATCTCGATGGTGGTGCACAACCCGCAGTGAATGATTTTAAATTCCGCACGGCTACGCCTTTCCTTGGACTTCCCTCCGGAAAAGCTTTTACCGTGGGTATTGCCCCTGGAAACAGCACTGGCCCCAATGATATCATCGCCAGTTTTCCTTTTCCCGCCCTCACTGCCAACGAAAGTTATGTGGTAATGGCTACCGGGGTACTCGATCCGACCCAGTTTGACCAAAGTGTCAACAGCGCGATTGGCTTTACGCTGGAAGTTTTCCCTGCTGCATTACAGGCGTCGGGAAACAGCGATGTGGCCGTACTCGCCTATCATGGTTCTACAGACGCGCCGGCAGTTGATGTCCTGGCCAATGGCCTGACTCCGCCACTGATTCCGGCTATTTCGTATGGGGATTTTGCCGGATACCTGAATGTGGCTCCCGGTGATTATACCCTGACCATTACCCCAGCCGGACAAAATGCTACGGTAGTCGCAGAATATCGCGCCGACCTTACCGGACTCGGTGGCGGGGCAGCAGTTGTATTTGCCTCAGGTGTCCTCGATCCCACTGTTAATCAGAATGCCGCTTTATTTGGCCTATTTGCTGCGTTGCCCGATGGAACGGTGATTGAATTTCCCGCTCCCGGTGCTTATGTACAGATCATCCATAACTCCCCTGATCCTGCGGCAGCGGTCGTGGATATCTATATAAATGGCGGAGCTTTGCCTGCAATTGATGATCTCGGTTTCCGCGAAGCAACACCTTTTCTGACCTTGCCATCAGGCGTGCCACTCACCGTGGGTATCGCACCTGGAAACAGTACCGGCCCCGGCGATATCATTGCATCTTTCCCGCTTCCCGCACTGACATTATTCCAAAACTATGTAGTGATGGCTACGGGTGTACTTGACCCCTCCCAGTTTGACCAGAGTGTCAACGGCGCCTCCATTGGCTTTACGCTGAATATACAGACACCGGCTCAGCAGGATGCAGCTGCGGGGCAGACAGCAATTTTGGCTTACCACGGATCTCCCGACGCCCCCGCAGTAGATGTACTTGCTTTTGGCTCGACTCCTCCGCTGGTACCTAACCTCAGTTACGGTGATTTTGCCGGTTACCTTTCGGTTCCTTCCGCTACCTATGTGCTGGACGTAACCCCCGCAGGTCAAAATAGTACGGTTGTGGCATCTTATCAGGCTATGCTTGACGGACTCGGCGGACAGGCAACTGTCGTATTCGCTTCCGGATTTCTGAATCCCGCCAATAACCAGAGCGGTGCAGCATTTGGCCTGTTTGCTACGCTCAATGACGGAACGGTTATTCCCCTTCCGACCTTCGAGTGTGATCTTGGCGTATTGAACTTCACCCTGATCGATGGCAAAACAGACCTTCCGATTCCGGGTTATGACCCTATCATGGACGGTGCGGTGATTGATCTGGCAGGACTCAATCCTTCCAAGCTGAATATTCGCGCCAATATATGCCCCGGAAACGCGCTCAACAGCGTAGCATTTGAACTTACCGGCAGCCAGACCTTAAATACCGTTGACAACAATGCACCATTTGCCCTGTTTAAAGACAATGGCAAAGGCGGATTCTTTCAGTGGACTGGTGCTGGACCTGCAGCCGGAGACGCGTATACTCTGATGGCAACTGGTTACGATGGAAAAGCAGGCAATGGCGTTGCTGGTACACCGAAAACCATTTCCTTCTCTTTCATTCAGTCTCCGGCACGACTGGCCGGTTTGAGCGAACTCACACTCACCGTATATCCAAATCCGACAATGGGCAAAGTACAGCTCGAAATTGAAGGAGCCAACGGATCGGAAGTAGAAGTTGTCGTTCGGAACCTTATGGGACAAATCGTAAACTCTCCCGTTTTCACGACAGCGTCAAATCTAAAACTTGACCTCAGCGGTCAGCCTTCAGGTGTGTACTTTATTCAGGTCAGCGACGGAAACACCAGTACCATGCAGAAAGTATTGGTACAATAGTTTTTGTGCAATTCTTTTGCCTGATAGTTTGTATAGATGAGCGGGTGCAGAATCAATTTCTGCACCCATTTTTTTTTGTAAAATTCGCGATGACGCAATATTTGTAATACGGCAAGAAGCATGGGGAGAAGCACAATAAGCGCGCGGTACAATCAGAATGAGAATCCCGATTTCCATTAAAAGGTTTATTACCCCTTTTTTTATTTCCAATTTATTCCCTAGCTTTATATCCAATAAGCCTCCCTGAAAGAATTTCCCTGTCACCACTTGACTAATAGACTGATAATCACGTCTTTGGCTGTATGCTTCTGCTTCTTATCATTACAGGTTCGAATTATAAAATCAAATGAAAAGACATTTACCCGTTTTTTTATTGTTCGGAACATTCTGGCTGGGCTCATATTTCGGGCTTAAGGCCCAGGACCCGATTTTCAGCCAGTATTTTGCCAATCCTATGTACCTCAACCCCGCGCTGACCGGGGTGTATGGCGGCACCAATGTAACACTCAACGGGCAGAAAATGCGCTATAAAGCGGGCCAGTTTCTGACCAATAGTGCGGCGATCAGCACAGATGTTCCCTGCGTTCAATCGGCGTTTGGGGTGATTTATTCTGACGACAGGGCAGGGGATAGTCCGGTAAAGTGGCAAAGAATGGGAGCTTCCTGGGCCTGGCATACGAGGCCCAAAGACGACCTCTATTATCCATGGGACCTGAGACTTGGGTTGAACGGAACCTATAACCGCAGGTCATTTGATATGGACGGACTGATTTTCAGCGATCAGCTGCATGCGATTTACGGCAATCAAGGCCCCAGTGCGGTGGATCTGAGTAATTTTGGCGGAAATAACAGCTTTTTTGATCTGGACTTTGGGATGGATTTTGAGAGTAGTATTAAGGAGACCTTTTATTTTAATACTGGTTTTGTTGCAAATCATCTGGTAAAGGTTGATCCCTCACTGATCAATATTAATGATACACTTCCGGTTCGCTTTACCGGCTATTTTAATGGTAGTCTGGAAATGACCAATGGCCTTCGCGATTATTGGGTGATTCCGTTTGCGAAAGTTGATATCCAACGCACTTCCCGGCAATGGGCACAAACTGATACTGCCACCGGAATAAAAACAACCTTTAAATCTGCGTTTATGCACCGGCTCAATTACGGTGTTTTGTTTGCTATGCGTCCGGGAGCAAGAACCGGGCAAAATGTGGGTTTATGGGGTGGATTTATGATGGGGCATAGTTTCAATGGTCTATTCAATCAAAATATCAATACTTTCACGCCGATGATGGGTTTTACCTGGAGCGCAGGTGCCGCTGATTATCGTGTCGGTATGAGCTATGATTACGACTTTTCCGGTCCTCGAAGCGATACGGGGGGGATATTCGAAATCTCTCTGATGATGACCATTCCGGAAGCAACGTTTTTCTGTAGTTCCGGCACCAGGATGATGCGAAGAAGATGTCCCGTACCTGGCATGCCTTCCAGTAGTTTTTCTGCATCACCTCGCAATAGATTAAAATTATAGTAATAGGTCTCTCATTTCCCCTAAGCCTGTTTTCATGAAATTATTTTTTCGCGCCTTGGCACTCATTGTAATATTGGGTGGATATATTCAACTATCTGCTCAATGTAATGCGGGTTTTTCTTTTGTACAGCCTGCGGGCAGCTGTGCCGCTTCGCCGGTTCAGTTTACGGCCACCGGCAATCCTGTAACAATAACCAGTTATTTCTGGACTTTTGGTGATGGGGGTTTTAATGCCAATCCCACAGCACAACATTCCTACCCGGTGACTGCCGTTAATACCAACTATACCGTAACGCTCACTGTCACAGATACCAGTGGCGCTTCGTGTAATACCTCTCAGGTCGTGACAGTTTTGGGTGTAACGCCCATTTCCGCAACGCTGAGCCAGCCGTTTTTTTGTGCGCCGGATACTTCGATCAATACCTTTCCTTTTTCGATTACCATTGACCCTGCCAGTATGGGTGCCGGGCCATTTACCGTAAATTTTGGTGATGGAAGTGCACCCGTAAACAGTGCAGGCCCGGTTATTCCACATACTTATGTTACTTACGGGACATTTAATATCACCATAACCGCAAATGGCGCATCATGTCCGGGGTTTTACACGCAGGTTTATTTTTATACCGATCCGGTAGCGGTTCCTGATCCGGTTCAGCCTTTTATCTGTGAGGGAAATGCCATAACGGTTCACAATCTCAGCGATGTCAGCAAAGGGAATATTGATTATTTTGAATGGGACTGGGGGATTTACGGGCCAACCTATATCGTATATGACACAGCAACTCAGAGTTATACCTACAATCTCGATAGCATTAATATCTGCGTAGGATTACCCTTTCAGGGTTATTCTGATGGGGTAAAACTGACGGCTTATAATAAATGTTCTGATCATTTTGCAATTACACAGATTAAAATCAGGGCTTTGCCGCGGGCAAAATTTGATTGGCCCAAACCCGTTTGTCTGCCCAATGCACCGGTCGCTTTTATCAATCAAAGTTGTCCGGTGAGCTTGTATGTAGATCCGATCTCGTTTACCTGGCTTTTTGAAAATACAACCGGTGGCGTTGACACTTCATATCTCCCATCGCCCATTTATACTTATACTCAACCCGGGCAATACGATGTTACGCTGATTGTGACCAATAATTGTGGTGCAGATACGGTCAAACATACGGTAGATGTGATTCCCCCGCCGGTTGCGGCTTTTGTGGCAGATACCACGTTTGGTTGTATTGATTTTTGTATTAGTGTCACAAATAATTCGACGCCGGGCAGCAATGTCAACTACACCTGGGTGGTGTTTGGCGATACGGCTTGCTGGGATTATGCAGATACAACGCAAAATAACCATTCGTTTCAACCCGGCTTTTGTTTTTCCTGTCCTGATTCTTTTCCCATACGGTTGACTGCGCAGAATGTATGCGGCGTGGATTCTGTGAGAGATACTATTTTTGCCCGGCAGCCGCCTGATCTGGATATGGCTTTTATTGGCGATACGTGTGGGGTGTTTGTGCTGAATGGTATTTTCTATTCTGTGATCGACTATGGCGCACCGATTACGGCCTATAACTGGACATTTACCGGCGGAATACCGGCAACTTTCAACGGCCCTGTCCCTCCGCCTGTTACTTTTTCTCCGGGGAATAATTCTGTTCAGCTTTGTGTGGTGAATGATTGTGGGAATACGTGTATTACCCGCGATTTTTTTATTGCGCCGCTTACCGGTGTTAACGCCGGAGCGGATATGAATATTTGCCTCAATGATACGGTTGTGCTGTCCGCTAATCCTTCGCCAGGTTTTTGGTCAGGACCTTCAGTAGATTCTTTGGGTGTATTTATTCCCGATACTTTTGGTAGCTATCAGCTGATTTATACTCACCTCGCCGCCAGTTGCCGGGAGTATGATACTGTGATGGTCACAGTTCAGGATACACCGACAGTAAATGTACTGACCCCGCTGACCCAGCTTTGCCTGGATACGAGTATCGTCATTACCCTGAATGCAGCCCCTGCCGGCGGAACGTGGCTCGGGTTTGGGTTGTTTAATAATAATCAGTTTCGTGCCGATACTGCGGGAACATTCACGTTTGTATATGAAGTTGCCGATCCGCTTGCGGGTTGTGTCGGACGGGGTTTTGCCACGATTATCGTGGATACCATACCGCGAATCGACAGCATCCCCGCTTTTGTACTGTACTGTTATGGCAATTTCCCCGAACCGCTTCCTGGCGTTGTGCCTGCCGGTGGTACCTGGACGGGGTCTGCCGGGATTCAGGGGAATCAGTTTAACCCCGGCCTGTTGCCTGGCCCGGATACACTGATGATTTATTACACTTTTACGAATAGTAACGGCTGTACCGGAACAGACAGTATGGAGGTGCGTGTGGTAAATCCTTCCAGCGTGGATGCCGGTCCTGCCGATACGCTGTGCCTTAATGCCGGAACAGGTACACTTCCTGGCGGTTTCCCGCAGGGGGGCGAATGGAGCATTCTTTCCGGAAACTACCTCACCGATCCGATAACAGGGGGATACAATACGCTTCAGATGAATTCGGGCAATAACCCATTTACCTATACCATATTTGCCGGAACCAGCTGCGAAACGTCGGATGTTACCAATGTCTTTATTTATGATACTACGCAGGTGGCTATTGGCCCTGATACGACCATCTGTACCTCTGCCGGGCAGTTTTTCCTGACAGCTTCTGTTGCGGGAGGTACATGGGTGGGATTGGGAATCGTCAACCCAACCACGGGTTTATATAATCCGGCTTTGGTTCCACCAGGCACTACCGATCAGGTTTGTTACTCGATAATCAATGCGTTTAGTTGTGAGAGCCGCGACTGTCGGCTGATTTATGTAGACTCATTGCCAACGCCGGGATTTGGCGGTCCATTGGTGGGTTGTATTGGGCAGAATCTGTCTTTTCCGATCAGTTCGGTTTACGCCACTTCTCATTTGTGGAATTATGGAGATGGCACGGCTCTGACAAATTCCAATAGCCATATGTATTCTTTTCCTGGTACATTTACGATTATTCAGTATGCCTACAATGCCAATGGTTGTGTAGATTCTACCAGCAGAACGATCATTATTTCCGAACCTCCCGCTGCCAGCTTTACTGTGGATGTGGACAGTGGTTGTGCTCCGTTGATGGTGACATTTACCAATACAAGTAATATTGCGGGCGGTATCTGCTTCTGGAATTTTGGCGACGGACAGACAGATAATAACTGTTCTCCTGCGCCGCATGTATTTCAGGATAGTGCGGATGTTGCCCATTATACAGTAACCCTCACGATTGCCAATCTTTGCGATACCGTAACAGCTACCCGTGTGATAACTGTTTTCCCCCGGCCACAGATCATTTTTGACTCACAGGTGGATACGGGCTGTTCGGTTTTGCCGATTCAGTTTGGTAACCTCACCACAGGAAAACCCGATGATTTTTTCTGGTATCTCAATACAATTTCTCCCGCGGGATTGTTCTCTACGGATAGCATTCCCCCCATTCAGTATTATTCTCACCCAGGCAGTACGGGTTTTAGTGTGTATGAAATTTTCCTGCTAGCGGTAAACCAATGTGGGGCTGATACCGGCCGTCAGGAGATTGTTGTTTTGCCCAATACGCTCGATGCCTTATTTAATACCAGCGACCTTTCGGGTTGTGCACCGCTGACGGTTACTTTTGCTGACCTTTCAGGCGCACCGTTTTTGTGTTGGGAAATCAATGGAACCAACCCGCCGGGAGATACGGTAAGTTATACATTTACCAACCCGGGAACCTATACTGTCAAACATTGTGTCAACAATGGCTGTAGCTACGACACCAATCAGGTGGTGATAACCGTTTACCCGCAACCGATTGTCGCATTCACTGCTGATACCATGACGATCTGCCAGGGGGACACGATTCATTTTACCAATTTTTCTCAGGGGACCAATACCCAGACCTGGAACTTTGGTGATGGCGCTACAAGCACGGCGTTTAGTCCTTCCCATACTTATAGCCTGGCTGGTAATTATACCGTGACGCTGACTGCATTTGCAGATACCAATTCGTGTAGCAATCAGGCAACTACGGTCATCAATGTTTTACCGCCTCCGGCTGTAAGTTTTTTGCCCTCCGATACGGCGGGCTGTCCTCCGCTTGTGGTGAATTTCTCCAACGTTCCGCCCAACCTGAACTATATCTGGAACTTTGGTGATAACAGCTTCAGCACGGCTGCGCAACCTTCTCATACTTATTCGAATACGGGCTATTATATCGCAAGCCTTACGGTGGTGAACAATCTCGGCTGTCGCAACAAAACCAGCCGGGGCATCAGGGTACATGAGGTTCCAACTGCTGATTTTTCTGCGAATGCGGATACAGTTTGCGGTCCCGGTGTGCCGGTTGTTTTCCAGAACCTTTCTTCGGGAGATACCATCCTTGCTTACGCCTGGGACTTTGGCGATGGTTCACCCGTATCCACGCAGATCAATCCGATACATGCATACAGCACACCGGGTATTTATACGGTTGTGCTCACTACAAGCAACGTCTTTAACTGCGAGGATAATGCCAGCAAGGTGATTGTGGTTTTGCCTCAGCCGCAGGCGATTCTGTCGGCATCTGATACTTTGGGCTGCGTGCCGATGCCGGTGATTTTTACGGACAATTCGCTTAACAGCAGCGGTCGGGAGTGGTTGATTGACGGGCAGTTTTTTACAGCGAATCCGGTGAATATCACCTTTAATTCTCCGCCGGATACGTGTTACCAGATTGTGCTGATTGCCGACACCGCGGGATTCTGTTTTGATACGGCAACCTTTCAGGTGTGTACTTCAAGCTCTCCCCAGGCGGTTTTTGCGCCTGATCAGGCGGAGTTTTGCGGTGCACCAGCGACGGTCAATTTCACCGACCAGAGCCAGTCCACGCGGCCTTATACTGTCGTCTGGAGCTTTGGTGATGGAAGTTCCTCCACGGCGGTCAATCCTTCTCATACCTATACTGCTGTGGGCGAATATGTGGTGACACAAACCTTGCTGACGGATTACGGTTGTACATCGGTGTTTACAGACACGATATATGTTTATCCTCAGCCGCAGGCGATTCTGTCGGCATCTGATACTTTGGGCTGCGTGCCGATGCCGGTGATTTTTACGGACAATTCGCTTAACAGCAGCGGTCGCGAGTGGTTGATTGACGGGCAGTTTTTCGCAACGAATCCGGTGAATATCACCTTCAACTCTCCGCCGGATACATGTTACCAGATTGTGCTGATTGCCGACACCGCGGGATTCTGTTTTGATACAGCAAACTTTCAGGTGTGTACTTCAAGCTCTCCGCAGGCGGTTTTTGCGCCTGATCAGGCGGAGTTTTGCGGTGCACCGGCGACGGTCAATTTCACCGACCAGAGCCAGTCCACGCGGCCTTATACTGTCGTCTGGAGCTTTGGTGATGGAAGTTCCTCCACGGCAGTCAATCCTTCTCATACCTATACTGCTGTGGGCGAATATGTGGTGACACAAACCTTGCTGACGGATTACGGTTGTACATCGGTGTTTACAGACACGATATATGTTTATCCTCAGCCGCAGGCGATATTGGCGGCATCTGATACTTTGGGCTGTGTGCCGATGCCGGTGATTTTTACGGACAATTCGCTTAACAGCAGCGGTCGTGAGTGGTTGATTGACGGGCAGTTTTTTACAGCGAATCCGGTGAATATCACCTTCAACTCTCCGCCGGATACGTGTTACCAGATTGTGCTGATCGCTGATACGGCGGGATTCTGTTTTGATACGGCAAACTTTCAGGTGTGTACCGCGAGCCCGCCGTTGGCAGATTTTCGCACAGCGTGGGATAAGTTTTGCGGCATACCCGCGCAGAACCAGTTTACGGATTTGTCTCAATCCACGCTGCCATTGACCTACCAGTGGTCTTTTGGCGATGGCGGCACATCGGTACTGAAAAATCCGTCTCATATTTACCAGCAGACCGGCACTTTCCCTGTCAGACTTGTGGTTACCAATTCTTATGGGTGTCGCGATACCCTTACGGATCAGGTGGTCGTATTGCCGCAGCCTGACGCAAATTTCCTGCCCAATCCCGACCGGGGCTGTTCGCCTTTGCGGGTGGTATTTGCCAACAACAGCAGTGGGTTCAGCGGTTCATTGTGGGACTTTGGAGATGGGACCGGCTTTTCCACCCAGACAAATCCTGACCATATATATTACCCTACTGATACTGTATTCACGGTAAAACTAATTGTCGATACCGCTGATTTTTGTTTTGACTCAGTGACCACGCAGATTCGTGTGGGCAGCGCCCCGGTCGCAGATTTTGACGCGTCGTTGTATGAAGCCTGTCAGTCCGCTACGGTGACTTTTACCAATCGTTCGTTTTCAGCTGCACTGGGCTTAAGTTACCGCTGGCATTTTGGCAATGGTGACAGTTCCAGTCTGAAGAATCCGGTGGTATTTTTCAACCAGCCGGGCAGCTATGAAGTACAACTGGTAACAATCAATACCTATGGGTGTAAGGACACCTTTACCCAAACCATCAATATTTACCCACAGGCAGAGGCCTCATTTATTGCCGATCCGGTGGATATATGTGAAGGCGAATCCGTATTTTTCCGCGACATGTCGGTCAATGCTACCCGCTGGCATTGGAACTTTGGTGACGGGGCCGTAGTGGTAGATTCGATGCCCATTCACCGGTATGATCAGGAAGGGGTATATGATGTGGAGTTAATCGTCTCTTTCGACGGAAAATGTGCCGATACCCTGCGGTATGACGATCTGATTGTCGTGCACAAAAGCCCGCTGGCAAGTTTCACTGCGAAAGATACCAGCCTGATTCCAGGCCGTCCCGACGGCATGGTGGTATTTACCAATCAGTCCCTTTTTGCAGACCGGTACCGGTGGGATTTTGGCAACGGAGACACCTCTAATGTAGAAAACCCCGTTTACCAATACACCATCAATACTTCTTACGAAGTGATGCTGGTCGCTTATGCTGCCAATGGCTGTACAGACACCGCATGGCAAACCATCAATATCGGTGGGGTAAAGGGGCTGCAAATTCCGAATGCTTTTGCACCTGTGAGCGGTACACAACCCGATAAGGATGACCCCCATTCAGGCGATTTATTCACCGTATTTTTTCCTCGTGGAATTGGTCTCCGGTCGTACCATATCGCTGTATATTCCCGCTGGGGCGAATTGCTTTGGGAGTCAACAAAACTGAGCGATGGCGTCCCGACAGAGTGGTGGGATGGTAAAGATCGGATGGGAAGTTTGATGACCTCCGGCGTATATATCTACCAGGTGCACGAAGCTGTTTTTGAGGATGGCTCCGAGTGGCCGGGAATGCGGAGAAAAAGCCGGACAGGAAATATTACGCTGATTCGATAGAAAGCAGATGCTGTTAATACAGGGAAACAGAAATAGTCAGTGCGAAAAGAAAACCATTCAAAAAACAAAGAGCCTTAGCAATTTTCTGAATGAATCTCTATTTTCACCCGGTGTTTTACTTTAACCTGGAGATCTGATGAAATTCCTTGCCTCCCTCTTTGTTTTTCTATTGCTGACTACTTTTGGTTTTTCGCAAGACATTCCCCTGCCTGAACATCCCCGGCCTGATTTCCAACGATCCCAGTGGATGAACCTCAACGGATCGTGGCAATTTGCTTTCGATTCGCTGATGACAGGTGAAAAAAACGGTTGGCAGAATGGAAAAACTGCCTTTCCCCTCTCTATTTCCGTTCCCTTTCCCTGGGGTTCTGCGCTTTCAGGAGTGGCTGACAAGGCCGATATCGGCTGGTACCAACGCGAAGTGAAAGTACCTGATGCATGGAAAGGAAAAAAGGTTTTTTTGACGATAGGTGCTTCTGACTGGCTCACGAAAGTCTGGCTTGATGGTCACTTTCTTGGCGAGCACAAGGGCGGTTATACACCTTTTTCTTTTGACCTTACGCCTTATCTTAGCTGGGGACAGACACAAAAGCTGGTTGTGATGGTCGATGACGCACGACGCGAATTTACCCTCTACGGCAAACAGGGCTACGGCAATGCCCGCGGTATCTGGCAGACCACCTACCTCGAAGCCCGCGGCAATGACTGGCTGGATGCGCTGCATTTTACCCCTGACACCGACAATCAAAAAGTGAAAGTTACAGCCTGGCTACCGACAGACGCGCCACGCGATCTTTCGCTTACAGTAAATATTCCCAATGCCACCCCTCCGATATCCAGACAGGTTACCATTCCCAAAGGAAGTCATAAGTGGATATTTGAGATTCCTGTCCCCGAACCCCATCTGTGGGATCTGGATGATCCTTTCCTATATGAAGTGGACGCACAACTGGAAGACGATCAGTTACACACGTACTTTGGGATGAGAAAAATTTCAGTCGTCAACCTCCCGGGCAGTGAATATCCTTACGTGGCGCTCAACAATGAACCCATTTATCTGCAACTCACCCTCGACCAATCGTACCATCCGGAAGGATTTTATACCTTCCCCAGCGACCAGTTTATGCGGGAGGAAATTGAAAGGAGCAAGTCGATCGGGCTGAATGGGATTCGTACGCATATCAAGGCTGACATTCCCCGGAAATTGTACTGGGCCGACAAACTGGGGCTTTTGGTCATGTCCGACCTTCCCAATAGCTGGGGGGATCCGGAAGAAAAAATGCAGGCAGAAGCAGAATATACCCTTCGGGAAATGATTCGCCGCGATTACAATCACCCTGCCATATTTTCATGGATTGTGTTTAATGAAACCTGGGGTTTGAGAACGACGATCGAGCAGGACGGCAAAAAAGAAAGACGTTATCTGCCTGAGACCCAGCAATGGGTGGCTTCTATGTATTACCTCACTAAATCCCTGGATCCTACCCGCCTGGTGGAAGACAATTCGATCTGCTGCGGCGCGGGGCATACGGAGACCGATATCAACTCCTGGCATAGCTACCTTCCCGGCTGGGAATGGGAGGATTATCTGAAAAATATGGTCGAAAATACCTATGAAGGCAGCGCTCATGATTTCGAACCAGGGTTTCAGCAGGGAAAACAACCCAATATCAACTCTGAATGCGGCAATGTCTGGGGCTATGAAGGCAGTACCGGTGATGTGGACTGGAGCTGGGATTACCACCGGATGATGAATACTTTCCGCAAATATCCGCTGGTCGCAGGCTGGCTTTATACCGAACATCATGACGTCATCAACGAATGGAATGGCTATTGGCGTTTTGACCGAACGGAAAAAGAAACCGGGGTAGGGGAAATTGTCAATGGAATGACCACAAAAGATTTCCATTCCCTGATCTATCTCTCAACCGGCAACGAAATCTCCCGCACCGTTGCTGGCGGAGAAAAGGTCGAGGTGCCGCTTTATATTTCAGCAATGACGGGAAAAGATTTGGGCTATTCCCTCAACGTAGACTACCAACTGTCTATAACAGATCAGACCGGAACGGAGAGAAATATTTCCTCCGGGCAAATCAGTTTTGACTACCGTCCCTGGATGCAGGAAACCCTGCAGCCACTCAAAATTACGCTGCCTGATATATCGGGACTTGCAAAATTGCAACTGGTGCTCAAAGATGGAAACGGCAAACCCCTGCACCATAATTTTATGTTTTTTGAGATCATTTCAGAGAAAAAACCTGAGGGTATGGTAATTGTGGAGAAAACCCCCTCCGACTTTGCAACAGCACAATGGAGTCAGCGACAGTGGAATGTGCTGGATGGCAAAAAAGTCAACGGAGCGGGCAAAGGCTTCTTCGAATATACCTTTGAGATGCCAGCCGGAGGAAAAATGCCGCGTTCAGTATATTTTGTGGCAGAGTTATCAGCAAAGGAGCTGTTTACCAAAGACCAGACCACGGAGTTTAACCGCAATCAGGATTATATGTTGGGGGCAAGGGTATCGCCTAGCGGTAACCCCAATTCGTACCCCATGACTGACGAGACAATGTACCCTTCTGATATCCGGGTACTGGTAAACGGCGAAAAAGTCATGACCACCCGGCTGGCAGACGACCCGGCAGATCATCGTGGCGTGTTGTCCTGGCATCATCAGTTGCAGGACAAAAAGCTGCGTGAAGCTGGCTCTTACGGTTACCTGGTAAAAGTGCCCATCCCCAAAAAGATGTGGAAGCAGCGCACCGTGAAGATTCGCATTGAGACGGAGGGAGAAGGTGGCGTCGCAGTTTATGGAAAAACGTTTGGCCGTTACCCTGTAAATCCTTCAATTGTAATTGTGAAGTAGTTGTTTACATCAGAAACTCTGTGAAACCGAATCTACTAGGCCTCCCGCCAGAAGAAAGGGGTAAACAACATCAAAACGGTGAAAAGTTCGAGCCGTCCGAGCAGCATCATAAAGGAAAGAAACCATTTGCCCAGATCTGAAAAAAGGGCAAAGTTTTCGCTGTTACCTGGACCAACATTTCCAATGCCCGGGCCAATATTGCCCAAAGTTGCTGCAATTGATCCAATGGCTGTCATAAAATCGTAGCCCATAAATGCCATCACAAAAGAGCCAGTTACAAACAACAAAATATAGATCAGGATAAATGCGAGGATTCTCGAAACTACCTCTGGCGTTACCGCTTTTCCATTAAACCATACGGGCATAATCGCCTTGGGGTGAATCTGTCTCTTCAGGTCGAGGTAACTGTTTTTGGCAATGACGATATGGCGCACCATTTTCATACCCCCACTTGTTGAGCCTGCGCATGCACCGGTAAACATCAAAATCAGAAACAACAGCAGCAAAAATGAGCCCCATGCAGTAAAGTCTGCCGTCCCAAAACCCGTTGTGGTAATAATCGACACTACCTGAAAGGCGCTATCGCGAAACGATTGTTCGAATGAGGTGCGATCATTGACACCAAAATACACAACCAGAGACGTCACGATGATCACCAGAATAGTAAAAAAAAGATAGGCCCGGAACTCTTCATTTTCCCAAAGCTTGCCTGGCTTTCCGCGAAACACAAAGTAGGTTACCGCAAAGTTGGAGCCTGCGATAAACATAAAAATTGTAATCACATACTGGATATAGGGATTAAATGCACCCACGCTTGCCTGCCTGGTCGAAAAACCTCCCGTAGAAAGGGTCGCCATAGAGTGACAGAGCGATTCGAAAAGATCCATTCCCCCAAACATCAGCAAAATCATTTCTGCAAAAGTCAGCGCCACATAGATGATCCACAGGCGTTTGGCCGTTTCTTTTACCCGGGGTGTGAGTTTGTCTGGCGTAGGGCCGGGTGCTTCAGCGGCGTATAGCTGCATGCCGCCAATTCCCAGCAAAGGAAGAATGGCAATGGTAAGTACAATAATTCCCATACCGCCAATCCAGTGAGTCATGGCTCTCCAGAAGTGCAATCCTTTGGGTAATTCTTCAATATGGGTTCCGAGAATGGTAGCGCCAGTCGTAGTAAAACCCGACATGGTTTCAAAGAAAGCATCCGTATATGAGGGAATGGCTCCGCTGACAACATAAGGGATCGCTCCAATGGCAGACATTACCACCCAACCCAGCGTTACAATCAGATACCCATCGCGTTTTTTTAGTTCCTGCCCCTTATGTTTTCGGGTAATAAACCAAACCAGTCCACCCAGCAACATCGTGCTAAGGCCTGAGGCCAGAATGGCACCGAGGTCATCACTTCCATAGTAAATCGAAAACGGCAGGGCAAACAACATGGCAAACCCACAGATGGTTACCAGCATTCCCAACACATTGATGATTACTCTGAAGTTGAACATACATTTTAGTTAGGCCGCAAGTATAGAAAACCCCGGTAGATATTCAAAAGGTTTTTTCGTGTGAATCAAACCGCCCGACGCCATTCCTATCGTTACTTTTTGCCGGTTTTTTCCATTGACTTTTTTTTTCCGTGATGTAGCTTCCGGAAGAATTTAATAAACAACCATGAAACACATCATTTTACCTATGATCCTGCTATGCGCAGGCCTTTCCCTCTCGGCACAATGTGTCTTTATTTCGGAGTATCTGGAAGGTTCGGGAAACAACAAATGTATCGAAATTTACAACGGAACAGCTGCCTCTGTAGATCTGGCTGCCGGCGGTTATGTATTGGCGGTGTATGCGAATGGAAACCCTGCAATCACTTCTTCGATCGCCCTGAGTGGAATGGTCGCCCCCGGAGATGTGTACGTTGTCTGTCATCCCTCCGCATCAGCTGTTTTATTGGCTCAGGCTGACCAGACTTCTGGTTCTCTCAGCATGAACGGCGATGATGCAATTGCCCTGATAGCGGCCGGAACCACGATCGATGTTGTCGGACAACCAGGCGTTGACCCCGGCACAGAATGGACGGGGGCAGGGTGCCCGCAGGGGACAGCCGATGGCACCCTCGTGCGTAAATCGGCGCTGATCTGTCCGGCTTTTGACGGACTTACCAGCTTCGATCCTTCATCGGAGTGGGATTGTTATCCGATGGATACTTTTTCCGGAATAGGTTCACACTTCCTCGCTTCCTGTGTGTTGTATGACCTTGCAGTATGGGAGGATGGATGCAACAACGGGACAGCGTCTGCCCTGTTGGATTTCATCGCTTTCAACCCCGGTTCGACAGGTTTTTCTCTGGTCGTTACTCCTGACCCCGGCGGACTTTCCGGCAATTATCTTTATACCGATCTGCCACTTCCATTGACAGGATTTTGGGGCAATAATGCCACTGCTTACAGTTTTGCCGTTGCCGATTTGCAGAATACCGGATGTGTGGCAGACAGCCTGGGCGGAGTTGTTTTTGACTGTCCTGTTGCAGATGAACTGGTCATCACCCAGATGCCGCCAGGGTGTGCAGAGACGAATCAGCCTTTGCAGTTTGAAATTTGTGCAGTGGAAGGCAGTTCGGGGAAAATTCAGCCCGACTTTGCTGGCATTATTTCCGTAACGCTTGATGCGGGAGCAAATGGTACATTATCCGGCAATATGAGCGTGCCTGCTGTGAATGGCTGCGCAGATTTTTTGCTAAGTTATGATTTGCCGGAAGATATTTCCCTGACCTTTTCCAATGGATTTTTTCCGGATGTACAAACCGCAATCATACCTGTTCGCAATCAATGCGCTTCGATGGCGATTACAACGGCGGTGATCAACCCTTGTGGCAATGATTCGCAGAATGAGTATTTTGGTGCACGGACAGGATCCATTGCATTTTCGGTTGACGAACTGGTGATTGCCTCCATCGATCCTTTAATTGGCATTCAACCTAATACCAATTTTGTCTGGTCTGCTTCCGGAACAGACAAAGGGGGAAATACATCCGAATCTTGCGGCGCGATCGGGCTTCAATGCAACCGGATTCTGGATATAAATCATCCATTGGATAGCCCCATTATCCACAACCTGATTTCTCAATTGAACGCCCAGGCCGGATGTGCCCCGGGATTATTTGTCGCACCCGTGGGTCCCAATTTAGGTTTATTGCCAGCAAACGCGAATGTCGTATTTTTTCTGGGCGCCGGGGGAAATGCCTCGCTTCCGCTGGCGCCCGGGTTTGACGGATTGAGCACCAATCTCGATTTCAGTGGATTTTGCGGCCAGGGCCCCGTTTATGTGTTGTTTGGTTACCACAAAAACCCGACGGCTTCTTTTGGATTTTTTTCCAATACTTCGAGCCGCATTTACCAGGTGATTACAAGTGGAAATATCACCTCCGAAATCCAGTACTTTAATCCGGCAGGAAATGCCGAAGCTGAAATTATTGATTCTTCCGGTGTCTATGTATCTGCAACAGATTGTACGCCTCTCAGTCTTTTTCGCGATCTCTTGTTGGGGGTAGAATGGTTGTGGCTGGAAGGCTATTCCCCCGATGGAACCTCTGCGATATTGACCTGGGAAGCAGAAATAACAGGGGGAATAGGAAAGTTTATTGTTGAAAAGCACGATGGCACTGGCAGTTTTGAACCTATCGGCGAGGTAAAAATTCCGAAGGAAACAGATGAGCCGACTTTATTTTCCTATACCGATCGCCACCTTACCGGCGAATCTCAGGCATACCGGATCATGTATATAGATGCCGATGGTGAACCCTCCTGGTCCAGAGTTGTGGAGGTTTTTATTCCTCCGGTAAAAAAAATCACCCTGCTCAGAGCCTGGCCTAATCCGGCAACTACACAGTTTCAGATGGAGCTGTTGAGCCCGGCTGAAGAGAAGGGGGTAGAAATACATTTATCCACGTCTGCTGGAAATTCAATATTTATGTGTAAATTGGACGTAGTTAAAGGGGTAAATACGATTGCATTAGATATGTCTGATATGACGGGTGGTCTATACCTGTATCGCATCCTTTCCGGGGAAAATGTGATTACAGGAAGGCTTATCGTACAATGAGAATGCATCCCAGGTTACCGTCCTGTTTGCAGAAAAGGCTCCCTTATTTACAAGGGGGCCGATTTTTTTTGTGGTAAATGCTACCGGATTATCAACTTTTTTACTATCGGTTTTCCACCAGAAGCCGGTGTCATGCGCAAAAAATAGATTCCGGAAGGTGTGTCGCCGAGTCTTACCGAATGCCTGTCTTGTGGGCCAAATCGCACCGAGGGCTGTTTCCAGATCACCTTTCCTGCTGCATCCATTACTTCAAGATGTAGCGATTCGGATGATTCGCCTTTGTTTTCCACTTCAAATACGCCGTTGCTGGGGTTGGGGAAAACCGTCAGTTGATCGGGCGAAAGCAAGTCTTCGACGCCTGTTGACATAAGGTAGAGTGTCTGCGAAATGGTATCAGACTGGCAATGTGTGCTGATGATTTGTTTTAATTCATATACACCCGATCCAGCATAGTGATGAAGGGGGTTTTGTTGCGTGCTGGTCTCTCCGTCCCCAAATTCCCATTGGAGAAATTGCCCTCCGGCGGATTTGTCTATCAACTGAATGGAAACCCCGTCGCCAAAAAGGACCTGTTGAAAAGCTGCGACTGGTTTGGGAGAAAGAGAATCACAAATGGTGAAATCCCAGATGCCTCTGCCATAGGTGCCAAATCTGGCTACATGTAGAGCTGGTACATATTCTACTGTCCAGTAAGTCTGGTCTGGTGCGTGAAGGCCATCCATCGGATACCATTGGTCATCAGCCGGAATGTACATATATGGCCCTACAGAAGTTGCGGCAAATACCATACTCTCATCGGGGGTCATATCCATGTCGTAAATCAGCAATGCCGGAAGGCCATTATTGGCAGCGACAAAACTCCCGCCATTATTGTTGGATATATAGACGGGGGAGTTGGAATACCCGCTTCCCGCGATATACAATCTGCCAAATTGTTTGGGAGAGGGGAGGATTACATTCCCGTAAAAATAATGACTACCCGGAATGGCGCCCTGTGATGACTTTGTCCAGTTTTGTCCGCCATTGAAAGAAAAAAAGAATTTTTCATTGTCGGTCAGAACATAGCGGTAGTTGGGATCCTGTGGAGAAATACCCATCGCCGAAATGCTGGCATTGGTTCCTTCGCTAAAATCAAAGGGCTGCTCAACTACTGAAATAGTGCCTCCAATGGCCGTTTGCTGGATAATATTTGCCCCCACACCATCCAGACTTCCTCCGCCCAGATACACGCGGTTGGCCATATTGGGATCGGCAAGCAATGGGGGGAGCCACAAATGCCCGCTTCCGTCAAAATCGCGGGAAAACTGCTGGGTGGAAGTAGCTGCGTTGGGATAATACATCGTAAACCCGGGGTAGTTCGTCCAAATGCTCTGCCCCCCGTCTCCGGATACGATATGGCCGTAATCACCACCGATCAACTGGGAAAAATACAGCACTTCGCCATTGTCCTGCGTTGCCCGCTGATAGCCCTGATCCTGGGTGCCGCCATATACGGTACCGGTATTGGTGCGGTGTGTGTAGGTAGAGTAAAATTGTCCCACCTGAAGGCCGGAAAGCGAAATATTCTGAACAGTTTGCAGGTTGTTGTAAGAAACATAGGTGCCTCCGTCCGTGCTCACAATGACAAATTCGCCCAAAACACTGTCCCGAAATGTCTGGAAAGCGGGTATGTCAGCGTGAAGTTTGTTAACGGGGTTTCCATAATACTCAAACCATTCATTGACCAGTTGCCAGGTAACACCGCCATCGGCGCTTCGGTATGCGTTGACGCCCCCTGCAAAAAGCACCTGCGGGTTGATTGATGAACAGGTGAAACTTCTTCTGGAAAATAGCCTGGTGTCCACAGACCCCTGATACGTCCAGGGCGCACCTGCTACAGATTGATAGACATTTGAACTGTCTCCATTTTCATATAGGGCGTAGAGATATGTGCCTGCGGTTGTTTCTACTCCCTGAAGATGGGCATTTCCGCCCGCTGCGATTACGGGAAGTGTGCCAGCCGGAACCAATGTTGTACCCCCTCCATCGATTTTGAAAAGATGGTTGTTTTCCAGTAAAAAGAGTGCGCCTGGTGTATATGGGTCCGTCCAGATATCAAAACGAGCGATATCACCGAAAGTCGCGCTGTGGAAGTCGGCTATTTGGGAAAAATTCAGCCCTTGATCTGTGGATCGGTACAAAGTTGTTACAGACCCCCAGTTTGCCGAACTATAATCCCATTCATAAGCGAGAATATAGAGGGTGTGGATGCTGTCGGGAATGATAGCCATCCGGGCGGCAAACCCCCAGTTGAGGATATTGCCCAGGCCGTTGGAAATATTCCATGTCAATCCGCCATCATCTGAGTAGCGCAGGCCATCAATGCCCCAATCACCAGATAAGGCCAGCAATCGGGAACTGCCCTGAACCGTAATACGGGAAAGTGTGTTGAGGCCGGGGATGGTTTGGAGATCATTTAATACCTCCCAACTACTACCCTGCATATTGCCTTTCCAGATATTGCCCCCTGCGGATGTTACATAAAGGGTGCCTGATTTTGCATCATATTCGGCGCCGGTAGTTCTTCCTGCCTGGTTGATGCTTCCCACTTCGCGCCAGTGGCCGGTGACATTGCCATTGGCAATGGTATCTTTGTCAAAATCGGCGGAAGTTTTAGAGAGGTTTCGCTGTCTGATTTTCTGGAATCGCGATTCGGCTTTTTCCTTCCTTACCTGTTGATCGATTTTCCTCCAGTCAACACCCGGCGCAGTGCGGTGCATTTTTTCGAAAAAGGCTTCCCTTTCCTGCTTCATTTCGCCATTCTCTTCATGAGATAACGCACGGTCGGTAGGAGAGGGGTATTGCAGGGTTAGGGTGTGATACCACATGCCGATGGCTGCCATCAGTACTGCGATCAATGGGAAAAGCAAAAAAGCCAACGTCTTTTTCATAGACTTTGAAAGGGGGTGATGTACTTAGAAAAACAGGGGAAACTTGTTGGGGGCAGCCTCATGCATCATCGCATAGACGGTTTGAAATACGTCTTCAGCCTGTGGTTTGGAGAAGTAGTCGCCATCATCTCCATATGCAGGCCTGTGTGGCTTCGCTGTAAGTGTTCGTGGTTCTGAATCAAGCAAATAGTATCCGCCTTGTTTTTCCAGTACCTCCTGCATCATGTAGGCAGAGGCACCACCGGGAACATCTTCGTCGAAAAAGACGATACGATTGGTCTTTTTGAGTGAATCGAGAATGAGGTGATGGATGTCAAATGGCAAAAGCGTTTGCACATCGATTATTTCTGCATCTATACCGGTTTCCTGTAACTGTTCTGCGGCCTGCATAGCGATCCGGCAACATGCACCATAGGTTACAATAGTGACATCATTTCCCTGACGCAGGATTTCGGGTATGCCCGGGACTATCCGTATTTCTGATATGTTGTCCGGCACCTTTTCCTTTAGACGGTAGGCATTGAGTACTTCAATGATTACGGCCGGGTCGTCGCCAGCCAGGAAAGTATGATAAAACCCTACAGCTCGTGTCATATCTCTTGGCACGGCTATGTGAACCCCTCTCAGAGAATGTATCATCATTCCCAGGGGAGAACCTGCATGCCAGATACCTTCCAGCCTGTGCCCCCGGGTGCGGATAATCGCAGGCGCACGTTGTCCGCCTTTGGTGCGGTAAAGCAGGGTGGAAAGGTCGTCAGACAGGATTTGGAGCGCGTAAATAAAATAATCCAAATACTGAATCTCTGCAATGGGCCGAAGTCCCCGCATAGCCAGCCCGATTGCCTGTCCGGCAATGGTCGCTTCCCGGATTCCTGTGTCCATCACACGGTGCGGGCCAAATTTATCCTGGAGTCCGGCGAATCCCTGGTTGACATCTCCCAGTTGACCAACATCTTCTCCAAATGCGACAATCAGCGGATTTTGGGCAAACATTTCTTCGAAAGCCTGATTGAGGATTTCAAATCCACTCTTCAATGGCGCTTCCTCGGAATAGACAGGCGCCACCGGTTGGACATTCATCGGGGAAAGCGGCGTACTACTATACAAATGAGAGCCATAACTTTCTCCCCATTCCGCCTGCTTGGCTTTTCTCCATGTAGCAAGTGCCGCAACCGTAGGGTGGTTGATGGCCCGGGCAGCCAGCAGCGCTTTATGAGAATTGATCATGATATCACGACGTGCCGGTTCGAGCAGTTTTTTAAGTCCGGCAATAATCTGGGATAATTGTTCGTGCGCTTTCCCGGAAGCATGTGAAGCAATTTCACCAATCAGAAGCAATAGTTGGGATACTTCCTTTTTGATCGGCGCCTGATAAGCCTGCCACGCATCATTTTTGATTTTGCGTACAATCCGGCGATCTTCTTTTTCCAATTCATCTATTTCCGCAGCGGTCGCAAATCCTTTTTCGATGATATACTCACGAAGTTTGGATATACAGTCGTGCTGTTTTTCCCATTGCAGTCGTTCCTGAGACTTATATCTTTCGTGGCTGCCAGAGGTGCTATGTCCTTGTGGCTGAGTAACTTCCGTTACGTGAACGATAGCAGGGATATGATTGACACGGGCATTTTCGGTGGCCATGCGATACGTTTCAATCAATGCCTCATAATCCCAGGCCTTTACGGTATAAATATCGTATCCCCTTTCATTGTCGGTCCGCTGGAAACCGGAAAGCATTTCAGACAAACTTTGTTTGGTGATCTGAAATTCATTGGGTACAGAAATACCGTATTCATCATCCCAGATGGACATAACAAAGGGCCCCTGAATAACGCCAATCGCATTGATGGTTTCCCAGAATACGCCTTCTGCACAACTGGCATTTCCGATGGTACCAAAAACGACCTCATTGCCATTGTTGGAGAAAACGGAAAAATCTTTCAGTTCGGGTAACAGCCGAAAAAGCCGCGAAGCCTGAACCAGCCCCGCAATACGGGGCATTTGGGAAGCCGTAGGCGAAGCGTCTGCGGTCGTAACCTTTTGTCGGGTCATATCTTCCCAGGAACCATCTTCCCGTATCATGCGGGTAGCAAAATGACTATTCATTTGCCTGCCTGCTGAATGCGGATCGTTTTTGAGGTCTGGGTCAGCGTATAGTTGAGAGAAAAACTGATCAATAGTGGCTATGCCTGTGATAAAGGCAAAGGTCTGATCGCGATAATAACCGGAGCGGATGTCTCCGTTCTGGAAAAATTTTGCCAGGGCAATCTGTGGAAGTTCCTTACCGTCACCAAAAATACCAAACTTCGCCTTTCCTGTAAGTACTTCCCTTCGACCCAAAAGGCTGGCCTGACGACTTTGGTAAGCGAGACTGTAGTCGCGCAGTATTTCTTCTTTCGTCATCCGGAGTCCTGAATTTTCTACAACTTCTTTCGGTTCAATTCGCATGGGGACAAAATATCTCGAAAATTAGGGAAATTTTTATGCAGTCCAAAAACATGTGTGGCGTTTAGCAGTGAGAAATATCATTAGTGGGAGATATTGGAGGAATTTACTATTTTCCGCGCTTATTTACACCAAATCTATGGTATTCACCCGTGCTTTTTCCCTTATCTTACTGATAATCACGCAATTTAATTGCATTTTTTCTCAATCGGCATTCTACTGCGCAACTGGTTATACCGAACAAAAACTCGCAGAAAAAAATCCTGATTACGAAAAAAATTTACTTGACCACGATTTATTTCTGAAAAGGCTGGTATTAGATCATTGGGCCGATCCCCGAAGGGGAACCGATACGGTGATATATACAATCCCTGTTGTATTTCACGTTCTTTACCTGGATCCTACCGAAAATATAGCCAGTTCTAAGATTTATACCGAAATCGAAAATATAAATGAGGCTTTTCGCAATCTGGGCTATTACGATCCTACTGTCGGTGCGGACGCCAGAATCCAGTTTTGTCTGGCAAAAGTAGCACCCGACGGCAGCGGTACTTCGGGGATTGAGCGGATTGAGACGCCGCTGACGGATATCGGGCCCAATGATGATTTTAATATGAAACAGCAGTTTAACTGGGATCCTACCCGTTATCTGAATGTATATATTGCCCGCGACCTGTTAGGGGGCGGCGTGCTGGGGTACGCTTATTATCCTACAAGCCACGGTGAATTTTGGGATGGGATTGTACTTCTGACTTCTATTGTCGGGAGAAGTAAAGCCAATTCTGCCGTCTTTGCGCACGAAATCGGACATTACCTGGGATTGCCGCATCCCTTTGACCGGGGGTGTAAAAATGATGATTGCCTGCTCGATGGCGACAGGGTTTGTGATACACCGCCTGATAATTCGACCTTTGAGGGCTGTGGCGTGTTTAACAGCTGCTCTACTGACGCCGACGACCCCAGTGCCAATAATCCTTTTACTACCGATGTGCCCGACGCAAATAATCAATTCATGGACTACAATGAAGGCCTGTGCCGAAGGGCTTTTACAGACGGGCAGGTGGAGCGAATGCGGATTGTGCTGACCAATATCCGCGCAAGTCTGCTGAATTCCTATGCCTGCCAGACTCCTGTGGCTTTTGATGCCGGCGTTTCGGAGATTATCAGCCCCTCGGTTACAGAGTGTGAAGAGAATCTTTCGCTCGGGATCGAACTGAGAAATTTTGGCCTCACCCCGCTAAACACTATCCAAATCAGCTATCGGTTTGACCAGGGACCGGTTGTTTTGGGAAACTGGACGGGTACCTTGTCCTATACAGAAACAGATACGGTTTTTCTGCCTGTGGCTGCCTCACTTACGCCCGGACTTCACACCGTTACGGTTTACAGTAGCCTGCCCAATGGACAAGCCGATGGGTTTCTGCTCAACGACACCAGTCATACAACTTTCAATTATCAGCCGCTGCTTCAGGCGCCTTTTTCTGAAGATTTTTCGTTGGGTCTGCCTTCCACATGGACCATTGAAAATCCAGGTGGTTCTGGTTGGGAAATTGCCTATGCCGGCTGTGATGATGGCTCGGGTAATACCTGCATGTTTATCGACAATACCGTGATGGCCGCTGCCGGAATCGAAGATGCGCTGATTTCTCCGTTGGTAGATCTTCGCTATATACAAAACGGATATTTGTATTTTGACAGAGCTTTTGCCTCGGACTCAAATACAGCGGGTTTTAGCGAGTCATTTGAGATTCGCTACTCCCTGGACTGCGGCAAAACTTTCCCCGACAATGCAAATATTTATTCTTCCGACCGCAATAATCTGACGACGGTTTACATTTCTTCAGATTCATTTGATACCTGGATTCCTGGAGCCTGTTCTGACTGGCTGAAAGATTCGATAGATATCAGCTGGCTGAGAGGAGAGCAGGTGGTGTTTCGTTTTGATTATTACAAATACGACAATGGCTTTCCGCTTTACCTCGACAATATTCAGGTTCTGGGTAGCTTTAATACAGGTGTTGATGATATTCATTCTGATGATTATCTGGACATCTATCCCAACCCCGGGTCAGGCGATTTTATGTTGAGGATAAATTCTTCAGATCATGGACTTTATGCTCTGCGTGTATGGGATATCCATGGCAGAAAAGTATATGAAGAAAAAGCCGGGAAAACGAGTGGGGAAATCGAAAAACCTCTCCGTGTATCTCATTTGGCAGCCGGACTGTATATGGTCGAAGTGCAATCAGAAAACAGCCGTATGGTGAAGAAAATAAAGATTGAGTAGTGACGAAAAGGAGGCTGCTGGCATATTATTTGATTAAGATATAGAAGAAATTATCTTAATGGCTGTATCGTATGTTTCACCTACCTTGCCTGCTCCCGTTTCTACTCCTCAATTAATTGCAAGTCAACTCCGTGAACGTCATGGTCTTAGTCCCGAACATGATCGGGAAGCAACCAATACGTTGTTGATGCTTCAGGCTGTGGCCAATATTTCTGGCTGGAAAATGGATGCGGAATTTGCCCGCCTTCGCGAAATCATTACCAAATACCAGTCGCTTTCCCATGAAATCAGAGAGTTGGCGGCAGTTGACAGGGACTAAATCTGTTGCTTGAGGGCAGTTATTATTCCTGTTGGGGATATTTTTTAAAAAAAATCAGGCAATAACCGGTGGAATTATCCGGAGAGTGAATATATTTTTTAAATTGCTCTTATAATCAATTGTTTGATTTTATGAAACAATCAACCCCCAGTTTCTTTTTTCTAACCAGAATCCTCGTTTTTAGCCTGATTATTTATTCAGGTTGCAGCAAAAATCCGTGCCCTGCTTCCGATTGTGCATGTGGAGAAGAGATTTGTGAAATGTGTGAAGAGCAGATCGCTTCGGTAGATGGGGCTTTCTGTGGCGATTATTTATCTGAAGCCAATGGCTTTCACAAACTGATTGATGGATTTCATCAGATCAGCCAGCAGAATGGCAGTGCCAAAGAGGTGCTGGATCGTGTGGATGTTTATTTTGATATGTCCGACGGGATGAATTACAAGGTTGCCAAAGCAGAAGATGATGCCGGTCTTCTCACCGATCTTGTGAACCTGATTTCAGGTGAAAAGGCGGAGTATTTTCGTCTTTCTTCCGCATCGGGGAATGAAATAGAAAAACTGCCCAAATCTACGGGTGGGCGTATCCAAACGTATGTCCGCAACCCGCAAAACTATAATTCCGCCAACAACTACGCGCCGTTGGATGTTGCTGCGGATTCCATTGTGCGCAATCACGACCGGCAGAGCGTATTGATTACCGATGGAGAGCTGGCAAATAAAAATGTTTCAGGAGTTGTAGACCCCAAATTTCCGTGGGGACAGATACCGTTTAAAAAATGGCTGGGTGAAGGAAACCGCCTGGATTTTGTAGTAAAAACGGTCAATGAAGAAAGGCTGTTTTTTATATTTTTTACCCCACGACTCACTGCAGAAAAAGGCAACAGCCTGATCGAAGCCTATCTGGAATCTACCGCTGATGTGAAAAAGGCCGATGCCTACCACCATCTGAAATTCACGCTTTCCGACTACGCACTTGAGGAAGTAGATCGGGGACGCCCTGCAAAAGAGGCCGGTCTGAGTACCACCTTTCCCGACTGGGTGGTAGATTATTCCATTCGCCGCAACCTCGACCAGGGGTACGAACACCTCCATATTGAAGATGAGAAAAATTTTAAAGACTTCCTCTCCGGTTTTGAGCAGGGCGAATACAACGAAGACCTGAAGAGTGAATATGAAGAGCGCAATAAACTATTTTACGACCTGCTGTTTACCAATGAATTTGTTAATTATCAGATCGCAGATCTCGAGATTAAGGTAAGAGATTTTTCCGGGCCGCTTGCTGATTATATGAATTACCTCAAATGTGAACAAGCACAATCTGTAACCTTTGAGGATGAAGAAGGCCAGAAAAAAACCTACTGGTGTAATCCCTGGGCTAATTGTCAGGATACTGAAGGATGTGTTTTCCGCACAGATGAAACAGGGGGAAGGGAAATAAAAGAAGTTTTTGGTCTGCATGAAGAATCCAAAATTTCGGTGGATGACAAGCAGTTCAGTACCGCAAAAATCGCGATCAAACCTTCCGAAAACTTCAACGTGGATGAAATGTATGAAATGGCTAGTTGCCGGATTGATCTCTACATAAAAAATGTGGAATACAGCGAAGGTCGCCAAAATTTTGATGTTTTGACCTGGAAGTATAAAAATGTAGATTATACAGGTTTGAGTGAAAGTATCCGGCTGGCCATGCGTGAACTCAAGCCCCAAAACAAGCGAATATACACCTACTATATTACTTTCGGTCTGCCTTATTAAGGATTATTCTACCACAAACATTATACAGCCTAATTTTTTGCCATGATTAAGTCTTTTTTTCTGTTACAAACCACCCGCGTCATTCACCTGTGGGATCTGATATTTGACAACCCGGGCAATGTCTCCGCGACAATGCTGAATAACCTCAAAATGGAGGCATATTTCACCGGAATTCTCTTCACCATCGTGTTTCTCGGTATCGCAATGCTCATTGCATTTCTGATCCCTCACGAGCCGGGTAAAAACCCCAGAGACCCACAGAAAAGAAGGATATGGCTGTTGGTCATGGGCATTTTGCTGGTCATACTTTTGTTTGTCATCAGTATGCTGATCACCAGCGATCTTACCGGTAAAAAGGCCGCAGAACTTCAGCAGGCAGCGTTAATTTCCGTAGCTATCAGTGGCGTTTTGTATTTTCTGTTGGCTTTTGGTCTGTCAAAAGTGTTTCGCAAAACCAAAATGGGAACATGGTTCCCTTCCAAAAAATAACATAACCTACCCATTCACATATTCCGGCTATGGATGAAAGAATTTTTATAATAGGTATTGGCGGAACGGGCATGCGCTGTCTGGAATCCTTTGTTCATCTCTGTGCGATGGGCATGTTTGATGGCACAACTGTCGAAATGCTGGCATTGGATACCGACAGGGAAAACGGAAACTTCCGTCGCCTGTACGATCTTGTGGACACCTATTCCAAATGCAAAGGGGTGAATAAAGAGCAGCATGCACTGAAAGACACCTTCTTCTCCGCAAAAATTAATTATTACCAGTTCAGTCCTGATTATGCCCGCCAGGATACGGGCAATTTTTCCCGCATTACCAAATACGGTGACCTTCAGTATAAAAACAAAGATCAGGCAGCGCTGGCAGAATTACTCCTGACCAAAAATACCCGCGAATTTGACCTCAAACACGGGTATCGCGCGCAAACCAATCTGGGTTCATTCCTCATGCACCACAACATTCTGGAGGAAGTACGCCAAAATCACGATGGGCAACTGGCCAAATTTATAACGGCTCTGGTTACGGCTGGTCAGTCTAAAGTATTTGTTATGGGATCTGTTTTTGGCGGAACGGGCGCTTCGTCTATTCCGGTGATTCCCAAAGCATTTGCCGAGGCAGCACGTATTCTTATGCCCGGCTCGTCCCTTAAGGAGACTTTTTTTGGCGCGATTTTGCTTACCAGCTATTTCTCCTTCAAAGTGCCAAGTTCTGATTATGTATCCCGGCAACTGGTTGTTGCTACCGCCGATAAATTTGCGCTGAATTCGCAGGCTGCGATGATGTTTTACAACGAAGATAAAACCGTCAAACAGACCTATCAGAAATTTTATATGCTGGGTACATCCGGGTTGGATTTTCAGACCAACCACGGTGAGTCAGAAACGCTTACCGGGGGTTCAAACCAGGAGAATGACTCTCACTATATCGAGTTGTTTTCCGCTTTTGCTGCCTACGATTTTTTCCGTTCTACTGTAGACGAACTCAAAAGAACCAAAGGAGATCCGCAAGGCGTAAAATACTATTATCGCACGATACGGGAAGACGGTGTGCTGGAGTTTGCTGATTTTGTAGCGCCCCAGGAAGTGGAAAAACTCGCCAAACGATTTGGTATGCTGGTAGCGATGTCATTTATGGTGAATGTCGCGTATTTTTACGATTCAGCACAGAATGGCGATCTGAAGAAAAATAGTATTTCCGGATACGAGGATATCGATCCACGCGAAGTGGAGGCCATGCATAAATATTTTAACTATTTTCACTTCAGGTTGAATGAGGAAGCAGTTGTGGACGGATGGCTCCGTCAACTGTATCACTCAGCCGGAGGCGGAGAAAAATTTGTATTCCGCTCCGATGTATTTAGCAGTACGAGTGGGCGTGAATTGCGCAAATTTACCTACAACAGCAAGTTGTTTAAGTCTGATTTCGAAAAACACGCCTACAATACCGGCTTTTTTTCCGATTCGTCCACCAAAGCATTTGACTCCTTCAAGGATGCATTTATCAAATACCAGGACGATCCCAATATCAGCAACAAGTGCGAAAAGCTGACCCGGCGAATGTATGCCACTCTTTGTGATTTGTATAGTTTTTCTTAAGCATTTTCAGGAAATACTTTTATGGCTGACACGACCAAAGCATTACTCATAAAAAACAGTTCGACCTCAAAAAGCGGTAAGCGGGGCGAATGGCACCTCTTCGACGAAGCGCAACCCTATATTCAGGGGATTGAAACCAATATTGATAAAGAGGTAGATGCCGACGTGATGAATACCCTGGTTTCAGGGATTCCAACTCCGTGGGCTCGTGCCCGGTTGTTTGGTTTTGCCTTCCCCTATACGCAGGTGGAAGCTAATATCAAAAAGTCGGGGCTTGTTGAGTTTTATGACCGGCTGGTAGCGGAGTGGAAAGGGCTGATGGCCTGTATTGCGCTTTTCCCGGATCGTATCCGCCTGAGTGATCCGATTGCTATGGATTTTTCCGCTGACGGACAATTATTTGATATCCCTTCGGCTCTGGGCCGAATGCTCTTTGAAGATGAAGACCTATGGACCAATCCGACCAAAAGAAAGGAAAATCCTGATGAAAAGCCTACCACGCAACTAATCTATTATGCAGGTAAGCTGATTGGCGCTACTTCGCCTTATTCGCTGGTTTTTACTTCTGTTGATTATACAGGGCTTTCCCAAACTGCAGATATGCCCTGGTACCGCAATGGATCATTTGTCGATCCGCTGCCGTTTATCGAAAGAAATAAAGACCAACTTCAGAAATTGTATCTTCTGGTCAAAAATGTCAATGACCATTTTGAAGATTATGAGCGTGAAGTAAACTTCAACCGGAACAATAAACCACGGCTGGAATTTGACGGATTTAAAGATTTTCTCCGTAAGTGGCAGCAGACGATCAAAACTACCGGAAGTGCGATTGTTGACGAAGGTACGCTCGATGCTGCGCTCAATTTTGCAGAGCCTTTCCACAGTCTCTTCAATGTCAAACAAAGCCTTTATATATTCCGCGATGGAAGGGTTTCCTTTAAGCCCCGCAAAGAGGACGGGGTCGTAGAGGTTGATCCGAAAGATATTCTCCTCAATGAAGACTATATCATTGAGTTTATCGAAGAGGATGAAAAACAGCCGCTTCGTCAGTCGGCAATGCATTTTGTAGAAGTATTGAACCCAGGGTATAATCCGCGCGAGCCGGAGCAGGAACCACAATATTTATATTTCCCCATTCCCCTGAGCGAAAAAGGATTGATTCTTTTCCGCAATCAGATCGGAGACCTCATTGGCACGCCTAAAGACAATCACCACGAGCTTCGCTGTTATGTAAAACCCTCCGATTATAAGCTGGTTGTCGAACTCCATCTGGTGATCGATGACAAAAAAATGAACCTCACCGCCAGGGAATATGAAATGCAGCCGCTTGAAAATGACCGAAGGGTCATCATGTGGCCTAACTTTGTATCAGAACACTGGAACAGTTATTATCTCTATTCAGAATTTCCTCAGGCAGATCGTGGAACCAAGATGGTTCCCTTCTTCAAAAATGCCTCAGACCAGAGTATCCTGGTGAATGAAAAAGGTAAAATTATCTATGCCGACCAGGTAAGTCCTTCTGCTTCTGTAAAAGTAGAAAAGTTGATTTCTTATCCGGGTGGTACGCTCGACAGCTCTTTCCACAAATATGATATCATTAAAACCGATGTTCCGGTTGCGGGTCTAGAGATTCGCAAAAATATAGATGGCGAAGAGCGGGTTGTGGGTTACCTGATTGTGAAAAAGCCCGAAGATGACTCGATGGGAGATCATAAAATAAAAGACCTGAGCCGGGTAAGTTCATTTACCGACGTGGTGATCGGGATAGATTTTGGATCCAACAACTCCTGCGTACAATTTGCCAGAGGCAACGGAAGCGATGTAAAACCCATTCCTTTTTCCAATCGGAGAATGGTACTCGTGGGTTCAGAAAATCTGGATCCCGGCAATCTGAAAATTGCCATGCCGCACGAATTGTATTTCTTCCAAAATGAAAGTGCACCCAATGGGCAGATTAAGTCATGGGTACATGAACACAACCCACAGTATCTGGTTTCGGGTATGGGAGAAGAAGAAATCGCGGGGGGAGTCCCGATTTTCGAACCCAATATTCATATTAAAAGTATGGATAGCCGCCACATTGTAACCAATGCCGGGATACTTCACCACAGCATGAAATGGCTTACAGAAGACGGCGACAATCATAAAAAAAGTGCATATCTCAAGGCGGTTTACCTGAAATCTATAGCCGATTTGTATGCCAATAATTTTCGGCCGTCTAAACTTCGGTGGTCATTCCCCGGATCTTTCACCAACGGAGAAAAGCTTCAGTACGGTCAGCTATTTCAAAACATCGTCAACACGATCGCGCCTATCACCAATGTGACCGTTAAGTTGGATGATGCCGCTCTCACAGAATCCGAAGCCGTTTCCAATTATGCATTGGCTACCGGTGTCTCACTTCAGGAAGATAATGTTTTTCTGGGAATAGACGTCGGGGGTAGTACCAGCGATATTCTGCTGATCGCAATGGATCTGAATGATGGCGGGTATAAACTGGTGAAACAAAGTTCACTTCGCCTTGCAGCCGGATTGATTGCTGACGCGTCCCGCCAGTCGGAAAGTTTCCGCAGGGCATTGGTCAGTTACCACGACAATCCCAAATCGTCACTGACGATTCCCAATATCAAAACGATTAACCAGGACAATGCGCCCTTTTTCCTGAATGCCGTATTTGACCGGCTTCGGGGAAATGAATTTGAGCATTTTTATGCATTCCTGGGAAGGACAAACCCGACATTATTTGCCCTTCCGGCATATATGACCGGGCTGCTGCTGTATTACAGTGGCCAGTTGCTCCGAAAAACGATCGAAGACTATCCTTTCCTGAACGAAGTCAATAAAGTAAACCTCTTCCCCTTTGGAAAAGGCGGGCGAATTTTTGACTGGCTCGATACTTATCCAGGCAAACAAATGGCTTCTGACTATTTTACCCGTTGTTTCCAGACCGGTTTTGGCGAAGGGGGAAATAAAATTGTTGTGGTCAAACAAAATGATATTCGCGAAGACAATAAGTCTGAGGTAGCCAAAGGATTGGTTTCGGCGACCTCTGATGAGCGCGTAAAACTAGGAGAAAACCTTCGGAACAATTCTGATATTTTTGGAGAATCCGGCTTCTCTATCCGGAAAGAAGGAAATGAACTGGAAGAGGTTCCGCGTATTGCTACCATTTCGAGTGAACACTTTGAGAGCCTGAATCTAAAGCTGAAATTCCCGCAAACGTATGAGGAGTTTAATAAATTTCTGGATATCTATCTGGACTTTGTTGGCCCTTCTCAAACCGGGATTATTTCCAATACACGGGCATTGAAGGAAAAGACCAATGAGATTTCCAATTATCTCAAAGGATATATCACCAACGATGCCGAATATAAAAAGGCGAAAAGCAGCAGCAATTTTGAATTTAAACATTCGATGCTGGTGTTGGAAGGCATGTGTTTTCTGGAAAAATTCCTCGTACCTGAGATTTATAAAAATTAACCGCCTGATATTTCATTGGAACCAACCGCTGCCCCCATATTGCCCAAGGTGTCTGGCTATTCCATCCAGGGAAGAAAACCCTCCCAGCAGGATGCTTGGTACACGTCACCGCATACTTTCAATGGCCGCCTGGTATTTGTTGCTGATGGGGTAGGCGGGCATGCACATGGTGAGTTTGCCAGTGAATTGTGTGTGGAGGTGTTTAAACATACCTTCGAAAAAGATCCTTTTATCGTCGATGAAAAGCAGTTTCTTCATGAAACCGCGATGATCGCGGCGGAACGCGTATATCAGAAAAGCCAGGACGATCAGGCTTATTTTGGTTGCGGTACGACACTTTCCGGATTTCTGGTTTCCGGCGGGCGATATCACCTGATCAATATTGGCGATAGCCGGGTATATCTTTACAACAAAGAGGCTCAGCTTGTTCAATTGACCAAAGATCATAGCATCGTGCAGCAATTGCTGGACCGGGGGGAAATCACTTTGGCAGAAGCGCGTACGCATCCACGTCGTAATGTAATGTTTTCGGCTATCGGTATGAATCCTGAAGAAATGAGTATAACCGTCAGCGGCCCATATGAGCTTCAACATGGTGAAATCCTCTTTGCCTTCTCCGACGGTGTACCTGATGCATTATTGGATGATCAAATCCGCGAAGTAATTTTAAAAAACCACCAAAATCCCGACCTTTGCCAGGCAATTGTCGATGCAGCTTACGATGCTGGCGGCAAAGATAATATCACGGCTTGTTGTTACAGACATTGATATGAACAGAACCCTGGCATTATACTTTGATGATTTTTGTGTTATTGGTGCGGTAGAACCTTTTGAGGGGAAATTTACCCGCATCGAAAAAAATGGCAGAGATCGATTTTCTTTGTTTTTTTACCTCGATAGCGGTCGGGTAAATTATGGGCAGTCTTACCAGGCCGATGCTGAAAAAGGCGACGACAAAGCGATCGGTAATTTTTACGAAAGGGTTACAGCGGGGGGGAATTTGGATTTTTTTGGCTACAGTCGTGCTTATGTCGAATTGCTTGACAGTATTGTTGAGGATATACGGGAGTCTTATCTCCGTATTCTTTCCAGCATGTCTGATGCCGGTGAGGAATTGAGTACCTCTGATCTCATCCCCATAAAAGTAGGGTTTTCGCCTAATATTTCGTTTAAAGCTAAAGAGACGATTCTGGAATACCTGGAGCAAAGGTCGTTTGAAAGAGATATTACCTCCGTTATACCCTCGTTTTCGCATTTGATTCTTTCTCATAAAATCAACCGCCGAGAACTTGAAACCCCCGGCGTATTTGCCGTTGTAGAGGGGTTAAACGAAGATTTGAATGTCAGTTTGACGCAGGTGCTGTCTGCCAGCAACCTTCAGACGCTTACTCACCAGTCTTACCCCGGGTTTGGGACTGATCCAAGGGTTGGGGTAATTACGAAGTTTGTGGTGGATAAAGCGGATGAGAGCCTGCATGTGCTTCATACCCAGGCAGATAAAGAATCAGAATACCGGAAAAAAACACGACTCGCAGCGGAATGGAATGAACAATTGCTCAAAAGCCGGAGGCCGTTCATATCTGTCCGGCTTACTCTTTCTCCCGCACCCAATTCTGATTTGAATGTGTCGCTGATTCAAAGAGAAATTGATAACCTGACAATGATCCGCAGCCAGCAGGTAGCCCGATATGCCGAACATTCGATCACCCCACACCTGCCCATGGCTGATCTTAAGGGAATTATCATCTTTGGCGATAGTTTGAAAAATACGCAGGTGCTGGAAGGGTTTTACCGGTTTGGAAAAGAAAAACTGATCGTTTACGGCGATGACCAGATATTTGATGCGTTGAAAGGACTGCTCGCAGATATCAAAGAGCCTGAACCTGTAGTCGCTTCCAATCCACAACCCACGCCTTCATCTGGCCCGAGAACATTCAGTATTCAAAGTGTACGGGTTGCCGACCTGAAGACGGGTGACAGAGTCGAGTTTACCTGGGAACCGGGGCGGTTGGTTGTGGCTGAGCATCTGGGAAATGGCAGCTTCCGTATCGTGTATCATGAAAATTCGAGTATTATTACCGGGGATACCTTTATAGCCGATAAGTTTGGGGTGGGAGAAAAAGCCTTTTTGAAAAATGTCATTCGCCCTTCTTCCGGAAAAGTATTGGGAAATTACAACAGTGGTTTTGTAAAATCGCTGAACCGGATTACTTCCTGAGAAAATCTTCAAATACCCAACCTTCCTGATTGGCTCCAAACCGGATTTTATACCAGATTTTCCCATCAGTCAGTGATACATCAAGAATACTGACAGAGCCCTCTGTAAGGGTATTTCCATTCAGACTAGTGGCGACGACATACCTGCCGTTTTGAATTTCAGGGCTTTGTATAAACAACAATTTGCCTTTTTCGAGGGGTTGTTCAGAACCATCGGATAATTGGAGGGTTGTTTTTCTGCTGGTTACCAGAGTATTTCCCCCCGATTCTGTCTCATTACCGATAACCAGCACCCGATCGCCATTGTCGAGACGTGCGAGGACTTTGCTGTTGTCTGCGGAAGGAAAATCTCTGACGTTGACATTGTTGCCGCGGATACGAGCGGCGAAAGCATTGGCCGGGGTGAAAGCTGCCAGCGGTTCTGCTACCGGGTGATTAAACTTCTGTCCGCAAATACGCATATCCAGCACACGGCCATCGTTGTTGTTCATGCTTCCCACGTAACAACCTGCGGAGGGACTATAAGTCAATTTGCAGGTCGCTGACTGGACATTTCCCGTATATTCAAAAATCTCCAGTTTGTCATTGGCCAGGATTGACCCCATCAAATTGTAAACCTGTCCGTCATTCCGGGAAGGATAAAAATAAGCGCCATTGATCCGGTTTTCACTGTCAGCATTAATCAAAAAATTCGCTTCCAGCTTTCCGACCTTACCGGTGAAATTCGTTTGCGGAATAGCCGGATTTGTCTGCACAACCGGATTGGGATTAAACGGTTCAGATTCTCCCGCACATGGACCGCCACCATTTTGAAATTCCTGTAGCTGGCTGGATGTGATGTTTTCCAGTAATTGTATTTTGGCAGAATAGAGATATCCGCTGCTTCCGTCGCATAACTTTACTGCCCACCAGGCGCCGGTAATTCCCTGATCCACCTGAAAAGTCATATCCGATTTTACAACCGTAACGACCTCATAATTGGTGCCTGGACCAGAGCGAAGATTCATGGCTGTCAGGTCGCTGGTGATTTTTCCAAACCATACGTTGGGAATAGGCACTTCCTCATAGGCGGGTTCTGGGGCAAATGAAAGGCTAGCCAGTGAAAAGGGCCTGTGGGTCAGCCCGGAAGCATTGGCGACGGCCAGCCCCAGCAAAAACAATACTGCGGTTTTAATCGCCAGCTGGATTCGGTTGTGGGCTTTAAACATCTGATACCAGACCGGTGGAATAAAGAATATCGCCAGCGAGAGGAAGTAAAAAACTGCATCAATTGCCCCACGGTTGTTGATTTGCCCGGAATGTGTATCCCATGACAAAATTTCCATGGTAAGTCGGCCAAGACCGGCAGCCAGCAATAATCCTGCGATAATTTTTCCTTTCGAACGACCCTTTCCGCCTGCCCGGGTGTAGAAAAGAAACGTAACGGTAAACCAGGCCGAAAGCCCGATCAACTCATATAGCCAATTGGTGATGATGAGGAAAACAGGGAACACCGTCATAAAAGCCAGGAAGGAAAACCCTGTTCCGCCGCTGATAGAGAGCAATCGTGAAGTAGAAGGATCGGTTGCGCCAGCCAGTTCAAGGTTTTTGCCTGCCCATATTTTAGGTATCAACGCAAGCAGATAGATCGACGCAAATACAAACAGAATAACATAAAAACCGCCGATATAATTGGGGTATTGTTCCGGACTTTCTATGTATTGGCTAAATCTCATTTCTTCAAACAGCTGGCCGATCAGCGGGACACGCGACTCGTTTTCCAGGCCGTATAAGCCGATAATACCAAAAACCGGAATCAGCAGGCAAAGCGCAGCGATAAGCTCTGTCAGGTGATGTCCCAGATTCTGCATAATAGCACCAGACACAAATTTACGCCTGATTGCAGCCAGATTTTGAGGGATGATTGCCTTATCCGCAATCTTATGCCTTTCCTGTACCGTTTTCATGAACTCGGAGAAAACGCCCGGGGCAAACTGAAACAGGCGGCTTTTCTGGTTGAGTGCGAGCGCTTTTTTTGCTCCGCCTTCTTCCAGTTGCTGTTTGATATTTTGTTTCTTAAAAAAGTTACTGAGCGATTTTTCGTAGGTATAAACGGAATGGTATTCCCGGTCTTTATTTACTTTGATTTTGGTGAGATTGATCTGGGTTTGGGTCTGTTCAGAAAAAACACCAAATAAAAACGCATGCCACGATAAATTGACAAGCTCCGGCCTTTGTTTTAGATGAAGGAAAAAATCCCGCTCAATAATCAGGTGAGGGTTTTTATAGCTATCCGGATTGCGGGCAAAAAAGTAGCCCAGATCTTCCAGTGTATCTATTGGCCGGTTTTCCAGATCTTTAAAAGGGCGTTTAAGATTAATCAGGTATATAATCAGTACAATTTTTCGCAGCGCGGTTTCGGTTTCGTTTTCATCCAGCGGAATCACCTCCTGAAAAGTGGTCAGGTAGTCGGTGAATGTTTTTTTATCCTCTGTTCCCAGCGAACCCTGTGTCGAATCGAGGTATTTGCGGATGACGCCAGCCTGCTCGCCCCCCAACGCTTCGTATTGCCTGAGGCTAAATTCGAGGGTAAAAATAGCCAGGCGCAGATCAGCGACAGGTGATTTTTTCCACCGATCGTCAAGATCATTCAAAAACCTTACAATTTCCTGCCAAATGTTGGGGTTTTCATAAATGACGTAGGATTTGCCGCCGGAAATGACAGGCCTTTCTGGCTCAAAATATCGTAAAATGGCCTCTTTCACATAGGCTTTCCCCTGTTTTTTGTAAAACTGGATCATTTGCTCAAAAACCCGGGCAACCTGCAGGTCATACCGGCTGGCAAACCAGTCAATGAGGGCATTAAATCCGGAGGTGCGGCCTACCAGATCCTCATACCATTGGTCCGGGTATTTCTCTATTGTCTGGATGAGCTCTTTTGGTGTCCGGATGGATGGCATACCCGGATAACCAATATTGATCGGTTTGATCAGCGACTGGCCTTTGTAGTTGACCTCCACATGTTCGTTTCGGATCCACTTCTCTACCTCCTTTTCTCCCCAGCGAGCCTGGTGATTGTAAAGGGTAAGGCCTCCGATCAGTTGGTTGATGCGCTGATACTGCGGGTTAAAAGGAAGGATTTCCTCCTGATTGTATTGGTTTTCCCGGATTTTTCCGGACTTTTCTTTATCGACGATCCGGGGATTATCATCGCGGGTAAAATATTCAGGGTACACCAGATGAACCAATACCATGCCGAAGGCATAATAATCTACTTTTTGAGAGATGATGCGGTTGGCCTGTTCCGGAGCCATGTAGGCGTTGGTGGCAATTACGGTATCAAACTGTTTGGCAGACCGGTTGGATTCTTCTTCAAAAGTTTTGGAGGAACCGTAGTCTCCGATCACCAGATCAGTTTTGGCCTCATCGAGGAAAAAAATATTCTGTGGTTTGAGGTCGCAATGATAAATGCGTTTATGATGAAGGGCCTGAATTCCTTTAAAAATTTCAGGTATGACCGTATTCTCCAGAAACGCTTTCGAATATTTTACCCCCCAGTTATCTACATCCAGCAAGTTTCCACCGCGTGCCAGTGCGCTGATTTCAAAGCAGAACTGTTTCTGATATTTTTTTTCTCCCGTTCCGAAATCATATAGTTTCAGAATATCAGGGTTGTTGATTGCCTGAATGCGGGTGAGGGCTTCTGTATTTGGCTCTTCCCCTACATGTTTTTGCGCTTTATAGAGTTTTAATACAAAAGCAATATTTTTTGCATCCCGGACTTCATATATCACTGCCTCCCGGGAGGAATCAGAGATAATCCGCACAATATCATAGGGCTGGTTATTCAGCACAACGCGCGCGCCTGGTGCGAGATTGTGGGTTGTGGTTACTGTTTTTTTTGATATTTCCTCCAGGTGCTCAGGCATGATAAACTGGGAGGGTGAACCTTCTCCCGAGGGCACAAAACTAGAGGCATCAGCTTCAGGTTTGACAAAAGATGACCGACTGTCGTCCTCAGGTTTGACAAAAGATGACTGACTGTCGTCCTCTGGTTTTACAAAAGATGACTGGTTCTCGTATTCTGGTTTGACAAAAGAGGACTGACTGTCGTCCTCCTGCCTTACAAAAGAGGATGCGTCCTGGTCTTCGCTTTCCTGAGTTTCTGTAACGAAGGAAGAATCATTATCTCCGATGAACGAAGAAGATTCCTCAATGACGGGCGCAACTTTAGGCACCTTGGGCAGGTAGGGGGTGATGTCGAAATTTGCCGGAGCAGAATCCAGAATAGCCTCAATCAGGTGATTGCGCGGGCCACCGGAAAACTCTGCCAGATCTAGTTTTTCGGCTAGTTTATCAAGGGATTCACGGGGTAGGGTTTCCAGTGTAGGCCGATCAAGCATAAATGGAAGCTAAGGTTAATAGATAAACGGATTCTGTCAATTACTAAAGTTACAATTTTCTGGCGGAAATTTGCGACTGCTTTACGGATATATACTGAAAGAGCTACATTTTCCGTCAGGGTTGGCAATCTTTACATACCATTTTCGATTCTAAGGATTCTGGCTGCATTTTTATAGTAAAATTTTTGCACAACACTGTCGGGAAGTTCCAACGCTTTTGTTTTTACCGGAAAGGAGATCATCGGGCTATTGTAATTCATCGAATCTTTTCCTCCGAAATAGGCCCAGTCTAGTTCCAGAATTTTTCCCAGATAGGATTGCTCACTTTGAAGGCTTTCCTGGCTGAGTGTTGACTGTGGCTCACTCGTACCCAAATCGGTTCCATACAATACGCGGTCCTGATACCGGATCATAAAATTATGCATTTTTTCGAAATCCTGCCGGGTAAGATCACCTACTCGTGCCGCCGTCTCGACATAAAAGTTGGGAAAACGGTCCAGGCGCTCCGCTACCATATCTACGTCGTGCGACATACTGCCCATATGCGCACCGATAATGGTGAGATTGGGGTTTCTTTCCACCCAATTGTCTCTGGCCTGAATGATTTCTTCATACCGCGGGATCTCCGGATGGTGGAATGCATGATATTGCGGATGGTCTCTGAAATAATTGTAATGCGGGTTGCCTGGCTCCAGTTCCCGCCAGGCTTGCAGCGGTTCTCCGATATGTGCAATGACTGGTATGTTATTTTCTGTCAGGTAGTCCCAGATGGGTTGTAGTCTGGGGTCGTCTATCTGTATAAATTTTCCAGCGGCGTCTTTGGTCACCATTCCGAAGTTTTTCCAGACTTTTACCATTCTTGCACCCGCAGCTATATGGCTTTTGATCATCGCGATTTTTTTTGCTGCGTAATCGGGTGCGTCTATGCCGGTGCCATCAAACCCACTGCACAGAAAAAAGGTTTCCGGATGTGCCTGTTGGTGTGCAACCATGGCATCCCACCTTTGCTGGTCTTTGACCGAATCACCCAGCGCAACGAGGATAAGAATCGTACGCATATTCCACTGGCTGAGTAAAGCAGGCAGAGAATCTCTGTCGTAATTGTAGTGGGTATGCACGTCTATCCGTGGAAAGGGCGCCTGGGAAGTTTCGGAAGGAGTAGTAGCCGTATTACAGGCAAAAATTCCGGCCAGCAAGATCAGGTACAGATTTTTCATAAGCGGGGTTTTATAAAAAGTTATTCTCGGTCAGGCTCAACATGGACGATAATATCGGCAATTTCCGGGATATGGACTTTAAGGGAATCTTTAAGATTATGTGCAATGGTATGACCTTCTCTTACGCTGATATTCCCATTTACTACCAGATGTAAATCGACGTAATAGGTGAAACCGGTTTTTCTCACAAAACATTTTTCCGTGTCGATCACCCCTTCTACTTCCCGGGATATGGCTCTGATTTGAAAAACCAGGTCATCGTACTGGTGTTCATCCATGATTTCCCCCAGTGCTGGTCTGAAAATCAGGTAAGCATTGTACAGAATAACGACGGAGGTAAATAAAGCTGCCCAATCATCGGCGGTTTCGTACCCATCTCCGCCAAACAATGCAATAGAAATACCGATCATAGCTGCAAGTGAGGTAATGGCATCGCTGCGGTGATGCCAGGCGTCAGCTTCCAGTACGGTACTTTTTGTTTCTTTTCCTTTGCGGGAAACGATTCTGTAGGCGATTTCCTTAATCAGTACGATCCCCAGAAGAAAATACAAGGTATAGGCTTCCGGAATTTTGTGTGGTGTGCGAATATGTGCAATACTTTGCACGGCAATCAGGATAGCCGAAAATACAAGAAAGGTACAAACCAGAAACGTGGCGATGGGTTCTGCTTTGCCATGTCCGTAGGGATGATTTTCATCGGCGGGTTTTACAGCGATTTTTAACCCCATATACACAATCATCGAAGAAAATATATCTGTCGTAGATTCAATCGCATCGGCCATCAGTGCATAGGAATGGCCCAAATAACCGACCAGCCATTTGCCAATTGCGAGCAAAATATTCAGGATGATGCTAAAGATACTGGTTTGGATCGCCGATTGGTTTTTCATGAAAATATTTACCCTGTTCAATTCTAGAGATACGCTTACCCTTTCAGCCACTGATCATACCAGTCAAAAGCTTCTTTTTGCATGGCTGCGTCAAATTTGTGGGGCCCGGGATAATAAGAGCAGCGATAGTGGTCCCCGGCTCCTGCTTTTTGAAAGGTTTCTTTGAGGATGTTGTCGGCGCGTTTCATTTCCGGAAGGGTATAGAGCGAATCGTCTTCGTCATTGAGAACCAGTGTGGGCAATGGCGCTCTGATGGCCAATATTTCTGGAAAGTCAAGCTCCGGAGGAAGCAGGGGTACATAGGTCATCCAGGTATGGGTAAATGACTTATGAAGCAAAAAGTCTTTCCATGTCGACATAAAACCCACGCAGACCGCGCATTTGATTCGTGGATCCAGCCCTCCGGCAAATGCGGTACGCATACCGCCGCCAGACAGCCCGCCACAACCAATATTTTCACTGTCCACATCTTCTCTGGCACATAATACATCCAACGCCCGTTGATCCTCAGCCAGAAATACACCTGGCCAGGTGGTGCCGGCACAAAAAAGTGATTTGGCCATGATGTGTTCGTGTTCTCCCGCCCAGCGGTTGTAGGCTTCGATATTTTTGGAGTCTTCAGGATTTTCGTCACTCAGACCGTTTCGGTTGTATTCGGGCACATCATTGAGCATGACTCTCCGGCTGGCAAATGGAAAAGCATCGGATACCAGCACTACATATCCTCTTTTGGCGATTTCATTGGCCCAGGCTTTCCCGCTGTAGTATTCCTGTTGGTGGACAATCATGTCCGGGTGTTGCTGGTCGGAAGTTTTGGTGATTTTGCGTTTTCCAAAATACTTATTTCCTCCATGATCATGGAAGGCGAGAATTCCAGGGAGTTTCCCGGTAGCACCTGCGGGTTTGAGCACAATGGCTTCTGTCGGCTTGCCATAGGGCAACTGCCAGGAAATTTCTTCTACCTGAAGGCCGTCGTAGGTATAGGTTTTATGAATGGTGACGACCGGTACGCCTCCCGTGTCGGGAGAGGCAATTCTTTCGAGGACTTTGGCCCGGGCGATTTTTTTCCATTTGGCGAGGTTTTTAAACTTCTCGTTGCGGAAAGAAAAAGAAGGGATTTTATCCCCGACAATCGAAGCTGCCCACGGACCGTAGGCACCGATCATGTTGAGTTCTGTATTGATAGATGGCATAGCAGAGTCGTATAAAACAGATTCAAAGGGTTGAGATGTCCATCCGGAAGGAATCAGGCTGAATCCTGCCGCTGCGGCAGCAGTAAGTTTTACAAATTTTCGGCGGTTGAAGGGTGGGGTGGGCATAGGGAATTATTTTGACCAAAATAAACATTCCCCCTGAAAGATTTATTTCCAGGACGATATTTTGCTCAGAATCCCTTTGGCCTCCTGTTGCCGGTAATGACCTGTATGGGCTGCGATTGACTGAAAATGCTGTATTGCAGCCGTTTTGTTTTCCTGGCGCAGCCGGATGAGTCCCAGATACCATTCTGCCTGTTGGGAAAATTGATCGTCCTGGGTTCTGAGTACCTTTTCCAGATTTATTGCAGCATTTGCAAATTGATTATCTGCCAGCTGAGACATGCCTGTATAAAAAAAATATGCGATTTCTGAAGTATCCGCCAGACTCAGTTGCTCAAGAATATCAGTGGCTGTGCGATAATCCCTGCTTTGATAAGCGGCGGTAGCCTTCGCCAGTAAGCTGTCCTGCCCATTTCCTCTTATGGTGGTTTTGAATTGATAGGGGACATAGTTTTCTGCAAATAGTTTCTCAGCATCCGGTGTCCCGGAAGAATTGAAATAAAGGAAAACAGCTATCAGCAGGGCAATCGCAGCAGCCACTGCGTAAACCATTGGTGGAAGGAATTTGCGAGATGTCGATACCAGGGTTTCTTTATCTGTCTTTTTAAGTATTTGGACAAACTTATGCATCTCATCATCTGTGATGATGGCGCGGAGCTTTTTTTGCAGATCGAGTTCATCGCGAAAGGTCTGATTTTCGCGGTACAAACGTTCCGTTTCAGCTTTTTCAACATCCGTAAGCGTCGCTGAAAAATACTTTTCAATCAGGCTGTCGTAATGTTCATTAATCATTGATAATCAGCTCTTTAAATGAGGGGTCGTGTCTTATTGACTGGATTAGCTGCTCTTTACAGGTAAATTTCTTTTTCCGGATATAGGAAAGTGTTGTATTAAAATGGTCAGCAATTTCCTGCATGGGGACTTTTCGAAAATATTTCTCCAGCACACCTTTGCATTGTTCACTCAGTGAATTAAAATAATGAAAATATAGGCGATACTCTGCTATCTGGAAAATAGCTTCAAGCGTATCCTTGTCAGGGTCCAGAAATTCCTGATCGTCATTTAGTTGTTCTTCTTTGAGCTTGCGGGACTTTTTAAACCAGAGATTGCGGCAAACGCTTATAAGAAAGGTCTTGACAGAAGCAACTTCTGAAAAGTTGCCCGATCGTATTCGCTGAAAGAGGACCATCATGGCTTCCTGAAACAAATCCCTTACCTCTTCCTCATTGCAGCTGTACCTTTTTAAGTAGCCAACGACTGCCGGTAAGTGATTTTTGTATAAAAAACCTACAATCCGGGGATCACTTTGCCGTAAACCTGCAACTATATCTTTTTCAGTATATGTTCTTCTCCCAATCATAGGTTTTCCAAATCTAAGGCAAATTTATACGAATGCTGGTCAGTGATTTATATTTTTTTTTACCCAGCGGGTAATGTTTTGAATTCTGAGGGTAGTAAGGGTTATGATTTCAAAATTTTTCATAACAACAACACATAACTTAATCATTAACATTATGTATCGCATGAATCGAATTTTAGGATTTGCCTTTCTGGCTTTGCTCTTTGTACAAAGCCAGGCCTTTCCCTCAAATACTCCTATGTCCCGGATTGCTGCTGCTGGCGAACTGGAAACCCGGTTGCAACAGGTATTTCAGGTTTCTCAAATCAGTGCAATCACAAATGAAAATATAGATAGAGCCAGGTATACGGCAACGGCTACAATCGCAGGGGTTCCTGTAAATATTCAGGCAGGTCTGGATGCGGGAGACAATTTTTTGGATATAAATCTGACCTTTACCAAACCTATAGGTTTTGCGGAATTGATTCAGTCCTTCGCCTCCATAAAAAATAAAAACCTTGCCAGTGCGATGAATCTGGCGAATGTAAATGATCTGAAGTTTAATTTTAGTCAAAGTGGTACCAGTCAGAAAGTGACACTTTCGGGAAAACCCTTAAATGGACAGGCGGAAATGGAAGGAAGGATTTCTGCTGATATCACGGGGGTGCCAGCCCTGATGATTGCTTTCAAAACCAATAGCCAGCTGGATTATGCATCAATCTCGCCTCAGTTAAAGCCATTGAATGCAGTCCGCAACCAAATCAATAATATTGTGATCGCTTTGGCAACTTCTGATTTTAGTTCAGGTGCTTATAGTGGTCTTGCGCTGAGCGCAAATTTTCCTTCCACTCTCAGACAAGGATTTAGTATTGTGAGTGGTTATCAATTACCCGTGCGAATCCAGAATCAATATCCCCGGTTTACCGTTTACGGGAATGCCCAGTTAAGCAAACTTTTTCTCGATGGGAGTTATCAGGCAGAGATGAAGTTGTTTGAAAAAGATGGTTGGGGAATGTCGTTTAAGAAAGTAGGAATAAGCACTGAAATCCCGGTTCAGGTAAATGCCATCAATATCGAGCCTTATGTCGAACTCGGCTTTATGGTTGATCGGCAGCCACTGACTTTTTATGGTTCGCTTTCTGCAGAAGTTGCAGGAAATGTTGGCCTTACCGGGAGACTTACGGGAGACAAAGGAATGTACAAGCCGCCATTGATCAACATCCCGGTATATTTTGATAACCTGGGAATTGGCGGCAAAATCAACGTGGCTTCGGGTTATCCTTCACAATTGGCAATGAGTGGCAATTGGCAGCTCGGAAATCAGCCCAATAGAAAGATGGGAGGCAATGTAGTGGTAAACGTTGATGTCAACAACCCGATGAATTCTGTATTTATTGGCGGTATTGACAATTTTGCCCCCGGGAAAGCGCTGGAAATTCTGACGAATGTTGCGATAACCATTCCGGCAAAAGTGGATCAGGTTTTTCATATCATAGCACCTTCCAAAGCTGATATGTATATAGTGCCTAATCTGAGTGGGGCAACCGTACTTGGGAAAAGTTATCCTGTCGGGATGTCATTTGCAATGAAAAAAAATGTGTTGGGGTGGAATGCTGATTTTCTGTTTAACCTCAATCAGCAGGGGATGTTGGTTACTGGTACTGCAGATGCAGTAAGGATGGGAAATACCTTTGAATTTACCGGAGCAAATGGCGTGGGCAATCCTGTAATGAGAATGGATATGACAATCGATAATCTCAACCGGATAGCTGCTTCCAATGATCCAAAGGTTGAAATCGGTAGAGTAGATGGGCGGTTAATCGTATTAGGATTGGTTGCAAACACCTATCTGAAACTTACGCCTTCCAGTTATGATTTTGACATGTATGGAAATGTGTTTGGTGAAATCAGGGGATCTTTAAAAGGTTCAGTTACCAATCTTTCCACACCCCTGCCCAATAGTTCTGTTACTTTTGTTGCGGATGCGGCAGATCTGGAAAACAAACTCCGCCAGTCCGGAGGCCTCGGCAGAATTTTGGTAAACGGATTTTCGGTGAAGTCTTTGGATTTTTCGGGGCGGCTTGCAGATATTCAATCCTCTATAAGTGCAAAAATAGAGTTTACCGTTTTTGGGAATTCACAAATTATTAATGTTGTCTTAAATCCCAATGCTGGAGGTATTGTCAAACAGATTGAGGCTGCTATTCGCAGAGAAGCCAACTATGCAGCCGGACTCGTTACTGGTCTTGACAAAGACATTGAAGGAGTTTGGGGTAGCTCGAAGAATGCCTTTGAAAAGGCTGTAAAGGAAATGGATGAGTTCTTTACAGGTTCTGACAAAAGCCGGAAAAAGATCAGGATGAACGGCCCTATGTTTATGTTGATCCATAAACCAACAGGACAGGCTTTGGGCACAACCTCAGTCGAAAAAGGAGAAGAACCGGTTGCTACAAGCCTCCCCCAAAAATACTGGCAGGTGATTCCCAGTAATGAGAAAAACTATTTTTATGTGGTTTCGACACTGGCCGGATATGATTGGAATGTAGAAGGGCATGCAGATAAAAACTATGCGCAGATATTTATGAAGCAGCATGCTGTGGACGACAGGGCGAATGAAAAAGTCATGGTGATTCCTGTTCCCAATGAACCTGGCTATTATTACTTTCGGTTTAAACATCACAAAGAAAAATACTACGCAACCTATAGCAATGGCCGTTTTTACCAGTTTGCCGGAGTTTCAGAAAATGCAAAATTCAGACTTGAGTATGTCGGGGAAAAGAATTGGTGAGTTTTTTGTTTCGTAAAAAATAAACCAGGAGACTAAAAGCGCAGAGTAATAAGGCCGTGATACCTATCAGGTATCCCCAATATGGGACAGAAACCAAAGGCGTAGTATCTCCCTGGCATATAAATCCAGCCCAGTAAAAAGGGCGTAGTGCATCCGGTTCTGCTGTCTCCAGATAGCGGGACCGGGCTTTTTTCAGGGCTTCATCGCGGGCATCTCCTTCTGCCAGGTATTCATAAAAATAACCCATTAGCTCTGCGGTAACAGCATCTTCTGCCGGCCAAAGACTCATCACAATCCCGGGTACCCCTGCATAAGCAAATGCTCTTCCCAGACTCATGACACCTTCCCCTCTCTGTAGTTTTCCAAAACCTGTATTACAGGCAGACAGTACAACCATACGAGCATTGAGCTGTAGTGGGAAAATCTCCCAGGGGTACAGATCGCCTTCATTGCCTTCTGCCAGCAGCGCGCTATCGGGTGTTGGCGAAAACAAGAGCCGGGAATTTTCCGGATAGTTGTCATCGACGATGGCATGGGTAGCCAGGTGGATTATCGAATAACCCCTGGACAAAGATTTAAATGCAGCTTCATTTGCGGCATCCCCGGTATATTGGGTTCCTTGAAAATATTTATTCAGTAATTGAATCTCCCGGGTTGTTCCGGGGAGTTCTGCCAGATCCGATCCTCTGATCGCTGAAGCATAAAGGGAGTCTCCGGAATAATGCTGATTTTGAAAGGAAGGCGCAAATGCCAGGTAACGATTTCTCAGCTTGCGGGAATATGGCTGGTCGGATAAATGGGCAAACAGGCTGGCAGAAAACGCATAAGATATGGCATATTTTTGAAAAAGATAAGGAAGGGTACGCCAATTGGTGTCTTCATTTTTTGCGGAAATCAAAACTTCAAAAGGCAGATAGGTAAGCAACCCGTCCGGTACAATCACCAGTGCCGGAGTCTGGATTTCCTCACCGATGGGTTTTATCAAAAGATTGTACAGGTCTACTGCCACATTGGAAAAGGCCTTCAGTTCAGCGTGGGGATTTTTGACCAGATTCAGGAAGGTAACGACCTGATCTTCAAAATTTTCCGGTAAAGGGACACGGCGTATAAATCTGGTTTTACCTGCTACGGTGATAAAAAGAGATTTATTTCCCAAAAAATAATTCACCAGTGTTTTATTTTTTTCTACTGCTGTTTGCTGTATGCTGTTTAGAAGAACGATTTCCTGTTTCATCACCAACGCCTCATATGCAGGATAGTTCTTCTGTAGATAATTTTGAAGGGTTTTATATTTTTCAGAAAGCGCAGAATAGGCATTTTCTCTGATCTCAAATAATTCCCGGTTCATGGCAGGGCCTTTGTTTGTTTCTTTTGCCAGCAGATTTTCGTAGCTCAGCATGAGCTGTAAATAATGTTTTTCCAGCGCCACAAGGCTATCGGGTATGCCGGCAAAGTGTTTTGCCTGGTTTTGGCGGAAAACATCATTGAGCGCTGCGGATTTGCTGCGTTCGGTGATTGCAAAAATTTCTTCTGCCAGCTGGTCGGTAGAATCTGCTTCATATAACACCCATGCAGCTTCAATAGCCGTTTCATAGAGTGCATGCGTCTGAGTTTGGAAAACAAGTCTGGAGTCTTCTTTTTGATAGTTATTGCGGATAGCTTCTGCCATTTTCATCGCCATTTTCAGACTTTCAAATGCAGATGTAGCATACTGGATATCGTTATTTTTCTGTTTGGATATGTCAAGGAGAATTTCTCCTTTTTCCTGAAAAAGAAGAAATTCTCCTACCGCATGATTATAGGCTTTATTTTCCGAAGGAAGATCATGGATCGATTTGGGGTGAAAATTGGGGTAAGCAATTGTGAAGGCTTTTTGATTTTGATCAAGGGCTTCCCAAAGGAGATTTTTCTTATGAAGTATTTTGGCAATACTGTTGTACGTCAGGTAGATATCTGATTTCCCTGCTTGTTGATTATGCTCGAAAACCCGAAGTGCCCGGTTGTAATCTGTCAGCGCATCCTCTGTTTTACCCCAGTCCCGCAGGATTTTAGCCCGATTGATAAAACCCAAACCTATATTGATATGAGTAGGCGGGTATTGTCGGGATTGAATTTCCAGTGCCTGATTGATCAGGAGAAATGCCCGTGGGTAGTCTCCGGTAGCAGCACAGGATACGGCCAGTTCAATCAATACATTTGCGAAAGCCGGGTGGTTTTCTCCTGATAAAATCCTGTACAATTCCAGACTTTTTTCCAGATAACGAACAGCGAGCGGCAAATTTCCCATTCGCTCATAAAGGGTTCCAATCTTGCCGTACAACTCTGCAAGCGCTTCCGGATCTTCATCAGAAGCCCCGAGCTGAATGGTCAGCGCCTTGAATGCAAAATCCAATGAATTGCGATAATCATGGGTATTAAAGTATAATTGCTGGATATTTGTGTAAATGGTGGCAACAAAGGATTCACTAACTTCCGTGGAAAGAGCCACAAAATCCAATGCTTCCTGAAAATAGAATATACTTTCTCTTACATTTCCAAGGCCTGCATAAGCTTTGCCGATCTTTACTTTCGAATTGATGATTAAAGGATGATTCTCTCCAAAGGCAGCGAGTGCATGAGCCTGCTCCTGTAAATAAAATGAAAGGGCCGTTTCATAATTTTCCCTCGTGAAATAATAATCTGCCGTATTACTTGCCAACACCATCAGTCTGTAATCCTGACTTTCTGATGATTTTTCGTAAATAACTTTCGCTTTATTCAGGTAATACATCATCGAGTCTCCCTGGCCTGTATTTCTGAAAATATTGGAAAGCGCCTGATAGGAATCACCCACATAGGGGTCGTCTGCACCCAGCAGGTCAATTCTGGCTTTGATGGCTTTTCGCTGGAAAAAAAACGCAGATTCATTGTTTGAAATTTGCTGGTAAGAGATGGCAATATTGCTCAGCAGGCCAGCCATAACTTCATCCACCGGGCGATTGATTTTTTCCATCATTTCCAAAGAACGGAGGTAATAGCTAATGGCAGATTTATAGGATTTATTCAGGTAGTCAATTCCTCCAATATCCATCAATATTCCGGCAACATCATCACTTTCAGCTCCATAAACTTTCGTCGCGACAGAGAGTTCTTCCAGAAATACCGATTTAGCCTGATTGTACTTTCCCGCTGCCTGCAACATCGTCGCAAGAGAATGAAGCGCCAGATCCGTCTGATCCCCGTGGTTTCCCGGTGCAAGCTTTAATACCTGGATTCCCTCTCGGAGAGATACAATCGCATCGTCATATTTTTTTTCTCCGATAGCCACTTTACTGATTCCGCGCAGGCATCGCCGGTAACTTTCCCACTGTGCGGTCTTTCTGTAAAATTCCCCTGCGATACGGTAGTATTTGAGCGAGCTGTCCCACTGCGCGGAATCCAGAAAAGCATCAGCGCGATGTTGCAGCTGGATGGCTTCTTCTGTCGTTTTCTGCGAAATACATGTATTTGGCAGAAAAAAAAATACCCATAAAAGAAAAGTATAGAGAAAATGTGGGATAGATTTGTTTGGGCGGGGATTATTATTTCGAATGATCATACTTTTTATTCCGGGTCTTAACTCTAAATTTACATGGATAAAGTAATTGTGCAAATGTTATTGTAAGGCTTTTTTCAATCCCGATATATCATGAAAATTCGAAAAAAATTCTTTTTCCCGGTATTGTTCTTTCTGATGGTTTTGATCGCTGTTATTATCTGGCTTTCCAATTCTTTGCTGCCGGTTGCAACCGGGTTTGCCGCCAAAACGATGTGCTCCTGTGTTTTTGTCGCTGACCGGGACGAAGAGTCTGTCCGGAAAATGGAACTGGATCGGTTTGCCGTCCGAAACACACGGGTGAAAGTGAACCGGGATGCCAAAAGTGCTTCAGCTTCATTGCTGGGTCTGGCAAAGCAGACGGCAATATTCCGGGAAGGGTTGGGTTGTACACTTGTACTGGGGATAACCGAAGATTCGCTCCGAAATCAGCCATACGCCAATCCCCGCACCAAACTTCCTGCAACGGATACGATGTTCTGGCCCACGGGAGACAAGGATACGTTGCCCGTGCCGGAGAATGTACAGATTGAAAAAGTGAAATTGGCCGTTGAGCAGGCCTTCGAAGAAAATAATCCCAACGGCTTAAAACGCACAAATGCAGTCGTCGTCGTGTACAGGGGGAAAATTATTGGCGAACAATACGCGCCCGGTTTTGATAAAAATACGCCCCAGCGGGGGTGGTCCATGACTAAAAGTATTACCAATGCAATCCTGGGTTCACTGGCGGAAGAAAGCAGGGTATCGGTTATCCAACCGATATATGCCCCGGAATGGGCATCTGGCGACCCGCGTGCAAGCCTTACGCTTGACCAGTTGCTGCGGATGAGCAGCGGGCTGGAATTTAATGAAATGTATGGATCATCCACTGATGTAACCCGGATGCTGTTTACCGTTGAAAATGCCGGTGCTTACGCTGCCTCCAAGCCGCTGATCCATCAGCCGGATGAAGTCTGGAATTATTCCAGCGGTACGACTAATATCATCAACCGATACCTCCGCTTTTTGTATCAGGACTATAATGCCTATTTGAGAATGCCTTACGAAAATGTATTTTCCCGGATCGGCATGTCTTCGGCTGTCATGGAAGTGGATGCTTCGGGGACTTTTGTGGGCTCCTCCTTTTGTTATGCTACGCCCCGGGACTGGGCGAAATTTGGGTTGTTATTTCTCAACAATGGCGTGTGGGGCGGCGATCGTATTTTGTCAGAAGGATGGGTGGACTATAGTCGAAAAAGAACGACAACTGATCCATATGGACGATACGGGGCTCATTTCTGGACCAATGGGACAAAACCTGTACCTGATGATAATGGCTATCATTATTGGCCCAATCTGCCGGAAGACATGTATTATGCTTCCGGCTTCGATGGACAGTATGTCGTAATTGTCCCTTCAAGGGATGTGGTGGTGGTGAGATTGGGGGTTACGACCGACCGGGATGCATTTGACATTGGCGAACTGGTCAGCGGTGTGCTGGACGCTATTCAATCTGAATATTGATCGTGTTTTTGCGACCTTTTTTGTCCAGCAGAAAGCGCTCCCGATACAACATAAATGCTGCTTCTCCCACGTCTTTCATGTACACGTAGTTAAATCCTCCGGAGAATACTGCACCCAGACCGGGTACCAAACCAATGGCTTTTTTGGTGATCGTGCGTTCAACGATTTCTTTAATGATCATTCGGGAAATAAAACTGGTTGCATTGCGTCCCAATTGTTTGGTGGTATAATCTCCTGCGACCTCTCCATATACTTCCGAATTTCTGCCTGCTTCAAAATCCTTTAATTCAGCGAGGGCGCGTTGTTTTTGAATCGTATCAGAAGAGGTGGAAATTTTGAAAATACGCATCATGTATTCCATTTCGTAGGCTTTATCTTCGGGAGTGCTATTTTCCCCGTTGAGGTCAAAACCATAACAAAGGGCAATCTGGTAAATGGTGCGAATGGAGAATGTAAACAATGCAGGCAGGTCAGCGATGAGTCCGGGCCAACCCACGAGGCCTGTTCCTACACCACTCAGCGTTGCCATACGGGTATTCTGGTCAATAAATTTTTCTGCGACATGATCCAGATCGTGAATGGATGATTTTTTCAGGTCGGGGACACTGGTGGCCGTTATTTCAAATTCACGGGTAGCCTTCAGGATTTCGGTAGAGTTTACCGTCCATTGGGTAACGTCCTGTAATTTTTCAACAATTTTTTCAGTGAGACCGGAAACACTTCCTTTTACCTCTTCAGGGGTTAGTTTATCCGTTACCCAACTAATCGGGCGGCTGACAAAATCGGTGGCGCGGTTTAGGAAACTGGGGCCTGAGCCTTTCCATGCGGCGATTTCGTCGAGAATTTTGCTTTCGGATGCGTTCAATTTAGCCATTGGAGAATTAAGTTTTGTAAATCTTCCTTACTTTTACAGATGTTTTAGTAGAATGGTTTAATATAAGAAGAAAAATTCAGATGAAATTTGGTACAAAGACAGTACATGCAGGGGTTTCTCCCGATCCTGCCACCGGAGCTATCATGACGCCGATTTATCAGACGAGTACCTATGTACAGGCCGCTCCCGGTGATCATAAGGGATATGAGTATTCCCGAACGCATAATCCAACACGTACCGCGCTCGAACAATCGCTGGCTGCGCTGGAAAATGGAAAATACGGCATCTGTTTTTCTTCGGGTATGGCTGCAACCGACGCAATCATCAAACTGCTCAATCCGGGCGATGAGGTGATTAGCTGCAACGATCTGTATGGCGGCACATACCGGATATTTACCAAAGTTTTTGGCCGCTTTGGTATCCGCGCTACATTTATCGATATGTCTGACCCTGCCCATTTTGCGGCTGCTATTTCTCCACAGACCAAAATGGTATGGATAGAAACACCTACCAACCCGCTGATGAATGTGATTGACATCAGTGAAATGGTGGCAATCGCCAAAGCCCACCAGATTACGGTGGTGGTGGATAATACTTTCGCCTCGCCCTATCTGCAAAATCCCCTCGACCTGGGAGCAGACCTGGTGGTCCATTCGCTCACCAAATATCTCAATGGCCACTCCGACGTGGTCATGGGGGCAATTATTACCAGTAGCGATTCGCTCAACGAGCAAATTCGGTTTATCCAGAATGCCTGCGGCGCGGTACCTGGCCCTCAGGATAGTTTTCTGACGCTCCGCGGGATCAAAACCCTGCATCTTCGTATGCAACGCCATTGTGAAAATGGGGCAAAAATTGCAGAATTTCTGTCTGCACATCCTAAAGTTGAACGCGTGTACTGGCCCGGACTTCCGTCTCATCCCAACCATTCTGTAGCAAAAAAACAAATGCGCGGTTTCGGCGGTATGCTCTCCTTTACCCTGAAAGATGACCGGATGGAAAGTGCACTCAAAGTGCTGAGCGGCACCCATTTGTTTTCCCTCGCTGAAAGCCTTGGCGGGGTTGAATCCCTGATCGGTCATCCTGCTTCCATGACGCATGCGTCTATTCCCCGGGAAGAAAGATTAAAAAGTGGATTGAAAGATACACTGATCCGGCTTTCTGTTGGAATTGAAGATGTAGAAGACCTTATAGAGGATCTTGACAGGGCGATTTAACACCCGATTTTGACCATTCGCCCAAGTGGCATCATTTTCTGCACTATTATTGCATAGATTGTTTCATTGCTTAAATAATCTTGTGCTCCTGCTATCTGTGGATTAGCCTTTCATTTGTCATTCGCGTTCTCTCATCCCAACCGGTATGCCTGGTGCTATGCTGGTACGTCATTTTTTGATGAAACTTTTTGATGAAACATGCAATTGGCTATGATTTTAGGTCTTAATACAAATAACCAACCCAAATAATCCAAGACAGGTATGCTCTGCATTATTTTTACAAAGAAAAAACTACTTGCCGGCGTTAAAACAGATGGGACCCAACTACTGACCATAGACGGGAAAACCCATATTAATTATGATTCCCGGTCTCCGCATACAGTGCTGAAAGAATCGCTCTCTCAGATCCTTACGGCCTACGAATCCTTTACCGGAGACCGTGCTGAATTTCCCGCTCCTTGTTCCCTGGCCTTTCCGGTGGACATGAATGACTACAGTAAGGAAAAAGTATACGAAGTCATCGATGAATGGGCTGACAGTAAAATTGAACTTATCCATAGCGATAATCTGGTCGTTTCTTATTTGCATGGCCTGCGCGATCAGCCTGCCATCAATGGCGATAATTTTCTGGTTCTTGAAGCCGTTGATGATTATCTGAATCTGTGTTATAGCCTGAAAAAAGAAAATGCCGAACCTCAGGATGTGCAGACCCTGGGCCGGGATGCCCTGTTTACGGATGAGTCTTTTGAATTTTATCCATTTAAGGATTTTGGAAGATCGGCAGGGACAGAAAATGTGCTGAACGAATTGTTATCTGAATTCACCGCTGCGGGTCTGTCGGTAGATGTAAAAGGACAAACCGACCTGGCCATTCAGCTGCTCAATCCCGGGGCTGATTATACTTTTAATGTTTCTAAAAATACAGATACCGTAAGCCTTGAGGCCGAAATCAAACTGACCGAAGACCGGTATTTTGAACTGCTGACTGTCAATAAAGAAAAACTCAGCGACAGACTTCGGGATGAAGCGCTGAATGAAAAACAGGTGAAGAAAGTGATTCTGCTGGGAGATTTTCTTCGCAACAAAGCCCTTCAGGCTTATCTCGAACAAGATCTCAACATGAACGGCAAATTATATCGTCCGGGAGATTTTTCTTCTGATGAAGATTATTTTGCGATCATGCGTGGTCTGGCTTTCCGCTCTGCGCAGGTACAGGAAGCCGAAAAAATTCGTATGGAAGCAGAAGCCCGCAAGCGTGAGGAAGAAGAACTTCGCCGTCAGGAGGAAGAAAGACGCAGACTGGAGGAGGAAAAACGCCGTAAAATTTCTGCTGAGCTGAAAATCAAGGAAGAAAGAGAACTCCTGCTTGAAGAAATTCGCGCCAAATGTACCGATCCTGATCAGAAAGAGACCTACGAAGATATGTTTATCAGCCGTGGTGCAAGCCTGGGTATTCCGGATGTGGTAATCAAATGGAATATCAGCGAAGTGCTGAGCAGTATTGAGCTTGAAAAAGAATTCAGCGAAGTAGGTGAATCTACGGCTTCTGTACTCCCTGAAGAGGTGGAGGAGACGGTCGCAGAGGTGCAGGTTGCTGAAGCAGTCGTTGTAGAAGAAGAAGTTGCCGCAGAAGAAGTGGCAGAAGAAGAAATTCCAGTTGAAGAACCCGTAGCAGAAGAGGTCGTTGCTGAGCTTGAAGAAGAATTGGTGACCGAACCGGAAGTGAGCGCTGTTGCAGAAGAAGTGGTGGTGGAAGAGCCGGTTGCTGAAGAAGCGGTTGTGGAAGCACCTGTAGCCGAAGTCGTCGACGAAAAAGTCGTGGAGGAAGTCGCAGAAGAAGTCGTTGAAGAACTCCCGGTCGTAGCGCTTCCGGAACCGGAAATCGTTGCGCCTGTAGCAGAGAAAAAAACAGCGCCTCAGCCTGAACTGGTAGGTGTTGCTGCTTCTGTTGAAACCAAAGACACGGGCAAAAAAACTGAAAAGGAAATGGTGAAAGAAGCTGTGGTGGCTGCACCCGTTTCCAATGGCTCCGTAAAGCTGGAAAAACCCGAAAACAGAGATTTTCTCAAAGAGCTGAAAACAGCCAAAATGAGCCTCAATGATTTGTTTCTGATCAAAGGCGCTTTGAAAGACAGCGAGTTTTCAACTAAAAAGGTTACCCTGTATGCAGATCATGAGCCTAAGGTGGTAAAAGTGCTCTCTTCAAAAGAAGTCAGCAATCCTCAGAAAGTATCCCAGTTTCTGAAGCTTTACGATAAGGAGTTGACTTACTACATGGAAATGAGTGAATTGGGGGTGGCAAAAGAAGGCCTCTATTATTTCCGGGACTATATCGAAAGAACCACTTTGAAGGAGCATATCGGCAAAATGGGGCTGGACAAAAAGGTAAATGTGGAAGATCTTAACAGTAGCGATCTGAAGTTTATCCTCCAGATTTTCCGTGAAGTCAGAGAACTGGCGGTTCCTCATGCAGATTTGACGGATGAAAACATTTTAGTTGTGTCAAAACGGAAATGGAACCTTCAGAAAAATGTAGAAATTAAATTTGTCGGATTTACATCCGCTGATGTTTCTCACGATGAAATGATTGCGCAGACCCATAAGATATTTGGTAAACTTCTGGGAGAAGAATTCTATCGTGATTTTCGTGAAAAGTTCCAGCTTTAATTGGTGAACGCAATGAGCGCAGATAAGGCAAATATCCTGGACTTTATCCGGGAAAAAGAGCGGAAAGAAAGAGCAGTTCGGAGAAAGAAACTGCTCTTTCTCTTTGGCGGTGTAGCATTGACTGCACTGATAATTACTGGTATCGGTATGGCCAATTCCGGCAGCTCTGCTAAGTGGATGATCTACGATGTTTCTCAGCTTTCTGATGAGACCATCACTACTATTTTCAAGGAAAATACAAACGGTTTTCTGGTGAAAGATAGTCTTTCGGGACGCGTAGATACGCTTAGGAGTATGGATGATTACCTCTTGTTGGTGGCAGCCATCCGCGACCAGCGTACCCAGGTAGATATTACCGAAAACGCAGAGTACGCAGACTCATTAAATGATGTATTCGAACCGGAAATACATCTTCAGGCAGTCAAAAATGCTCCTTCCGAAGAGGTGGATGACAGAGAACCGTTGACGGTTGGTGACATTATGCCCAATTTTCCGGGTGGTGAAACAGCTTTGTATCGTTTTCTTTCTGACAAACTTCGATATCCCACCCTGGCTACGCAAAACCAGGTGGAGGGGAAAGTGTTTGTCCGCTTTGTCATCGAAAGAGATGGCATGATTTCTAATGCTACTGTAATCAAAGGAATCGGCTATGGCTGCGATGAAGAAGCGCTTCGGGTGGTAAACCTCATGCCCCAATGGTTGCCAGGTGAGGTCAATGGAAAAAAAGTACGTATGTACTCCAGCCTCGCAGTAAATTTTAAATTTTTGTAATCTTCTATCTGACCTTTGGTGTAACTCGTGTAACTTACTGCGGAATTGTCTTTTGACATACAATCTGATGGTTTATACAAGTATTAATTTGTACAGACATTCACAACACCAAAGTTATTAGTTATGAAAATTGGATTTATCGGCCTTGGCAAGATGGGGGGCAATATGGTGCGCCGCCTCCTGCTCGACCAGCATGAAGTGGTCGCGTTTAGTCCTGTAAAAGCAGAAGTTGATGCTGTTATGGACGCTGGTGCCAAAGGGGCCTATTCTCTGGAAGAATTAATTCAACAACTGCCGGAAAGAAAAATCGTCTGGCTGATGGTACCAGCAGGCAAACCTGTTGATGCCAATATTGATGCGCTTTTGAGTCATCTCAACCCCGGTGATATTATTGTCGATGGTGGTAATTCCTTCTGGCGTGATTCTGTTGCCCGTGCGGAAAAAGTTGCTGCTGCCGGAAAACACTATATCGACTGTGGCGTAAGTGGCGGTGTATGGGGGTTGCAAAATGGTTATTCCCTGATGTATGGCGGCGATGCGGAAGCCGCGGCTTTTCTGCAACCTATTATCAAAACCCTTGCCCCTGAAAATGGCTATCATTACTGTGGCAAAAGTGGTTCCGGCCACCTGGTCAAAATGGTCCACAACGGCATCGAATACGGCATGATGCAGGCTTATGCCGAGGGATTTGAGATTATGAAAAAATCTCCCTACGACCTTGACCTTCAGGCCATTTCCAAAATGTGGATGCACGGCAGTGTCGTTCGCTCCTGGTTGCTCGAACTCGCGGGCAATGCCCTTACAGAAGACCCCGACCTTTCCGGTATCAAAGGGTATGTTTCCGACAGCGGTGAAGGGCGGTGGACGGTTCAAACGGCTATAGATTTTGATGTTCCGGCACACGTGATTACCGCTTCGTTATTTACCCGGTTTGAATCCCGTCAGGAAGACTCCTTTGCCATGAAAATGCTGGCCGCCTTGCGCAATCAGTTTGGAGGCCATGCAGTAAAAAAATCCTGATTCCATGAAAGCAAAAGATTCGCAAATACTGGTGATCTTCGGCGCGTCCGGTGATCTGACTTTTCGTAAGTTGATTCCAGCGATCTATGACCTGTTTTGTCAAAATCTCCTGCCTCCCTGTTTTGCCGTGCTGGGTGTGGGCAGAACGGCGCTTACTGATGGCGCATTCCGTGAGAAAATGAAGGAGGGGATCATAAAGTTTGCCAACAAAAGTACGGACAAACCTGCGGCAATTGAGAAGTTCCTCTCACTTCTGTATTATTGTGATATAGATACCCAGGAAGTAGAATCGTATGCCAGGTTGAAAATTCGCCTGACCGAACTTGACGAAAGCTGTGATACGATGGGTAATTATATCTACTATCTGGCTACGCCTCCCAGCCTGTACGAAACCGCCGCACACAATCTGGCAGCACACGGGCTTACCCGCAACTCAGACGGGTGGCGCCGGATGATTATCGAAAAACCTTTTGGCTATTCCCTCGAAACTGCCCTGGCGCTCAACAAAAGTTTGTTGAAAGTGCTCAAGGAAGACCAGATATACCGGATCGATCATTACCTGGGAAAAGAGACCGTGCAAAACCTGCTGGTAACCCGTTTTTCCAATGGAATTTTCGAACCGCTATGGAATCGCAATTATATCCATCATGTCGAAATCACTTCTGCAGAAGATATCGGGGTAGGGGACAGAGGGGGATATTATGACGGATCGGGGGCTATGCGCGATATGGTGCAAAACCATTTGCTTCAGCTTGTGGGTATGGTGGCAATGGAACCACCCACAGTCGTCAATTCTACTGCGATCCGCAACGAAATACTGAAGGTATTTCAATCTATCAGGCCCATTCGCCCCGAAGAAGTCAAAGACTATGTGATCAGAGGCCAATATGTAGCTTCTAAGGTGAAAGGCGAAGAAGTAAAAGGATATCGTGAGGAAAAAGGTGTGCCGGAATCTTCCCGTACGCCTACCTATGTTGCGATGAAATTTTTTATTGACAACTGGCGCTGGGGTGGCGTGCCCTTTTATATCCGCACGGGTAAAAGGCTCCCTACCCGCGTAACGGAGATTGTCATCTATTTCCGCGAAACACCTCATCGCTTGTTTAAAGGAACTGACGGCACTTCTGTACAGAATAATCAGCTCGTGATACGTATTCAGCCCAATGAGGGCATATTGCTGAAGTTTGGTATGAAAGTGCCGGGAATGGGTTTCCAGGTGGAAAATGTCAATATGGATTTTCATTACACCGACCTGGCCGATACTTATCTGCCCAGTGCTTACGAACGTTTGCTCCTGGATGCTATGCAGGGAGATTCTACCCTCTACGCACGGGGTGATGCGGTCGAAGCGGCCTGGGAATTTGTAGACCCAATTCTGAAAGCCTGGGAACACGATGATTCTATCCCCGTATTTGGGTATCCCGCCGGAACATGGGGGCCGGAAAACGCCGATAATATGATTGAAGGCGAACATTTGACCTGGCGATATCCCTGTCGCAATCTGGCCGATGACGGAAAATATTGTGAGTTGTGAAAATGGGATAAATCACTGTACTTCACAATATCGAAATAACTACGGCTGCTGCTACCGCAAAATTCTATATTTAACCCAATCTTATGTCTGATTCAAACATATTGATATTTGACACACCCCATTCCGTAGCAGCAGCGTTTGCCGACAAATTGCAGAAATGGACGATCCGTGATCAACCCTTCCATCTGGCGCTTTCGGGAGGCAGTACACCCAAAATTCTTTTTCAGTATCTGGCTTCTCTCCCTGCCGACTTTCTTCCATGGGAGCGTATCCATCTCTGGTGGGGTGATGAAAGGTCTGTCGCACCCGATCATGCGGAGAGCAACTATGGTATGACCAAAACTTTTCTTCTGGATCATATTGCTATTCCGGAGGAAAACATCCATAGGGTGAAGGGCGAAATTTCTCCGGAAAAGGCTGCAACAGAATATATCGAAGAAATCAAAGCATATATACCGGAGAAAGACGGATGGCCGGTATTTGATCTGATTATGCTGGGGATGGGAGATGATGGCCATACAGCATCCATTTTCCCTCATGAAATTTATCTGTTGCGTTCTCCTTCAATTTGTGCAGTCGCCACCCATCCTGATTCAGGACAAAAACGCGTTACACTCACCGGGAAAGTAATCAATGCATCTGCCCGGGTAGCGTTTTTGGTTACCGGAAAAAGCAAAGCAGAGAAAGTATCAGAAATTATGCGGAAAATGCCACAATCTCATATTTATCCGGCGGCTTATATTCAACCAGTTGCAGGAAAATTGTACTGGTTTCTTGACAATGCTGCCCACGGAATAGCATAGCACAGAATGGGTTTTGCGGGGATTCAGAATAATTTTGATGATCTCAATATAAATCACGATTACATTTTCCTTTTATGCATACTGCCCAAAAATTTAAGCATGTGGATTACCTTTGGGATGAATCCATTGCCGAATCGCTCGCCGGTGATGAAATCGGCCTTCTGCTGTATCGCTCCAATATCCTGGGAGCGGATCTTCGTATTACCAATTTTGGCGGAGGGAATACGAGCTGTAAAACAATAGAAAAAGACCCGATCACCGGAGAAAATGTTGAGGTGATGTGGATCAAAGGCTCCGGCGGCGATATTGGTTCTCTCAAAAGAAAGGGCCTTGCCGGATTATACGTTGACAGACTCCGCAGTCTGGAAAATGTCTACCGTGGACTCGAACATGAAGACGAAATGGTCGGCCTGTTTTACCACTGTCTGTATGATCTCGAATCGGCCGCTCCTTCTATTGATACGCCGCTCCACGCATTTCTTCCTTTTAAACATATCGATCACCTGCACCCTGATGCAGCCATCGCGATTGCTGCTGCAAAAGACAGCCGACAGATCACCCAGGATCTTTTTGAAGGTCAGATCGGTTGGGTGAAATGGCAGCGTCCGGGTTTTGATCTGGGCCTTCAACTCGCTGAGTGTCTCGAAGAAAACCCGGCTATACGCGGGATTATGCTGGGCAGTCACGGTTTGTTTACCTGGGGTGATACCGCTTACGAGAGCTATATCAACAGCCTGGAAGTGATTGAAAAAGCTTCTCTGTATATCGAAAGCAAAGCAGGGAAATCCCGCCCCGTATTTGGGGGTGCAAAAATCACCGCTTCCGCTGAAACGGACCGAAAAAAACAGGCCGCGAAAATAGCGCCCGTTCTCCGTGGCCTTTGCTCCAGCTACAACCGGATGGTCGGCCACTTTACCGATGATGCCCGGGTACTGGAATTTATCAACAGCCACGATCTGAGCAAACTTGCTCCCATGGGAACAAGCTGCCCAGACCACTTCCTCCGCACAAAAATTGCCCCGCTGGTGCTTGATCTTCCTGCCAACGCAGATTTGAGCGATCCCCAAGCAATAAAAAAACAGCTGGAGCCTGCATTTGAGCACTATCGCAAAGGGTATGCGGATTACTACGATACCTGTAAACATCCCAATAGCCCCGCGATGCGGGACCCCAATCCGGTGGTGCTTCTCTGGCCTGGAATCGGTATGTTTACCTTTGCCAAAAATAAGCAGACCGCCCGTGTTTCCAGTGAGTTTTATGTCAATGCCATCAATGTCATGCGGGGGGCAGAGGCCATCTCCGAATATACTTCTCTTCCGCATCAGGAAGCGTTTAACATCGAATACTGGCTGCTCGAAGAAGCCAAACTCAAACGCATGCCCGCCGAGCAACCGCTTTCCAGAAAGATTGCGTTGATCACAGGCAGTGCTGGGGGAATCGGTAAGGCCATCGCCGAAAAATTTGTGAAAGAGGGGGCTTGTGTGGTTCTCAATGACCTTGATCCTGTAAGACTGGAAGCCACCAAAGAAGAATTTCTGAAAAAATATGGAAGAGATGCTTCCGTCGCTGTTACACTGGATGTTACGCGTGCTGATTCCGTAAATGCTGCATATGACGCTGCTTGTCTGGCTTTTGGCGGAGTGGATATTATTGTCAATTGTGCGGGTCTGTCCATTTCCCGTTCACTGGAAGAATATACCGAAGAACAATGGGATCTTCTCTACGATGTGATTGTCAAAGGACAATTTCTCGTAAGCCGCGAAGGGGTGAAGATTATGAAAACCCAGGGAACCGGCGGTGACATTGTCAATATCGCCAGCAAAAATGCAGTAGTTGCGGGCCCCAAAAACGCGGCCTACGGCTCAGCGAAAGCTGCGCAGTTGCATATGAGCCGATTACTTGCCGCAGAACTTGGCGACGCCAAAATACGGGTGAATGTCATTAATCCCGATGCCGTCATCGAAGGCAGCCATATCTGGCAGGGTGGATGGGCACAGGAAAGAGCCAAAGCGTATGGTGTACCGCTGGAAGAACTTCCCGCTTTCTATGCCAAACGCACGCTGTTGAATGAAGTCATCCTTCCGGCAGATATTGCCAATGGTGTATTTGCTTTTGTCGGTGGCCTTTTAAATAAAAGTACGGGCAATGTGCTGAACGTCGATGGTGGATTTGCGCAGGGATTTTTGCGGTAAAGATTTTTTGTCAAATAATTGGGTTGATTATGCGGATAACTACTACCAGCATACAGGAGATTAATCTTCAGTATCAACGAGACCATCAGCGGAAATTTGAATTTCTTGCGGAAGTTCTTTCTACTGCCGGCATAAATGTGGAGGAACTGCTCGAAAAAATCGGGCAGTTCCAGATCGCTATCCCTTCATGGGCGTTGGGCACAGGTGGAACGCGCTTCGGGCGTTTTCCCGGAGGCGGAGAACCCGCAAACCTGGAGCAGAAAATGGAGGATGTGGCGGTCATTCACGCCCTCAGCCAGGCAGCAGGTGCTATTTCTCTGCATATTCCATGGGATATCCCTGAAAACCCCGGTCATATCCGCCGCCTGGCAAAAGAGCTGGGCCTCCGGTTTGACGCCGTAAATTCCAATACCTTTCAGGATCAGCCCAACCAAACACATTCCTATAAGTTTGGCTCGCTTTGTCATACAGATTCAGCTGTCAGGCAACAGGCTGTTGAGCATAATATTGAGGTCATTCGCTACGGTGAGGCCCTGGGATCTACTGCTACAACTGTTTGGTTGTCAGATGGCTCGACTTTTCCCGGACAACTCAACTTTCGTTCGGCGTTTGAGCGTACATACAGATCTCTGGAAGAAATCTATCGCGAATTGCCTGACGACTGGAAAATGTATGTAGAATACAAACCCTACGAACCGAATTTTTACAGTATGGTCGTACAGGATTGGGGGACCTCCTTCCTGTTTGCCAATAAACTCGGCCCCAAAGCCTTCACGCTGGTGGATCTGGGGCACCATTTGCCCAATACCAATATCGAGCAGATCGTCGCCACCCTGATGATGGAGGGCAAATTGGGCGGGTTTCATTTTAATGATTCAAAATACGGGGATGATGACCTTACTGTGGGAAGCATTAAGCCTTATCAATTGTACCTGATTTTTAATGAATTGGTGCAGGGAATGGAAGCTGTTGATTCAAAAAATCCTCCTCTGGCCTGGATGATCGATGCCAGTCATAATGTGAAAGACCCGTTGGAAGACCTGATGCAATCTGTCGAAGCGATTCGTCTCGCATATGCGCAGGCACTGCTGACTGATCGTGAAGCCTTATCTTTTGCACAGGAAACCAATGACCCGGTGATGGCACAGGAAGTACTGCAACATGCCTTTCGCTCCGATTTACGACCTTTGCTGGCAGAAGCCAGACTTCGGGCAGGGGGAGCCATTTCTCCGATTGCTTGTTTCCGCGAACTGAAAATCAGAGAGAAACTGATCGCCGAAAGAGGACACAATACGATTGCTACCGGTTTGTAATTTCCGCTGATATGTATGCAGTTTTTGACATTGGAAAAACTAATAAGAAGTTCCTCGTTTTTGACAAAAACTGGTCGGTAGTTTATGAAAAATCGGTGCAGTTTGAAGAATTGCCTGACGAAGATGGGTTTCCTTCCGATGACCTGCTAAAGCTAAAACATTGGGTGAGAGAAACCTTTGAAGATGTTTTTTTTCATTCCGGTCTGGAAATCACCGAGCTCAATGTTTCTGCTTATGGGGCAAGTTTTGTCCACATAGATGCGATGGGACATGCAGTTACGCCGCTGTACAATTATCTCAAACCCTATCCGGAAGCGCTTAAAGCAAAATTTTTTGAAAGTTACGGACCTCAGGCTTCCTTTTCAGCACGTACGGCTTCGCCTTATCTGGGAATGCTCAACTCGGGCCTGCAGATTTACCGTTTGAAATATGAGCAGCCGGATATCTTTTCCCGAATCCAGTTTTCCCTGCACCTTCCACAATATGTGAGCTTCTTGCTTGGAGGCAAAGCGGTAAACGAAATTACCGGAACTGGTTGTCATACGGGTTTGTGGGATTTTACCCAAAACCAACTACACGCATGGGTTGATAATGAAGCCGTGCAACGGGTTTTGCCGCCACTTTTCCCTTCAGATCAATCGCAGAAAATTAATTTTAAAGGAAAATCACTCAGCCTGGGTCCCGGCATTCACGACAGTTCTGCGGCGCTGGTACCCTATCTGCTAAAAATCCCCAACCAGTTTTTGCTCCTTTCTACCGGCACATGGAGCATTGCGATGAATCCATTCAACAGCCAGCCGCTTACAGAAGCTGAATTGAACCGGGATGTATTGTCCTACCTGACCTTCGAAGGCCATCCGGTAAAATCAGCCCGGCTATTTTTGGGCAATGAGCATGATTACCAGTTGGCGCGAATTGCCGCACATTTTGATACCAGCCCGGGATTTGCCCGCGAACTCAACTGGAGGGAGGAAATCTTTCAGTCCGTGGTAGCGGGCGGAACCATAAACTCCTTACAACCCGAAACTATGGCTGGAACAGGCCCTGAGCCTGAATTGAAGAACAGAATCTGGGATTTGTCAACGTTTAAGTCCTTCGAATCGGCTTATTACCAGCTATTATGGGATTTGTCAGGGCTGCAGACTCAATCAATCCGACTGGTAGAGGGGCATACGCCTCCGGGCGAAATTTACATTGATGGAGGTTTTGCGAAAAATACTTTATTCACCCGAATGATCGCCCGAAGGTTTCCGGAAAGAAAGGTGTTTGTAGCAGAAATGGGGCAGGGGACCGCATTAGGCGCCGCACTTGTCTTACATTCTAAAGAGGCAGACCTTCAGTTTCCCCTTATATTCCGGGAGGTAGAAAAATAAAGTCCCTCAGAGAATTGTTGTATATATTTCGGCATTTTGTAATTTTAGCCGAAACCCAACAGGCATGTTCAGAGCATTTCTGAAATTTTTGGCAATAGCCTTCGCAGTAATTGTATTAGCGGGTATGATCTGGATCGCTTTCCGGATTCATGCTGTGCGCGTGCGTGCTTATGGAACGTCAGCAAGCGGAGACAGTTTATCAGCTTCTGTAATTCAATATCTGGGTGATAGTTTGCTTACAGACAGTACCGCTGCGGTGGTTCGTATGGCAGATTTTAACAATGTTTTTCATCCAGACTCTTTTTCCCATCCGCCGGTCGGCTATCGTCCATGGACCCGCTGGTGGTGGCCTGGCAATAATGTCGATCGGCTAGAGCTCATCCGGGAAGTGCAGATGTTTTACGATCAGGAATTTGGTGGAATGGAAATCCAGCCATTTACGGCGGGTATGTTGCCAGAGACGATTACCAATGGCAAAACTTTTACCTACGATACCGATATTTTTTATGAAAATCTGAACATCGTACTCACAATGGCCCAAAAACGCGGGTTACAGATCGATCTGAATGCCGGTTCGGGCTGGCCTTCGGGCGGTAATCAGATTTCGCTGGAAGACAATCTGAAAACTTTGGCGTTTGGAGAGTCCCATATTCTGGGCGGGAAAAAAATAGAAATATCCTTGCCGAAGCCCCGGATGCCGGGCGCGTATTATTTGCTTGGAGGACTGGAGGAGTATATGGGGGGCGAATGGAATAATATAGTCGATTTTTTCCCGGAGAAAGCGCGCCTGCTTACCCTGATTGGGTCAAGAACAAAAAAGGAGTCGAGGACCTTTGTGGCCATGGATTTTACAGATTTTGTTCAGCTTAACCCAGACTCACTTTTTTTGCTGGATGAATTTATTACTGATCACAACCGGCTCGTGTGGGATGCCCCCAAAGGATACTGGAAGATCATCGCTGTATATGGAATGCCCGTAGGAGAAAGGCCGATTTTGCACGCAAAAGCCACTCCCGGATTTGTCGTAGATCATTTTGACTCCGCAAAAGTAATCGCCAACTATCAATACCTTTTTGGAACACGTACCCGTTTGGGCCGGCATTTTGGCCATGGACTTCGCGGTATTTTCAATGACAGCTTTGAGTTTAAGGCAGACCGGCATTTTACAGACGACTTTCTGGCGGAATTTCAGAAAAGGCGGGGATATGATCTGGTGCCCTACCTTCCGGTTGTTCTCCAGCCTGGAAGAGACAACTTTTTGTTTGATGTAGCAGCGGTAAAGACATATCCGGAATATGTCATTACCCCGGAGGACAGCCGGATCCGTTACGATTATTCCCGGACGGTATCGGAACTGTTTTTTGAGCGGTTTTTGCTTCCTTCAGACCATTGGGCAAAGAAAAATCATCTTCGCAACCGCGTACAGGCCTATGGAATGGAGACAGATTTAATCCGTGCAGCAGGCGTAGCTGACATTCCCGAAACAGAGCAGCTATATGCAGGAGGGACAAGCATGTTTTTGAAAATTGCTACTTCCGGCGCGCTGCTGTACAACCGGCCGATGATCAGTGCAGAAGCATTGGTACATCAGGATATGGGTTTTGTCATGTCGCCACAGAGAATGAAAATCGGCATTGACAAGCTATTTGCCTCCGGTATCAATCAGGTGGTGTTTCATGGCTCACCCTATCGGGAAAAGGATAAAAACTATGGAGAAACGGGTTGGCAACCATTTATCAGTAGTATTTATCCCATTAGTTTTTCATCGGTTATCTCTGAAATAAGCCCATACTGGCGCCACCAGCAGGCGATGAACCGATACATTAGTCGTTGCCAATATGTATTGAGACAGGGGAAGCCAGAGACAGACATATTGATCTATTATCCGTTTTTAGGATTTCCCGCTTCGTTTTCGGGCGCAAATGACCATCAGGAGCAGTATTTTTTGGGGAAAGTTGCGGGGCTTGATCCGCAGGGAGCCCCACCTGTTTCTACCCCATGGACAACACAGAGCCCTGAAGCCCTTTGGCTTTCAAAAGTCTGGCCTGTCATCAGAGAAATTGAAAACAGAGGCCTGACCTGGCATTGGATAAATGACGGCTCGATTCAGGATATTCATCTGGAGGAGCAGGGAATGGAAATACGCGGCAATAAGTTCCAGGCACTGCTCTTGCTGGAGGCACCATCGATAGAAGCACCTTCGGCAAGACATATTACCCTTCTGGCCAACCAGGGCGCGCGGATTATTATTTGCGGAGATCCCCCCCAAAAACAACCCGGATTTTACAACTACGAAGAAAACGACCTGATGATATCCAGGTACCTTCGGGAAATCATTACCCCGGCTACGATTCGTACACCGGAGGATATGATCAACTACCTCACCGGATTTCCCCTGCGACAGGATATTGCGTATGCAGGTTCATATAGTTTTCTACAGCATACAAGGCGAAAAATGGCCGATGGCAGCGCCTTTGTATTTTACAGCAATACCCTGAATAAAGACAGGTTTTTTGAGATTATGGTCAACGAAAAATATGACCATGTATATTGGCTGGATCCTGTACTGGGCAAAATCCACGAAGCAAAACCCTTCCATGATCAACGATATCAGGGGTATCTGAAAGCATATGGATCTGCGATTCTTTATTGCAAAAAGGGCCCTCCGCTTCAGGATTCACTCATTAAACCTGTTGGTCTTGCCGACCGAAGCCTGATTACCGACCGCAATGTGAATACCCGAAGCCTTAGCCGCTGGGATCTGATCGTTGCCGGGGCAGATGTACCTGATGGAGAAATTATTTTCGAAGACACAACACTTTTTGAATGGCGGGAAGTGGAAAAACTCCGTTATGTCTCTTCCGAAGGATTATACACGACCTATTTTGAGTTGGGCGATACCTTGCCCGGACTAAAATATTTGCTTGATCTGGGAACGGTATATGGTACGGCTGATGTAAAAGTAAATACAGAACCAGTGGGCAGTCTGATCTTTGCCCCTTACAGGATTGATATTACCCCCTGGCTGATTCCCGGCCCCAATACCATAGAGGTTTGGATTACCCCACCCTTAAGAAACCGATATGTGGGAATGGCCCGGGACGGAAAATCGCAGTATAAAGAATTTACCGGCAGCAAAACCATGACCCTTCCGGCAGGACTGATCGGCCCGGTCAATGTATGGGAACTCAATGAATAATTCTATTCGTTCTGCCACTACCAGCATAAGTAACCAGCATGTATAAAATAAGCTAAAAATACCGGCTCAACCCACACTTTTAGCCCGGGTTTTACTTGTTATTTCGGTCTTACGGGTGTAACTTGCGACGATTTTTTTGGTAACCATTCATACAACTAAAGAATATCTTATATAATGGCAGATTCCACAGTCAATATCGGAAAAGTATCCCAGGTTATCGGTCCAGTCATTGACGTTGATTTCAGCGGAGAGGGGTCCTCGCTCCCCAAAATTCTGAATGCACTGGAAATCGATCGCGGTTCCCAGGGTAAACTTGTACTTGAAGTACAGCAACACCTTGGCGAAAGCCGTGTAAGAGCTATCGCTATGGACTCTACCGATGGGGTAGAGCGCGGCATGCCTGTAGTCGATAAAGGTCAGACGATTTCTGTTCCCGTAGGAGACGAGATCAGGGGCCGTTTGTTTAATGTCACCGGCGATGCTATCGATGGCCTCCGCACGCCGCAAAGAGAAGACTCTTATTCCATCCACGCTTCTGCGCCACGGTTTGAAGATCTTTCTGTAGAACCGGAAGTACTTTATACAGGTATTAAAGTAATCGACCTGTTGGCCCCTTACCTTAAAGGTGGTAAAATTGGCCTTTTCGGTGGTGCAGGTGTTGGTAAAACGGTATTGATTCAGGAACTTATCAATAACATCGCCCTTGCACATGACGGTCTTTCCGTATTTGCAGGTGTGGGAGAGCGTACACGTGAAGGAAATGATATTCTCCGTGAGATGATTGAGGCAAAAGTAGTTCGCTACGGAGATGAATTTGAAAAAAGCCTCCATGCTGGTGGTTGGGCACTGGATAAGGTTGATTATGCCGGACTCCTTGATTCCAAACTTACCATGGTGTTTGGGCAGATGAATGAGCCTCCCGGTGCCCGTGCCCGAGTTGCGCTTACAGGTCTTACCATTGCGGAGTATTTCCGTGACGGCAAAAAAACAGATGCTAAAGGACGCGATGTATTGTTCTTTATTGACAATATCTTCCGCTTTACCCAGGCAGGTTCTGAAGTATCTGCGCTTCTGGGACGTATGCCTTCAGCCGTAGGTTATCAGCCTACACTGGCTTCTGAAATGGGTGCTATGCAAGAGCGTATTACCTCTACCAAAAGGGGTTCTATTACTTCTATTCAGGCAATCTATGTACCTGCGGATGACTATACAGACCCTGCGCCTGCTACCACCTTTGCCCACCTCGATGCTACCACTGAGCTGAGCCGTGCGCTTTCTGCTTTGGGTATCTATCCTGCGGTGGATCCTCTGACATCTACTTCCCGTATTCTGCAGCCTGATATTGTGGGGGATGAGCACTACAACTGTGCGCAGCGTGTGATTCAGATTCTTCAGAAATACAAAGAACTTCAGGATATTATCGCGATTCTGGGTATGGACGAATTGTCTGATGAGGACAAACTCGCAGTAGAAAGAGCGCGTAAAATTCAGAAATTCCTTTCCCAGCCGTTTTTTGTCGCTGCTCAGTTTACCGGCCTCGAAGGTCAGTTTGTGAAAATCGAAGACACCATCCGTGGATTTAGTATGATCCTTGACGGTGATCTCGACCACCTGCCCGAACAGGCATTTTACCTCAAAGGTAATATCGATATGGTAATCGAAGCTGGTGAAAAAATGCTGGCATAGGCTGTTGAGTATAACAAGTTTGGAAATTAACTTCGGGATTTGAATCTTTTTATATATATTGTATCATTGTTGTTCTTTGATGCAATAAACCGGGGTTGATTTCCAAATGATTTAATCAGAATGAAGATATGAAAACATTCGATCTGGAGATTGTAACACCCGAATCCCGCGTATTCTCTGGTCCTGTGAAAAGTGTGAAGGTTCCCGGCTCTATGGGTAGCTTTCAGGTTCTGGTAAACCATGCACCGATTATCTCGACCCTGGGAGAAGGAAAAGTGAAAATCGTAAAAGAAAACGGAGATACGCTGGAATATCATACCAAAGACGGAGTGATTGAGGTTTTGAAAAATAAAACGATCATCCTCGTCGAACAACTTCTTGAAGATGAATAAACTTCTGATTTAGAAGCGAATAAAGAAACTGTGTTTGTTTGTTGTAAAAGGGCTGGCCCATCAGGGCTGGCTTTTTTCGTTTAAAGAATATCCATTCTTTAAATTAATTGACTTTTGCCGAAATAATACCTTAATTCAGGTAAGGTAAATGCGCTTTTCCCTGGCACATTGGCTCGCTAAACCTAATGCAACCCAATGATAAAGCTTTACCTGAATCTCCGTCTTGCTTTTCTGCCCTTTCTCTTGTTGTTTTTTGCGACGTATTCTTCGGTTTTTGCCACCCATAGCATGGGCGCGGATGTCACCTATTCGTGCATAGGCCCCAATCAGTATCTGGTAAAACTTACCTTCTTTCGCGATTGTGATGGCATTTTTCCTATCCCCGTAGAGCATTTGACCTACTCCTCTGCTAATTGTGGCGTAAGTGCTGCGATTAACCTGACGCAACCTTCGGTTGCCGTAGATGTTACGCCGCTCTGTCCGTCTGCAACCAGTAGCTGCTCCGGCGGTAATAGTGCCTTCGGTATCGAACAGTACACTTATACCGGTATCCTGAACCTTCCGCCGGGATGCGGCAATGACTGGATACTTGGCTGGTCCAACTGTTGCCGGAATTTTGCGATCACAACACTGAACATTCCCGGAAATCAGTCTATGTTTGCTTATGCCCGGCTAAACAACACGCTTACACCTTGTAATAATTCTCCGATATTCAACAACATCCCCACGCCCATTGTCTGTCTGAATACGCCTGTGATTTACAACCATGCTGTTACGGATATTGACGGAGACAGTCTGGTGTTTTCCCTTACCAATTGTATGCAGTCCGTGGGGGTTCCGGTGATCTACAATCCTGGATACTCCGCGGTAAATCCGCTTACTACGGTGTCTGGGGTATCTATTGATCCGCAAACTGGAGAAATTACCTTTACGCCCAATCAGCTCCAGATTGGCGTTATCTGTGTGCAGGTAGATGAATACAGAAATGGTGTCAAAATCGGAGAAACTGTCAGAGATATGCAGTTTAGCGTAATAGGCTGTACAAATCTCCCGCCGGTTGCTACAGGAGTCAATGGCAACAATAATGTATTTGATATTGATGTCTGTACCGGTAGTACAGTGTGTTTTGATATCCATATGAGCGACCCGAATGGCAATAATGTGAGTGCTGCATGGAATGCCGGTATCCCCGGGGCGAATTTCACTATTACTGGCAATGGCAGTATCTCACCAACCGGTACTTTTTGCTGGACTCCGGGTATATCAGACCTGGGGGCACACTTTTTTACGGTTTCGGTTGAAGATGATAATTGTCCTTTAACGGCTTCTGCTACTTATGCATTTACGGTAAATGTATCTAATTCCTCTTATATTGTTGATGCGGGTGCCGACGGCTCGGTGTGCAATGGCAGTTCGTTTACCTTAAATGCCACTGGTGCAGGTGCAACTAATTTTTCATGGTCACCTGCCTCCGGGCTTTCCAATCCTAATATTTCCAATCCTTCCGCTTCTCCCGTAGTTTCCACGATTTATACCGTTTCTGCTACTTTCCCTGATGGCTGTGTCCTGACTGATTTTGTTCAGGTTGATGTGAACACGGGCCCTCAGTTGTCTATCGTGCCGGCAAATCCTTATATATGTCCTGGCTCTTCACTTACGCTCACCGCCATTTCTCCGGCTGCAACAGGCTTTCTCTGGAGTACTTCGGCAAGTGGCGCTTCAACCATCGTGAGTCCGTTGGCTACCACGACGTATTCTGTGACCGCAACCGATGCCGACGGGTGTCCGGCAACGGAATCCGTAACAGTAAATGTCAATACCCCGGCTCAGGACCAGTGTAATGTGTTGTATGCAAGTCCTGGTGCAAATGGTACTGGTACTGCCCTTGATCCCGCAAGCCTTACCGGTGCGATTGCAATGGCTTCCTGCAATGATGTTGTTATCAAACTTGATACAGGTACTTATGTAATTAATGCGCCTGTTACGAATATCCTGGGCAATCTTACCCTTGAAGGTGGTTTTGTGCGGCTAAATGGCTGGAAAAAAACGAGCAAAGCGGCGGCAACCAAAATCCGCCGGTCAAACCTGAATCCTGAAGGCCCTGCCAATGGGCAACGGTTGGTGGCTTTTCATATCAGCAACGCTACCAATTTTCGGTTTCAGGATTTGACGATCCTCACTGACAATGCTACGGGCAATGGTATGTCCACTTACGGAGTTTATCTCTCAAATTGCAGTGATTATGATTTTGTCAGGTGTCAGATTATTGCGGGCAATGCAACCAATGGCGCCAATGGGGTTGCCGGTGCCGATGGCCTTAATGGCTCGCCTGGCTCGGATGGTACGGATGGTGAAGATGATTTTCAGGACTATCCGGGGGAAGGCGGTAAGGGCGGTGAAGGTGGCGGTGTAGGGTATGGATCTGGTGGCGCAGGAGGGACTGACCAAAATGGAATTGGCAATTCTTGTTGTGACTTTGGAAACAATAGTTGCTGCTTAAATGGTGACCCGGGGGACGATGGCCTGAATTCTACGAATACACGTGCCGGTGGCGGTGGTGGTGGCGGTGGCAGTGGTGGGGAAGCCAATCACCCCGGGGGTACAGGTGGAAAAGGTGGAGGGGTTGGTGTTGCCGGTGCGCTCCAATGTTGTGGAGGCACTGGTGGGCCCGGCGGTAACCCCGGGCAAGATGGGATAAGTGGCGTAGCCGGAGCAAACGGTACCAATGGGTCCGCAGGTGTAGGTTCGCCCGCAGGTAGCCATATCAGCGGATTTTGGGTTCCCGGTGCCCAGGGAACCTCCGGTGGAAATGCAACTGGCGGAAAAGGTGGAACCGGTGGCGGTGGGGGTGGCGGTGAGCAGTGTGTTCTTTGTTTTGCGGGTGCAGGTAGTGGCGGCGGCGGTGGCGGCGGTGGTGGCGAAGGCGGTGCCGGAGGTACAGGCGGCTATGGCGGGGGATCATCGTATGCTATTTACCTGTACAATAATGGTGCGAATAGTGCTTTTCGCAGTTGTCGTCTGGTAGCAGGCGCCGCCGGAGCCGGAGGTATAGGGGGATCAGGCGGCCTTCCCGGACAGGGTGGCGCAAAAGGGTTAGGAAGCAATTATTTTGGAAATGGCAGCTCTCAAAGCGTAGGTGAAGGAGGCGACGGCGGTAAAGGCGGAAATGGCGGCACAGGAGGAAAAGGTGCAGATGGATCTGCAGGACAATCCTTGACGATTTATCAGAATGGTGGACAAAGCCCGGTTACAGCGGAGTATGCATTTAATCTAAGCGCGCAGCCGGTGATCGATATGGAAAATGTCTCTTGTGTGAATACAGATGTGGATTTTTCTGCCGCAGCTTCCAATCTGTGGGATCTGGGTACAGGTGCTTCTCCTCAGATCACCACCGGCGCTACAGTAACTGCTCAGTATAGCAATACGGGCCGTAAGGACATTTCTTATGCGGGAAATCTCTATGCAGATTTTGCCAATATTATTCTCGATGATGCAGTAAAACCTGAAGCATCTACTAATGCGCCGCAGGTTTTGGGCGAATACCGCATCTGTGCGGGAAGTTCGGTTGACTTTGCCGCACTCAATGGCGGATCCGGGTATTTGTATCAATGGAACCTCGGAGGAGGCGCAACGCCCAATTTATACAGCGGCAGTAGCTACGAAAGTTTGACGGGTATCACTTTTCCCACAGCAGGTACCTATCATATACGGCTTCAATACCAGACAGATTGTTGTGGTTTATCAACTGCCGATACTGTTACGCTGATTGTTGACGAAGCCCCTGTGTTGGCGCTTGCCGGACCCCTGGCTTTTTGTGCAGGTTTGGGAGGGGTGCAATTAAATGCTTCAGGTGCGGACAACTATTTCTGGGCACCATCCGTCGGCTTAAATACTACAATTGGTGCTGATGTGCTTGCAAATCCTGCGGTTACAACTACCTATACGATTACTGGCAGTAATGCTGCCGAAACCTGTTTTGATCTCACAACAGCAACGGTTACGGTCAATGATATTTCTCTTGCTGCCGGCTCGACAGATGCCAACTGTATCCCTGACGGAACGGCTACGGTTATCCCTTCCATGGGAAGCGGGAGTTATCAATATAGCTGGAATACCTCCCCGCCGCAGTCTTCGGCAACTGCTACAGGACTTGCCCAAGGCACGTATAAGGCGGTGGTTACCGACCTGATCACCGGATGTGAAGATTCTGCATCTGTCTATGTAGGAAAGATTCCGGGTGTGCTAGGCGCGCAGGTTGCCTCTGCTACTGAGGTTTCGTGCTTCGGTGGAAATAATGCGACGGCAACCGTAACGGTATCCGGTGTCTCTGGTTCGCTTTCCTATTCGTGGGCACCTTCGGGCGGCTCGGGTTCGACAGCCACAAATCTTTCCGCGGGCAATTATATTGTGACAGTAACAGAAACTCCCACGGGATGTGTCGCTACGGCATCAGTGACAATCATAGAGCCAACAGACCTCGCCATTCAGATTTTGGATTCCACCAATGCAAATTGCAATACGTATGCAGATATTCTGGTAAATGCTTCTGGTGGTACGGGCCCGTTTACCTATCAATGGAATACAACTCCCCCACAGAATACCCAAGCGGCTACGAATCTGGCTCCGGGTTCTTATTCCGTTACTGTGACAGACCAGAATGGTTGTTCTGACCTGCTGAACGCGACAATTCCGGGTCCTCAGTCGCCGGTAACACTGGCATTGGTGGACAGCACTTCCGCCTCAGACTGTCTGGCCGCAGACGGCACAATTGAAGTAATCGGTACAGGTAGCAATGGGAATATCTCCTATGCCTGGCAGACAACCCCGCCGCAATCAGGCCCGGTTGCCCTGGGATTATTGCCGGGGCCCTACACCGTGATCGCTACGGGAGCAAACGGATGTACCGATGTATTGGGAATTACAATTGGCCCTGCTTGTCCATTACCCCTTGATTATCTGTATTTTACTGCGGAGCAAGGCAATGATTTGATACTTTTGAGCTGGGAAACTGTTTCAGAGCAACAAAATTTTGGTTTCGAAGTACAAAAAAGCATGGATGGTACGTTATTTAATCGTATCGGATGGGTTTCATCCCAATCCAATGGTGGGCTTGGCGCAAGTTATGCATTTGAAGATACCATTGTGTACCCCGGAAGGACACATATTTATCGGCTCAGACAGTTGGATGCAAACGGAAACGGCCACTATTCTTCACAGGTAGAAGTGTATTTTCCCAATACAGACAAACCGGAAATTTTACGTGTATTCCCGGTTCCGTCCAGTTCTTTGGTAGAAATTGAAATTTCTTCGCCCATATCATCTCTTCTGGAACTGCATTTGTATAATTTACTTGGACAAGAGGTAGGTATTTTTAATTACCAACTTTCTTTTGGAATAAATCGTTTAATTTTAGACATACATACATTGCCTTCGGGAATGTATACGGGAAGCCTGCTCACAGATGGGCAGGTTCAGACTGAGCTTCGGCTCGTAAAGTCTGAATGATTTTGTGTTGAGGTTTTGGTAAGGAGGCTGGTCCCTGTAAGGGATCAGCTTTTTTGTTTGCATTCCCCCGATTTTCCTTATTTTAGGCCTTTGTTAATGAACTATCCGAATGAAAAATTTCCTTACTCTACCTATTTTATCTATTCTGCTGTTTATGGCAGGATGTAAAGAGAACCCTCCTATTCAGCCGCCATTCCCTGATACAGGCATAAATTATCCGTTTTTTATGAACGATCTGATAAATGGGAAAATGGCTTCAGATCAAATTCCGGGTCTTTCCATTGCTGTCATTCGCAATGGTGAAATAGACTGGGAGGCGGGATACGGAAAGGCAAATATTGCCGAAAATATTGCTGTGGATAATAATACTCGTTTTATCCTGAACCAGGCTTCTGATGTAATTGTGGCAGTTGCGCTAAGCCAGGCAGAACAGCTGGGGTTAATCGATCTCGATGAAAATATCAACAAATATCTCCCCTGGAAATTTGTGCATCCCACATTTCCTCAGGCGATCATTACTACCCGCATGCTGCTCTCGCATACAGCAGGGATTAATGACGATCCCGCCCTGATACAGGGCACATACGGTGCGGGTGATTCACCAGCTAATCTGGGGGATTTTCTCGAAAACTACCTCTCTGCCAGTGGCGCCCAATTCGCTGCAACTAATTTCACCAGCCAGCGCCCCGGTAAAACCTATACGTATTCACGTTTGGGCATCGCATTGGCTGCCCATCTGGTAGAAATTGTATCCGAGATAGATTTTGATATCTACTGTAAAACACACCTGTTTGCTCAGCTGGGCTTGCAAAATGCTTCTTGGTTTCTCCGCGACATTCCCCTGGAGAAAGTGGCGATTCCCTATACGAAAACGCAAAATGGCCTTCAGGCACAAAATAATTACGGATATGTAATCTATCCTAGCGGGCAATTGAGGATTAGTATCACGCATCTTTCCCGGTTTTTGATTGCGATGCTGCAAGATGGCGCTTATGGTAGCCAGGATATTTTGCCTGCATCATCAGTAATGGACATAAACCGGGTACAATATCCAATTGCAGATCCTGCCCAGGCTATGGGATGGCGGTATGATACCATTCAGGGTCAGGTATTATTGGGTAAAAGCGGAACCGATATTGGCTCAAGCACCCGAATGTATATGGATCCGGCGGAGAAAATTGGGGTGATTATTTTGTCCAATGGGGCAGGATATGATGCTTCACTCGATGAGATTCTTGTCAAAGCTTATCAGGTCGCAAGAGATAACTGATTGTACCAGGACCCCAAAATTTAATCCTAAATACCATGGAGGAAACACCAAAACCGAAACGTTCACGGGTTGAACGCTTCCTGAATATTATTGAAATAGGAGGAAATGCACTTCCTCATCCGGGCACATTGTTTGGCATTCTCGCTTTACTTGCAGTCATTATGTCTGGCGTAACCAGTTGGCTGGGAGTAGAGGCTGTGTTGCCTTCCGGAGAAGTCATCGCGCCAAAGAATATGCTCTCGGTAGAAGGACTTCACTGGATACTTACTTCAATGGTCGTCAATTTTACCGGATTTGCGCCATTGGGGACGGTATTGGTTGCATTACTGGGTATTGGGATTGCGGAGGGAAGTGGCCTGATCGGAACAAGCCTCCGGCTTTTAGTGTTGAAAGCACCCGCCAGGCTGCTTACCAGTGTCGTTGTCTTTGCCGGTGTCTTGTCCAATATGGCCAGTGAAATCGGTTATGTGCTGCTGGTTCCTTTAGGTGCCATCATTTTTCTCGCTGTGAAGCGTCATCCTATCGCCGGGCTTGCCGCTGCTTTTGCCGGTGTATCTGGTGGTTATAGCGCCAACTTATTGCTGGGTACGGTTGACCCTCTGCTGGCAGGTCTTTCGCAGGAAGCTGCGCGTACGGTTCAGGGGTTTGATTCCTACACGGTAAACCCTGCCTGCAATTATTATTTTATGGTGGTGTCAACCTTTCTGATTACAATTCTTGGTACGCTTGTTACAGAGCGAATTGTAGAACCCCGCCTGGGTAAATATGAAGGAGATGCCACTACAGAAGAAATGACGGGCTTGACAAAACTTGAAAAGAGAGGACTTTTATTTGCCGGAATTGTCATCGTACTTCTTACTGCTGTGATTTTCGCGGGCTTACTCCCTGCCAATGGCTTCCTTCGCAACCTGAAAGTGGATCCTGCCGACAGTGTATTAAAATCTCCCTTCCTTCAGGGAATTGTAGCGGTGATATTTATTGGTGCTGCGCTTGCCGGTATCGCTTATGGCGCCGGTGCCGGAACCATCAAAAACGATACGGATGTCATGAAAGGGATGTCCAAAAGTATGGAAACCCTGGGTTCTTACATCGTATTGGTGTTTTTTGCCGCTCAGTTTGTCGCATACTTTAAGTATTCCAATCTGGGAACCATCATTGCTGTCAATGGCGCAGAAGCGCTGCAGCCGCTCGCTGATTATCCGATCCCGCTTATGCTGGGTTTGATTCTTATTTCTGCGGTAATCAATCTGTTTATGGGCAGTGCTTCTGCCAAATGGGCTCTTATGGCGCCGGTCTTTATACCGATGTTTATGACCCTGGGATATTCGCCCGAATTTGTCCAAACCGCCTACCGAATCGGCGACAGTGCGACTAATATCATCTCTCCGATGATGTCTTATTTTGCACTTATCGTAGCATTTATGCAGCAATACGATAAAAAGGCGGGGATTGGAACGGTCATTTCAACGATGTTGCCTTATTCAATGGTATTTTTGATTGGCTGGTCGATTCTGCTGATTATCTGGATTTTGCTGGGAATCCCGGTAGGGCCTGGCGCAACCATGCTGCTGGCGAAGTAAATCTATTCGAAGACCTTTTCGGGTGTCTTTTCCTTCAAATAGGCACGCGGTGTGGTTCCGGTAACTTTCTTGAAAGCGCGGTTGAAGGTGGTTTTCGAGTTAAACCCTACGCTTAATGCCAGGGAAAGGAAAGTTTCATTTTGATACTTTTCATTGTTGGCCATTTCTGTAAAGGCAGCAACCCTGTAGGTGTTGATAAAGTCGTAAAAACTTTTCCCGTACCCTTCATTAATCACGCGTGACAAGGTATGCGTATTGGTTTCTACATAATCTGAAAGGTCAGAAAGGGTAAGCTCTGGATTCAAATAGACTTTCTGTTCTTCCATCACCCGCTTAAGTCGTTTTTTATACGTTTCCATTTCCCGGTCGCTCACAGGAGAGTCTTTGTATTTTTCCACTACTTTGGGCAGTTTGAAAATTTCGGGTTGGTTCATGGCAAAATATCCGAGAAAATAGGTGGTAAAAGAAAAAAGTACCCAAAGTATATCCGTACTTCGTTCGCGCAGTAAGGTAATATCAATGTCGAAAGCATAGCCCAGGGCTGAGACGAAATATATAAACACCCACATAATCATACAGATTGCATTCAACCCCATTACTGCATGAAGGTAGTGTAGGTTTTGCTCAAATGACTGGGTTTTGGAGGTGTCTTCTTCGTGAGAAGCGAGGATTTTCCTTACTTTGAGCCAGTAGTATATATTAAAAACCATGGCCAAACCACCGACAAGGGCAAAAATGATATATAGCTTCTGGTCAACGACATTTTGTATAAACAGGAGTTTTTCTCTGAAAAACAGCGGCAGATAGGCGATAAAATGGATAATGGCCGGAAGAAAATGATAGAGCGTTACATTTTTTTTCTCGGGTTCCAGTTTGAGTAGTCTGCGGATGTACAGGTAAAATACGGGCGCATATACAAAAAGAATCATTTCAGGAAGCAGAATAAACTTTGGCTGCCAGTTGAATATCTCCCTGTCGTAGGTAGAAACTCTGCCAACCAGGGCAAAAGAAATCAGCAGGATAAGAATGGACAGCATGCGGTTGGCAGGAATATTCCGCTCCTGAATCCCGTTGATGGCAATAATTAGCAGAATGCCCTGAAAGCTCGAAAACAATAACAGAAAGGAGTAAAAGCTCAATGTGCTGCCCGCGAGATCTTCCCATGATTTGATCTCAACTTCGACCCGGTTCTGGGTGTTAGCTTTTTTTCTGTAAATACGGTTCACTCTGGCTCTTCCATTGGCGCGTCCCTCTACAGAAGACCAGTTCCCCCGGGTAATTTTATAGCCAAATGAGTCTGGCGCATCTGTAATGAAAATAGAATAGGTACTGTCTGGCTGGCGATGCAGAATATAGTTTTCATCTCCGGGGTTCCAGTTATTAAAATCGCCAACCAAAAATAGCGTTGCATCGTGTGGGGTATTGGCTGGAAGACGGGTTACAACAATCTCGACCTGAGCCTTTGTTGAAAGACAGAAGGTCAGTAGAATAATCAGATTGAATATCAGGCGGATTCCCATCCTCAATGTTTTTCAGTAATGGAGTGCAGTTTTTTGCAATACAATTTAACGATCTTAAACCAATTGTGGTAAATAAATCGCAGTATGTGTATAACTGAAAAATAAGAAATTGGGTTTTCCCAAAGCGAATTAAACTCCGATAATGGTCTGCACTTTACCGATGAGGTCTGAAATCCGAACGGGTTTTCGTATATAGTCTGTAACGCCTTCGGCGAGCGCCATTTTGACGGCTGAAGTTTCTGTGCGACAGGTTACCATCAAAAAGGGAATATCTGCGAGGCTGATGTTTTCCTTTATGGCCCGGCAAAGTTCCAGCCCTGTCATTTCTGGCATCATCCAGTCACAAAGTATAGCTGCTGGCTTTTTTTGGCTCAAAAACTCCAACGCGGGTTTTGCACGGTTGAAAGCCTCAACACAAAAGCCTACCCGGAGAAAATTATACTCCAGAAGATCTAATATATCTTCCTCATCGTCGATAATTACCAGCAGTCGTTGTTCCGCCATTACACTCTGATTAACTAGCCAGAAATTTATACCCTACACCTTTAATCGTAACGATATACTGGGCGCCGATTTTTTCACGTAGTTTTCTCACATGTACATCGACTGTACGGTCAGTAACGTGGAGATTGTCCCAAATGCGAACCAGTAAATCTTCCCGGCTGAATACTTTTCCCGGCCGCGAGGCGAGATAAAAAAATAATTCAAATTCTTTTCTTGGAAGTGGAATTCGTTTATGCCCTTTTTTGACGACGTATTCGTCCCTGATGATTTCCAGGTCATGGATCCACAAGGTATTGCTGTCTTTTTTGGGCAGAATCTGATGTCGGCGAAGGAGGGCTTTGATCCTGCTTTTTAACACCCGGGGCTTAATGGGTTTATAAATATAATCATCGGCCCCGGCTTCAAAGCCCGCCACTTCTGAATATTCTTCCGATCGTGCGGTGAGGAAAACGATAATGGTATTTTCCAGTCCCGGGGTTTTTCTGATAGCCAGACAGGTCGAAACGCCGTCCATTTTGGGCATCATAATATCGAGCAGGATCAGGTCAGGTTTTGCAGATTCTGCCGCTTTCACGGCTTCTTCTCCATCTGTTGCCCGAACAATCGTATATCCCTCCTGTTCAAAGTTATACTGGAGCATATCCAGAATATCCTCTTCATCATCAACGATTAATATTTTAGCTGTTGTTGTCAAAGTTTCCAGTTCTAAAAGCATTTTTATTACCTGCTAGATTTATTTCTTTGGACCGATACTGCTAATTTTGTTCTTTTCGTTTATCTATGGAATAGCTGTTGCAGATATTAATGATAAAATAACTGTGCAATAACACACGGCTCACCTAATGATAATATTCTCATAACAACGACCTGTTTTTGTATGGATTACCGAAAACTGAGAGCGTGGATAACCTTGTTTGTGATTTTTTTCTGTTTTTTTATTTCGCTGACTTCTTATTCCGATGGGCCTCCGGAGGGGCGCACCGGGGCTCCGGGTGAGCTTACCTGTTACAATGGGTATTGCCACAACAGCTACCTGGTGAATAGTGGCCCCGGGTTGGTTTCCCTGACTTCGAGCCTTTCTGAGCAGGGATATTCTCCCGGCGAAATCTATGATATCTCCGTGAAAGTAATTCACCCCGGACAATCCGCCTTCGGCTTTCAGTTGTTGCCTTACAGTCCTGATTCAGACGCAGGAATCGGGCAGATTTACGAAACGGATACGGTGATTACGCAACTGAAAACAGATGGTGACAGGACCTATATCATGCATGATTCTGCACTTTTTGTGAACGACTCGGCTATCTGGCATTTTCAGTGGCAGGCGCCTCCGGCTTTTGCCGGCCCAGTCGTTTTCTATGCAGCTTTTCTGGCGGCTGACAACAATGGCAACCGCAGTGGTGATTATGTCTATAAAAGTAATTGGAAGGTAGATCCTGATCCTGCCAGTAGTCTGAGCCAGCCCGATATCCTTCCTTTTCCATTTGTGATCTCTGGCCCGCATGGAAGCCGGCAGCTTAGCTGGAATTTACCCTCGCCCTCTTTTCTGGAAATGATCTGGACAGATATCTCCGGCAAGGAGGTTTTTTCGCTTTCCACCAATCTCTCTACGCCTGTGGGCAATATGATGCTTTCTGTTCCTGGTCTGGTTTCGGGCGTTTATGTGATTCGGTTCAGGATAAAGGATCGTCTTCTGGTGAAGAAACAGTTTCTATAACTACAGGCGGTTTCTGCTGGCTTCTGCGTTTAAGCAGTGCTACATTTTCAACATGAGCAGTTTGGGGAAACATATCTACTGGCTGGATTTTTAGTACCTCATACCAATCGTCGAGCATTTCGAGGTCGCGGGCTTGTGTTGCGGGTTTACAGCTGACATAAATGATATGATGAGGCGCCAGTTCGCTGATCTTTTTTACCACCTGTGGCGCCATTCCCTGCCTTGGCGGGTCAGCGATGATTACCTCCGGACGGCCTTCTTTATTTATCAGATCGTCGTTGAGCAGATCTTTCATATCGCCGGCATAAAAGCTAAACTGGTTTTCCAGGTTATTGATGCGTACATTTTCCCAGGCATCTTCGACTGCGGCATTGACATATTCAATTCCGACAATTTTTTCCGCCAGCGGTGATACATAAATACCAATGCTGCCAGTACCGGAATATAAATCATAAATGGTTTGAAACCGGTTTTGTCCTTCGGGAAGAGCTTCGGTAAGAAAAGATTTAACTACTCCATATAATACCGCGGCCTGTTTAGGATTGGTCTGGAAAAAGGAAGTGGCCCTGATGCGAAAATCATAAGTTCCCAGCCTTTCGGTAATATAGGGTTTGCCTTTCCAGACGTGGAAGGGCAGGTCTGCATATACGCTGTTGACTTTGTGATTGTCAACCCATATAAAGTCTGTGATTTGGGGAAAACGCGCCTCCAAATGGCTGAGTATGGGAGCTATTACTTCCATATCATTGCCATTGACAACGAGGATAACCATCATCTCACCGGTAGAAACAGAGGTTCTGAATACAATATTCCGGAGAAAGCCCGTATTGTCGCGGATATTATAAAATGAGAGATCGTTCTCTCTCGCATATGTGCGAAGTTCGTTGCGAATGTCGTTGATCAAAGGAATCTGAAGCAAACATTCTTCGATGTCCAGCACTTTGTCAAACATTCCGGGCATATGGTATCCCAGCGACCGAAGGTCCATTTCATTAAAAAAATCCAGTTGGTCTTTCGGAACCCACGCCCTGTCACTGAAGGTGAACTCCAGTTTATTGCGATAATAAAAGGGGTTTTCACATCCAAGAATCGGCAACGCCTTTCCGATTTCCACTTTTCCGATCCTTTGGAGGCTGTTGATTACCTGACTTTCTTTAAAACCCAATTGCGCCTGATAAGACATATTCTGCCATTTACATCCGCCGCATAATCCAAAATGCTGGCATGGTGCCTCTACGCGATCTTCGGAGGCTTTGATCAGGCGTTCGATTTTGCCGACGAGGAGTTTGTCCTGTTTGCGAAATACAAATACCTCCGCAATATCTCCCGGCACACCGCCTTCAATAAAAACAACCTGCTCGCCATGCCTGGCTACAGCCCGACCATCGGAGGCCGCGTCTTTGATTTCCATTTCTGCCCTGAACGGCGTGATTCTTCTTCCCATGTAGCAAAAGTATGAAATGAAGCTCAAACATAATTTTTCCTGAAATATAAAATTGTTTTTATCTTCGTCTTAAAGCACAAAATCATGAAAAAAATCACAATGACCCTAATTGTTGGGTTGCTGCTGGCAACTCATTTCTTATCCGCTCAGTTTTCAGATGATTTCTCCGATGGAGAATTTTTGCAAAACCCTGTTTGGTCGGGGGAGCAGACTCATTTTCTGGTGACATCCAACGGTGAACTGCAGTCTGCGGGTACTCCTGCTACGGACACCATCCACCTTTCGATTCCTAATTTGGGTATTCACAACATGGAGTGGCGGTTTTACCTTCGGTATGAATTTGCCCCCAGTACTGCAAATGTGATTCGAATCTATCTGGTTTCTGATCAGGAGAATATCGAATCGTCCCTTTCCGGTTATTTTGTCGGAGTAGGGGAGTCCGGAAATGAGGACAGCTTCGACCTCTTCCGGCAGGATGGCGCTTCAGTTACCAAATTAATCGACGGTATACCCGGAAGGGCCGCGACAAAGGTTCACGCAGTCGTACGGGTGCTGAGAGACTCGCTGGGCAACTGGTCGCTGTTTTCAGACGATGCTGGCGATGGGAATTTTACGTTGGAAGGAGCCGCGTTTGATCAGACGTATGTATCATCGGCGTGGTTTGGGATTTGGGTCAAACATTCGGCTACCCGAAATACCTCATTCTTTTTTGACAATTTTTACGTGGGGAATGTTCAGTCAGATACAATTCCGGTGGTCCCGCCGGTTTATTATCATTTTCAGGATATCATTATCAATGAAATATTTGCCGATCCGACGCCATCTGTGGGTTTACCTGAATCGGAATTTCTGGAATTGTATAACCGCAGCAGAGACACGGTGAACCTGTCCGGATTTTCTATTACCAATGGAACGACAGTCGGGGTTTTACCCGAAAAGTTGGTTATGCCCGGTGGTTATCTGATTTTGGCAAGTTCGGCGACGGCTGCACAGTTTGACACTTATGGAGAGACGCTGAGTCCTTCTGCATGGCCAGCTTTGGTGAATGGTGGCGACAATCTGGGTTTACGCTCGGCTACAGGCGAACTTATCGATAGTGTAGATTATGAATTGCGGTGGTACGGAGATGAGGAAAAACAAAATGGTGGTTTCTCACTCGAAAAAATCAACCCGGAAGCGGGGCGTTGCCCGGAAGCCACCAACTGGATGGCGTCAAAACATATTTTGGGTGGTACTCCGGGTTTTGAAAACAGTGTGTATCATCAACCCGCTGACACGTTGGCCCCACAACTGGTGAAAGTAGAATGGGTTGATTCGCTGTGGATCAGACTTTGTTTTTCCGGGCCTCTTGATCCGGTGGAAGCGGAATCAGTCAATCATTACAGGTTTGACCCAGAAGGCCAAAGACCACTTTCTGCCTGGGTAAGTGCTCCTGAAAACCTTTGCGTGGAACTACTTTTAGAAGCGCCATTAACCCGTGGTACAATGTATCGGATCGTAGTAACAGAAATGCGGGATTGCCGGGGAAAAGAATTTTCAGTGGAAGGAGAATTGGGTTTACCCGAAGAGGTTATGCCAGGGGATGTACTGATCAACGAGCTATTATTTAACCCCTACGCCGGAGGGAGTGATTTTGTGGAAATTGTAAACGTTTCTGGTAAAATGCTGGATTACAGCCAGTTGTTTATTGGGGAAATATTTCCCGGCACGGACTCGATTTATAATGGGAAAATCATTTCAGCGGAGTCCCGGTTATTTATGCCGGGGGAAATCGTATGCCTGACGGCCAATGTTGATTTTCAGAAGAGTACTTACTTACCGCCTGCGGGGGCAAATTTTTGGGAGATGAAGAGTTTTCCGGGATACGACGACCATGCCGGAGAATGTGTAATATTTACTTCAGACCAACTGGTCATCGATCGGGTGGCCTACCTGGATGATTACCATTTTGCCAGTTTGCGGGATAAGGAGGGCGTGTCATTGGAGCGGATTTCGCTACGGCGGCCAGGCAATGATCCGGCTAACTGGCATTCGGCGGCGGAAACGGTCCTTTTTGCCACACCCGGATACGCCAATTCCCAGGCCATAGAGTTGTCGGACGAAAAATCCAATGTATCGTTGGCTTATCAGACTTTTTCCCCAAATGGAGATGGGGAAAAGGATGTGCTTCCTGTCAATTACGATTTTGACTTTTCCGGAGCAAATGCAAGGGTGACTGTATTTGATACAGCGGGAAGAAAAGTCAGAGAAATTCAGTCAAATATTCTGTTGGGAGCACAGCCGGGCACTATTTTTTGGGACGGAACCAATGACCGAAACCAGAAAATGGAAACCGGGATGTACATCATCCTGTTTGAAGTAACCCATTCATCAACAGGTGATAAATATATTTACCGCGAGGTTGCGGTTCTTACCGACAAATTTTAACAACAGAGGGGAGGAAATTTTAGTCTTTCTCTGTCAGGATCACGATTTTACCATCATTCTCTGCGACCACGGCCATAACAAAAGCGGCTTCTTCAAACAGCGCTTTTTTATCAACCCGGAGGGTGATGACATCGTTGTCTTTATTATCATCTTTGAGAACAGCTTCGATCAGCGGAATCAAATCTTCTTTATTCTGAATTTTTTGTTGATTCCAGGCAAAAACGCCATCATCAGTGACGGTTACAAAGTTTTTGCCTTCGGTAGGTTTGTCCGAAGAGCTGGTAGGGAGATCCACTTTCAGACCTACCTGCTCTACGAAAGCGGAAGTAAGCATAAAATAGATCAGGAGAAGAAAAACGATATCGGAGATAGAAGCGGAACTAAATTCTGCGCTTACTCTGTTTCTGCTACGAATACTCATAAGGAAAGGGATTAAGATGCAGGTTCCTGAAGAAGGTCAATAAAATCAGTAGTGGTAAGTTCCAGTTTGAAGACAACTTTACTAACCATGGATACAAGTGTATTGTAAGCCAGGAAGGCAAGGATCCCCACTACGAGACCAGCAGCCGTTGTTACCATTGCTTCAGCGATACCACCGGCCAAATCGACAGGGCTTGCATTTCCTTCACGAATAACGATAGCGTTAAAAGCTTTGATCATACCGAGTACAGTACCAAAGAATCCGATCATGGGTGCGGCCCCAGCTACAGTAGCCAGAAGCGACAACCTTCTTTCCAGTCGGTAGACTTCCAGTTTTCCTACGTTTTCGATAGAACCTTCAATGTCTTTGAGTGATGCCGATCCCAGCCGGGTAATTCCTTTGTAGATCATCCGGGAGAAGGCATCATTGGTTGATTGAGCCAAACCTTTGGCCGCTTCAATATTACCAGCGAGCACATATTTCCGAATCTGCTTCATCAACTCCCCTGAATCCGTATCAGCCTTTTTGATCGTCAGGTACCTTTCAATATAAATGAAGATAGCAAGGATGAGCAGCAGCAGCAAGGGAATCATCGTCCATCCACCGGAAAGGAGAACTTCAAACAGCGATTTACTACCAACTGATTGAGCGGTTGACAGAGAATCTGCAGGGGTCGTCTGTAGGAGAAAAAACATAGAATATAGATTAGGAAAAGGGTTATGGCTAAAAGTAAAGGAAAATTATTAATTCAAAGCTAAAGAATTTTTCGACAATGCAAAAATAACAAACAGGCAGTCAATTGACCGCCTGTTTGTATGAAAAGTTGCAAATATCTTAAGCTTCTGCTTTCACTTCTTCTTTTTCCAAAAGATCGAGAGAAATCGCGCTTGCTACGAATATGGAGGAATAAGTACCTACGGTAATACCCACAATAATCGCGAACATAAATCCTTTAATCACATCACCACCCCAGATGAAAAGAATGACTGCTGTCATAAGGGTTGTAAGAGAAGTGATTAATGTTCTGCTCAGGGTCTGGTCAATCGAGAGGTTGTAGATCTCGCTGAGTTTTACAGATTTCATTTCCCCGATATTTTCCCTGATCCGGTCAAACACTACCACGGTATCGTTGATGGAATAACCAATGATCGTAAGCAAGGCCGCAATGAGCGCCTGGTTGATTTCAACGCTAAATGGAATATTGATCACACTCAGGAAGGAGAATATACCCAGCGTGATGATCACGTCATGGAAAAGCGCAGCTACGGCACCAAGGCTGTACTGCCATTTGCGGAATCGCATCAGGATATAGAAGAAGATAATCAACAGGGAGAAAATGACCGACAGGTAAGCGGCCTCGCGAATGTCGTTCGCTACGGTTGGGCCTACGTCGGAGGTGCTGATAATCTCACTGTCATACTGGCTGAAATTTTGTTTTAAACCAGCTTTTACCAGATCTGTAACTTCGGTGGTTGCTTCCCTGTCATCTACTTTGTAGGAGGTGGTAATCATCAACTGATTATCTGAGCTCAGGGTTTTGATCACAGGTTCTGAATTGTTGAGCGCAGTATTCAGGTCTTTGCGAACCAGTTCTACATCCGAGCTGGAAAGGTTGGCTGGCGAGCCATTTTGTTTGAATTCAACCACAAACTGACGACCACCTTTAAAGTCCACACCTGTTTTAAATCCAAATACCAGTGCGGAAATCAGGCTTAAGGTAACCAGTGTACCAGATACCATGTAAAATATTTTTCTGCGGTTGACCATCTGGATTTTGATCTTGTCAAAAAGCCCAATGGTCCATGGGAAACCAAAGTTCATGGAATCTTTTCCTTTGTTGGCGTAGTAATCAAGGATCAGTCGGGTAATAACCAACGCGGAAATCAGTGAGGTAATGATACCGATCATCAATGATACGGCAAAACCACGGATAGGGCCTACACCGAAAGCGTAGAGTACAACACCGGTAAGGAAGGTCGTAATGTTTGAGTCCAATACAGAGGAGAAAGCATTGCTAAAACCTGCTTTGATACTGGCTTTCAGCGTTTTCTCATGAGCCATTTCTTCCCTGATACGTTCGAAGATCAGTACGTTTGCATCGACAGCCATACCTACTGTAAGTACGATAGCGGCAATACCGGGCAGGGTAAGTACGATGGTAAATGCAGCAGAACAACCCAGGATGAAAATAAGGTTTGCCAGCAGCGCCAGGTTTGCCACCCATCCCGATTTGTTGTAATACACTGCCATAAAGATCAGGATGACCGCAAATGCACCAAGGAAGGAGAACATACCACTGCGGATGTTTTCAGCACCGAGGGTTGGACCTACCGTTTCTTCTCCTTCAATCTGGGCAGGAACAGGCAGCTGACCTGCTTTCAGGACGTTTGCAAGGTCTTTTGCCTCATCGATTTCAAAATCACCGGAAATCTGTGAGCTTCCGCTGAGGATAGCTTCCGTTACGACCGGATATGAATACACCAGATTGTCAAGGAGAATGGCAACGTGTCTGCCGACATTGGCTTCGGTGATACGACCCCAGTCTTTTGTTCCTTCAGCTGTCATACGCATACTGACAACTGCTTTACCGGAAGTAGGGTCAAAATCCTGGCGGGCAAGACTCACCTGATCCCCTTCAAGGTCTGCGGTACCATCATCATTGATACGGATGGCAATCATCTCGTAGAGTTCTTCCTCTGCATCTTCCATGGGTTTGAAACCCCATACGAAGCGCATATCATCAGGAATAAGTGTTTTGATTTCATCCATTCTCAGAATGGCATTAACTTCTGCGGTGTCTTGAGGGCTTGCAGCACCCACACGTGGTGAAGTTGACCTTGCCTGAGACATAGCGTCAAAGTTTGCCGGACGGAGTACCGCAAAAAACGGGTTAGTGCGACGGAACTCTTCACGCTTTTTATCTTGTTCTTCTTTTGACAACTGATCAAAAGGCAGTTCATTGGCAGAATCACCTGCAGCGAGGTTTTCTGTGCTGAAGGTGGTGTCTTTGTTTGTTGAATCAGTTGTAGTGGCGGCGTCAGCAGTTTGGGTCGAATCTGTAGTTGCCTCAGCAGTTGTTTCCTCAGGCTCAACGCCTCTGATTTGCTTCAGTTTTTCATTGATTTCGAGCAATACAGGATATGCATCATTCCAGGGGTGAGTAGCATAAAATTCCAGTTTTGCTGTACCCTGGAGCAGTTTGCGTACACGCGCAGGCTCTTTCACGCCGGGAAGTTCGAGAAGAATCCGGCCTGTTCCTTCCTGCTTTTGAAGGTTAGGAGAAACAACACCAAACTGGTCAATACGGGTACGGAGGATGTTGAAGGTCCTGTCAATGGCAGATTTTGCCTCATTCTCCAGGATTGCCTGAACTTCATTGTCGGGAGTACCTACACTGATTTCAAGTTCCGGGTTGGCAAAAGTAGCACCAAGGCTTCCGGAGGGATTCAGTTCTTTAAAACACTCAACAAACAAAGGCACATAAGCTCTGGCTTCTGATTGTTGTTTGAGGTTGGCACAGTCAATGACTTTTTTGAAGGTACTGTCTGTAGGGTTGCCCGCCATTTGTTTGATCAGGGCTTCAACCCCAATCTCAAGCGTTACAAACATACCCCCCTGAAGGTCAAGACCCAGTGTAAATGAGCGGTCAACTGCTTTTTTGTACCGGTTTTGGTAATCGGGGTCGGAAAGCAGCGCGTCATATTGTTTTTTCGCTGCCGAATCTTCCGGAGTCCATGTTCCTGCCGGTTTGTTGATCGACGCCTGGAGGTTTTCGATTCTCTTTTCAGACGAAAACTGTACGTAAGTCCAGTATAAGTTATAGCCGCAAATTGCCACAAAAACCAGCAGCAAAAACACGACCGTGTTTTTATTTTTCATTTAAATTTAAGTTTGTAAATAATATAATAGACTTGTTGAAGCGGGAATCCTGCTTCAAAGTGATAGAAAACGGATGTTGAGAATTGTAATCAGGGAGCCCTTACCGGAACAAGGTTGTGGTGAAACCTGGAAGGAGGGCGGATAATGCCCGGGAAAACCGGCGTGTATTGCGCGGAGAGACGGAATAAGAAGAGAATCCCGATCGAAAACAGCGCAAAGAATATCCATTGGGAAACGGACACATTCACGGCGGGCATTTCCAGTTGTTGTATCTTTTGGAAAACTCCCATTTCCTGAGAATTTCGCAATTCCACTTCCTCAATTACCCTGAAATAGTGAAAGTAGAAGCTCCGCTTATTGATTTTAAGCAGGAACACCATTGCTACGAGTGCAGCAAAAATCAGGAATAATTGGTATGGACGTAGATACAATCGCATAATCGCGTGGCAAATATAGACAAAAACGATTGTGCGGCAAAATTTTTCCTGAATCTGCCTGACCGCAGATCAGGGGTTTTCGACAGGGGGTTCAGGTTGTTCTGCCGGCAATTTATTTTCTATCGTCTGGCCAGTCCAGGGGATCGAAAAGAAAAATGATGTGCCTTTCCCCGAGTTCGAAGTAAACCACATTCTTCCTCCGTGGTTGAGAACGATTTTTTTACAGATATGAAGTCCCATGCCGATCCCCTTCATATCGTTTTCATATTCTTTTCTAAACAGACTAAAAACCCTTTCATTTTCTTCCCGGTTGAGGCCGAGGCCATTATCTACGACCGAAAAGTTAAATTCTTCTTTATCATCATTCACAGAGGCACCTATCTGAATGACGGGTGGTTCGGCCCCTCTGTGTCTGAGTGCATTTTCAATCAGATTGCTGAAAAGCCGGGTGATTTGCATTCGGTCAGCCCTGATATTGGGTAGTTCTTTTGCAATGATGGTCGCGTGGTTTTCTTTTAGTCTGAATGCGATATTATTGCGAATATCAGCAATTACTGCCATGGTATCGACTTCTTCCAGGATGGGTTTTTCGACTTCTGATACGACAAACATCCACATCCCTTCAATTTTTTCCAGCAGTTGATGGGTGTGATTTGATATTTCATTCAACCAGGACGAAACCATGGGATTTTCATCCCCATTTACAGTTTTCAGTGTTTCTGATATTCTGTGTACCGATTCAGCGGGAACACGCATTTCTTCAGTAGTTTTCCGAACCATGGTTTCCAGGTTATTTTTTTGCCGGATCAACTCATGGTTGGTCATCTCCATGTCCCGGATATGGCTTACCATCTGGTCATTTTCTGTTTTTTCTGAAGAAATGTCGGCCAGCACCATAGAAATGCCCGAAATCTCATTTTCCGGATTAATGGAAGGACTTGCGCTGATTTTTACCCAGAATGGTTCGCCCGTTTTGCGCCGGAGACGGATCTCAAGCTTTTCGGGTTGCCCGGCCAATAAGGTGGAAATTTTTGACTCGGCCAGGGCATAGTCATCCGGCAATACCAGATCCTGAAATGATAATTTGTTGACCAACAGATCTTTTTCAAGACCCGTAAGGCGGCAAATCTGCGCATTTACCATCGTGATTTTCCCCGTTTGGTCGATTTGTATGACGCCACAAAACAGACTTTCAATCAGGCTTTCATACCGCAAGTCTTGAGTAACAAGCCTGTCCAGTGACCTGATTCGGGAGCTTAGAATAAAAAATGCCAGCAATTGTACGCCCGAAAATCTGAACAGAAAAGATTTTGCCTCAGGCGAGGGATCCGGTAAGAGGAAAAAAATCATGGTAACCGTGCTGATCATAAAAAGCTGAAACAGCCCCAGGTGTGAAATCCTCCGAATATAGAAGGCCGCGACCAGGGAATAAACCACAAACCCGGATAAAACACTTTTGGAAAAAGCCGTGATAAAAATCTGGTTTAGAAATCCGAATGCAAATAGGACAAATGCACCCAGAACAAAGAAGTAGAGATTGTCACGAAAATAAGGATAAATATAACTTGTGGTAAAAATCGAAATGCAATACAGCACAGTGAACAAACTGATAACCTGCCCGGCAAGATTTGCAGAGTTTGCAGTGGGTTGCGTAAAGCGAATAATCACTAAAAGTAGAGCGAGGATAAATAGGATAACCCTTCCTGTACTAACTGTAAACAGAGAAGAATTACTCAATCCTACCTGATTTTTGGGCCACATATATCTATTCAGCAGTAAAAGAAAGAATCAACCTCTCTGAAATTTGGATAATTCGAAAGTAATGTACTTCAAAATTTGTAATGAAGCAAATTGTATTCCAAAGAGGTTGATTATCAAAATACCTGATACCCTGTCCAGGAACGGGTATTCACATCGTACAGCCAGAGCAGGCTGTTGGCGAAGGCAAATCGGAAAGCATCATTTACACTCGCTTCAGCGGGAAGGGTAGTGCTACCGGTTTGATTGCCTTTTTTGTTGAAATACAGGACTTTGTAGTCGTTGTAGTCAAGCAAAGCGTATTCGTAACCTTTTTTTCCGGTAAACCCGACACTGGTTGAGTTGATATTGGATGTCGAAAAATCCGAATTACCGTTGAGTGTGATGGTACGGGAATAGGATAGTTTCTTCCGTGAATAAATGCTGATGATTCCGTCTGAATAGTAGATCACTTCTTTCTTTTTGGGATCAAATGTACCGACAGATTGCCATTCAGGCTGTAATTGTTCTTCCACAATTAATCTTGTCTGACCAGTTGGTTTACCGGCGCTGGTCAGGTCAAAGGTAACCCAGCCAGATTCCCCGGGGCCATTCCCTTCAAGGGTACTTCCATTCATCCAGATACCTCTCATGTCAAAACCCGCTTCAGCACTTCCCTGCGGATTTCCTTTTTTGTCAAAAGCCTCGAAGGGGAAAACGGCGTTTCCCGCGATGACGGTGTAGTAAATGCCTTTTGACGGGTCATAGGCTACGCTACTTCCATTTGTGCCGCCTGATTGTTGAATTTTCAGCGTGAGTACAGGCTTTGCTCTTGAAAGGGGACTTTGGGCCTGGGCTACAGACAGGATCATCGTTACACAAAACAGATAGCTAATGGTTTGATAGATTCGATTCATCATTTTATTTTGTTGACTACTTTCCATGCGGATTCATGTGATCCGTTTTTTCATGTATCAAGTTTACACGTTTTTTATTGTCCTCCAAATGATTCTTTTCCGGAGATTTTACTTTTTTATTGCAGGTTTGCCGATTGATCCTAAAAATCCTAATTTTGGCCGATGGATCATAAAGTTCTGATTGTAGATTTCGGTTCGCAATACACACAGCTCATTGCCAGAAGGGTACGGGAGCTACAGGTCTATTGTGAGATTATTCCTTTTCATCATTCGATAGAAATAGACCCAGGCCTGAAAGGGGTGATTCTTTCCGGCGGGCCTTGTTCTGTCAATGAATCAGGTGCTCCGGATATGGATCTGGACACGATTATCGGTAAGGTTCCGGTGCTGGGAATCTGCTATGGGGCACAACTGATTGCCCGTAATCACCACGGAAAAGTAGAAACTTCTGCCAAACGAGAATACGGCAGGGCTGTTTTTCAGACACAAAACGGTTCCCCCTTGTTTCACGAAGTGGCGCCTTCCTCCCAGGTTTGGATGAGTCACGCAGATACTATTACCCGCATCCCTTCTGATTATCATCTTATCGGGAGCACAGAGTCGGTGGAGGTGGCAGCTTTTCAACACAATCATCTGCCTGTATTTGCCCTTCAGTTTCACCCTGAAGTTACACACTCAGAATCTGGTACGGATATTCTGCGCAATTTTCTCTATCAGATCTGCCAGATTCCGGGAGACTGGACGCCTTCGGCTTTTATCGATACTACCGTTAGAGAACTCAAAGCGCAACTGGGCGATGACCGGGTGATCTGCGGGCTTTCCGGCGGGGTTGACTCTACGGTAGCCGCAACCCTGATTCACCGGGCTATTGGCACCAATCTCTATTGTATTTTTGTAGACAATGGAATCCTCCGCAAAAATGAATTCGAGGATGTCCTGGAAAAATATAAAAGACTTGGGCTGAATGTGATCGGGGTAAATGCTAAAGACCGTTTCCTGGGCGAACTTGCGGGTGTTACTGATCCTGAGCAAAAACGTAAAATCATTGGCCGGGTCTTTATCGAGGTTTTTCAGGATGAAGCACACAAACTCGATGGCATTGGGTGGCTGGCACAGGGTACGATTTATCCCGATGTGATTGAAAGCGTTTCGGTGAAAGGCCCTTCCGCTACCATCAAATCGCACCATAATGTGGGTGGACTTCCCGAAAAAATGAATATGAAGGTCGTCGAACCGTTAAAATATTTATTTAAGGATGAAGTGAGAAATGTGGGGCGCGATCTTGGGCTTGAGGAGATGTTTATAGGACGACATCCTTTCCCTGGTCCCGGACTGGCGATTCGCATTATCGGGGAAGTAAGTCCTGAAAATGTGGCACTCTTGCAGGAAGTCGATGCGGTTTTTATCGATGCCCTGAAGGAAAAAAACCTGTATGATGAGGTTTGGCAGGCCTTTGCGGTACTGTTGCCCATCGCATCTGTAGGTGTCATGGGAGATGAAAGGACCTATGAACAGGTAGTAGCTTTGCGGGCTGTCGGAAGCCGTGATGGCATGACAGCCGACTGGTCACGTTTACCCTATGATTTTCTGGGAGAAGTTTCCAACCGGATCATCAACCAGGTCAAGGGGGTGAACCGGGTAGTATATGATATCAGTTCCAAACCACCGGCAACTATTGAATGGGAGTAAACCCACGTAATCCATGTCCCGTTACCTATTATTGCTGACATTCGTTTTTTGCATCATTCGCCCGGGTTTTTCCCAACCAGAAGAACCTGATGAAGATGTAATCGCTGCCGCTCTGGTTGCGCAGGGCAAAAATTACCTGGAATCCCGGCAATACCATAAAGCCCAGGAGGTCTTTGAGGCTGCTGCAATTCGTCCGTTTAACCAAAGTACGACGGCGGCGATTTATCTTAGCGGACTTACCAATTTCCGGTTGGCTGATTTTCGGCGTGCCGGAGAGTATTTCGCTACGATAGTTGAAATTTATCCGCAGTCCCGGTACCTGGATGAATCCAGTTATCATATTGCACTCATCTTGCTTCGCGAAAGAAGTGAGCGTAAAAGCCGGGCCGCCATCGAAGGACTGCTCGCAATTGCCGCTCGTACCTATGATGACAACCTGTCTCGCGATGCCATTGACCGCGTGCGTAAATACCTGTTTTACGAATCTTCCCTTCCGTTTGTGGAAAGCCTATGGGAAACCGGCCCCAAACAATACAGGATGGTTTTTCTTGAGGCACTCTGTTATCATCTGGTCGAAAGGGGGGAACGAGAAGAAGCCCGGGTAAGGTATGAAAACTACCTCCTGGCTTCGGGTGAACCCGAATCAGCCTTTTTGCAAAGATTGTTAGGAAAAGAAGAAGTGGTAAAATTTGTAGATCGGGATGTGGTGCGGCTGGCAATGTTTATGCCTTTGTTTCTCGGCGAATATGATATTTCCGCTATAGATAAAATTCCCTCGAGAAGTGAACTTGCCACCGAGTTTTATGAAGGTTTTCAACTCGCGCTGCGAGAGGCAGAGCAGCGGTGGAATAAAAAGATATACCTGAAAGTATTTGATACCCGCCGCGATACGGTGGTTACACAAAATTATCTGCAGGAACTGGAAAATCTGCAGCCTGACCTGATTGTTGGGGATATTTTTAACGCTCAGTCGAAGGTCATTGGAGACTGGGCGGAAAGGCATCGTACGCCTCAGCTCATTCCCCTGAGTCCGTCAGAAGAACTCGTCAAAGACAAAACCCAGGTATTTCTCGCTCATCCTTCTGCCGAAACCCACGGTCGTAATATGGCCTATTATGCCTGGGATTCTCTGCATCTCAACCGGATAGCGGTATGGACAGATGGACAGCGGAGTACCGAAATTCTTGCAAAGTCATTTTCCCAGACCTTTGATACGTTGGGTGGGGAAATCATCACGCTGGAAGTGGACAGCGCCCTTTCCAATGATGTGGAAAAAGATATATATTCCTATGTACGGTCGCTCAAATTTCAACAGGTAGATGGTGTTTATATTCCGATCATGGGCAATCAGGAGGTTGCAGGACTTATCCTGAGCCAGATCAGTGCGATGGATTTACAGGTGAAAATCATGGGCTCGCCGCATTGGTGGCAGCGTTATGAAAATGTGGACAGAGAGTTGAAGGAGTCCAGCCAGTTGATCTTTACCACTTCTTATATGGAAAACAAAAAAGATCCGGAGTATATACAATTTTTCGAGTCTTACCTGAAAGAATATCTGATGCCCCCCTCTGATTTCAGTGTGCAGGGATATGACCTGGGAATGTATTTGATCGCATTGTTTGAGCAGTATGATTACCGGTCGGGTCAGGCACTGGCGGGATATATCCGGCAGTTTCCCGTTTACCACGGATTGCATATTGACATAGACTTTAAAGAAAACCAAAGCAACCAATTTGTAAATATTGCGGCATTTCGTGATGGCATGGTGCAAAAAATCAATCAACCGGAGAAGTTCCGTTTATCGGAATTCTTCCAAACCAAAGATTAATCCAATGAACCGCTTTTATCTGATTGCAGCTCTGCTCTTATTTACTTCCTGTGGAATTTTCAAACCGGTGGTCACCCCATTGGACACGGAAGCAGACGCCTTAGTTACCCAGGGAAAACGGCTCCTGCAAAATGAAAAATATGCAGAGGCGCTGGATAAATTCGAGTTGGTGCGTAGTCGCAATTTTAACCGTTCTACTACAGCGGCGATTTACCTTTCCGGTCTTTCGGCCTATTATCTCAAATACGATGACATTGCTGCTCAGCGGTTTACTACTATTGTGGAGGAATTTCCGCGCTCACGGTATTTTGATGAAGCCCAGTATCATCAGGCATTGGTAAAACTTCGCAGCAAAAATACCGTGGCCAGATTTCAGGGTTATGAAACGTTACTTTCGCTGGCAGACAATGCCCGTACAAGTAAAATGGCTGCCGATGCGCAAAACAAAATTGAGCAGGTACTTTTTCAGGGATTTACGCCTCAGGAATTGGAAAAAGCCTTTAACAAGGCAGATGTAAAAAATAAACAACGGGTGGCAGAGGCTTTTTTTTACCGAAATTCTGAGACCGGAGAATACGAAAGCACCCGAAAAATGTATAGGGATTATCTGAAGAATGGCGGCAAAGATTCACCCTATATGCAATCGATTTTCCCAAAAATTGATTCGACCAAAAAAATCACTGTTTTTGAGCCCGAGATAATCAGACTCGGTGTGTTTTTGCCACTTTTTTTGCGGGATGGCGAATGGAAAATCAATAAAAATATCAGTCCGGAAACCCTTCGTTCACTCGAATTTTATGAAGGATTTAATATGGCGGTGAATGAGTTTTCGTCCACTTCAGCCAAAAAAGTATATCTGAAACTGTACGATACCCGGAGCGATTCGATGCTGACCCGGTCTTTTTACCGCGACTTGGAAAACTTGCGTCCCCAGATGATCATTGGGGATATTTACAATAATCAGTCCCGTATTTTGTCAGAATGGGCGGAAAAAAACAAAACCCTGCAGATCGTGCCGATGAGTGCGACTGCGGAGTTGGTAGAAAATAAATCATATACCTTTCTTGCGCATCCTTCGGCTTACACACATGGGCAGCGACTGGCAGAATACGCATATAATGAACGCGGAATCACCCGTACTGCTGTTTTTACTGACGGTCAGGAGGCCACGGAGAGTCTGGCGCAGGGTTATATGAGTACCTTTATCCAGTTAGGCGGGAAGATTGATACGTTAAAACTTTCGTTGGATTATAAAGAAGCCGCGATGGGTCAAATCCCAAAGCTTGTGGCAAAAATTCCCGATAATGACCCCGAGATGGGCGTATATATTCCATTGATGGGGAATGAAGAATCCGCCAGTTTGATCGTGAATGTGTTGAAGCGGGAGGGGAAAAACGTAATGCTGATGGGTTCACCGCACTTTCGTTCGAGGTATAATTCGCTGGACCGCGAAACGAAGGAAGGATTTGGGTTGGTATTTACGACATCCCATTTTGAGGATATTGAAGATCCCGCTTACCGGAATCTGTATAAAACTTATAGCGAAAAGTACAATTATCCCCCTTCTGACAATATTGTTCAGGGGTATGATTTGGGCAAATACGTGCTTAAGATGCTGAGTCAGTACGATCCATTGTTGGGGATATCGCCGGATACATTTTTGCGGGTATTTCCCATGTATAAGGGCATCCATTTAGATTACCGGTTTAACTCCTTTCAGAGCAACCAGCGCGTGAACATTGGGATGTACACACAGGAAGGCGTAGTAAAATTGAATAAGGAATAAAAAAAGGCTGCCAGAGTAAACTTTGGCAGCCAGTAAATTTTGAGAAATCCGGAGGAGTTAACGCACTGCGTCAACTACAGCTTTGAAGGCTGCGGGATTATTCATAGCCAGATCGGCGAGCACTTTGCGGTTGAGATCCACCCCGGCGGCGTGAATTTTACCCATGAGTGCGGAATAGCTGAGTCCATGTTCTCTGGCACCGGCATTGATACGGATGATCCAGAGTTTGCGGAACTCACGTTTGCGCGCTTTGCGATCGCGGTAAGCATAAACCCAGCTTTTTTCGATCTGGTTTTTAGCTACGGTCCACACATTCTTTTTTCTGCCAAAATAACCTTTGGCATGCTTCATCATTCTCTTTCTTCTGGAACGGGAAGCAACAGCATTTACTGAACGAGGCATATTTTTTTACAATTAATAAGTTCGACAAAAAGTGAAAATGAGGATTACCGGCCGATCATCATCTCGATGCGATCGTGGTCGGTTTTGTCAACAACTGCAAAATGAGCCAGCTTCAGCTTACGCTTTTTGGACTTCTTGGTCAGAATGTGGTTTTTGAAGGCGTGCTTCCTTTTGATTTTTCCAGAGGCGGTTTTCTTGAAACGCTTAGCGGCCCCTGAATTTGTTTTCATTTTAGGCATAACACTATTTGGTATAAAAATGAGGTGCAAAGATAGGGAGAATATTGGGAAAACAAAATTTCTATTGAAGATGTGAGATTGGAGCTATGGGGAATGAATCTGCCGGTGGCTGAGGTCAAAAAAAACGGTGGCTGAGGTCAAAAAAAATGGTGGCTGAGGTCAAAAAAACCGGTGGCTGAGGTCACTCGAAGCCCCGGTTTCATTATCGCGCCAACGGCGCAGTTTCGGTGGCTTCGAGTGCCTCAGCCACCGATCAATATGCCTCAGCCACCGGTCAATATGCCTCAGCCACCGATCAATATGAGAGACCTCTAGATAGGACTGCGACCCGAAAGAATGGTTAATGGTAAATTGTTAATGGTTAATGAGGTTTGGGGAAAAGGGCTGCTTGGGGCGTGCATTGACGCGCGAAGTGTGGGAAAATTTTTGGTGTGGCCTGTTTGGCTATAAAAATGTCACCCCATTCGGGGTTTAGGCTACGCCTGCGTAAAAGGTATTTGTAGCGCGGTGGTTTTAACCCCGCGCAGCATAGGTGGTTTCAACCCCGCGCACCATAGGCGGTTTCAACCCGCACCATAGCCAGCCATCGGCCCATAAAAACCCGCCAGTCCACCATTCCAAGGGGGACGACAGGCGGCAAGGGGGTTCAACAAACCGCGTGCGACGACGCGCGAAGTTAGAGGAGAATTTTTGGTGTGGCCTGTTTGGCTATAAAAATGTCACCCCATTCGGGGTTTAGGCTACGCCTGCGTAAAAGGTATTTGTAGCGCGGTGGTTTCAACCCCGCGCACCATAGGCGGTTTCAACCCGCACCATAGCCAGCCATCCGGCCCATAAAAACCCGCCAGTCCCCCATCCCAAGGGGGACGACACGGCGGAAAGGGGGTTCTACCATCGGAAAGGGGGTTCCACCATCGGAAAGGGGGTTCCACCTTCACGGATGTGCCGATACCCACACTTCGCCGTCCTCGAAGATTTCTTTTTTCCAGATGGGTACGGTTTCTTTCAGGGTGTCGATCGCGTATTGGCAGGCGGCAAAGGCCGCTGCCCGGTGGGGCGTGGCTACCGCGATCACCACGGCGATATCGCCGGGAACCAATATGCCTGTGCGATGGTGGATGGCGATGCTTTCGGCCTGCCACTGCTCGCGGGCCGTCCTGGCGATTTTTTTCATCTCGTTGACTGCCATTTTTTCGTAGGCTTCAAACTCCAGCCTGACCACCGTCTTGCCTTTGGTATGGTTTCGCACCGTGCCGATAAATACATTGATCCCGCCACAATGTTCGCTGCTCACAAAGTCCGTCGCATGCGATGGCTCCAATACGGCATCGGTCAGCATGATACTGATCGTCGGTTTTTTCATGTTTTCTGTATTCTTTTCATCCTCCGCTTACCGGCGGGATTAATACTACTTCGTCTTTGGACGAAATGGGCTGGTCCCCGGGCGCATATTCGCTGTTAATGGCTACGCGCAAACTGCTCAGATCGCCAAACTTTGGATATTGCCTGGCCAAACTGGCGAGCAGGCTCTCCACACTCGCCGGCTCCGGGATCTCATAATCGATTTCCCGGCTGCCAAGTATGTCTTTGGCGATTCCGTATGCAATCAAGGTGATTTTCATGCCTGAAATTACAAATTTTCCCGTAATTTAAGGCTATCTATGCTTCAACAAAAAATCATACCGGTTTCTGTTTTGCGGGTTTTTCCCGACAAACAGGAGTCGCAGGAAGATCTCCTCGCAGTGGAAGAGCCGCTGGAAATACGCCTGGGTTTTGGCCCGCTGGACAGCCGGGAAACCCGAAGCCTGTCGGTCACCATGCGCACACCCGGTCACGATGAGGAGTTGGCACTGGGTTTTTTGCTTTCGGAAGGGATCGTTCAGGGGCCGTCGGATATCGTGCAAATTCGCCACTGCGAAAAGATCAATGCTCCCGATGATTGGGGAAACGTCATTCGCGCCGAACTTTCTCCCGAAACCGACCTGGACTGGGCAAAATTTCACCGCAATTTTTACACGACTTCAAGCTGCGGGGTATGTGGAAAAACTTCCCTTGAAGCTGTGGCGGCAGTTTGTCCTTTTCCTTTGTCTGAATACCCACTGAAGCTTTCCCCGGAAGTGATTTTCGGATTTGAAAAAGCTATTCAGTCTCATCAGGCAGTATTTGCTGCTACGGGCGGTCTTCATGCCGCTGCTTTGTTTTCCGCTTCGGGCGAATTGCTGCTGTTACGGGAAGATATTGGCCGTCACAATGCGCTCGACAAACTCATCGGTGCAGCCTGCAACCGGGGGATATTTCCCCTGAAAAATCATATCATCCTGCTCTCGGGCAGAATCGGTTTCGAACTGGTTCAAAAGGCCGTAATGGCGGGTGCAGGCGCTTTGGTTGCCATTGGGGCGCCGAGTAGCCTGGCTAAATCGCTGGCGGAAAAGTATCAGCTTCCCTTGGTGGGCTTTCTGCGGAATGGGCGGTATAATCAATATGTTTAACGGTATTCTTTTTTTATATGGACGATTCAATTAATTCCGGCGATTCCTCATCCGCTTCTCCCTTTACCGGTCTGCGGCTGGCTGCCCCCTCCGAATATGCAGGCGGACTGCCTTCTGTCAAACATTCGTTTCGCCATATTCAGCGGGAAATGGGGCTGCTCCGTGGTTTTTCGGTTCTCTTAAAAATGAACCAGATGACGGGCTTTGACTGCCCGGGTTGCGCCTGGCCTGATCCTGATGACAAACGCTCCGTACTGGCCGAATACTGCGAAAATGGCGTAAAAGCTGTATCCGAAGAAGCTACGCTCAAAAGAATTGGCCCGGAGTTTTTTGCCAAATATTCGGTGAAAGAACTGGCGCAGGGTACAGATTTCTGGATTGGCAAACAGGGGCGTATCACCCACCCGATGGTTCTGCGCGAAGGCGCCACGTGTTATGAAGAAATTTCGTGGGAAGAAGCTTTTGGGCTAATCGGTACACAACTTCGATCGCTCCATTCGCCGGATGAGGCAATTTTTTATACGTCGGGTCGAACCAGTAATGAGGCGGCTTTTTTATATCAGTTATTTGTTCGGGCTTTTGGTACCAATAATTTGCCTGACTGTTCAAACATGTGCCACGAGTCGAGTGGGGTAGGGCTGTCACAAACCGTAGGTATCGGCAAAGGATCGGTGACGATGGAGGATATTCACCAGGCCGAAGTGGTGCTTGTTGTGGGGCAAAACCCCGGAACCAATCACCCACGCATGCTCACCTCCCTGCAAAAATGTAAACAGAATGGCGGGAAAATCATTACGATAAATCCTCTGCCCGAAGCCGGACTGATCAGGTTTAAACACCCGCAGCATCTCCCTGATATATTGGGGTCTGGCACACAGATTACCGATATTTTCCTTCAGGTCAAGATCAACGGAGATGTAGCCCTGGCAAAAGCGCTGATATTGTTGCTGCTGGAAGCGGAAGATCAGCAACCCGGTAAAGTGCTGGACAAATCCTTTATTGAAACCTATACGGCGGGGTTTGCCGCATTCGAAGCAGAGATTCGTAAATACAAACTGCCAGAATTGTCAGAAGTATGTGGCGTGATGGAAGCAGATATCCGATCCGCTGCTGATCTGCTTATACGGCACGACAAAATCGTCATTTGCTGGGCAATGGGCCTTACCCAACACAAAAATGGCGTGGACAATATCCGGGAAATGGTCAATATTCTGCTGCTGAAAGGGGCGATAGGCCGACCGGGTGCAGGGACTTGTCCGGTTCGCGGGCACAGCAATGTACAGGGCGACCGTACCATGGGAATCTGGGAGAAACCCGGAAAAGATTTTCTCGACCGGCTGGAAAAACGGTTTGATTTTCAGCCCCCCCGCAATCACGGATTGAATACAGTAGAAGCCATTGAAGCCATGCATTGCGGGAAGGCAAAAGTATTTATAGCCATGGGGGGAAATTTTCTTTCAGCTACCCCCGATACCGCCTATACAGCAGCGGCTTTGCAGCGATGCGAACTGACCGTCCACATTTCCACCAAACTCAACCGCAGCCACCTGACACCGGGGAAAACGGCTTTGATTTTGCCCTGTCTGGGGAGAACAGAGACCGATATCCAGGCAAGCGGGCAGCAGTTTGTGTCGGTAGAAAATTCGATGGGAATCGTTCATCAGTCAATGGGCGATCTTTTGCCGGCCTCTTCGTCTTTGCTGAGCGAACCAGCCATTATAGCGGGCATGGCAAAAGCTGTATTAGGTGAAAACAATCCAATCAATTGGGAAACACACGTGGGTGACTATGACCGTATCAGGGATATGATCGAAGCCTGTATTCCAGGCTTTGAAGACTACAATCAGAAAGTGCGGAGGCCGGGCGGATTTTACCTGCCAAATGGCGCGAGGGAACGCAAATTTAACACACCCGATGGTAAGGCACATTTTTCGGTTACGGCCATTCCTGAAATAAAATTGAAAAGCGACGAATACCTAATGATGACCATTCGAAGCCATGACCAGTACAATACTACGATTTACGGCCTTGATGACAGATATCGCGGAATATACAATGAGCGAAGAGTTGTATTGATGAATGCAGAAGACATGGCCGAAGGAGAAATGCATTCAGGGGAAATTGTCGATCTTGTGAGTGAATACGAAGGAGAAAAACGGGTGGCGAGAAGCTTTATCATTGTGCCCTACGACATATCGCGGCGATGCGTGGCGACGTATTTTCCGGAGGCAAATATCCTGGTGCCCTTAAACCTCAAGGCAGACCATTCATTTACCCCGGCTTCCAAATCAGTGGTTATAAAGATTGGAAAATCAAAAAATTCGATAATCGGTAAATAATTGGCCTGAAATCACCAGTTTTTTTAAATAATATTGATTGGTTTATTATGTTTGTCTTTATAATAACGTTTGAATTTTCTGTCTATCTGTTTAGAAACCCGACCGGATTATGTCCCTGAAAAAGGAACCATACGTACTGCTTGCAGAAGATACCTATGCAGAGGTCCATTTGTTTCATCTGGCATTGCGGGACGCAAAGATTGAAGCTCCACTTAAAATTGTCAATACTGGGCTGGAAGTGCTGGATTTTCTGAATGCAAACGGCGCTTATTCGGGGCGGGATATTTCTTACGATCCCAGCTTACTTATTCTGGACCTCAATCTTCCCCTTCTCAATGGATTTGAAGTATTGACCCGACTTCGGGAAGATCCCCGGTTTGTAGAACTTCCCGTGGTCATTTTTACCTCAAGCGCCCGTTATCGGGACAACAAAGAAGCGATTGCCCTGGGAGCGAATGATTTTTTCCAGAAGCCGATTGATTATTTTGATTTTGTGGAGTCAGTTTCCAAAATGTATGCAAGGTGGGTTAATTGAATGTTAGCCAAATATTAGCTATATCGCTATTTTTTAACCAATTGTTATTTTAGTATTAAACCTCAATTTCCCGATTGAACCGAAAGGGGATTTGGGTTAGTTTTGTTCATATAAACCCAGGCAACCCTCTTTTTATTTCAATTCTATTTTCGATAGGTAAACAAAACGGTATGTGATTGCATACCGGAGGCTTCTGTATTTTCATTAACTACCGGTTAAATATATGACAAATTTAAACCCCCTTTTCCGACTGACTCTTTCTTTGCTGATTGTGATTCTGCCTGCCTGGCTTTTGGCGCAATCCAGTATTTCCCTTGCTCCCATTGGTACGTATGCATCTGGCGTTTTTGACGAAGGTGCTGCTGAAATAGGCGCCTATGACGTCAAGACACAACGCGTATATGTTACCAATGCCAATGCTAACTCCGTAGATGTTATTGATTTTTCCAATCCCACAACACCCGTACTGGATTTTACGATCGACCTTAGCCCTTATGGCGGTGGTGTAAACAGCATTGCCAATTGGTACAGTACAATTGCCGTAGCTGTTCAGGATTCCAACAAACAGGCCCCCGGGAAAGTGGTTTTCTTTAACCGCGACGGACAATACCTCAATCATCTGATGGTAGGTGCACTTCCTGATATGCTGACCTTTACGCCCGATGGAAAATACCTGCTGGTGGCCAATGAGGGTGAACCCAGCAATGATTATTCTGTTGATCCTGAAGGTAGTGTGAGCATCATCAAGATGAAAAAGGCTAAAAATCTTACCCAGGCAGATGTGATGACCGCAGATTTTACTGCGTTCAATAATGCCGTCCTGGATCCCAGTGTTCGTATTTTTGGCCCTGGTGCAACCGTGGCACAAGATCTTGAGCCTGAATATATCGCTGTTTCTGACAATTCTCAGACGGCATGGGTAACGCTTCAGGAAAATAATGCTATCGCAGAAATCAATATCAAAAATGCGACAGTTACCGCTATCAGAGGGTTGGGTTTTAAGGATCATAATCTGCCCGGAAATGGTATTGATGCCAGCAACAGTGATGGTACAATCAATATTACCAACTGGCCTGTGAAAGGGATATATATGCCTGACGCTATCGACTTTTTACATTGGTCAAACAAGTCTTATCTGATCACTGCCAACGAAGGTGATGCACGTGAATACACCGACCCGGGAGGTCTTGTAGAGGCTGTGCGTGTGGGTTCTGGCAGCGTAGTGCTCGACCCGACAGCATTCCCCAATGCTGCAACGTTGAAATCCAACTCAAATCTGGGCCGGCTGAACATTACCAAAACCATGGGCGATACCGATGGCGACGGCGATTATGACGAATTGTATTCCTTTGGCGCAAGATCATTTACGATCTGGCGTACAGATGGTCAGATGGTGTATGATAGTGGTGATGACCTTGAGCAGATTACCGCAGCGCTTTATCCTACTGAGTTTAACTCCACCAATAGTGATAATGGTTCATTTGACAGCCGCAGCGATGATAAGGGGCCTGAGCCGGAGGGAATCGTTGTTGGAAAAGTAAAAGGCCGCACCTATGTTTTTATTGGTCTTGAAAGAATCGGTGGGGTAATGGTGTATGATATCACCAATCCCAATACCCCGGCATTTGTGCAGTATGTCAACAACCGCGATTTTTCAGGAGATGCCGAAGCCGGAACGGCCGGAGATTTGGGGCCTGAAGGACTGGTCTTTATCAAAGACTGGCAGTCTCCGACTCAGAATCCGCTGTTGGTAGTTACCAATGAAATCAGCGGAAGTACTACCGTGTATGAAATCACAGACGTGCCCAACACCAACCGTGAAGCGGGAGTCGCCAATCATTTTACCGCCCCTGCAACACTCCTGCCCAATACACCTAACCCTTTCCGCGGGTTTACCGATATTACATTCAATGTATCAGAAAATGCTCCCGTAGAGATCGCCCTGTTTGACCTCAATGGTCGCCGAATCCGCAATCTCGCTTCGAATCCTTACCCAGCAGGTACGCATACCCTGCGTTGGAATGCTACAGATGAATCAGGTAGTAAAGTAGCGCCTGGTGTTTACCTGTGTATCATGCGTGCTGCGGGTATGACTACCGCCCGCAAAATCGTTTACCAGGGCGAGTAGAGGCATACGATAACAGGCCCCTTTTGGGCGCAAAATTTTTTTTGTCGAATTCAATCAGACCCCGCACAAAGCGGGGTTTTCCTTTTTAGGGGTAAATCAGGATTCCTTTAAAATAGTCGCTTGTTGAATGAGCCAATCCAGTCCCATCACGGAAGCGGCTTTTTGCAATTTTTCAAGGTAGGTATTGAGCCTGCGTTTAAAAATGGAAGGTGTCTGGATGGCCGCATCGGTGCGCAGACGAGAGAGCTTTTTTGCATATCGGAGCAGGTTGTGGTAAGCTTCCCGTTGGTAAGTGGAAAGCAATCTTTGCCGACGGAGATAAGCTTCAAAAGCCTGTGAGAGTGATTCAAATCCCTCATGATCTTCCAGTTCATAGTATATTTTGAGCAAAAGAGTTCTGGCGCCCAATGCATAAAACAGATCGGGGTATTCAATAAAAGCGAGCAGCCGCTGCGCTTCTCTGAGTTTTTTCCGGCTATAGAGCAGGTAGGCCTGATTGTATGACAATACGGCTTCCCGGTAAGAAGGAATAATATGTTGGGCAATGTTCAGCAGAAATTCGTCAGCCCATTCATATTTTTCCAGTCTGGCTCCCAGCGCCACAATGTTTTTGACATCCCCGGGAGAAATCTGACCATCGTTTAGAAGCAGATTTCGCTTCATCATCTCATCGTACAAGTCAAATAATGATTGAAGAAAGACGGTGTTGCCCCTGTTTACCTGAAATATGCAATAGTTTTGGGCAAACTGGTACATAGGCTTAAGTGCTTCGGGGTGAATGCTTTCTCTGCCCAGCGATTCCCGCAGGTTGTGATAATGCGAAATAGTATCGGGTTCGGTAAGGGTGAGCAGGATATAGTAGTAAATGCTGATACCGGGAATATGGAAGTATAAAGGCGCCTGCTCCAGCAGAAAAGGCAAACTGGAAGACAATTCCGGTGGTTGTTCACTTCCTCCGATGACATTATTGCGGCTCAGCCATTCGCAGGAAGTGCGGAGCATAGCGGCAAGATAAAACTTGTGGAGGGAAGCAAGTTTCTGGTCGAGACTTTTGTTGTCTTCGCGACTGGCTTTTTGAAGGAAAAAAAGGTCAGATTCATCAGCCAGAAGGTATTCACAGTAAAAATCTTCTGCAATGGAAGTCTGATGGTTTTCCCGCTTCAGAATATGCTCGAAACTTCGGTTAAGCCCCATTTGACGCGCACCCTGAAGTTTGAAAAAAGAAGCGTAAAATGGATGTTTCTCCCAGGCTTCCTGACCGATAAAATTTTCAGCAGCCCGTGTCAGGTAGGAAAAAAAGTTGTTTATGCGATCAGCGTTGTACAACTCACCGGGAAATAACGCCGCAAACAGGCGCGGTTTGTCCCAATTCTCCGGCTTGTCCTCTGCGAGAAGATCATATAGGTAAAGCAGCCGTTTATCACTGAAAAAATAGGGTGAATCAAGATATTTTCTAAACCGAAGGTGAACATCTTCGGGGACTTTGTGTACAAATTCTGCCAGGCGTTTCATGCCGAAATATAGTATAGAAAATTTCAGAAGTTAAAAATATGGTATAAAAAAATCATAGAATTTTGTGTCTGGGCATATTTTATCCATATTTAATGAGGGTGACAGTATTCAGAGATGGGTTATTCTGTTATATATTTTTGCCATTGTGGCTACTATATTTGAATTCATAAATGATATCAGTCGCAATAAATCAGCAATTATGAATCGAAACACCTTTTTACAACAAATTCTGGCATTGCTTATTTTTTTACCCATCCTTAGCTTTGCCCAATCGCCCCAAGGAATCAATTACCAATCCCAGATAAACGTAAACGGGAATGTGTTGCCTTCGCAGGCTGTCCCCATGCGTTTTTCTATTTTGCAATCCGGTCTGCCGGTATATCAGGAAACCGTCACTGTGCTGACCAGTCCTGAGGGAATCAGCAGCCATGTTATTGGAAACGGAACACCCGTATCGGGTACTTTTTCAGCCATCGACTGGAGTCTGGGGAGTTATTCGCTGGAAGTCGAAATCGATACAACCGGCTCAGGCAGTTATGCTTCTCTGGGAGTACGTGATATGCAGAGTGTGCCTTTTGCTTTGTATGCCCAGACCTCAGACAAGGCACTGGGTATGTCCCTGAATGATCTCACGGATGTCGATACCGCGGGAAATGCTGCGGGACTGGTACTGAAGTGGAATGGCACAGCCTGGGTTCCCTCGCTCGACAACGGCACGCCTTTGGTGGCAGGTGCGGGCATTTCCATCACCGGAGCCACTATCAGTAATACCGGTGATACGAATGCGGCTGATGATATTACAACTTCATCATTTTTCTCTGGTGATGTGTCCGGTACTTTTTCCAACCTGACGGTCGACGCGCTTCATGGAAATCCTGTTTCTTCTAACAATCCGACAGCTGTCGGGCAGGTATTGAAGTGGGATGGTTTACAGTGGACGCCTTCGGCTGATGATGATACCGATGCAGATGCCGACCCGGTGAATGAAATCCAGTCCCTTGCGCTTTTCGGGAATACCTTATCGCTGTCCAGCGGTGGGGGATCGGTAAATCTGCCCTCTTACTTTGGTGGTTCTGGTATCAGCGTCTCCGGAAATATTATAACCAATACCGGCGACCTCAACGCAAATGATGATATTACCCTTGGGACTTCCGCGGGTGGGGATCTGGCCGGTACGTATCCAAATCCGGTAGTAGTGCGTTTAAATGGGTTTCCTGTTACTAATATTACTCCCTCCGCAAATCAGGTGCTGAAGTGGAATGGGACGCAATGGGCGCCTTCGACAGATAACACTTCGAGCTTCTGGACACCCAACGGCACGAATATCACTTATAGCGGAGGGAATGTTTCGGTCACCAATGGTACTGGTCAGACGAGAGTAGAGATGGGCGTAAATACCAATAATGGTTTTGTTCATGTGTATGACAATACCAATACACTAAAAGCGGGAATTATCATCAACGGACTTGGGCAGGGAGAAATTTTTGGCGATGCCAAAAACTTCAGAGTCGCACATCCTACCCGGCCCGATAAGGAAATCTGGTATGCCTCGCTTGAAGGGCCCGAAGCAGCAGCTTATCTGCGGGGCACGGCGCGGCTTATAGATGGAAAGGCAAAGGTGTCATTCCCCGAACACTTCCAGCTCATCGCTTCAGAGGCTGGCATGACCGTAATGGTAACGCCTCTTTCCGGCGAATCGAGAGGCCTTGCCGTTGTGCACAAAGATGCCACAGGATTTGACGTGGCCGAATTGCTTCAGGGAGAGGGCGGCTATGAATTTGACTGGGAAGTAAAATGCATACGTCGTGGCTACGAAAACTTCGAAGTGGTGAGAGAAAGAATGAAATAAAGAAATGATGATGAAAAAATTTATATCGACCGCCCTGCAGCACAGCCTGACTTTTATATATTTTCTTTCTTTCGCACACGGTCTGCTGGCACAACCCGCAACTACCGTAAGAGAAGTTACCGGCAGCGAAGGGAATACGGTTGGCGTCGGAAGTTATTCGGTGAGTTATACTGTAGGTGAAGCTTTTATTGGAACCGGGGCAACCAATTCTTATGTCCTCAATGAAGGATTCCATTTGCCCATATTCTCACTGGTAGCTGCCCTTGACAGCGTATGGCCGGGAGATGCCAACTACGACGGGATAGCGGATGTGTATGATATACTTCCCATGGGGATTGCGTACGGGAGTACCGGTCCAGTCCGGGCGAATGCCACGACGACATGGATTCCTCAACCCGCGATAAACTGGACTGGACAATTTTCCACAGGTCTGAACTACAAACACGCCGATGCTAATGGGGACGGGTCGGTAACGATGGCCGATACCCTTCCCATTCATCTTAATTACGGATTTTCCCATAACAAAACCGGCGAAGAAGTTATTACCGGCAACAATTTGCAGATAGATATTGAGGAGGACTCACTGTTTACGGGAGATACGATGCACGTCAATATTCTGCTGGGCACATCCACTGAACCCATAGACAGTCTGTACGGGCTTGCTTTCAGTATCGATTTTGATACCACACTTGTCGATCCTGCTACGCTAAAAGTTGCGTTTGACAATAGCTGGGTGGGGACGCCAGGAGTTGACATGATCAGCATGTGGCGGGCGTATGGCGGAGGTGCTATTTTGGAGATGGGACTTACGAGAATAGATCAGACCGAACAGACCGGTTATGGCAGGATTGCGAGTATGAGCATCATTATGATCGATGACCTTGGGGGAAAACGCGAACTGATTGAAACATTCAAAATGACAGTCTCGCGACTGGAAGCGCAGCGCGCAGATGAATTTCCGCTCAGTTTGGGAGTAAGAGGTGACTCATTGGTTGTAGGAGACACGGATACAAAAATCAACTGGCTTGCGGAGGGATTCAACTGGCAGGCTTATCCCAATCCGGCGCGAAATTTATTGAAAGTCGAAATGTCCCGTCCGGCAGTTGGAGAATGGATACTCAGCGATGTATTGGGTAACCAGTTGCTCAGAAAGCAGGGGTATTTGGATCGGTTTGTCTGGGACCTTGAATTTTTGCCACAGGGACTATATTTTTTGCATATGAAGAGCAACAGCGGGACGGATAGCAAGAAGATACTGGTCAGGCATTAGGATTAAATATTTCTTCATAAAGTTGGCAGAAGTCATTCCGGATACCGGGGTGGCTTTTGCTTTTTTAGGAGATAAAAGTAGGGATTACAAATAAATCATTCTATATTAGGGAATAAACCCTCCTGTCAGATATTTGTGATCGTAAGACTATACGATTGTATTTATACTTTTATAAAGTTGAAATATGTTTTCTCCTGAAATTGACAACAAGCTGCAGACAAAATATGTCCTTCAGAACAAAGAAGTTTTTATTCAATTAGAGAATTATGAGTTTTTCCACAGTCCGTATTCCACTGATCCGGAAAAAGAGGATACCCGGTTTATTGGCAGGAAAAAACTACTCGACCATCTCCAAATGATTCTGGAAAACTCCAAAACCAAGTCAGGTGCATATCTGATCACCGGGTTTCGGGGGATGGGAAAAACCAGTTTGGTGCGAAAGGTGATAAAGGAGGTAAACGCGCGTATTGGGAATAATTCGAATAACAAAACAGTAGTAAATCTTAAGGCTATTGAAATCAGTCTTGCACAGGATGACCTGAATGAAACAGTTGTATTTCGATTGATATGCAGGCATTTGTTGTATGATATGGAAGAGATTTGGAAGAATGCAGCCCGGTCTGGATTGATTCCTGATAATCCTAAACATTTTGGTTCTGAGAAGATTGACCTGTCCGACAGCAGCGAATTTAGTCAGGTGATGAAAGACTTGCGGGAACTGGATGAAAGGTTATCTGCGCAAATCAGATTCCGGGCAGGAGAGAAAGAAGATTCTGATAATACAGGAAAAGTATCTATATCCAGAGATTCGGACAAAATATATCCCATTGCCGGGCCAAAAGAAATTGAGTGGAGATTGATCCGAATTCTTGAAAATATTGAAAAAATAAGGGGTAACTACTATATCCCCGATTTTATTTTCATATTCGATGAGCTCGACAAAATTGAGCCCAACTCCAAATTGACGATCAGTGAGAAGGAAGCAGAAGATCCCACCTATGACCTTCCCGAGGTAAAAAGCAGCACAGACAAAGTTCGTAAAAGGAAAGAAACTGTAGCTGCATTGTTGGCCAACTTGAAAAATTTCCTCAATAAAGCTCGCTCCAAATTCATTTTTATTGGTGGACGGGAAATGTATGATGCGGCGTTAGCGGATACTGCTGACCGAGATTCCTTTTATAGCAGCATTTTTCACGACGTATTATATGTGGATAGCTTTTTAAAGGATGGTTTAAGCAAACAGGGCTCCGGACTTACAAGAATGACAGAAACGTATTTGTGTAAGTTGTTGATTCCCAGTAGCTATCTGGAAAATTTGAAGCTGGTAGGTACTGACGGGGAAACCCATAAAAGCGAATCCGAGATATACAATCTCAGGATATATTTTAAGTATTTGTCAAGTGGCTTCATGGGCGATGAAAAATCAAACGTTCACCGAACTTTTAACCGTAAAGAACTGTACGAAATTATCTATCTGCTTCAGAACTTTATTATTTACCTCACTTATCGAAGCAACGGGACACCCAAAAAACTGACCGACCTTTTTGAGGATTATATTGTTCCGGAAAATGAAAGCTTCCTTCAGAATCAATATGTACAATTGATAGGCGTCAAAAAAAATGATGAGACCCAACAAAAAGAGCCTTTATATCTTCATTTTACCACTTCAGATCAATATGTGATTGGCCTTACGTCAGTCATTTTTCGCCCCTATATCATTACCCACAGCCGTCACCAGAAAATATGGGGAGACAAATTGCTGTTCTCTACAGCCTATATTATCGACCACATCTTTAAGTTTCATTCGTTTGGTTTTTCCTGGCGTAATCTGGAACTGGTTCCCGAGCTGATTACGATCAACAAAGCTCCTCAATTGCGGACCTTTATCAAGGAATTGCTACAACATTATTCCAATACCTTTATCCGTACCACAACCGGTGGTTTGTTTCATTACAAGTTTTTTAATAAGAATGCGAATGAAATCAAGTGTGTTTCAAAGATATCGGATCTGAGTGCAGCGGCATTTAATTTTACGCTGGATGAATCGCTGATGATCAAACGGCACTATTACAAAAAGCTGAACGAATTGCGGAAATCGTACAGCAATTATATCCGTTATGAGGGAAGAAGTGGTTTTGTTCATTCTATTGGATTTATTCACAGTATCCTCGGAGATCTTCATTATTATGATCAGGAATATGATGAGGCGATAATACAGTATTCGGATGCCATTCAGCATCTGCGTACCATTGATATCAAAAACCTGACAGAACATCAGGTAATATTGATGATTACCAATAAGTTGAAACTCGGTCTTACACTCGAAAAAATTCAGTCATACGAATCAGCTTTTACCGTTTATCGGGAAATAATCGACAAGCTACCTGAGTTTTATGAAGCCAGCTCTGAGCAAGTTGAGAAGGCAAAAATGGCACGGGCACTTAATCAATATATGTTTGGTGAGGATGCAACTGATCCAGAGAAAAATGATTTCCGGGGTTTTCGTCTATTCAACCAGGCTTTTATGGCTATACTGGGAGTTCTGGAGAAAATGCGTGCTGACGGACTTACAGATTTTGACTTGGTAGAATACGAATACTCCTTGAAAAAATTTCTGGGTTTTGAAGGGGAAGAAGTGCTTTTGGGTCGGGAGAAGCCAGGAAGATTGGGTATAAGTGATTGGGAAAAGATGCCTGAACTTAAGAATACCCTGATCGCAAACTACTACAGCAATGTTGGTAGTTTGCTATTCTTTAAAAACAAAAATCTGCCAGCCACTTTAATACGATTTATTGAATACGACTTGAAATTTCGTCGGATGGTACGAAAATCTGCGGCAGCAGGTATTGATTCGGATCAGTTTGATATTTATCATAAATATTTGTCTGAGCTTGGTGGGCTTAATGAATACGACTATAACCCATCTTTAAGTGCTTATGTATATTATCGGGAGAGTCAAAGATGGCTATTGCGGAGGTTTGAGAGAGAGTTAGCACCCATCCGGAAATTAATAATAGAAAACCCCGACGACAGAATCCTGTTTAAAGGGTTTTTGCTAAACGATAAAATTCCCGCCAACCCTTATTTATTTGATATTTTTATTCTTCTGTCAGATAAGGTTGCCCGGCCGCTAAATGCCTATCACGCCAATGATTTGGGAAATATATTTTCAAAAATCGGAGACGCGCTCCTGACTTTTATTTCTGCAAAGTTAAACAGCCCACCATCAATGGAAGTGTTGAAAAAACTTTTTGACGGAAATGTTAAGGAAAGGGGAAAAGGTGATTTTCCGGATAAACCACCGATCCAATCCTGGATAGAAGCATACAACCTGATTACTAAAAATACTGAGAGATTTTACAGTCTGGACCTGGTATTTTTTACCTATCGACTGGCTGCCCAGTTTTATCTCAAAGCCAGTCAGATTTATAGTTATGCCTTTCAGTATAAAAAAGTACTGTATGTACTGAAAGATTTTCTCTCCGGGTATAGGCAGGCAGGAGATAAAGATGCTGCTATTTGTTTTGATCCGGATTTTATAGAATTTATTAAAGACAAGATTGCCGTGCAGATCATCAAGGCAATCACCTGGGAGAATAAAACAGCAAACCGGCCTCAGGTTTTGAAATACAAGGATGTCTTTCATTTGGAAAGAGAATTGATGCCAGGGGATGCCCAATCCATCATCAATAATGTCTCTACAGGTACGGAGACCTGGGAAACCGTCATGCTGGTAAGCGACATTCAGTTAAAACTCACCCGCATTAGTCTTGATTGGGAAAAAGAGAATACACCTCATACCTCTGATAAACTGGATTTGAAGCTGGATTATGTTCGGTATTCCCCTTATATGTCGATCAGTTCAAAATTTGTAAAAATTATGGAACATAAGTATAAGGCCGATGTAAACCGGCTGTTTTTGAAGGAATGGAAATTTGAAGAGATGCTGAGGGCATTTGAAAAAGATAAAAATAAGCCAGACGCTGGCAAATCTGTTCAAGACTATCGATCAAGAGTTGAAATATATCTGGATGAAAACAGTGTGATCTCTATAAAAGAGATGACCAGGAAATTTAGTGCTGTTGACATATTTAAAGACAAAAAGCCAGATGTTGTGGATATGTTGGAGTATCTGATTACTGATTCAATTTATAATTTGGCGGAACTGGTACACCACTTGAATCTCTACGGACTGAATTACATGACAAGTTATTCATATCTGGGTTATACCCATTATAAGTTGGCGACCTGGTGCAGGTTTTACCGAACCATATTGCGCATTCAGGACAAAAAGGATGAAGAAAAAACTATTTTTAAGAAGCTGGAAAAATTGCTTGGGCGCGATTTTTTATATTTCCTGGATATCAAATATCATTACGAACTTTCCATACAGTATTTTCACTCTGCGCTTCAATTACATCGCGAGGGGAAAGCCTACAGGGATGTAATTTCAGGAATGTATTTTCTGGAAGATGATTTTAACGATAATCTGTATCATTTTTGTGCCGGGTTGGAACGATATAAGATTAACACAGGTTCGATCCGGAAAATGATCAACAAATTAAAACAAAAAGTTGAGAGAGGTACGGTTAATCCGGATGATGAAGACACGCCTTCCTTGTTTTACAAATATGATAGCTATGTGAATAATGGGGAATGGGATGATGTGGAGGAGGACGACGATGATGATGATGATGATGATGATGAGAAAGACATGGAAAACTAAAAAACCAAACCCTCCCAAATAGCTGTAAATCGCAAATTTGGGAGGGTTTCGTATGTATAATCTTACGAAATCTACTTTGTAATTACCACTTTCTGCATATACTCACCATCGATTCCGTCGCGGACTTTGATGAAGTAAACGCCACTGTCAAAGCGGTTGAGGTCAATTTCAAGATAGCCATCATTGACATCGACATTATGGTTTTTATAGACAACCTTTCCTACTATGTCCATCATGACTACATCTACTTCGTCATTTTCCACGGCGCTGAATTCCACTACCAGATAATCCTGTGCAGGAATCGGGTAAACAGTGATAGCCGCTGTTCCTGGCAATACGCGGGTAGTTGCAGTTGTTTGAAGCGGAGAAGCTGCGGTTCCATTGCTGCAGATCGATTCTACATAATATTCATAGGTCGTTCCGGAGGATAGTCCTGCAAAAGAAGTCGAAGTACCGGTTGTGGTTTTGGACGAATAAGGACCACCTACGGGGCCGAGATAGGCTTTATAACTATTTGCCCCGGTAGCAGAACCCCATGAGAGCGTAATTTTCTTTCTGGAAGCGCTGGCGCTTACATTCGGTGCATCGCAGGAGGTAACAACACAAGGTGCACAAGACCCTCCGCAGTCAACACCAGTTTCATTGCCGTTCTGAATTCCATCAGAACAAGTTGCACCGCCGCCACCGCCACCAGAGCCACAACCATTGGAAGAAGTAAGACTTGCACGAGGGCCGCCGGGAGCGAGTGTCGCTTGCATACGCGCCTTTTGGCCGACAGTAAATATATCCATACAGGCATCATCGGTATAATCCATATAGTTTTCGATCATATCGAGAGTAGAGCATGAAATATGTCCGTTTGGACATCCGTAGTTTGGTGCATCTGAGGTCGGCGTATCGGCCACAAAGTCATCGACGCTACATCCTCCATCGCCCCAGATATGGCGAAGGTTTAGCCAGTGGCCCACCTCATGTGTAGCAGTGCGACCGAGATGAAAAGGCGGAGTCGCCGTGCCAATTGTGCCAAACTAAGCATAGTCAATGACTACACCATCAGTTGCTGCATTCCCACCAGGGAACTGCGCATAACCCAGCAGCCCACTGCCGAGGTCGCACACCCAGATATTGAGATAGTCTCCGGCTGGCCAAGCATCATGTCCGCCCATGCTGTTAAACTTAACCCCATCGTTGGAATAGCTGAAAGAACGTTTGTTGGTACTGGTGCGGGTGATGCCGGAAGTAGGATTTCCATTGGGATCTACGGAAGCCAGACAAAATGCAATTTCAGAATCAGCGCCTTGTGGCCAGCTGTTACCTTTGGTTCCGAAATCTGCATTAAGAACATCGATCTGAGATTGAATTTGTGCAGTACTGACATTTTGTGAGGATGAGCGATATACAACATGCACGACTGTGGGGATCGTGATTACAGCACGCTGGCTATTGCCATTGTGATTGTTGATGTAGTTTTGTGTAAACTGCTCAATACGAGACATTTGGGCTTCCATTTGAGGATTTTCCTGTAACTGGATATCGAGGTAATCCATCGTATTACATGAGCGTTCTGGCTGCGCAAATAGGACAGAAGGAATAAGGAAAAGGACGAGCGAAAATAAGAGTTGGAAATGTTTCATGAGATCAATCAGTTAAAGCGTTAGAAATGTGATGAAAGCTTAATATAAGAATTCAATAGAAACCATAAAAAAGGAGCTACATATATGCTGTAATAAATAATCATTGACAGCATTTTTTAGTCCGATTTTCCGATTTCCTGGTCATAAAACCTTTTAACCTGAGCGTCGCCGAAACCATAAATTCCCTCCTTTTCTGAAAACACTCTGAAGAGCGGGCCAAACTGCGTGATACCACTTTTGATTATTGCTCTGACTGTGAGAACCGGGCGGCTGGACGCACCATTTGGGGGGAACCGTTCTATATGTGCCTGGCAAACATCTTCTAAGGAGCGGAAACACTCCGAAGGGGTTGAAGAAAGGCGGGAGAGTGTTTCGAAATCCTGTTGTTGAAAGGCGTGCCAAAGATTTTGGCCCAGGAGGAGATCTGCTTCTGTAAATAATATTTTCCTATTGTACGCATGTTCAAGCCGGTTAGAGTCTGACAGTCCAAAACCACGCCAATGATCTTCCCCTTCGAGAGTGATGGGGAAAATCCTGAAAATAGATAATTCAGGTTTGTAAGCTAAGAGAGAGAGCACAAACCACATATTGGTTTGACAGAACAGGTCATCTTCAAACCAGAGGCACACCTCAGCGGGGCCGGAGATTTGGATGATTTTTTCAAATTCAGGGACTACAGATTGGGAGTATGGGTCAGCGGTATCCCCGAAAGCGGAGGCGATGTAATTTGCCCGGTTGTGCATCAATTCTTCAAAGGAATTGCCTTTCAGATCACCTTCAATGAGGCATTCACGGCAGATGATAACATGGCCAGCGAGAGATGTTTGTTTGATTTGCCTGGCGAGAGAATCTCCATTGAGGATATGGTAGGTCATTTTTTTTTGGGGGGGGTAGTAAATGGGAGCCATGACAAGTTTGCGTTTATCAGAATAAGTACCGAATCACAAACTTCAGAGAATAAAGAATTAATTTCTCTTTTTTTTACGAGAGCGGCAAATTGAGGCGGAGAAATGTGGAGAAGGTTGCGGTTTTCATTCAGTTTTCAGCGGTTTATATTTACGGATTCCTTCAAAGACCGGATTGTTATAGGGTTTGTTAATTGATTGATTAGCAGTATTTTATTGGGTTATTTATCCGTTTGCAACGGTTTGTAACGGATTCTAACGGTTTGTAACGGTTTGTAACGGTTTGTAACGAATTCTAACGATTTGCGCCCGCTATATTATCTGTTAATTAATTGATTATCAATATTTTATCGGATTCTTTTTCCGTTTGCAACGGTTTGTAACGGTTTGTAGCGGATTGCAACGGTTTCCAACAGATTCCTAAAAGCAAAAACAACTACAAAACCTCTGCGAAAATCTGCGTTTCCTCTGCGAAAATCTGCGTTTCCTCTGCGAAAATCTGCGTCCCATGTCCACCCAGCATGTCATGGACAAAAAAACGTTTTCCAACGGATTCCAACGGTTTGTAACGGTTTCCAACAGATTCCTAAAAGCAAAAACAACTACAAAACCTCTGCGAAAATCTGCGTTTCCTCTGCGAAAATCTGCGTCCCATGTCCACCCAGCATGTCATGGACAAAAAAATGTTTTCCAACAGTTTCCAACGGTTTGAAACGGTTTGAAACGGTTTCCAACAGATTCCCAAAAGCAAAAACAAACCTAAAAACCTCTGCGGAAATCTGCGTTTCCTCTGCGAAAATCTGCGCTTCCTCATATGTGTGCAACTTAATGAAACTGATCTTTGATCTGAGATGATAGGGTTCACGCAGAGGACGCAAAGGAATCGCAAAGTAACGCAAAGGGGGTTGTGACTTCCGCGTTACTTCCTGTCTGATCTTGCAGATGCGTGGTACTCTGCTTCCTCTGCGAAAATCTGCGTTTCCTCTGCGAAAATCTGCGTCCCATGTCCACCCAGCTTGTCATGGACAAAAAAACGTTTTCCAAAAATTTCCAACAGTTTTCATCCGCAGTTTCTCCTCCCTTCCCGCTCATTCCTATATTTACTTTTGGCGATTTTTTTCCATTGCTCTCCGGTTCCGCTCCCTTAAATTTCTCCTTTAATTATTCAAACCATGAAAAACTACGATCGATTCTGCCCGCATTGCAAAAATGCTGTCTTCGGACGAGCCAACAAGTTGTTCTGTGATATTGACTGTAAAAATCAATATCATTCCGCGCTCCGGCGAAAAGTTGCTGAAATTGTCCGCGAAACTGATAAAATGCTTCACCGGAATTATGCCATTCTCCTGGAAATTTTAGGCGACAATTCCTCCCGCAAAACCATAAGCCGTCTGACCCTCGAAAAAAAGAATTTTCACTTCTCCTGCTTTACGGGTTATACTTCCACTACGCGTGGCAAAATCTGCCGGTATCTCTATGACTTTGCCTGGATTGAATTTAACAGCCAGAAAATTCTTGTCCTCCGAATCTGAGCCCTCATATTTCCTTCAACCACTCCATATACCGGTTGTAAAGATGGTGCGCCTGGGGATATGCAGAATTAGGACTCATAAAATGTGAAAATTCGAAGGTTATCGCTTTCTCAACGCCGGCTTCTTTTGCTGCTTCAAGCTTTAATTTCAACTTTTCCCATTTGATCGGCAGAAATTTAATCGGCATATCACGGTCAAATGACTCTGCATTCGTCCATGAACGCAACCCGTGTTTGTCAGCTAAGGCCTTATTGATGCGCAGATAGTCTGCCAATTCGTGAAAATCTACGTGACCGTCCTGAAACGCTACGATATCTACGGCGTCCTTTAGGCCTGATAATATCTCATTCCACTCTTTTTCGTGCTCTGCCAGCGAAACTGCATCTGATTTGGTCAGGTTGGACTCGTATGACATAATGGCCTTTTTCCCGTCAATATAGGGCGAAATCAAAGTGGGTAAATTCCCTGAAACGGATTTACAATGCCGGCCAAGCAATGCGTATGTGTCTATTATTGACCCCACCCGGCGACTCACCTCCTGAGAGATATACCACCCCTTCCACGAACGGTAATGCCCGTACTTTTCCCATACCTCATCTATCACCGCCCGATTGATGTCTACCTCTGCCGCGTACTGACCCGTTGTCCAGTATTTCCCGGAATCATATAATCCAAAGTAAAAATCCATCTCGTATCTGTCACTCAGCCTCAGATACAGATCTAAAAGATCAACCGGCGGACGATAACAACCTTCCCGGGCTGTAAGAACGCTGGAAGGGTAGGTGATCCAGCGTTTATATCCACTGCGAATAAGAATAACCGTATTGATACCCGCAGCTTTCATGGCCTGAAAATCTGCTTCCCACTCTTTTTCTCCCCAGTTCTGATGAGGAATATCGTGACTAATCTCGTCCAGGAATGTTCCGGTAATAATCATATGAAAATTTGCCTCAAATATAGTTTTTTGGGCTTGCATAAATCGTATCTTTCCCGAAAATTCGGATCATGACCTACTGTTTGGGGATAAAAGTAAAAAATGGCTTAGTTGCAATCGCTGATACGCGTATTACTTCCGGCTCAGAAACGACCACCGCTAAAAAGATTTCTATTCACAAAAAGGGCAATAATAACCTTTTTCTAATGACTTCGGGCCTCCGCTCCATTCGCGATAAGGCGGTAACTTATTTTGAGGAAATTCTTGAAGAGGAAACACCCTCCTACGACAAAATGTATAAGGTCGTCAATGCATTTGGTGAACAACTACGCCGCGTGGCCGCGGAAGATAAACACGCGCTGAGTGAGTCTGGGCTGTATTTTAACTTGTTCGCTATCGTAGGTGGCAAACTGGAAAACGATAAAGAGCATAAATTGTATATGCTTTACCCGGAAGGCAACTGGATTGAAATCGGGGAGGCAACGCCATTTACGATTATCGGAAACTCGGGATATGGAAAACCGATCCTCAACCGGGCGATTACCTACGAATCTTCCATCCGATTTGCCCTGAAAACGGGGTTTCTCTCGTTTGACTCTACACGCGTCAGTGCCAATGATGTGGGGTATCCAATTGATGTCGTCGTCTATCGCTCCGAATCGGGCCTGATGATCGAACGGCGATTTAATGAAGATGTTACAGGTTATATCGGCGACCAATGGGGCCAAAAACTCAAAGATCTCATCAAAGAAATCCCGGATGACTGGACAGACGAACTCATGAGCGCCGGAGACCTCTCTACGCTGCAACAACAACAACAACAACAGCAGTAGCTTCATTACACTTTCGTGGTTTCATTTCTCTTGAACAATTATTTGTCCTGTGAAGTTTGAATTGCCGCTCCGCATTTTGCTAATAAAACCTACACCTAAAGTGGACTTTGGTCTGCAAAAAGGTTCAGGTAAAAATTATGAGACCGTTCAGATACAACAAACGGTTTCAGGGGATTTGTCTTTTACCTGCATGGTTTTGTTTAGCGGGGACAAATCAACAGATGAATATCCTAAAACTGGCGGGCCATTTGTTCATGGGCCTGCCGGAGGGAAATTTATTTATATCAATATAGGCGTGAGTGCAGGCCAGACTCATTCTCTCTGGAACAGGAGATTAAAAATACCCTTAACCGGAATTACCTGGGAAATGACAGATGCGCTACTGGCAGATTCCGGACGAAGCATTGTTACCCATGTTGCCGGAACCGGAAAAGACGGTAGCCCCAATTGTGCGACTGTAAAGCCATTTTCCGGCTGGGAAATTTCGTCCTGACCAACACATTTAATCTTTGAATATGTGGTTTTCAGGGAGGTTTGGCACAAGTTTCGGATCATACACCGCTCCGGCAGCTACCTGCACCATCGTAATGCGTACTTTCGTCGGGAAAAAGTTTTCGTGATCTTCGCGCCTGTGTGCATGGCCCTGTCCGCCGCTGTCGTCTTTGATCACAAGATCCATCCGCCGGATTCCTTCACTCCAGATGATCGATTCATTCTCCCAAAACTCGGTCATCTGTATATCCCTTTCATAAACCCCTTGATCTATATATACACCGGTACTGGTACAACCGTAGTTGTTGTTCTGACCTTTGACTGGGATATAACACAGTGACCATGTAGTAGGGTAGTTTCCGGGTGGTTTTTCTATCACTTCAAGCCGGATGTGAACCGTTCCATTGCGAAAATCTACAGGAGATGTCCAGTCTGTGGGGCGGTCTGGATTGAGGTCGTCCTTTACATAATAATGGGACTTACTCGGTGTTGAATTGTCGGCATCCTCCTTTGTATAAGTAAAGGTAACATCGAATAGTACAAACTGATTTTTATCTGCATTCTGGCCTTTCAGCCAGTAAAAGCCCAGGAGGAAAATCTCCAGCGTAGTCAGGTGTCTTTTCATATCTTTTATTTTGGGAAAGGGTAGAAGTATTACCTGAATATAGCAAATAATTTGTTTTGGGGAATAATTTTGCGCATCCCCTTAACTCTTCCCTTTTTTCCGCAAATCAAGGGTATAAGGAAACTCCGGATCAACTTCGAACTTATGTGTGGGAAATGCCGCTACAGGACGATATTCATTGGAAACATACCGGGTTGTGGTTTCCGAAGTCGTGGTCTGTGATACAATCCGTTCCTCAGAACGTGGGGTGTGATTCTGCTCCCAAAACCGGTTGCCCCTCCGCGATTCGGCTTCATAACTATTGACAGGAAAGGTGTCATAACTCCTTCCTCCCGGGTGAGAAACATGGTAGGTGCACCCTCCGACCGAACGCTGATTCCAGGTGTCGTAAATATCAAATACCAGCGGAACATCCACTCCCAATGTCGGATGTAGCGCCGAGGGGGGATTCCATGCTTTATAGCGTATGCCTGCCACATATTTTCCTCTGGTTCCGGTATAAGTCAGCGGTACAATGGTCTGATTGCACAACAACTGGTACCGCTCTATGGCTATTCCTTCCAGCACTACTTCCACCCGCTCAACCGAAGAATCCACAAACCGTGCAGTACCGGTATTGCTCATTTCCTCACCTAATACATTCCACGGTTCGATGCCCGCCCTGATGGTCAGGTGTATGGACCCCACGGAGACTTTTCCCAATACCGGAAACCGGAATTCAAAAAAGGCATCCAGCCATTCCATCTGAAAATCGATATCATTTTCATGGAGGTAACGGACCACCTCTTTCATGTCTTCCTTCACAAAATGATGAAGCAGAAAACGGTCATGCAGTTCCGTGCCCCATCGAATCAGATCTTTGCGGTAGGGGTTTTTCCAGAAGACGGCTGTCAGGCTGCGAATGAGCAGAATCTGGGTCAGGCACATTTGAAGATGCGGTGGCATATCAAACCCGCGCATCTCTACAATACCCAGTCGCCCGGATTGCGAGTCGGGGCTAAACAGTTTGTCAATACAAAACTCTGCCCGGTGGGTATTGCCCGTGATGTCAATCAACAGGTTGCGAAACAATCTGTCTACCAGCCATGCCGGAGGGTCGGGGTAGCGGTCAAGCTCCCGAAAGGCTATTTCCAACTCATACAACATTTCCTGCCGCCCTTCATCTACTCTGGGCGCCTGACTGGTCGTACCTACAAATGCTGAGGAAAACAAATAGGAAAGTCCGGGGTGATTTTGCCAGAAATTTACAAAACTGCGAAGCATATCGGGCCTCCGGAGAAACGGACTGTCTGCCGGACGAGCACCGCCGAGTGTGATATGATTGCCACCCCCAGTGCCGGTATGTTTTCCGTCCAGCATAAATTTCTCCGTACCCAGTTTGCAGGTTTTTGCCAGCTCAAAGAGTTGTTCGTAATTGTTGACAATCTCCCGCCATGCGTATGCAGGGTGGATATTTACTTCTATTACACCCGGGTCAGGTGCCACTACGAGCTTATCCAAACGATAGTCATATGGTAGTTGATAACCTTCGATGACTACGGGTATCTGAAGTTCTTCTGCTACTTTTTCGATAGATGCCAGAAGGTCAAGTGCGCTTTCTGTTGATTCCAGTGGGGGAAGGAAAATATACAGGTTTCCATCCCTGGGTTCAACACATAAGGCTGTACGGATGGTTTTTACGCGTTGCGGCGGTGGCGACTTTTTTTGTTTTCGGCTTTCACTTTTTGCCGTTAGGTCTGTGTTTGCCGGCAAATGCGGTAAATCCTCCATGGGACTGGGCTCCGCAATAACCTCAATTTCCTCGGGTACGAGATAAGGCAACCGCTCCAGCGGCAAACGCATACCCATCGCCGAATTACCCGGAATGAGGAAAAGATGTTTTCGGGTAAATTCCCAATGGCAACTTTTCCAGCCTGAGCCCAGCAGGTCGTATCGAAGGGGAAGTGTATATCCTTTGGGCTGATTCATGCCCCGCTGAAGGTGTTCTGCAAGAGCTTGTCTTTCGAGTTTATCCTTCAGGTTTACTTTGAGCGGATCGACATTTACCGGAAGATTGCCTTCTTCCCATAGAAAATAAAACACATCCTCATAAGCGGGAATGCAGTTTTCTTCCGAAATCCCCAGATATTGCGCCAGCAGGTGAATAAACTTTTTGGCATGAGGTTCTTCCACGCCGCGTGGTTGATTGGGGTCAGCGAGCAATTCGTGATTTTTCCAGATTGTTTTTCCGTCCTTTCGCCAGTAAATCGAATATTGCCAGCGGGGAATCGGTTCTCCCGGATACCATTTTCCCTGCCCAAGATGAAGAAAACCACCGCGGCCAAAAGTGTTTTTTAATTTTCCGGCCAGTTGGTAAGCCATGTTTCGTTTGTCTTTTCCATCGGCGGTTTCATTCCACTGATCTGACTCCATATCTATCGCCGAAACAAATGTCGGCTCGCCACCCATGGTCAGCCTCACGTCTTCTTCCATCAGGAAGGTATCTACTTTGTCGCCAAGCGCCAACACTTTTTCCCATGTGTCAGGGGAATAGGGTTTGGTTACCCGAGGTTGTTCCCAGATTCGGTCAACGACATTTTTAAATTCAAATGTAACTTCACACGGCTCTGTAAAACCGGTTACAGGCGCTGCGCTTGAAGGATCGGGCGTACACGCCAGCGGAATATGCCCTTCTCCGGCAAATAGTCCGGAAGTGGCGTCAAGCCCTATCCAGCCTGCTCCGGGCAGATAAACTTCCGCCCATGCGTGAAGATCCGTAAAGTCTGCTTCCGGCCCTTCTGGTCCTTCCAATGGCTTTGCATCTGCTTTAAGCTGAACAAGGTAACCGGAGACAAACCTTGCTGCCAGACCCATATGACGAAGAGTCTGCACCATCAACCAGGCTGAATCCCTGCAAGATCCCAGTTGTTTTGTCAGGGTCTCTTCACAGCTTTGAACCCCAGGCTCCATACGAATGGTATAGTTGACCATTTCGCGGATCTTTTCGTTGAGTCTGACAAGAAAAATGACCGAACGTTCGCCTTTAAATTGTTCGGCAACGGATATCAGATTTGTCAACAATGGCCCCGATTCCTTGATCTCAAGGTAAGGCGCCAGTTCTTTGAGCAGTTGTGGATCGTAGGTAAACGGAAAGTTTTCGGCATATTCATCCAGAAAAAAATCAAATGGGTTGATGGTCACCATGTCGGCAATCACCTCAACATCTATGACAAATTCTGTGGTCTTTTCATTGAATACAATCCGCGCCAGATAGTTGCCGAAAGGATCCTGCTGCCAGTTGATAAAATGATTCTCTGGTTGGATTTTCAGTGAGTAGCCTCTGATCGGACTACGGGTATGTGGAGCCGGACGCAGGCGTATGGTCTGCGGGAAAATCTGAATCGGTTTGTTGTAACTATATTTTGTATGATGCCGGATGGCCACCTGTATGCTCATAATCTGAAGTTGTCAGTATTTTTTTTTCAATTTTCAACAAATTGCCTGTTTGTTTTATATTTTTTGTAAATATGTTGAATTATTAGAAAAATTTATTGAAAATTCTTAATCTTATCTGACCTTGTGCTCACTTTATATGAATTGGATTTATGGATGAGAAAAAAGACCTTTTTAATACCTATGAGGTACCTGCCGGATTATTGGATGAAGTGTATAGCGAGCATGCAACTTCCCATATTTCCTATTCTCTGATTAAGTCTCTCTTTCATTCTTTGAGTCCTGCGGATTTTAAAAAGTTGAACGAATACGCAAAGTTGTCTTTTCTCAATCAGGGAATCACCTACGCAGTTTACGACGAAACGAGCAATGGGACGGAAAAAATATTTCCGTTTGACCTTTTTCCCCGCGTTATTCGCAAAGATGAATGGACCATGCTGGAAAATGGCCTGGTTCAACGAAATCTCGCCCTGAATCTGTTCCTCAAAGATGTTTATTCCGACCAAAAAATTCTGAAAGACAAAATTGTGCCTTCGGAACTGGTTTACTCTTCGCCGCATTATCTCGAAATGATGCGCGGGTTTTCTCCTGTAGGCGATATTTTTTGTCATATTTGTGGCACGGATCTTATCCGCCATGCGGATGGAAATTTTTACATCCTGGAAGATAATCTTCGTTGTCCTTCAGGGGTAAGTTATGTGCTCTCCAACCGGGAGACGATGAAACGTACGCTCTCCGATATTTTTAAGATGATGGCCGTCGAGACGGTCAATCAATACCCGGCAATGCTGTTACAGATGCTGCAATCTGTAACGCCCCGGCCACAGGATGAGCCACTTTGTGTATTGCTTACCCCCGGACAATACAATTCTGCTTACTATGAACACTCCTTTCTCGCACATGCGATGGGCATCGAGCTGGTAGAAGGCAGGGATTTATTTGTGGTAAATAATATGGTCTATATGAAGACCATTCGCGGTGCTGTCCGTGTGGATGTGATTTACCGGCGGGTAGATGATGCATTTGTCGACCCGGAAGTATTTCGCAAAGATTCGATGCTGGGGGTGAAAGGCCTGATGCGGGCCTACCTCGCGGGCAATGTTACCATTGTCAATGCGCCGGGTACTGGCGTATCGGATGATAAAGCGATTTGTTCGTTTGTACCCGCGATGATCCGCTATTATCTTAATGAAGAACCGATTCTTCACAATGTGCCTACCTATATCTGCGAAAAAGAAGAAGACATGAAATATGTACTGGAAAACCTGCCTTCATTGGTGGTAAAGCCCGTAGATATGTCTGGCGGATATGGCGTAACGGTCTGCGACCGGCTCACTCAGGATCAACTCGCTGAAGTTAGCGCGAAGATTAAAGCGAATCCGCGCAATTTTATCGCTCAACCCAAAATGTTGCTTTCGGTACATAGTACATATATCGAGGATGAAAATTGCTTTGAGCCCCGACATATCGACCTCCGGTCTTTTACGCTGATGGGTAAAGATTTTACCTATGTATTGCGTGGCGGCCTCACACGGGTGGCCCTGAAAAAGGGAAGCCTGATCGTCAATTCCTCCCAGGGTGGCGGTTCTAAAGATACATGGGTAGTTTCCGAATAACTAAATACTATGCTGGCAAGAGTTGCAAATTCCCTTTTCTGGACAGGAAGATATATTGAAAGGTCAGAACACCTGGCCCGCTATCTCAAAGTACAATACTTTTCGATTCTGGACGCTCCGATGAGCCAGAATAAAGACTTTATCCTCAAGTCTATCCTTACCATGTATGGGATTGGATTTGATACGGAAAAACCTGTAGATGAACAGGAGGCGCTTGTCAAACTGGGCATGGACTCTGCCAATCCCAGTTCTATCCTTTCCACCGTATTCGCAGCCAGGGAAAATGCTCGCAGTGTGCGCTATACCATTACTTCTGAATTGTGGGAAGTCATTAATCAGTATTATCTTTTTGTCAAGGAATATCCGGTTGATTTTTACAAAACACGGGGGCTTTTTGATTTTACCATCAATATCGCCAAACACTGTGCGATGGTGAAATCGCTTCTGGATCATACCCTGATTCATGACGATATCTGGATATTTATCAAACTGGGTATGCATGTCGAGCGATCCATGCAGATTATCCGCATTCTGACCAGCAAAATTCACGATATAGAGGTCGTTACGGATAATGGGCTCAACTTTCCTCTGCGTCAGTATCAGTGGACAATTACCCTGAAAGTACTGGAGGCTTTTGATATGCATCGGCGGGTCAATAAAACCGCTCACACCCAAACTTCTACCTTCGAGTTTCTGATCTCGCACCCTCAGTTTCCCCGATCCCTGGCCTTCAATATTCAACAGGTGCATTCACTAATTTCCCGCCTGAGTTTTTCTAAAAATGAAAATGACCCTATCGTCGTAGCTGCTGCTGCGCTTTCTACCTATTTTCAGCACCTTCCCTTGGAGGATATACGAGAAAACCTTCGTCCTTTTTTATATGAATCCATGCAAAAAATCTTCGATCTCAATAAGTTGATTGAAGAGACCTATTTTGAAGTTAATGGGGAAGACTTTTCCATTCAGGAACAGACGCAGTGATAAGAGGAAAATAATTTCGAAATGATACAGTAATTGGGAATTTCTGCGAACCTCTACGAACCTCTGCATTTAAAGATATGGACCATGATCTCCGATCAACATCGCGAGGGTTCACGCAGAGGACGCAAAGGAATCGCAGAGTTTCGCAAAGGGTGCTGTAGTCTCTGCGTTACTCTGCGTTCTAAAGCAGGGGGAATGATCTCCGATCAATAGATTTTGAATTATTTTTATAATAATCTGCTGGTAAGTCCGCCATCCACCACAATCGCTTGTCCAAGGATAAATCCCGCATCATCGCTAAAGAGGAAAAGTACAGTTTTGGCAATTTCTTCCGGCTGCCCGACTCTGCCAATCGGGTGCATATTTCCCCATGATTTCAGTACGTCTTCCACCGGGCCGTGCTGCGCTGCGCCAAATCGCAGGAGGGGCGTATCCACTGAACCAGGGCAAATACAGTTTACCCGGATATTTTCAGTTGCATAATCCATGGCCATGGACTTCGTCAGGGCGATCACGCCGGCTTTGGAAGCTGCGTAGGCAGAGACGTTTTTCTGCGTTTGTATCGCCTGAACGGAAGTTATATTCACCACGGCACCGCCACCCTGGCGGCGAATTTCGGGAATACAGTATTTTGCCATGAGAAACATACCTTTCAGGTTCACATCAAGGGTGAGATCCCAGGTGGCTTCATCTGTAGTTTCAACGGTTCCGTAAGTCTGTAAACCTGCCGAGCAGCATAGATAATGAAGACATCCGTAGGAGTCAATGGCTGCTTCGGCGATGTGTTTTGCGTCATCGGCAAGGGTTACGTCGCCAGTTACGGCGACGGCTTTTCCTCCGGCCTGGCGGATGCGGGCAGCTACAGCTTCGGCATGTGCGGCCTTCAGGTCGGCGACGACTACATTGCCGCCTTCGGCGGCAAATGCCCGGGCAGTGGCCTCGCCTATGCCAGACCCTGCCCCGGTAATTACGGCGGTTTTGTTGCTAAATCGCATATATTCAGCGATACGCTGGTTATTGAATGAGCTGCCCTGCCGGTATTTGATTGAGATTGTACCAGGCTTCGGTGGACCATATCCTGTGTTCTTCTGCGCTTACAAAGTTTTTCTTCAGGCGGACATACACCACATGGCCTTCTTTCATACCCGGAAGTTCCAGAAATACGCGCTTGCGATCTGGTGAGACTCGCACAGACCGTATGGCAAGATTTTCTTTATCCACTTTCGGACCTCCGTAGTTTTCCGTTGGCACATATTTCCATTGCTGGATCAGATATTCTGCTGCGTTATTACCCTCATTCGTTTTCAGGGGTTCGGTAAACTCGATTTCCATACCGTTGCTTTTTGCTCTTACGGCCAGCATTTCAAATACGGAGTTTCCATTGTAAGCCATTCGCTGCAAACCATACCAGTTTTTGCCCATATGACTCCAGTTTCCGGGATTTCCGACTCCTCCGATATACAAAGCGCCGTCGGGCCCCCATACCAGCCGGTTGACGCCTGACTCCAGCCCCTGTGTAAACCGAAATACACAACCCTGGATTTGTCCGTTGACGACTTCTGTAAATACTCTTTTGATTCCTCCGTGAGTAACTTCTCCATGGATCATTTGTCCCTGGTAAGGACCGACATCCAATGTGGCCGGCTGACTGGGGCTGTTGCCAATTTCATCCTGTGGCAGCCAAACAACCGGTGGTTTTTCTTTCAGATTGGCGGTCCCTTCAAAATCTACTGAACGTGAGCCGTACCATTCGCCTTCTACAATGTGGAGGATTTTGGAAGAAGGCAGCCAGTCTCCCTGATTATCTGCTACAAATATCTCCCCTTTGCCGTCGATCCCGATGCCATTAGGGGTGCGAAGTCCTGAGGCTATGAATGAAAAACTACCATCTGCTTTGGAGATTCGCACTACTTTTCCCCGGTCAGGAATCTGGGGTTTGGTACTGGCGCCTCCCGGGTTGATCGCGGTAGCAAGTGTGCCGTAGAAATATCCGTCTTTATACACCAGGCCAAATGCAAATTCGTGGAAATTGGCAGATACCCGCCATCCATTGCAGACCGTCCGGTATTCGTCTATCATCCCGTCTCCGTTGTGATCGATCAAATGGGTGAGCTCCTGCTTTTGGAGTACATAAATCTCTCCCTCTACAACTTTTACCCCCAGCGGTTCAGCCAATCCTTTGGCAATTCTTTTTACTGTAACCAACTCTGGGTTTCCCTGTGCGACACTTTCTGCGATATGATCCAGCACATAGATTGAGCCTTCCGGATCCCATGTACTTACTACCAGTTTTCCGTCGGGCAAAAAGTCCATTCCTCCCACCTTGGGCTCGAAAGAAGACGGGCGTATTGTTGCCAGATCAAACGCCGGGTGTACATCTTTCAGCGGCAGACTGTCTCCGGGGAAACTGTTTTCCCTTTCGGAAACAGGGACATACGGACGAGCGGTTTGCAGGTCGGCAGAGTCGTGTGTAATGACATCCGGGGGCACAACGGAGAAGGCAGATTCTCCATAAGGCAGCCATTGAAATGATAGCGAAGCATCACCACCCCCCTGATAATAATCCACTGTAAATGGATGATCGCCAGCCTTGAGAATGATTTCTGCGTCTTTTGCCTCCGCACCATGCGGACCATCATGATCGATCAGGACATTTCCATCCATTGTCAGGATCGATCCGTCATCGCTGATGAGGCGGAACACATAGTTTTTCTCTTCACGCACATGAAGCGTTCCCGAAAAACGGGCAAAAATATTGTTCTTTAATTCGTCTGGTAAGATTTTTCCTTCAAAATGAACAACCGGAACCACTGAGGAATAAACCGGAACCTGATCTTCATCTATACCGGGAAAAGCGTCCAGGCTGCTCTCAGCTTTATATAAATTGATAATGGGCCCGTGTCCCGGCGCGGCTTTCAGACTGGTAACATCCACTTCTTCTGTACCGGGCTCTTCCGGTGCATCTTCCCCGTCAAGGGAGAGAATCCATGAGACCATTTTCCGTGCATCAGCAATCATCAGGTCGGGATGTGCGGTCATTGCCTGATCGCCCCACACACCTGCACCTCCTTTTATGACTTTCTGGCTCAACTGCTCGACCATTTCGTTGGAGAACGGGTATTTTTCGGCAACTTTTACATAAGCCGGCCCGATCGTTTTTACTGTTTCATTATGACAGGTTTTGCAATCACTTCTCTCCAGTAATGCCAGTCCGGGGTGAATGGCTGCTTCGTCTGTTTTTTCCACTTCTTTTACCATCGTGGGTTTTGGATAAAACCACAGGGTATAATCTGTATTTCCGCCGCTGTTAAGGGTAAGTTTGGCTGATCCTTCCAGGATATAGGCCCAATCAAACAGCCGGGTTTTGCGGTCTGTCCAGGTCAGTTTGCCGTTAGTTTCGACATCCCGGTCATTGCGCACAGAATTGATCCAGGTATTCAGCACTACTTCTGTACCCGTCGGAACATGATCTGCGTGGAATGTTCTTTTAAGTCCCTTTACGCCATATTTATTAGTTACAACTTCGGGAGTTTCTGTGATGGTAATAACCTGCCCGTGTTCGTCTTTCAATTCGTACTGGAAAGAAACACCATGTCCGTCGATGGAATGGCCCCGGTATTGTACTTCGGGGTTGTATTCGCCTGATTTTGACACCAACCGCCATGGATCGAGATCGGCAGATTCTACCCAGGATGCGCCTTTACTTGTGGGCTGCGGGCCATGAGCGGTCGTAAATACAGGGCCGTCAAACAATACGCCATCCTGCCATACTTTGTATAATCCGCCATCTTTGGCATCATAAGCAACCCAGAATGAGTCTTCAAGGGCGACAGTTGCCATTCTAGCCTTCAGATCCAAAACCGAGCGATATACTTTGGGGAAACCGTCTGCATGTGCAGCAGAGTGTGTGGGCTTCAGGCAGCTGTTGAAAAACAGCAAAGTCAGAGAAATACCGGCAGCCGAGAGTAGAAGCAGTGTTGTTTTTTTCATTCAATACGGGTTTTGCTGAGGAAAGCGGCGGAAAAATACAACAAATTTTGAAAACCCGTAGAGTAAGATGCTTCAAAACGGATCAATCCTCGATGCAAGCTCATGCATAAAGCAATCCCCCTGCTGTCTGCACCTATACATGCGCGGGAAATCAGTTGTTCATTGCGCCCTGATCGACCCAGTCGCCGATGGCGCGAATCTGCTGCTCGGTGAGAAATTTGCCGGAATCCTCTGGTGGCATGGCTCGTCCGGCTGTGCGGGCTTTAATGCCCTGCGAATATTCTTTGACGACCTCGTAAGTGGCAAAACACAGCGAGTTTCCGTCGCAATGGCAGCTACTGATCTGGCAATTGTCGGTAAGGATGGGCCGTATATCGCGCAGGTAGCTTACGAGCGGATTGTCATTGACGAGGGCGATGTTTGTGTTTTCGCAATTGTTTGCGTCTCTGACGGTTACCGTATAGCTGCCAGGTGCAAGGCCCTCGAATATCACCCCCGGCTGAAAATTGATCCCGTCAATGCTATAGGAGAGCGGTTCCTGGCCGCTGCCGCTGACGATGATGCTACCCATTCGAAGACCTTGTACGAAACCCGTTACATTCGCGACACTGACCTGGGGCGGCGTAGAACAGGGATTTAATATTTCGGAAGGGGTATTACATGCAGCAATAAAAAGCATTGCGATGGTCAGCAGGCCGGGGAGTAAACGGAAACGGAAAAACATAGTAGGTCGCAGTTAGGAGTTAAATACCTGTTGCTAAACTGCGGTGGGGTGCGAAATGTTTTTAATTTCCAGAGAACTGGAATTGATTGTGCACTTCCTTTGTATCCGATCGGGCCGAAGTAGTGTTTTGAGGTGGTGATGCTGCGGTCCACCGCCGTTTTTTTCCACTTACGGCCGGCGGCGTCATAGGTGAATTCGATGTATTTGGTGGCGTCGTAGGTGATTTTTGGGGGGAGGTTGTCGATGCTAAATGACATCTGGGTTTGTATGGCGTTTTATGGTAAAAGGGATATGATATAGCACGATTAACGAAAATTAAGAAAAAGAGTAGAAGAGTCAATAGATCATTAGGGTAATATCGCAGATAAAACTATTATGAGTAATTTTGTTAAAAAATTTTACCTTGATGACCCGCACAAACTCTACGATTTTATTTTTCCTGGTTTTTCTGCCGCTTTCGCTCGTGGCTCAAAAAAACGAAGAACGGATTCAAAACTACCTTCAATCCTATGCTGAATCTGCCGGTTTAACACCCGCTGATGTCCAGTCCTGGGAGGTTACAGATGAATACACCTCCCGCCATAATGGCCTTACCCATGTCCATATCCGGCAACTGTATCAGGATATTCCTGTTTATAACGCTGTGGCCAATTTTGCCATGAAAGAAGGCAAAATTCTCAACATGGCCGGTCGCCTGGAAAAAAATCTCGCACAACGCGCGAATGCTGAAAATCCTTCCATTTCTCCCCAACAGGCTATTGAATCGGCTGCCCAAAAGCTGGAACTAGGCGTTGCATTGGGGCTCACCCAACTGGAAATCAAAGGCGAAAACCATTTTCTTTTTTCCGATGGTGGGATTTCCCGCAAAAATATCCCCATCCGCATCATGTATCTGCCAGGCCCGGAAGGAGAACTCTTCCTGGTGTGGGATATGTCCCTGTTTGCACCTGATGGAAAACACTGGTGGAGTGTACGGATAGATGCCGTCTCCGGTGCTTTGCTCGATAAGGTTGACTGGATAAAAGAATGTACCTTCCCCAACCACCCCAAAACCAATCATACCCACGCAGCCGCTTCTGTAGAAAACCTCCTTCAACAAACCGAATCGATGGGTAGCCCCGGCCAGTACCGGGTATTTTCCTACCGGATTGAAAGCCCCAACCACGGTCCGCGAACCCTCGAAATCGAACCTGCTGACTCACTGGCTTCTCCCTTTGGCTGGCATGATACCGATGGAAATGTCGGCGCTGAGTTCACCATTACCCGTGGAAATAACGTATTTGCCCGGGAAGACAGAGATGACGATGATTTGGGTGGTCATAGCCCCGACGGCGGGCCACTGCTGGATTTTGACTTTCCGCTCAATTTCAATCAGCAACCTGCGGGCTACGAAGATGCTGCCATTACCAACCTTTTTTATATGAACAATATCCTGCATGACTACTCATACCAGTACGGTTTTGACGAGCAGGCAGGCAATTTTCAGGAAACTAACTACACCGGAAATGGCCAGGGAAATGATTTTGTATTTGCCGATGCACAGGATGGCGGTGGGATCAACAATGCCAATTTTGGTACCCCTCCCGATGGGGATAACGGATATATGCAGATGTATCTATGGAGTTCCGGTAACAGTGGGAATGACAGCTTTCTGACTGTAAATTTTCCCGGAAGTATTGCCGGTTTATATGTAACTGCTTCTGCCAACTTTGGTCCGGCCGTCGGCCCCAATCCGATTACCGCAGATATTGTAGTTGCCAGCGACGGGACACTGCCCGACACTTCAGACGGCTGCCAACCCTTTACCAATGGCGCTGCGATGGCCGGAAAAATCGTCATGATCAATCGGGGTAACTGTAACTTTGCTTTTAAAGTGGAAGCAGCGCAAAATGCGGGTGCGATTGCGGTCATTATCGTCAATAATACCGGCGGTAATCCTACGGCTATGGGGGGAACTTCTTCGACCATTACCATCCCCTCTGTTATGATCCGGCAAGTCGATGGGAACCTGATCCGGGCACAAATTGTCGCCGGGAATACCGTCAATGCGACGCTTCAGGACCTGTCTGGGAATTTTGACCGTGATGGGGATTTTGACAACGGAATCATCGCCCATGAGTATGGTCATGGTATCTCCAACCGCCTTACCGGCGGAGGCGCCAATGCCAACTGCCTCGGCAATTCGGAGCAAATGGGAGAGGGATGGAGTGATTATTTTTCGCTGATGATGAGTATCGATACCAATTCTGTCAATAGAGGAATTGGAACCTTTGCAGTCTTTGAACCTACTACCGGTGGTGGTATAAGGAATGCGCCCTATTCGTACGATTTTGCGATTAATCCCTATACCTATGACGATACCAATGACCAGTTTGGTGTCTCTCAGCCACATGGAATTGGTTTTGTCTGGTGTACCATGCTTTGGGATCTTACGCTGAAACTTATCGATCAATACGGTTTTGACGCAGACCAGTACAATGGAACGGGCGGAAATAATATCGCCATGCAATTGGTCATGGACGGGATGAAACTTCAGGTTTGCGGTCCCGGATTTGTAGATGGCCGTGATGCGATTCTGCTCGCCGATCAGATTAATAATGGCGGCGCAAACCAGTGCCTGATATGGGAAGTTTTTGCACGCCGTGGTCTCGGTTACAGCGCCAGCCAGGGAAGTGCCAATAGCCGTACCGACCAGACCGAGGCATTTGATCTTCCGCCAAGCTGCCTGACACCCTTAACACCTCCTACTGCTGATTATGTGTTTTCGGTTATCACTTCCTGTAACAATAAAGTAGATTTTACTGATAAATCGACCAATATTCCACAACACTGGAACTGGGATTTTGGTGATGGAAATACGGATACGCTGCAAAATCCTACTCATATTTATCTGAGTAGCGGGACTTATACTGTCATTCTGATTGCTTCCAATACACTGGGCAGCGATACGCTGGTTCAGACGGTAACGATCTCGCTTCCCCCTGCTCCTGTAGTAGCAGATGTCGAAATTTGCATAAACGAGGCCGCTACATTTACCATTAATGCCAATGGCGTGTATAGCTGGTATGATGACAATGGAACTTTGCTTGATACCGGAGCCGTTTTTCAGACTCCTGTACTGACCGCCGATACTACCTTTTATGTGGAGGAAGAAATTGTTGCGCAGGTTCAGAATGTCGGTCCGGCCAATGGCAGCATTGGCGCAGGCAGTTATCACAACACCGGTTTTACCGGTACGGTTAACTTCACCGCTTTCGACGAATTTACGCTTATCTCTGTATGGACCGATGCTGGTTCTGCCGGTTCGCGTACAATCTTTGTCTGGGATGGAGCTGATGGTGGAGGAAATGTCGTAGATCAGGTGACGGTCAATATTCCCGCCGGCCCGCAACGGGTAACTTTAAATCTTCATATTCCCGGTCCGGGTAACTATAGTGTGGGTGGTTCTGGTATTGATCTTTACCGCAATACCAATGGCGCAAACTATCCATATACCATTGGGGGATTGGTATCTTTGACGGGTTCTTCATCTACCACGAATCCTGCGGCGTTCTACTACTATTTGTATGACTGGGAAGTGCAGGGCGTATCCTGTAAAACAGACAGAGTACCGGTAAGTGTAACCGTTTCTTCCGCAGATTTTGAATATTCGCAGGACAGTCTGGTAAAAGAAGTGACCTTCACAGATCTTTCTCAGGGGGCGACCACCTGGTTGTGGAGTTTTGGCGACGGGCTTACCTCTACCCAGCAGAACCCCGTTCACCTTTATCCCGGCATCGGCGAATTTGTTGTTTCTCTGACAGTCAACGGCATCTGTACCCTGACCGATACGATTTTGATACAGCCTTCTGTGGGAATTGAGACATTGTCTCCCGGCCTGGAGGTGACATTGCAACCCAATCCGGCCAATGAACAGGTGCGTATCAGCCTTAGCCAGCCGGTGAAGGAAAACCTCGAAATTACAATGATTGCAGCGGATGGCAGAGTGATTGGCCGAAAGACCCTGCGGTCAGGTGAAACTGCGTTGGACTGGAACATCAGCGACTTGCCGGCGGCGATTTACCTGATACAGGTGCGCAGCGGTCGCGGGCAGCAGAGTCTGCGGCTTGTGGTGGAGTAGGGGATATGAAAAAAAATGTAGGGGCAGAATATATTCTGCCCCTACATACCCATATTGTCACTCCCTTTTTTGACGGCCATATTCGCAAAAATCCTTATTTTGGGAAATCGTCCTGAAAGATTATAGTCCAATGAAATACCTGCCATTTGAAAATCTCACTTATAAGTCGCCTTTATCCGTGGATGAAGTAAGGCAACGCCTCGCCGAAAATATTGAGCCCAAAAAATTCTTCCGGATGCGGGGATTTCTAAGTAGCAAAGACCATCAACCCTACGAAGGCAGTATCGGGGAAAACTCCTTTCAGATCAACCGGATCATTCATTACCGGAACTCGTTTCTTCCGCAGATAACCGGAGAGATCAGGCCTTCGGGAAGTGGCGCTGTCATTGATGTGAAAATGAAGCTACACGTGATGGTCTGGGTGTTTATTGTTATCTGGTGTATGGTCGTAAAAACGGCGCTGATAACAATTCTGCTGCCTTTTTTTCAGGAGGAACGATTTAGTCCGGGCATTTTGATTCCGGTATTTATGCTGGTTTTTGTTTATGTGCTGACCACTGCTGCCTTCAAATTTGAAAGCAGTAAATCCAAAAAGGATATGGAAAGCTTTTTTGACGGGAAACTTGTAGAATATTAATCCCCTGAATTTACCCTATATTGCCACTGGCTTTTTTGCATGGAAAATTAAAAACAACCGTTCTGGTGCCTGATTTTTTCCCCAAATATGTGTTGCTAATTGCGCTGCTTGCCGGTTTTTTTTCCTGCCAGAAACCTTCCAAAGCGCCGTCTGCTCCAGAATATTCCGCTGACCCGATCGCATCTGCATCACCACAGATGTTTCCTTGTATTGATTCGTCATTGCTCACCCGGCGTTTTGTCAATCTTTCTACAGATACCCTGTCGCTTCCGGTTGGCGACAGCCTTTCCTTCTTTTTTGATTATCCTCTGTATTGGGAACCGCGGATAGAATGGACAGATCCCATAATAACAGGAGATTCGCTGGTTGATGCCGCTTTCCGTCGCCTGGAGAAGGTGAGTCTGCCCCGGAAAGGCTGGTTGTTTGGCAATGACTGTTATGATGTTTTTCTCGTCGCTGATTCATCTAAAACCGGGGCACTGGATGTCGGGCTGATCACGGTAAGTAAATCGGGTTTGCTGATTGATCGTATTACGCTGATCCGCGAACGGATGGTGGATGAACTGGATGTGTACTTAACGCAGAAATTTTACATTGGCAAAGATTCTTTGATTTCGGTAAAAGCCTTTTCCGTTAGTCAAAAGGCTGAGATCATGGGGCTTGCCGGATTTGATCAATACCGGATTTTACCTGATGGTGTGATTATTCCCTACTTTGACAAAGACGGGTTTCACAGCCCTCCCGATTCAGCCAGGTTGATGAATGTGAAGGCAACGGGTGAAGTAGCCCGTCATACCGCCAACGGACCGTGGGTCATTACAGGGCTTGATTTGTCGATGGTGTATGTGGATCCCGAATATTCTGGTGATCTGTATAGCCTGAGTTATGGAGAGGGAAATTATGATTACGGAAGAAAAGACGGCGTGTGGAAATATTTCAGCGTAAAAAAAGATACCCATTTATATGAAGGCGGTATTTATTATGCAGTTCCCACTACAAAAAAAGGTCAACAACTCCTGAAGGAAGAATATTATGAAAATGGTGTTCTGACCCGCCAGATTGACTATTTTAAAGTAGAAAGCCGGGTGAAAATGAGAATGGATTTTGTGGGTTATGCGCCTCGGTTTATCCGAAATCACGGGCATCCGCTTACAAAATATCCCCAATCTTCAGGGTATGTCAATCAGCAAGGCGGAACTTTTCTCTGGGCGATTCCCAACTCCACTTCTGTGCGCGCAAAAATCAAGTATGGAGAGCCGGTACAAATCCTCGATGATACCCTGAATCTTAACCAAAACTGGCTGTATAGAGACAATGTGCTGGTCAATTGGTTGAAAGTAGAATACAACGATCAGCAGGGGTTTATGCCCGGAACGTATCTTTCTGCCCTTCCCATGCCTGATAGTACTGAATATATGAAGATGACCCTGTCAGAATATGCCGCCAGATATCCGGCTTCTGTGATATTTACCAAAACTACCAGACAAGAATCTTATCTTTTCCGGAATGCAGATATTTTTGATGTATATACCCTCCTGCTGGCGACAAAACCACCGGTTGCCCAATCCAATTGGAACCTTGCACCGCCTGTTTTGGGAAAACTTTTTGAAAGTACACAACAGTCTCCGGAAACTGAATTTGAAATTATGGAAGGATATTCAGCCATTCCTTTCAGCGAGGATGGCAAAGTAAATCAACTGCTGAAAGCCACATGGAATTTAACCGAATCCGGAAAACTAAAAACCATTCAAATGACCCAGACAGGGGCAGATGTGAAGGTTTTGATTAAGCGTTAAATAGTGTTTTCACGATCGAATACCTGGTCTACTACAAAGGTGGCGATGATACCTTCAACCGGGCGTAAATACCTCTGATGTTATGCATCTCCCGGATGCAAAGCTTGACATTACAGAATTGCCTGCCGGAATATATTTTGTAAAAATTCAGGCAGGCAACCAATATGTTCTGAGAAAAATAATCAAAAATTAGATCAGAAGTCTGTATTCGCTTGTTCGAGGTTCAACTCTTTGATCCAGACATTGCGGTAACGCACATCGTGCCCCTCGGCCTGAAGTTTCAGTCCGCCGGGAGTATCCGTAATGCCTTTGCCTCCGTCATTTCCGCCATCAATTCCCGAATTGGGTCCGCCCCAAACCTGATTGATGGTTTGGTTGACATGTACTTTTTGTCCGTTGAAATACAGCGTAACCATCGGTTTCTCTGTTAGTACACCGTTTTCAAACCGAGCCGCCCGAAATTCGATATCATAGGCATTCCATTTTCCTATCCCATTGTAGGCGTAATAGGGGGAAGGGGTTTCGTTGATGACCGCAGCCAGGCCGTGAGAAGTTGTATCGCCATCCAAAATCTGAATTTCATACCGGTTTTGCAGGTATACTCCGCTGTTTCCGCCGGGTGCAGTGATGAGAAACTCAACGTGTGCGCGGAAGTCGCGATAGGTTTTTTGGGTGACAATATCTGCTGCACCATAAAGTCCGCCTGCAGAGGCCGGATCATTGCTGCTCATACAGGTGCCACCGTCCACGGGGTCAGCGACGATTTCCCATTTGATGGGGAGTTCTGCACCTAGCCGCGGCCCGTCCCAATACGTCCAGTTTGCATCGAGCATCTCACGGGTTCCGTCAAACAGAACTTCCGCATCCGCAGGCGCCGCAAGGCCAACACCCGGCTGGCCCGCGGTTTCTGTATTTGTATCAGTTTCTGATTCGGTTTTTGTTTCGGACTGGCAACCAAATAAAACCAGTACAACTGCCAGTATTGGTAAAATCGTGTGGAAAAGGATCTTCGTTTTTTTCATCGGAGGAATAGTTGGTAGTTAGTGTTAATCATATGATAGAGTACCAAATATAGTTTTTCCTCCGACTTTATCACAATTTCACCAAACGCATTTCCACCCGTCGGTTTCTCGCCCGGTTTGCCTCTGTATCATTGCTGACAATAGGCCGGTCAGGGCCATATCCCACGGCGACAATTCTTCCGGAATCGATACCCGTAGCGATGATATATTCTTTGCATGCCGTCACGCGCTGGTAAGAAAGCGAGAGGTTGAACTTTCTTTCTCCTTCCGAAGAGGTATGGCCGGAGAGTTCAATTTCTGCTGTAGGATTGGCTTTCATAAAGGCGACAATTTTTTCCAGCTCGGTTTTGGACTCGGGGCGAAGGGTGGCTTTCCCCTGATCGAAGAGGATGTTGTTGAGATTAATCGATTCCCCTACTTTGAGGTTTTTGTTGTCGTATTTAGCTACCCCTGTTCCTTTTTCGAGGAATATATACACTTCATAGTTATCATCTCCTTCGCCAACATCTACCGTGCCTCTTCCATCGGTATACCCGGGGTATGAGGCGCCCAAAACCTCAAATCCTGTCGGGATATTTTCAAAAGAAAATTTTCCTTCAGCATCTGTTTGGGTGGAGGCATTGCCAGAGGAAAAAACGGTAGCTCCGGCGATGACTGCCTGTGTCTCTTTGTCCAGGACATATCCTCTGACCGTACCCACGCAGGTGTTTTCGAGTTTGCGATTGACGAGCAGTCTCACAAAATCCACGGCAAAGCCGTCTGCGACGCCGTTTACCTCATCAATTTTAATTTTTAAAGGGGCTCCACTCAGCAGTGCCGGATAAAACTCTTCAGGTATCAGAAAAGATACGAGTTTGCCTACCGGCCCGGTTTGTTCTATGGCATTCAATATTTTTTCGCCTTCGACAAATCGTTTTCCATTGAGCGTGAGCTGAAACCTGGAGCAAAAGACGGGTGCCTGAAAGTCGTCAATAAATATTTGTAGCCAGGCATTGTTTATGGAAGCACTTTTGAGAATACCTGTCGGCAATGACCATTCCACAGGGTCTGTAATCTTTGGGTCATGTTTACCCGAATAACCATCTCCGCCACAGTTATAGGCGATACTGGGGTTGAATCTACTGGAAATAAGAATGCGGTCAAATCCGGGAAGGTCGGAGGGGTTGGCGTCCCAGGGGTAATAATGTGATTCAGTCATTCTTCCACAGAAGGGATCAAAATTTTCAGGCCAGCCAAAACCCAGGTTGTCCACATCCCCGATACGGATAATAAAATCAGCTTCGGGGGCATTGGTCAGCGTAGCCTGTTGTTTGGCCCAGTCGGTGTCGGTCGTAACAGTGCGTTGTGCGGTCGTTTTGACAGAGAAAACAACCAGTAGAAAACAAACAAAGAAGAAATTTGCTTTCAGCATATAGGTGATAAATGGTTAAATTAGTTTTCTAGCAATTTTTTGATGTTACGGATATGCCCATACATGACCATAAGGTCTCCTTTTTCAAGTACAGTTTTGGCAGATGCGACCCCTTTCACCCGTTGTGTTTTGCGGCTTACGCCGATCATATTTATCTCCTGATCCAACTTAATGGTTGTCATCACAAGCACGTCGTATTTGTTTCGCAGGTCGATTTCACCAAGGGTTTTGCCGACATATCTTTCCGGAACTTCTACCTCAACGATATTGTAGTCTTCACATAATTCAAACGATTCTACCACGCCTTTGATATTGAGTTTCTTTGCCCAACGGATCGCGGTTTCTTCTTCCGGGTGGATAATTTCGGTGATTCCCATAGATTCCAGAATGGTCTGATGCAGCGGTGAGACGGCCCGGCTGATCAGCCGTTTGGGCTTGTATTGTTTCATCAGGGCGGTTGTCATCAGGTTGGCGCCTTCATTTTCTCCGATACAGACCATGACGACATCTGTGTCCCGGAGGGGAAGGTTTTCCACCGAAAGGGGATCGGTACTGTTGAGACAAATGGTATGGGTGATTTTTTCCTTTAATGACTCGACTTTCCCCATATTGTTGTCCACGCCAATGACCTCATGGCCCATCTGGGTGAGTAATTGAGCGAGTGTAGAACCGAAATTGCCGAGGCCAAGGATTATATATTTCATACAAAGTTGAGATTAGTTGATAAGAATCGTTTCTGAAGGATAACGGTAGTTGGTGTTTTTTACTTTACGTAAAACGGCAATCATAATAGACAGCATACTTACCCTTCCAATAAACATGGTGATAATGATGACAAATTTGCTGGCTGTGCTCAGACTTCCGGTTATCCCCATACTTAAACCGGTAGTACTATAGGCGGAAAAACATTCAAAGGCCAGTGAGATCAGCGTCTTTTCTTTTTCAAACATGACCAGAAAAAATGTCGCCGTTCCAATTACGATCAGTGAAAGGGATATAATCGTAAAAGCTCTTCTGATGGAGGAATCTGCAACTTCCCGGCGAAATACCTCTACGCGATCTTTTCCCCTTGCCATGCTGAAAAAATTGAGCGTACCAATCGCCAGCGTACTGGTTTTGATCCCTCCTCCGGTTGAACCCGGTGATGCGCCTACCCACATCAAAAACAGTACGATCATAAGGGTTGGTGGCTTAAGCGCACCGGTATCTACCGTATTATAGCCCGCAGTACGAGGCGTTGCTGCCCCAAAAAGGGCCGTTACAATTTTCCCAAAACCGCTGTGCTCCGCCAGGGTGTTGTCGTATTCCAGGATATAAAACAAAGCGCCGCCCACCACGAGCAAAAGCAATGTCGTGATCAGTACGATTCGTGTATTGATATTCAGCACCCAGGGTTTATGGATCACTTCGCGCTGTGTACCCAACGGGATCAATCGATTGGAGATCTGATACCGAAAATATTTCATGAAATTAAACAGGATAGGAAAACCGATGCCACCCAATACGAACAGACCCAGCACGACCAGATGGAGGGGATAATTATACCGGTACCCTTCTTCATACAGGCTGTTGGACAACGTCGAAAACCCCGCATTGCAAAAGCTGGATACTGCATGAAAAAGTGAGAAAAACACCTTTTTTGCGATTGAAGGAAACGGCACATTGCCAAGATTTAAAAAAATCAGTGTGGCGCCTGTCAGCTCAATCCCGATTGTGAGCACAATGATTTTGCGCAGGGCTCCGAATACCTCTCCCAGCTTGTCTGTATTGACCATATCTTTGAGAATCAACTGATTTTCATAGCTGGATTCCCCGCTGAAAAAATAGCTGAAATAGCTGGTAAAAGTCATGATGCCAATTCCGCCAAGCTGAATCAGGACCATAATAAATAATTGCCCAAGTCCGGTAAAGTATGTTCCCGTATCTACTACCGCCAATCCGGTAACACATACGGCGCTGGTCGAAGTGAACAGCGCATCTATAAATGATATCCTGCCATGTGTGGCATTGGGCAGCATAAGCAGACCCGATCCCAAAAGGATCAGCAGCAGGAAACCAGCGATAAACAACTGCGCAGGATTGAGGTATCTTCGCTGATAGTAGATGGTGTATTCAGATAATTCGCGGACAAATAGCACCACAACGGAAGAATATACCCAGGGGTGTACATACATATGTTCCCATGCAAACTCGAAGAGTAGCCAGATTGAAATACCTGAAAAGATCAGAATAAGGAAATCTGCAAGACGCACACGGAAGTTGGCCTTTTTCCCCCAGAAAATCCTTCGCACAAGGATATAGGTTTCCATGAAAAAAATAGCCATATAGAACCATTGCAGGAAAAACGCTACCGGAGGACTTGTATTAAACCCCAGGTCATAGATAATAATAAACAGGGTGCCAGTAAGCGAATAAAACGCCGTTCTTTCAATAATTTCGGTTTTTCCTGCCTTCATCCGGCAAAATTACGAACAAAACCAGATTAACGCCACGTCATTGTGCAAATCAATTTCCGCCAACTTATAATACTCACGCTGTTTATTAGCCTCCTCATATTTTCCTGGTTGGTCTTTGTGCCTCGTACGTACGATGTGCTGCCGTTTGAAAAAATGGATGCCAAACACTACTGGCAGCTTGCTACCGGATCGGACATCAGTTATATTCAAATTCCGGGGAATGGGGATAAAAAACCTTTTCCTATACTGTATCTGCATGGTGGTCCCGGAGGTTTCATTGATGAAAGTAAGGTGAAGCGGCTGGCTCCACTTGCTGAAGATGGGTATGATATTTATCTGTATGACCAGGTTGGCGGCGGACAATCTTCCCGACTCAATAATATCGATGAATATACCCCCAACCGCCATAAACGCGATCTGGAGGAGATTGTCAAAAAAATCGGTGCAGAAAGGGTCCTGCTTATCGCGCAGTCCTGGGGGGCTGTACTGGCTGTTTTGTTTATCGCTGATAACCCGGAAAAAGTCGAAAAAGTAGTTTTTACCGGGCCTGGCCCGATTCCTCCGGTAAATGTGGAACTTGCGCGGGAGAAATCTCCCGACAGTCTGGATCTGCGGCAACCCTATTTTTCCAATGCAGAAGGAAATAAAAAGGCCGGTAACCTCAGAGCAAAAGCTATGAGAAAATGGGCTGAACTGACCGGCAATAAACTTGCTTCAGATCTCGAAGCGGATATGTTTATGGCTTTTCTCAACGACGAGTTGAATAAATCTACCGTTTGCGACACTTCCTTTGATATAAGAACCCCTGTGGGAAGTGGTTTTTATTCACATATTATGACGATGAAATCATTTAACCTGGTAGAAGATCCTCGTCCCGTAATCAGCTCTTCACAGATTCCGGTATTGGTTATGAAAGGACAATGCGATAACCAGAAATGGGGATATACCCACGAGTATCTGACGCTTTTTCAAAATCACCGGCTGGCAGTAATACGCAGCGCGGGGCATAGTATTACGACCGAACAGCCTGCAAAATATCTGCAAACCATTCGGGATTTTTTAGCGGAATAACTGCGTCTGAATGAACGTTATTCTAATTCGTCGAGGGTAAGTTCCATACTCGGTGCGAAGGTTTCCATAAAATAGGTTACTTCGGGCATATTCATATCGTGAACACTTTTCAGCAGCACCTTTTCGGCCTGCGCAAATTCGAGGTTTCCCGCTTTCCGCTCTTCTACACATTTGAAGTACGCCGAAATTTTATCTGCGGCTTTTACCAGTTGCCAGTGAAGATCGTCTGATGGTTCGGGGAAAAACAGGGGCGAAAATTCCTCCTTAAATGCTTCGGGCAGGAAAGAAAACAACCGGTTATTGGCAACAGTTTCGATTTCTTTGTAGGCTTCTTTAATCTGGGGGCTAAAATACTTGATGGGCGTAGGCAAATCTCCGGTAATGACTTCACTCGCGTCATGGTACATGGCAAGAATGACTATCCGTTCGGTGTTGACCGTGCCACCGAAGTTTTTGTTTTTAATCACTGCCAGGGCATGGGCGATCATACAAACCTGGAGGCTGTGCTCCTGGATATTTTCTGTATGTACATTGTGCATGAGCCCCCAGCGCTGGATAAACTTCATGCGGGAGAGGTAAGCAAAAAAGTGAGACATATCTGTGTACTAATTATTCGTACTATTTCTAAGTGCTATTTCTAAGTGCTATTTTTATTTTTTAAGCCATTTTCCCCCGCCCTGATTTGAAAAGCCACATTTTTCAAAAAAGGCGCTGATATCTTCACCGGCAGTTACCAGCAGCCCGGGCAAACCGTACATGGACATCAGCAGTTCGATTATTTCCCTGCCATGGCCTTTTTTTCTGGCCTCCGGCACAACAGCCAAATGGGCAATTTCTCCATCCCCATCGGACAGATAGCGCACACCTGCGATACCCAGTATCACCCCGTTGTCTGATCCAATAAAAAGATCCTGATCAGTTAATTCATTATATTGCATCAATATCACAGACGGGGCAGAATCTTCTGTTCCTGCAGCACTATAGCTCAAAATCTCTTCTATAATTGCCGGGTTGTCATATTTAGAGTCAAATGGACGAAGAATCATCAGATTTTTTTTGTAAAACTACACAATGAATCCAGAAGTATGTGGGTAAAAAAAGGCAGTTTTTTTTAAACTTTTTTGAGTAATAATAGTATTACTATTGATTTTGAGAGTAATATTCTACGATTCAATAGATAAACCACCTTAAGATGGATACAACTAACCAACCTTTTTCCCCGTTGCAGCGGTTTTTTCGGCTGATAAAGGTTGAAAAACAGGAAATTCTGATCATTTACCTCTACGCCGTATTCTATGGTCTGGTCAATCTCTCCTTGCCTTTGGGAATTCAGGCAATCATCAACCTGATCAATGGGGGGATGGTTTCAACCTCCTGGATCGTTTTGGTAGCAATTGTGATCCTGGGGATTGCATTGAGCGGATGGCTTCAGGTAATGCAATTATCTGTATCGGAAAAAATTCAGCAGAAAATCTTCACCCGGTCTGCCTTCGAGTTTGCCTATCGTATTCCGCGGTTAAACCTCGCTTCCGTTGACCGAAAGTATGTACCGGAACTGGTCAACCGCTTTTTTGATACACTTTCTGTACAGAAGGGGCTTTCCAAAATTCTGATTGACTTTTCCTCGGCGGCATTACAGGTGATATTCGGACTGATCTTGCTGTCCTTATATCATTCGTTTTTCATCTTTTTTGGCATATTACTTCTGTTTATTGTTTTTCTCATCTTTCGGTTTACCGGCCCTGAAGGACTCAAAACAAGTCTGTATGAGTCAAAATATAAATACGAAGTAGCGCACTGGCTGGAAGAACTGGCTCGTGCGATGCAGACCTTTAAACTGGCTGGTAAAACAGACTTGCCGATGGAGCGTACCGATGAGCTTGTCGGTGGTTATCTGAAGTCGCGCAAGGCGCATTTCCGTGTGCTGATCTTGCAGTACATCAACATGGTGGGCTTTAAGGTCATTGTAGCGGCCGGGCTGTTGATTCTGGGCGGGTTGCTGGTCATCAGGCAGCAAATGAATGTCGGCCAGTTTGTGGCAGCTGAGATCATTATCATCATGGTGGTTGCTTCAGTTGAAAAACTGATCCTGAGTATGGAAACAATCTACGATGTTCTCACGGCTTTGGAAAAACTGGGTGGAGTGACCGATATCCCACTGGAAAGCGACCGTGGTTTTACGGTAACCCAAAATACCTCGTTACGCGGACTTAAAGTCTCCATCGACCATCTGTCTTATCGTTTCCCGGAGGCTCAGGAAGACATTCTTAAAGATATTACGCTTGAAATCAACCCTGGTGAAAGGGTAGTGATAACAGGATTTAGCGGGTCCGGAAAGTCGTTGTTATTAAATATGATAGCCGGATTGTATGAGGATTTCAGGGGTGCTATTTCCTATAATGATATCCCATTGGGCAGTTTGGATATCGGCAATCTTCGCGCGTGTATGGGCGACAGCCTGGACAAGCAAATTATTTTTAAGGGTTCGATTCTGGAGAACATTACGGTAGGGCGGCCTGGCCTGGGTTTTGAAGAGGCGCGCCAAATATGTCAGGTAATAGGACTGACAGACTATCTCAAAACTTTGCCTGACGGACTTTACACACAGTTGTTACCGGAAGGGCGGCAGATTCCCCGAAGCACGGTAGAAAAAATTATTCTTGCCAGGATTTTTGTCGGCAACCCCCGGCTGATTCTTCTGGAAGAAATGCCTGTTCATCTTGAAACCCAGGATCAGGAACGGTTTATGAAATATCTGCTTGACCCTACCCATTCATGGACGGTCATAGCCGCAACCCATGATATCGGAGTAGCCCGAAAATTTGACCGGATCATTGGTTTTGAAGACGGGCGCGTGATTGATGAAGGGACCTTCGAGCAAATCAGCGAGCGGCCCTGGTTTAAGAAAATTTCCGGCGGAAAACTATCTCAATAATTCCTCGAAAAAAATTATGTTGAATATAAGTCATAATACAATCACAGGTAAAGTTGATATCGAAAAGTTTAAATCTTTTTCGATGGTATCTGAAGCCCGTGCTGCCAGAGTACTCGCTCGTCTGATGGTTGGTGCGCTGGTAGTCTTCATTGCGGTCATGTTTCTTCCCTGGACGCAGTTTATTCGCGCAAAAGGCAATGTGACAGCGCTAAAACCAGAGCAAAGGCCGCAGGCGATCAACTCAATCATTGATGGAAGAATTGAAAAATGGTATGTCCAGGAAGGGCAGCGCGTAAATGCAGGCGATACCCTGATTTTTATTTCGGAGATCAAGGATGACTATTTTGACCCGCAGCTACTTTCCCGTTCACAGCAGCAGATCGATGCAAAAAGCTCTGCCGTCGGCGCCTACTCCAATAAGGCCAAAGCGCTTGAAAACCAGATCGAGGCGCTCAATGAAACCCGTATCCTTAAGCTCAGCCAGGCGCAAAACTACCTGCGCCAGTCCCAACTCAAAGTAACTTCCGACAGCATTGCTTATTACGCGGCGATTACCAACTACGACATTGCGCGTATCCAGTTTGAACGGGCACAGACTCTGTACAATGACGGGATCAAACCCCGTACAGATCTCGAAGAAAAAACCATGAAACTTCAGGAGACGCAGGCCAAAATGGTGGGTGCGGAAAACAAATATCTCATTTCCCAAAATGAACTGCTCAACGCCCGGGTAGAACTTAACTCTATCGAAAATCAATATCTGGAAAAACTCGCAAAGGCTGAATCGGACAGATTCTCCACGCTTTCAGATATGTATGACTCCGAAGGACAGGTAACGAAGCTGAGAAACCAGTTTGCCAATTATTCAAGGCGTACGGGGATGTATTATATCACAGCGCCCCAGGATGGGTATATCACACAGGCAGTGCGTACGGGTCTGGGGGAAACCGTGAAATCCGGAGAACAACTCATGACGGTCATGCCTGTGCGTTATGATCTGGCGGTGGAGGTCTATGTTTACCCGATGGATCTTCCCCTGATCGAAAAAGGACAGCAGGTGCGGTTTATTTTTGACGGATGGCCATCAATTGTTTTTTCTGGTTGGCCGAATGTATCTTTTGGAACATTTGGTGGTAAGGTAGTAGCGATCGACAATTTTATCAGTGAAAATGGTAAATACCGACTGCTCGTGGCTCCTGATCCCAATGACGTGGAGTGGCCGACCGGATTACGGGTGGGTTCTGGTGCGCTGGGTTTGGCTCTGCTCAAAGATGTGCCTATCTGGTACGAACTCTGGCGACAGCTCAACGGTTTCCCTCCCGACTACTATAAAGACGAAACCAAAACCGAAAAATCTGCCAAAAAATGATCGTAAGGATTGTTTCGATTGCTAAAAACATGAAAAAAAATCTGTTCTACTTTCTGCTGTTCTTCGCTGGTTTCCTGTCTTCCTTTGCCCAGAGTCCTATGGTATTTACCCGGGACCAGATGGTGCGAAATATCCTGGAATTTCACCCCGTAGCACAACAGGCGCAGCTTATCACGGAAGCAGGCGCAATGAATGTGCGTAAAGCACGTGGCGCGTTCGATCCATACTTATATGGTTATCTGGACGAAAAACAGTTTGACCAGAAACAGTACTACCAGATGCTCAATACCGGGCTGGAAATCCCCACCTGGTTTGGGATAGAGGTAAAAGCCGGATTGGAGCGTACCGGCGGAGTATATCTGAACCCTGAGAATGCCACGCCCGATGCAGGCTTATGGTATGCAGGGGTTTCGGTGCCGATCGGTCAGGGATTGTTTATTGACGAGCGTAGAAAAACACTTCGCCAGGCGCAGATTTATAGTTCGGCAACGGAAGCTGAACGCCAGACGATCCTCAATGATTTGTTGTATGATGCTTCTGTACAGTATTGGGAATGGGTAAATGCCTGGAATCAGGTGATTGTTTTTACTCAGGCAATTGAGCTGGCGCAAATTGGGCTGGATGCGGTAAAGGAAAGTTATTTTCAGGGGGATAAAGCAGCGATTGATACGGTGGAGGCGCTTATCCAATTGCAAACCCTGGAAGTCAGTCTCAATGAAGCCCAGATCAATTACTTCAACCATACACAAGGGCTTTCGGGTTATCTTTGGGGAAAAAACAATGTCCCTCTCGACATTACAGATGAGCTGGTTCCTCCTTTATTTACCGATGTGCCGATGATCTCTCCGTTGAATGCGGATTCTGTCGCAATGTTTATCTCGCAAATACCCGAACAACATCCCGATGTCCGTATTTACGACTATAAACTGGCTGCCCTCGAAGTCGAAAAACGTTGGAAAAAAGAACAGCTAAAACCTGCGCTTGATTTGAAATATCAGTTTCTGACAGAATCTACCGGCGCTGATGTCATCAATCAGTTCTCTACCCAAAATTACAAATGGGGGGTAAGCCTGAGTTTTCCGGTGTTTCTCCGGAAAGCCAGAGCAGATCTGCAACTGGTCAATATCTACATGCAGGAAACCATGCTGAGCCAGTCTGAGAAAACCCTTTTGCTGAAAAATAAAGCAGAAAGTTATGCCAATCAGATCGCAAACCTTCGCATACAGATCGAACAGTTTTCCAGAACCCTCGTCAACTACGAGCGGATGCTCGAGGCCGAAAGGCAAAAGTTTAATATTGGGGAAAGTAATCTCTTTCTGGTCAACTCCCGGCAAAACAAACTGATCGATGCAAGGCTCAAATGGCTGGATCTCAATGCCAAATACCAGAAGTCCAGTGTTTCTCTGTTGTGGGCACTGGGGATGATGCCTTTGTAGAAATCCGCCTGAAAGCTACCTTTGGGAAAAACTATGCCCCAAATACCTGAAAATCCCTCCCTCGCAAACCTTCAGACTTATCAGCATGAGATCTGCCAGGAACGCGGCTGGGACAAAACTTCTGATGCTGAGACTTTTTTATTGTTTATGGAAGAAGTTGGCGAACTTGCCAAAGCCATTCGCAAGAAGAAAAAGCTCTATGAAGAAAAAGCTAAAGCGCATATAAGCGCAGACCTGGAAGGAGAATTTGCCGATGTACTGAGTTATCTGCTCGAACTCGCCAACCGCTTTGAAGTTGACCTCGAAAAAGCATACCGCGATAAAGAAGCGGAGAACAGTGGCCGGGTCTGGGAATCGTGATTATAGTTGTGCCGGAAGGTTCTCGGGAAACTTCATCATATCCAGATTCCATGCATTTCCCAGAAAAAACCAGGTGTAGAGAACGATAATGGCAATGGAAACCACATTCAGCCATACCCCTGCACGAATCATGTCTTTCATTTCCAACTGCCCGGATCCAAAGACAATCACGTTGGGGGCAGTTGCAAAGGGCAGCATAAAGGCGCAGGAAGAGGCCATGCAGGTCGCCGCCATGAGCGGGAAAGGGTGAACGTCGATAGCCGGAGCGAGCGCGGCAATTACCGGCATCATCAGGGTACATACGGCCATATTTTGTGCGATTTCGGTGAGGAAATTGACAAGGGTAACGAGGATCAGCAGTACAAGGAAAAAGGAAATTCCCTGCATACCGGCGAGGCGTTCTGCCATCCACCCGGCGAGGCCGGTACTCTCAAAGCTGTTCGCTACGGCAAAAGCGCCGCCAAATAACAGTAATATTCCCCACGGCAATCGTAGCGCCGCCGGCCAGTCCATCACCATTTTTCCCGGTTCTGAAGATGGAATCATAAACAAAACTATCGCGCCGCTTAGTGCGATCATACTGTCATGAATGCCCGGAATCAAGGGCTTTAATACATATTCGCTGCTCATCCATCCCAAAGCTACCAAACCAAAGACAATCAACACTACCGTTTCCTCCCGCCGCATTGGCCCAAGAAGCTTCAGTTCGTGTCTGATCTCTTCTCTCCATAGTTCTCCGGGTATTTTGGTCAGAGGGAACGACACATTCACCAGCAACCACCACGAAGCGCCAAGCAACAAAACTGAGACCGGCAACCCAAATACAATCCACTGTGAAAAAGTGATATCCATTTTATAGACTTCCAGGACATAACCGGTAAAAATCAGGTTGGTGGGCGTTCCTACCAATGTCGCCAGTCCGCCAATAGAAGCCGAATAAGCAATACCCAGCATCAGCACTTTGCCTAGTCTCTTAAGGTGTTCGCTGGCCTCATCTGCACCCTTAAATTGCGCCATCTGGCCGACAATCGCCAATGCAATCGGCACCATCATCAATGTTGTCGCTGTATTGGAAATCCACATAGAGATCAAACCCGTAGCAAGCATAAAACCCAGAACGATTCGGCGGGCATTGCTGCCGACCCGTGCGATGATATTGAGGGCGATTCTCCGGTGGAGGTTCCATTTTTCCATGGCAAGCGCAAGCATAAACCCGCCAATAAATAAAAACATGATCGGATTGATATAGGCCTGCGCGACAGGTTTGATCGGGGCGGCCCCAAGCAATGGAAAAAGCACAATGGGAAGCAAAGAGGTAACCGGAATAGGAACGGCTTCGGTAATCCACCACGTCGCAATCCAGCACGTAGCGGCAAGTACAATCCGCCCTTTTTCAGGAAGACCTTCGGGATGCACAACCACAATGACGGTCAAAAACAGCAGTGGACCCAGCCATCGCCCGGTAAATTCTCTTGAACGCGCGCCTTTTCCTTTTTGCATGGGTATGAATATAGGAGTAATTTTGGAAAAGCGTATCTTGCAACCCTCTGCAAAGTATTTTGTGGAATTGAACAGCGACGTTTTTAATCTGATGGAAAATATTCGAGAGGCCCTTTCACATAAAGTTTTTGGTATTCTACAAGAATGTAGCGCGGATTTAGGGGTGAAATCCTATGTAGTTGGCGGTTATGTGAGAGATTTTCTTTTAAGAAGACCCTGTAAGGATATCGATATTGTAGTGGCGGGAAAAGGCATTGATCTGGCCAGGCATTTTGCCTCCAAAGCTAAAATACGCGATGTGGTGGTGTATGAAAATTTTGGGACGGCTATGGTTCGCTATGAGGATTTGGAGGTGGAATTTGTCGGCGCCAGAAAGGAGAGTTATAAGCGAAACTCCCGCAAACCCATCGTTGAAGAAGGTAGCCTTTACGATGACCAGTTACGGCGCGATTTTACCATCAATGCCCTCTCTATTTCGCTGAATAAAGAGGATTTTGGAGAAATTATTGACCCATTCGAAGGAATTAAAGACCTACACCAAAAAACGATTCGCACCCCCCGCACTCCCGGAATCACCTTTTCCGATGATCCGTTGCGAATGATGCGCGCCATTCGTTTTTCTTCTCAACTGGATTTTGAAATTGAGGCAGAGACATTTGCTGCGATTCGCGAAAACAGAAAAAGAATTTCCATCATTTCCCGCGAAAGGATTACTGACGAGCTCAATAAAATCATTCTTTCGAAAGTGCCTTCCAAAGGATTTTTGCTGCTGGATGAGTCAGGGCTGCTGGAAATTATTTTCCCCGAACTGTCTGCCATGAAAGGTGTGGACTATGTGGATGGAAAAGGGCATAAGGACAATTTTTACCATACCCTCAAAGTATTGGATAATGTAGCCGAAATCAGCGACAATTTATGGTTGCGGTGGGTGGCCATTCTTCACGATATCGCCAAACCTCTCACCAAACGCTATGAGCCAGGCAATGGATGGACATTTCACGGGCATGAAGATAAAGGCGCGCGAATGGTGCCCAAAATCTTCCAGCAGATGAAACTTCCGCTCAACGATTCGATGAAATATGTGCAAAAGCTCGTGAAACTCCACCAGCGTCCGATTGCACTTGTATCGGAAGAAGTCAGTGACAGCGCCATTCGGCGGATTGTCGTGGATGCGGAAGATGATCTCAACGACCTGCTCGATTTTTGCCGGTCGGATATTACTTCGCGAAACCAAAATAAGGTGGCCCGGTTTCTCCGCAACTATGCAGCACTCGAAAAAAGGATTCATGAAGTAGAAGAGCGCGACAACCTCCGCAACTGGCAGCCTCCGGTTACCGGCGATATGATTATGGAAACATTTTCAATTCCTCCGGGAAAAATCATTGGCCAGATTAAAAATGATATCCGCGAGGCCATATTGGAGGGTATTATCCCCAATGAACGCGAAGCCGCCCTTGACTATATGAATAAGATCGCACCAAAGTATTTGGAAAAATAAGTAACTTTAGACATGCGAACACAGCTTCTGATTCTATTTTTGGTTCTATCCATTTTTCTTTTGCCCATGTATGCCATGGCGCAAAATGGATTTGGCCTTCGTTTTGCCAGCAACATCAATTATTTTCCCCGTTCTCAGGACTATCAGCTGGTTTCCCATGCCTATACAACGGGGCTTTTTGGGATTTTTTACAGCAGTTATCAACCACGCAACGGCGTAGAAATCGGGTTTAATGTCATGCATAAGGGCGGAGGGTTTAATCTGCCCGTCGTCATGCGGGATTTTACTACTTCCGGCAATACGGTGGGTGTTACCGCTGTGGAAATGGATCTGAAGGTGGGACCGCGATTTGGTGCCTTAAACCCTAAAATCGGGTATGTTTTGGGATATCGGCTGCAATCCTCCGGTTTTCAGGTTGCCGGAGCAGAAGACCATGTCAATCGCTGGTATCTGATGTTGCCCTTTGGTATGTCGGTCAATCTCCCCACCAATTACGGTTCTGTGGGATTTGGCAGTTACTATAATGTAGGAATTTTAAATGTGCTCACCGATCCCACGCCTGGTGGAGGAGCCATTTATGATGGCGGGCGGTTGCGTTATGTAAATCTGGAAATTACCGTAACCTACGATATGCGGTGAGGTTCGGAAGCATAGTGAACCTTCCGCAAAATCTCCATCAGTTGTTCCAGATAGTGCTGATCCACCTCAGAAAAATCATCATACACATCGCTGTCCACATCCAGTATCAGGGCTGTTTTTCCGTCAACCACCAATGGGACGACAATCTCAGACTTTGAGGCACTACTGCACGCGATATGTCCCGGGAATTTTTCCACATCCGGCACAATCAGTGTTTTCTTTTGCGAGGCAGAAGCACCGCACACACCTCTGTCCAGAGCGATTCGGGTACAGGCCAGCGGTCCCTGAAATGGCCCCAGGACCAGCTCGCCTTCCATCATGCGGTAAAAACCCACCCAGAAAAAGTTGTGGGCCTCTTTCAGAATTGCAGCAATATTGGCGAGGTTGGCGACAAAATCCGTTTCCCCCGAAATGACGGCATCGATTTGGGGAAGGATTTCCCGGTAGCGATCTTCGCGGTTTACCCCCTGGGTAAGTATCAGTTCTTCAGCCATTTTCTTGTGATTGAGCCGATAATTTGCGGTATTTTCTAAATTCTTCCATTCCCTCCTGGGTACAAAGCCCGCGGACATAAGGCCAGAGTACATTGGCCAAAAGTCGCTGACTTCCGCCATGGCGGGAGTCGTAAGGATCTTTTTCAAACATAGAACGGAGGAGAAGCGTGAGGGTTTCCGCGCAAAGCTCGATATCAATCGCCTTTGAAAATATCCCTTCGGAAACACCCTGAACCATCAGCGATCGGGTCTGATTGATCCCAAATGCCTCATCGCTGTCCCAGATTTTGGGAAAGTAGCTGGCAATATCATTGAAAAAGTTGGGGTTGATCCGACTGATCGATTCCATCAGCATATTGTAGAACCTGACCAACATGTCAGCGACATTTTCTGAGTCAGCGCGGAGTGCTTCAAATTCTTTGTTGGAGTGTTGTTTATAAAGATCAAAGCAAGTTTCTACCAGCCCGGTTTTGTCACCAAAAATGACGTACAGGGTTTTGCTGGAGATATTAAGCTTAGCCGTAATCTGCCCGACGGTAACGCTTTTTACCCCATACTTCATGAAAAGTTTGAGCGATTCTTTGACGTAAAACTCCTTTTTATCCATACCTCCCAAATATAACAATCGCATTGAAATATAAAGTCTTTCGCAATGCACATTTTAAGGAAATGCTACATTTTATAGCATTTCACCTATTTCCCCTTTTTGTCCGAGTTTTCGGTACACGCTAAACATAGCACGGGCTTCAGCTACGAGTTTTTTTTCATCTTCCTGCCAGGCTTCCATCCGGGTAGAGATGATGCGGTCGCCGCTGCGTATGAGGTAGCCGATGGCGATTAGTGGTTCGGGGGTTGTGCCGCGCAGATAATCCACGCGCATATCGATGGTGGCAAGTTTATCTTCTGCGGAGGTGACAGTTGTCATGGCAGCGGCTCCCCCTACGGAGTCCATGGCAGTAGCGATAATGCCGCCGTGCCAGCGTTTAAAGCGGAAATCCCCGAGCACTTCTTCGCGGTAGGGGATCATGATTTTGCAATAACCTTCGCGGATTTCAAGGACTTTCACCCCGAGAAAACGATGGACAGGAATGGCCTGCTCGATAAATTGTTTGGCGATTTCTTCAGTTACCAGCATATATGTGTTTTAATGGAAATTCAAGGTTAATCAGAATCCCATCAAAAGTAAGGAAAATATAAGCCTTTTAAAATTTTCCGGGAAGGATTTGCGGCAGAAATTCTCAGTCCCATCTGTCAATAACCACAAATACCCACAAAAATCAGCAAAAAACCATTCGTGCAAATTCGCGTCATTCGTGGCTGACATCATCAGACGCAATCTTTAGATAACCACGAATGCCACGAATGCCCACGAAAATCAGCGCAAAAACCATTCGTGCAAATTCGCGTCATTCGTGGCTTACCATCTTTTGGCAAATCGTTGATTAAAAATATTGAGAGACTATTCTGTGTTTTGCCGGGAAGCAGCCAATAGCCTGTTTTGAAGTTATTATCTGCTTTTTCAGTTTTTTTCCCTAAAATACATTCCAGAAAATACAACAATCTCTATGCGATATCTTACCCTTACCTCTTTTTTTGCGCTGATGCTGGCATTCGATATGCAGCTTTTAGCTCAAAACTCCTTCATTATGGGTTTTTCACCTTCAGCTGCTGAAACACAAATTCAGCTCGAAACGGAGTTTGACCAGTTGCTGAAGGCCTCCAACCTCGACCAATGGATGAAACGTCTGGCAGCTCGGCCCCATCATGTGGGTTCGCCTTACGACAAAGAAAACGCCGAATTTATGGCGGCGCTTTTCACCAGTTGGGGATATGAAACGGCTATTGAAGAATATCAGGTGCTGTTTCCTACTCCAAAAGTCCGGCAACTCGAACTGGTGGCGCCCACCACTTTTAAGGCGCGCCTCGCAGAACCAGCCATTGCGGAAGATGCTACTTCCGGTCAGACCAAAGAACAATTGCCCTCTTACAACTGCTATTCAATCGATGGCGATGTGACTGCCGAACTCGTCTTTGTCAACTATGGCGTACCTGCTGATTATGACGAACTGGCGAAAATGGGGGTGGATGTCAGGGGGAAGATTGTGATTGCGCGCTATCAGGGATCGTGGAGAGGGATCAAACCCAAAGTAGCTGCAGAGAAGGGCGCCATCGGCTGCATCATTTATTCTGACCCCAGAGATGATGGTTATTTTCGCGGAGAGGTATATCCGCAAGGCGCTTATAAAAACGAATACGGGGTGCAGCGTGGTTCTGTAATGGATGCCCCTGTTGCGCCCGGCGACCCACTTACGCCCGGTATCGGTGCCACCCCCAATGCCAAACGACTGGATATCAAATCCGCACCGACACTGACCAAAATTCCCGTGATCCCCATCTCCTACGGCGATGCCAAACCTTTGCTGGCAGCAATGGGCGGGCAAGTTGCTCCGGAGGCCTGGCGCGGCGCATTGCCCATTACCTATCATGTGGGGCCGGGTCCGGCCAAAGTACATCTCAAACTGGAATTTGACTGGCAGATCAAGCCCATTTACAACGTTATTGCAAAGCTTACGGGGGCTGAGTATCCTGACCAATGGATTATTCGCGGCAACCACCACGACGCATGGGTAAATGGCGCGAGTGATCCGGTAAGCGGCATGGTCGCCGAACTGGAAGAAGCCCGCGTTGTGGGCGAACTGGCAAAAAAAGGATTTCGCCCCAAACGAACCATCGTCTATTGTGCCTGGGACGCTGAAGAGCCCGGACTGATTGGCTCAACCGAATGGGTGGAAGATCACACGGCCGAACTGCTGGAAAAGGCAGTGGTGTATATCAACAGCGACGGAAACGGGCGCGGATTTTTACATGCTGGTGGTTCCCATACATTGGAGAAGTTTTTTGATCAGATTCCACGCACTGTAACCGATCCTCAAACGAAAGTCAGCCTGTTTGATCGCAATAAAGCCCGTGATCTGGTGCAGGGTAAACCCGAACCGCAGATTTTCCAGTTGGGCGCGTTAGGCACAGGGTCAGACTATTCTCCATTTATTCAGCATTTGGGAATAGCCGCGCTGGATCTGGGTTTTGGCGGAGAAAATGGCGGAGGAGAATACCATTCGATTTACGATTCCTATGATCATTTTGTGCGGTTTAAGGATCCTGGATTTCAATATGGCATCACCCTCTCGAAAGTAGCCGGGCGCGCTACCTTGCGGCTGGCCAATGCCGAATCGCTGCCATTCGAGTTTCAGCGATTTTCCACCACAATCAGCGGATATCTGGATGAAGTAATGAAACTGGCCGATGATATGCGCGAAAAAACGAAAAAAGAAAACCGGCTGATACGCGAAGGCTTATACCAGCTCGCCGCCGATCCCACCCAACCCCTGGTGGTTCCGGAGCCCCGGGAAGATGTGCCATTTATGAGTTTTGCCCCGCTCCAAAACCTGCTGGAAAAGTTAAAAAAACAATCAGTTGAATATGAAAAAGCCATAGCCGAAAACAAGCTGAATGCGGGAACTGCCCAACAGCTAAATATTCAACTAAAAAATATGGAACGCGCCCTGACCAGCTCAAATGGTCTGCCCGGCCGTCCCTGGTACAGGCATCATATTTACGCGCCGGGGTTATACACCGGGTATAGCGTAAAAACCCTGCCTGGCGTTAGAGAAGCCATTGAACAGCGCGACTGGCCGGAATTGGATCGGCAGATTCAAAAGCTGACAGACGTGCTGGAAACATTCAGCATTGAACTGGAGAAAGCCATAGGGCTAGCTGGTAGTCAGGGTAAGAACTAATTGTATTTCGGACAGTCGTTATAAGTGAACCAGATAAAAATACACAGGAAATCCGAGGGTAATATTAAACGGAAAGGTTATCGCGAGGGACATCGGGATGTATAAGCCGGGGTTGGCTTCCGGAGCGGCCAACTTCATGGCGGCAGGTACTGCTATATAGGAAGCACTGGCCGCCAAAATCGTCAATAAAAACCGGTTGCCGATGTCATCAATAACATAAGTACTCAGGAAAGCCATAAGACAGCCGTTGATAAACGGAACTACAATAGCAAAGGCAAAGGGAAACCAGCCATTTTCCCAAAAAGAGGAAAGGCGTTTTCCACTGATGATCCCCATGTCAAGGAGGAAAATAACCAAAAAGCCCTTGAAAATATCCGTGGTAAAGGGGCTTATGCCCTGGGCTTGCTTATCACTTGCCAAAAAGCCAATTACCAGGCTCCCCAAAATCAGCAGTACACTCCCGTTTGTAAGCGCATGGGTAATGATTTTTCGCTTACTTATTTTTATCTGGGAGTCGCCAAACCATTCCATCAACAAGACACCGATAATGATGGAGGGCGCCTCCATGGAAGCCATGACAGCGACCATATGGCCACCAAAAGATAGGTTTCTGATTTCGAGATAGGAGATTGCGGTCACAAATGTAACGGCACTCACCGAGCCATAAGCAGCAGCTATGGCGCCGGCATTGGGAACCCCCAATCTCTTTTTCAGGATAAAAAAGGTATAAAACGGGACAAGCAGTGCGGCCATAATTCCCATGACCATGCCCCAGACAATTTCCATGTCAAAAGGACTGTGAGCAAGTTCATTTCCACCTTTAAATCCGATGGAAAACAGCAGATAAAGGGAAATGAATTTGGAACTGGTAGGTGGAATCTCCAGATCACTTTTAAGGCTTACAGCCAGGATTCCCAAAAAGAAAAAAAGAAGGGCGGGGTTGGTCAGGTTTTCAAGTAGAAGATTCATGAATGATTAACTGGTGGTGAATTCGCCGCAAAGATGAATCGCATAGTTTATATATTTTTATTTATATTCAATATCATAGTCATTAAAAATATTTATGATATTCTGATTGTTGATGTTTCATTGGGTATTGTCAAAACTCTTATACAACTTTCTATCTGGAATTTACCTGTCAATCATTTTATATGAAACACCTCTGTACGGTTTTTATTTTTCTTATACCGGCATACATTTTTAGCCAAAACCCAGCGGCTGAAGCTTATATCCGGCAGTTTTATGATGGTTACAATACCCGGGACTTCAAAAAAATGCATGCGACTATGGGCGCTCCGTTGAAATGGATTTTTTCTCCTGGTTTACTGGAAAAATCTTTTGGTGCCCAATACGATCAACTGGGGAAAAGTACTATTCAGAATATCAAGTGGGGGAGTAGCAGTGCACGTATTATGCTTCGTTATCAGCGGGATACGACGGAACTGGACAATTTTGGGGTTTCTTTTTCCAAAAAGGGGAAAATTATGGGTTTTAACAGCAAACAACCCGAATTTCAATATAAAAAAGATCAGCCCATATATACTGACCACCTCACGGAAAAAATAGACTCTATTGTTCGTTACAAATACCTTGCAGCTGGCTTTAGTGGGTGCGTAGCTGTGGTGGATGGAGACCGTGTGGTGTATGAAAATTGTTATGGAATGGCCAACCAGGAGACGCAAGCGCCGCTGACTCCGGCAACCCGGTTTGACCTGGCTTCATGCAGCAAAGCGTTTACAGCCATGTCGGTGATGCTTCTTCAGGAGCAGGGAAAGCTGCGAATTACAGACAATGCTGCCCAATATCTTCCCGAGCTTGCTGTTTACAAAGGCATTACGATCGAACACCTGCTCACCCATACTTCCGGCATTCCCGACTATATGGAGTTGTTGGAAAAACATTGGGACACCACGCGATTTGCTACCAATGACGATGTCCTTCAACTGCTATCAAAGCACCACCCAAAGAAGGAGTTTTCTCCGGGGACCAATTATTCGTACAGCAATACCGGTTATGTATTACTGGCAATTATTGCCGGGCGGGTATCCGGCCAGCCATTTGAGGTCTTTTTAAAAGAATCGATTTTTGATCCGCTGGGCATGGTGTCGACCCGTATTTATAATACCCGGAGGTCTGCGGATGAAAAGCTTGAAAATACGGCATTGGGTTATATACCTGATATACAAAATCATACCCTAACTCTTCCTGATTCACTCCCCGATTATTCCTATGTACGGTATATGGATGCGATCACCGGTGATGGGGTGGTTAATTCAAACCTGAAAGATATGGTGATCTGGGATAAGGCACTTCGCACAAACCAACTGGCAAGTGCAGAGACTATGGCTGCCATTTTTACACCCTACAAACTTAAGAATGGAGAAAGTACGGACTATGGTTACGGATGGGAAGTGAAGGAAAAGGAGGGAAATGAGACCCTGGTTTTTCACAGCGGCTCCTGGCCGGGGTATGTGAGTTATGTGTTGAGATTTAAAGATCGCCCCGTGACAATTATTGCCTTGTCAAACAACGAATACTTATTTATCAGCTACCTGGCACACCGGATTGCACGATTGTTTAATCAATAACTTTTATTCTAATGATTGTTACCAAAAGCATAAGTATTGGCAAAGTTTTAAACTGGTCTGGGCACCATGCGATATGGCTGTTAAGCGGTGCGGCCATTCTGGCGTTATTTTATCAAATGGACTATATTGCGTTTAGTATTCCCTGGTTGCCTATGTCCGTTATCGGCACTGCTGTAGCATTTTATGCAGGTTTTAAAAACAACCAGGCCTATGACCGTATGTGGGAAGCCCGGAAAATATGGGGCGGTATTGTCAATACAAGCCGGGCATGGGGCATGTATGTCGATGGTTTTGTGACCAATTATTTTACTGAAAATAAAAAAACGAAAGAAGAAATCCTTGAAATCAAACAACGGCTGATATACCGGCACATAGCCTGGTTATATGCCCTGAGAAGCCAGCTGCTTGTCTCAACTTCCTGGGAACATGCCAGCCAGGGCGGACTTTTGGGCGCAAGGGCCAAATACTACCAAAATAAATTTGGGGTAGGGCTCATAGACGATGACGTTACCCGCACCGAGCTAAAACAATTTCTGCCACGTGACGAATACGAGCGGCTGGTAAATAATGTCAATACGGCTACGCAAATTATTAACGAACAATCCAGAGATCTTGCCGCCTTGCGGGAGGATAATATGATTGAAGATTTTCGCCATATGGAAATGACCCAGGTCTTGTATCATTTGTATGAGCATCAGGGAAAATGTGAACGGATTAAAAAATTTCCGCTACCCCGGCAATACGCTTATATGAGCCGGATATTTGTGGGGATATTTATTTTCCTCCTGCCTTTTAGTATGATTCCCGAACTGATAAAACTGGGCGAATGGGGGTTTTGGCTCTCGATTCCTATTACAGCACTTGTCGGATGGGTATATATTATGATGGAAGTGGTAGGGGACTATACCGAAAACCCCTTTATGGGAATGGCCAATGATATCCCCATGTTGTCGCTCTGTCGTACGATAGAAATAGACCTCAGAGAAATGCTCCGGGAAAAAGATTTGCCGCCAGGTATTCAGGCAAAAGATGGCGTTTTGATGTAGGCGACTAATTTTACCTGTAGATTTCAATATCAAGAAGTGAAAATCTCTACATGGAATTTAAGGCATGGCGGAGGCAAAAGGGTCGGCAAGATCATAAATGTGCTTCGCGAAAATTCTGATTCAGATATTTTTATTCTGACTGAATACAGGAATAATCAACAAGGAGAATTGTTGAAAAAGGACCTCTATGAAATGGGCTATGAGTTTCACTATTTTGTGGATTGCGCTCCAAAATTAAACTCGGTATTAATCGCCTGTAAATCCAGTTTTGAAAAAAAAGTTTTCGACGAGCTGGCTGAATTTAAACGACATATTGTCAGACTCGAAAACGAAGACAGTTTGATTTATGGTTGTTATTTTCCGGGTTTGCATTTGAAAAAAACTATTTTTGAATTTCTCATTGTTGAAATAGAAAAAAATAAACACAAAAACATCATCATTGCCGGAGACTTGAATACAGGGAAACACTATCTGGATGAAGCTGGGGCAACTTTTTACCATTCAAAGTATTTTGATGTTTTTGAAGAAAAAGGAATGGTCGATGCATGGCGGGAATTGAATACGGAGAAAAGAGAATATTCCTGGTTCAGCAATAAAGGCAATGGTTTCCGGATTGATCATTTCTTCATAAATGCAGCGCTAAAAAGTCAGATAAAACATTGCAGCTACTCCCATCGGTATAGAGAAGAAAAAATCAGTGATCATTCAATGATGTTGTTAGAGCTAATGTGATCAACCTACGGGTTTTAATCCCAAAACTTCCTCCGCAAAGCGGAAGGTCTCTGCTTGCAGCCTGTCCACCGCACCTGAGGTAAACCTGCTGCCAATGGCGTGAACCCCGGCTTTGGGAAAACTTTTTTTCCTCTTAAGTTCTGGGAGTGTTCCCAGTTGCCGGTACATCTGAAGCATTTTGTGAACCGAAACAGTTTTATCCTGAAACTGGCGGTTTTTGTAATAATAAGCCATAAAAAACGGCTGCTTCACACGTTGAAATATTTCCGGCTTCATGGTGGAGCGAATAAGGTTTTTTAAAGCAATCAGCGCCTCTACCCTGTGCCGGGCAATCCAATACTGTTTTCCCGGCCCTTCAATAATCCTGGCGCGGTAATTTCCCCGGAAAACCAGTTTGGCAAAATGTAGTCCCCAGGGCCCTGCCAGCAAGCGGGTTACATTTGAATAAAGGTCGATATTGGGTGAGTAGCAGATCAGCCCGGCGATTTCAGGGAAATGGGCTGCAATATAAATACCCAGCGTGGAGCCGGTGGAAGCGGTAATCAAAATAACCTTTTCGCCAATTTGTTTCCCTGCCGCCAATGCAAAAAGGCCGGAATCCATAAAGCCTTCAGGTGTAAAATCGAGCATCGGCTCGGGGGTATCTACTCCATGAGCCTGCAGGCGACTTAGGTACACATTACAACCAAATCGCTCGCCAAATGCCCGGTGGATCGGATCGATTTCCATATAACTGGCTGAAAAGCCATGAAGAAATACCAGGCTGTAAGTCGTTTTTTTGTATTCATATCCCTTCGCCCAAATAATCCGCGCTTCATTGTCAGGCCGGAGATAGGGGGTCTGTAGCTCTGATTCGTGTATATATTTTTCCAGATCCTGAAGGTTTGTGGGAAGCTCGGGCAATTCCATCCGGTACACCGGTTTTGGGGGGCGGGGACCAACCCAAAAAATAATACCTGCTACCAGTACCAACACTAACAATATGAGCGAGAATATCATCATGTCTGCGGGCTAACCCCTGTTATCTTCTTTTTAGCTGTACAATCATCACGGCCAGTGATTTTTCGCTACTTACGCCGGAGAATGCAGCTTCGGTACTATTATAACTGATTTCCCGGGCAGAGAGTTTCTCTTTGCCGAGGACTTGTTCCACGCGTTGGAAAATACTCCCTTTGGCCTGCTCAAACTGCTCGGTAAGGTGATACATATTGAGCGGTTTTTGGCTAAACAACACACAAAGGTAATCCTCTCCCAGGCTGGTATGGATCGTGGCGTAACTGCTTGAGGTAGGGATAGAAATGACTTTTCCCTTTACGCCGATTTGGGCGGATTGATCTCTGAGGCCTGGGAATACCTGGTATACCTCCCGATTGGGATTTAGCCCTAAGACATAGACAAATCCTTCCGAACCTTCCATTTTGAGTTTATACCGGGTACCACCTGCATAGGCTTTTCGAAACCTGTAGTAATTCCCATATAGTCTCATGTCCATTTTTTCTCCTGACGCATCGGTAAAGGTGAGTTTTCCCTGTATATTTCGGGAAGCGGATTCCGGGAGTATTGCTCTGGGTTTAACTTCGGGAACCGGCGTGCTGGTTTGATTTTTTGCTGCGATCTCCGGGCGAATGGTGTACTGCTCCAGGATATAGGCGTATTTGGCAAAGGCAGCAAAATCATCGTACCGAACCCAGATATAGCCATTATTTCCCCATTTTGTCCCCCAACTATTCTGAATCTCAAACGCGCCGCCATACTTTACGTTGTCATAACCAACGACACACATCGCATGGCCAAAATAGTTATTGGTGTTGGCACTTTCCGTTGGATTCCAGACATTTTGGCCGTCGGCCTTTTCGAAGGAAGGCGGGCAGCGAAAGCCAATCACGACGGGGACTCTTCTGGCAATACTTTGCCTCACCGTTTCAAGTTTTGTTTCCGGACTGTCTTTGAGATAAAACAGGCGGTTGTATGTTTTGATTTTGTACTGCGCCGCTTCTCGTATCAGGCCTGTTGGAATTTGACTGGGGCAAACTTCCCTGAGGTCAGAAAATTTTACAGTACCGGTTTGCGACATAGCTTTTAATGCTTCGTCTATTGAGGTAGGAGAGTAACAGGATGCGTCCGGGCTGATAAGTTTGTACACAAACCCGGGCGAGAAAGCATTTTCAGTAATAAAAGCCTGATTGGTCCAACCTTCTTTCTGCGCTTCCATGATGGTACGTGCCGCATAAGCAGTTGCCCAGCCAACGCAATTATTGTATTGCCCCTGATCACGCGGTACCGGAGAAAAGTTCTTCAGAGAGACAGCGGGGGCAATTCGGTTTCCGCTTCCGTCAGGGCTGATAATTTCGGCTATAGGAATGGTTTCATAGCTCTCATCATCCATCAACAAACCCGAACCTCTGTGAGATTGGGCAAAAAGGATACTACTCGTGAAAAGAAGCAGGATGAAGAAAAAAACGCGTGTTATCATATGGTAAATTTTCCAGCGTAAAAGAAACGGGTTGTAAATGACACCCTGTTTTCATACATAACTTTCTTCCACGGTAAATAGTATCCTTTTCACAATCAGACAGGCGGGTTGCTTATACCTGCGATATATCCATAGGAACCAGAAACGTGCGAATGATATTTGATACGGTATCTGCATATTCCGGCAGATTTTTCATCGTGTTCCATTCCTCACTGACAATAAAGTCGTTCCAGTTGGCATCCCGTTCTGCCATATCTTTGAAGGTAAGCATATAGGTGAGGTTGGGCATATTGTCGCCGATCAGGGTTTTTCCGAAAAATACAGGATTCATTTTCACCTTGCGAAACAATGCCGTCTCTCCTTTGTCAAACATAGCCACTTTTCTTCTGTGGGCATCTTCATTATGGCTTTGATAGGTTCGGAGTTCAAATATACGCGGACCTTTGGTTTTGGCTGAAGGCGGAACTTCCAGGTCGGGGGCTGAGTCAAAGGCATACATCAGGTTTGATTCGTACCGGCTGAAAAGTGATTTGTCCGAACCTACCTGCAAATAGGGCGCCCAGGCTGCCTGATATACACTATCGGCAACCAGTGCATCAGCCAGTCCGATAAAGTCCTTCAGCTCGGGATAGGTGATCAGTAAATAAATTTTGGTAGGCTGTGGGCCATTCATCTCTGTAAATACGCCTACTGCCTTTACCCCCAGCCGGTTGAGGGCCGGTATCAGGGCATCTTTGAAATAATCGGTCAGCGTTTTTTGGCTACGTCCATAATTGACATGATATACCCGAAGTTCGTGGTAAACATTTCCCTTTTGTTTTTTTTGAGGATCTGCCGCCGAAAGAGACGCGACACTTAGTCCTGCCATGGAAGCAGCGGCAGCTTTTTTTACAAAGTTTCTTCTTTTCATTGTTTTATGAGTTGATAAAATGTTTCAAGATCGATATTGGAACCGCAGGCTATGAGTCCGACTTTTTTGCCGGTAAGCTCTTCCCTCAGCGGGCCGATCAATGCCGCGAGTGACGCAGCAGCAGCAGGTTCGGCTACGAGCTTTAACTCATTGAACATCAGCCGCATGGCATTTCGCAGGTCATCATCCTCTACCAGAACAATTTTTTCCAGAAACCGCCTGCATATATCCATGCTGTAGGGCATGGCAAACGGAGCACCGAGGCTGTCGGCGATGGTGCGTACCGCTTCGATGGATTCGGGATTACCCGAAATAAAACTCCGGTGCATGGTATCCGCGCCTACGGGTTCTACCCCAAAAATCCGGCACTCGGGATTGATCTGGTGGATAGCCGCAGCCATCCCGGCTGCCAGTCCGCCACCGCCAACCGGAATGATGACGGCGTCCATCTTCGCTACGCTCCGGGTATATTCGAGCCCGACCGTTGCCGTTCCCAAAGCCGTCAATGGTCCTTCAAAGGGATGAATAAAAGTTTTCCCCTCTTCATGCTGAATGCGACTGGCTTCCTCGAATGCGCGGGCTACATTGTCTACCAACACCACCTCCGCGCCCAGTTCCTGGCATCGTTGAATCCTGAAAGGGTTAGCGGTTTTGGGCATGACAACTTTTGCGTGGGTTCCCAATACCTGCGCGGCGTAGCCCACAGCAATGGCGTGATTGCCTGCACTGACTGCCGTTACTCCTTTTTCCAGGCTTTCGTCGTCGAGGTTCATCATCACCAGCAACGCACCACGAGGTTTAAAACTGCCCCCGTGCTGGAAAAGCTCAAGTTTTATATACACTTGAGTATCAGGTCCCAGCAAGCGTTCTTTGGTCAGAGAATCCCATGTAACGACAGGCGTTTCTTTGACCCATTTGCTTAATCGTACCTGGGCAGCGATGATTTCGTGGAGGGTAGGGGCAATTGCAACCGGAGACATAAATATCCTTTTGCCCGACAATCTAATATTTTGTGGGCATAAATGGGAAAGGAATCGATATTATCTTAAGGAATGTTTTTTCTGATACTCTTTTGGTGTGAATGTGGTAATGTTTTTAAACCGGCGGTTAAAGTTGGAAGTATTGTTAAATCCACAAAGAAATCCGATCTCCGATATGGGAAATGATTCTTCCCGTAACATACGGCAAGCGTGGCCGATGCGTATTTCGTTGAGAAATTGGGAAAAGGTTTTTTGAGTGCTTCGTTTGAAATAGCGGCAAAATGCAGTCGGACTCATATGCGCCACCGAAGCGATCTGGTCGAGCCTGATGTCATCCTGATAATTGCCCATCACAAAATTAAAAACATCGTTGATCTTGTCGCTGTCTGATTTTTTTAGGGAAGGATCCGAAACCCTGCTGGAGAGAAACACCAGTTCGCTGGAGCGGGAAAGAATATCAAGCATACTTAGCAATTCCAGCAATCGCGGAAGGCCTTCTCTCCCGCCGATTTGAAGCATTTTTTCTGTGATGATTTTGCGGGTTTGCCCCATGATTTTGAGACCTCTTCCTGCCTGCAGGATCAATTGCCTTATGGCGGCAGTTTCCGGAAGAGACATAAACTTCTCGCCGGGAAAATCAGGCGTAAAAAATGCATGAATTGCTCTCGCTTTTAAGTGAGAGCCTGATTCGTAGTACACCGGGTCATTGCGAAAAACGTGAGGGATATTGGAACCCAAAAGCACAAGGTCTCCCGCCTCAAATCGCTCGATATTATCCCCGACAAATCGGGTCCCGGTACTTTCCAGAATTAAAGAAAGCTGGCAGGCATAGTGAAAATGTAAAGGCGTAAAAAAATATGGCCCTTCATCTAAAGAAATACTAAAGGATTCGCCCAGTGATTGAGGAATTTGAAAAAAAATCGGCTTCATAATACGTATTTTCCTAGCCTTAAATGGTGGATAAATAATAATAGCTGCTAAAATAGTACAAAAAAGAGATAAAAATCACGCACATTGTTTTATTCGGTTATTGTACCTTTACTTAGAATTACAATTGTCATAATTAGTCTTTCCCTAACCGATTGCGCCTATGACTACCACAAAACGTATCTGCGTCTGGTCCGGACCGAGAAATGGTGCTTCTACTTTTTTGTATGCTTTTGCCCAGCGCGAAGATACAATGGTAATGGATGAGCCTTTATATGGTCACTATTTGAAGCGGACAGGTGCAAGACATCCGGGTAGGGAAGAAGTGCTGTCAAAAGTGAATACAAAGGCGGAATCTGTCATTTCTGAGGATATTCTCGGTGATCATGCCCGCCCGGTTTTGTTTATTAAGGATATGCCTCATCATCTGGTCGGTCTTGACCTGGGGTTTGTCAATGAGTTAGAGAATATTTTCCTTATCCGTAATCCCCGGGAAGCGATTCCTTCACTGCTTCGATATATCCCCAATCCTGAAATGCTGGACACTGCCTATAAGATGCAATATGAATTGTTTGAAAGGTTGCGCCAGCAGGGGAAAAATCCGATGGTGATTGACGTAAAGCATATCCAAATGAATCCGGAATTACAGATTAAACAAATTTGCAACCGAACCGGCATAGACTATGCTTCTACGATGCTGAACTGGCAATCGGGTATTTTGCCTCAGGAAGGAATCTGGGGAAAATATTGGTATGATCAGGTGCACCAGTCAACGGGTTTTATGCCTTATGAGCAAAAATCCAATGAAATTCCTGAACACCTGGAGTCATTGGTGGAAGAATGTTATGAGTACTACCTTAAGCTTTATGAATATACCATTCTGAACTAAAAAGAATGGTGCTCCCACTCCCCGCCCCGGAGAATTGGGAATTTTGTGTTATGGTTTTAAGCCTTCTGTAACTATTGTTCGGAAGGCTTAACTATTTTTGTACCCACTAAAGATTATTCTTCGCAAAACCAATAAGTATTTCGACATGGCCAGAGTTTTTATTTTTTTGCTGTTCCTGCCACTTTTTTCTTCCGGACAACAAGCTGATCCCGCTCTCCTTACGCTTGAGCGTATTTTTACCAACAGGGAGTTTTCTTCCGAGTCTTTTGGCCCGTCCAAATGGTTGGAAGAAGGCAAGTATTTTACTACACTGGAACCTTCAGCCGGTAAGTCGGGCGGAACAGATATTGTCAGCTATAATTCCAAAACTGGCAATCGCTCTGTACTGGTACCGGCTGAGTGGCTGATTCCTTCGGTGGGCAAAGGACCACTTGAGATTCAAAATTATTTCTGGTCAGCAGACAGAGCCCGGCTGTTACTTTTTACCAATACCCGGAAAGTATGGCGAGATCACACCCGCGGCGATTACTGGGTATTGGATATGGCTTCCCGTAAACTTTCCCAATTGGGAAAAAATGCGCAGCCTTCCACGCTTATGTTTGCCAAGTTTTCTCCCGATGGCAGCCGCGTAGGATATGTGAGGGAAAATAATCTGTATGTGGAAGAGCTTTCTTCCGGGAAAATCACAGCTCTGACCACTGATGGCTCGCGTACGCTGATCAATGGAACCTTCGATTGGGCCTATGAGGAAGAGTTGGCTTTGCAGGACGGATTCCGGTGGAGCCCTGATGGCTTGCATATTGCCTTCTGGCAACTCGATGCTTCCGGTATTCACGATTTTTATATGATCAACAATACGGATTCCCTCTATCCCTTTATTTACGCTATGCCATACCCGAAAGTCGGCCAGCAAAATTCGGCAGCAAAAGTGGGGGTAGTCTCTGCCGATGGCGGCAATATACTCTGGATGCCTGTCGAAGGTGATCCCCGCAACCATTATCTCGCGCGAATGGACTGGATCAGTCAGCATGAAATATTGCTTCAGCAACTCAACCGCAAACAAAATCAAAACCGGGTAATGATTGGCGATATTACTTCAGGGCGAATCAGAAATCTATTTGTAGAAAAAGACTCTGCCTGGGTAGATCTGATGGACGAGTTGATCTGGGCTGAAAAGGGGAAATCCTTTCTCTGGCTGAGCGAAAGAGACGGCTGGCGCCATGTGTGGTTGGTCTCATTACGCGATGGCAATCTTCAGTGCCTGACTCCTGCTGATTATGACGTGGAAAAAATCGTGGGTGTGGACGCAAAAACGAAATGGTTTTATTACACGGCTTCACCCGAAAACCCCAACCAGCGTTACCTGTTTCGCACGCCGCTCAGTGGTACAGGCATTGCCGAAGGTCTTTCTCCCTCCAGTCAGCCGGGCTGTCACGCTTATGATATTTCTCCGGATGGAAACTGGGCCATACATACCTGGTCGGCAATGGGAGAGCCTCCTATGACCGAACTGGTCAGTCTTCCCGATCACCGAACCGTAAATGTCTGGGTGACCAACGCAACTCTGCGGCAAAAACTTGATGAACTGAAGAAAGGCGATTTGGATTATTTTCGGGTACGAACCCGCAACGGTGAAGATCTCGACGGATATTATATTCGCCCCCCTGACTTTGATCCTGCAAAAAAATACCCTGTACTTTTTTATGTGTATGGTGAACCCTGGGGACAAACAGCCAAAGACATCTGGGGTGGCAACCGCTATCTCTGGCACCTTATGCTTAGCCAGATGGGTTATGTGGTGATGACCGTAGATAATCGCGGCACACCCTCTCTGCGGGGCCGTGACTGGCGCAAGGTCGTGTATGGGCAAATTGGTATTCTTGCATCCGATGACCAGGCTGATGCCGCCCGGGAGATAGGGAAATGGGAATGGGTGGATGCTGAACGTATGGGTATCTGGGGATGGAGTGGGGGAGGTTCGATGACATTGAATATGATGTTTCGCTACCCCGGATTGTATAATACGGGAATGTCCGTCGCTCCGGTAGCTGACCAACGGCTGTATGACTGTATCTATCAGGAAAGATACATGGGGTTGCTGGATGAAAATGCAGAAGGCTACCGTCTGGGGTCTCCTGTTACTTTTGCTCAATATCTTCAGGGTAATCTTCTGCTTGTACATGGTACCGGTGATGATAACGTACACTATCAAAATGCAGAAATTCTCATCAATGAGCTCATTCGCCACAATCGACCTTTTGATATGATGGCGTATCCCAACCGGACACACAGCATCAATGAAGGATCTGGTACTTCGACACATTTGTACGGTCTGCTAACCCGGTACCTGACCAGTCATATCGAGCCGGGCGGGCATTAAGATTGGGTATTTTTTCCAGGGAGATTCAAAAAAAAATCCGGGAAGCAAACATTATGAAACACGCAAACGCCGTTCGTCGGTAAATGCCTGCCATTTGGCGGGCTGAGTATTCGTTGGTGGTATAATATAAGGTATTGGTCTGCTAAATCCGTCTGTCTGGCTAAATAACGAAGCTGGAAATGACTATTTTTTGAGAATCTTGTAACTTGCATAGCAGCGAACCAAACTGTTGAAGCAATTATTAACTGATACCTGAGGATGCCACGCCAGGGGAATTGATCCTGCCCCCATATTCCAGAAAGATTGTAAAAATTTTGACCTGCCCACTCCGGTCTGCACCCGTCAGACGGAAGGGCGACTTATGCCCTTTGGGCAGGTCTGTCATTTCGGAATTTCACCTTTAACCTAATTTTTGTATGAGTCTCAAACTACGAATGATTTTTCTCGTTTTTTCCATTTTTATGGTCTTGCACCTACAGGCGCAGGACCGGCTGGTATCCGGCAAGGTTACTTCAGCCGAAGATGGAAATGCGCTTTCTGGCGCAACAATTCTCTTGAAAGGTACGACGGTCGGCGCTTTCACCGACGATCAGGGTAAGTACCAGGTGCGGGTACCTGCCGGCGGCGGTGTACTGATCGTCTCTTTCTATGGATTCAATACCCAGGAAATCGAAATTGGTAATCAGTCGACAATCGATATTCTTCTGGTGGAGGAGATCAATTCTCTCGATGAAGTGGTAATTACCGCTTTGGGGGTGCAGCGCGAAAAAAAGGCGCTGGGCTATTCGGTTCAGGAACTGAAAGGGCAAGATCTGGTAGAGACGAAGGAGTCTAATATTGTAAATTCTCTCTCTGGTAAAATTGCGGGGGTTCAGGTTACCAGTTCCTCCGGTGCTCCCGGTGCTTCTTCCCGAATTGTGATCCGCGGGGCATCTTCTCTGCTTGGCAACAACCAGCCGCTGTTTGTCGTCGATGGTATCCCGCTCGACAATACACAGTTTTCTTCCAGTCCGCGCAACAGCACCAATGAACCTGCCAATGGAACCCGAAAAGGTGATGAAGAGCAGGGGGGCGCTGATTATGGCAATGCGATTTCTGACCTCAACCCTGATGATATCGAGAGCATGAGCGTGCTCAAAGGCCCGACAGCCGTTGCTTTGTATGGATCGCGCGCTCAAAATGGTGCAATCATTATCACAACCAAATCCGGGAAAGCGCAAAAAGGTATAGGCGTTACGCTCAGTAGCTCTTATTCATTACAAACACCTCTCCGACTCCCCACATTTCAAAATGAATACGGACAGGGTGGCTACGGTCTGGTAGATTATCCCGACTATATCGATGTCGATGAAAGCTGGGGATATCCGCTGGATGGTCGCATCATGAAAAACGTATTTGCAGAAGATGTGCCCTGGGTGCCCAATCCCGACAATGTCAAAAACTTTTTTGAAACTGGATACAATTTTGTCAATAATGCTTCCCTGCAGGGAGGAAATGACCTGGCACAATTTCGATTTTCCTTATCTAATCTGGATCAAAAAGGGATTGTCCCCAATACTGGTCTTGGCAGAACAAATATTGGCCTGAAAGCGGGGCTGAAACCTTCGTCGAAGATGAGTATTACTTCGAGTGTCAATTATTCTGTTACTCAGGGAAAAAATCGCCCGCTTACAGGATATGACGGTCAGAATGTGTTTCAGTCGATGTTTAACTGGCATGGCCGTCAGATCGATTATGCCCGGTTTAAAGATTATAAAAATGAAGATGGAAGTCTGATTCTGAACCTGAGTGATCCCAATTATACGGAAGCTTACGGGCAGCCGATTTCTCCTATTCCTGCCTGGCAAAACAATCCATATGTCAATCTGTATGAAAATGTAAACTCTGACCGTCGTGACCGGGTCATCGGCAATTTTAAGATCAACTACGACTTCACTCCCTGGCTGAGTGCCTATCTTCGCGCCGGTACAGATTTTTATTCTGATCGCAGAGAGCAAATTTATCGCGCAGGCCTGAAAGATCCCGCGTCGCTCCGCACCGGTGGATTTGTTCACGACAACTATAATGTCAATACTTATAATATTGACTTTGTGTTGAGTGCTAAGACGGATTTTACTTCCGATCTGAGCGGGAGTCTGCTCGTGGGCGCAAACCGATTCCACAATACATTGGCCAATGAATTTACTTATGTGGAAGGGCTGCTGATCCCCGATATCTATAATATCAGCAATGCAAGGGGTACGCCCGATTCACGGGAGTATCGCACTGCCAAGCGGATCAACGGCGTGTATGCTGCTGCACAATTATCTTTTAAAAATTATTTATTCCTCGATCTTACCGGTAGAAATGACTGGTCCTCAACGTTACCTGCTGGCAGCAGATCGTATTTTTATCCTTCAGCCAGTGGGAGTTTTGTATTCTCTGATGCCATTTCACTTCCTTCATTCTTTAGTTTTGGAAAAGTGCGTGCAGGTATCGCGCAGGTAGGGAATGACACCGATCCCTTTGTACTGCAATCCTATTTTGTGAAGAAACGAATTGCGGACAATAATGCGGACATTACTTTCCCATTCAACGGACAGCCTTCATTTGCCCTGGGTGATGAGTTGGCAAATGCAAATCTTCTTCCTGAATCCACCACTTCCTGGGAAGTGGGTACAGACCTGCGGTTTTTTGAAAACCGACTGGGAATTGATGTTACCTACTACACGGGTTCTACCAAAAACCAGTTGATGAAACTTACCTTGCCTTCTTCCTCTGGTTTCAGCAGTCAGGTGATCAATGCCGGCGAAATTCAAAATAGTGGGATAGAGGTTATGTTCCTCGCGACTCCTGTATCTACAAAGGGAGGATTTGACTGGAATATCGGCGTCAATTTTGCCCGAAACAGAAGCAATGTGGTGGCCCTTCATCCACAGGTTGAATCGATTATTCTGGAGACTCACCGCGCACAACTGGAAGCTCGTCCCGGACAACCTTACGGCACGATTTACGGTACGGCATGGGATCGGGTAACCGATGAGAGCAGCCCATACTTTGGCGAAAGAATTATCGGTGATGATGGCAGGCCCAACCGTGCAGCCGGAGGTAATCAGGCTTTGGGAAATATTCAGCCTGATTTTCTCATGGGAGTTAACAATGCGATCTCATGGAAAGGGGCTTATCTGAGTTTCCTCGTTGACTGGAAACAAGGTGGAGATATGTTCTCCCTGACCAACTTCTTTGGCGGTTATTCAGGTGTATTGTCCTACACAACAGAAGGACGCGACGGAACCTATATCGCAGAAGGCGTTGCCAAAAATCCAGATGGAACATATCGTCCCAATGACATTCCTGTTGATGCGGAAGAATACTGGCACAGAACCTTCTCTGCACAGGAAACGGGAGTTTATGATGCGACTTTTGTAAAACTGAGAGAAGTAAAACTTGGTTATTCTCTTCCTGCTTCCGTCATGGCAAAAACACCTTTCAGTGGCCTGACGATCGCGCTTCAGGGACGCAACCTTTGGATTATTCACTCCAATGTACCCAATGTAGATCCGGAAAGCAGCGGTTATGGTTCCTCCAACGGTCAGGGTTTTGAGGTGAATGGCATCCCTTCTGTCAGAAGTTTTGGCGGCACAATTACCCTCAAACTCTAGTATTTCCCAAGCTAAAAAAAGAAAAATATGAAAAGATTTCTGATAAAAACCTCCTCTGTTTTTGCCCTGGCCTTTTTGATGTGGCTGGGTGCCTGTGAGCAGCGGTTTGACGAATTAAACGCCAATCCCAACGCGCCGGCAAGTGCGGCTCCGGAGTTTGTACTACCGGGTGCCATTGTGGATCTGGCGTATTATACCAACTATCAACTGGGTATCAATTATATCGGTCTCTGGGTCCAGCAGCATGCTTCTGGTGCATATCCTGAAGAAGATCAGTACAGCCCCCGGTTAAACGATATCAACGTATTCTGGAATAATATCTACGACAACAATATGAAGGACCTGCGCTATATTATCGACAATGGTTCACCTAATCAGGTGGCGGTTGCCAAAATTCTCAGCGCGTATGGTTTTATGGCGCTCACAGATGTCTGGGGCGATATTCCCTACTCCCAGGCTTTGCAGGCAGAGAAAGGAAGTGAATATCTCACGCCCGTTTTTGATGCGCAAAAAGATGTCTATGATGGCATAATTAAAGATCTGGATGATGCGGTGAAAATGATGGACAGAAGCAGTATTGATCGCTTTGGGGCCGAAGATCTGATATTGAACGGTGATCTTGATTTGTGGGAAAAATTTGCCAACTCACTCCGGCTCAGGGCATATCTGCATCTTTCCGAAGTAGATCCCACAACTTCACGAGCCGGTATTGAAGCCATGCTGGCAAAACCGTTGATCTCAGACAACAGCGAAAATATTGCTTTGGTTTATGTGGATGTTCCGGGAAACCGTAACCCGATTCATTCCCGTTTTTCCGGCCGCCCCAATGATTTTCGTATGAGTAAGTCCATGGTGGACCGGATGATCGGCTCTGGTGATTCGATTAACCCTGCAGATCCTCGATTGGCTGTCTATTCTGAGCGCAACAGTGATGGTATTTATATCGGGGTTCCCAACGGTGTCAATGGGCTGGGAGATGTCGGGCTTGACAATTTTACTTCCTGTAAATTTGGATCAGGCTTTCTGGCACCCACCGCGCCAAATTATTTTATGACCTATGCTGAAGTCGCGTTTATCCGTGCAGAAGCTGCCGCGAGAGGCTGGATCGCAGAAGACGCCAAAACGGCTTACGAAACTGCGGTAAAAGCATCGCTTAATCAGCACGGCATTACTGACGCTGCGGTCATTGACGCTTTTCTTGCTGACCCAAATGTAGCTTTTGATGCCGCTCGTGGCCTCGAACTGGTGAGCACACAAAAGTGGATTGCGATGTTTGGCCAGCCTATTGAATCCTGGACCAACTTCCGCCGAACCGGATGGCCTTCGTTGCCCATCGCCTTAAATGATCAAAACAATGGGCAATTCCCCAAAAGGATGTTATACCCAAGTGTTGAGCAAACTACCAATGCAACCAATGTCGCCGCAGCTACAGCCCGTCAGGGTGGTGCGGAGCTGGCAAACCCTGTCTGGTGGGATGTGAATTAATCATTTTTTGACCTGAAAAATTAAATATCTCCGGTTTCCCTATGAATTCTATAGTTGTTTTTTGAATGGAAAAATAGCTGTAGTGTGCGTGGCGGAACCCGGAGATGTTTCACAAATAGGAATCACATGAAAAATAATTGTTTTATAGCGCTCGTGTTTTTGGTAATGGTAGGGGGATGTAAACCTGAAATTACCCCTCCTGACAATTCGCTTAAAATATTGATGCTGGCGCTGGTTCATCTTCCGGTACAGTATCCCCTTGATTTTGAGGCAGATGAAATCTCTGGTGACTATAAGCCTTCAACGGGCCTGCTCAGGGTGGAGGGGAAAATGGCGGGAAGCAGCGACCGGATTGAATTGAGAATAAAAAATGTTGGGGATAAAGTTGCCGGAGAATATGAGATCGGAGATTTTTCTTTGTCATCGACCAATGCCCGCGCGGAATTTATCGATGGCTCTGGTTCCTGGAATGGACGCAGCATTTCGGGTAAATTTATTATTACAAAATTTACCCACTCAGAGACCGACAACATTTGGTTTCTTTCCGGAACTTTTTCTTTTCGGGCAAAATCGGGTGTGGAAGAATTTGATGTTACCGATGGGGAAATCGTCAATGCCCTGATTCTGGAGGATGCATAGCGGGTTATAAGGTATTGTAATAATTCACAATCTTCGTAAGATCCGCTTTGTTTTTAGGATTCAGTTGATTTTGCCGGATATAGTCATCGACAATCTCTGATTTTCCCATAAAAAACATTTGCCATTTCCGCGTCTTGCCGGGAACAGGATATGCCGCATCTTTAACGACAAAATACAACTTCTCTTTTTTTACCCACTGAGGCGTGCGGTCGCCAATGTCTATCTGCACATTGTAATTTCCTTCCCGCAGAATAAGGTCATAATGTAGAAATAATTTAAGACTCTTTCCGTCTGCGAGGAGTTCTACGATTTCATGAACAGGATTTTCTTCCGGATAACGGAAACTGTTTCCCTGAATAAAGCGCCTCATGAGACCTGTCGGGTCAAGCCACTCAAATGCGGTCAGCTCAGCCGGATCAAGTGCCCTGATTCCATCCGGAAGCTGTATTTCCAGCCGCCCGGCCTGAAGGTCATAGCGAAGCAGAACATCGGTGATTTGTCCGGAGTCAGGTAAATAGATATTCCCCTTACACCATTCGTCTTCAACATAAAAACTCCCTTTATAACCATCAGGGACAAAGGGAATCTCCTGAATAAAACTATTGGGCAGGCCTTTGTTTACATCCACAAAACCATCATTTCTGGTGACCTGTGCAAAAGCAGATTGGATGCAAACGGAATATCCCACACACACAAATAGAAAGGCGGAAGCAAAGTATTTTCTCATCTTGATATAAATTCAGATGAGTTGTGTGTGAAATTCAATTACGGAAATATCTTCCGAAATGACAAAACTCATTGAGTCGAATAACATGATTTCCTTGTGGTTTCAGCTAGATTTTTTACCTTTAAAATCATTCATATTACTTTAGATTTATAAAGAATTAACTACAATGACTACACGCATTCATACTTTCGATGAGTACAAGGAAACTTACCGCAGAAGTGTGGAAGATCCTGAAGGGTTCTGGGCTGGGGAGGCTTCAACTTTTCAATGGCGGAAAAAATGGGACAAAGTGCTTGAGTGGGACTTCCGCAAACCCGACATAAAATGGTTTGTCGGTGGGAAAATGAATATTACCGAAAATTGTCTGGACCGCCATCTGGAGACCCGTGGTGATAAAGTTGCGATTCTCTGGGAACCTAATGACCCCAATGGGGAAGTGCTCTCCTATACCTACCGCGAACTCCACGCTGCAGTTTGCCGAATGGCCAATGCGCTGAAAGCCAATGGTATTTCAAAAGGCGACAGGGTTTGTTTTTATATGCCGATGGTCCCTGAACTGGCTATTTCTGTATTGGCCTGTGCGCGTATTGGCGCGATTCATTCGGTCGTATTTGCCGGATTTTCTTCCTCTGCACTGGCTGACCGTATTCACGATGCCTCTGCTAAAATGGTGATTTGTTCTGACGGTAATTTCCGCGGAGCCAAAAGTATTCCGGTAAAAAGCGTGGTAGATGAGGCCGTATCTGCTACTGACTCTGTGGAAAAAGTGCTCGTATTAAAACATACCAATACACCTGTTGACTGGATACCCGGGCGGGATATTTGGATTCACGATGCGCTTAAAGGGCAGGCTGACATGTGCGAAGCCGAAGAAATGGATTCTGAAGACCCGTTATTTATCTTGTATACCTCTGGTTCTACCGGTAAGCCTAAAGGGGTGGTTCACACCTGTGGTGGGTATATGGTGTATACAGAATATTCCTTCCGGAATGTATTTCAGTATGACGAGGACGATATTTACTGGTGTACGGCTGATATCGGCTGGATTACCGGGCACTCTTATATTGTCTATGGGCCGCTGCTGGCTGGTGCTACGAGTATCATGTTTGAGGGAGTTCCTACCTATCCTGACGCCGGCCGGTTCTGGCAAATCTGTGAAAAACACAAAGTTACGCAGTTCTATACAGCGCCTACCGCTATTCGCGCGCTTCAGGCTTGTGGTCTTGAATTTGTAAAACCTTACGATTTGAGCAGCCTCAAAGTCTTAGGCTCTGTCGGCGAACCGATCAATGAAGAGGCCTGGAACTGGTATAATGATAATATTGGTGCAGTAGGACTTCCTATTGTAGACACCTGGTGGCAAACCGAAACCGGGGGGATTATGATTTCTCCTTTGGCCGGGATTACGCCGCTCAAACCTTGTTTTGCAACTTTACCGCTGCCAGGCATTCAGCCGGTATTGCTCAATGCGGACGGCAAAGAGATTGAAGGCAATGGGGTCGAAGGGTTATTGTGTATCAGATATCCATGGCCATCCATTATCCGGACTACCTATGGCGATCATGAGCGTTGCCGCCAGGTATATTTCGGACCTTATCAGGATTACTATTTTACCGGTGATGGTTGCCGTCGCGATGAAGAAGGTTTTTACCGGATTATTGGTCGTGTAGATGATGTAATTAATGTCTCCGGACACCGTATGGGTACGGCTGAAGTAGAAAATGCTATCAACGAACACCCCAACGTAGTCGAATCTGCGGTAGTTGGATATCCTCACGAAATTAAAGGGCAGGGAATCTATGCCTATGTGATTTGCCAGGAAAAGCCTGCCGATGAAGCTGCGTTACGCAAAGAAATTCTCGCGGTGGTAACCCGTGAAATTGGCCCTATTGCCAAGCCGGATGTGATTCAGGTTGTAAGCGGACTGCCGAAAACCCGTTCGGGGAAAATCATGCGGCGTATCCTTCGCAAAATAGCCGATGGATCATCCGACAATCTCGGAGACGTATCCACTTTACTTGATCCATCCGTTGTGGATGAAATCAAAGCCGGGGCGCTTCTGCTAAAATGACAATTGATTCACCATAACTCAAGGGTGCCATTTTAGTAAACAGTCTTCGAAAACTGATTCACGCAAAGTTTCGCAAATGCATTCTGCGTTACTTTGCGTGATACTTTGCGTTAATCTGCGTTCAAAAGCAGGGGATGATCTTCGATCAGAGATGACCGGGTTCACACCAAGGATGCAAAGGTATCGGTGTTACGCCACTTTAGAATTTGTCATTTCTTGTTTGTCATTTGTAATTTCTTCTTCGTATATTTTTTCCATGAAACAGCTGAATACAGACTGGTTCCTGGAAGGAACACTCGACTTTGAATACAAGAAATATATTCTGCTGGCATATTTGCAGCAGGTAAGCCGTGAGTTTGCGGAAGTTCGCTTGTATCCATCCTTTTCTGATCTGATTTTTCATTTTAACAATCTGAATCAGTTTAGGGAAAATAAGCAACAACTGTTTTCCCGGTTTCCCACACATATCAGCAAGGAGGAATTTCGAAAACTCCGACTGCAACATGAACCTGAAGTGCAGGATAGTGATGATCTGATCGAAATAGACAGCATCATTGATTATGCGCTTCCGGCTATGCAGCAACGCCTGAAAGAAGGAAAAGAGATTTATACCTATATCGACGAACACCTCAATATTGAGCCGATCGGTATTACGCCCCTTCACAAAAAGGAGGGATATGTAATGCTTCGGGTAAATCCGCTCCGCACGGTGAAAGTATATGAATACCGGATATCCTTTTTTGAAAATACGGATGCCAATTACCACGGAATCAGTCTCAACTATTTGGATTCTTTTACCTATAGTCTGGCCAACACCTACGAATCCAAAAAACTGGAATTGATCCGACACCATACCAAAATGCCTAACCCGGCAACCTGGTTGCTCTACACGATGCACCCTATTCCGGAAGAGGCTTCACTGCTTCCTGTCGCCAAAAGAAAAATGCTGGCGTTTCTGAAATAGACTTGCTTTTAGTCTTTGATCAGCCGTCGGCTAATCTGGCTTCCTCCCTGTTTGAGCTGAATCAGGTATATCCCTTTATTTAACAGGGAGATATCCAGTGTTATTTTTTTGCTGAACACTTGCTGCTCCAACAATCTTCCATTCATATCGAATAGCTGTAATTCTGTGTTGGTTAAAGCAGGATTTGCCGATCTCCATTCGATATGGAGCACATCCTGGGCGGGATTGGGGAAAATGTCAATCATCGGGAAATCAATTTTTTTGCCCAATCCGGTATTGAAAATAATAGGGGATAAACCGTTGAGCCGGGCATTTAGTTGCGCTTCGTAAAGTGATTCGGGCTCAAGTCCAGGTACATTCGAACCTTCGCGATAGCCGGAAGGTTTGCTAAATGGGCCAGTTCCAAGGATTGTACCACGGCAGCCGATAGCATAGTTTTGAGCGGTAGGTGGTTTTTCGACGACTAGCTGTCCCACCTTTACATCGCAATACCATGCAACCGAATGAACCGCTGCCCATCCGTGCGAGGTACCGTAATCTCCCCGGTTGTACAGAGCCAGCAAGCGTAACCCCGTACTTCTGACAGCTATTTCCGTATGGTTGTCGTAAAGCAAACCCATGCTCCACCTCCGGTGTCCTTCGCTCGAAGCATAAGCCGCTTCGGATGTGCAGCGTAGAAATACACATCCGGACACCCATGATGTTCCGTTGGAAACGTAATGATGTCGCCCGTTGCTCGCATGGCAGGCTGAAAACAGGATCTGAGAGGATGCTTTTGAAACGTTAAAATTGTACATATTTCCCCCGGTGACGGTTGCCACAGGGTCAAGTGCCTGGCAGTTTTCTATAGTAATGCGGCTGGCCGTTTCGGTGATTACACCCGATAACCCAAAATGCAGGAAAGTGCAATTTTTCACCCAGGCATCTTCTATCTGCTTCATATTGACAGCGTTCCATGCATGTGCCTCATCGGTTCCTCCTGCCGTTTTAATATCGATTCTCAAGTTTTCAAGCCCCATTTGTGTTTTCAGACCAGCTCTGTCGTATTTGTAGATATAGGATTGAGACAGCGAGCGGTCGAGGTGATTGTAAATGGGTACATCGACCGTGATCAGACTGTCTTGTATGTCTGTAATTCTGCGGTTAAATACCAGCGGCTGGGAGCCTGGCGTCCAGTTTGCACCGGTAGCCGTTCCCCCGCCGTCTACAGCGTCAATCCACGCTTGTGTACAGGGATGGTAGATCACGATATTGTCGCCGATAGCGTAGGGGGTAATGTTTTGTACTTTAAAAGTGGTTTCTCCAACGAGGACTTTTTCTGTAATAATATCGGTCTGCGTTCCTGAAACTTTTCCTGCCCAGGCGGTTCCTGATCCTCCGCCCATAACGAGAAGATCGCGCTGGTTGGGCGTATTGCCGATTCCCACCAAAACGGTATTGAGCAAGGTATCTTCGCCATCTCCTGCACCGCGCAGAACGACCCCGGACTGATTAAAGTTGAGTGTTCCGTGAATTTCGTACCGCCCTGGTGCCAGTTGAATCGCGCCCCTGAAACCCTGTGCATCAAGAGGAAGTTGCGCTGCCTGATCGATGGCTGCCTGAATATGGGCCGTATTGTCGCCCGGAATGGGCGATATGCTGAACTCAATAAGCAGGTTTGGAGTTGAAACGCCCCCACCCATATAACCCGCATAACTAAAATCGGGAATGACATTGCCGGCGGTATCGCGTACATAAGCGAGTGCGCCATTGGGTTCCAGACTTACGATGGCAGAATTCCATTGCGCGGATAGTTCTGAGCAGGACAGCATAAAAATCAATGCTGCCAGATACAGCCGGCGACTATTTATTTTATCATCCATTTTGTCCATCCTTTTTGGTGGTTGCTGATAAGTTGAATGGTGTATAATCCAGATGCCCAATGTTGTGGCTGAATGGTATAAGTTTGGACACCTGCATTTCTCAGGAAGGAATCCTGCCATAAGAGTTGACCCCGTATATCATAGATTTGCAGGTAAAACTGATCTTGTTGCGCTGAATAAAACGCCAGTTCTGTTGCCTGATTTCCCGCTCCCGGATTTGGATATAAATTTAATGGGATGTAGGTAAACTTATTTTCTAATCCGACTGACTGAATACACGCCGAATTATCGTTAGTATCGGGTTTTCCGCCAATGGAAACATAATCGAAGTAAAATTCATTTCCATTAAAATTGGGGACTTCGCGGTCGAGGTAAAACCAGAAATCCCGCAGGTCCGTAGAGTCAAATCCGGCATAATCTGTTCCTGTGAAAGTATAAACCAACTCCGTCCATTGACTGAGATCTCCGGGAACAGATTGCTCAACAACGGCTGTACGTTCTGTCGCAGTTCCTTCTCCGGAACGAAGCACCATGCCTAGCAATACCGGTCTTTTCGAACGAACGCGGGTATAAAAACGCATCTGTCCGGAAACATCGGAAATATCATTACCAAATTCATCCTGAGGATTGATAATCAGGGGTCTGAATGCTGCATGAGGGTCTCCCAGCGTATCGGTTACAGACACTGCCAGCTGACTGCAAAGCGTATCGATCGTTTGGGTAAGTTGTGCAGCACCGGTTCCGCCAAAGACACCTTCCAATGTATCTGCCCAGTGTAAGACGTACGGAAATTCGAATGGCGGGAAAAAGGTGCAGGCGGAATTTTCTGCCGGGTCAGGTTTTTCACCCATTGCCACATAGTCAAAATAAAATTCGTTTCCCGCAAAGTTTTCTGTTCCCTGATCCAGGAAAAACCACAGATCGCGAAGGTCTGTAGAATCAAATCCTCCTATTGTGGCTGAATCAAAAGCAAAGCTTACTTCAGTCCAGTTTGTCGTATCACCAGGTATGACTTGTTGCTGTAAGATTGACCGGAAGGGGGTAGTGCCGTCACCGGAACGCGCAACAAAACCCAGTCTGACCGAGTCTTTGCTGCGCACCCGAGCGAAAAAACGCGCACTGCCTGAAATGTCTGAGATATCTGCGCCCATCGAATCTTTGGGGTTGATGATCAATGCATTAAATGCACTAAGTGGCGCATTTACCGGATCAGTTACGGAAATTTTGATTTGACTGCAAAGGGTGTCCACGGTCTGGGTTAGGGTAGCAGCCGAGCTTCCCGTAAAAATTTCGTCATTGGAGTTAGCCCAATGGAGCGTGTATTGAATCGCCAAAGTCGAATCATTGCCAACGATGCTGTCTGATATGCAGGTGGAGTTCAATGCAGAATCAGGCGCGCTGCCAATGGCTACATAATCGAGATAAAATGCATTCCCCGCAAAATTATCCGTTCCCCGATCCAGATAAAACCAAATGTCGCGGAAGTTGGTCGAGTCAAACCCCGCCAGGTTCGCAGCATTGAATTCGAATAAAAACTCGTTCCATGTGCTCGTATCTCCGGGAATGGTAAATTCGACCCTGTCGCTTCGCTCTGTGCTACTTCCCCCGCCTGACCTAAGCAGGATGGCAAGGCGTACCGACTCCAGGCTTCGGGCACGGACATAGACACGCATATTACCCGAAAGATCGGTAATTTCATTACCCATGTTATCCAAAGGATTAAGTTCATATGCGTTAAATGCCGGCAGCGGGGCAGCGATCGGATCAGCAATAGAGATTTTTACCTGGCTGCAAACACTATCTATGACAATATTGGATACCGTGCCTGCTGTGCCAGTGGAGAGATTGGGGTCATTGCCACTGGCCCAGTGAGATATATAAAAAGGTTGCTGCGCAGTCACCTGCCAGGATTGGAAAAGAATAACGATGAAAATAGAAATCAGTTTAGAAGAATTTCTGCTTTCAGGAGGAAAGACATTAGCCATAGTAGTTGGTTCTGGTTAGGGAGAATAGAGTAATAAAGCCTCAAGTTCACCAAAACTCAGAGGAATGAGGGGGAGTATCGTATGCAATTGGAGGAAAATTGTGTAAATCGGCGTGTAGCTATTCTTGTTTTCATTACTTATGGAGAGATACGCTTAAAACCGAAGAGAATATGACTACTCATCATTTGGCATTTATTTTTTTTGCAGGATTTTTATTTTGCTCCCAGCCAGGTTGTAAAAGCCAACCCAAAGAGCAGCCGATCGGGAGTGTGATATTTGCTGATACCACAGTGATGCGGAATTCGCTTGAAAAAATCCGTTTGGGAGATAGCCGTTACACAAAAGCTTTACAGGCATTGAGAGACGAAGCGGATGCAGTTTTTTCGGAGCGCCCCTTATCGGTGATGACCAAAACCCAGACACCGCCCAGTGGTGACAAACACGACTACATGAGTCAGGGGCCGTATTGGTGGCCTGATCCTTTGAAGCCTGACGGTTTACCTTATATCCGGAGAGATGGAGAAGTGAATCCCGAAGCGGCAGGTTTTTCCGACCATAAGAGTATGTCAAAGCTGTTTCAGCGTGCAGATATACTGGGGAAGGCCTGGTATTTTACCGGGGAGGTACAATATGCTGCAAAAGCCGCTGAAATAATCAGAGGCTGGTTTTTGGATGAATCCACCCGAATGAATCCCCATCTGAACTATGGGCAGGCCATTCCGGGGATCAATGAAGGCCGGGGAATCGGAATTATTGAAACACGAGGTATAACAAAGGTATTGGATGCCATTGCACTGATAAAGTCATCGGGCCAGTGGTCTGAGGAAGATGAGGCCGGAATGCAGGTCTGGTGCAGGGAGTACTTAGACTGGCTGCGAACGAGTCAGCATGGCAAGGAGGAATCGGTGCATCCCAACAACCACGGTACATGGTACGATGTGCAGACTTCGGCACTGGCGATTTACACCGGTCAGCCAGAAATTGCCCGGGAGCTAGCGGAGTTGGCGAAAGTTCGCCGGTTGGAGGCCCATATAGCCGCTGGCGGAAGTCAGCCGGAGGAGTTGGCCCGGACAAAGGCATGGTCTTACAGCTGTATGAACCTATGGGGACTGATGCAACTGGCACGGGTTGCCGAAGCAGTAGATGTCGATTTATGGTTTTACCCGGAGGTTGGCAGCAGCCTGTTACCCAAAGCGTTGGATTATCTGATGCCCTACGTCGAAGCACCGGCGACCTGGCCCCATCAGCAGATCACCGAATTTCGCCCGGAGGCACTCCTGCCGCAGTTGCGGCAGGCATCAGCAATATATCTGGACAGTATTTATGGCGCGGCGGCAGAGGCGCTTGGTGGAAGGCTTGTGGATGATTATGGGGTGTTGTGGGAGTAGGTTATTCCAAAGAAATTTTGCCCGACCTTATTAGGGTTCCTTTAGAACTCAGAATACGATAAGTGTAAAGACCCCTTGCAAAAGAATTTACAGAAATTGATTGTGTGGTTTGTGAGGTTAGATCAATTTGCTCTTCCAACACAAACTGCCCGAGGTGATTAAAAAGCTGAAATGATAACGGAGTATCATTGGCTTTCTTTCCAATAACTTCGATTGTAATTGTAGAAGAAGCCGGGTTGGGATATACTCGAAGTGTGGGATTAACTTCTCTTATAATTGAAATTCTGTTGGAATATTGCGTTGTGCCTGAGACATCGGTGGCTTTAATTCTATATAAATGCTCCGCTAATATTGGCTTCATATCAATAAATCTATATGATGAGTTTGGTTGATTTCGAGACGAAGTACTACCTATAGGCTCAAATATTTGATTGTTGTTCATTCGCTCGATTTCATATCTTTGAATTTCTACTTCGCTCACAACACTCCATTCCAGTCGGTTTCCATGTTCCTCTGCCCATCCCTGAAGTTGTATATCATCCACCGCCAAAGTTCCCGGAGGGCTAAATGCCCGAGTAATACGGTTGCCGTTGGCGTCGTAGGTGTAAATGATTTGGGAGCCGTCGGGGTAGGAAATTTTAGTAATCTGATCTAAATTATCGTATTCGAAAACTACCTGGCTTGAAGCAATGTAAGAGCTAGTTGTTAGCAGTAATAGAGGTATCCATTTCATTTTAATTTTGGGTTTATTCGGTTTAATATGGGAGTAGAAAACATTGAGTGTAAACCAAATTGTCGCAAGCATAAATGCGATTCCTTCCAGAATCGGTACTCAATCCGCATTTGAAATATCTCTGCGCCCAAGTGCATGTAGGTACAAAAGATTCTTTTTCCCAATCAGGAGGAGGACGCTATTGACTTCATGTGCGATATTTTGGTTTACATCCCAATTATTTCAATAAGGTTTTCTGAAATATTACTTAATAAATTAATTTTACTTTTAATTATGAATTGGGATCCCAGTGTTCCTCTTGTTAACTTATATAAATCAGTATCTGACTTTAAGTAGGCTTGTGTGATTCTATTATCGAAAAATCCTTTTTTACTGGCAAATAAATAGCTTTTTTTGCTTATTACTTGTGAAATTTCACTTGCAATAGGGCTGATACCAGCCTTTAAATAATCTGTAATAAAATTTTTAAGTATAAATTCCCCATTCCTAGCTTTCAAAGAATAATCAGCAATAACGTATCCCATTTTTGATCCAGGAATAAGATAATCGATAACATCTACTGCTTTTTCTACAATTTCATAAGTCTTGTCTAATTGGTCGAGGTATATATTATTCCATTCCACAACTTCTTGCCAATATGCTTGTTCTTGAAGTAAAGCTGCTTTAGCTTTTGCATTATATTTATTTGTTTGTTTGGACTGATGATTTTTTTCGGAACATAGCCCCATAGGATCAAGATAGTTAATTGGACTATTGTTTGCATAAATAAGTTTATTGAGGGTTTGGGTTTGGGTTAGTAATGAAGGAAAAGGATCCCTACTCAAAAACCTTCCATTCATTACGTCCAGATACCTTGCCCTTACAAATAGCAGTCCATCCGTTTCCTGCTGTACACCCATTTGACCCATGAAGAGATAAGGCTGGTCGGTCGTTCCTACATGATTGGTTACTGTGCCAAAAGGCTCGTAGGTGTATGAATCACTCAGGGACCCTGTCTGGTCAGTGAGTGCGATGGTATTACCCATTGGGTCATAGTGGTAGTAACGTTCATCTCCATTAGGAGAAATTTGAGACACCAACCCGATTCCATAGACATAGGAATTTAAAATATTTCCTGCGTCATCATATTCACGCAATACCTGAGAAACTTCTCCTATCAAGTCTAAGAGATACTGTCTTTTTGTACCATTTTTATTTTTTTCAATACGGTTTCCCAAAGGATCATAAACAAAGCTGGTGACATCTGGTCCTTTCGTTATTGAAGCAAGCGTACCAGATGCGTGCCATGTGTAGCTGGTATTCCCACCGGGACCAGTTTCTGAACTGCGAAAACCACTGCTGTTGTTGGTATAGCTATTCACTCCGTCTCCTAGCAGTTGATTATCTGAATTGTACGAATAGGTATAGTCTCCTGGCATTGCTGTTGGTATGAGCCCGGCAAGAATCTGTTCAGAAGTTCTGAATCCCCGGTCGTTTAATGTCAGTATCGTTTTATAAATATCTACTCCTCCTGTATTTTTATGAGTGATACCTGTAATTCTTGCTGCGGGATCATAATCGTAATGAGCACTTGCGCCATTTCCGTAGGTGATATCTGTTAATTGTGCTCCGGCGTTGTATTGATAAGAAGTTGTATTATTAAACCAATCCTGCACGGATGTCATTTGATTGAGACCATTATATTGATAATTAACCTGATTGCCTCCCGGGTATGTAATTTTTGTACGATTGCCGTTTGCATCATAAGTGAATGTAGTGGTTCTTCCGAATGGATCTGTACAAACTATTGGAAGATTTCGGTTGTTATAAATAATGCTTGTGGTTCCAACATTTCCTGTTGATTCCGAAAAGTTGCGTAGGTTATCATTTTCATCATAGCTATATGAAAAATCGGGAGAGCCAAAGGCACTGAAAGATTTTCCAGTCAGGCGATATAGGGCATCATAATAAAAATAGGTCGTATTACCTGTCGGCTCAATAACCGAAAACAAATTACCCATATCGTAATATTGATATGAATATGAGTTACCTGCCCCGTCAGTTCGGCTAGTTAGACGGCCTTCGCTATCATAAGTGAAATTCTGTGTAAATCCTTTGGGATCTGTAATCGAAATCAAATTCCCGGCAGGATCATATGCATATAATGCAAAACCCCCAGATGGATCGGTCACTTTTGTAAGTCTTCCTCTATTGTCATACTCATAGATCGTTGACTGATTTAATGCGTCAGAAGATTGCACTACCCGTCCAAGTTCGTCATATACCAACCTTGTTGCTTTTTCAAGAGGGTCAGTGGTTTTTATTAAATGATTTAGGGCATCATATTCATAAGAGGTGATGTTTCCAAGAGGATCAGTCTCCTCTATAAGGTTTCCTGACGGATCATAAGTGTATAGGTTGGTTCCTAATGGGTGCGTTAAACCTGTCACTTGTCCTTTGAGATCATAAGTATATGTGAAGATATTTCCTTTTGGGTCGGTTAGTGATGAAATTCGATCGAGTGCATCATAATTAATACTGGTGAAAAATCCTGCAGGATCAGTAACTTTTATCAGTCGGTTTTTTAGATCATATTCAAACTGGGTGATAAACCCTTTTTTATCTTTTTGGGTTAACATATTTCCATTTAGATCATATGTATATTCAAGCGTTTTACCAAGTGCATCTGTTTCCGTTAAAACGTGATCCTGTTGATCGTAAGTGAATGTGGTTAAGTTATTGTTGTAATCGGAAATACTAGTAAGACGTTTAAAAGGGTCTGAGTACAGAAATTGCATTTCTCCAGAAGGCCTGATAATTTTTGACGGATTTGGTATCCCTCCCGATAATGTATAGTTGAAATTAGTAGTGGTTGCTAATGCATCTACGACGCTGGATAATAGACCTTTTGCATCTAATTGATTTGTATAACTGAAGGTCAGGTTTGTTCCACCGGGTAATGCCTGTGTTGTCATATTCCCAACCGCATCATAGTACATATACGTTGAGTTCCCCAATGCATCCGTTATGGAAAAAATATCATTATTCCCATTGTATGTTATATTGGTTATGGTTGCCTTAGGATCGATAATAGAGACAATGTTGCCACGGGAATCATAAGAGAAGGAGAAAGAATTTCCATTTTCATCAGTAGTAGATATAAGGTTATTCATATCATCATACTGCTTATTTTTCTCGAATCCCAATTCATCCGCTTCTTTAATTAGCCTCAAATCCTGATCATGATAAAATATTCGATTTCCCCCAAGTGGAAAAAATGCAGTTGTAGCACCAATAACTGGTGTATTATATTGAAAGGAGTATAGGTTTCCATATGCATCTGTTTGTTGTGTTACCCTGTTCTGGGCGTCGTAAAGATTATTGACGATTGTATTTCCTAAAGGATCAATAATTGAAGTAATTCTGTGCTGATTGTCATATATATAGGTGGTTACAGCTCCAGCGCCATCCTGTACAGATAATAAGTCTCCCTGAGGAGAATATGTGAATTTATATTTCCTCGTGTTTTGGATAAACATCGAATCGATACGACCTGTACCAGCATTGTTATAAAACTGAATAGTACCTGCTGCGTTCGAGTTTACTGCGATGAGTTTTGAAGCAGAGTAATAGAATAGAATTGCATTTCCTTTTCTGTCAACAATACTGTCTAGCCTTCCGGAAGAGTTAAAACTATAGTATGCCCCTGTCTGGTAACTCAGCCGGTAACGGCCGGTTTGTAGTTGGGTAAGTTCTTCATAAATTCCCTGATAATGAGGTATCGATTGTCCTCCGCCTGTAGGCAGATATTCTACCTCATGCCCATCTCCAAAATGGACGGTCCAAAAATCAGCAGTAATACTGAGAAAAATATCAAAACTATGTGTCCAACCAAATCCTATAGGACCATTGTAGTTAAGATTCCGGGAGTTGTAGCCACGTGTGAAAGTTAGGGGTTCCGGAAATGCAGGTATGTTAAAATCATCGTCGAAGAGAAAATAGGCGCCCGTAGCCATATTTATTGGTTCTGCACAAATGCCATAAGGATAATTCTGACCAAAGGTTTGCTTTTCATTTATGGGTGTATTCTGCTGATCGGGGTCATAAAAAGTATTTGCGTTGGCAGTTTGACCATTTTGTACTGTAATTATTCTATTCGGAGGTGTAACCCATCCTATAACAGGCTTATATTCAATTATGTATGTGCCAACAGGCATATTTGATAATACAGAGCCGGAATTATTCCAGGCTTGCCCACTTATTCTCCATTGAGCACCAGCCGAGACACTCGCTGAGGGAGAAAGAGTTCCACTTATGTTTCCTATGTTACCCACAGCCGTATATGCCCTATTTACAGTAGTTGTTTGATTTGGTAAAAGGTTAACCGTCTCTGAAGGGGGAGCCGTATATCCCGGAATTCCTTTATATTGTATTGTATGATTGCCAGACGATGTGTTGAGCGTATTTCCACTACTATACCATGGAGAATTATCAATTTGCCATTGGGCACCTGCGGCAAGTGCCCCAGCAGGAGAAAGGTTAACAGAAATATTTGCAGGATTAGTGATGGGCGTATAATTTCCTGTTATTGAGACAACGCTAGTTGGCGATGCAAGAACTACGATTTGATTAGGCGGTGTAGTAAAACCTGGAATCGTAGAAAATTCTATTGTATAAGTTCCGACACATAAAGGATTTGAATTTAATCCTGGAGCTTGCCAACACAAATTGGCTGTTCTCCACTGAGCGCCAGCACTTACTGCACTAGCTGGGGTGATGGTCACATCAAGAATGTCAGGCGGGTTCCCTGATGAATATGTTACCTCACTAGCCTTTACCCAGCCCCATTGTAAAGCTGTACCTGAATTAGGATCTACGACATTGTTGGGAAGGTATATTTGATACCAAAGGCTGCCACTAATCGAAGCGTTACCATAGATAGCAAATTTAGAATTATTGTAAATTTTTGCTGTCCCTCCATTAACTATTGCTTTTGTTAAATTTCCCGCTGCTATATAAACGTCTGCGTACCCTGTCGATGATGAAGCTGTTATATAAGGGGAAAAGCAATCTGCGGCCATATAATAACTAGCCTTGGCCATATAACCCCAAGTCTGAGTCCCATTATCGCTGGGAAGATAAACTTTAAACCATTCTTCATTTATCGGATTTCCCGGGTCGCAAACGGTTTCGAAGGCAACCAGCTTATGCTGAAAATTGATCGTTGTCATCTGGCATTGCCCTAAAAACGTGGGAATGCAAGCGTTGATATATAATCCGGATGTGTTATTTGACTGGATAGGAAATTCAAGATTTTGGGCGAAATATGGACTTCCCAAAAGAGACAATATTCCAAATAGTAAATAGAAGGGTGTTTTCCTGTTTATAAGGATTTTTTTATTAATATTTAAAATAACAATCATCCTGTTTTGGATTATTTGTTCCACAGCGTTTGTCTTTTAGGGTTGATCGATGATATTTTCTTAGTAAAAACTTTTTGTGCAACTAGACTATCTCCCAAAATCTTCAGGTGTCATAAAACTTTGGTTAAGCCACCCATCCCCATCCCCCCAAAAGCGAGCAGGCAGCTGACCTGCTCTCCTGAGGGTACCTCCCTGTCAAAGAAGGTGTGTCATTATTTTGGGATAAGAATTATTTGATGTTTGAATCTGCATTTTTTCTATCTGCATTTCGAGGGTAAAAAATGAAGGGGGAATCCACTCATATTCGTATATTGTTATCCTCTATCACTGCTGAAAATGGCCCCGTTTGTTAATCAAGCCTGTTTTCAGTATTATTTGAAATCAACTGATATAATGGAGCGCTGCTGTGAAAGGAAAAAAAATTGCAAAAACACTGACGATTCTTACGCATGAGGAAAGGTTCAGGCTGGTGAAATTCGTCAAAGGGGAGGTCTCCGGAAAAGAAACCGAACTTGTACGGTTGATGGAGCTTGCCGCAAAAAAAAATGCACTTCTATGGGAAGATCCAAAGGTTTGGAAAGCCCTTTATGGAAATCGTCCCTTTGATCAGCAAAAATATAATCACAATTGCAGCCGGTTATTGGCGCTGATTTCACCTTTTTTGCCTATCCTTCAATTTCTTCGGGATGAAAATCGTGTGGAACTCGCTCGTTTACAGATTTTTAATCATAGAGAAACCTTTTCCGAATTTGAACGCTTGTGTAGCGATTTTTCGAAATCCTATTCAAATAAACACTACTCTACACCAGAAGATCAATTTCTGGATTTCCAAATTCAGCTCGAAAAACATCATTATCTGGTTTCAAATCCCCATATTCAATTTCAGGGCAATCTCAATCCGGTGACTCAGTCATTTGACCGGTATTGGGTGATCCAAAAATTTCAGTTGGCCTGTTATAATTCTGTTCATAATAAAGTAACCGGTGAGTCTATCCACGATCCCTTATTGCTTCAAGTTCAGCAGATGGTGGATGAGGATGCTAACCTCTGCCAGGTTCCTGTTATCCATTTTTACCAGGTTCTGTATAAAATAATTGAGAGCGACAGTTTAGTTGGTACTGATCATTTTATAGATTTAATAAGAGATAATAAGGACCATTTGCCCTTTGAAATGGTGAAAGGAGCTTTTGATCTTCTGGTAAACTATCTGGTTCGCTGCCTGAATATGGATGGACATAATCCCAAAATCCAAAATATCTTCCATAAGATTTACAACTGGGGGTTTTCAGATGGATGGGTATACTTGAATGGAAAAATAAGGCCAGGGCATTTTAAAAACCGGGCGCTTCTTTTTATCCGGATGGAAAAATATGAAGAAACGAAACAGTTTGTTGAAACCTATCAGGATAAACTGGATGATTCGATTCGAGCCGATTTGGTTGAGTTTGTAGATATTTATCTCTGTCTGCGACAAAATAAGCTAGAGGGCGTGGAAGGCAGGATTAATGCCGTAAAACTCGATAACCCTTTTTACAAAATTTCCTTAAAAATATTGAGGATAGAGGTGCGTTACGAAAATTACTGGAATAACCCCGACGACTATTATAATTCTGGTACAGTTACATATTTGAAATATTTAATCGGGGAAATAAAAAACATCATCACACTAATTTCTAAGATCAAAATGATTTCTGATTACCATAAAACCAGCTATTATCACAGGCTGCATTATATGACTAAGTTAATTAATGCGGAAAATTATCCCGAAAAACTGGAACTGCTGAAACAGGAAGTGCAAAACGTCCGGCTTGATGATTCTTCCTGGATATTGAAGCAGATTGATAAGCGGTTAGAAGGAAAGTAAAAGGAGGCAGGCAACTTCTGAACTCTGCCTCCCTGAAATTTTATCGAACCTCACCCCGCCAGCACATTGATCAAATCGTATTTGGTGATGATGTCGAGATCGCCGTTTTGGGTTTGGACAAGCACTGCGGGGTTGTCTTTGTTGATGAGTTTGCTGATGACTTCGATGCGGGTGGAACCCAGCACAAATGGCAGGGGATCGCTCATCGCCTGGCTTACCGGCGAATCTTTCAGCGATGGGTCATCCAAAATGGTATTGAGCACCCGGGTTTCATTCAGGCTGCCGATAATGACGTTTCCTTCGGTTACGGGTATCTGGGAAATGTTTTCTCCTCTCATGATTTGGATGGCTTCTGCGAGTGTCTGGCTGGCACTCAGTGTTACCAGTGGCGTATGCGTCTGCTTTTTCTTCAGGATCTGCTCTGCATTCAACATATTTTCCTCGTCGAGGAAATTGCGGTCCTTCATCCACGTATCATTAAACACCTTGCCCAGGTACCGGGTGCCGTGGTCGGGAAGGATGATGACCATTACATCGTCTTTTTTCAATTCGCGCGCATACTCGAGGGCACCGTGTACAGCCGAGCCGCAAGACCATCCTACAAATAATCCTTCCACCCGGGCAAGTTTGCGCGCCATCAGTGCGGCGTCTTTATCAGTCACCTTGATGATCTGGTCTATCACCTCCATATTGCAGTTCTCCGGGAGAATGTCCTCCCCAATCCCCTCGGTCAGGTAGGAATAGATTTCTTTCGGATCGATTTCTCCTGTCTCGTGAAGTTTTTTGAAAACCGATCCGTAAGTGTCAATCCCAATGGTTTTGATGTCGGGATTTTGTTCCTTTAAATAAGTGGATATCCCACTGATTGTGCCGCAGGTTCCCATACCAGCAGCCAAATGGGTGATTTTTCCAGCGGTTTGTTTCCAGATTTCCGGACCCGTAGTTTCATAATGAGCTGCAGTATTGCTCATATTGTCGTACTGGTTCATCCAGATGGAGTTGGGGATTTCGGCGCCAAGCCGTTTGGCGATGGAGTAATAAGACCTCGGGTCTTCGGGTTCGACGTTGGTGGGACAAACGATGACTTCCGCGCCTACGGCGCGGAGAATGTCTATCTTTTCCTTTGATTGTTTGTCTGCCATTGTAAATATACAACGGTATCCCTTCACGGCAGCAGCCAGAGCCAGCCCCATACCTGTATTGCCGGAAGTGCTTTCAATGATCGTACCGCCAGGCTTGAGCGCGCCGCTTCTTTCGGCGTCTTCAATCATCTTGACCGCAATGCGGTCTTTGATACTGTGGCCAGGGTTGAAATATTCAACCTTGACCAAAACGGTTCCTTTTATATGGGAAGCTATGGAATTTAATCTTACCAGTGGGGTATTCCCGATGGTTTCTATGATATTATTGTAGATCATGTAAGTGTTTTGTTTGATCATTATCCTGCCAGGGACAAATATACAAAGTCAAAGGGTGATAAAGTACCACAAATCGTAGAATACATGCGTCCAGACCACAATGGCCAATTGCCTTTTTACGAAAATATAGAACATGATCATCCCAAACAGAAAACGATAGATAATCGTGTAAATGCTGAATTCATCTCCAAATGGATAAAGATAATGAGACAGTGTGTAAATCAGGGTTCCCACTGAAACGACCAGCCAAAACCCGGAATTTTTGGGATTATATTTGGGAACCTGGATTTTCATCCGGCTGATGGGTTGCGTATCGGTTTTTAGTTGCTTAAAGTATTTCGACTTTTTTGCCAGCCAGGCTATTAGCATAAATAACAGCCCTCTGAAAATAATTTCCTCATAAAATCCTGCGCCAAAAGCCAGGGCAATATCCTGAACAAAATTGGTGAGATAGTCGCGCATGGACTGACTGGATTCAAGGGAAAGCGGAATGCTCAGATTGGGGTCCGCAATTCCCCCGAGAAAAGAAACGATCCATGGCAGAAACAAAATGATAAGCGAACCATAGACAAATCCTTCCAGCGCCATAAATCCGAAGTAATACCAGTTTGGGCGAAAAGGTTTTTTGACAATTGGTTTGAAATCTTTCCCCTTTTTTTTCTTTTCCTCGCGCTCTTTTTTTCGGTCATAGCGATCTTTTTCTCCCATCCAATCCATACGAAGGAGATCCCCCCAGTTGACAATCAGCGCTAATGAGATCAATAGAGTACCATGCGGCACAACTTTCTGCGCAAACTTAAACCAGGCATCAACGCCATTGTAAGCCAAAACATGGGGGTTTAAAGAAATTGCCAGTAGCAGTTCGTAAAAAACAAGGACAATGATCAGGTGTCCGAATTCATAAAACCGATGATTCAGGGAGTTGTTATATTTTTCTATTGCCTTGTAGAGCTCTGTTTCGACGAATACGAATACTGCCATATATAAAAAGGAAATAAGCTGTAAGGATCGGCCTTACAGCTTATTCAAAGCTAAAAAACTTTAATCAATAATCCACTTATTCATACATAATCGTAATGTCGGCACCACTTCCTGCGCCTTCCAGTACTTTGAGGCAGGCAGGCGAGAGGGCTACCATTGCGGGATTTTGGGGATCCAGTCTGCTCACGACTTCCACTTCTACAAAGCCTGCATTATTGGGAATCATCAGTTTGAATTTGGATCCGGGAGCCAGTGTTTTGTGGGCTGCATAGAAACGTTGCTGGGTTATGCGATTGTCAACATACTGGCGGAAACTTCCGCGTTCAATGGTGTTGGCGGCCGGGTTGGACCGTGGAGAAGAATTTTCATAACTGCTACCAGTAGTTCTGTAGCTGGAAGCAGTTTCCGGGGCATAAGACTGCATATTATAGTTTGGTGTGGGGGCAGCCGTGCGTTCACTTACGCCTCTGGATTGAGGCTGATTATTGGTTTCCCACTGGCTTCGGGCAAGACGGGCCCTTTCCGCAGTTTCGCGTGCCTGCTGGGCTTTCAGGTCTTCGGTTGTAGCCGATTCATATCGCTTGGCAACAATGATCGCCTGACCTGGGGTAATATTGGAGATGGCATTCCATTCCAGTATTTCTTCCGGAGAAACCTGGTAGGTATCAGCGATGGAAAAAAGATCATCGCCTTTTCTTACCTGATAATAGACGCGTTTTTCAATTTTAGTGGTGGAGGGATCCTGTACTTCTTCGCGTTCTCTCATACGGCTGACCAGGTAAGCGTCCGTAGTGTAGGTGGCGGTAGAAGGTGGATTGGGGCTGTCATTGACAAAGAGATCCCCGAGACTACGGGTTCTTTCCTGCGTGGGGGTGAGGTCAGGTGTCCGGATAGGATCTTCCTGTGCAGGTGCGGCTACTCTTGCCGTTGTGGTTGTACTGACTGTTGCCGAGCGGGTAGTGGTTTCGACGATCAATCGCTGTCCGGGATAAATGGTGTTTTGATTCAGGCCATTGAGCGACTTAATGCGCTCCACCGGAAGATCATATTTTCTTGAGAGGCTGTAAAGGGTTTCGCCAGCCTTAACAAAATGGATAGAAGAGGCGGTTTCCGTCTGGTCATCAGACAAAAAAACCAAATCTCCGACCTGGGCGCGAAGCGGTGTCATTGCCAGAATCGTTCCGGCGAACAGGAGGGTAAAGAAAGGTTTGATTGTGTCTCTTAAATTTCTTTTCACCATAGCATCATTCGTAAGATATTTAGGGATTTGAGTCAGGACGGCAAAATATGCATTGGAATCATTCAGAAGTGGATTTTGCAACAAATTATGGTCATTAGTACGAATAAAATACTCATTTATTGTAAATTTCTATCATGGAGATAATAATCCATATAGTTACTTCAATACAATTGATGAATTCAAAGTCGAAACATCATTGAGCAACGTTTTGAAATTGGTTTCTACCGTTACGTTCCGGTCTTTTTTCCCACCAATGGCTGTTTCTGCGGCGGAGTACACCACCTTAACCGATTTGTCAAAGGTAAAGTTGAGTTTATATTTCATCGATTCCATCAGGCTGCTGACCTGATCTGCTGTTTCCGGATCTTCGAGCTCTGCGGGCAAAGCATCGGTTGGCATCAGGTGGTTTCGGGTAATGGTATTGCCTTCCATCGTAAAAAAAGTGTGAAAACCCGAAGCCTCATTATCTACCAGCATCTCATTGAGTGCCTGGTTGAGCGCCTGAATATTGGAAAAACTAAAGGAAACCCCATACAGCCCTTTGTCTTCATTATCAAGGACCTGGACTTTGGATATTCCGGCAATTGATGATAACTCTGTGGCGGTTTCTGTAAATGAAAGTGAGTTATCCGCTCCGGTAGAATCCGCTTCTGCATTCATTTTCAGGAGAGCGGCGATTTCGCTCATATCTATGAGGTACTTCATTGAGCCGGAGCCGTTCTTTTTAAATACATAGCTCTCCTCAAATGTGAGGCAGGAGGTGGCACTGACTGCCAGAAGAATTACAAGGATTCTTGAAAAGAGAGAAATTATTTTTCTTGGAAGGATCATAGTTAAGAATATGTTACCAGAAAACGGATTGATGAAATACGATACACCCGGAAAACCTTACAATATACACAATAGAGCCGGGATGATCCTAATTTATACGTGCAACATCCTACATGTCTGTTGCAGATTTTGTTTTTTTTCGGAGGAATAAAGATTTATGAATACTTTCGTATCTATGGAAAAAGTGATACAATGCCCAACTTGCGGGGGTTCTTCCCCGTCCAAATCTGAAAGATGCAATTTTTGTGGTAATTACCTGCTTCATCTGACCATTTTTGAGAAAACAAATGAGCCCATACCCGCACAAGCAAAAAAGGAAAATGCTCCGGTTCACTATTTTCGCTCGCTGAAATTATTGTACCAGATAATGATTACTTCTGGCCTCCTTATGGCGGGGACAATTTATTTGTTCATGTTTGATGAGTTTTCGGAAACCGAAATGGTAACCGTTTCCCCAATCTGGTTTTTGTTGATTATTTTTGGCACAGGGGGGTTGTTTACTGAAAAGGCGCTACGTTTGATTTTGGATAAGGAAGTATCGGACTTTCCTTCAGCCGTAAAAAAGGCCGCTGAATCCTTTTCGCCAATTGTGCAGATTGGTGTTTTCCTGATATTTTTAGTGCCTTTTTTTGTCTTCGGGCTTACCAGGTTTTTTTCTTCGCCCCTGATCATAACCACGCTCATGACCCTTGTATGGGCTGCGGTTTTATATATTTTCCTGATAGGGATATTTCCTTCGCTTTGATAAGCAAAAAACCGGTGGCTGGGGTTTCTCGAAGCCACCGGTTTTTTACATTAAATTCCCGGGACAGATCCGTTTAGCTGCCGGGCTTTTGCTTCATTTATAGATCCCTCAAATGAGGTATATATTATTTCAGCTTGATTGTTACTCCAACGTTGGTGAGACCAAAAAGTGCTCTCCCTGCTTCCAGAAATACTGCAATTTTCGGGTTAAAATAGTACCGTCCGCCAACTGTAATGGCAATAGCGGCGCCATCTCCATAGCTAAATGTATTTCCTCCTACGGTTACCCCGTCTGAAGTTGTGTACCTGGCAAATCTGTAACCTGCCAGTGCGGCTACATAGAGGTCAAATTGTTCGGAGTTGAGGTCAGTTTCCAAGGTTTCTTCCAGCAATTCCCAGTAATGAAAATCAACCCTTACCCCTACAGATGAAAACGTCCATCTATAGCGAAATCCCGGAACACCATAGCCATAGCTTGCATATCCTATAAAAGGGCCTACCCCAAGCATGTCGGAAACGCCATATTCCGCCGAAGCGACTACCGGGATGCCTGCGCCGCTGTTGTAAATACCCAAACCACCAAACATAATGCCCGGGCTGACCGTGAGCTGTCCTTGTTCATAGGCCTGAGAAAAAGTCTTCTGGATGGAGAAAATACTCGCCAGAAAACATACTAGTAGAATAGTTTTTAAGTTTTTCATTGGAGCAGATTTTTTTGGAATGTTGTGTTCTTTGAGTAAAAATAAACAGCGTGAGTAATTCTTCCTAGTTGTGAGTCAGGTATTTTATCAGATCAATTTGTCTTTTATCGCCTTTTTTACTGCCTCACCCCGTGAATTGACATGAAGCTTTTTATAAATATTTTTGACATGGGTGCGAATGGTATGACCGCTGACAAACAGATTTTCTGCTATGACTTTATAGTTTTGTCCGTCGCAAAGTTGTTGTAAAATCTCTGTTTCCCTTGCTGTCAGTGGATTCTCGGATGTTGTGCGGAATGATTGTAAAACTTTTCGTGCAATTTGTGAACTCATGGGGGCTCCTCCTTCTTTTACTTCTGAAATTGCCTGAAGCAATTCTACCGGCGGAGTGCTTTTGATCAGATATCCGGTAGCCCCGGCCCTGAGGGATTCAAATACGCTATTGTCATCTGCCTGTACCGTCAACATCAGAATGTCGAGGTCTGGGAGGATAGTTTTTAACTTTTTTGTGCCTTCAATTCCGGACATACCCGGTAAATTGATATCCATTAACACTACGTCCGGCCGGAACGCGGTGAGATCCGGGATGGCAGATTCACAGTCATGAAAAGTTTTCAGGCATGAATACCCCGGGGTACCGTCTATAATAAGTGCCAGTGTCTGGCAGATATCTTTGTCATCTTCAATAATAGCAACATGGATCATAATAGATGGTTTAGATCAAAAGTATCTTGTTTTTATTTGCCTGGCTATCCCCCGAATGAGGTAATATCATGGTTACAACAATCAGCGTACCTCCTTCAGGCGGAGAATTAATCTGAAAAGTAGCCCCGATTTTTCCAGCACGTTCCTGCATATTTTTTAGCCCATAACCAGTTCGTTGGCCTTCTTTATCCAGGCCTTTCCCCTGATCCTGGAACTCAATGGATAAGGAGCCTTCAACATAGTGTACCCGAAAAAATACATCTCCGCCTCCAGCGTATTTTAGGGCGTTGTTCATCGCTTCCTTAAAAATCAATACCAGATGCCTCCTGACAGGAAGTGTCAGCCTGATTTTTTCCAGTTCGGGACTTATGCCTGTTGTGCGGAAACGGGTTTCTGTATGCTCAAACAATCCATCACCAAAGTCTTTGATGTGAACGATTGTATCATATAAAGAATCTTGATCCGGATCAAGTACCCAGATCAGATCGCGCATCCCGTCAGAAAGTGCCTGGACATTATTTTCTACCTTCTGAAGCAATGGTTGCTGAGTCTGAGAAGCCTGACGTTTGGCCAGTTCGATAAACAGGTTGATTTTAGTGAGTTTATTGCCCAGTTCATCGTGAAAGTCGGCTGCAGCATTTTTCCTGACTTGTTCTCTTTCTTCTGCACGGGCGGTTTCCAGACTTATTCTTACCTGATCCCTATAGTGAATAAATCCAGCCAGAAGTATTCCGGATATTATAAAATAGATCGAATAGGCCCACCATGTTTTCCAGGGTGGGGGAGAGACATGAATTGATAGACTGGCTCCTGTTTCATTCCATATGCCATCGTTATTACAGGCTTTTACCTTAAAAATATAATCTCCCGGGTGGAGGTTGGTATAAGTCGCTTTTTGATCCTGACCTGTATATATCCAATCCTCATCAAATCCTTCCAATTTATAGGCATATCTGTTTTTTCCAGGGAATATATAATTCAACGCGGCAAACTCTATGGATACCACATAGTCTCTGTGGGTAAGGTTCAAATCGTGGGTTTGACTGATTGATTCTCTTAGGGGTGTGCTTCCATTGCTGAGGGTTTGTCCGGCAGATACGGTTTCATTCAATATTTTGAGTCGGGTTAATACTACTTCGGGCGGATAGGGATTTCCCTGAATATGGTCTGGCCAAAATGAATTATATCCATTCATTCCTCCAAAATACATTTTGCCTAAAGGGCTGGTAAAATGTGCGCCGTTGTTGAACTCATTGCTCTGAAGTCCGTCGTTTATATCGTAGTTTTTAAAGGAAGAGTAAGTCTCTCCGTTTGTCTCAGGTGAAAATCGGGATAACCCCTGGTTGGTACTGATCCACAAATTGCCTGACTGATCCTCTTCAATGCCATAAATCACATTATCGGGCAACCCGTTTTTTCGGGTATAATTCTGAAAAACAACCTGTCCACCTTCCCTCAGCATTTTATTGAGTCCCCCTCCGTCTGTTCCCACCCAGATCGTTCCGTTGTGATCTCTGAAAAGGGTATTGATAAAATTGTTGCTGAGGCTGTTGACAACGTTTCGCTGATGGGTAAAATGTGTGAAAGTTCCTTTTTCTTTGTCGAATAAGTTTAGCCCTTCATCTGTGGCCAGCCAAATGAGCGTTTCTCCTTCAGGTTCCAGCGCCCATACATAGTTATTGCTAATACTTTCAGGCTGGCGGGGGTCATTCAGGAAGTGGGTGAAAATTTCTGTCTTAGGATCAAAACGATTCAAACCTCCGCCACGGGTTCCAATCCATAAAATGCCGTCCTCGTCAAAAAGAGTTGCAAAAATCCGTTGGTTGTTTAATCCGCCCGCTATATCTTTTCCTGCGAAATAACGGACAAATCCCTGTTTTTCTGGTAAATACCGATTTAACCCTCCAAATGTGCCTATCCAAATATGCCCTTCACGATCTTCTGTAAATGTCGTTACGAGAGAATGACTCAGACTTTGGGGATTTTTTTCATCCGGATAAAAATGTAGTACCTGTCCGTCCGGAGATATTCTTCGGCATCCGCTTCCTTCTGTACCGATCCACAAATTTCCATTTTTGTCTTCATAGAGCGCTGTGATGACATTTGCATAAATCGATTCCCTTGTATCGTCAGAGGTTAAATGGTGGTAGAAACTCCCATAGCCGGGATTTTCGGACGATAGAATTGCCTGTCGGGTAACTATTTGGCTGATTCCATTAGTTTCCAGCCCCACCCAAAGCAAACCATGATGATCTGAAAATAGTGCGATCACCCGATTGCCACCCAGAGATGTAGGATTTGATGGTTCATTTATATGTCTGTGAAAGTGAATTTTTCCATGACCCTCGATCAACTGATTTAATCCGCCACCACGGGTACCTGCCCAAAGTGTGCCGGATTCATCCCGTACCAGACTTGTTACAAAGTTCTCACTGAGGCTGTCTGCCTGTTCCGGATCACCAGAATAGTAGGTTAGTCCAACCGGTAGATAGTTTTTCCCCGAATCCAGCGTAATCCGGTGGAGGCCATTGCGGGTTGCTACCCATAGTATTTGCCCCCTGTATTCGGGATCTTCATAGAGATATTTAATATTCAGACTTTTAAGCCTTAGCTGATGGTCGGGATTTCGGTTAAATCCCCTGACTTCAGGGTATTTTTTTCCGGGTTGAAAGTGCAATTGATTCAGCCCATTTTCTGTTCCTGCCCAAATTACTCCGGAAGGATCCTGCCATAGGGAGGTAATGGTATTGTTACTAAGGGCTGTTTGATGCGGATTTTGATTAGAGAAAACTTCGAATGATCCGTTGGGTAGTGGAATAAATCTATTGAGTCCCTGATTGGTTCCTACCCATATGGTTTCATCCCTGCCGGAATAAATGACATTTACATAATCGTTGCTGAGGCTGGAAGTATCATTTGGGTTGTGAAGATAGTGGGAGAATGTTTCGGTAGCGGGATGATAGACACTTACCCCACCGCCGCTGGTGCCAACCCATATGGATCCGTCAGCAACCTCCAGAAGCGACGTTACGGTGTTGGCACTCAGTGAAGATGAGTCAGCAGGGTCATGTTCATATATACGCACCTCATTCCCGTCGTAGCGATTGAGGCCATCTGAGGTGCCGACCCACATAAATCCCTGCCGATCGCGGAGAAAAGCGTTGACTGACCCATTGGAGAGACCCATTTCGACGGTAATATGACTAAACCGAAGATTGGGTGATTCCTGGCCGTATAAAATACAGGGGATTAAAAGAATTGACAGAAACAGTATTTTACCAGGCAGATTCATAAAGGTAAAATACTAAAATAAAAAAAGGCTGCCAATTCATTGGCAGCCTCTGTATATTTTGCTGGTAAAGCAGATTAGGCTTCGGCCTCAACCACGCTAACTACTTTGCGGCTTTTTTGATTGTAAGTACGGTCAGTAAAAGTAACCACACCGTCTGAAAGCGCGAAAAGGGTATGATCTTTACCCACGCCTACATTTTTTCCCGCACGGAAAGCTGTACCACGCTGACGAATGATGATATTTCCGGCGATTACACTTTGGCCACCATAAACTTTTACACCAAGCCGTTTGCTGGCTGATTCGCGACCGTTTTTAGAACTACCTGCACCTTTCTTATGAGCCATGACGAGATTGTTTTATGGGTTTACGCTTTGATAGATTCGATTTCGATTCTGGACATTTGTTGACGATGTCCATTTTTTACTTTGTAGCCTTTGCGGCGTTTTTTCTTGAAAACGATAATTTTATCGCTTTTTACGTGGTCAACAACTTTTGCAGATACGCTTGCGCCTTCTACAAATGGCTTTCCAACAGCAACTGCGCCTTCATTGTCCACAAGGAGAACTTCTCCAAATTCAACTGATTCGCCGGTATCCTGCGGGAGGCGATTAACATATAGTTTTTGGCCTTCTTCAACCTTAAATTGGATACCCTGAATATTTACGACTGCGTACATGTTCGTTTTTATTTTTGAGTCTGCAAAGATATACAAATTTCCCATTCTTCAAAAAGTTGAACCATAAATTTTGCAATCCGCTGTATTCTATTCACTTATGTTTTAAGCAAATAGGACATTCATGGGTATTTTGGTAGTTTGACTTACAGATTTATTCAAAACTTTCCCGAACTTCCTGTCATGATCTACTGTATCCGCATATTTCATTACACCCTGTTACTCTGTTTACTGACAGGTATTGTGGCCCGGCCCTTATTTGCTGCTGAATCTCCCCAAAAACCCAATGTCATTTTTATACTTACCGATGATCAACGCTGGGATGCATTGGGCTATGCCGGCAATACGATTATTCAGACGCCTGAAATGGATAACCTCGCAAGGGAGGGAGTCTTTTTCCAAAAAGCCTTTGTTACCACCCCCATTTGTGCGGCGAGCCGGGCATCATTACTCACCGGTCTGTATGAGCGGACGCACGGCTATACCTTTCAGAAACCCGCATTGCAAAAACCCTATTGCCAGATGATGTATCCGCAGGTTCTCCGCAAAAATGGTTATTATACCGGCTTTTTCGGTAAACTGGGAGTACTGATTGATAATCCTGAGCAATATTTTGATGTTGCTGAATTTTATGACCGAAGTTCATATCCCGATAAAAGAGGTTATTTCTATAAAAAAATTGACCAGGATACTGTTCATCTGACTCAATATACGGGTTATAAAGCACAGGAATTTTTGAAACAAGTCCCAACGGATAAACCGTTTTGTCTTACCCTCTGTTTTAGCGCTCCTCACGCGCACGACCCGGCACCAGAGCAGTATTTCTGGCAGGAAAAGTCTGATACGCGGTATGCTGATATCACAATTCCTCCGGCGATTATGACTGATGATAAATACTTTAACCTGTTGCCGCCTGAGGTTCAGAAGGGATTTAACCGCGTACGTTGGCACTGGCGATATGATACGCCAGAGAAATACCAGCACAGCATGAAAGGCTATTACCGCATGATCAGCGAAATAGACGATGAGATCGGCGTATTACGCACCCTGCTTAAAGAAAAGGGAGTAGATAAAAATACGGTAATTATTCTGATGGGAGATAATGGTTATTTCACCGGAGAAAGACAACTGGCCGGTAAGTGGCTCATGTACGATGAATCTATTCATGTACCGTTGATTATTTTTGATCCGCGTGCGGGGATTCATGCTGACGTAGATCAGATGGTGCTCAATATCGATGTGCCCAAAACCATACTCAGCCTGGCTGGGGCAGAGGTACCTGCTGCGTATCAGGGGGTAAACCTGACTTCTTTTGTTTATCAGGAAAACCGAAAGCCAGACAGGAAAGCAATACTTTTCGAACATTTGTGGAAATTGCCTGAAATTCCTTCCAGCGAAGGGGTACGCACGGAAGAGTGGAAATATATTCGCTATCGGCTGATCGATGCTCCCGAAGAGCTGTATAATTTGAAGAACGATCCTCACGAGGCCGTCAATTTGGCCAAAAGCCCGGCACACCAGGCGGTATTAAAGAAAATGCGCAAAACATGCAACCGGTTAGGCGAACGCTATGTGAAAGACCAGTTGGCGCCTGACTTTCCCGGAATCACTGGGCCGGGAGGATTTTGATTGGATTTCAGGTGTCCCTCTTTTATTCCCTGAAACGAAGCACAACCCCTGATTCTCCTACAACTATTGCATCACCTTCATCAAAAAGGTAAATATCGTATAGATCCTCGGTGGTTCCTTTGTCAAATTTTTGCCAGCTTTTTCCGCTATCGGTGGTCTTCAGAATTAATCCCTTGTCTCCGACGATATAGCCGGTGGTTGTGTCAAAAAAGCGCACTTTATTGTAGGCGTGCCGGGGGTTTTGCGGGTGGTTTCCATTTCTGATTACTTCCCAGGTATCGCCGCCATCGGTAGTTTTTACGATGGTGCCTGTGCGTCCGACGGCAATTCCGTTTTGGGCGGTAGGGAAGGAGAGGGAAGAAAAGAATTCGTTTTTGGCAGGCGTGAGTGTCCAGGACTTTCCGCCGTCGGAAGTTTTGATGATGGTGCCGTATCCGCAGGCGTAGCCGGTTTTTGTGTCTGTAAAAACCACATCCCGTAATTCATATCCGGGGGTATCGACGACTGTCCATGTATTGCCAAAATCTTCAGAACGGTGAATAATGCCCTGATCATAGCCATTTCCCCCTACAATCACTATGACAGAATCAGAAATAATCGCAATACCTCTGAGAGGCATCCAGCCTTCTGTCTGGCGTATCTCCCAGCTTTCGCCGCCATCAAAGGTGCGCAGCACTTTGCCTTCGTAACATACGGCCAGCCCTTGCATATTTTCGTTGAAGGCCATATTAAAGACGATTTTTTCAAATAAGTCAGTCGTGGTCTGGCGTGTCCAGGTTTGTCCGCCATCATCGGTGCGAAAGAGTAAGTTGAGGTCAAACCGCCTTCCTCCGGCGATAAATCCTGTCTGGCTGTCGTGGAAATAGACCGATGTCAGCCGATCTGAAGCCGGAGGGGCAGCAGTTTCCCATCCAGGCGAAATTTTTTCCCGGCAACCTGCTGCGAAAGTTAGCGAAATGGCGACTGCCAGGAGAAAACTAAGCCGAACCATATATGTATTTATTGTGTACAAATTTTGGGGAAGGTCTATCGTTGGAGATTGCGTTCATAGTTATCGAAGTGGTAGAGCAGGATTTCGGCGGCATCTGAAACCGTTTTACCAAAACTCACAAGGCCTTCCAGGTGCCCGCCCATAACAAATATATTATACTCCCCGAGGTTTTCTTCCCGCCAGAGTCGTTGTACTTCTTTCGCCATTTCCGGCGTACCATAGGTCACAGACTCCCGGGTAGTAGGAATTTTGTGAATAAGCTCATCCCATAATCCCCGGTGGTGGATATGAATGACGCCCTGCCAGGCTTCGCTTAGCCCATATACGGCGGCATGCGTCAGGGATTCCGAAGAGGCTTTTACAGGCCCGGTACAGGAAAGCGTGTTGTTCTCCAGATCAAAGTCTGTGACCCGTGTATAATTTTCAGCGGTGAGTGCCGGAAGGTGGCCGGTCTGGGTACCTGATATAATAAATAGCCCATTTCCATGCAGATTTCTGCATGAAATATTTCCATAGCCCACATTAAGCAATGGGTCATATCCGATTAACTTTTTCTCAAAGAGCACCTTTCGCCAATGATTAATCTCATAGAGCGCGTCATCATTGACTGGCGAACCTGGGGTCCAGTCACAGTGATATTTTATATATCCTTCTTCGTTGAGCACGGGGGAAAAGCAAAAGGTGAAATCCTAGCAGTTTGCACAACTGTTTACACAATCCAGCAACTTATGGATTTCATGGTTTTTAATACTGTAGCAGATGTTTTTACCATCTCTTTCAGAGGTCAGGATTCCCACGTCTTCCAGCGATTTCAGATGTTGGGAGGCGTTGGACTGGCTGATTTTTACTGCTTCAAAGATATCTTTGACAGGCAGGCTGGTTTTTTCAAGCAGCAATTCCAGGATTAATAAACGGGAAGGGTGACCAATGATTTTGAGAAGTTTTGCGACCCTTTTCAGTTTTTCAGGATCTTTCCATAAAGTTAGTACTTCCATAATAATAAGTTTGATTAGACAACTTGGGGGTATTAATACGGTGTTTTTTCAGGAAATAGGGTAAGAATGCCAGATTCGCTTGCGTCGCAGATGCCTTTTTCTGTAATAAAGCCAGTGATATATTTGGCGGGAGTTACATCAAATGCATAGTTTGCAGCCGGACTATTCTCCGGTGTCAGCCTTATTTCGACTACCTGATGATTGCTTTCGCTCCATCCGGATATATGGGTAACTTCTTTTTCTGAACGTTTTTCAATGGCAATTTGTTCAAGTCCATTTTCAATATTCCAGTCAATTGTCGATGAAGGGAGTGCCACATAAAAGGGGACATTATTATCTTTTGCGGCCAGCGCTTTCAGGTAAGTGCCAATTTTATTGGCGACATCTCCGGTCCGGGTTGTACGATCCGTGCCTACAAAACAAATATCTACCATTCCATGTTGCATCAGATGCCCACCTGTATTATCGGAAATCACCGTGTGGGGGATGCCTGCCTGCGCCAATTCCCATGCGGTGATGGCCGCACCCTGATTTCGGGGCCGGGTCTCATCTACCCAAACGTGGACAGCAATGCCCGCCTGGTGGGCATGGTAAATGGGGGATGTGGCGGTGCCCCATTCTACACAAGCCATTCTGCCCGCATTGCAATGGGTGAGAATATTTACCGGTTCTCCTGATTTTCGGGCGCTGATAGACGTAAGCAGAGGCAAGCCATGCAGGCCGATATTCCGGCAAACTTCAGCGTCTTCTTCTGCCATCTGGTTTGCCTGTCGAAATACATTCACTATTTTTTCCTCCGGTGTTCCGGGGATTTTCAGGACTTCTATTTGTTTTTCTATCGCCCATTGAAGGTTAACGGCTGTAGGGCGGGTAGAGAGGAGCCGGTTTGCAGCATGTTGAATGGCCGCGTCAAAATTGGCGGCATTTTTTGCTTCGAGCGCTGCGAAATACATGCCATAGGCAGCGGTTACCCCTATGAGCGGTGCGCCCCGGACCCACATATCGCGGATTGCTACGGCAGCTTCCGATACAGAGCGGATTTCAGCCAATACAAAATCGTGCGGCAGGTGTCGTTGGTCAACAATGACCACGGCGGACATATCATGCTTATTCGCCCAAATGGTGCGGCGTTCATATAGGTAATCGGTCATAGGGAAAAATTAAAAGAGTTTGGTCTGATTACCGTGTAAAACGCCCCATTCATGCTGAAGGAGCCAACGCTTTCGCTGCAAGCCACCGGCATAACCCGTAAGCTTCCCATCGCTGCTGATGACTCTGTGGCAAGGTACGACCACTCCGATTTTATTTTTGTTGCAGGCACTTCCTACGGCACGAACAGCATTGGGTGAAAATACGCGCTTCGCAATCTCCAGGTAAGATGCCGTCGTGCCAAGTGGAATATTCATCAATTCCCGCCAAACCTTTTGCTGAAATTCGGTACCTTCCAGATCGAGGAAAACGGTGAAATGGGTTCTTTTTCCCGAAAAATATTCATCGAGTTGCTCAATACATTGCAGTAAGACGGGAAAATTGGGTTGAATTTCGTAGGTTGGGTAGTCAGTAAAGGATAATGACCGGATGCCGATTTCGGATGCAGTGATTTCAACCGGGCCGACCGGGGTATCATAATAGGTTTTTGCTGTGATATTATCCATTGACCTGCGCAAATGACGGGATAATTTACAAACTTTCCCGCAATTATAACTTCATTGAATAAAGAATATCTAAATCACCTTTTACAAATCATAAATATGCATGTAAAAATTGACATCCGCCCGTTTGAGTATATCGGAGACCGCAAATTTGACATTCGGAAATCGCCGACACAGGTTGAAGATTTTTATAAAGATAAAAGCCATTACAAAGCGTTGATGCAGGAATTTCAGGAGGAGATCAACGATTTGCAGACCATGATGTATGCACATGACAGGTACTCCCTGCTGTTGATTTTTCAGGCCATGGATGCAGCGGGAAAAGACGGAACCATTCAAAATGTGATGTCTGGGGTGAATCCACATGGGGTGACGATTCATTCATTTAAAAAACCATCTGAACAGGAGCTGGACCACGACTTTTTGTGGAGAACTACTATTGCTTTTCCGCAAAGGGGCAAAATTGGTATTTTCAACCGGTCTTACTATGAAGAAGTGCTGGTGGTAAAAGTGCATCCGGAGATTCTGACCAAATATCAGCGTTTGCCGAAAGAGCTGGTCATTGATCCTGAAAAGGTATGGACACAGCGCTATGAAGATATCCGGAATCTGGAAAAATTTGCCTTTCGCAACGGGACCCGTGTCGTTAAATTTTTCCTGAATATATCCAAAGATGAGCAGCGTAAACGGTTTCTCAGCCGCCTTGATGAACCTTCCAAAAACTGGAAGTTTGCGGAAGCCGATGTAAAAGAGCGTGGCTATTGGGACGAATACATGAAAGCCTACGATGCCTGCATTAATGCTACGGCATCACCCGAAGCACCCTGGTACGTCATACCTGCCGATGATAAAAACAATATGCGGCTGATTGTCTCTCAGGTTATTCTCGACCATATGAACCAACTGGATATGCGTTACCCGGAAGTTGACGAGACGAGAAAGTCAGAGTTTGCCAGGTTCAGAGAGATGCTGGAGAAGGATTAATCCTCGTCTTCCGTATCCTGTCCTGTATATAATTCGAGTAGTCCTTCAGGCAATGAGGTATAGATGATTTTCTTTTCCTTGTCTGCCTGGTGGACAAATTCGTCGGTTATCGGAACCAGTACTTCAAATCCCTGATAGTCAATAATCATTAGATTTTGTGCAGGTCCATCTGCAAAGTCTTTGACAATTCCCAGCGGGCCATGTCGCTGGTCTTCTACTGCAAATCCGATCACTTCGAAAAAATAAAAATTCCCATCGGGAAGAGCCGGAAGATTTTCGGCAGGGTAAAACAGCGTGGTTCCGGTCAGGTTTTCGGCCTGTTCGCGTGTCGTAATGCCTTCCAGATTCAGGATCACTGCTTTTTTCCCGGTAACCGTAAGTTTGCGTACGGAAAAGGCCTGAAGTGGCGCAGTTTTTCGGGCCAGGTAAAGTGTGCGTACTTTTTGATAGTCGGCGACATCATAAACATCCAGAACAGCGGTAACTTCACCTTTGAGGCCGTGCGCTTTGGAGATATAGCCAATTTCAATACAGTCTTCCTTTTTCATGTTTACAAAAAAATAGTGCCATCTTCAGATATCCAAAGATGGCACATAGTATGTTGAAAAGTAAACTTATTCTTTTCCTTCTTCCGCAGCAGGCGCTTCTTCAGCAGCAACTTCTTCTGCCGCTTCTTCCACGACAGCAGCAACTTCTTCTACGGCCTCAACAACTTCTTCTGCTACTACTACTTCCTCTTCGACGGGAGCAGCTACAACCACAGGTTTGGGTTTTTCAGTTACCGGAACGTCTTCGAGTGGATTGCCACCGATGTCCACGGAAACCATTTTCTTTTTCTTCTTGGCTTTTTTCTGTTCCCACCAGCGGGCAAAAATGCGGGCAGCTTCCTCTTCGGATTTCCCTTGTCTGATCAAGGCAAATTTTACAGTTACCCCTGCATGGCGAAGAATGTCGCCTACCGTGTTGGTAGGTTGTGCACCATTTTGAAGCCATTTAAGGGCTTTTTCGTGGTCAACATAAATTTTAGCGGGCTGGGATACTGAATCGTAGAAACCGATTTTTTCAATGAAACGGCCATCTCTTGCAGCGCGTGAATCTGCTGCTACGATTGCGTAGTGGGGAAGTTTGCGTCGTCCCTGACGTTTTAATCTTAATTTTACTGGCATATAACCACAAATCTTTAGTTGTACAAATCGAGCCGCAAATTTAGACGAATTGATTGAATTTGCAAAAGGTTTTGTGTTTTTGCTGAAACATATCTTCAGGATATCTTCAGGATATCTTCAGGACTCGGGATACAGCGGGTTGCGATAGAAAATTCAATTCCTTAAGTTGTAGGTTGAAATTGCTATACTAACTAGATATAACCGCTAAGATTTTTCCTATGAAGTTTGCCCCGCTTCTGCTTTTTTCGGTGATAGGCTGGTGTTGTATTTTCCATACTGCTACTGCTGCTCCGGAAATATTATTCTTCCGCGCCAATTCAGACACTGTCGGCCTGTATGAAAAATTTGAAGTCCGTATGGACATAAAAGCCGATTTTGTCAATCCTTTTGATCCCGATGAAATTGATTTGTCTGCTACATTTGTCTCCCCCTCGGGAAAGTCATGGAAAATCCCCGGATTTTACAACTATTCGGACTGGCGGTCGCTGTGGATGCTTCGCTTTTCTCCCGACGAAACCGGGCTTTGGCGATATGTTGTTCATATCAGGGACCGCAATGGCCTGACAGACAAGGATTCACTGTCATTTGTCGCTATGAAATCTTCGCATCATGGCCCGATCCAGGTTGCTGCCAATCAACGATATCTGGAATATAATGACAAAACGCCATTCTACGGGGTGGGTATGTGGTACAACGACAGTTATTCGGGTTATAACTCAGGCCGGATCAATCCTGAAGACCTCGACCGTCTTCAGCGGCAAGGCGTAAATTTTATCAGCTCATTTATTACCCCGCTGGAGACCTATGCCTCCGGGCTCGGGCGTTATGACCAGAATATTGCAGGGCGACTGGACCAGGTGCTGGAAATGTGTGAGGAAAGAGATATGGTTTTGAGTATGAATGTCTGGTTTCATTCTTATTTATCTGAAACTGTATGGGGGGGAGGCAACATCCGTTGGAATTCTAATCCTTATCAGACGATTACGGATGCCCGTGATTTTTTTCATAGCAAACTGGCCTGGTATTATCAGGAAAAGTTGTACCGCTATATGATTGCCCGATGGGGATACAGCCGCGCATTGGGTATCTGGTTTATTGTAGATGAGGTAAATGGAACAGATGGCTGGGTTACCGGAGATACTTTAGGCGCAGCCCAATGGGCAAAAAATGTGCATGATTACTTCAAAGGAAATGATCCCTGGCAACATCTGACTACCGGTACCCGTAGCGGCGGTATCAAAGAGTTTTGGCACGAAGGATATCAGACCTTTGATCTCGCTGCACGTGAAATTTATGAAGCACAGGGATTTGCCATAATTCAGGATGGGAAATATAACACAGGTGATATACATCCGCTCAAAAACAGTTATGGCAATTATGCACAGGAGGTGCGGAAGCTGTGGCATGGGTACGGAAGACCTGCGATTATTGGGGAAACCGGCTGGGATCATACTTTTTATGAACCTCGCACCCCCGGTTATCTTGCGCAGTATCACAATGCAATCTGGGTGAGTATGGCAACCGGAACGGCGATGATGCCTTTCTGGTGGGCGTATTCCGGATTGCTCAACGACAATATCGCGACCAGCAGACTGTGGAGTATCCGGCAGTTTACCGATGCTGTGCCATTCTCCCGGCTTACAGATTTGTCTCCGGTTGATTCTGTGGCCTGTAGTGGCGACGGTTTTGCGATGAAAAGCAAAGAAATGATTTACGGATGGATTGTCAATCCGGAAACCGATGTAGCAGGAGATAATGTTGTGTTAAGAGGTGTGGCAGATGGGACTTATCACCTGCGGCTGTTTCACACCTGGCGTGGAAGGTTTCTGGAAGAATCAGAAGTAGTTGTTGCTTCGGGGGGAACCTTACGTTTTTCTATTCCACAGCCGACGATTACAGGGTCTCACGCCAATTATATCGGTCAGGATATCGCATTTTTGCTAAAAAAGCAGTAATTATCGCTGCTCAAACTCTAGAATTAATTTTTTGACATGAATAGAATCTTACCACTACTTACGATTATGATTTTATTGGCCGGTGGTTGCAGTACAACTGCCGATCAAAATAAAAATGCCGGTCAGGCATGGGAAGGAAATCGCGCTTACACATGGGGGAAAGTCTCTCTGGAAGCTACAGCGAGAGATACAGATCGGTTTAAACCGCGTCCTACCGTCACTTCTCGTATTCTGGGTTTGATATGGACATCGGTTTTTGACGCATGGTCAATGTATGATGAAAAGGCTACCCCTATGTATCTTACCGGTGTTGACCGTCGTCCGGAGTCGGAGCGAACCCTTTCAAACAAGGAAATTGCCATAAGCTATGCTGCCTACCGCACGATGCTCGAATACTATTGGGCCGACTCTACGTATTTCAGAGAAACGATGGTGGAGATGGGGCTGGATCCGGATGACGATTCTATGGATCCTTCAACCCCCGCTGGCATCGGGAATCTGGCCGCCAAAGCAGTGATTGAAGCCCGCAAAAATGATGGTTCCAACCAATATGGCGATCATAGTGGTTCTGATGGCACTGCCTACTCTGATTATACGGGATATAGTCCGGTGAATGACGCTGATAATCTTAAAGATATCAATCGCTGGCAGCCCAAGTACTTTTCTGACGGAAAAGGTGGCCAATATGCCCCCGGTTGTCTTACCCCCCACTGGGACAAAGTAAAACCCATTGCATTGGAAACCGGCGCTCAACTACGTCCAGGCCCCCCACCGATGGTAGGGTCAGCTCAGTTGGCTGCTGAGGTGAAAGAAGTCATTGACCTTCAGGCCAACCTCACCAATGAGCAAAAAGCCTTGGTAGAGTTTATGCGTGACGGACCCAAATCTGTACAGCAGGCGGGGCACTGGCTGATTTTTGCCCAAAAAGTTTCGGTCCGCGATCATCACAATCTGGATCAGGATGTGCAAATGTATTTTCTTGTAGCAGCAACTGCCATGGATGCATTTATTGCTGCATGGGATTCCAAAATGTATTATGACTTTGCCCGGCCTTATGCATTGGTTCATAATTATTACCAGACTCAGGTGATCAAAGCGTGGGGAGGACCAGAGACCGGAATGACTGAAATGCCAGGCAATCAGTGGAGGCCCTATTCCCCTGAAACATTTCTATGTCCACCGTTTCCCAGCTATGTTTCCGGGCACAGCTGTGTCAGCGGCGCTTGCAGTGAAGCTTTGCGGATGTTTACCGGTAGCGATATATTTGGCGACTCTGTACGGCTGGCTCCAGGAGCATTGACCGAACCTGAACATATAGCAGATTCTGTTACCATTCATTTCCCAACGTTTACTGAAACCGCAAATATGGCTGGTATGTCCCGGGTTTTGGGGGGGTATCATATCCAGGCAGATAATGTGGCCGGACTGGAATTGGGGAGGGGAGTTGCGGCAGTTGTCTATGAAAAATTCAAAAAACATACCGGTCAGTAGAAAATTCCGTTATTTACACACTGACCAGAAACTAGCTTATGAAAAGAATTTTCGTTTTGTGGGGATTTGCGCTGACAATCGTATCTTCTTTTGCGCAACCCGTATTTCAGATGTCTGATTATGCGGCTGTAGGCGACTCTTTTGTGATGAGTGCCACACAGTTAAATCTCACCGGACTGGATTTTGCTCAGGCAGGTGCCGGCGTATCCTGGGATTACAGTTCGCTTGTGGGGACAGGGCAGGATGTGGTTGGTTTTATAGATCCTGACAATGCCGGGTATCGGACCGCGTGGATTGCCAATTGTATTGTAACTACCGGCGGGATATTTACCTGTTCGCCCAAATGGAATAATATTACCAATCTTGCGGTAAGGGAAACCGATGACAGCAATCCCGGCCTTCTGAATCTCTTGCCGGTGGGGGTGTCAAATATCGTTACTCATTATAATAACAGCAATAATTACCTTCAGGAGACTTTGCTCGGTATCAGCGTTGGCTCAGGCGGACTTTCGTTGCCTTTCCCATTGGATTATACGATTCCCGACACGATATTCCGTTTCCCAATTAATTATCAGGATGTTGATAGTTCTGCAAGTGCGTTTTCTCTGGATCTTAACCCCTTTGGCGTCGATTTTGTCTATTCCAGTTCGCAGAAAAGAATCAATACGGTGGAAGGCTGGGGCAGTTTGATTACCCCTTACGACACTTTTACTTCTACCCTGAAAATACGCACCGTCATTTATCATAATGACTCCATTTCAACTCAGGGAAATACTCTGCCGGGAAACATTACTACAGAGGTTGTGTACTCCTGGCTGGATCCGGGAACCGGTTACCCGGTATTGCGGGCGACGGGATTGTTGGCAGCAGGGGTGGAGGTGATTACCAATGTTCGTTTTCTTGATTCGGTCAGATGTTATGATCCTGTGGCATTTTTTCTGGCGACGCCCATTCCCGTGATTGCTGATCCCTCGTCAGGGCAGGCTACCGTAAATTTTACGAACCTGAGCCAGAATGCCGACCAGTTTTCCTGGGATTTTGGCGATGGCGGAACTGCTATTTCCCCGAACCCTTCGCATAATTTTATTGGGGCGGGGGTGTATCCTGTTCAACTTATCGCCTGTAACTCGGTGTGTGATCCGCTTCGTTGCGATACGATTGAGATACCGGTAATTGTGATTGATACGGCGCAGATTGCTGCGAATTTTTTCCCTTCTTCTATTACCACCTGTGAGGGGGACTCGGTTACCTTCTCCAATTTTTCTGTCAATGCTGATCAGTATTTGTGGAACTTTGGCGATGGGACAACCTCTGTGTTGGAAGAGCCAACCCATGCCTGGCAGACAACAGGGACGTACACTGTAACGTTGATTGCCAGTGGTTCGGGGTTGTCTGACACACTTTCGCGCGCGGTTACCGTGAATATGGTTCCAGTGGCTTTTGCAGGTAATGATACGAGTATCAATCTGGGACAAAGCGTACAACTGGTTGCCAGTGGCGGTAATAATAATGCTATCTATGCCTGGAACTTTGACCTCACGCTCAGTTGTCTGCTTTGTGCCAATCCTGTCGCAACCCCTACTGTGTCAACAGAATATGTAATTTCAGTGCAGAACAATTGTGGCACATCTACAGATACCGTGAAGGTGACTGTCAATCCGACCGGGACAGGCATTGAAGCCGAGCATCTGATTACCCGCACGTTCAAAGTATTTCCCAACCCAGCGAGAGACTTTATCACGATAGAGCGGACGCAGGATGTGCCAAACCGTTCTGCGTTTGTGTGGTTGTTGTATGATGCAGAGGGACATATGGTCGCACAGGGGAAAACCTCGACCCGGAAAACGGAAGTATCAATTTCACGCTTTCCCGAAGGACTGTATCTGCTTCAGGTGCTTTCTAAGGGAGATTCCGGATTTTTTCGGGTGATAAAGCGTTAGGTGTTGGAAATGGCCAATGATTTAAAATAATTAAAGACCGGTTTGCAATTGCAGGGTTATTTTAGGAGTGGTTTCCATGTGCCCGAAACGGTTTTCAAACGGATTTTTAGCGGGGTAAGTATTTCTTTATCAATTGATTAGGTTTGGGTTGTCCGATTTAAACGGTTTGTAACGGTTTGCAACGGATTCCAACGGTTTGCAACGGTTTTTGGGTGGGGTACTTTTATAAGTATTTGTATATCAATTGATTAGGGTTAGGTTATCCGATTTCAACGGTTGCTAACGGTTTGCAACGGTTTTAAACGGTTTTAAACGGTTTATAACTGACCGAAACGGTTTTCAACGGATTTTTTACGGGGTAGTTTTGTAAGTTTCTGTATATCAATTAATTAAGGTTGTGTTATCCGATTTAAACGGTTTGTAACGGTTTGTAACGGTTTGAATCGGTTTTTTTGGGGGGCTGCTTTTTTAAGTATCTGTATATCAGTTGATTATGATCGGGTTGTCCGATTTAAACGGTTTGCAACGGATTTCAACGGTTTCAAACGGTTTTTGGTTGGGATGTTTTTGTAAGTATTTGTATATCAATTGATTAGGTTTGTGTTATCTGATTTAAACGGTTTGAATCGGATTCCAATGGTTTTCAACGGATTTTTTACGGGGTGGTTTTGTAAGTGTTTGTATATCAATTAATTAAGGTTGTATTATCCGATTTAAACGGTTTGAATCGGATTCCAACGGTTTGAAACGGTTATTGGGTGGGCTGCTTTTTTAAGTTTCTGTATATCAATTGATTAGGCTTGTGTTATCCGATTTAAACGGTTTGTAACGGTTTACAACGGTTTCAAACGGTTTTTGGTTGGGGTACTTTTGTAAGTGTTTGTATATCAATTGATTAGGTTTGTATTATCCGATTTAAACGGTTGGAAACGGTTTGAATCGGTTTCCATCTGATTCCAACGGTTTGTAACGGATTCCAACGGATTTTTTACGGGGTAGTTTTGTAAGTTTCTGTATATCAATTAATTAAGGTTGTGTTATCCGATTTAAACGGTTGGTAACGGTTTTCAACGGTTTGAAACGGTTTTTGGCAGGGTAAGTATTTCTGTATCAATTGATTAGGTTTGGGTTATCCGATTTAAACGGTTTGCAACGGATTCCAACGGTTTCAAACGGTTTTTGGTTGGGGTGCTTTTGTAAGTATTTGTGCATCAATTGATTATGATTGGATTGTCCGATTTAAACGGTTTGTAACGGTTTCCAACGGATTTTTTACGGGGTGGTTTTGTAAGTTTCTGTATATCAATTAATTAAGGTTGTGTTATCCGATTTAAACGGTTTGTAACGGATTTTAACGGTTTCAAACGGTTTTGGGTTGGGGTGATTTTGTAAGTATTTGTATATCAATTGATTAGGGTTGAGTTATCCGATTTAAACGGTTTGCAACGGATTCCAACGGTTTGCAACGGTTTTTTGGCGAGGTGGTTTTGTAAGTGTTTGTATATCAATCGATTAAGATTGTGTTATCCGATTTAAACGGTTTGTAACGGTTTGTAACGGTTTGCAACGGTTTGTAACTGATCGAAACGGTTTTCACCGGATTTTTTACGGGGTGCTTTTTTAAGTACCTGTATATCAATTAATTATGATTGGGTTATCCGATTTTAATGGTTCGAATCGGATTTCCAACGGTTTCCATCTGATTCCAACGGTTTTCAACGAATTCCAACGGTTTTCAATCGCAAAGTCCTTTAAGGACTGGTTTCTCCTTATCTTATCCATAATTTCCCAAAATGAATGCTATTCTGTATCGTCGCACGGATAAGGTAAACTCCTGGGGAAATATATTCGGGAACTTCGATCTGCTGCTCAATTCCCTCAAATTCTTTAGTCCAAACGGCTCTTCCCTGCACATCGGTTATCGTCAGTCCGTCGATCGGAAAATCTGACTCAATATATATATACCCTCCCCGCACCGCCGGATTGGGAAAAATCTGTAATTGATGAAAATATTCCTCGTTCAAACCGTTGGTGTTTACGGGCGGAAACTGATCATAAACAAGCATATACTGATCATCGCCGCCTGCTGATGAGAACCCCGCAGCTAAAAATCCGCCAAATGTGGATGGGACTATATCAAATCCCTGATCAATGCTCGCAGTTCCGTAATAACTTCTGTCAGTTTCTTTTCCCATACTGTCTGTTCGCACCACAATCATATCTGTGGACAGGTTGGCAAAATTGTAACCATAACCGCATACCGTAAATGTTTGGCTCTCTGATTCAAATATCTTAAATCCTGCCTCAGCAAATGGGTCACCAATATAGGAATCCCATAAGACTTGCCCCGACGGATCAACCATCACAAGGTAAATATCAAAATAAAGTATTGTAGTATCCGGGGTGGATTCTCCGGTAATCAGATAATTCCCACTAGCGGTCACTATGACATTCTGAGCACCTCCGTTGTTGCCGTTGGCTATCGTTTTTTTCCAGACGCGTTTCCCGAGCGAATCGAGCCTGGTGATGTACATATTGTATTTTCCCGAGGGCTGCTCCTGGTCTCCTGCCACTACATACCCTCCATCTGGAAGGTTTCGGGCTGCATGTGCTACATCTCCAAGGGAATCCTGGTATTCTCCTACCCATTGTGGATGGCCGGTCGCATCGGTTTTCAGGATGTAGGAATCATTGCTTATGTTGTTGGCTCCTGAAATAAAACCACAGGCAATCAGGCCGCCATCGGATGCTTTTTCTACCGTTTTGAAGTACGTATTGCCGGTACTATCCGGATAATCGTGTACCCATATCTCCTTTCCTGTAGTGTCTATAGCCATCAGAAAGGCGACTTTCCGGAAGGCGCCTGCACTTGTTTCTGTACGGCTTCCCGTGATAACGAGATGATCCTCGTCATACAGCAAAAGTCCATTGGCGTAATCTGGCTCTGGGGTGCCATACGATTTTTGCCAGATAAGATTTCCTTCTGGTGAAAGTTTGCTGACCACAATGTCAAATCCGCCAATGGAGTCAGATCCTGCAGCCCCGGCGAGAAAAATAGAGCCTGATGGAAGCTGTACAACGGCTGTTGCCTGTTCTGGAACCTGGCTGTCACCAAAGATTTTTGTGAATGTGGAAGGCTGTCCCAGGCAGGGTGATGAAAGCGTAAAAACCAGAATGAAAAGTGCTGAAAGTCTGTAAGTCATAATTTCAAAGGAAAATCAAAGTTAGATTAATTATATTCAACCCAAAAATAACATTTATCACCAGGGAGGGAAGGTTGTGTTACTACTATGGAGTATAAAGATTACTACAAGATTCTTGGAATAGGAAAGACTGCTACTGAGGAGGAAATCAGAAAAGCTTTCAAAAAACTGGCACTCAAATATCATCCGGATAAAAATCCCGGCAATACTGCTGCGGAGGATATGTTTAAACAGATCAATGAGGCGAAAGAGGTGCTCGTCAATGCTGAAAACCGGTTTCTCTATGACCAGCTGGGGGAGCGTTTTAAACAATCTCAGCGGATGAAACAACAACCCAAACCTTCTGCACGCAACCCGATGCCGGATATTGAAGATGCCGATCTGAATATGGGTTTCGGGCGGTTTTTTGAAGAAATTTTTGGCGGGGGAAATAGTCGCCGCGGAAAAGATCAGCAGGCGAATGTGAAAATAACGCTCGAAGAAGCCTATCGCGGTATGTCGGATGTATTGGGTTTTGAAGGGAAAAAATTGCGGATTCATATCAAACCTGGTATCAAAGATCAACAGGTGCTGCGGCTCAAGGGGCAGGGCGAACTTTCTAAAAAAGGGGGAGACCCCGGCGATTTGTATATGACGGTCATCATTAAACCTCACAGTATGTTTACCAGAAAGGAAAATGATCTCTACACATCGGTAAATGTCGATCTTTATACAGCCGTGTTAGGTAAAAAAGTGCCTGTGCAGACGATGAAAGGGCAGATGTTTATGTCTGTTCCCAAAGGCACCCAGCAGGGCGAAGTGTTGAAACTCCGTGATCTGGGTATGCCTGATTATGAAAATCCACAGGTATTTGGCAATCTCTATGTGACAGTCAATGTAAAAATCCCCAAAACGCTCTCTCCGCAGGAGCGGGATTTGTTTGAGCAACTGGATCGGATGAAAAAAAGGTAAAACCTTTATCTCTGGTTTCCCCCCAGTACAATATTCAACTGACACCTGAAAAAAGGCCGGAAATTTACGATAGCCTTCCGCAATACTGCCTCCTGATAATTGGTCGAAAGGGTGATGAGTTTTGCGATTTCATTGTATTTATAATCCAAATACTGAACCTGCCACCAAACCGAAAATTCTGCATTAGCCGGTTTGCGGTGGAGATAGCGGACACCTGTGACAATTCCTGTCTGATGGTTGCGGATGTGGAGGTTAATGGGGGTCAATATATTTTGCAGGCTGGTCATTGAGGTGTTGAGGTACCGGAGCTGACTGAAATGTTTGTATCCAAAGTCAAAATACAGTCGCGCATTTTCCCAGGGAGACTTCAATTCATATCGGTTGGTTTGCTCCAGAATATAGGTGGTGGTCGTGTCCAGCGTGGTTTCTGTAAATTGTTCCCAGTTCAGATATGACACATGAATTTCTTTACGGTAAGCTGAAAACTCGCTGGTAAGTTTTCGATTGGCTCTATATCGGGCGATCAGCCGGCTTTCGAGGTTTCGTGTACTTCGGTCTGTGAGATTGCGGTCTTCGAAATCTTTCACATTGTAGGTTACATAAATAAACTGATCTCCACGAATCGATAAACTGGGGGAAATCTGCCATTTATAGGCAAATTCCATCCGAAGTGACGGCTGGGTATAGTTGTCCTGACTGCGTTCCTTAAACAAAAACGCATATCGCCGCACGTTGCCAATCAGTTTGTAGCGGGTGGAAAAATTGCGGGACCAACTGGCATTCCATTCGCCGCTCAGGGCATAGTTCAATTCGTCGTGGTCATCGTAATTGGTTTCCGAGGGTGTATCGTATTGCAGGTACCGATTTGTGCCTATGAGGGAAAATTTTTGCCGCGGATTGAATCGGTAGTTTACCCGCATTTCCAGTCGTGTGAGATTGCGGAAATAGTCTTTTTGTTGTTCGCGTTGCAGGAGCCGGTTAAACTCGATGCCGGGCAGCTCCATCGAATTTTCCAGTTCATATCTTCTTCCCAGTGATTCAAATTCGTAAGTAAAATAGCCATCCATTTTTGCCCCGGAATAGGAGAATTTTTGCCGAGTGCGCCAGTTGATCTGGTTGAAAAGCAGGTCATTGAATTCGGGACTTTTGATGGTAAACAAATCGTAGTCAAATTTCCGCCGTGTAATGATCACTTGATTATCCGACTCCCAAAACATGCCTTTAAACAGCTGGTATTGCAGCCCTATTCGCGCAGAAAGTGTATCGGCTTTGATCCTTTCTATTGAGCCGGACTGGTAATTATCCATTTCGTTGCTTCCGCCTTCGAGTTCGAAAGAAATCCCCGCCTGCTCGCTAAAAGTTTTTGCCCATTCGCTCGAAAGAATCAGGTTGCGCTGGTGGCGGGGATTGATATATTTTACCCTCGCAAAAACATCGGTGCGCATCGAAAGCCCGTCTCCGAAATCATGCCGCGACCGCACAAGTAATCCCGGCGTAAACCCCTGATCCAGTACCGAGGACCGGTAATCCCAGCTATAGCCTGCAATAGGCGAAATGGAAACATCTGGTAAGGGCGTGTATGTCGCTCCGGCATAAATGCTAAGGCGTTGGTTGCCGGTGTTGAAAAACTGATCGGTTTCGAGCCAGGAGGTCAGTTCCCACTGTTTGTGGATTCGGTAATATTGCCAGAGGCTGGTGCGGAGATAGAGCTGAACAAAAGGATCTTGCTTGCGGGTGCTGTTGAGAAGGTTTTCATGATAGACAGACAATTCTGCCCGGTATTTGCCTTTTTCAAAACGCTGGAGGAGATCAAGGCGAGAGCTGTAAGTAAAATTATTTTGTCGGGCAATAGTGAGCTCGAGGCCAGGATTTTTCTCCTGAGCCACCTGGGACCAAACAGTAGTAGTGAATGCCAGACAAATTTGCCAGGCAAACCATAGAAGTAGTAACCGGCTCAATCTCACAAGGGAAATTTACTGGCAAAAATCCTCTCATCAAAACGGCGGCTTATAAATCGCTCCCTGAATAAAATTATTCATGATCTTTGCTGATAACGCTGGGTTGGACGAAAGATCTGGCACATGATCACGTACCATATCTACCGTGTCGGACTGGGTATAAAACAAACGGTTGAGGTCTATTTCGATGGTGTATTGGAGTTCTGCGTTTTTGGGAACTGTAAACGCATAGTCTCCCCCCCGATAAGTAAGTGTATTAAACAAATCATCTCCTCCGATAAAATACTCAAACGGAACGTCCAGCAGTGTACCCGTTTTGTTGGGACTGCTGTCAATATTGCCGGCGAGATGAACAAAAGCGTACCCCAGGCTGGTACTTTCGTGCATATTGTAGCCGGGACTCAGCGGATTGTTGGAAGGGTAGGAGAGGGGATCCGTATGGTTGTAGCGCGGGGGCACGCCGAAGCTGATTTTTGCGCCGTCGTAGTCGCCTGCAGGTACTGTAAAAAATTTAAAAAGCCCTTCTCCGTGAGAAGTTTTGCGTATTTCATCTTCCCCAAAATTGAACAACATCACTTCAAAGTTGGTCTGCGGTGAATGGATGACTGTATCCCAGCCGTCGGACCTGTATAGTGTCAGGTCGGAGATAAAAATTTTGGCTGTATGAAATTCAAACTTCCGGCCATCGGCGTTGAAGTAATCATCATTTTTCTGGAAAAGTTGTCCGCCAACCCGAGGCACGATATTTAGTTCGAGAAGCCCGATCCCGGGGTCAGGTTTTGGTGGCGGATCTTCCCTGCAGCTTTGGCAGGCGATCAGTACAGAAGCGATAAAGATTAACAAAACGGTAGGCCGGAGGTTTTTCATAGATTCTTTCATTACACAAATAACGCTACTGGTAATGGAATAGTTTTTCTAATTTAGACGCGAATTTTGAAAAAACTTTTCGTCTCTGCGTCTCCCGAGGGGATGGCTTTGCTCATTTCCGAGACATAACCATTTTGTTCCAAACTATATTTCATGGACCATCTTACAAACTTCCAGCGCCTGACCGAAATTGTCGAAGAACTTCGCGAAAAATGTCCATGGGACCGAAAACAGACCAAGGAAAGCCTTCGCCATTTGACGATCGAGGAGACTTACGAATTGGCGGATGCCGTGCTGAAAGACGACTACGCCGAGATCAAAGCCGAGTTGGGGGATCTGATGTTGCACGTATTATTTTATTCGAGCCTGGCGGCAGAGAAAGGCAAATTTACCCTTGGGGAGATGATTCAGGGCCAGATCGACAAACTGATTCGCCGCCATCCGCATGTGTATGGTGACTTGCAGGGTGCGACAGAGGAGCAGGTGCGGCAAAACTGGGAGCAGATCAAAGCCAAAGAGCGGGAGAACTCAGGGAAAAAGGAAAGTTCGGCCCTCGACGGTGTGCCTGAAAGTTTGCCTTCGCTGATCAAAGCGCAGCGGATGCAGGAGAAAGCCTCGCTGGTGGGTTTTGACTGGGACAATAAGGAGCAGGTATGGGCAAAGGTGGAGGAAGAAATCGGCGAAATGCAGGCCGCTGAAACCGCCGACGCGTTGGAAGACGAAATGGGCGATTTGTTATTTGCTCTGGTCAATTATTGCCGGTTTTCAGGCATAAATGCCGAAGACGCCCTGGCGCGCACCAACCGCAAGTTTCAGTACAGGTTTACCCACATCGAACGCCGCGCCCGTGAAATCGGCAAAACCCTGCCCGAGATGAGTTTGGAGGAGATGGACGTCTTTTGGGAAGAGGCGAAGAAGCCTTGAATGGTTGCTGAAGCTGAGGCTCTCCAGTGGCTGAGGCTTTCCGGTGGCTGAGGTCACTCGAAGCCACTGCTTTACGGCAAAATAGCAAATACCCTCGCAGGAAATCCTGATCCCTCCTTAGGTTTGGGAAAATGTTATACGAATACCTGAAGTCATGTTCCGGGGTAGAATATATTGATCTGGGGGAGCAGACGCAGGCTATTGACTTTGGCACCACGATTGATGAAAAGTTTCGGCTGGAATATGGAATTCAGTCCGGAACCAAACAACTTCCCGCACAGGCCAACACCTTTGTTTTTCTGAAGCTGAAAGCGGGCAATTTTGGCGTGGTTTTCCAAATGGGGGTATTTGATCGCAATGGTGGCCGGAAAGCCTGGGATCAGATCACAGCCGACCTGACTACCAGCAGACTTTACAATACCGAAGAGCGGCAAAAACTAATCCATACGATGATATCCCAGACATTGAACCGCAGTAATTTACAGAGTATGGCCCCTGGCCTTTCTTTTGATTGCCTGCCTTCTTCCCCGGATATTCCTCCTATTAAGTCCTATAACTTATTGTTCGACATAAAGCGCGCAACCCTCCAGGGGAATACGCTGGAAGTAGAGATGGTGATTACCAATCTGGGGACGTCGAGAGATATTGAATTTTATGCTGGTATAAGTTATCCCCAGTACTCCCGGTTGGTAGATCAAAAGGGGAAAAGTTATCAGTTGGTCAATATAAGCAGTTATGATCAATCAACACAATACCAATTCTCCCTTCAACTTGCCAAAAATATTCCCACACCGGTTACTTTTTCCTTTAAGGAAGCAGATTCAGAGCTTGAATTTATCTCAAGGATTTTTATTCAGACTTATAACCAAACTGATGAAACCTACCCTGCTGCAGATTGGGAGGGAATAAAACTGAGCGTTACCAGGTGAATCGGGCGTAAACACAAAAAAACGTTTCTCCATCCGGAGAAACCGGGCTGCGCGCTTCGGCGTGCAACGAGGGGAAATAAAAAGAGGGAGTGGGCTTCTGTTCTACAAACATTCGACTCCTCCGGAGTCCCGGCCCGGCCGGAAAAAGATATGCGGTTTTTTGCCGACCGGCAAGACCCACGGAAGTGGCCTTCTGGCTCGGAGAGTCGTCAGACCACTTTCTATGGGTCAAATGTACCTGAGGCATCTTCGATTTGTAGCCAAGAGGCCCATTTTTCCCCTTTTTTTAATTCAGGGGGCACGACTTCGCACGCTCTCTTAACCTGAGGTTTTAGGAAGAAAAATATCCATGGGTAAACCCATTGAAACCACTTCTGCGTGCAAAGACGCGCCGCTTGAATAAAATTTGAGGGACAGTCATTGAGGCTACAACCACCAACAGCCAACAGCCAACCACCAACAAGGTTTTCATTTTTTCTTTTAAGGTCGGCAGGCGGTCAGATGGGGAACGCACTTCTATCACAAACTCCGGACAAAGTGGTGGAAACTGTTGTTTTTCTTTGAGGGTGAGTTTGTTCCAGTTCTCTTTTGAAACAAATGCGATGTCGGGGGCACGCATACTGCCATCCGGGAGTAAAAAGCCTGCCGATGATTCAAAGATATACCCTGGTTTTTGTTTTCGGTTCCAAATAACCAGATCGGCGTTGAGCGTCGAAATATAGTAGCTACTTAATCCTCCGGAAGGTGATATAATCGTAATAAAACCGTTGGCATCCCGCTCGATTCTAAGATTTTTATTGGCAGCGCAAAACAAAAATAACTCATCCTCTGTCCATGAGCGCGATTGTGGTATATCGAGGGTGAATGAGTTCATAGGACTAATATATGAAGAGTTTGTGAATATCGGAGGTCAGTGTTGCGATTCTCGCAGCCTCAAACTCATTTGTCCAAAAAAAATGAAAAAATGGACAAATACCCTTGTTTCGAAAAAAACTGTGCATATATTTGTGGTATGTCCAATTTTGGGCAAAAAAATGGACATATATGGTGGCGAAAAAATATGATAGAAATCTTCCCTTTAATGACCTTCCACTGCTTCCACCGCCAGAGGAATTAGAGAATGATCCTCAGATATTAAAAAAATTAGTAACTGCATCGAGGGCTTTGGCTTCTGTGAATGGAAATATTCTCAGGCTTCCCAATCCATCTATGTTGGTCAATACGATTGCACTTCAGGAGGCAAAAACATCAACAGAAATTGAAAATATTTTCACTACCGAAGATGACTTATATAAGGCAATTTCTGACAGTGCCAAGGAAGAACGGGCAGACCCTGCAACCAAAGAGGTTTTGCGTTATCGGGAAGCCTTGTGGGCGGGCTATCATGATATTCTTTCCAACAGCTCTATTACGACAGAATCAATTGTAAAAATATTCCAGCAGGTGAAAAACACAAAGGCCGGAATACGACCGCCGCAGTCAAATGTGGTGATAAAAAGAGGTCAGAGCGAATTTCGTTCAGGCGAAGTAATCTATACTCCGCCAAGGGGTACCGGAGTTGTTGAAAATTTGATGGTAAATCTCATTGATTATCTGAACGATGATGAAAAATATCCTACTGACCCTATTTTGAAAATGTGTATTGCACACTACCAGTTTGAAGCAATCCACCCATTTCAGGATGGAAACGGGCGGACAGGAAGAATTTTGAATTTGTTATATCTGATTCATACCAAACTGCTTTCACATCCTACATTGTATCTTTCAAAATATATCCTTGTCCATAAGGAAGACTATTATTACAACCTTGGCGGAGTTACTATGTGGAGGTCCTGGAAAAATTGGATTATGTATATGCTGGATGCTGTAGAAAAAACGGCTATTCTTACCAATAATCTGATTGAAGAAATCGTCAGTCAGATGGAAGCTACTTTAGCCCATGGAAAAAAAGTGATAAAATGGTACAATAAGGAAATAAATGAGGCTATTTTTAGCCAACCTTACATTAAACCTCCGGTAATTATTGATATCCTGGAAAAGTCTTCCCGTACAACTATAGCCAAGTATATGTCCCAACTTGTGGACGCCAAAATTTTGACTCCCAAAAAAGATGGGGTAGAAGTCTATTTCCTTAATGATGATTTGTTGAGGATATTACAGGGCTAAAATAAAACACATCCCCATGCAAACCCTCTCAGAACTCATATCTCTCCTGACCCTCGAAAAGACGGGCGTGTTTGTTGTTCTGTTTTTTTCAGAAACTTATCTTTGATACAAAAATGCATGCCAGCAAAAGACATTTTTCATGAACATGTGAGAGTTGCCCTCGAAAAAGATGGCTGGACAATTACGCATGATCCATATTATCTGGCTATAGGCCGAAAAAGTTTTCCAATTGATTTAGGCGCAGAGAAAATGCTTGCTGCAGAAAAAGGTCTTGAAAAAATTGTAGTGGAAGTTAAAAGTTTTCGTGGAGGCTCTCAGATAAATGATTTCCATACTGCTTTGGGACAATACTTAAATTACCGGCTAGGCCTCCAGGATGTTGAAACTCCACGCGACTTGTATCTTGCTATGCCAAAAGCCGTATATGAAAGTCTGATAGAAGTTACTTTATTTCAACGTTCCGTTGAGTTTTATGACTTGAAGTTGATTATCTTTCAACCTACAGAAAAACAAATTACATCATGGAGAAAGTAGCCAGATACCAAAAACTGATCCGCGAACTTCTGGAAGAATGGGCTGAAGTGAGGGAATCCGAAGAAAATGTTGAAAATCAGGTGATTGTAGATACTATTCAGAATCACTTTCAATTGGTGCGTGTGGGCTGGGTAGGTGACAAATATATATTTAGTCCCATGATTCACTTTGACATTAAAAATGATAAGATATGGTTGCAGGCAAATTTTACTGATGCAGATGTCGCTAGAGAACTGGTGGACAAAGGGGTTCCCCGACAAGATATTGTTTTGGGTTTCCAGCCGCCTTATGTAAGGCCGCACACAGAGTATGGAGTGGCTTAATAATATATGCAAACCCTCTCAGAACTCATATCTCTCCTGACCCTCGAAAAGACGGGCGACAAGACTTTTGTCGGGCAAAATTACCGCACGCCCTGGAAACGGGTCTTCGGTGGGCAGGTGCTCGGACAAGCGCTCCACGCTGCTTATCAGACGGTGCCTGCCGATCGGGTGGCGCATTCGATGCATGGCTATTTTATCCTGGCGGGTGACATCGATGTGCCCATTACTTATGAGGTAGATACCATCCGCGATGGGGGGAGCTTCTCGACCCGCAGGGTAGTGGCCCTGCAAAATGGGCAGGCTATTTTTATTACCGCAGCGTCTTTTCAACTCCGCGAACAAGAGGGCTTTGATCACCAGATTCCTATGCCTAATGTCCTGCCGCCTGAGGTGCTGCTGCCTGATTTTGAACAGATCAAAAGTCTCAGGGAAACCGCCCCCGAATGGTACGCGCGATTAACCATTATTCACCCCAATGCCATCGAGTTTCGACCTGTAGAGAAAGTGGATCCGACCAATCTCACCCAAAACCGACCCTATCGACATGTCTGGATCAGGTCAAGGGATAGGGCCGATGTCGATCTCCCTATGCAACACCAGCTGCTGGCCTACGCTTCGGATTATAATCTGCTGACCACGGCCACCCTTCCGCATCAGGATCAGGTGAATATTTCACGGTTATTTCTCGCCAGCCTCGATCATGCTATCTGGTTTCACCGCGATTTTAACATCGATGACTGGCTGTTGTATGCTACTGACAGCCCGAGTGCATCCAATTCAAGGGGGTTTTGCAGGGGAAGTATTTTTGACCAGCACGGGAGGCTGGTTGCTTCTGTCGTCCAGGAAGGCCTGATCAGACAGTAAAAATTAGCTCATTTTTGAGTTTTCAACTACGAGCTTATCAGCTTTAACTGACGGAGAAAACGTGATCATCGACCAAAATCTCATGACGTTTTCCATCATATTACTAAATTCATGGTAGTCGTTGGGTTTGCGGAAATATCCATTTGCATACCCCTTATAACAACTGATAATATCTGCATAATTCTCAGATGTCGAGAAAACAATAACCGGAATTACCCGGTATTCCGCATGTGATTTCAGAAATTCCAGTACGTCTCTTCCATGTTTAATCGGAATATTCCAGTCCAGAAAAATCAGATCTGGTGCAAATGCGTCCTTGAAATTTCCTGTTTTTTGTATGAAATCCAGTGCATCCCGACCATTTTCTACATCCATGACCTTATAAGGTTTTTTTGCATGATTTTGAATGGTTCGCTTAAACAAATAGAGGTCGCCAGGATTATCTTCTATGATCAGGATATTCATAATTTCTAAAAAAGGTTGTTACTACTGTTTTGTTTATGTAAAAGCAAAATAAGTAAAAAGCCGCTCATTTAGAACGCTATGATAGATTCTGTGTAAATTTGTTACTTTTTGGGAAGGGTAAAATGAAAGGTCGTCCCTTGTCCTACCGCACTTTCTACCCATATGCGGCCATTGTGGTGGATGATGATTTGTCTGACAATAGCGAGCCCGATTCCGGTACCTGAAAACTCCCGTTGTGTATGTAGTCGTTGGAATATATGAAAGAGTTTGTCGACAAATTTCATATCAAAACCGATTCCATTGTCGCTGATGGAGAACTCGATTTCGTATGGCTTCTCTACCGCAGCAATTGTAATATATGTTTCGGGTTTTCTGGAAGAAAATTTAATGGCATTGGAGATGAGATTTTCCCAAACCGTCGTCAGCATATTCAAATCTGCGTAGCAGTCAGGCAGGGGTTGTATGTCCCACGTGATGATTTGATCGGGAAAGAAGCTGGAAACATGATCCGCAAGATGCATGACTAGCTGGAAACTGTCAAAATGAGTCTTATTGGGCAGTGCCTGTTTGTTTCTTGAAAACTGAACCAGCTCATCAATCATTTTCCCCGCACGTTCAGTAGCGCTGGCGATTTTATTCACGAGTCTTAGTTCTTCCTCGGATAAAGTGTTTTCTGTCTGCCCCAAAATATTGACATAGGTTTCGATATGTCTGACCGGAGCCCTCAGGTCGTGAGAAACCGAAAAAATAAATTGCTCAAGTTCCTGAGATGTGCGACTTAGATGGAGTTGAATGGCTCTCTTTTCGCTAATATTATCAGCAATACCAATAACAGATAGGATTTGCCCATTCTCGTCCCGCTCGTAGACACTTTCTTTAGATTCAAGCCATATGTATTCATGGTTTCTTTTGTGCCTTAGCCTGTATTCGATTTTAACCACTTCCTTATCCTTGAGCAATGGCATAATCGTGGTTCGGTGATCCCGAAAATTGGACAGATCCTCAGGATGAATCAGGCTAGCCATTTGGCTTTCATCCATTTGGAGAAACTCTGTTTCGGTATAGCCCAATTCCTCGTAAAGGGAAGGACTTGCATACAGAAAGATTTGGCTTCGGATATCATATAAATAGAAAATCTGGGAGGAAACGGCTAAGATTTTCTGAAGCCAGATTGATGCGTTCTGTGAAGCTGGGGAGTCCTTCATGTTTTATCTTTTAGGCTACTTCATGGATGGAATTTCGGATGACGAGAGAGGCTGTTTCAAAGCCAATAGAAAATTTGCTGCCACAACCTTTCCCTTTACTATAAACCCGAATCCAGCCTTTCTGTAGTTCGAGCAATTCTTTGATGACCGGAAAGCCGATACCAGGAGTGATTTTAGATATTGCCTGAGTATTTTGCATCTGTAACCACCCTGATATTCTATCTACTTCATCCTGCGAAAGTCCGCAGCCCTGGTCAATGATCTCAATGCTGGCTTTCCCGTCATGTTCATCAAGAATAATTTCGGTCGTTTTTCCTTCGGAAGAGAACTTGATGGCATTTTTGAGAATGTGATCGATAATATCATAAACTGCGAGGCTGTCGGCGTAAATCGTAGGTGATTTTCTTATACTTAAAATGAGCGATTGTCCATTTTTCTGCGCTTCAAATCTATTGATAAAAAATGCTTGTTTTACGATGGTGTCAAGGTGAAGAAGCTGAGGATTGACAGATAGTTTCCGGGAGTTAATCAAAGAAATCTGTAAACGGTTACTAATTTTATCTAAGATCATACTGGGTATCTTATATCATAATAAATGTGGGCTTCAATTCATTTCCTCAAGAAAGAATGATTCTGCTAATTAAAATGTCATAGGGTAAAATACTAGTAAAGAAACCAGTAAAAACTTTCATACCGTGGATTATGTAAGAGGAATAGTAAAGAAAAACGTTGTTCCTGAACCGGGAGTGGACTCAAACCATATTTTCCCCCCCATACGGCTCACAATCCTCCTGCATGTAGCTAATCCAATCCCACTTCCCTGATATGTACGGCTGCTATGCAGGCGCTGGAAGAGATCAAATATCTGATCCCCATAATTAGGATCGATCCCAATTCCGTTATCACTCACCGAAAAAAGCCACATATTGTTCTCCTTTATTGCGGAAATATGGATTTTCTTTCTCTTGCGCTGATTAAATTTTGTCCCGTTTTCAATCAGGTTTTGGAAAAGTTGAGCCAGGTGACTGGGGATCGCCTGTACGGTTGGCAGGTTGTCGTAGCTGACTGTTACCTGTTTTTCCTTGAGCAGGGTTCCTAATTGATCGGTGAGATCTCCCATAAGCGCCTGGACATCGACCGCAGTCATGTCTTCTCCCTGATAGCCCAGTCTCGCAAAATTGACGAGTCCGCCAACCATTTCACTCATGCTCAGGGCATATTTTATGATAAAATCGAGGTGATGCACCGACTCAGGTGGAAGCGTTGTGTGATGATCTTCGTGCATGATCTGGGCAAAACTGATAATTGACCTCAGAGGGGTTTTCAGATCATGTGATACTGAATAGGCAAATTGCTCCATCTCTTTTACCCGGGCAATCAACTCCATATTCATTCGCTTTTGATCCGTCACTTTCTGCACGATTACCATTCCATGCGTAGTAGTACCGTATTCGAGTGGTATAAACCTTGAGTAAAAAAATTCACCCCCTATTGAAAACTCTTTTTCCGAGAGTTTGCCTTGCAGGGTTTGAAGAAAAGACGTGGAAAGCAACTTTTGTACAGCTAGCGGGTATATGTCTTTAAAGGTTTTGCCGATAATGTCTTGTTTCAGAACCGATCCTTCAGCAAAATAGAACTTGAGGTTTTCATCGTAAATCAAAACGGCTGCCTCTGAAATATTTTGTGCCAGCAGTCTTCTGGAATATAAGGCTTCATCTTTTGCTTTTTCCAGTTGTACGATGGTTTCCCGATCTTTAATGATAAAGATCAATTCCTGCGGACTTACAGGAATCAGTACGCCTTCGTACCAGGATTCCTTTTCTTTATTTATCTGTGAAAAAGTAAAGGCGTATTCACTATTAGTTTCAAGTGCAATATCGATTCCATCCAATGTTATCTGCAAAATATTGGCCGGGAGGCATTCTGAAAGTTCGTTTACCTGTTTGGCAGAAGATGGCTGAAAACTTTCGATCCCGCTGATATAACTCAAACATTTTCCGTTTGCATCGATATGGGAATAAGTCATGCCGGATTTGTCGAGCATCAATTGAATAAATTGCCTCTGGATAGCGAGTGTCTCCACAAGCGCCTGTTTTTCCTTTTGGGATTCACCCAGTTTCAGCGCGGTTTGTTTGTATTCTCTGGCCAGGTGTTTGAGCCGGCCTGAATCTTTCAATTCACTGATATCTACAATCGTGATCAGTACACCCAATAGTTTGTGCTGATTGTCATAGTAGGGGAAAATGTGGATTTGGTACCATTTCCCTGTAAGGCTTACTACCTCATCATCAATGACTTCTCTCGTTTCCAGAACCGTATTGACAACTTTATCCAGGTCATAATTGGAAAGGTTGTGAGAAAAATGATGAATAGGCCGGCCGATATCGGAGTCCGTGACGTGGATCTCATCTGCAATCTTGTTATTAAACCTTCTGATTCTCAAGCCATCATCTAAAAACATCACGCCGATCCTGGTATACCGGAGCAGGTTATTCATATCGTGATTCAGGCTGGAGAGTTCTTCAATGGTGAGTTGGTGTTCAGTATTGATGGTGTATAATTCTTCATTGACAGATTGGAGCTCTTCATTGGTTCCCTGAAGTTCTTCATTGGAAGCGGTCAACTCTTCATTGGAAGTTTGAAGTTGCTCAATCGTGGCATGCAGGTTTTCACGGGTAATGCGGAGTTCCTGTTGAAGAATTTCAACTTTCCCCTGTTTAAAATCCTTGTTATCGTTGGTGGGAATCTCTTGTTCCACGTCTGTGGGTAGCTCCTTGATAAGGATCATAAACAGCTTTTCCCGCGGGTTTTCTTCATGACTGGGTTTTACGGTAATTTGGGTATTGATGGGTTGGCCATGGATTTCGTAAATGATGTCGCTATAGACAACGGTTTTGCCCATTTCTATCGGCTGTTTGATGGCTACAGTAAGCGCTGCGGCAATATCTGAGGGTACCATTTTTAATATATTCCATGATTCGGGCATATCGGGAATCCGAAGGTATCTGTCAGCTCTGCCAAAATATTTGAGTAACTGAAAATCCTGATTGACAATCAGGCAAGAGGAGGCAATCTCTTCCAGCAGCATATTATTGGTAATATCCAGTAATCGCGCGTTGATAGCCTTTTCAGAAGAGATCTTTGATTTCCATACATTTTGAACCATGTAGCTGGAATCATTTTTATCTTCTCCTCTGACGGAATGAATTTCGTGCGTATGGGGTAAGTTCCGATCGAAGACTGATTTGTAGATTTTATGTTTTCTGGATACCTGAACAAAAACATGGTCATTGTCAACGAGAATTTCGTTGGTACCCACCATGAGGTGGCTGCCAGACTTCAGCGCATAGTTGAATATGGCCTGTATTTTCTTCTGAATGTTGGATTGAAAAAATACCAGCAGATTGCGGCATATGATAAGATCCATTCTGCTAAATGGCGGATCCTGCAAGAGATCGTGGCGGGTAAAGACAATCATCTCCCGGATACTGTTGTTGACTTTATAGCCTTCCTGTACTTTCATAAAATACACAGCAAGTCTTCGGGGAGAAATATCAGCGGCAGTACTTTCAGCAAAAAAACCTATACTGGCTTTTCGGATTGCTTCCGGGTTGATGTCCGTAGCAAAAATCTTGATGCGCACATCCGTCTGCATCCTTTGCTGATACTCGTGGCATAAGATCGCCACGGAATATGCTTCTTCACCGGTAGCACACCCGGCCACCCATATCCGGAGGGTATTTTCTTTTACATTCTCAAACAATTCGGGTATAACTGTTTGCTCCAGATATTCCCACTCCGTAGTATCCCGGAAAAAGTTTGAAACACTCAGGCAAAATTCATTGAGCAAAAGCTGAATTTCCTGCGGGTTTTTGTGGATTAACCTGGCATATTCCTGAACGGATTTCATCCCGGTGAGATTGATTCTCCGCCTGAGTCTTCGCCAGATTGTCTCATAGTTGTAGAGATAAAAATCTACTCCGGAAAGGCTCTTCAACATATTGAGTATGTCAATCAGTTCATCCGGTGGCTCTGCGAGATCAGGTTTGAGGTTTTCAATGGTTTCCGGTTGTGAAATATATTGTGAGATTTTCTTCGGAATCGCTTCCACTTCCATCTCATAATCTGCTAACCCGGCGAGGATCACATTTCTGGGCATACTGGCAAACTGGGCCTGCCTGATAGACTGGGCGAGGACAATGCCATCTGCCTCCTTGATTGCCCTTGCACCACTCAACCCGTCGCTGCCTGTTCCAGAGAAAACCAATCCGATTGCCTGGTGCCCTTTTTCTTCCGCCAAGGACTGGAAAAATCCATCGATCGGGAAAAATGAGTTTTTATGGTCTTCATCGTGGATAAAGTTGAATTTGCCATCTTTCAACCTCAATATACCCCTTGGGGGATTGAGATAAATCTGGCGGGGCTCTATGGTATCCCCCTCTTCGATTACCTGTACCGGAAGATCGGTCCTTCGTTTCAGCAGATCAGGCATCATACTTTTGTAGTGAGGCGATAGATGCTGAATGACGATATATGCAATATTTGCATGAGGATCGATATTCTCAAAAAATTGTTCCAGTGCTTCCAGGCCGCCAGCAGAAGCGCCGATAGCTACGACGTAAAAATTCTCATGATGAGCAAGGGGGGCCTTTTCGTTCGTGCCTTTTTGAGGTATATTCATTGGGGTCGATGGACATAATATGTATAAACCGAAATCAAACTAAGATACTATGCCAGTAGGTTGTGTCTTGAAAGCCAGGGGGTAATGTTCGGACTAGTTTTCTGATTTCATATCTGTATTATTTTCGGGAGTAACTTCATCTTCTCCGGTATTGTTTTCCTGAATGTTTTTGTTGGCAATCTCTTGCATTTTCGCATCCTGGTTGTTAACAAATGCATGTACTTTGTTGAGAATTACATTGTTGGCCAGAATTTGTTTGTGAACACGGTTTCTTGTGGCCAGTACTCTGGGTAGAAATTCATTTCCGACCAATTCATTGTATTTCAAAACTACCGTTTCGATCACATGGGGAAGTATCTTGATATTATCTTTGAGTACATACCCCCATGCGCCACTGAGAATCGTGTCTGCCGCGAGTTGTTCTCCGATAGAGCCGGTTACAAAAACAAATGGAATCATCGAGTTGCATTCCAATGCCATAATCATCGCCTCATGACCGGTAATATCGGGGAGTCGGTAATCAGCAAGAATCAGGTGAGGATTGGTAAGCCGAAGAAGTGCCTGGTATTCTTCCAGCCTCGCTGCAAAGTGGAGGGTAAAGGTAAATCGGGTCTTTTTCAGGATATCAGCGATCAACTCTGCATCTTCGGGATCATCCTCAAGTATTATCGCTGTAATTTCATTTTTAATGTACTCCATTTAATGCTCACAATTTTAACAGATAAATATCATCCTAAAATAATTACAATAATTGAAACTTCTAATTACTTTTTCATATTTTGGCATTATTATCCTGACCTGTTCCTCTGAAATTGGATTATTATAGCATAATCGGCAATAAATCAGGGGAATGGAAACAAGTGTACTGAACAATTACAGAAGCATGCCCGACTCAAAAAACTCTGCCGACCTATCCGTACAAGAAATTGCACCAGACCCTCGCCCTTATATCGTCGGTATTGGTACTTCTGCAGGTGGCCTCGAAGCACTTCAGCTGTTGTTTGATAATATTCCCCAAAGCAGCCAAATCGCCTATGTCATTGTGCAACATCTTGCCCCTGATTATAAAAGCCTGATGGTGGAGCTGCTCTCCAAACATACACATATGAAGATCAGGCAGATTGATGATGGGATGCAGGTCCAGCCTAATTCTGTCTATGTCATGCCGCCCAAAACCAACCTGATCATCAATAAGGGCCGCCTGTATCTCAAACAAAAAGACCCTTTGCTGAATATTAATTTTCCGATTGATATATTTTTTCATTCCCTCGGTGAAGATCAGGGAGAACGGGCTGTAGGGGTTGTGTTATCCGGAACAGGTACAGATGGTACAAGAGGTATCAAGACCATCAAAGAGTACGGTGGGATTGTCATCGTTCAGGAGCCCAACTCTGCAAAATTTAATGGGATGCCCTTGAGTGCAATCTCTACCCAACTGGTGGATTTTGTGCTTACCCCTCCCCAAATTGCCAGCCAGCTTTCAGAAACCATTCAAAAGTCTATGCTGCAAAGAAATCTGACTATTGCACAGGAGCCTTTTGAGGCTGAAATATTCAGGCGAATCATCAATTTGATTAAAGACAAAACCGGTATTGATTTCATCCTTTACAAACGCACCACCATTTACAGGCGGATTGCAAGACGAATGAAAATCAATGGGATGGAATCCATGGAAAGTTACTATGCAGACCTCCTGGAAAATAAAAAAGAAGTGCATACCCTTCAACAGGACCTGCTTATAGGCGTTACCCAGTTTTTTCGCGATCCGGAGGCATTTGAAATTATTGAGAAAAAAGTTATACCTGAAATCTTTAAAAATAAATCGGAACGCGAAACGATCCGGATTTGGACACCTGGCTGTTCCACCGGTGAAGAAGCCTATTCTATCCTGATTTTACTGGAAGACTATAAAGCCAGACATAAGCTCACCCATCCCATTAAAATATTTGCCACAGATATTGATGTGAAAGCGCTGGAAATTGCAGGGAATGGCGTGTACCCCGTGAATATTTCTGCGGATGTGAAAAAGTCTTATTTGTATGAATATTTTACCCAAAAAGATCAGTCTTACCATATTTCCCAGAATCTGAGAAACCAGGTGGTTTTTGCCCGACATAATATTTTTAGCGATCCGCCTTTCAATCGGGTGGATATGATTGTTTGCCGCAACCTGATGATTTATCTGGAATCTACCCTTCAGGATAAAATTATGACCATCTTCCGGTTTGCGATCAATAAAGGGGGCTTTCTCTTTCTGGGACCCAGCGAATCGGTCGGTGATATCGCAGAAATTATGGAACCTGTCAGCAAACGCTGGAAAATTTACCAACATACTTCTGAACCTCAGACGGTAATGCCCGATTTGCTCTCCGGCCATTCTCCTTCTTTTCTCAATATTACCCCGGCTTCTCTCCACAACCCATTGGGTAATCCTACCAAAAAAAGGTTTCAACCTCATTGGATCGATCAGTTTAAAGATACACTGGTTGAGTTATACTCGCCGAAATGTGTTTTTATCAACGAAGATTTTGATGTCCTCTACCTGGCTGGTGGCGTGTCCAAATATGTGCGGCTTCCCGAAAAAGCCCTGACACTTAACTTCCTGAAAATGGTTCACAAAGACCTTGTGATACCTCTTAGTACTGCTATCAGAAAAGCAAGTAAAACCAATGACCCCGTCCGCTACAATAACATCCAGTTTAAATACAATGATTCGGACCATTTTGTCTGCGATCTCAATGTGATCCCTCTGCCTCAACTCAACCGGATTGAAAAAATCTTACTGATCAGTTTTATTGAACATGATGGGACCGTTGAAAGGGAGGATACGGATTTGTTTGAAATAAACGATGCCGTCAAAGACCGGATCAATTATCTCGAACAACAACTGAAAGATACCAGGGAAAATCTCCAGGCGACAATTGAGGAACTCGAAACCTCTAATGAAGAACTCCAGGCCTCCAACGAGGAACTCATGGCCGCTAACGAAGAGTTGCAAAGTACCAATGAAGAACTTCAATCTGTCAATGAAGAACTTCACAGTGTCAATGCCGAATTTCAGGAAAAAATCCTCCATCTTTCTGAGCTCTCAAGTGATATGGATAATATGATGAGCGCCAGTGAAATCGGAACTATTTTCCTTGATTCCGACATGAGAATCAGAAAGTTTACGCCTGCTATTCAGGAATATTTTAATCTCATGCCTCAGGATATCGGACGCCCTATCAGCCATTTTAATACAGATCTTGGAATAAAAGATATTTTGAAGAAAGCCGAGGAAGTGCTGACAAAAGGTATCAGATTCAATGAGGATATAACCATTAAGGATAAAGGCCACTATTTTATGAGAATACTGCCTTATAAGACTTCGGAAAGAGTCATAAAAGGGATTGTCATTACTTTTGTAAATATTGAGGGACTCAAAGCAACGTAAAACTATGAAAATCAAATTAGGGGATTGAGATGATTGATTTCTTTCGGCATTTTTTCCGGGCCAACCATTTTATGCCTCATGGACATTGCTATTTTTGGCAATCTGATGTTCTATGGGCTCAAATAATTGGTGATTCTCTGACGGTTGCGGCCTATTTTTTAATTCCATTTGCATTATGGATCTTTGTCAAAAGGCGGAAAGATCTGAAGTATAGGCGAATATTTATCCTGTTTGGGGCCTTTATTTTTGCCTGTGGTGTCACGCATTTATTGAGTCTTGTGACAATCTGGTTCCCTTTATATTATTTGGAAGGCTTCATGAAGGTGATTACCGGGATCATTTCGGTTTTTACGGCGATTACCTTGTACCGTCTTATTCCTTCTGCTTTGTCTATTCCGGATATGAATGCTTTCCGGGAGGCCAAAAGCTTATCGGAACAGGCCGATATCGCCTTTTCCCAGATCGAAGGGTATGTGATCATCCTGCTGGATACCAGTGGCTTTATCCGTACCTGGAATAAAGGCGCTGAAAAGATCAAAGGATATACCTCAGCGGAAGTCGTCGGAAAACATATCCGCATATTCTATACACAAGAAGACCAGGACAATGGCCTGCCTGAACGGCTAATTCAAAAGGCACTTATGCATGGTATTGCCCATGATGAAGGTGCCCGACAAAAAAAAGATGGGGGCATAGTATGGGTAAGTACGACGCTCACGGCGATCCGCAATGAAAATGGTGAAATTATAGGTTTAAGTAAAGTAACACATGATCTCACTGACAGACACCGGGAAGAACAAATGCGTGAGCGTCATGCAAGTGATCTGGAGACAAAAAACAAAGAAATGAGTCAAATCACGTATGTCGCCTCCCACGATTTGCAAAGCCCTTTGAAAACCATTACCAACTATACCAACCTCCTGTATGACGAATACCACGATAAGCTGGGGGATGATGCCAATATGTACCTCAATGTGATCCGAAATGCAACAGACCGAATGAAATCCTTGATTAAGGATTTACTGGATTTTTCCCGTATTGGTCAGGATCGTCAACAAATAATCGTGGATGGGAATGAGATTATCCGGAATGTATTGGCTGATCTCGCTTTTAGCATCTCAGAATCTAACGCAACCTTCGATCTGAGCCCAATGCCAATCTTTAATGGCTATAAGACAGAATTGGCGCTTTTATTTCAGAATCTCATCGCTAATGCGTTAAAATTCCGAAAAGAAGGGACCGCGCCTCATATTAAGATTTCCGCTCAAAAGGTATCCAGCGATTATCTATTTACCATTCAGGATAATGGTATTGGGATTGAAGAAAAATATTTGTCAAAAATCTTTGAAATTTTTCAACGACTGAATGCCCGGTCCAAATATGAAGGAACCGGTATTGGACTTGCACATTGCGCAAAGATTGTTGACCTTCATGGCGGAAAAATCTGGGTCGAATCCATTCCCGGTGAAGGCAGTACTTTTTATTTTACTATTCCTGATTACCATATATATGAATCAAATACTGAATTGCGTCCTGCTGATTGATGATGATGAAGATGATAACTTCATCCACAAAATGGTAATCGAAAAAGCTGGCGTTGCCCGGCAAGTACTGGCTGTAGAAAGTGGCATGGAAGCGCTTGCGTATTTAACCACAAAACAAAATGGTGCTTACCCGCAGCCTGATCTCATTTTCCTGGATATCAATATGCCCGGGATGAACGGCTGGGAGTTTTTGGAAGCCTACCGTAAGCTCGAATTATTTCAGCAGGGCAGAGTAATTGTGGTCATGCTGACAACTTCTCCAGACCCCAGCGACAAAAATAAGGCAGAAAACCTGACGGAAATCCGTAAATTTTTAAATAAGCCCCTTACCGCGGAAATGCTCATGAATATTTTAAATGAATTTTTCCCTGATAAATAATGAAAACAGGTGTTTTCCTCTATTCTCATTCCCTAAGCCCAGCTCTCTGAGCTTCTGCCTCTGAAACACACCCTGTTTTCCTGCTCCCGGTATCAAAAATCTGCCCGGACCCCCGCGCCAGGCAATATTATCCCTGCAAGCTGAAAAATAATTTTTCGTTTTCGGAAAAAGCGTTCGTTTTCGAACACTTTTTTATTTGATTTTCTTGCATAAGTATTTGTAAATCAATACTTTATATCCTGGCACAACTCTTGGCTTTCTATCAGTAAATCATTGTGAACGATTTCCAAATGGATAGCCCGATTTCCCAGTCCCATCAAAACCAGGCGCGCCGCCGAACAATCACGAGGATCATTTTGATTGTCTTTGCGTTTGGTATGTTTGCCTGGCTTTTTCAGTATTTTCTCCGCCCGTCTGCCGAAATCAACTCCTTTCGGTTTGCTGTTGTGGAGGAAGGTGAAGTTGAAAATGCCGTTTCTACAACGGGTCTGGTGGTCCCGGCCTATGAGCAATTGCTGACTTCGCCCATTACCTCCCGGCTGGATAAAGTATTTCACCGTGCAGGAACCAGCGTAAAAACCGGAGAACTGATTTTGGCGTTGGATGAAGCATTCATCCGTCTGCAATACGAACAACTCGGCGATGAACTCGAGCTGCGCAAAACCAATGTTACCAGCCTCAAACTTACCTACGACAAAGACCTCCGGGACCTTGAGCTTCGCGATCAGATCAAAGCCCTGCAACTCTCCCGGCTGGAAGCCCAGCTTGCCGATGCGCGGCAACTTCACGCCGTAGGCGGCACCGCCAATGAGGAAGTAAAACAGGCAGAACTTGCCTTACAAATTGCCAGACTGGAAAAATCTCAGCTCGAAAACGAATTGGCATACAGAAAAGAATCATTGGCAAGCGACCGCCGGAAACTCGAACTGGAAGTACAGATTCAGGAAAAAAGATTGGCAGAACTGGCAAAGAAGCTGAATGAAACCAGCTTGCGCGCCCCCAGCGACGGTGTAATCACCTGGATTAATGAAAATATCGGTAAAAATATCACCGAAGGTGAAGCCCTTGTCAGATTGTCCAACCTCTCCGGTTTCCGCATAGAAGGTACCGGCTCAGATATGTATGCAGACCGGATTCGCGCCGGACTTCCCGTGAAGGTGAAAATCAACCGGGAGGTTCTTACAGGGTTGATCACAAGTATTTCGCCTGCAGTTGAACAAAATACACTCCAATTCCAGGTCGTATTGGATGACCCTTCCGCAGATGCCCTTCGTCCCAATATGCAGGTGGAGGTATATGTCATTACTGACCGGAAAGAAGGCGCAATGCGCGTGGTCAATGGCCCCGCATTTTCAGGCGCAAAAGAGCAGGATATCTTTGTTGTGGAGGGAGATTTTGCCCGCAAACGCAGGGTAAAAGTTGGGCTCAATAACCTCGAATATGTAGAATTGCAAGGCGATATACGCGTTGGGGAAAAAATTATTCTTTCAGACATGAGAGACTATGCACATCTCGATCAAATCAAACTGAAGCCATGAATGGGATGAAAATATATCTAATCGGATGGTTTCTGCTGGTGTGCACAGTATCACTTCACGCGCAGGCAGATACGCTGGATCTGAACACGGTATTGACACTTGCCCACCGACAATCTTTGCCCGCTTTCAGGGCGAGAGCCGATTTGCAACAGGCGCAATACCGGCATCAGAGTTTCAGAGCCGGCTTACTGCCCCAGTTGACCCTCTCTGGTACAGTTCCCAACTATACCAATACATTTTCAGAGACCACCCAACCAGACGGCTCTATTGCCTTTCAGCGAATTTCTTATAACAATTCTTTTCTCGCATTGGGTGTCTCTCAAACCGTGGCTGCAACGGGAACCCGTATTTTTGCCCAATCTAATCTTCAGCAGTACAACGACTTTGCCAGTGACCTCAGAAGATACAACGGAACACCATTCCGTATTGGGGTTCAACAGACATTTTCTGCCTATAATCCAACCCGCTGGCAACTAAAACTCGATCCCCTGAGAATCGCTGAAGCTGTCAAACAATATCAGTTTGATATGGAAGTAGTTAGTCAGACAGCTTTGTATTACTACTTTGACCTTTTGCTGGCTCAGGTAGATGGGCAGCTGGCGAAAGCGAACCTGGCCAGCAGTTCGACCCTTTATGGTATTGCAAAAGCGCGATTTGAGTTGGGGAAAATTTCAGAAAATGATTTACTGCAATTGCAGTTGGAGCAGATCAATGCCCGGAAAGCGACAAATGATGCCAGTCAGTCTGTCTTACTTGCCGCCAACCGGCTGAGAAATTTTCTGAGAATACAGGAAAACAGAGATATTTTTTTACTCAATCCGGAGGTCGATTCGCTGCCTGAAGTAAATCTCAACACTGCTATCCATCGTGCGGCAGCCAGTCGCCCGGAGTACGAAACCTGGCGCCGCCGCCAATTAGAAGCTGCGGAGCAAACCGCACGGGCTAAATCTCAAAATGGATTTCAGGTATCTGTGCAGGCATCCATCGGTTATGCCGGGAGTGCGGCAACATTTTCGCCCATTTACCAGAATCCTCAATCAGAAAAAGGGCTTTGGCTGGAACTGAGTATTCCGCTCCTAAACTGGGGCAAAGGCAAAGCCGAAACCCGGTTGTCTGAAACAGAACAAGCCTATACCGTCGAGTGGGTCAAGCAGCAAAATCAGGAATTGGAAAACGAGTTAAGGCAAACGATCGCCGCTTACCAACAGGTACAGCAAACGCTGAGGTTTGCGCTTGAAGCCCAGGAAATTGCTCAAAAGCAGTTTGACATATCTCAAAACCGCTACCGGCTTGGAGAAATAAGCACAACAGATCTGACCCTGAGCCTCCGGTCCAAAGACCTGACCAGGAGATCTTATATCAGTAGTTTGCGCGAATTTTGGCAAATAAGCCAGCAACTGCGCCTGCTTACTCTGTATGATTTTGTCAATGATTCGCCCATTCAACATCCATTGCCTTGATTAACTATTATTTATGATAAGCCTGAAAAACGTAAACAAAGTCTATCGCACCCAGACGGTAGAAACCCTCGCGCTCAATGATATTTCGCTTGAAGTCGCTAATGGAGAATTTATCTCAATTATGGGGCCTTCCGGCTGCGGCAAAAGTACCATGTTAAATATTATGGGTTTACTGGATCTTCCCACGAGTGGCTCGGTAACCATTGGTACCCAGGATATTTCGTTGTATAACAGCAATAACCTGGCAAAGTTCCGGAACGAAAATCTGGGGTTTATTTTTCAGAGTTTTCACCTGATTAATGACCTGGCTGTGGTAGACAATGTCGAATTGCCCCTGATTTATCGCAGTCAGGTCTCTGCTGGCAAACGCAAAAAGATGGCTGAAGAAGCGCTCACCCAGGTTGGGCTCAGCCACCGGTTGCACCACAGGCCGAGTCAGTTGTCTGGGGGGCAGAAACAACGCGTAGCCATTGCCCGGGCGATTGTAGGCAAACCAAGGATCATTCTGGCCGATGAGCCAACCGGAAACCTTGATAGCGTCATGGGACAGGAAATCATGGATATTCTGCTCCGGCTAAATCAGGAGGCAAACACCACAATCGTCATGGTTACGCATGATGAAAATATTGCCCGGCAGACCAACCGTGTTGTGCGGCTGTTTGACGGAAGTCAGGTTTTTTAATCCTTCAACCGGAAAATTCAGACTATGCTAAAAAATTATATCAAAATCGCGTGGATTGTGCTCAAACGAAAGAAGCTGTTCACTTTTATCAGCTTGTTTGGGATAAGTTTTACCCTGATGATTCTGATGGCGATCACAGCTTTTTTTGATAATGCCCTGGGCAGCCATCCGCCGCTTAGTAAGGCAGACCGAATCTCTTTCCTCAACCGGGTAATTATGACAAAAGTACTACCCGATACAACCCGGATTATCGATAGTACCGAAGTCGGAGGAATTATGAAATATGACACCACGCTAAACATTGGGGAGCAGACCAGTTTTTATAGCAGTTCCTCTGCATCTTTTTCTCTGCTCGAGAGATATATGAAAGACCTTCCATATGTAGAGAATTACTCTTTTTTCAGTCCGGATCAAAGTTTTGATTTGTTTATCAACAATAAAAAACTGGTGTTTAGTTCCATCTCTACAGATGCTGCGTACTGGGATATTTTTGACTTCCGGTTTCTAGAGGGGGAGCCATACCGGCAGTCTGCCGTAGACAGCCGCAGCCCGGTAATGGTCATCAGCGAGTCTGCCAGAAATTCGTACTTTGGTTCAAATGTCAGCGCCCTTGGTCAGGAGATCAGATTAAACCAGCAGGCATTTAAAGTGGTCGGCGTGGTGGAAGATGTGAGCGAAACCCAATACTTTTTACACGCTGAGGTCTATATCCCTCTCACATTCATGCAACCTGCTGTGCTGCAATCGCCCAGTCTTATGGGCGGGTTTGAAGCTGCTTTCCTTTCTGCGAGATCTTCGGACCGTCAGCGACTGGAAGCTGAAGTAGATCGGCTGGCTAAAGTCATTCCTTTGCCAGATCCGGATAATTTCAATACCCTATCGCTAAAAACCCATACGCTTGTGGAGGGATTCGCACTTCGGATTTTTTCGGAAGACGACAAAAGGATTGCTATGCGGTGGTTGTATGGCGTTTTTGGCAGTTTGTTGACCCTGTTTATGTTGATTCCTACCCTGAACCTGATCAATGTCAACGTAACCCGCATTCTGGAGCGGTCAGATGAAATCGGGGTAAGGAAAGCCTTTGGCGCAAGAACCCGCGACCTCCTGCTACAGTTTGTTTTTGAAAATGTCTTATTGACACTCATTGGTGGGGTAATAGGCTTTTTGATGGCGTTGTGGCTTATTTATATCCTCAACAGCACAAAATTTATGGGCGAAGTAATGCTTTCATTTAATCCTTCTGTTTTTGCCTACGGATTGATAATTACCCTGTTTTTTGGCATTCTTTCCGGACTTTTACCAGCATGGCGGATGTCCCGGTTACACGTAATTGACGCACTCAAACAAAATGCATCATGATATCTCATATATTTAAACTCATCTGGAACCGCAAGCGGCAAAATAGCCTGCTCATCCTCGAAATATTTTTTGCTTTTCTGATTCTGTTTGGGGTGCTGGGGTTTGTGTTCTTTAATCTTGACAAATATCGTCAGCCACTGGGATTTGATTGCGAAAATACCTGGGTAGTATATATTTCTATTCCTATGGGCGCAGACTCTGCCCAGGTTGCCAACACCCAAAAACAAGTAAAATCAGCATTAAAGCAATTGCCCGAAATCGAACAACTCAGTTATAGCTCGAATATCACACCTTTTTCCAATTCAAGTTCTGTTACCGCCAATCACCTTTCCGGATTCGACCTTCAGACCTGGCTTTGTGAGGTGGATGAAGATTTTGCCGAAACCATGGGGCTTAAACTTGTGGCCGGCCATTGGCCCAATAAGGCTGATTATGCCGGAAAATATCAGCCGATTGTTGTCAACCAGTTGTTGCTCGACACATACTTTAAGGATAGCAGCATGGTGGGGAAAATTGTTCCTATTGATGGTGAAAACATCATTGTCGGAGTAGTGGAGCATTACAAGTACTGGGGAGAATTTGAGAAGGAAAATCCGCTGACCTTTCTTCCTCTGTCTGGCAGGGATATCCAAAATATTGCGCTTTCCATCCGGCTTGTTCCCGGAACGCCTGCTGAGTTTGAAGAAAAACTTAATCAAACCATCAGAAATATCGCCAAAGACTGGGAATTTGTTATCGAACACTATGAAACACGTCGAATCAGAAGCAGTCGTGAAACCTGGGTTCCCGTGATAGCCATGCTGGTAATATGTGTTTTTTTGCTGTTGAATATCGCCATGGGCTTATTTGGGGTGCTGATTTATAATGTCAACCGCAGACGTTCAGAGATTGGATTGCGTATGGCAATGGGGGCGTCTTCGGGTAGTATTGTCAGGCAATTTATGCTGGAACTGTTTTTCCTGACAGGACTCGGATTAGTCATGGGCGTGTTTTTTGCTGTTCAGGTGCCACTACTTAAAATATTGGATGTACCGGTATCCATTTACTTTTATGCAGGTTTAGTGGCGATCGTTATTATTTTTACCTTAGTGGGAATTTGTACTTTTTATCCAAGTAAACAAGCTTCACATATTCAACCGGCCATTGCCCTGCATGAAGAATAAATGCCTCATACTGATCATCGACGATGATATTGCGGTTTGTACATCGCTAAAGTTACTGTTTGGGCGTGCGGGCTTTGAGACATGTACGGCTTCCGGCCCTGAAAGTGCTATATCCTTGCTCAGGGAGCAGACCCCTGACCTCATCGTGCTGGATATGAATTTCTCGATCGACACAACCGGAAAGCAGGGATTGGAATTGTTGGGAGAAATTCGCAATGAGTTTTCTACTGTACCGGTGATTTTGTTGACGGGCTGGGGTACTATGGAACTGGCCGTTGCCGGAATGAAAGCAGGTGCCAGCGATTTTTTGACCAAACCCTGGGATAATATACAACTGTTGAGTGCGGTGAATACGATTCTGGATCTCCGGAAACCTGCACCTACGGAAATCATACTCAATAAAAGTTTTAGCCGGATAGTAGGAAAGGACGCCGGGTTATTACAGATTTTGCAGGTCGCAGACCGTGTGAGCCGTACCGATGCCAGTGTGCTGATTCTGGGTGAAAGTGGTACAGGTAAAGAACTGCTCGCAGAAGCTATTCATTTTGCATCTGTACGGGCCAAAGCGCCTTTTGTAAAGGTCAACCTCGGCGGTATTTCAGCTTCTTTATTTGAAAGCGAAATGTTTGGCCACAAAAGAGGTGCTTTCACCGGCGCGGTGGATGAACGACAAGGGCGGTTTGAGCGGGCGGATACAGGTACTATTTTTCTGGATGAAATCGGCGATCTGGATTCCGGCAGTCAGGTAAAATTGCTGAGGGTATTGCAGGAGAAAACCTTTGAAAAGCTGGGTAGCAGCCAACCCAAAAAAGCTAATGTGCGGGTGATTTGCGCGACCAACCAGAATCTGAAAGAAAGGGTTGCCGAAGGGTTGTTCAGAGAAGATCTGTTTTACCGGATCAACCTCATAACCCTGAGCTTGCCCAGCCTGCGCGACCGGCCGGGTGATATTCCGCTACTCGTGGATTTCTACCTGAAAAACCTCAAGGAAATCTATCAGCTACCCCAGCTGAAAATCACATCTGCTGCCCGCAACTGGTTGCAGGAACAGCGTTTCCCCGGCAATATCAGGCAGCTCAAAAACCTCGTGGAGCGCACTGTGCTTGTAGCCACCAGAGACCAACTCGATCGGGAGGATTTTGTCCGGCAGTATGACGATGAACTCCGAGGTACAGATACGATCGTTTTGCCCAGGGTAGGTGAGATAACCTTGGAAGAGATGGAAAAACAAATGATTCTCAAAGCCCTGGAATTTCACCGGCACAATATCAATCGCACATCCCGTGCACTAGGGATTACCCGTTCGGCATTATATCGCCGTCTGACCAAGTATAATATTCCCTATGACAGTCAGGATTAAATATGCGATATATATAACCCTGCTTCACCTTGTGATCCTCGGTATGGCGTTAAAGCTGTTTGATACAGCCCGACCGTGGATTTTTGCAGTCGAAATCGGCCTGATTATTTCGATTGTGATTGGTGCTTACCTCTACCGCAGTTTTGTGAAACCGCTGAATCTCATACGGCAGGGGATTGAGGCGATTCGGTCCGAAGATTTTCAAAATGCGCTGGCACCCAGCCATTCGCCGGATACACAACGCCTGATCGAAGTGTACAATGACATGATGTCCCGTATCAGGCTGGAACGAAAAGATATTCAGACGCAGCATTTTTTTCTTGAGAAACTGATTGATGCTTCCCCATCAGGGATTCTGATTCTGGATTACGACGGACTTCTCACCTATATCAATCCTGCGGCCTGTAAACTGCTGAATATAACCGAAAACCTGGTCGGGCAACCGCTTGATCAGATTCGGCATCCGCTCATAGGGAAGGTTGCAGATATAAAAGATGGACATTCTGTTGTGATTTCACTCAATGGAGTTGCTCAATATAAATGCCAGGCGGCGCATTTTATCCACCGGGGGTTTGCGCGTAAATTTCTCCTGCTGGAAGAACTAACCCGTGAGCTGCTTGAAAGTGAGAAAAAAGCTTATGGCAAAGTCATTCGCATGATGGCTCATGAGGTCAACAATTCTATCGGTCCGATCAACTCGATTTTACACTCTGTGCTGGAAATGCAAAATGAATCTGTAACTCTCACGGAGAGGGAGCAGATTGTCAATGTGCTGAAAATCGCGATTGAGCGAAATGACAATCTCAACAGGTTTATGCAAAACTTTGCCCGAGTGGTGCGATTGCCCGCAATTCAACCCGAAATATACCCTATGGATGAATTGCTGAAAAATGTGGTGGCATTACTTCAGCCGCAGGCATTAGCGGTAGGCATTCATATTCATCTGCGTCTCCGGTCCGAACCCCTGCCTGTAGCTATCGACCGGGCATTGATGGAGCAGGCGATTTTAAATATTGTGAAAAATGCCATAGAGTCTATCGGCGAAAATGGCGAGATTAATATAATTACCCGCCAGAACCCCCCGGGGCTGGTCATCGAAGACAACGGTCCGGGTATAAGCGCCGAACAGGCGCGACAATTGTTTACCCCTTTTTACAGCAGCAAACCCCGCGGACAAGGCATTGGACTTACCCTGGTGCGGGAAATCCTTTCCCAACACGAGATAATATTCTCCCTCAAAACCCATAAAGACGGCTGGACACGGTTTGAAATGGTGTGGAAAAATCGTGTTTAAATTTGTCTAAACACGAAACTGTAATACGGAATACCCGTAAAGTGACATATTCGCATTACACTCCTCCCTGATTTTTGGTGAAATGATATTTCGCCCTTGTTCTTCTTTTGCAACACTCAAATTTTGTAACACCATGAGTCAACCCTATGCAACCTGGCTTCTGAAACTCCGCGAGAAGGTCAAAAAAATGGTCGGTCGTGTCGAGAAAAACGATCCCACCAACCTCCAGGGGGAGTTTGAACACTGCAAATCGTACCTGGAAAATGTGTTCAAACAGTCTATTGAACACAGTATTGACCTGGCGCCGCTTGTGCCCCTGATCATAGAAATACAGGCGGATCTCGCTAAAGTAGATGCTTTTCTAAAAAAACTTCCCCGAAATCTGGGAGATTTGGTGGGGGATGCCTTTGAGGATATTAGCCACCTTGTTTCCAATTTCTTCGGAATGGATTGGGACAACGGAAAACAGATTGGCCCTCCGGGGAATCCGTAATTTTCGCAACAATCGCTCATACTGTCAGTCAATTTCTTTCGTTTTGAGAGAAATACTTGATAGAAATCTGTGCGTACCTTATTTTTCGTTTGTCTAAATTTTATTTCCCTTTCAGGGTTTATTTTCGGACAAACCGGGGATATAAACCCATGGTTGCTACCTACACATCCGCTGGGTCTGCTTGTCTCACGTATTAATCCCAATTTCCAGATACAACCTGTCGGGGAAAAGGTGATCCGGGTGGGCTTTTCCAGTGGCAATGTCTGGCTTCCTCCGGTAACGGGTTTTATCCCGGCAAGTGCTGAAATTCGCAGCCAGATGGCATCGCTCATCTGGTATGACCGCAATGATGTATTCCGACGCGGACAAACAGCGGCAGACAGTTTGAGTTTTGCTGCTGACGGCGTTCTCCGTGAGTTTCGCGCTCAATATCTTATCCCTCTTCCACACCATCAGCAGTTGGAGATTGGACTTCGATCGTATATACTGGGTGGTGGAAAACCACCATTATCTCTACTTACCAGCGATGCGTTTATCGAGTGGTTTCATACCCATATTGCTGGAGGAGAAGATCCTTTTGCCCGAAAAGTTTACGGATTTGGTCGCGCGGGATTTCGTTTTGTGGATGAAAAAGGCACGGAATATCGCATGAATTCCGGCGACTTTAGTCTTCCTGGTCTGGAACTTGATTATCATTTTTTTCCGAAGGTTGAGTCCTGTTTGTTTGGGATTCATCCCAATATTGGTTTACACCTGGGTTGGAATACGTCGCGGTATAATGTTTCCATAGACCCTGGCATTTCACTTGCCGCTACAAGGGTTTTTCCCTGGGGGAATGGACATGCGTTGAAGCTCTCCGCAGGAATTAGCACTTTGTGGCCCGGCTGGCGGGGAAGTCCTTCCCACGTACAGTTTATCAATGTTCAGGCACTCAAAACAATTTCCTGGGAAATCAACTATCGCAAAAATATCAGCGAAACTACTTCCCTGGGCATAGGGTTGTATTATTATTTCCAGAGTCCGTACCGCCAAAGATCAGAATATGAGTCGCTGGTGCTCTTTGGATCGGAAATTTCTACGCATTGGCATTATGCCCTATCACATTTGTACAAATCCAACGAAAATTGGTCTTTATACTTGAATCTAGCCCGAAAAAGATACTCGCTTTCCGTGTATTTTCGGGAAGATTTTAAAGTGAATAATGCCCCGGATCTGCAAACGGGTATTCAGGTTTCTTTTCCTGTCAGTTCAGCCAGTAAGACAATTTAAGTACCAACGCCCGGTTTTTGTTCCGAAAATCATCGGGATAAGCATTGTCTGTGAATACAATAAACAAGTCTGAAACGGGGGCAAAGCGCCACTGAAAGCGAACATTGACATTGATATTGTTGATCTGGTTGTTGTATTGCACAAATGTGGTCAAAAACAGCTTATTGGTGAAGGTGATATCCAGTCTGGGGCCTACCAGTATAAGGGTAGTAGTGGTAAATGGCTGGGGCAGAATGATCCTGTTCCATGAAGCGATCATAGACAGGTTTCCATAAGGTTGCACCCGGTAGGTGAGTTTTCCGCCAAGACTGATCCGCTCTCCGTTGAAAAAACCGCCATATCGTGCAGAGATTTCGTAGTTGAGGAGTTTTCTGCTGTCCGATAAGTAGGTAAATAACGCTTCATTCCAGTGGTAGTCTGAGCTTCTGGCAAGGGTATCGCCGCCGGTATTGGTGGGATCAAAAGGGGCGAGGAGCCGCACGTAGTTTTCTCTTACTTCGGCAGTGATACTTCGCAGATTCAGCCAGTTTACGCTATAGCTGGCGCTGGTGATCCTGTCCGAAGTTTTTCCCTGCGGATCAAAATACATTTCCAGACTTCCGCCCGGGCCGTGGTTTGCGATGGAAGAGTTGGCCGGAAAAAACTTGTATCTGGCTTCAGGATTGATCCGGAAATATCCCTTTCGTCTGACAAAGCCGGTTTCGGCGAGGTAATCGGCCCCTACCCAAGCCTGATTCCAGGAGGCCAGCAGCGTTTGGGTGTTGTAGGTGACATTTCCGGCAAAAGCAAAAGCGTCTTTTCCCGCTTCCGGGTAAAAAGCCTGATGGTAAAAGACCTTGCCGGTCCAACGGTTACTGGCATTCGCCAGGTTGAGGTCAAAACCGGCTACCCGGTTGTAGGGATTTCCTTTATAGGTTGAGTCCGTGGGATTACCTGTGATCTCTTTATTGACCATAAAAACGCCGACATTTGAGCGGGTAAAAAGTTTCCGCTGAAGTGCCGCCACGCTGAAGTTGGTGGAAGGTATATCTGATGTTGCTCCGGTTTGCATATTCATCAATCCCACCCGCCAGTTGTCGCCCAATTTTCCGCTAAGCCGCGCACCTGCATTCACCGGGCTTTGAAGGCCAATTCTTCTCGAAAAAAATGGGCGGATATTTTCTGTTCCCAGACTGGCAAACAGATCGCTGTTTTCCAGAAAAAACTGCCTCCTTTCAGGGAAAAACAGCTCAAAGCGGTCGAGGTTGGTCACCTGTTGATCCACTTCCACCTGTGAAAAATCGGGGTTGATGGTGAGGTCGAGATTCATCGATGTCGATACGGTGACTTTCGCATCCATTCCCACGTCTCCGCCCGGGTTGATGGCTTCGCCTTTTTCTACATTTTGAGACCCACGACCGGAAACATAAGGAATAACTGAAAATCGTGGCCCTAACTTTGGCGGAGGCGTGTCCCAGACCAGCGTACCTGTAAATGCGAGATTTGCAGTGGGAAATTGCCGGGGTACAGGCGCCCAACTGGATTTTTCATTGCCTTTTAAGGCAAGGCGGCTGAAGTTGATTCCCCACTCGGTCACACCCTCGCGATAGCGGATGCTTCGGAAGGGAATTTCAAACTCGGCAACCCAGCGGTCAGGGTAGTTTTGTACGGCAGATTTCCACTTGCAATCCCAGTCGAGCGATACGCCGCCGCCATTGGACTGAATGCCATCCCATTGGGCGCCGGCAGCCGAAAGGCCAAAGGAGAATCCGTTGGTCTTATCGTTGTAGGTGTCGATAAAAGCAAGAAAATTTTCATTTTTCCCAAATACAAAGTCTCGCTTGAGTGACTCTACCGGTCTTTTTCCGGGGAGCGTATCCCAGCATATAATAGCCATATAAAAATTGACATCTGTATAGGTAACCATCACCGTTGTCTTGTGGCTTGCAAAGCCGGTGTCAATAGGCAGTACCCGGTGGAAATCTTCGGCATGTACGGCCTGATTCCATACAGGCTCATCCAATAAGCCATCAACCTTAATGATGTCATTGGTGTGGAAAATAGGCAGCCGGTAGTTTTTTCTGTTATCCTGGCAAAAAACGTGGAAAGTATTAGCCAGAATCATTAAAAAAAGGCAAATCTGAGAGAAACGGATCATGAGGAAAGTTCTTTGCCGGAAGATAGCGGAAGTGCTTGAAAAAGCCACTTTTTTTAACTTTTTGATAAAGATTGTTGATATTTTTTTCTCGCCATCGTCTATCGTTTATAATTTATTCCACACCCTAAAATCATGATATTATGAGTATCCCTCGTTTTTTTTCCGGTCCCTTGTTTGACATGGCTGATACAGGTGGTGGAAGTGGCGGTGGCAGTGGCGGCGGAAGTGGTCCAAAGGGTAATGAAATCTATGCCATTACGATTTCCAAAACACTGACTGCCGGAGGGTGGAAAGCGCAAAAAGTGCGGATTACTCCTCCTGAGAATCCCAAAGACGTTTTTCAGATTGATATTGAGGCCTCGTTGATTGATCCTTCAAGCAGTGAGATTTTATCAAATGCCTCAGCCGTATTGTTTCGCGCGGCACAAAATGTAAATAACGGTGCCAATGCACCTATTCAGATTTTGTCAGACTGTGAATATTCGGTGGCTATGCCTTTCATTACATTTGAAACGCCTTCTCCGGAAAGCTGCCTGCTTCGGATAAAAGTTACACTTACCTTCTCTGATAATGCCCAGCGCATTGTAGAGACTGATATTGAACCTGTGGTCTATACAACCCATACCTATTTCACGTATTTTGCCGGATCAAATCAGTCGGGCACTATACCTGAACGTCCTGAAGGGCCTGCCGAAATTGCTATTACTAACGTAGTGCCTGGCGATAATGGGGTAGGCATGATGATTGACTGGTCAGAAGATTTGGCAGTAGGTGGATTTACGGTTTTGGGCAGGTTTGATATCGATAATCAGAATCAGGCAAAAGGGCAATCGACGACTGGTTTGGATTTTGTTTCGGGAGAAACCTTCCTTCAACGACCTGCACATGTGATTTTGCCATATCCGGCAGGAATGGAAAGAACTACAGGGCAGGCTTACAACTTTCTGCTGACGGCAGATTTTTTTGTTGACAGCAATGGCGACCCGATTGAAATCCAACAGACTTCCGGCGTTTGTAATATCCTGCAAAATGCGCCTGCTAATCTGCCCAATATGGATTTTTCCGTTTGATACATTTTTTCTTTTCATCAGGATATTAAGGCTTTCCTTTTTTTATACCTATATTGTATTCAGGTATAAAAATACGCTATGACCTTTGCCGGGAATGTAAACATCCTTTCCGTTATTTATCTTGGACTTTTTCTTGCGCCTATTTGCGGTTTTTCTTTTATTCCTTCTGATACGGTTATAGCCGCAGATCACCTTTCGTTGGCAAATAATTACCTGCGGATTGAAGAGTTTGACTCCGCCTCAGTCCGCTTCCGGAAGGCGATTGCTTATTCCCATGGTGTCCCGTCCTGGTCAGGCACGATAGGCAGTCACCTGGGTTTTTCCTACTGTTTTTACAACCTGCAGGAACTGGACAGCCTGGAAAAATATCTTTTATTGACAGAAAAAATTATCCTGGCAGACAAACCCGATGTCGTCAATCTATCAGTACTTTATAATCTGTTTGGCGGTTTGTATCACTTAAAAGGGGATCTTGAAAAGTGGTTGGAAAACTCTCAAAAAGGGTTGGCATTGAATGGGATTTCCCGACATATGCAGTTTACCTTTTACCAGCAGGCAGCAGAAGCCTATCGTACAAAGGGCGATTTTGACCAGTCTGTGAAATATGCCAACTATGCGCTGAATATGCCTGGTTTGCAGACTTTCGTGTACCCGGGTGAAATACTGGATATGAAAAATACGCTTGCAGGAGCATATTATCAGCTTGGTGAGTACGCATCGGCGATTGCTGTATTTGAAGAAAATCTCCAGTTACTCAATGTCATGCAACCTGAGCAGATGGCAGGATTTTATATTGGAACTTACAATGGTTTAGCAACAGCTTATATCGGATCAGGAAAATATCCCGAAGCTTTGCTGCAACTGCAAAAAGCTCAAAATATTCATCGCTTCAGTTCCTGGAGTCAGGAGGAAACCTGGCATAATCTGGGTATTCTCTATTTGGAAAAAAAACAGTTGGATTCTGCCCGTCATTATCTGCGCCTTGCGGTAAATAAGAATCTGGAAAATAAGCACTTTGATTTTGCAAATGTGGCCAGGGAATATCGTTGGCTAGGGAATATTTCCGATGCTTCCGACAGCGCGGAAACGGCCTTGCGCTACTATCAAAAGGCAATTGGTTTGCTGACCGAAACGGGATTTCAGTCAGACTGGAGTATAAATCCTTCATTGGAAAATATTAAATCGGAGACCGAACTACTCTCTGTTTGCTGGGCCAAAGGGAGGTTGCTTCAAAAATTAGCCATTGCTTCACCCTCACAACATGAACAATACCTCCGCGCAGCGTTTGATACGTATGCATTCTGTCTGGCGCTCATTGACCGTATGAGAAAAAGTTATCATGACGATTCAAAAAAATTTTGGAATGAGCAGATTCACCCCATATTTGAAAATGCTGTTCTGGTAGCAGCCAGGCTGTATAAGCTTACAGAAAGGGAAGAATACCTGAATGCGGCTTTCCGATTTGCCGAAAAAAGCAAAACCGCTATTCTTGCAGAGGCTGTGCGAGCCTCCTTGGCAAAGCAGGCTGGCGGGATTCCTCAATACCTGCTTACAGGTGAAAAGGAACTGAAAATGAATATTGCCGCCTACCGCAGAAAGATTTTCGTGGAAGAGCAGTTAGGCAAAATGGGAGACATAAAGAAAATCCAATTCTGGACCCGGAAAATTTTTGAATTTGAACGACTTTATGAAAACCTCCGCAATCAAATGGAGGTAAATTATCCGGAGTATTTCCGCCTGAAATATGATACCCATGTGACAGACATTGCGTCGATTCGCCGGTCTCTGAGGCGCGACGCCCAATGGGTGTCCTATGTCCTCTCCGATCAGGAAATGATCATTTTTAGTATTACCCGCAATCACGCAAAGGTAGAAGTGATTTCCCTGCCGGAAAATTTTAATAAAAAATTTACAGATTACATCTACCTGCTGCGAAACATCCGGGCGGTGGTGGACCACGGCCTTGAGCCTGATTTTTTTTATGATTTTGCCAATCAGTCTTATCAATTATTTGAACTGGCCCTACAGCCTTGCAGGGGAGAAGTCTGATATGCCAACCCCAAAATTACAATTTGCCGGTTTTGCTCCCGAGCATGCCGACGATTGTCCCATGCCAGATAATGATTCTCCGAATGACTGTTTTGGACCTGAGAGAAATACTTTTCCCCCATTGGAGAAAAATGCAGAAGAAGTAAACTATGTTTCAAAACTTTTGGGCGGAAATGCCTATTCGGGACCCGAAGTTACAGAAACACTTTTTCATAAGACTTCCCGGTATGCTTCTATTCTGCACTTCGCGATGCATGGGTTTCTCAACGACTGTGATCCCTTGTACTCAGGTTTGGTTTTTTCGGAAGATGATTTTTCTCTTGACGACGGATTTCTCTACACCTACGAAATTTACAATCTCGACTTACAGGCAGATTTGGCGGTATTGAGTGCCTGCAACTCCGGATATGGAGAACTTCGGAAGGGGGAGGGAATTATGTCACTGGCCAGGGCATTTCGTTTTGCCGGATGTGCCAATGTGCTGATGAGCCTTTGGCTTGCAGAAGATGCTGCTACGGAAAACATCATGAAAACTTTTTATCAGTGTCTGGACATCGGCGATGGAAAGTCTGACGCACTGCGTAAGGCTAAGCTGAACTATCTGTCGGAATCTGCCGGGAATCACCCGGCTTTCTGGGCTGGATTTTTAATGGTAGGCGATAATCTTCCTGTGAAGAAAAAATTCCCATGGATACACATACTTTTTGCCGTCCTCATTGCCGGATTCGGATTGGGAATATTAAGGAAAATCCGGGCCCGTTTCTAATTATGAGAATAACATTCTCTTATCTATAAGTCTTAAGTCCGTATATTTCGTAAATATACAGGCTGATTTGTATTTACGGCTGCTGGCATCGTCCTTGCAGTTGATCTATATATTACTGATACGCTGAAAATAATTTATTTATGGATCCTTTCTTTCTGGTTGAAATTGGCGTTGTTGCCGTCATTATTATTCTTCAGTTTTTGGTTTTTGCCCGAAACAGTAGTACCATCAGGTTGCTGGGGAAAATATATCCGGATGCTGGTATGCTTAAGGTTAAGTCTATTGCCAATCCGGTAAAAGGCGAAGGTGCGGTTGTCGATGCTGAACCGGTAACCGTTATTGATGAAAATGGTTCTTTTAGCCGGGGGTTTCAGGAAATTGTTATCGCCACCAATGGTTATCTGCTGCGAAACCCCGGAGCAGCGGATTTTGAAATCCTCAAAGATGTGGCCGAGCGTAAAGTGGAGTCGGTTGAAAATTCGATCGAAGCCAATATTGCCCTGCCACTGTACATTGGACTCCTGGCAACATTTACCGGTGTGATTATCGGCCTTATCAGAATTGCTTTTGATGGGGTTACTGATGATGCTATCCAGGCATTTATTGGTGGGGTGCTTATCGGTATGATTGGCAGTGCAACCGGACTCGCCCTGACGGTGAGGAGCAACTTTACTTTTAAAGACAGTAAAAAGACGCGTGACAATGACCAATATGATTATCTTACCTTCCTCCGGACATATATTTTGCCCGTACGCCAAAAAGATCCTTCTTACGCGATTTCTTCTTTAAGAGAAAATCTGGGTGCTTTCAACGAGGGTTTTGTGCAATATCAGCAGCATATGAATGCGTCGCTCAGTGATACGCTGCGACTATTTGGCGAATTGAAAGACGTTTTTCAGCAAATCAGGAATATTGAGCAGGGCGTAAACGGTATGGGCCATTTCCTCCAGGCAAATAATGGCCTCATCGAAAAACAAATTGCCTACATCGAGTCTTACACAAACAAAGCACAGGAATTTACCCGGGCCCTTACAGGTCATATTACGGCCGTTGACAAACAAGTCGGTGCGCTGGTTGATGAAAATATCAAAGCGCTTGACCAAAGCAGTCAGGCAGCATTTCTGAAAATGGACCGTTACCTTTCGTCATTGGATAAGGCTGATAATAAGGCGTTTGCAGATGCACTGAATAAAGACCTTACGCATATACGGGGAGATATTGAATCCCTTCAGCAAAAAAGCCTGGAGGTGAATGCACGTCTGCTGGATCTGCTTCAAAAAGATACAAATGTACAGGTTGGAACGAGTGATAAGATGACCGCGATCGGTACGAAACTTGATCAAATGGCGGTTCAGCAGGAACAAGCTTTTACCAGTTCCTTCGGATTTAAGTTGTTTATCTATTCGGGTGTAGCTGCTTTTCTTACCACAATCGCGGGTGGTGTGATTTATCTCCTTAACAATTTTGCAGGATGAAATACGATAGTTCAAGACTTTTCTGGGTAAGCTATGCCGACCTGATGACAGCTTTGTTTATCATCGTCCTGGCGCTATTTATCCTGAGTTACAAAATGTTTAAAATGCGGGCAGATGCGCTGGTGCTGACAGAGGAAGAACTTCGGGTGCGAAGCCTCGAACTGGACCAGCAGAGTCAGGCTTTGGAAGAGCTTCAACGGCGCCTGAGTGAAGAGGAGATGCATGCCAGCTCCCTGATTCAGGAATTAAACAACGAGCGCGCCCGGCTTCTGGTAATGGAAGATGAATACAAAAAACTTCAGGAAATCCAGAAATCGATTGAAAAACTGGATCCCCGGTATTTTGTATATCAACCCTTATACAAACGCCATGTGTTGCGGACACAGGTTCAGTTTCCCAAAGGTAAAAGTGAGATTGCGGAAACATACAAATCCACGCTGGTGGAGGCCGGAAAGGCCCTCAAAGGGCTGGTCGATCAATTGGAACCCAATGACAATATCAAGTATCTGCTCGTCATAGAAGGTATGGCTTCCAGTGATTCCTATACCCGCAACTACGAGTTGAGTTATGAGCGCGCTTTATCTCTCTTCCGTTTGTGGGAAAATCAGGGGATTTCCTTTGACCCCAACCGCGTGGAGGTGATGATCTCCGGAAGCGGTGAAGGTGGTGTAGGGCGTGACAGGGTAGATGAAATCAAAAACCAACGGTTTCTGATTCAGATTATTCCGAAAATCGGAGAGCTGAAGGGCATCTCATATGATGCCCTCCCGGGAAATCCAACGTCGCCTGATCTATAATTCTCTGACCTGCTCCATCAATTCTGCTTTCCATCCTTTGCCTTCGGGCAATTCCGGACCTGCTTGTTTGAACCAGGATTCTGCGGCTTTTTTCTGGTTTCGCTTCTGCGCAGATATACCTAAAAGGTAATATTGAATGCGATCATCTGTGTCATAGGGTTTGCCTACACCCAGATTTTCCGGCCATTCCAGTGCTTTTTTGAGGTATATATCTGCTTGTTTGTAGTTTTTACTTTGAATAGCTGACACTGCCCCAAACAACAGGGCCTGTTCATAAATGCTTCGACCCTCCGAGGCGCCTTCAAATGGCAAAATATTCAACCCTTCTAACTGGCGGATTGCTGCCGGGTAGTCTTTGATGTTCAGAAGGGCTTTGGCAAGGTCAAAACCAAGGGTGTAATTGTCCGGAAACTTTGCTGTTGCTGTTTGAGCAATAGCAAGCGCAGGCAGATTTTCATCTTTTTCCCACTCCTCCTGAATCATCAGGTGGTGATAGCGCCAGTTTGATGGATCAAGTTTGAGTGCCTGGCGCGTATCTTCATAACTACCTCCATTCAAATCGGCCCGTGCTATATAGAAGGGTGCATAGTCAGGCTGATTACCCAATGCGTCAAAAATCATCTTCGCCTGGTCTTTTTGGTTCAGCGCCCAGTAGTTTAAGCCCAGGAAATACGCGGTTTTCCATTCTGCTTTGATTTGAAATGCCCAGTCCATTACAGGCAGACTTTCACGGCGGTAAGGGAAAACATACGCAGGATCTCTGCCAATGGTACTGTTGAGCAGGGGAATGTCCTGTTCAACCCCGTCTTTCATATACAGCCAGGAGATCCACAACAGGTTTTTGGTATGGGTAGGCCCGGCAATGAGCAACTGCCTGGCATTTTCATACAGCCCTGCGTTGGCATATTGAATGGCCGATTCGAGAAATGTTTCGTGGGGAAACTCATTATGAAGGTTATTCAGCGCCTGATAGTTTTCGTTGGACGGATCTGCCAGGTATTTTTCTGAGTAAGCCAGGTGAGAAAGCGGATCTATCCGCAGAATCGTTTCTACTGCTTTTTTCCCCGCATCTCTATTTTCCGTCATCCGCGCTGCCACAGCTTTCGCCCAAAGCGCATTGATCTGCAAAGGGTCATAGGCTAATGCCTTTTCTGCAAATACCCAAACACGTGGATAGTCCTTGGTTGTGAGCGATACCAGTGCCATTTCTGAATAAGCAGCGGCACGATATTGGGGGGACCTTGCCGCCCAGCCCAGGGATTCCAGCGCGTTGACATGATCTTCTTTGGCGCGGTAAATAATCCCTGCGATATAATTGGCGCCGGGATTATACGTATCGATGCTCAATGCCTGATTGGCTATTTTTAGGCCTTTGTCGTACTGCGCATTTCGATAATACATTTCGGCCAGCTTAGTCATCGCGTCAATATGCCATGGATCCATGGAAATGCATTTCTCAAACGCAGCTATGGCTTTGTCAAAGTTGCGAAACTCCATTTCCTGCAGGCCATCAAAATAGTAAAACGATGGGGTATTTTGTGCTACCGGCGGCTTGCCTTCGAAGGGGCGGCTGATAATAAGCGCATTCGGATCGGCGTCATAACGAATGTCTGCCTGTGGCATATTTACCGTCAGTTTCCCTTCCCCTGCTTTCACCCTGATAGTATCTACCTGCATAGGGGTGAGCGTAAGGCTGCTTTGAAGAATTTCTTTCCCATTAAGGGTGATTTGTACGTCTGTTTTCAGATTGGATAATGCGTTGACAATCACCAGAATCTCGCCTGCGTGGCGTTGTACATGCATTACAGCCTGTTCGGAGACTGCTGAGATACCGCCTGTCTTTTTTACGGGAAACCACAATTCTTTCCAGGAGTCAGCGCTGCCGGGATTAAAAGGAACCTGGGTAATGGGGTTGTTGTAGCCTTCGGGAGAGTATTGGTCAAATAGCCTTCCCGCCTGAAATTCAATATATTGACCATCTGTATCGGTCAAGAGATCTTCCCAGATTCCGCCGGAACGGGAAAGTGCCCATAACCATAGTTTTTGCCCGGGCATTTCTTCATACAGCGCTGAATGCCCAAAGCCAAATTCCTTGTTGTGAAAATAACCGCCAAAATAGTTGTTGTATTCTCCTACCACGTGATAAGACTTGGCCGGACCATAATTGTTGTATTTGTACTCGGCAATATGCCTCCCCTCCTGGTCATAGGGCCAGGACATGGGATCTCCGGGATGTGTCAGGTACGTATCTCCCGGACAGAAAAATTCCAAATCCTGAGTGGCTGCTGCAGCGCCTGTCATCCAGTTGTAATAGGACTGATGGAGTGGGGTAGGATTGTACCATAGTACTTTTGTCTCGAAGTAAGCTTTGTCTTTGGGTAGCCGAACTTCCACCCGCCATTGGGTACGGGAGGGCAGATCCATGGTTCCTACCCAGCAACTCACGCTTCCATCTTCATTTTCTACCAGCTTATAATCTACCGGAGAAGCAGTCGACGGGTGATGGCCAATGATCCCAAAGTTAAACTCAATACCGCCTGAAGTCCATGGCCCTCGCATGGAAATATTCCGGAACTTCATCACATCATTCATGTAGATAAATTCTTCCCCGGTGCTTTTTTCGATTGCACCGTACACTTTGCCCCCGCTTTCAGGCAGAACATACACTTCGATATAGTCATTTTCCAGTTTGACGATCTTCCAGTCCATCGGTTTGCCTGTATGGCTGTAGCCGTCAAATTTATGATAGGGGTAAATCTTTGGGTTGCTGCCAAGAATAGGCACAGGGTTGGGGTCATCGTAAGGATATGTGATGACCGACTTTATCTCTTCCGTAATTCGCGCTTTGTTTTGGGCGGATAGCTTCACCTGGAAAAACAGGCATAAAACCAGCAATAAAGGAGTTGTGTATTTTTTCATAGGGATAATTTTGGGGAGGGAACAGGTTTTTTTGCCCCGACTGACTCCATCCAGATTTCTAATAATTGATCCATTTCTTCAACTTTTTGGGGCATGGTGGGGGCAAGGTTTTGTTTTTCACTCATGTCCTGTGTCAGATTGTATAGTTCGTATTCGGGGCCTTCATACCATTTGATAAGCTTCCAATCTCCTGATCGGACGATACTGTAGGGTTTTACCCGATCGCCCCACCAGTAGTGAGGAAAATGCCAGTACAAGTTTTCTCGTTCGATCGTACCTGTCCCGGTAAGTAACGGACTTAAATCCAATCCATCGGGGGTTGTTTGTGGCGCACCTGCAATGGCAGAAAGGGTAGGGAAGAAGTCATTGCTTATAACAGGGATATTGCTTCTGCTTCCGGGTTTGATTTTTCCCGGCCAGTTGACAATCAGCGGTTCTCTTATCCCGCCTTCGTAGGGAAATCCCTTTCCCATTCGCAAGGGACTATTGTCTGTAGATACGATATGGCCACCATTATCAGAGAAAAAGATGATGAGTGTATTGTCTCTGATTTGCAGTGAGTCGAGGGTCTGAAGGATACGCCCCATGACGTCGTCCACACTTTCGATCATGGCTGCATAGATGGGATTTCGCTGGCTGTCAAGGGGGATTTTGGTCTGAAAATGTTCTGCAAAATCATCTTCCGGCCGGTAATCAGGTAAATTTTTGTCCGCTATCTGGAGGGCTTTATATTTTTCGACTACCTCTTCTTTGGCCTGTAAGGGGGTATGAACCGCGTAGTGCCAGAGATTTAAAAAAAATGGGCCGTTTTGGTGGTTTTCCCGAATAAATCGTGTGGCTTCCTCCCCCTCTCTTTCAGACAGATATTGCCCTGTTTTTTTGCCCGGCAGATTTTCAATAGACAATCCCCCCGCCTCATAGGGATCAAAATAGGCGGGCGGTTGCCCCAGATCTTCCCCGCCATAATTAAAATCAAAACCCTGATTTTCCGGCTTCCAGCCTTGAGGGCCCAGGTGCCATTTTCCAACATGGCAAGTGGTGTATCCGACAGCCTTCAGCGCCTCAGCGAGCGTGATTTCCGATGTTTCCATCCACCAGGGATTTTTTGGGGTGAGCAGGGCCATTCCCGGTAGGGTATCATATCCTGCAGGGTTTTTGCGGTCGGGAGGAATGGTTACACCAGAGGCACTTCCCCTGATCCAGTCTGTGATTCCCAGTCTGGCCGGGTACTTTCCCGTCATGATGGATGCCCGGGTGGGAGAACACACGGCACAGGCTGCATAAGCCTGGGTAAAGACCATTCCGTCTCGTGCCAACTGGTCTATCTGTGGCGTTTGGTACAATTTGCTGCCCATAAAGCCTACATCGCGCCAACCGAGATCATCTACAAGTACCAGCACAATATTGGGCTGTCGGCTGCTGATTTCTGTATTCTTTCCACAGGAAAAAAAGGCAAAACTGATTAGGCTTACCAGCAGGATTTTGGGGCTATTGTATTTTAAAAGCATAAGCGTACTGCATTTCCGGTTTGAGTCGGTTTGGGTCAAATTCGGGAAGCATTATCACCATGTCTTTCCCCCGGTTTTTCCAATTGAGTTTCTGACCGGTTGCCAGCAGGGTGACTGTCGCGTTGGGTTTGGGATGATAATCTTTGATGATCATTTCTTTGCCTGTCCAACGTGGAGATATTGCATACAAAACATCGTCTTTTTGGGTGAAAAACAATTCTTTCACTGCATATCCAGGTTCGGGGTCGATGGTCTGTTTGAGTATAAAGTCGCCCCCGAGGTAATGTTGGTCGGGTTTGTAATCCTGTTCACCCGCCGACCATTGTACCGGTCTTTTCCATGCGCGGGTTCCGTAGATGGCTTCTCCATTGACTTTCAGCCATTTACCCATTTGCAATAATCTTTCCTGCATGATAACTGGTATTTTTCCGTTACCATCTGGCCCGATGTCGAGTAGCAGGTTGCCGCCCCGGCTGACCGCATCTGTAAGCAGAAGGATCAATGTTTGAGGAGAATTGTAGTCCTGTACATCTTCATTTTGGTTGTAGCCGAAAGAGAATCCCATGCCTCTGCAAGCTTCCCAGGGGTGATCGGCATTCAATCCTGACTCATACTCTGCGGTGTAATATCCGCCGTGACGGTTTCTTGTACTTTTTCCCCAGCGGTCATTAATGACAATTTTATCTTTGACCGAAGATTCGTTGTAAAGCCAGGCGATGAGTTCGGGTGTTTTCCATTCTTCTGCTTCCAGTTCCCAGTCGCCGTCTCCCCAGGCAATGTCGGGCTGATAGCGCTCAATCAAATCTTTAAACTGGGGGTGCATATATTCGTTGACATATTTCTCTTTGTCTGTCAGATACCAGGGGTGAAACCATTCGTACAGGGAGTAGTAAAAACCAAGCTTTACGCTGGTTTTGTGCATCGCTTCGCTCAGCTCGCCGATCAGGTCGCGTTTGGGGCCTGAGTCGAGGCTGTTCCAAGGATACCCCCGGCTTTCACTGGCGTTTTTGTTGGGCCATAGCGTAAACCCATCGTGGTGTTTGGTGGTAATGACAACGTATTTTGCTCCTGATTGGGAAAGGAGTTCGGCCCATTCATCGGCATCAAATGATTGGGTCGTAAACATGTCGCCAAAGTTGAAGTAACTGAAGTGTGGCCCGTATTTTTGGGTATGGTAATCGTAAACCTCCGTTCCCGTAAACTTACCGTTTCCAAACAGGGTACGGTTTTGCATCCAGTATTGATACCACTCTGAGTAGGTCCCTTTGGGACTCCATGCCGGAACCGAATACGGCCCCCAATGGATAAAAATCCCCAGCTTGGCATCCTGAAACCAGTCAGGGATGGGCCGGCTGTCGAGCGATTCCCAATTTGGACTGTAGGTTTGTGTATAACCCGGGAATGCGGATAATAATGCCAGCAGCAGGATTAGTATATATGGGCGATTCATATCCTGAAGTAGATTTTATGTTTGTGGAGGAAATAGGTCAGGTACCAGAATATACCCCAGACAAGCAGGGCATTGGTAATATTATAGAACAGCGGGGAAAAACCAATTCCGCCCAATACCCCATCATTAAAAATGTGGACCAGATGATCGACCCAATGGGCACCGATATTGGCGAAAATATAGATGAAAATGGAGTTCATCCCCACGACGGCGAAGAAAAATACACTTTTCTGATAACCTTTTACGTCCACCAGCCAGAACATAGCTGTAAGCGTGAGCAAGGCCCACCCACCCGAAGCAAACACAAACGAGGTAGTTGCGATACGTTTGACAATTGGGGTAATGCTCAGCCAGTCGAGGCTGTAGCCGACAAACAGCCCGATGCCTCCGAAAATGAGTAATGTTTTGATTTTTTCTTTTTGAGAAGCTGCTGACAGCAGGAAGTTTCCTGCCATTGCGCCCCAGATGGTATGTGCGGCAGTAGAAATGCAGTTTACCGTAACCCATCCGCCGCCGTTATTGATTTTTCCCATCAGCAACATATCTGACCAGGAGCCAAAGTTTGCGTCTTTTACAAAGGGGGCTGCCGGATCATACACGCGGTAAAGAATTTCGGCCAGAAGCAAAAGTCCTAATGATACCCCCAACTGCAATTTCCAGGTATGACGTAATAGCAGAAAGGTAACCAGCACGGTGAATGACAACTGGGTAAGTACATTCCAAAGCTCCCATACAAGTTTTCCACTATATACACAGTGGAGACCTGTCCCAAACAAAAACAACATCCCGCACCGGAAGAGAATATGTCTGAAAACGCTGTTCCACGACTCACCTTTTTCCAGTCGTTTATTGAGGGAGAGGGGCATGGCGACCCCGACGATAAACATAAAAAATGGTTGGATCAGATCCCAGAATCTCAGCCCGTTCCACGGGTGATGGTCAAACTGCTGCATGACCAGGTGAAAAAAGCCGCTGTCGCCGGCAGCGTCGGTCAACGCGCGGTACACTTCTGCGGATTCTCCAAGGAGCAAAAACATCGTCGCTCCGCGAAACAGGTCGAGCGACAATAGTCGCTTGCCAATGGGGGTTTCGGTCGTAATCATTTTATGGTTCTTAAGTCGGTGATGAGCTGAATCATGGCTTCTGTAACCACCCGACTGATTTCCCAGCCTTTTTCTGTGCTGGCTTTTCGTGGGTCGCCATAAACGCCGTTGGGTGTCATGTCCCGCATCGTACGGTAAAATCCTGCTTTGGGGCCCCGAAGCATATCGCCTTCGGCCCACGGAAAGGTCGCCTGATTTGCGCCTTGTTTTATCAGATGGGTTTTTACCAAACCTGGGGCAATCAGTAGCATGAGGGAGGTCTCAAATTCGCAGGCATGACCAACACCGCCGGGGCCCGTTTCGTTGAGTGGAAAAAGTGCCTCTCCGGCAATTCGCCACCAGGTGGCAAATGTCAGTTTGATACCGGGATTTCGGAACCCGAATTTTTCTGTAATCACTGTACCTATACCCTGGTTTCCGCCATGGCTGTTGAGGATAATAATATTTTTGAATCCGTGTACGACTACGGACTGGAGAATATCCTCAACCTGATGCATAAAGCTTTCATGAGAAACCGTCAATGAGCCGGCAAATTCCATATGATGTTCGCTACAGCCTACCGATACCGTTGGCAAAATCAGCATTTTATCTCCGATTTCTTCATTGACCATTTTACAGAAATATTCTCCGATCATGCGGTCTGTTGCCAAAGGCAGATGAGCCCCGTGTTGTTCGGTGGCTGCTACAGGCAGAATGACGGGAATGCTTCGTTCCAGTGCGTCAATTTCAGGAGAAGTAAGTTGGTCCCAGTACATATTATTTTTTTACAGCCCAAAGTTCAATTTCAACCAACAGCGTATAAAGTAATCCTGACTGTACCGCAGTCCTGACGGGTTTTGGATCAGGAAAATAGGTTTTATACACTTCATTAAACCGCGGCCAGTTGGCCAGGTCAGTAAGGTAAACATTTACCTTAAAAACATCTCGTGCGCTGCATCCGGCAGTCTCCAACTGTTTTAAACAGTTTTCAATGGTATAGGCAGCCTGCTCCTCAATAGTATCTCCAATGATATTGCCCTCCGGATCAATGGCTGCCTGCCCGGAGATGACTACGATCTGATGTGGATTGATCACCAAAACCGGCGAATAAGGTCCGGCTGTTTTGTGCTGCGAAGCGCCTGCCGGAACCGCCCTCGCCGGGCGGTCTGCTGCCGGACTTTGCCCCATGGGATTGGGCATATACCCGGTAAAGCCTGCGATTTTCCATTGCCCGTTTACTTTCCGGCAGCGATAAAGGGTCTGCCAGCTGAGGGTATCGGCTTCTCCGCTCGCTTTCAGGATCTTGCCGTCAAACTTTTTCCTTACCAGCGCGCTGTTGCCGTTGATTTCTATATCCCGCATGGTCGTGATTCTATGGAGGGCTTCCAGCGGGTTTTCCGCCCAGTCTGTCTGTCCGAAAATTTCTGCCTGCCTGATCCATTCTTCCCGGTAAGCCTGCAAATCAGGAAAAGCCAAAGTCCATGAATCGGGGTTGGAAAGTCTCCGGGCGTCTGTACCCATAAATCCTTCTTCAATAAAATCATCTGCAACCATCGACCAGTCAGCTTTTGCAAAAGCTTCAATGTCGCGCATGACAAGCATTTCCCATATTTGATAGCGGTCAGAGTCTGTCAGTGGGAATGGGTTCTGTATTTTCATATTTATTCAAATATTCGTTTTAGTTGGGTAAATTCCTGAATGGCAGCCATATCGGGTACTACGCCCAGTCCGGGCCCTTCGGGCAAATAGACATATGGCGGCTCCAGCCGAATGGGTTTTTCCAGTAAATCGTGGGTGCGGATCAACCGGCCAAATATGTCTCCGGGCCAGATGCAGGAAGCCGCAGCGGCGGATGAATGTACATACATCGCCTCCAGAATGCCCAGATCAATTTCCGATCCGTGCCAGCACGGCAGGCCCGCCGCATCTGCGATGTGGTCGAGTTGCTGAAACTTCGCCAGCCCGCCATTGAAATTAAATCCATCGACGGCATCCAGCCGGATCGCCTGGATGGCATCTTTCACTCGCTGACCGTGAAGTATATAAGGAAGTGATACATGCAGACACATCGGCACAGAACTATAATTCCGAAGTGAGGCGTAGTCGTGAAGCTGCCAGCGGGGAATAGGATCTTCGAGGCAAAGCATATTTCCCACTTCTGCCAGTCCGTCCATTCTTTTCCGGGTCTCATAAGTAAATTCCCATCGCTCGTTGGGGTCAAGAATCACCTGCATACCGGGAGCAGTTTCGGAGATAATACGGCACCAACTCACAACATCATCCTCAAGATCGCATTTGAATTTGAGGCAATCATATCCCATGGCTGCAAACTCATGGGCGAGGTCTGCAATTTCTTCCGTCAATCGATGGCTTGACCAGGCGCCAACCCGCACTTTTTCCTGAACAGGGCCGCCGAGCAAATCAACTACCCGCATATTGTGGGATTTTGCAAAAGCATCCCATATAGCGCATTCAAACCCGTCGTATTCTCGGCAGAAAGTAAAAGGAAGTTTTTGTAAATGGAGTGTGCGCAAGTCTTTGCCAATGAGTATGCCCGCAATATCTGCTACTACATTCCAGTCATGACTTCTGTACAATTCTCCCCATCCGATGACACCATTGTCAATCTCCATCCGGAGAATGATTTTTGAGATCTCGTCAAATTGTACAGACCATCCGGCCTTCGCGCCAATCGGCAGTTTGTGCAGGGGTTTATGAATGCTTTTGCTTGCAATCCGCTCCGGAAAGGCGGGTACGATGACTTCGTAACAGGTGATTTGTTTAATTTTCATTTATTCGACAAATGAATTATTATATAAGGTAAGCGTCATCCCATTGTCCACCATGAGAATTTGTCCGGTGATGGATCGACTCATATCTGAAAGTAAAAAAGCCACGGTATTGCCCACATCTATCGCCTGGATCAGGTGCCGGAGCACTTGTTGGTCATGTGTATGATTGTGGATCCATTTTTCGGGATCGGGGTTCCAGGTACGGATCAGGTCGTAATTTTGCTCGGCATCGACAAGTCCGGGGCCTACGGCATTTACCCGGATATTTTGTTTACCCAATTCGACGGCCATACCTTTGGTCAGGCCTTCTACCGCATTTTTTGCACTGCAATAGATCGCATAACGAAGCGATGTGGCTTTGGCGTGGACAGAGCTTATATTGACAATGGCGCCAGGTTTTCCAGTGGGAAGTAACTGATTGACAAATACTTTGGACATTTGCCAGACACCTTTAATATCGACGTCATACAAATGGGTAAACTCTTCTACTGAAACTTCATGTGCATTTTTGCTTAGACCAATACCCGCATTGTTGACCAATCCATCGATCATGCCGTGTTTTTGATTGATCTCGTGAAACATATTTTCAACCTGGTCCATGTCGGAGACGTCGGCTACGACAGGAATTGCGCCTGGGTATTTTTGTGCGGCATCCCGGGCTTTTTCGGCGGATATTTCGTTGATAAACAATTTTCCACCCAGATTCAAAACGGCCTGACACACGCCTGATCCCACCCCAAATCCCCCGCCGCCGGTAACGAGTATATTTTTGCCCTGTAAATTCATTTAAGGAAGATATTGATTAAGACGATAGAATTCTGGCTCTTGATTATTGCGAACGACGATCAGCATTTTCCCCTTTTGGTCTCCCACAAAAACCATGTCCCTGACGTCGCCTTTTATTTTAAGGCCGGCGTGCATAGGATTTATTGTGGAAAATGTCCCATTGCCATTACCCGCCAGGATTACGCCGTGATTGCCGTCATAAGCACCCAGCTTTACACGGGTTCCGCTGAGGTTGCCCGCCAGGATAATATCCGGATACTGATCTGCATTTACATCTTCGAGGGTGATGGCATAAACCGGAGAAACCTGAGCCTGAATGGGTAATGGAGTGAGGCGGAACTGATTGTTTCCCAGATTTTCGATATAGGAAGTAGCAAATGTACGGGCATTTAATACCTCCGCGCCTTCCAGCTCTTCAGGAGAAAAAATATCAGAAATTGTCGCTGAAGCATAGTCGCTGTACTTAATAAATTTTCCTTTTAGCTTAGGCAGTTGTCCGATCAGATCGTCTTTCCATGCCATGGGATAACTTTTCCCTTCAAGGAAATAGCACAATATCGGGTCGATGGTACCATTGTCGTCAAAGTCTTTGGTGTAAATGGTTGCCGGTTCTGATTGGCTTACTTTGATCTGTGAGTTAAGCCCGTAGTTGCCTGCTACGAAGTCGATATCGCCGTCATTGTCCATATCTGCTGCTGAGAGAACATTCCACCACCCCTGTGAGTTTTCCAGGCCGTTTGTGCCGGTAATTTCCTCGAGCGTCGTTTCTTTTCTGATAAACATCCGCACAGGCATCCATTCCCCAACAACAACAAGATCAGGGCGGGTATCCCCATTGATATCGCTCCAAAGAGCATCTGTCACCATTCCCGGCTGAAGCAGTGCAGGGCAAAGGGTTTGAGTGATATCTGAGAAATTCCCTTTCCCATCATTTTCCAGCACATAACTTCTGGCAGGCAAAGGGTAATTTCCGGGAATAAGTCTTCCCCCTGCAAACAGATCCAGATCACCATCGCCATCAATATCTGCTGCACTGATACATGCGGTAGAAGTAAGCATGGCGGGTAATGCATTTACGGACAGGTTAAAGTTTCCTTTTCCATTGTTGATGTACAGACGATCCTGGAGTGCCGGATCATCAGGCGCAAATTCATAACCACCGCTGGTTACATACAGGTCCATATCACCATCATTATCTGCATCAAAAAATAGTGCTTCCATATCTTCTGAGGCTGCATCAGCTTCAAGGGCAGGTTGGGGGAATGGTTTCCAGCTTTGATCGGCCTGTTGCAGCAATATTTCCCCGGAAAAACCTTTAGCGCCACCGATAAACAGATCTGTTTTTCCATCTCCGTTTACATCTCCCTTGGCTATTTTGGGGCCCTGCGTTGAGAGGAAATGAGGAATCAGCGGCTGGGTTTTGAAATCAACAAATGGATTTTCATGATGTTGATATTCAAATGGAAGCGGCGATGAAATGGTAGAGAATAAGGGCGGGATCTCCTCTTCTTTCCCGGCAAACACGGCATTTTGCTGCTTGATTTCCAGCAAGGTATCTATTGGCGGTGAATCGATCGTCTGGGATTCTCCGTTGGGCCATCGAATTTCTATTTTTTGAATTTCTGAGATTTTCCCCAGACCAAAAAACAGTATGGGTTCAACCGACGACTGGAATCCCCGCACAGGGATAAGGGTCTGGCTGATGCGCTTATTTGCTTCTTTTATCACGACACAAACTTCAGCGCCCGTAGAAAACCGGTTGTTTTCTTCTCCATGAAGTTTGATCCGGAGAAAATGGCTGCTATCAGATCGGGTGAGATTATTTCTGTAAACAGAAGCAGTTTCATTGACATTATTAACCACGAGGTCCAGGTCGCCATCGTTGTCGAGATCACCGTAAGCGGCCCCATTGGAGAGGAATATTTTTTCAAACCCCCATTCGTTGGTTTTCTCTGTAAAAGTCAGGTCGCCGTTATTTTTAAATATGTAGTTGTGAACGTCGATAGGCGGCATTTTGGAGAGCAGGTCTTTAACAGCGATGGAATTGTTTTCCTTTTCAGATTTGATTTTTTCATCTGCGGCAAAGGCCATAAAGTCCATATTGGTATAGTCTCTTTTATAGCCATTGGTCACAAATAAATCCTGGAAGCCATCGTTGTCATAATCGGCAAACAGGGCAGCCCAGCTCCAGTCTGTGTTGGAAATTCCGGCCAGTTGTCCCGCTTCCGTAAATGTGCCATTGCCATTATTGATCTGAAGCATATTGCGCATAAACTGCTTCTGAAACCCGGAGGAAACCAGTCTTTGATTTTTTTCATAATTATCTGCTCCGGTACTCATTTTTTGCCGGTAGGGGTCATCGGGCAACATGTCCAGAGAAAGGATATCGGGTAGCCCGTCGTTGTTGATATCGCCGATATCAGAGCCCATGGAGAAAAGGGAGACATGGTCGAGGTATTCGGCGAGACTTTCTTTGAATGCCCCATTTTGCTGATTGATATACAGATAATCAGGTTCATTATAGTCATTGGAGACATAAATATCGGGCCAGCCATCGCGGTTGAAGTCAGCTACGCCCACACCCAGGCCAAATCCCAGCACATTGGTTAGAATGCCGGAATCATCGGTGATATTTTTAAACTTCCCCTGCGGTTCGCCGGGAGGAGGGATTTGGTCGTTTCTGTATAGTTTATCGCCATAGAAGGCATTTTCCCTGTTTTTCAACTGCGGCAGTAATTGGGAAAAGCCTGCGTATTCCTGGACAGAATGATTAAGTACAAAGAGGTCAAGATCTCCATCGCGGTCGTAGTCAAAAAATACACCCTGAGTAGAATATCCGGGATCGGCAACGCCGTAAAGTTCGCCTTGTTCGGTAAACGTGAGGTCGTGGTTGTTGATAAAAAGGAGGTTTTTGCGAGACTGAGGATTAGCAGCTGCGGAGCGGGAGACGTAAATATCGAGCCAGCCATCGGCATTTACATCAGCCATGGAGACGCCTGTATTCCACAGACCTTCTGCTTTGACTCCTGCTTCATCAGCAATCTCCTCAAAGTAAAGGTTTCCTTTGTTGAGGTAAAGATGACTGGAAACCAGATTGCCGGTGAAGTAAATGTCTGAAAGTCCGTCATTGTTGATATCACCTACGGCTACACCGCCTCCATTGTAGAAATATCCATAATTGAGGACATTAAACTGATCGCTTTCCTGCAGGATATTGCGAAAGCTAATACCGGACTCATTGGAGGAAAGGAGGGAAAAGGGTTTTTCCGGTGTTTTGTCACAGGCAATGAATAATATTGGGAAAGATAGTAGAAGATAAAATCGGTAATACATGAGCGGGGTTAGATTGGTAGTGTTTAGCCCGTAAACGGAGTAGAATTTAATAAAAAAGGCACTAACAATATGGTTAGTGCCTTTTTTATTTCAACAAAAAGATTCGGCGGATTATTTTTTATCCCACCAGACTTTTGTGCTGTTTTTATCGCCGCCGGAGAGTTCAGGCAGACCTTGAGCAGCTTCAGTAGCTGCGCGGTTGTTGCTGAATTCACCATCAACGAATGTCATTCTTCTGAAGATGTCATTCACACCGAGATCTGGGTTGTCAGAATTCAGAATCGGGATCAGTTTAGGATATCCGGTTCTTCTTACTTCAGCGAAAGCTTCCCATCCGTCAGGATAAAGAGCGAGCCATTTTTGTGTAATGATTTGCTCAAGGTTTCTTTCCTGAGAAGCACCATCTTCCCATTTGATCGATACATCGGTAGAAGGCTGAGTGTTGAAAGCATCGCCGGTAGCGATAGGCGTAGCAGTACTTGCGAGGTAAGTATCAATGTCTGCGTCAGAAGCGCCTACGCGATCTTTCATGGACATTCTGATACCGGTCTCGTAGAGATCTTTGGCAGATCCACCCATGTTCCAGCCGATAAGCGCACCTTCAGCACGGAGAAGATATACCTCAGCGCAAGTCATGACAAGGATCGGAGGATTGGTTCCGCCTTTTCCTTCGGGAAGGTAGTCGGGGCCTACGTCAGAGTTTCCGGTGTTGAGGGCAGGCGTTTTGTCAACTTTAGCCTGACCATTGCGGAGACCTTCGTAAGGGCTACCATTGCCGTCGGAGTCACCTTCGTCAGCTGGGCTGAAATATACACCGGTACGTGGATCACCATAACCTACGAGGATACTTTCCATCAGTGCGCTCATCCGGAATTCACCCCAGTTTGTGATGGTGGTGAAAGGGTTAAGAGAGTTTGCTGTGGTAGCAATCCATGCATTATCGCTGTTGTCTTCCATAACACCGGCAGCTACAGCTTTTTCAGCTTCAGCTTTAGCCAGGGCAGGCTCTACGAAACGGATACGCATAGCCAGACGGAGACGGAGAGAGTTGGCGTAGGTAATCCATTTGTCAACATCACCGGCAAAAATCTGGTCATTGTTTCCGAATACGTTTTTACCTCTGTTTGAGTTAAGCGTAGCAACGGCTTCATCCAGTGTAACAAAAAAGCTTTTGTACATGCTTTCCTGGGTATCATAAGCTACAGTGGTTTCTCCATTGCCAAACTGAGTGTATATGGCAGGACCCCAGTAGTCAGTAACCCTGTGGTAAGACTGTACACGCCAGATTTTGGTGATGGCTTCTTCTACGGGAAGATCGTTGTCGCGGGCAAAGTCTTCAACGAACTTGATGTTCGGAGCAGCCTGTCCATAAAACGAACTCCAGCAGAGGTCAATCCAGCGACCAACTTCCGTATACCGGTCAGAGTCAAAGTTTGCAGCCGTAGTAGCGAAATACTGGCAGTAAAGATCAGAGAAAAGATTCTCTCCGATTTGGAAACGCCAGTGTTCACCGTGCATCGCAAAATACTGCGCGCGGGCAAATCCTTGTCCAAGCAGCGATCCGTCAACATTGGATGCAGTAAGTGCATCGGGGCGCGTATTCAGCTCTTCGAATCCTTTTGTACAGCCATTCGCCAGAAGAGCTGTAATAGTGAAGATTAAAACATACTTAATGTACTTCATAATGAAAAGTGTTTGAGTATCCAGACTAAGTTAATTATCCAATCTAAAAATTACTAATTACACACAGTTACGCTCTCCAATTAACTGTCCAAATACAGAATTTGTTCCTCACAGAAATTAAAAATCAAGTTTAATACTACCGCCAATAGATCTCATGGTAGGAGGAGCAAAAGAGTTAAAACCTTCAGCTGCCGTTCCGGTTCCAACAATTACTTCCGGATCAATATCACCGGCTGCATTATAGAAGAAAAACAGGTTTCTTCCCACTACAGAGAAAGTAATTGCATTTAGTCCACCAACTGACATAGGCAGTCTGTAGCCCAATACAATTTCTCTCATACGAATGTTGGTTGCATCAGCAGAGAAAGCTTCACCTACGGGTGCGTTACGACCACCAAAGTTTACCCAAAACTCTTCTGAGGTAATCTGGATATCATTAGGTGTTCCATCTTCTTTTACGGCATCGTATTCTTCAAAGAAGTTTTGTCCGAATACCAGCCCGCCTTCACGACCCTGGAGGGTTTGTTCGGTCAGACCATCAGCATAAATAATAGCATTGGTAAGTGATGTTACACTACCGCCAAAGCGCATATCAACGAGGAAGCTGACGTTCAGGTCTTTATAGTTAAATTCGTTGCGAATACCGCCCAGCCAGTTGGGGTTGTAGTTGGCGACAAGTTCAGTCAGACCACTGGTAACCAATGGTCGGCCATTTGCACCTACGATAACCCGGCCCTGATCATCTTTCTGGAATCCACGGGAGTAAACTTCACCCCAGGGTCTTCCTTGTTCGATCCGGAATGAACGCATGAAGTCTGTAGCGACGGAAATGCTTGGACGCTCGTCGTTGATCTGGATAACCTCATTTCTGTTGCGGGTATAGTTGAAAGAAAGATCCCACTGGAAGTCAGTTGTTTCAACCGGACGCAGAGAAAGGATACCTTCAATCCCTCTGTTTTGAACGTCACCACCATTGGTGAAGAACTGAGAAGCACCAGAACCTACAGGCAGTGCTACTGAGAACAGCTGGTTGAGTGAGTTAGACTTGTAGTAGGTAACATCAATTCCTACACGGTTGTTGAAGAAACGAATGTCTGCACCGATTTCAAGTGAACGGGTTTTCTCAGGAAGCAGGTTGGCATTTGGAATTGTCGTACTCAGACCGAGGAATCCATTTGCACCACCAGCAACAACGGATGCTGTACGAAGTGTTTGGAAAGGCTGGGTATCGTTACCCACTTCTGCCCATGAACCTCTTACTTTTGCGAAGGTGATAAAGGTTGGAAGATCAACCAGATCAGATATAACGGCATTCAATCCAAATGAAGGATAGAAGAATGACCAGTTGTCTGAAGGAAGAGTTGAACTCCAGTCATTACGACCTGTAACGTCAAAGAAGATGGCGTTTTTATAGGAGAATGTTGCAAAAGCATACACCGAGTTTACATCTCTGGGAGCTCCAAAGCTGTAAGAAGCGATGTTGTTTTGGCTGTTTCCGATAGAGAAGAAGTTTGGAACGGTCAGCGCAGTACCTGTGTTGGCATCTACCTGAGTTCCTCTTTCTTTACGAATGTTGCCACCTGCGTTGACATTGAAGTAGAAGTCATCTGTCAGGTTTTTTTCGTAGGTCAGCAACGCATCCAGGTTCAATTCTGAAGACTGACCGGAGAATACAGCATAACGGCCATTGTCAGCGATGATATAGTTGTCATTCCACCATCTGTTTTCACCATTTCTAAAGATTCGGTCAACAGAAGATCTGGCTGATAAAGACAAACCTTCGGCGATATCATATTTCAGAGATGCGAAAGCAATTACGCGGTCTGAGTTACGCTGATTGGTCGCACGGTTGATGGTCCAGTAAGGGTTAGCACCACCATTGGAACCTGGTACCCAGTAGTTTTGACGTACACGTCCTGAAGGCAGGGTGTATTCAAACTGAGAAGCATCTTCGGTACGGATGTTACGTGGCAGACGCAGCGCATGACGGATCGGGTTGTCAAAGCTTTCACCCTGAGGCATCTGGTTGGAAATTTCGTCCCGCAGATAGTTCAGTTTGGTATCCAGTGTCAGCCTGTCAGACAGCTTATTCGTAATACGCAGGTGCACGTTGTGGCGGGCAAGATCGTTACCCGGTACGATACCGGCGGCATCAGTGTAAGTATAGGAGAAATAAGTCTGAGTAGCTTCAGTTCCACCGGAGATGGCGAGGTTGGTTGCCCAGTTGTGACCCGTCTGGAAAAAGTCGCTAACGTTGTTTGGTTGTCCGTTGAGAGAATAAGTCGTAGGAGACCATCCTGGATCGGGAGACCAGTGAGCGACACTTTGTCCGGTCATTTTTGCACCCCATGCAGCTTCAGAAGCAGGAGAATAGGTACCATTGCTGCCCTGGCTATACTCGTTTTGATATTGAGTAAGAAGGATAGGTTGGGTAGCCATGTAGGTAGAGCTGAGGCTGACTTTGAATCCACCGGCTTTACCCCCTTTGGTTGTAATGATGATCGCACCATTGTTGGCACGGTTTCCATAAAGCGCTGCGGCGTTAGGGCCTTTCAGTACGGTAATGGAAGCAATATCATCAGGGTTTACGTTGGTGATATCACCCTGGATGGGCACACCGTCCACAACGTAAAGGGGCTGGCTGTTACCTGCAATAGAGCGGTTACCGCGGAGGATTACCCGTGAAGGAGCACCTACACCAGCACCAGATGGGCTGATAGAAAGACCTGCTACTTTACCAGAGAGCGAGTTGACCACGTTCAGGTCACGGGCTTTGGCAATTTCGTCAGTATTTACACTTTGCGCAGCATAAGTCAGCGCTTTTGTCTCTCTTTGAATACCCAATGCAGTAATGATTACCTCATCGGCAGTGATATCCTGTTCTTTCATAGAGACATTGATCGTGGTGCGACCATTTACTGCCTCTTCAACAGTTTCATAACCGAGGAAAGAAAACACCAGTACACCATCAGATGGTACACTCACTTTGTAGCTACCATTTGATTCAGAAAGCGCACCGGAATTACTGCCTTTAACAGCAACGGTTACCCCGATCATGCCATCGCCGGACGCATCGGTAACACGTCCGGTTACAGTAGTTTGTGCAAACAAACCGGTACTAAGTAACAACGTGATTGACAGTACGCTCAGGAGCTTCCATGAAGAAGTCTGCGTGAACTTGAAATCTAATTGTCGAATGTGATTCATAAAAGGATGGGTTAATGATTTAGAATGCTAATTCGTTTTTCCTGATGTAGTATAGGATGAACGGTTGATAAAGAACGAACCCTGTTCCCTAAATCAATCCTTTACGGTATTGAGGGAAACAGAAGTAAAAGTTATCAGATTATTTTATCAAATAATATGGCATTGCAATAGATATAACTTAAGTAATCGCTATCAGGGGCAATAAGCAGCAATACAATTGAGGAAAATTGTCGGGAGGTAATAATGGCAGATGTAGGTCCATAGTATGATTAGTAGTAGTCTCTCAGTAATCCTGTGCGCGGGCACAAGCTATTAAAAAAACATCAATCTTTACACAACTTAGTAAAAATATTTTTCAACAGCTTATTTTTTTTTGCCTTAATTTATTAAACGACAACTCTAAGGTCTCGGGTTGCTTTGACATAGTAATGAATATTTTCTTTGACGGCAATATCCAGTGGGAGCATACGCATACTCTCTGCTTCTGATTTTTTGATCAGGTGTTCGACAATATTCATAATGCCATAGTAGCCTTGTTTGAATGGGTTTTGGTTGATCAGAAATTGTATTTTCCCTTCTTCCAGTAACTGGATGTTTTTTTCTATCAGGTCAAAACCAACCAGGCTGATATGGTCCATCGCCCGTTCCTGAAGATATTCTGCCAGTAAAAATATACGTGAGGTGGTGACCATGAGCCCGCGTATATCTATTACAGACAGGAGGTTTTGGTCCAGAAAGTCAAATAGCTCCTGCCGTTCGCCAAACGGAGAAAAAGCAAGTTGTACCACTTTTGTTTTTCCGTTGTTGTGCCTGGCAAAAAAATCTCTGAAGCCTTTTTCCTTTTCAATCAGGTGATGGGCATTGGGCAGTCCTTTTTCGAGGTGAAGTACGCCGACTGTACTTTCCGGGGGAATCAGATAGGAGAGTAGTCTGCCGGCCAATACACCGCTTTGGTAGGTGTCCTGACCAATATATCCCAGGTTGCAGGATTCCTTCCGCGCGAGATGTGTATTGATCTGCATATAGGGGATGCCTCTTTGCTGGCATTTTTCCAGAAACACCATAGATTCATTAAAAAAATCTGGTGCCAGCAAAATTGCATCGGGCGCATCCTGGAGCAATTGCTCCGTCTGGTTCATAAAACTCTGTGTGTCATCCTGATCAAAAAGATAATACGATACGGTTACGCCGTAATGCTCTACGGACTTTAGTGCCATTTCGATCCCGTTTTTGGGCTCTTCCCAAAAAGGATCATCCGAATAATCGGGCAAAAGAATGGCTATGCGCAACAACCGGTTGTAGGCAAGGGTACTGGCTATGATATTCCGCTCATAATTGAGTTCTTCCAGGACTTCCAGAATTCTCTGTTTGATCTCAGGCGCTACGTTGCCCCGGTTGTGGAGCACTCTGTCCACGGTTCCCCGCGATACTTGGGCTCTTTCGGCGATATCTTTTATCCTGATCCTGTTTTTCACAACGCTGGTTATTTGTTATACCTCAAAGACAAATCCGCTTTCCCGCAGCTTGTTATATCTTTCGATATCAAATTTGTACAGTCTTGCCGCCCGGTGTGCTACGCCTGTCTGATATTCATTCAAAGATATCAGAAGGTTCATCCCCTGCATTTTTCTTCGGAAGTTGGGTTTGTCCAGTTTTTGCCCTAATACCGCTTCATACAACTCTTGCAACTGAAGAAGGGTGAATTTCTCAGGCAGCAGTTCAAAACCTATGGGTTGATGCCTCACTTTCTGTCTGAGCGTAGTAACCGCATGATCGATGATCGCCCCGTGGTCAAAAGGCAATTCCGGCAGACCTTTTACATCAAACCACCGTACATCACTGGCCTCGGGTCCGGGATTCAGACTGTAGTTTCCGGGTTGTATGAGGGCAAAGTATGCCAGGGTTATTACCCTCCGGCCGGGATAACGATTTACCGCGCCAAAAGCCTGCTGTTGTTCCATGAATAGCTTTTCAACGCCAGTCATTTCCTTTAAAATCCGCAGGGAAGCATCATCTATATCCTCCTTTACCAGGATAAAGCCTCCGGGCAAAGCCCATTTCCCTTTACTTGGTTCGATGGCTCTGCGGATTAATAATACTTCCAGTTTCCCATCCTCAAAACCGAAGATGGTACAGTCGATGGACAGGGGATCTATTTTTTCGGGATGTGTATGTGACATATTCTTACTTCCCGAAAATAGAATCTAATTGACAAAATGCAAAATTTGCATATGTTTGGTTTTATTATATACTTGTTGTAAAATTGACTATAAGGAGATCAGGCGACTACCATTTATAACTTCTATTATACTATGAACCGACTACAAAATTTTTCAGACTCAGTGCTCACCGGATCAGTGGAATTTTTCCCGGGTATAGGGAAAATTCCGTTTGAAGGAAAAGAATCTGACAACCCTCTGGCATTTAAGTATTACAACGAAAGCCAGGTGGTAGGCGGAAAATCAATGAAAGATCATTTCCGCTTTGCGGTTGCCTATTGGCATACGTTGTGCAATACGGGCGGCGACCCTTTTGGCCCTGGAACTAAGGTTTTTCCCTGGCAAAAAAGTGCAGATCCTGTGCAGCAGGCGCTGGATAAAATGGATGCAGCTTTCGAATTTATCACAAAACTTGGTGTTCCTTATTATTGTTTTCATGATGTTGATCTTGTCGATGAGGGGCCAACTATTGCTGAGTACGAGCGGAGAATGCAGATTGTGGTGGATTATGCCAAAGAAAAGCAAGCGGCTTCAGGAGTAAAACTACTTTGGGGCACGGCCAATCTTTTTTCTAATCCCCGCTACATGAACGGGGCTGCAACAAACCCCGACTTCCATGTTTTGCCTTATGCTGCTACCCAGGTGCGCAATGCGTTGGATGCAACGATTGCCCTCAATGGCGAGAACTATGTGTTTTGGGGAGGCCGGGAAGGATATATGTCTCTGCTCAATACCGATATGAAACGCGAACTGGATCATTTGGCCAGGTTTCTTCATATGGCAAAAGATTATGCGCGAAAACAGGGCTTTAAGGGTATGTTTTTCATTGAACCCAAACCTATGGAGCCAACGAAACATCAGTATGATTTTGACTGTGCGACTGTGCTGAATTTCCTGCGCGAATATGATCTCATGGAGGACTTTAGCCTGAACATTGAGGTTAATCACGCTACGCTTGCCAGCCATACGTTTGACCACGAGCTTCAGGTCGCTGCTGCCGCGGGTAAACTCGGGAGTATTGATGCCAATAGAGGCGATTATCAAAATGGTTGGGATACCGACCAGTTTCCCAATAATCTGTATGAGATAACAGAAGCCATGTTGGTCATTTTGGAAAATGGCGGCTTTGGTGGGGGAGGGGTAAACTTTGATGCCAAAACCCGAAGAAACTCTACCGATTTATCTGATATATTTTATGCACATATCGGAGCAATGGATGTATTTGCCCGTGCCTTGCTGATTGCTGACAAAATCAGAACACACTCTCCCTGGCAACAATGGCGTACCGAACGCTATGCGTCTTTTGACAAAGGAAAAGGTGCGGAGTTTGAATCCGGAAAACTTAGCCTCGAAGATTTGTGTTCTCTCGCCATTGAGTTGGGTGAACCTGCTCAAATCAGTGGAAGACAGGAAATGTTTGAGAATCTGATTAATCAGTATATCTGATCAGACAAAATTACCGGCCGGTGATCTCGCCCGGACCAATTTCAAATTCATAAGATACCGCTTGCCTGTGATTGTACAGTCGGGCGGTATATTTTCCTTTAGGCCATCCGTCAATGGTAAGTGTGACTTGCTGGTTGGGCGGAGTCGGAGTAAACAGGCGGCTCATAATTTCATTGCGGTTGGGATCAAGAATCTGTAAGGCCATATCCCTTTCACCTGACAAGGTAAAGGCGATGGTTACCGTATGACTTACCTGGTCAGGTTGAGCACTAATCGCACATTGTTCGTTGCTTCCTTGTGGCAAAAGGCCCGGCCCTGTACCGTCTGGTGATGCCACAAAGAAAGTAGCTGCCAGGGCGACAAGTATCACGCCACCTGTGCGTGCCAGTGCCCTTTTTACCGTAAGACGTGCTTCTGGCTGGATCGATTGTTTATGATTCTGACGAAATGACATATCGTAAAATAAAATTATTCGTACTATTATTTCTACGAATTAAAATTATTTTAGATTGCTTTTCAGTGTTTTATTTTATTAAAAATTACACGTGTTGTAATTTATTAAAATGGGTACAATGAATCCTCCCAGGCATCTTCGGAAAGTTTAGATAAGTCCAAAAAGTTCTGCGTCAATTCGGTTGATAACCTGTCCGAGGTCTTCGGGATTTTGTACATAATCGAGAGAGTCGACATTGATAATGAGCAAATTGCCTTCTTTGTAATTGCTAATCCATTCTTCGTAGTTTCTGTTCAGGTCTTCGAGGTACCGGATGCTGATGCTTTGCTCATAGTTGCGCCCTCTGCGCGAAATTTGTTCGATCAGTTTTGGGATACTTGCCCGCAGGTAGATCAAAAGATCTGGCGGATGAATCATCCTGCTCATAGATTTGAATAAATCAAAATAGTTTTGAAAATCTCGTTCGCTCAGGTACCGGGATTCTTTAAGATTTTTGGCAAAGATAAAAGCATCCTCATAAATGGTGCGATCCTGGATGATTGTATTGGGACTTTCCCTGATTTCGACCACCTGATTAAACCTGCTGTTGAGGAAGTAAATTTGAAGTGGAAAAGCCCACCGCGACATATCCTGATAAAAATCTTCCAGATAGGGGTTGTGATCTACGGCTTCAAGATGGGGTTCCCAGTGGTAATGATTGGCCAATTTTTTTACCAGAGTAGTTTTCCCGGCTCCAATATTGCCGGCGACTGCGATATGTTTGGGGGGTTGCTCTTTCACGCGTGGATAAGTGATATTCGGTTTTGTGGCCAAAGTTAGTAAATGGTCGTTATATTTGCATTATGTCAAGTTTACTCATCAAAGATGCCCTTCTGATCAATGAAGGGGTACAAATCGAAACCGATTTATTGGTTTCGAATGGGCGCATTTCACGTATCGCCCGCAATATTGGTACCATAGCAGACCGCAAGATCATGGCCGGCGGGAAGTATCTGTTGCCCGGCGCAATTGATGATCAGGTGCATTTTAGAGAGCCGGGGCTGACACATAAGGCAGATATCGCCTCAGAGTCTGTTGCGGCGATTGCCGGAGGGGTTACTTCATTTATGGAAATGCCGAATACCAACCCCCAAACCTTGACTCAGGCATTGCTTGAAGCAAAATTCAGCCGGGCGGCGGAAGTCTCTCCGGCCAATTTTTCTTTTTTTATGGGTGCTTCCAATGATAATCTGGCAGAAGTACTCAAAACCAACCCTCAAACGGTATGCGGGATAAAAGTATTTATGGGTTCTTCCACCGGCAATATGCTGGTCGATGATGAAAATGTGCTGGAGAATATTTTTCGGCAGGCCCCCATGCTGGTGGCTACGCATTGTGAAAAAGAGGAAATCATCAGCCAAAATACTGCTCAATATCTGCAACAGTACGGGGAAAATATTCCCGTTTCCAAACACCCGGAAATACGCAGCGGGGAAGCGTGCTATGCTTCTTCTTCTCTTGCGGTTGCACTGGCAAAAAAATATGGAACTCGTTTGCATGTGCTGCATATCTCTACGGAAAAAGAGCTTTCCTTATTTCGCAATGATATACCCTTAGCGCAAAAAAGAATCACGGCAGAAGTATGTATTCACCATCTGTGGTTTTCTGAAGAAGATTATGCGGAGAAAGGAATGTTGATCAAATGGAACCCTGCGGTGAAAAAACTTTCTGACCGGGAAGCGTTGAGAAGAGCTTTGGTTGACGATCGGCTTGATATTATCGCCACAGATCACGCTCCACATACGCTGGCGGAAAAGGCAAACCCTTATACCAAGGCACCTTCCGGAGGACCTTTGGTTCAACATAGTCTGGTGGCCATGCTGGAATTATCTGCAATGGGAGTTATCTCGTTGGAAAAAGTAGTGGAAAAAATGGCGCATGCACCCGCGATCTGTTTTGAAATCAGTGAACGGGGATTTGTGCGTGAAGGGTATTATGCAGACCTGGTTTTGGTTGCGCCTCATCAGCCATGGGTGGTGTCACCTGAAAATATACTGTATAAATGCAAATGGTCTCCATTTGAAGGAGCGACTTTTCAGCACAAAATCGATACAACCATTGTAAATGGAAATGTCGTCTGGCAAAATGGTAAGCTGGCAGGACAAGAAAAGGGGATGAGGTTAAAGTTTGATCGATAAATAATTTTCCGGAAGAAAAAGTGGTCTATTCTTCTTCTAAAACACCTTCATGATCTCCGTCAGGGGTTATCATTAAAAAGTGGGTGTCCAAAGAAGAAGTCTGTTCACGCCATGCTTCGCTCAATTTCTGATACAATTCCTGATTTTCAGTGTTTGAGCTAATCCATGCTTCTACCTGTCTGATTTGTTCTTCATTGGCTTCACCTGAAAGGTACGCCGCTAAGGGATTGGTGGGTGGATTTGACTTCATGAAAAGTATATTTATTTCATCAAGATATTATTATTTGATACTTGAGATTAAATTTACTAAAATTTTGGTAAATACGATTATGCCGGATATTATTTTTCGTTAAATAAAATATGTATATCAGCAATAGTATTAAAGACCTGATTGAGGCAATCAGGGCGCGAAATGTGATTCTTTTTGCCGGAGGTGGTGTCTCGATGAATCTGGGTCTGCCTTCATGGAATCAGTTGATCCACAAACTGGCTGAAGATCTGGGTTTTGATCCGGTGCGCTTTAAGGAAATGGGCGATCACCTTGTATTGGCGGAGTATTACAAACTTAACAAAGGGATTGGTGCGTTGCGAAGCTGGATGGACCGCAACTGGCACTCCGGAGAGATTGATATCTCAGCTTCTGAAATTCACCAGTTGATCATTGATCTCAATTTCCCGATTATTTATACTACCAACTATGACCGCTGGATTGAATATGCCTTTGATAGCCACCAAAAACCTTACGTAAAAATCGCAGATGTTTCAGATATAAAAGACATTCGCGAAGGCGTCACCCAAATCATTAAGTTTCATGGAGATTTTGACCATGATTCTTCCATTGTGCTTACAGAGTCTTCTTATTTTGACAGGCTGGATTTTGAGACGCCGCTGGATATAAAACTTCGGGCGGATGTACTGGGGAAATCTATACTCTTTCTGGGATATAGCCTTACCGATATTAATATTCGTTTTCTACTCTATAAACTCAACAAACTCTGGGAAAAGGCCAACAGCATGCAAGCCAAACCGCGTTCGTTTATCTTGTTGGTGCAGCCAAACCCGGTTCAGGAGAAAGTGCTGGAAACCAGAGGCATTACTGCATTGGTTTCCGAACATCCTGATCCCAAAAGGGGGCTAATTGAATTTTTGCAAATCCTGAAAGGTGAAACCAATCAGAGTTTAACCTCCATCTGAGGATTTGTATTCAGGTTTTCTTTCAGCCGGGACAAATAGGCAATCGACCGTTCGATCTCGCGGCTCACTTCTTCCATCCATTGGTTGGTACCTGACTCGTTGGCCAACAAAAATGCCCGGATATTCTCCAGCCCGGAAATATTAGACTTAATCTGCCTTACTACCCGGGTACGCGCATTTGCGAGATGATCAGGCGGTGCCGGGGTTCTTTTTTTGTAGAGTTGGCCAATCTGTCCTTGCAGATTTTGAATGGAAAGCCAATTGATATCTGAAGGCATCCCCGGCCCGGGAGCTTCTGAAATCACAACATTGCCTCCACGTATGCCATAAACAGGAACCGACGGATGTGTTTCTCTGACAAGGAAAAATGCTTCCCGGATCGGAAATCCAGCGATTTCATCCTTCAGTAAAATCATATCCGGATAGGTATGTATCAGGTGTGAGAGGAATTCATATTTCTCACCAGCAACAATAACTTTTACCGGAAAAGCTGTCTTTTCCAGAAGATGCAGAACAGAAGTAGAGGAATTTTTTTCAAGAAGCAGGATTTTCAGGGGTGATTGACTGGCAACCTTCTCTGTATTATTCGTCATATCAAAAATTACCGATTGAGTTTGGCCCATCTGCGAGGCAGCCTGAGGCCAACGTCAGGTGAATTTGATGGAAAAGTGCTGCATTAGAGTTGCGCTGATTACTTTCCCGCATAATTAACAAAAGAACGTATGGACTCCAAATAAAGGCAATTATCGTGCTGAATTATGCTGGATGTTTATTGTAAGAATCCTGTAAAAAAAAACGAGAAGAAGGGCAAAACATTTGAAATCTTGTAATATTTTGTATTTACCCAATGTTAACCGCGTTCCAAAATTGTCTCTCAATTAAAAATTGAGGGTAAAGGTGGTGCCCGATCCGGCTGTCGTATGGAAGTTGATAGAGCCTTTATGCATGCGCATGATTTGAAGCGATAAACTCAATCCTATACCTGATCCTTTCTTTTTAGTAGTGAAAAAGGGAATGAATATTTTGTCAACATATTCATCGTCAATTCCTTGCCCATTGTCCTTTACCTGGATAGATGGCCGTTGGTCGTGGAGTTGAAATACAGAAATCTCTACGGTTGGCGAGGGGGTACCTTCCACGGCTTCGATGGCATTTTTTATCAGATTGATCAGTACCTGTTCGAGCAATTCGGCATCTCCCTGAATGCTAAGGTCAGACTCTGGTACAGCAACCTGGAGCGTTACTTTTCTTTTTTCAAATTCGGGGCGAAGCAGTGATTCTACCCGGCTGATCAGATCCCGGATGACGATAGTTTTGAAATTGGGCTTCTGAATTCTGGTAAGATTGCGATAAGCGTGAACAAAATGTAAAAGCCCTTTACTGCGGCTCTCAATCGTTTGTACACTGTTGAGGATGTCGTCTGCATCGTCTTCGTCGATGTCCCTTAGCGGTTTTCTTATGCCTTTTTCGTCGGTCATGAGGGTGTTGACAACTTTGGCGAGAGAAATAATAGGCGTTACAGAATTCATGATCTCATGGGTGAGCACGCGAATCAGTTTCTGCCAGGTATCGACTTCTTTTTCATCCAGTTCGCTGCGAATATCCTGGAAGGAGACCAACTTATACTCTGTCTGTTGAAGCTTAAACTCGGTAGCCTGCACGGCCAGGTGCTTAAGATCTTCATTGATCACTACCTTTACCAGCTTTTTTTCTCCTGTTTCAATGTTTTGGACGGCTTCCAGCAGTTCTTCATTTATCCGGGCCAGGATGCTGATATTGCTCATATAAGGTCGGGAAAGCAATTCTGAAGCAGCATGATTCATCAACATAATTTCCCCGTTACGGCTATAACATAAAAGGGCCACACTTACATGTTCGATTACGTTTTGAAGGTACTGGTAATGAGACTCTTTTTCTGCCCGTAAATCCTGATAACCTTTGATGATCTGGTTAAATGCGTCTTTGAGTCCGCTAAATGACTTTCCTCTTTTCTCAGAGGAGAAGGTGAGGGTAAAATCTTTGTGTTTAATGGCAAGCAGGAAATTTTGAAGGTCTCTGTTTGTCTTTTCGACATAGCGAATCAACTCTATGACCAATCCTGCAATCGCCGCTCCAAAAAAAAGTTTGGTCATCGGCCAGTTATGCTGTTCCCATACAAACTGAAATACAAAAACAGCCAGGGCAAGAAACAGAACACGAACGACGATATTAAACCTGAAGGATTTGAAAATCATTTGTAGGATAATTAGAATCCGTATTTAGTCATTTTTCGGTAAAGGGTCGTGCGGCCAAGACCCAGCTCTTTTGCGGCTTTGCTGATATTTCCACTGTGTTTGGAAATCGCATGTTTTATTGCGGACTTTTCTACTTCTTCCAGGTTGTAATCATCTCCGGACAGCGATTCATCCTGGTGAATGGTATTGGAGGGAAACGCTTCAGGGAGCATACTGTCAAGGTCCTCCATGATGATGGCGCGTTCCAATGCATGCTGAAGCTCTCGTATATTGCCCGGCCAGGCATGTTGTTGTAGTTTGTGAATAAAATCAAGTCTGATTTCTGGCGCTTCTCTGCGATATTTTTCTGCAAAGATTTTCAGATAATGCGCGACCAGCAATGGAATATCTTCACTTCTGTCGCGCAGGGGAGGAAGTGTTATTTCGACGGTATTGATTCTGTAAATCAGGTCCTGTCGAAATTTTTTTTGTTCGACCATTTCATGCAGTGGCATATTGGTGGCGCAGATAAGGCGGATATCAATATTTACCGGACGGTTGGAGCCTACGCGTGTTACATGGCGGCTCTGTAGCGCGGTTAATAATTTTGCCTGAAGCGGTAGGGAAAGATTGCCAATTTCATCGAGAAAAAGTGTACCTCCATTGGCCGCTTCAAAACGCCCTTCGCGATCTTGTCGTGCATCGGTAAAGGCACCTTTTACATGGCCAAAAAGCTCAGACTCAAACAAAGTTTCGGAAATTGCACCGAGGTCAACGTGGACAAATGGCCGGTCAGCGCGAAGAGATTGTTGATGGATCGCCCGGGCGACAAGCTCTTTTCCGGTCCCGTTCTCTCCGAGAAGGAGGATATTGGCGTCTGTAACCGCAACCTTTTCGATCGTCCGGAATACCTTTTGCATCGCAGCAGAGTTTCCGATAATTTCATTTTCTGTAACCGTAGATACGACATCGGGGTTTGCGGAGACACCAGGTACAGAAGCCACAATTGGCGGAGGATCCTCCTGAAGGGCAGAGAGAACCGTAGCCTGGAGCGCTTCGTTGTCCCAGGGTTTAACCACAAAGTCTGTGGCCCCATCTTTCATCGCCTTTACGGCGAGATTGATATCTCCGTAAGCGGTCATCAGCACTACATGGGTGGAAGGCGCAGTTTTTCTGATTTTTTTCAACCACCGCAGCCCCTCTTTTCCGCTGGTGAATCCTGCGGTAAAATTCATATCCAGCAAAACAAGATCGTAGGTGTTTTCTGCCAGTAATGTGCTGAGGTTGTGAGGGTTATTTTCTGTAAATATATCAGTAAACTGCTGTTTTAAGACAATTTTTGCAGTTATGAGGATATCCGCATCATCATCCACTACCAATATCTTTGCGTGTATTTTCTTGCTCATTTCGCCTGGTGGCTTTTCTGTAAATATACTCACAGCCATGGCAATATAAAAGCTTTCAAAAATTTATTATGTAATAAAATGTAACGGTGTTATGGAGAATGTTTTTTATCTTTTGTCTGAAACCACCCCAAACATTGACCAGTAGGGGAGGGGTTTTCTGAAAAAATATATTTTAACATTATTCGATCATTCTTATTATCTTGCCAATGGGACATTACCTATTGCGGTTATGAATGATAAAATCAAAGTTCTCTTCCTTTCGGCGAATGCGACGGATAAGTCCATTCGACCGGAGGTTTCTATTAGGGAAATTGAAGAAGGCATAAAAAGGGGTGAAATCAGGGAAAAATTTGATTTTGTACCCAAAACAGCGGTTACAACCCGGGACATAAGCCGGGAGATTTTGAACGAAAAGCCTGATATCGTACACTTTTCGGCCAAAGGGGAAAACCTGAACTCGTTGATTGTGGAGGCTGAGGATGGCTCCGGCCCCAAAACGGTAAAGGTAGATGCACTGGCAGATTTATTTCAGGTGATCAATGAGCGGCATCCGGTTCGATGTGTAGTGATTGCCGCGGCTGTATCGAAGGAAGCCTTAGATGCGATTTTTCAACATGTGCCTTTTGTCATCGGAATGAGTCGGGAATTAGATCACAAAGGCGTCCGCAGTTTTGAAGTGGGGTTTTATGATGGGTTGGTGGCGGGAGAAACAATCCCTTTTTCCTTTTCATTTGCGTGCAGGGGATTGGGTATGGAAGACCATGATACATCTATTCCACAAATCCATAAAAGAGATGACGATAAAGGTGAAATAAAGAAGGCGATACTTCCTCCGATTTCTCCCTCTGCCACAGCTTCCGATAAACTGTTTGATCGTAAAATTCCCCGCCCCAGACACGGCTTTATCTCCTGTAACCGGGATACGGAAATGGAGCTATTAACCGGGCATTTTGAAAAACATAAAGACCAGACCTTTCAGCATTATTTTATTCACGGACACAGGAACGATAAACCCGAAAGCCTGGTGGAAAGGTTTATCCACGAAGTTCTGGCTGTTGGGAAATATGAGTTTGACTATCCGGTCGCTCATGAAAATAACCAGCATCCGGTTCTTGCTCCGGTTCAACTCCGAATTATGGAAAATGAGCATGTGGTGCAAAGTCAGGTTTGTGGCTGTTTTTTGCAGCGTTTTTTTCATCCTTCGGAGCATACAAATACCCGCATTTCCACTCTGGAAGACTTTTTTCAATCAAACAAACCCATTCTACAAAAGGACTATTGTATTTGGGTTTTTAAGTTTGACGGTTCCCGAAAAGATACGGTCATCCCTAATCTTATCCGCTGGATTGTGAACAAGTTCTGTTGCGGCAAGTCTCCCCGTGTGAAGTTTTTGTTTTTTTATATTTTTGAAGGTGTGACAACCGCAGGTCGTAAAAACCTGATGAGCTTATTTGGAAAAAAACAGTCTGATCTCCTGCAACATATAAAAGAGATATCTGCCCAGGAGAATATCTTTTGCTGTCATGTGCCAGGTATGTCTCGTGTCAACTTAGATGATGTTATGAAGTGGTTTGACCGGCATTCCAGCAAAACCCTCGATGCAGAAATGCTGTTGGATAAAGCGATTCAAAATTATGACAAACATTATGATGAAAAGACAAGCTCCTTCCCCATGCACGTAGTAGAAAATTTCCTTGAAGAAATCATGAAAAAGTTTACCGCTCGCGCATTCTAATCCCTCAACATATGCCACTCGACCACTACCAACAAATAAACCTCCCTCCGGTAAAACCCGACGTCAAAAACGATCCGAAAAAATACAAACCCTCCGATGCGCTCATCAATGCCTTTAATGTGGCGCTCGAACTTAATATGCCGCTCCTGCTGACCGGTGAGCCGGGTACGGGTAAAACGCAGTTTGCCCACCATATCGCTCACCGCTTTGGCCTCGGTAAGGTGCTGGTGTTTAACGCCAAAACCTCCTCCATCGCGAGCGATCTGTTTTATCGCTATCAGGCGGTCAAACATTTTCAGTATATCCAGAATATTCAGCACAATGGCGATTCTGGCAAAAATGCGGAAGATTTTATCGAATACGAAGCACTGGGTAAGGCGATCCTGATTGCGCTGACAGAGAAAAAACGATCGGTAGTGCTCATTGACGAAATTGACAAAGCGCCCCGCGATTTCCCCAACGATATTCTCAACGAACTGGAAAACCTGAAATTCTCCGTGCCGGAGACAGACCAGACATTTGAAGCACCCGATGATCTTCGCCCCATTATCATTTTGACCAGCAATTCGGAGAAAAATCTTCCCGCTCCCTTTTTGCGGAGGTGTGCTTATGTCAATATAGATTTTCCAAATGCAGATGGCCTGCTCAAGATCGTTCAGCTCAAACTCGGGCAGTATGAAAATATAGATAAATGGATAACCGAATTTGAAAAAATCCGAAAACGGGCAGCCGACCTCAATACCAAAAAACCCGCAACCGCTGAGTTTATCGCCTGGCTAATGGTGCTGAAACAATTGGACTTTTCGGCGGCTGATCTCAATTCCTCCGACAAGAAAACCCAACTTATGCAGTCGTATGCTGTGCTGGCAAAAAGCGAGGAATTGCTGAAAGATTTGGAAAAAGAACTGGGTAAATAGTATGAGAAGTTCGGGGACCACATACCGCAGCGAATGGACATCCTTTCCCGCCTTCACCGCCGCTCTGGAACAAAAGGGTATATCCATCAGTGCAGATGCCTGGCCGCGTGTGTACCGGATTCTGGAAAAAGCTGAAACCCCGGCTCAACTCAAACTTAAACTCTGCCCGCTTATCGCTGCTTCGCCGGAAGAACAAACGCTCTTCTACGAGACATTTGACCGGTTTTTTGATGATGATAAAATACCGGAAGAATTTTTCGGCAAAGGTGATCATTCCCCGCAACTACCGCCGGAACTTGTCGGAGAGGAGCTTCCGGAAAAACTGGGTTCCAAACCTGAACCTGAACTGAGAACCGGGAACCGGCAGAAATTTATTGCAGTTATTGCTGGTATATTCCTGATTATACTGGCTCTTACAGTATGGGTTTTGCCTGATCTTTCTCTCCAAACCCGGTTAGTGCTGCAAATCATAGTGCTGGTTGCAGCGTTCGTCGGCGTATGGATTTACCGGATATTACAGCGCAAACTGGTCGCCCGAAGGATCGAATCCAAAGAACCTCCCTGGTTTTGGAATATAGACCTGAAAATCGAGGAACGAATGGATTTTGGGGCAGAACTACCCATACTCGCCCGGCAACTGCGTCGCCGTTTGCCCGGCAATATTCCCCATCTCAACCTACGCGCTACGGTAAATGAAACCATTCGCAGCGGCGGTGCACTGACGCTCAGGTACAACTATCGAACCCGTCCGGCGGAGTACCTGTTTCTCATCGACCAGACTTCTTTTGCCGATCATCGCCGGCATGTGTATGAAATGTTGTACAAGGAACTGCTGAATAACAACGTATATGCCGAGCGGTTTTTTTATACCGACGACCTGCGGGTGTGCTGGAACGAAAAACATCCCGGCGGGATCAGCCTCGAAAAAATCGCCCTCCGGTATGCCGACTACCGGCTGATCGTTTTTGGCGATGCCTGGAAGATGATCAACCCTGTGAGCGGTTTGCTGATGAACTGGACCGAAGTATTTGGCCATTGGGAAAGCCGGGCGTTGATGACCTCCCGACCTACTGCTGCCTGGGGCTATGACGAACTGCGGCTTTCGGAGCGGTTTGTGGTATTACCCGCCAATCCCGAGGGACTGTTGCAGGTGATTCACTATTTCGAAGAAAGCAAAAAATACAACCCCAAAGTGGTACGGGATACCCTCATACAGCCGGAGATTGAAACTGATGTTGCGGGGCTGAAAAAATATTTTACCCAATCAGTAAGAACCTGGATCTCAGCCTGCGCCATTTACCCGGAGGTGAACTGGGATTTGACCCTTTACCTGGGAGAATTTCTTGCCATACATTTGAAGGAAAACCTGCTCACCTTTTCAAACCTGGTCAAACTATCTCAATTGTCATGGTTTCGCAATGGGCGGATGTCCGATAAGGATCGGGTAGATTTGCTCAATTCACTGGACAAAACCCTGCGTCTGACCTTACATCAGAAAATGGTGGATGCCCTGGAGGAGCAGTATAAACGGGCGCCGGTTCCGGCAGTATCGGCAGCCTACAGCGAGTTTCGCCTGCAACTGGCGATACACAAACTCGAATCCGGGAACTATGAAGGCGGTCGAAAAGAATTGCAGCGCGAGATCAAAACCCTGATTCAGGAAGGCGTCAAAAACGACTTTATCGCTATCCAGAGTGTAGCCGCCCCCGGTCCGCTGGAGGTGGTGATACCGGAGGGAATGCGTAGTCTGGCTTATAACTCCTCAGGCAGCAGCCTGGCTGATAGGTTTAGGAAATTGATTCCATCTGGAAAGCCGAAGCAAGTAGAGCCAGAGGAGGAAAAATTAGACACGGAATCACCCGAAAACGAAACCTATCAAGAAGAGACTCCAGCTCTGGATACCACGGATGAGATGGAACCAACGTCTTTCGTTTCAACTGTTTCCCAACAGATATTTCCTTTGCCGGAGATGATAAAGATCATGGGCGGGACGTTTAAGCGGGGCGATTATAACGTAAATGTGAGCGACTTCTGGCTGGGGAAAACGGCGATGACAGTGGGACAGTTTGCTGCATTTATTGATGCAACGGGTTATAAAACCGATGCCGAAAAAGGGGATGGAAGTAATATCTGGACTGGTTCAAAATGGGAGAAAAAAGCGGGGGTAAATTGGCGATGTGATACAAAAGGAGATGTACGTCCAGAAAGTGAGTGGAATCATCCGGTGATTCACGTAAGCTGGAATGACGCAAAGGCGTATTGCGATTGGTTGAGTGAGCTGGCCGGTCAAAAGTGGCGTTTGCCGACGGAGGCGGAGTGGGAGTATGCAGCGGGTGGTGGCTCAGAGAATCGGACGGAGTATGCGGGCACAAATAACAAAAGCGAATTAGGCGACTATGCCTGGTATACAAAAAACACGAAAGATACGGGTACGCGTCCTGTGGGACAGAAAAAGCCCAACCGATTAGGTCTTTACGACATGAGCGGAAATGTATGGGAGTGGTGTGGGGACTGGTATGGGGAATATCCTTCCTCGGATATATCCGACCCACAAGGCCCTGAAAAAGGCACGGACCGGGTGTACCGCGGGGGCAGTTGGTTCCACGACGCGGAGTACTGCCGAGTTTCGCGCCGCAACAACTACACGCCCGACTACCGCAGCCGCTACCTTGGGTTCCGTCCCGTCAGGACTAATTAATTTTTGCACTTTCCCGAAGGGATCTGCGATTTACCTTCTTACCTTTTGGGGCGGTTTTTTTACAGTGTCGTGTCGGCTGAGCCGACACGACACTGCCACGTTACGCGTTTAATCAGACCCGGAATCGGGAATCTGGCATGAGAATAGCTATATGGGGTTTTTGTATGAGCATATATACGCAGCATGTAATTGGGAAGAATGGAAATAAGGATTTTTACCTTGCGGTTTGATACAGAAAAGGGGCGGTTTATGACAGAGGAGATGGAGGCGTTTTGTGTGAGATATGGATTGCAAATTTCCTGATTTAGCATCGAGAAACTTTTAGTTTAATAGAAACTTTTTGCACACATTTTCAATTTTCACAATGTTGGAGTTAACTCGGTTTTCGATTTCATCAGTCTCTTTAGTCGGATCAAAATAGATTAATGAATACCATTTTTCTATTTCTTTAATCCTATCTTCTTCTCTCTCTGGGATATATTTGATACGATGTTTTTTTCTTTCAAACTCAGCAATATGGATAATGTAATAGGCGGTAAAAATACTATTAATGATAGAGTCTATGTCCGCCAGAACTGTTAAATATTCTTTTCCAAAAATGGCTGCAAATTTATACTTTTTAGAAGATATAAGATTGAATGCTTCTTGTTCTTTATTATATCGTTCTTTAATGACGAAGTAAGCATCCTGGGCATTTGATTCATCAATGGATTCTCCTTCTTCTTTGGTTCGGCTGCTACCTTCCGGCCCAATGCTAGATGGATTCCGAATTCTTCTGATTCTATCTTTTATATCATACAAAAGGCAAAGCGTTTCTTCGGCAACTTCATTTTCCTTTCTCCAGGCAGCTTCTCTCTTCCATGATAGAATGCCCCATATTGCAACAATTGAAGCAATAATGATTGAAATTGGTTCAACTATTTTTTCAATTATTTCGAAAAATTCCATATTTCCATAATATTTTAATTACAATACGTTACTTAGGGTTGTTGGTTAGTACAAATCTGTTTGGTACTAATGTTTTTGGCATAAAATGCGCGCTGCGGCGCATTTCCGGTGGTTTCGACTCCGCTCACCCACCGGAAAATCACCCACCGGAAAGAAGAGCCTCACCCACCAAAAAGGGAGCCTCACCCACCAGAAAATCAGCCTTCGGCTTTATGATTTCCGCCAGTACCCCTTCAAAGGGGTACGACCGGCGGAAGGGGTTCAACACACTGCGCGCATTGGCGCGCGCAATGGATAAAAAATGTAATGTGGGTGCCGTTGGCTACCGACATCACGTCTCTTTAAGGGACTTGTGTCTCCGACACATAATTTTTTGTGCCGAAGGCACAGCTCCGGAGGAGCGAAACGTCGGTAGCACAAATGTGCCCCCCAAATGTTTCCCGCAAAATGCGCGCATCGGCGCGCAACCATGTGGGAAAAAATAATATAGATGGCCCGATGGCTACAAACATATGACTCCTCCGGAGTCCAGACTACGTCTGAAGAAAAGAAACTGTAATTATTTGCCGTCAGGCAAGACCCACGGAAGTGGCCTTCGTCTCGGAGAAGTCAAATGTACCTGAGGCATCTTCGATTTGTAGCCGTCGGTCCCCCCCCAGATGTTTCCTGCACAAAGCGCGCTTCGGCGTATTTCCGGTGGGTTCGAGAGCCTCACCCACCAGAAAATCACCCACCGGAAAGGGAGCCTCACCCACCAGAAAATCAGCCACTGGCTTTATGATTTCCGCCAGTACCCCTTCAAAGGGGTACGACCGGCGGAAGGGGTTCAACAAGCTGCGCGCTACAGCCCCAATAGCCAACCCCCAATAGCCAATAGCCAACCCCCAATAGCCAATAGCCAAAACCCAAACCCCAAAAATGATAGAGCATAAGACATCCTGCAAAACTGATATGGGAATTCTCCCGGAATGGTTTATCTTCCCGGCATGAAACGTGTTTTCGGAATTTTCTTGCTCTTGGGTCTGTTTTCTGGTGTATGTTTCTCGCAGCTTGCAGAATCTGCGCCTGGCGAACTGGAGATTCGTATCAATCACGAAATTGTTTCGGCTGAGATTTTTAGCCACCAATTGTTCTGTATGAATGCTTCAGATACGATTACCATTACATACCTCCCTGAAGATGTGGTTGAGTCGGAGGACTATGTAATATTTAACCTCGAACTCTGGGCACAGGCAAACCTTGGCCAGCCTCAGTTCATGGGGCGAATTGATAAAAGTGATGCGGCGAAAACCCCTGAACTCAACTTTAGGCTCGCCGAATTGCAAAAATCTGCAATTCTTGCGCCGGGAACCAATGCTATCCGTGGCAGCCTTCAGGTACTTCAGGTTCTGAAGGTATCGGGCAGTCGGGTTCTGGAGGTGATTAATCTGGGCGACAAGGGGATTATTCCGTTAAATATGGTACCCATTTGCCCGGGAAAATAAACGATCAGAATGCGGTATTCCTGCCTGAAATTTTGATCATTTCCCGGAGATAGTCGTTAAACCCATCATTTTTGAGCAAATCTTCCAGTGTCATATGGAATCTGTATCGCCAGTAATGTTTTGGGTTACTGGGAACATTGATTCTTTCTTCATGTGGATTTTCCCTCCTGATTTTTTCATCCATGGCGATGAGATCCTGTATTGGAAAAACCGTCCACATACTGGGTGATTGTAAATGCCGGTCAATGATTTCGCGGCATACCCATGGCTCACAGAAAAAGGGTGCATCGCCTGCATAACCCAGAATATGATTGAAAAACCGCTGGGTTTTTTTGCGGTTTTCTTCCCACCATCCGCGAATGGTGGACATGTCATGACTGGAAGGAGATGAAACCGACATATAGGGTGCTTCACCCGGAATGCCAAATTCTCTTTCTGGATTTTTAGGCATTCGCTGAATCTCCAGACTCAGGATTCCCAGGTCGTCCATTACGCCGGGTACAGAGGCCGGAACCATACCCAAATCCTCGCCGCAGATCAGCATATCGGTAGCTGCCTTTAAGGCAGGGAGTTTGATCATTGCCTGGTCACGCCAGAACCATTCGTGCCGGTGGTAAAAATAGTCGTCATACAGCTTGTTGAGAATTTGCTGTGTGCCATAATCCAGATCAGCAAATGATTTGGTGAAATGCAGGGCAATTCTCGGGTTAAATGCCTTACCCTCGCTTCCTGGCGCTTCAAGGAAAATCACTTCACGTATCAGTCCAAACAGTGCGTCTTTTGCCCGCTCGTAGTAAGCGTGATCTTCAGGGTTTTCGGACTGTTTTGCCAGGCAATGTGCTTCTACTCCTTTTTGTGTTTGAAAGGGAGCCTGGAGGCGATATCTGCCATTTCTGCTCATTTCCAAAAACTCACTGACAGCACGTTCTGTATATTCTCCGAAAAATTCTCCGACCAGATAAGCGGGAATATAAGGCTTACAGAATCTGTCGTAATCCATATATAGCCCTTTGGATTCGAGTTCTTCCCGGCTCAAGGGTAGGGAAGGGCTAAACTGACCGAGCAGGCCCTCGACTGCATGACCGGGAATTTCCCAGATGCGGAAGAATCCGAGGATATGATCGATGCGGAAGGCATCAAAATATGCAGAAAGCTGGATAAGCCGGTCTTTCCACCAGGCAAAATCGTCTTTGGCCATTTCTTCCCAATTGTAGGTGGGAAACCCCCAGTTTTGGCCGGTGATGGCAAAGTCGTCGGGCGGTGCTCCTGCCTGTGCATTCATATGGTATAAATGCGGCGATGTCCACGCATCCACACTGTGCCGATAGATGCCAATGGGAATATCTCCTTTAAGTACCACTCCTTGCGAACGGGCGTATGATGCCGCTTCATGCAATTGCAGGTGGAGGTGGTACTGAATGAAATAATGGACGCCGATATCGTCAAAATGTGCTGAATCCGGCGATGCAAAAGCTTCTACAGCCTGGGCGTCATAGACTGAAAACTCCGGCCACTGTGAAAAATCAGGCGTATGATATCTGTCTCTCAGCATGGAGAAAACGCCATAAGGGAGCAGCCAGTCTCGATTGGTTTCGAAAAATTGTTTATAGGCAGAGCTGGCAAATACTTTTTTCTTTTCCTGATCATATAACGCTTTGAAGTAGGAAGACTTTAACTTCATCACGCCCTCATAGTCAACTTCAGGCAGGGCATTGAGTGTTTTTCTTTCCTCCTCAAAAACCTTCATACTTTTTGCGGACTTCAGTTTGCCCATTTTTTCCGGAGAGAGATAAATGGGGTGAAGCGCAAAAACGGAAATTGCGGCGTAGGGGTAGGAGTCTGTCCACGTATGTGTGGCTACGGTGTCATTTACCGGAAGGATTTGCACCAGTTTCATCCCGGTTCTTACTGCCCAGTCAACCAGCAAGTTGATATCGGCAAATTCACCCACACCCGTGCTGGACTCGCTTCTCAGAGAGAATACAGGAATGGCCACACCTGCTGCTCTCCAGAAGGGGTTTTCGTATCGGAATTTAATATCTGTAACAACAACTGCGATCTTTTTTCCTCTTTGGGGGATGTGGTACAGTTTTCGGTTTTCTCCCGTTTCCCATGAAACGATTTTTTTTGTCGCTGTATCGTAGATACCGTATTTGTATTCGATGATGCCCGGTTTGGCAGCCAGTGATACATAGGTTTGCCACATGGGATACTCATTATCGGAAAGAACTACGGCTTTTTCCTCCTTCCATTCTCCCAGGGATGGATGATTGCCCGAAATGCAGATCCTGTATTTTTCGTCTATCCTTGGCGCATACAGGCGAAAGTGGTAAATGGTACCTGCATCAGGCGCATCCGGAAACGAAGGAAACGTTTCGCCATGATTCGATCGCCCCATGAGTGCACGGGTGAAAGCTGAGGTGAAAAAGGTGTTTTCAATATCTTTTTCCGGGCGCCAGAAGTCAAGAAGGTCTATCCGTTCAAACCCTTTTCCGGGCAGGTTTGCCACGCGGTTTGCCCCCCATTCCCAGGTTTTGGTTCCGCTGGGTTCATGGAGGATAAAATACTTGTACTCAAAGGCCTCATTAATCTCGCCTTCCCATTCCCATCGGCCATTCTCCATATAATGAAGCGGGGTAGCAGATTCGGGAATCCATGCTCCTAATTCAGATGAAGAACCACAAACAAAGAGCCTCTGCCCCCATTGGGTATTATAGTGAATGACAAAACGGAATTTCATATTTCGTTTTTACGTTGCTAAAGGATGAAAAGAAGGGAAAGGTTAGACAGGCAAAATAACAAAAACGATTTGAGAAAAAGAACGACCAAAACCGCAAATATCTGCATAACTCAGGGTTTTAGTAATCCTTCTGACTTACTCAGATCCGCTGAAAAAATATTTCCTTCCCTGATAAAATATCCGGTCTGTCCCTGGGAAGAAATGACAAAACCGTATTCATCGCCCGGGCTGTTGATTTCCGGGCCAAGATTAAAAATGACGCCGGGATTTCCTTTTTCATCGAGGGTCGTTTTGTAAATATCGAGTCCCCCAAAACCTTCATATCCAGACGAGGAAAAGTATAGGGTTTGACCATCGGGCATCAAAAAAACACTGCGTTCATTCGAGGCTGTACTTAAGACTGACTTTTCGGGATATTTCCAGTTTTTACCGGTTTTTCGGATTCTGTAAATGTCCATTTGCTGTTCGCCCGGTTTTCCAGCCACCAGCCAGATCATACGCTTGTCAGGAGATATGGCGATGCTGCCTGTTCCATTAAATTTTTTTAATATCACAGGTAAATTTTTTCCCAGACCGCGAATGGCGGGATTTTCTCTGGCAGATAGTCTGGTTTGATAGTAGGGCCCTCCGGTTTGTTCCCACAGGTAATTCCAGCTTTGGAAGTACAGGGTTTTATTATCCGCAGATACAAATGGTTCGTCTTCGCTCAGCGATGTATTGATTCCGTGAGGCAGGCTGGTGGGTGTCTGCCAATTACCGCAAACTTTTTCACTAATCCAGATGTCCCGATCCCATACGGTATCGCCTTCCGGCGTGATCCAGGCTTCATTCCATTCGTTTCCACCGCGATTTGTAGAAAACAATAAATACTCACCATCCGGACTGATTGCCAACCCTGATTCTGTAAATGAGGAATTGACAACCGTAAGGGGTGTGACTTCAATGTTGGGATCAGGTTCGGGAATAATTACTTTTTGGGCCTTACAGGGTTCGCTGAATGCCCAAACCATAAAAATACCCAGAATAATGGCAGCCCTTCGCATAATACCCGCAAGTTAATATATTCTTATAATCCTCTAAACCTGTCCTGCCAGTAATTGTTTTTGCTCAGGCGAAGGTCTTTGAGGGTCGAACTGCGGACGTTAATCGTAAGTGAGTAACTTTTTTGCACACCAAATGGAATCCATGAAAAGGACATTTCCCAACAGTGGAGATCTCTGAAAATAGATAACCTTGTGTTGGTAAACTCTAGCTTTTCGATATCAAATCCGCTGCTGTAGCCAATTTTCCATTTTGGGGTAAAATTGACGTCTCCGTCAAAATTCATTGTCTGGGTGATTCTCGGCGCATTGAGATCGGGTTTGGAGTAGCTGAGGTTGTAGCGGAACCGCAGCGTCCATGGAATGTCAAAATCGACATACTGGTACATATTGTTCAGAACCTGACGGTATTCTACTTCGTCAAAATCCTCTCCTTTTGTTTTTTTTGCACCCTGTTTTTTTGAACTAAAAGAAGTCGAAAGACTGATTTGTGCCCGTGTGATCCGGCCAAGTTCTCCGGTTTCCTGTAGCATCAATACGTTTTGTCTCCGTGCAGCGGGCGGTTTGATGGGAACGGGTACATTGTCTGGTGCAAATACGTAGGGGTCCATGGTCATAGAGCCGTTGAGGTCCACTTTGTTGTTGAAAAGACTGGTCCTCGCGCGGAAGTTAAACGGTGCCAGCTGGAAGCTGTCGGCGGCAAAATTGTATCCGGTGCTGATGCCGATATTATCCAGGACATTAATCCGGGCAAATTTATCTTCCTTTTCATCAAAGTCTTCGTCAAAACTTTCCTTTTTCCGGTACTTCATTTCAAGTACGCTGGATAGGCTGAAATTGAGTGATTGGCTTTCTCCCCGTGAGGGACCTCCGTAAATTCCATCCTCAAAAATGCTGTACACCTGTGTTTTGGTCCCGGTGGTATCAGACTGTACTTCGTTGTAAAATCCCCATTTTTCGGCAGAAAAATCTGGCTTCAGATTGTAAGAGACGCTGGGGCTAAAGCGCTGCCTGAAAGCGATTTGCCTGCGGGTTTTGGGTAGGACATAAATGCCATAAAAGTTTGTGGTTGCGCTGAGCGACGTGTTAAAGTCATAGGCTCTTGCAAACCCGGCTACCGGGGACTCGACAATTCTTTGTTTTTCCGGATCCCACTCTTTTTGGAGGGTTTCAGTGTACCAGTATTCTGCATAGGAGAAGTTGGGCGAAATATTGAGGTAGTTAAACAGCTTGAGTGTCGTAGAGGTTGAGGCATTGTGCCGCATGCCGTTGGAGTAAAATGATGACCCCAGCCTTTTGGTCAGAATGCTGTCTCCGCCTTCCACGATAATCCAGTCCAGGGAATCTCCGGGGTGGAGGAGAATATCGTCAATCAGCGTGTCGGGAACGGTTTCCAGCGAGTTTCTCGCCTGCATATTGTAGTTGATCCCCAGCTGAGAGAGCCATTTCAGATTTTTGTTGGAGACATTTTTGAACGGCGTCTGTCGGTTCATGTTAAAGTTGAGCTCCGGAAACTGGAGGCTCATAGTCTCTTTATTGAGATCCTGTTGATGCCTTACGCCGACGTTAAAACTGATAGGAAGATTATTGAAGTTTTTCTGAAAGTTGACAGATGAGTTGAGGTTGTTGGTGAAAAAATCGTTTTGGTTGTAGCTGATTTCACGCTGAAACCGATTGGAAGACGAGATATTGACAGAGGCAGAAATTCTTGCAGTAGGGTCAATCGGCTGGTTATGGCTCCAGGTAAGTGTCCATGCAGAGGTTCGCTGAAAGTCCGGATCTGTTTTTTCATTGAAGCGGGTTACGCCGTATTGAAACCCGAGTCTTCCGCTGAATTTATATCGCTTATTGTAGGTTGTGCTGCCGCCCAGCCTCCAGCCACCCCGTGTATAGATATCGCCTTCCAGTCGCAGGTCAAAATTATCGTTGATTCCCCAGTAATACCCCATATTTCGCAGAAAAAATCCACGGTCCTGTGCTTCGCCATACTGCGGGAGGATCAGCCCGTTTTTTTGCCCTTTTTTATTGGGTACAAAACCAAAGGGAATAATCACCGGAATCGGAAAACCTGCAATCACCAGGTTTAGTGGCCCACTGATGAGTTTATCATCGGGGAGCATTTTCAGTTTTCGCGAGCGGATATAATAATGAGGGTCGTCGGCATCGCAGGTGGTATATTTGCCGTTTTGCCCGTGAAAGGTACCGTCGGGGTGATATTTGGCTACTTCGGCAAGGACAAACCCTTCCGACTCCACCATCCGCCCTTCTACGACTCTGCCTTTCTGAGATTTGAAGTTATAAGAAATGGCTCGCGACTGATACGTTTCTCCGCTTTGGGTAAACTCGGGCGCGCCCTGATACACGCCCAGACTATCTGTAACGCCATTGGCATAGAGGGTTTGTTTGTCAATATCTACCCGCACTTCCTTGGCTTTCAAGGCAATTTCGTCATAAGTAATCTCTGCATTTTCGTAGAGGAAAAGAATGCCTTGCTCTACATCAAAGACAATGGAATCGGCAGATTTGTAAGAAACTTCTGCCTTCAGGTCGCTGGCAGCTTCAAGGGAATCGAGAAATATTTTCCGGGGATCTGGTGCGGCCGCGCGCAGGGAATCCTGAGTCGGAATTTCAGAAGAGAGACGGTTTTCCTGCGTGTCCACTCCGGGAAAACGAATGCTGTCAGAAACATTTTCCGGCACAGTGAGGGTGTCTGCTACAGAAACAGAGTCCGGGATTTGTTGCGCGTATAAAGACTGGCCGCCGGAGAAGAAAACCCCCAGGGCTAAAATTATACTTTTAAGGAAAAATCCTATTAATTTGTAGTGTCTGAATATGTATTTTATTTGTAGCAAACTTCTTCTGTTGATATTCCGGCGACTACATCGGGATGCAAATATACAGGAAATCGCAAACTATGCTGTATTCACCTGACAATAGTGTATCCTTAAAAAGAAAAGGTTGGCTTCGTAAGAAAATCTCCTTTCTATGAACAGATTTCTCATTGTATTTGGCTTCTTGTTTATTCCTGCCGTTTTTTTAACCTCAGGTTGGTTTCCTGCCCCTAACGATGGGGAAGGCCCTATCCGAACGGTCATCATTGATGCCGGACATGGGGGCAAAGATCCCGGGGCTTTGGGCGCACGATATTATGAAAAAGATATCACATTGAATGTGGCACTTCAACTAAAAAGGATTCTGAATGAAAGTATGCCCGATCTTAATGTCGTGCTTACCCGGGATACCGATAAGTTTATTGCGCTTCACCGCCGTGCGCAAATCGCCAAAGACAATCAGGGCGATTTTTTTATCAGCATCCATTGCAATGCCCTGAAAAATAATACCAAATACGGCGCTGAAAGTTATGTCCTGGGGATCAATGAAGGGCAGGAAAATTATGAGACAATTATTGCTGAAAACGAATCTATCCTGTTTGAGGACAATTATGGGGATATGTACGGCGGATTTGATCCCAGCTCGCCGGAGGGATATATTTATTTCAAACTTTTGAAAAACGTATTTCGCAATGAGAGTACCCGCCTGGCAGAAAAAATCCAACATCAGTACGCCAGCCGTATTGGCAGAAAAGATCGCGGGGTGAAGCAGGCGCCTTTTGTGGTACTGTATCTTTCGGGTATGCCTGCTTTACTTACGGAGACGGGTTTTATTACGAACTATGAAGAAGAAACTTTTCTCGCGAGCGAATCAGGCCAGATCTATATCGCCAGTTGCATTTACCGGGCGATCAAATCCTACAATATGGAGTTTTGACCAACGTTCATTTTCTGATTTTTCGCAGGGCCAGCTGGTCGCCAATGGATATTCGGCATATATATTCTCCCTTTGGCAGGTTGTCCATTTTCAGTTCTATCTGATGGCTTCCCATGCTGGTGTATTGAGAATAAACCGTACCAATAGGGTGTCCATTCGGATCGTCAATCACTATTCTTACCCGTGCCGGCTGATAGAGATACAGCTCAATGGCGGTTCCAAAAATCATTGGGTTGGGAAATAGATATGTGACGTGCCAGCCGGTATTGAGACTTTCGAGGGCAATGACGTCGCTAAACCCCGCCTTTTTATGGCGATTTTCCTGTCTCAGGCGATAATAATTGGTCCCGCTTACCGGATCAGGGTCAGTAAAAGAGAAGTCCGAAAGATTGTTGTCGGTAGTTTTGACGCGAATTTCTCCGATTTTTTCCCAGGTGTTGCCATCCAGACTTCTTTCTATTCCAAATCCACTGACTTCAGACGATACTGGAGAAGTCCAGTTGATGGCTGCATATTCACCTTCCATTTTTGCTGAAAAACCCGTGAGTGCGACTTCCGGTGTGCGTAAATTTTCCAGTTCTGTAGCCAGCATTTTGTCAAAAGAAAGATCAGCAGAGTGGAAGACCATTTCAGGAATATCATTGTTTCCCCGCCACACGGTTTTTTGTATGGTCATATTACCGGTGAGTTCCCAGGAATCGCTCATCTGAGTTTGGATATTTACCCCTATATCCCCGGCATAGGAAAAATCATCCTGCGCAAAAGCCAGCATAGGCATAATTATCCCAAGAGCTGTGTTTAAAATTGTGTTGAATTTCATAATCAGGCGGACTGTTATTTTTGTTACTCCGAAAATAGATTCCGGTGCCCAAGCTTTTTTTTCGGCCTATGGCAGATTATAACATGCGTTAGAATTTGAATAAAATCACATATATTGTCAATAAATCGCTACTGACCGGATGTCTTTGTTTTTTTCGAAATATCTCCGCCCAGTTTTTTTCTGGATTGCACTGTCCAGTCAGCTATTTCACGTCCATACATTTTTTACTTATTCCGGCTCTGATCGAAATGTTCAGATTCTGGCCGCAATCAACTGGTTGAAAGGCAATGGCATGACTTTGCCAATGGCGTCTGTTTCCGATATTTCCGCTATTTCAATGGTGCCTGTTCACGGGTGGCCACCGGGATATTCGGTCGCCGTTGCGTGGGTTTATCAGCTTGTAGGTAATTCTGCCGATGGTATGCAAGGGTGGTTCTATTCAGCCCTATTACTGGAATATCTGGGAGTAATTCTTGTATTTGCCGGCGCGCATGTGCTGCTTTCACTGCTTCGGAAAGAAATTTCCCCGGCAGTTTATCCTTTGTTTTTTCTTTTCTGGATATTTTCCTTTACCCCTTTTCATTTTACAACAGCGAGTGAGGAAATCGCCTTAGGAGTGTTTTTGCTGGCAACTGGTGCCTGGGTTAAGGGTTTTTGCAGGGAGAAAATATCAGGCTTATGGCTGGCAGTAGCTTTTGCCGGGTTCTTGTTTGCCGGCTGGTTTCGATATGCGTATATCCCGCTGATGATTACCGGGCCTGCGATTGGGCTGGTTTCTGCATGGCGTGATACCCCGGAAAGAAAAAAAACTGCCCTTTGGGCTACTGGTATAGGTTTCATTTTGATGACGGGTTTTTGGTTGATTCTGCATCCGACACATAGCCAGTCGGGAAATCTCAACGATATGGTTTCCGGGGGCAAGGTTCATCTGGAAAATCTGCTGCGAATGTCTGCCTTTCCTTTGAAATCACTGTTTTTTATGGGGCAGGATGCCATCATCGTAAAACTAGGTATAAAACAGCCCCTGGCGGTCTTTATCATTCGGCTGTTGTATGTGGCATCTACGATCGGTCTTATGCTGTTTCCCCTGCGAATGTGGCGGCAGCATGGAAATGATTTTTTACAGGCGAAAGCGCCAGTCCGGCCAGTCAGCACCGTGCTTTCGGCGATGTTTCTGGTTGCTATTCTGGTTGTTTCCGGTACCCTTATGTTGCTTTCTTTGGTAAATCCGGTAGAAGTTTACGAGGGCAAAACGTGGACATATGTGGAGGAAACCCGCTATTATGCGCCGTTGCTGGTAGGTTTGTCCATGTTTTTGTTGGTGAGGTTATTTGATCACGATACCAGCCGGATGGGGCGTACGGCTTTGCGCTTCTTTTTACTATCCGCATTACTTTTTGGTATCGGACACCGGTCTTTCCGGTATTATTCAAGGTTTATAAAAAAAGATACCAGAGAGACCCGGTACGATCCTGAAAATCAATTTATCCTGAATACCTGTCATTATGCTGAGGAAAGGGTGAAAAATGCCGGTATGCCGTTGGTAATTGCGCGGGGTTCTACTTTCTGGGAAGAGGATGAAGCTGTGGTTCTGGCGTGGACAGGTGTGAGTATGATCAACTTTTCCCACCTGCTGGAAACCCATTTTGAATCGTCCCGACCCATAGAGATATTGATACGCAGCGGGGGGAGTATTCGGAAATCAGAAATAGGCCAGGTATTTTCGGAAGCAGCCCCCCCCGAACAGATAATTTCTGAGCCGGGAGGAACGTTATACCGTTTGATGTATCTTCCACAAAATGCGCTGAAATAGTTATTGAAAAGGTGTATATTTGTCATTCATTAATTTTGAACGTTATGAAAGCCAGATCCATTACCCTGCTCTTTGTTTTGTTTTTGATGGGTGTGTATACCTATGCACAGTCAGACGGGAAAATTAAGTTTGAGAAAACCACACATGAGTTTGGCGACCTCAACAAAGACGATCCAGCCATATACACATTTAAATTCACCAATACATCCGGAGAACCTGTAACCCTCAGCCGGGTAAAGGCATCGTGCGGTTGTACGACCCCTTCCTGGACAAAGGACGCTGTAAAGCCTGGAGAAATCGGTGAAATCAAAGTTCAGTATAATACCAGCAGGGTAGGGCCATTTACCAAAACGGTAACAGTTACCTATGATACCCTTGAAAAACCCGTTATTCTGTATATTAAGGGCGATGTAAAACAGCCGGAAGGTGCAGAAGATTTTATCGCTTACGCACATAATATGGGCGGCCTTGCGCTTGACAAGATCAATCACAGCATCGGGACGCTCAATTCAGATGAAGAAAAAACCATCGAAGTGAAGGTGAAAAATGTGAGCCCATATAAGATCACATTTACGGGTCGTTACGATAAAGAAATGATGTTTGAGGTAACTCCTGAAAAAACAGAAATTATTCCCGGAGAAAAAACGACCCTCAAAATCCGCATCATGGGAGACAAATTTATTACTCCCGGCACCTTTAGCAAGCAGGTAGTCATTTATACAGACGAAGCAGAAAACCCCGGTAAGTCTATTCAGATCAACGGAAGCCTCAATAAGGTGTATACACAGGCCGAACTGGACCGCATGCCCAATATTGAGTTTGAAGTTACGGAGTATGATGGCGGATCTGTGATCGACGGGGAAAAAGTCGTTTACGCCTACAAATTCAAAAATACAGGCCTCGATGACCTGGTGATAGAATCCGTAAAAGCATCCTGTGGATGTACAGCCACTGCACCCAAAGACATGGTGATCGCAGGAGGAAAAACCTCTGAGATTGTGGCCACATTTGACTCCAGAGGACGCAGCGGCGCGCAGACCAAAACCATCACTGTTCGCTCCAATGACCCCGACAGTCCGACAATCGTATTGCGACTGAAAGTGGAAGTGGAAAAAGATCCTTTCCATATGGATGATGCCGGTCCGGCAGTGAGAAGCCAGCGTTAATAATAGCCAATAGCCAATAGCCAATAGCTAATGGCCAATAGCCAATAGCCAATAGCCAATAGCCAATAGCCAATAGCCAATAGCTAATGGCCAATAGCCAATAGCTAATAGCTAATGAAAAATTGCAACTATTTAGATTGCGATTCGTATATTTGTATCGCTGGCAACAGCAAGTTATTTTGAAATGGGGACGACACGGAATTGACGGGTCGGTAAATGTAAAGTATAAGCATGCAGTGGGGTGTAGAGGAACCACTTAAATCCACTTCTGCAAACCATAAATGGCGAAAGAAATTACGCTCTCGCAGCTTAGTTAGACTAAGTTCTGAGATGTTTTCCGGGAGTTTTTATCTGTCAGACTCTCATATGGAAAACACATCAACCCCGACAGGTTGCTGCTGTGAACGGCCTTGGCCACAGCCTAAGACTAGAGGCAAACTCATCAGGCACGCCCCCGTTGTTCGGGTATCCTGACGAGTAACAAAGAACAACTAAGCATGTAGAAGGCTCTATGTATGCTTTCTCCGGACGAGGGTTCGACTCCCTCCGTCTCCACACCATATGAACGAAACTCTCCGGCAGATAGACTTGCCGGGGAGTTTTTTTGTTTTCTTCTGACACATTTACTGACAGATCATGTAACGAGGATAATTCCGTTGGATGGCTGATTTTCAGGGAGTTCAACTGAATAATTTTCCTTAATTCAAATATCAGAAAGAAGCCATTTTTCTGAAAAAACAGGGAGTTTTTTGCTGAGAAAATTGTATCTTCCCCCAAACACAATTCCAGCAATGAAATTACCTGCCCTTGCCTGCATTTTTTTGCTTACCCTGTTTCCATTTTCCGCCAGTCTGGCTCAGGGTGAAGCCTTTCACTGGTACTTTGGTTATGACAGCACAGGTCTGGACTTTCATACCAATCCTCCCTCGCTGCTGAATAATAGTCCTATGCAAATGCTTATCTGGGGTGGTGCCACCCTGTCGGATCCCTGCGGCAATCTGGTTTTTTACACCAATGACGAGGAGGTATGGAATCGCAATCACCAGATCATGCCTAATGGAACAGGATTATTTGGATATCCCAATGTGCAAACCGTCGTTGTGCCTCATCCGGGAAATGGAAATCTCTATTATATTTTCACTACAGGTCGTGATTATATTAATACAACCTACCCAAATGAAGAAACCATCCTATGTTATTCTGTTGTGGATATGAGTCTTCAGGGAGGAATGGGGGATGTGATTATGAAAAACACTTTTCTGGAAGACAGTGCTTCCGGTAAAATTGCCGGTGTTCAACACAGCAACCAGACCGATATATGGGTGGTAACCCTTGATGGCGCAACCGATGAATTTCATGCATACCTGATCACCGCTTCCGGACTTAACCCCGTTCCGGTTATCAGTTATGTCGGCCCGATTTCTACCGGACTTTCTTATTTTGATTTTATTTTTTTGGGGCAAACAAAATTTTCTCCGGATGGGAAAAGACTGGCACTTACCCTTCAGAAGACGGATACGACCGTGGTGTTAGATTTTGATCCCGGAACGGGGATCGTCAGCAATCCCCTTTTTCTTCCTGAAATCACTTCCTCCTATAATGATGACAATACCATGGGCCTGGAATTTTCTCCGGATGGTTCGAAATTGTATCGGACATATCTCAATGATTCAGTCATGTATCAATACGATCTGAATGCCGGGTCGCCTGCGGCAGTCATCAATTCGGTTACCCCGGTAGGAATAAGTACTGCTCAGACAGGATTAGTTACCATGCAACTAGGGCCGGATGGTCGGATTTATGTAACGAGGGAGGATGGAATGACCTATACGATGGATGTGATTGCCCACCCCAATTTACCGGGAACAGCCTGTACCTATCTGAATCAGGGAATAAACCTCTTTCCTGGGCGAACTCATAATTTCACGCCCACCTTCCTGGCACATTATCTGCTGCCCTTTGAGATTTCCCTTTCAGGGGGAGGAAGTAGCAATGGGACGGTTCACTGCACCGGTGATACGACATTTTTTTCCCTTTCGGGGGTTCGTGGACTGGATTCAGCCCTCTGGGATTTTGGCGACCCGGGTTCGGGGATGCTCAACTTTGCCAATGACCCCGCACCGGTTCATCTCTACAATACCCCCGGCACCTATCCGGTCGAAGTAATCATCTATCGCGGCTGTCCCGAACCCGATACCCTGCGCGATACCCTCTCGGTTTTGCCCCAACCCTTGGTGGATCTGGGGCCCGATTCCACCCTTTGCAGTGGCACACCGCTCTCACTTCTGGCGGGAAATCAGCCGGTGAATTACCTCTGGCAGGACGGTTCGACACTAAACACCTTCCCGGTAACTGCCTCCGGGCTTTACTGGGCCGAAGCTGCCAATGCCTGTGGCACTTTTCGCGATTCGATCCTCGTGAATATTGACACCCTGCCCCAGGTGGAGTTGGGGGTGGATACTTTTCTCTGTCCCGGATCGTCCTTTCTGCCCGATATCACTACCTCCGGCGCTTCCTATCTCTGGCAGGATAGTTCGACTGCCAGTCAGTTTCTGATCAGTGCCTCCGGACTCTACTGGGCCGAGGCCACCAATACCTGCGGGAGTTCCCGTGATTCGATCCTTGTCGAAACCGACACCCTCCTTCCCCTGAGTCTTGGGCCTGATACCACCCTTTGTGCCGGAGAAAGTCTGGTGCTTTCGGGCGTTCTGAGCAGTTTTTCCCCGCTGAACTACCTCTGGAATGACAACCTCACCGATTCGGTGCGAACGGTGAGCACGGCAGGATTATATGTATTGACCGTGAGCAATGCCTGTAGCAGTGTGAAAGACTCGGTGGATGTGGCCGTATTGCCCCAGCCGCAAATCAGCCTGGGCAGTGATCAGACCCTTTGCACGGGAGAAACCCTGCTCCTTTCGGCAGCTTTTCCCGGAGGGAATTATCTCTGGCAGGACGGAACAACGGATTCCGTATTTCTCGTCTCTGGGCCGGGAACCTATTCCGCAGCCCTCTCCACCTTCTGTGGAACGGTTGCCGATACCGTAGAAATTTTTTATGACCCGGTTCCTGTGGTGGAACTGGGAGAAGATACGATTCTCTGCGAAGGCAGTACCCTTCGGCTGGATGCCACATTTCCCGGGGCCACAGCCCTCTGGCAAAACGGCAGCACAGCTTCCATTCTGATGGTCAGCACAGCAGGGGTATATTCCGTTACCCTGACCAACACCGCCTGTGAATTCAGGGATACCCTTGTTGTAACCTACCAACCCCTGCCGGTACTTTCACTCGGAGCGGATACCCTCCTTTGCGATGGGGCCACCCTGGAGGTGAATGTCGCTTTTCCCGGTGCAAGCTACCGCTGGCAGGATGGTTCGACCGGCCCCGGTTTTCTCATTGCCGCTCCGGGAACCTATGCCGTTACGCTTTCTGCTTACTGTGGGGAGTTGCGCGATACCCTGGTGGTGGATTACGGCACAAGTCCGGCAGTAAATCTCGGTTCGGACACCACCCTTTGTGAAGGAGAAACTCTCCTGCTGGATGCTACGTTTGCCGGTGCTGCCTACCAGTGGCAGGACGGTTCGATACTTCCATCTTTTCTGATTCAGACGGCGGGAACCTATGCGGTTACCCTTAGCACGGCCTGTGGCAGTGAGACGGATGAAATCCGAATCCGGTACGAGACCCTGCCCGAAGTGGCACTTCCGGCAGACACCACCCTCTGCGAAGGACAGACCTACCGGTTGGATGTCTCGGGAACGGGGAACCGCTACCGCTGGCAAGACGGATCGGATCAGCCGGAGTATCTGGTGCGGGAAGCGGGGCTGTACTTTGTGGAAGTGTTTAACACCTGTGGCAGCCGAAGCGATTCGATGGAAGTCCGGACGGTGGATTGCAACTGTTACCTCTACCTGCCCACGGGATTTACCCCCAACAATGACGGGTACAACGACCGGTTCAGCATCGGCTATCAGTGCGGATTTTTGCAGTTTCAGCTACAGATTTTCAACCGGTGGGGGGAAAAGGTGTTTGAAAGCAACAGCCCCGATCAGAGCTGGGACGGACGGTCAGGAGGCAAAGCCCTGCCGGAGGGTGTTTACACCTGGCAGGTGATCTACACCTATGAAAACCGGGTGAGGGCACTGACTCAGGTCAGAGCCGGGACGGTAACGCTGATACGGTAGGCTAACAAAAAGAATTACCATCGATACATCACCCCACATTGGCAGAAATATTGTTGAAATACCGGCCGGTCTTCGGTGTAGGGATTAAAAAAGTCCTGCTGGAATAAAACTTCTGCGTTGAGGTTTTTTAGTAAGGGAAAACTGCTGTTCAGATAAAGACTTTTACGTGAGGTTCTTCCTCGTTCCTGCATTAGCATACCCCCGAAAGTATTGCTCCATTTCTGAAAAAAAGTCGCACTACCTGAAAGATCCACTGTCCAGGTTTGATGAAAATCCTGCGACCATTGGGAGTGGAGGTACGAACCTGTGGCATTCAGACTAAAGGGAATCGAAAAAGTGAGTACCTGGCTCAGATTGACCATATTTGCAGAAAAGTCGGTTTTCCCCGAAAGGCTTCGGCTGATCTGTTGGGAATACAGGAAGGAGGTAGTAGCTGTCATTCCCCCGAAAGAGAAGCTGTAACCACTGGTAGCCGAAATCACGGATATCCGATCAGAAAGTTGCAGACTGTCGGTTCGATTATTTTCCCGATAGAGGGGGGCGAACTGAAGCTGAAAATAGGGTAGCTTTCTGGGCCGGAGCCGGAGACTTACCCCTGCGGAAGTTACCGTCGTGCGGGTTATTTTGTAAGGAAGAAGATTGTCAAAATCTCGCCGGGCAAAGCCAGAAAGGGTGAATTTTCCTTTCCAGAGAGATTGGTCGGTGCGGAATTCATACCGCTGTCGGTCCGTGATAAGCAAGGGCGCGCCCATGGAGTAATAACCAGGCTGAATCCCTGTCATCCGGCCCAAAAACCGGGTGCTGGCACCCGGTGTGGCCACCACCTGAACAGACCATGCTTGTCCCTGAATGCGGGAAGGGCCAGATACCGGATTCACCCAGGATACCGTATCCCGGAAGGGGAGATACACTGAGCCGGATTCCGCCTCCAGTTGGGAATGATTGATTCCATTCTCCTTCGAGGATCAGACGAGATTTCCAAAGCAGTAACCGGCCATCCAACCCGTAAAGTTAATTGGCGGCAACCTCCAGCCCTTTGACGGCAATACCATTCACACTCAAAGGAGAAAAATAGGGAAATACTGTGCCTATTCCCAGCTTTTCGACCGAAGCCAGGAAGGAACGTGCTTTGGAAAACACGCCCAGTGAACGCAATGCATCTGGTTCCTGAAGGAGGGTAGAAATATTTCCCTGTTTGAGTTTTTCCGCTTCCTCGAGTTTTTCCCGAAGAGCTTGGGCTTTTCGAAGGGTTTTTTCGAGTTGCTCAAGCTTGTTGCGTTTTTCCTCCAGTCGGCGGAGATTTTCACACTGGCTTCGGATTCGCTGCAACTGGCGAAACCGCAGATAGTCATTGATCCGGAGGGAATCCAGATACCCACCGAGTTTTTCCCTATCCCATCCTTCTGTTTTTTTATCCAGCGATTCGCAATCAAGGCGAATTTCCGTATATTCCGGAGAAGCCAGTACCTGCCGGATTCGATCCAGTTGTTCGAGTTCCTTAAGTTGGGAAAGGAGGGTTGAGTCTTGCAGAATCTTCTGATAAGGGCCCAACTGATGCAGGGCCTTCTGATAAGCTGATTCCCGCAAGGCCTGTATTTTATGGGTTAAGGAGATATCCTCGGGTAAATTTCCCCTGGCAGCGGCCTGTATTTTTGTCAATGCCTGTTGCCGCATCGTGGAGAGTAACTGGCGGGTGAATACCCCACACCGACACACGCGGACTTGCCTGAAAGCGGATATAGCGCGGTGGAATCCCGGTGAAAAGATCAGGCTGGTTGGAGATGCGGGCCGTGAGGCGTGCCTGACCGGAAAAAGCAACCGGCTGTTTTTTTTTGTTTGCCGAAGCTGTGGGGGAAATCGGTGTGGTTTCGTATCGCCGGGACACACACTGAGTACCCAATTCCTGCCCGTTATCTTCCTGAATGACCGAAAGGCAAAAGGTATAAACCCCTGCCGGAAGGGATTCGACTCCTTCCATATGCACAACCGGAATCTCACCCGGCAAAAAAGTGCGCCCGCCGGGTGCAAGTAAAACGGGTGCAGACTGGAGGAAAAGGATTTCCCGGCTGGTTTTCAACCGGGCGGTAACATATACCCGCTGCGACGCAGGGTGGTGGTTTTGCAGCCGGAAGGCAAAAGCCCCCTCCGGAAGGAAAGAAGACGAGCCACTCGCCAGAAATATCTCCACCTGCGCCTGGACGATCAGGGGGAAGAAAAAAAAGAGAGGGAATATGAGTTTAACGTATGGCAATAGGTTGGGTTTTGAGGGGGAGTGGGAACCGTTGAGTGAGTTGCGTTACATATCAGGTTTTTATAGAGAGCCCATGTTCATTGGCCGCTTTTGGTGGGTGTGGTATAGTGTAGTCCATACTTGTTTATTAACTTACTGCCTTACTCCAGAACCACCCCAAATGCTCTCACAAATCCCTGTTCGTTAAATATGATGTTAAGCTCATAATAGGGACTATATCCTTCGCATTCATTTTGAGAAAGAATATAGGACATCTCTACTATCTTCTTTTCCTCTGTTTCCACGATACTATTCGGGATTCCTAATACATTTTCTACACAAGTTGAACTCCAATCTTTTAATATAAAAAGCGATTTTAAAGAAAATATTATCATTCTAAATCTATCACACCCTAATGAATCTGATTTCCATTTTTGGGAAAAATGGGGATATATCGTATTTAGGATACCTTCTAGACTATCACACCTGAATGCCCAGGAATTATCCGTAGCTTTATTCGTATCTGCCACATATGTTGCCTTACAACCCCAGAAAGACAAGGCTAGCAAAATAAATATCAGTAGTTTTCCCATATTAATTTCCTCCTTCCTTGAGTCTATTTTTGAAACCTTCATAACTGGGCGAAAACCAACCCACATTAGTCCTTCCATTTCTAATTGACCGAGGGTTAAAATACAACTTCAAAATATCGGCAGGAATTACCTTTCCATTTGTAACCTCATTTTCCGAATCTACATAAATATCGCTAAATGGAATTCCACCCAGATAACCCGCCAAACGTTTTTGGTCTTCTATCGACATTGTTCCCGTCATTATTCCTGGCGCTCTGCTTCCATTAATCTGATAGCCAAGAACATCATGGTAGCCATTTAAGTATTCATCTAACTTTACTAACCCATATTCATGAAGAATTTGGGGATCATCCGGGTTTAATAACCTTTCTTCCATTGGAGAAATTTGACTGGCGTCATACCACCCTAAACCATGTCCGTATTCATGCTTCATGGAATGTTTTAACCGGGATGCATTATTGTAATAAAGATTTCCGCCTCTAAGAAACGGATCATATTGTGCTTGTGTGAAAGGATCATAATTGTTATCTAATAATACATAATTGTTTTCCAAGGTTTTCATCCCTTTTTTTGTACGAATGCCCATCTCTTCATATATCGCCTCATCCTGTTGAATTTTTGCAAGAGATATTTCCTTAGATATAGATTTTCCGTTAACTTTAAATTGGACAAGATAGTTTTTCCCATTTATTTCTATACTTCCTTTTGCTTCATTCCAAGCCATTTCCACACTATTCGCAGTCTCTTTTGCTAGTTCAGTAGTTGCACCTTCCCCAGAAAAATATAATGTCGATTTGATAATAAACTTCCTTCTCCATTTCTTCAAATAGCCTACTCCTGACTCCCCCGAAGGATCAACATTATAAATGGGATTAAGATTAAAAGCCGAATATGTGCTTTGATGAGGAAAGTTGTTCTCTTGTGGATCCCGACTCAAAAACTTCCCCAACCTTGAATCATACACTCTCGCCCCAAAATCGAGACTATTCCCCACACCTTTCGCCTCATTGTCTTGCTCCATTCCATTAAACCCAAACCGATACCCCCCGCGCCGCTGGTTCCGCCCGGGCATCAACATGCCGAAGGCGTAATAGTCATTCATCCCCCATACATCGGCGGTGTAGCCACTGACCGTTTCCTCGTCCGTGGTGAGTTGCAGTTTGCGGTCGCTGACGGTGGAGAGGACGTTGCCGAGGTGATTCGAAAGTTCATAGCGTTTCTCCCCACGGGTGAGGGTGTAAAAGTACGTCCCATCCTCCGGCGGAGTCTGATACGGAATCGGGAGGGCCGGGGTAAGATTCATCGTGTCAGACCAGTAACCCGTATCGGTAAACAGACCCTCGCCTTCCCCTGTGCGGAAAACCTGCGCTTTCAGGGTATCGACATATAAATGAATACCCAACCGGCTACTGCCATAGAGATGATACTCCGCCGAACGAAACAGGGTAATATGTGAAGCACCTTCCGGCAGCCATTCTACCTCGGGCCAGCCAGGGTCGGAGAGATACTCAGGGTCTATATAGGTCTTTTCATATACCGCCATCGTCTGTCCGCTTGCATCGCGTGCGTAATAGGTGTATTGCCATTCATCTTCATTTTCACCGGATTTGACAATTTTCACAATCCGATTGCCCATCGGGTCGTACCGGAATTCGAGGTCGGGTTTGCCCGCTGAGGGATCAAAAGTAATTGTACGAATTTTATTCGAATGATTCCAGGTGATTTCGGTAATAACTTACCCTTTCCGTTTTTTCCCCTTTAAAATGCTTTTATTTTTTGGATAGATCAAGGGTCAGAAGTAAATTCATCAGGTACTCAAAGCTAACCCTCTCCCTATGGTAAATATTAATAGCTGGAAAACTATCCTTAAAATTGAAACTGGCGGACACACAGGTAGCATCACCGAACTCCTGCTGACTTCTGATGGTAAAGCAATTATCACTTCCAGCGAAGATAAAACCATTCGTGTGTGGGATGTGAAATCACAAAAAGAATCCCGCAAAATTCTCGGACAGGTTGGGCCAGGCGTAACAGGTGAAATTAAGGCTACTCAGGATACAGACCACCTGCTGTATGTGGCTGTAAGTAAAGACTATATTGCTACCATGCTGACAGTTCGCTGGGTATTTATGTGACTGCTACATTTATCTTTTTTTGGATATGGCATTATTTAGGCACCTAATGGTGCTTCGGTTGCTGATATCACCCCAAAAGATTAATAATAATTTAATTCAACGTAACACTGGGTTTATTGCCAGATACATAATATTGTGCCGGATTAATAAACAAAAAGCCAGTTTCAGCGCGAACTGAAACTGACAGATAATCTTAGTTACTTAAATTAAATACCCTTAAAATTATGAAAAGAGGCTTACTTTTACAAGCCGCTAATGGTCTTTTGCGCCATTCGCGAAGCATCAGTCTCGTTTTAGCACTTTTACTCACCGGATTTTTTGGCTTTTCTCAGCGCAGCGTCAATGGCAAAGTTACTGACGCTGCCAGTGGTGAAGTTATTATCGGTGCACGTGTAATCGTGAAAGGAACCGCCATCGGAGCCCTTACAAACGAAAAGGGCAGCTACACAATTGAAGTTCCTGATTATGGAACAGAATTGGTGTTTTCCTACCTCGGCTATACTACTGTGGAGGTTACTATTGGCAGTCAAACCACGATAGACCTTCAAATGACAGAAGCTGCTATCGGTATGGATGAAGTGGTCATCACTGCCTTAGGCATTGAAAAATCAAAATCCCGGGTGGGTTTTGCTGTCCAGGATCTTCAGGGTGCCGATCTGGTCAAGGCACGTGAGCCAAACCCGATCAACTCTCTGACGGGAAAAATTGCCGGTCTGAATGTAGGTGCTTCCGCTGAATTACTCGGTGCGCCTCAAATTCTGCTTCGCGGTTCGGGCAACATCCTGTATGTAGTCGATGGGGTACCCATTCAGTCTGATACCTGGAACATCAGCCCCGATGATATCGAAAGTATTACCGTCTTAAAAGGCCCCAACGCTTCCGCTCTCTATGGTTCGAGAGGCCAGTTTGGCGCAATCCAGATTACCACCAAACGCGGTACAAAAGACAATCGGGGATTCTCCGTCGAATTCAACTCCTCCAACATGGTGGAATCTGGCTTTATGACCATCCCGAAAGTGCAAAATGAATATGGCCCCGGTGACCACGGCCGCTATGCATTTACAAATGGAAAAGGCGGTGGTTTGTACGACAACGATTATGATATCTGGGGACCAAAATTTGAAGGACAGTTGATCCCGCAGTATGATGGTGTGGTTGACCCCAATCAAACGTACACGACAACTTTTGCCAATGGCGCTACCCATACCGGAAATATTGTCCCCACCCCATGGGTTGCCCGTGGTACGGATAACCTGCAACGCTTTTTGCAGGATGGATTATTGTCCACCACCAATATGGCAGTCTCCGCTCAGGGTGAGCGTTACGATATGCGCTTTTCCGGTACCTATACTTATCAAAAAGGGATTGTACCCAATACGCAGCTAAACGGCGCCAACTTCAACACTACGATCGGTTATGACTTTTCGAAAAAACTCCGCTTTGAATCGTCTTTTAACTATAACCGTCAGTTTACAGACAACATCCCTGACGTACAATATGGCCCCAATTCCATGATCTACAATATTATCATCTGGGGTGGAGCCGACTGGGATATTGACGAACTTCGCAATTACTGGCAACCAGGTAAAGAAGGACTTCAGCAAATCTATGCAGAATATCAACGTTACAATAACCCCTGGTTTTTGTCCAATGAATGGCTGCGCGGGCATTACAAAACCGACATTTACGGCTTTACTTCTTTGAATTATAAGATCACACCTTATTTAAGTTTGTTGGGCCGTACCCAGATTACAACGTATGACCTCTTCCGCACCGAAAAATTCCCTTATTCGGCTACTGTTTACGGAAGAGAGCAGGCTAAAGGTGATTACCGCGAAGACAACCGCGAACTGTTTGAAAACAATACAGATGTCCTGTTGACTTTCGACAAAGATCTCAGTTCAAGTTTCCACCTCAACGCTACAGCTGGCGGTAACGTTCGTAGCTTTAAGTTCAACTCCACATACGCAACTACCGATTATTTGAACGTACCAGGTTGGTTTAACCTAAACAACTCGCTGAACCCCAAACGAGTGTATAACTACGCTTCGGATATGCTGGTACTTTCGACTTATGGTTATGTGGATTTCGGCTATAAGAGTATTGCCAACTTATCCCTTACCGGTCGCTGGGACAAAAATTCCACCCTTCCAACAAGCAAAAACAGTTTCTTTTATCCTTCTGCTTCTTTGAGCCTTGTGGTTTCAGAAATGCTGGATATGCCAGCCGCCTTTCCTTATTTGAAACTCCGCGGCTCTTACGCTTATGTCGGTTCTGGTTTGACGCTGCGTACGATCGGGCCAGCTGACCGTGCTACAGGCTCAGATGTTACCGGATATGGCGTTGATTATGCGACACCATTTGAAGGGCCTCAATACACCAATATTGCAGCGTACTCAATTGTAAATCGTTACAACAATCAACCTTCTGCGGCCTTTTCCAACTCGATTGCCAATCCCAACCTTGAGCCTAGCTTTAGTTCTTCCTGGGAGGTTGGCGCTGATGCCCGTTTTTTCAGTAATGCGCTTGGGGTTGATTTTACTTTCTTCCGTACCCTGGACGGGCCGGGTATTTTTAATCTGCCCATATCTGACGCAACAGGTTATAGCAGCCTTTTGGAAAACGGTATCAAAACCAGCAGGACCGGGGTAGAACTGACCCTTACGGGAAAACCTGTTCGCGATCGCGGTGGCTGGAGCTGGGATATCCTGGGTAACTGGTCAACCTATAAGCAGGTACTGGAAGAGATTTATCCTGGTGTTGATGTATTGAACCGTTTTTATAAGGTAGGCGACAGATACGACAAATACTACGCAGCCAAAGTTCTCAGAACCGAAGATGGTCAGATTATCAACGATGCAGGTGGCCGGCCAGTACTCAATTCTGTACCGCAATTTATGGGTTATCTGAATCCGGACTGGACATGGGGAGTTGTCAATAAAATCCGCTACAAAAACTTCGCTTTTAACTTCCAGCTTGATGGTCGTGTGGGTGGGGTAATTGTCAACTACATACAGCGTCAAACCTTCCGTGGAGGACGTCATATAGCCACGGTTGAAGGAGATATGGGAGAAGCTCGTTATCAGGATTATCTGGGTAACAAAACCTGGGTTGGTGAAGGAGTGCAGCTGGCCAGTGGCGAGATCAAACTCGATGCTGATGGCAATATTACCAACTACGACGAACTGACCTTTAAGCCCAACGAAACGGCAACTTTCCTCCAGGATTGGATCAGCCGTTGGTATGCAACAGAGGAAGCCAACCTGACCAATCGCACCTATGCCAAACTGCGTGAGGTCACTTTTAGCTACAGCATTCCCCAGTCGGCATTAAATAAGACTTTCTTCAATACTGCCACTATATCTTTGATCGGCCGCAATCTCCTGTATTTTGCAGAAACCAAAGACCTGGATATGGATCAGTTCGTAGCCGGACAGGGGTATTCAGATCTTCAAACGCCAACTTTGCGCCGCTTTGGGGTGAACCTGAATTTCACGTTCTAGTCAGTGCCTGTTTGTTTATTTGACACTCAAAAGAATAATAAAATGAAATCTTTCACTTATATAATATTGGTAATTACTTTCCTGTTTGCTTCCTGCCAGAACTTTGAAGAACTGGCGCTGGATCCAAACCGTCCGACAAATGCACCGGCCTCGTTGATTCTCAACAATGTACTAAACGACGTGTATGAACTGAACCGTCCGTGGAGTCTGGAACACCGCTGGAATCAATACTGGTGCTGCAACTACAATTATTATGGGGATAATGAATACCGCTGGACGACCGGAGATTTTCGGTATTTCTCTGTTAAGAACATTGTGAAAATGGAGGAAGAAGCTTTGAAAACCGGGGTAGGGGAACTGAACTCGTACAGTGCGGTAGGTAAGTTTTTGAAAGCCTATTTCTTCTACGATATGACCATGCGTTTTGGCGATATCCCTGCTAGTGAGGCAGCGCAGGGAGCTGAGAACATTTTCCCGAAATACGACAGCCAGAAAGAAGTATTCGTCCAGATTCTTACTTTGCTTGAACAGGCAAACGACGATCTTTCCAAACTATTGGCTGCCAATACCACAAAAATCGATGGCGATATCTATTTCGGAGGAAGCCTCGAAAATTACCAGAAGGTGGTCAATAGCCTGAAGCTGCGCGTGTTGTTACAATTGAGCAAGAAAGACAGCGATGGTGAACTCAACATCAAACAGCGTTTCGCTGAAGTGCTGAATAATCCGGTCAAATTCCCCATTATGGAGAGCAGTGATGATAATTTTGAATTCACTTATATTGCCAACATCAACAACTATCCAACCAACCCGGGTAATAGAGGATTTGACAGCCGTCGTTACAATATGGCTGCTACTTATCTCAATACGCTGGTTTCGTTGAAAGATCCCCGGACTTTTATAGTTGCTGATCCAACCGAAGTTGCTATTGCTGGTGGCGCTTCAGCTACGGACTTCTCTGCCTATTTGGGTGCGCCATCTGGCGAAGATCTCTCTATCATGACCTTCCGTATGGGTAATGGAGAATATTCTGCGATCAATCAGACCCGCTATTATGGCACATTTGGTGGTCCTGAACCAGGTGTGATTTTGAGTTACCACGAACTGGCTTTTAACATCGCAGAAGCGCTTAACCGCGGTTGGGGTGGTACGGGGAATGCTGCTGATTGGTATGCTAAAGGTGTTACTGCTTCTTTGGAATTTTACGGTATCAGCCAGGCAGATCAGCAAGCTTACCTCGCACAAGCTGAAGTTGCTTATAAAGGAGACACCGAAGCCGGATTAAACCAGATCATGCTGCAGCGTTATCTGTCTTTGTTCCAACAGTCGGGCCGCGAATCTTACTATCACTGGCGCCGCACAGGCTTTCCTACTTTTGATGTAGGGGTAGGAACTGGTAATTCTGGAGTGATTCCTTACCGTTACCAATATCCTGCCTCAGAGCGCACGGCAAACAAAACGAATTATGAAGCTGCGCTCTCCAGCCAGTTTGGGGGTAAAGACGATGTAAACGCGAAGATGTGGCTGATTGAATAGCCTATAGTCTGATCATAAAAAAACATCCCCATATACCTTTCCGGCGTATGGGGATGTTCTGTTTTTATAACATTGAGAAATGATTATTCCAGGTTAAACCTTTTGCGAATTTTTACTTTGTCGGTTGTTACCTCCAGAATGTACATTCCTTTGGCAAGATTACCCGTTAAATTCACCTGGTGGTTGTATGAGTTGAGAATAGGATCAAGTTTTTCATGATAAATCTTCTGACCTGTCATGGTATAGATCTCAATCTGCACATCCTGAAGTTTGAGGTTTTCAAAATTCACATGGAACATACCCTGGTTGGGGTTTGGTGCGATGGTGATATTTTTTTGTAAATCATCTTCCAGTCCAACCGTTTCCATGTTGACGGTATCACTAAGGGTAGTGGTTCCGCAATTGTTGGTGATGGCCAGCGTAACGGTATAACTTCCATTATTGGCATAAGTATGCACCGGATTTGGAACTGTCTGTACAGCTGAACCGTCACCAAAATTCCAGCTATAAGTAGTGGCATTGCTGGCATTTGCAGAAAACCCTACATCACCTCCGGTGATATTGAATGTGATTTCACCGTCTGGTAAAGTATCCGTACTATTGATCGTGATGGTAGGGGAAACATACTCACAACCTTCACTGTCGGTAATAGTTCCTGTATAATCTCCTACACCAATCCCTGAGAGATCCTCCGTCGTATCGCCATTACTCCAACTGAATGAATAAGGAGGTGTACCGCCGGATGGGGTGATGTTGATCGCTCCATTTAAGTCGCCGGGGCAGGTATTTGCCGTTACATTATTTAATACCGCAGACAGACTGCAAAATTTGCTGGTATTTACCCGAAGCATATAGGCTACCTGAAATCCGAAGTCTTCCGAATTTGCCCATGTTCCAAACGGATTTCCAGGGAATGTTACCCATCCAGCACCAGGTGTGAAAATGTTGGGGGTAGTTCCAATGGTTATATTGGAGTCGCCTTCCTGCGCAAGGAAACTAAATATACCCGGAGGCAGGGTAATCGGGCCGCCAGAAATGGGCAAATCAATCCATTGAGCACCAGATTGTGTAACCGTGATAGTATCAGTCGTGGCAACTTCAGAAGTCGGCTCATTTGAGAAGAAATAAACTTTTACACTAACCGGCTGCCCAACCATTACATCATTCCCGTTTTCCAGGAAAATGGAAACAGAATTGACGTTAGCCAGATTGGTAAAGGTAAAATTCTGCCCTAATTCTCCCGGTGTACCTGGGCCGATACCCAAACTTCCTGTCTGAATGCCATTGTCCCTGGCATATACCGAATCGGTAATTTTTATGCTGGCTGAAAGCGTATTATTGGAACCATCTGCATCGGTCTCCGAAATGCTGGAGTGATATTCAATGGTATAGGTACCGGTGTCTGCCGGAGTATATGCCGCAAAAGAAGCCACACTGGTAGCCCCGGGGTTAATGGTAACTCCCGCAGAAGTGTCGGTGAAAACGACTACCCCATTTCTTTTTACATCGACGGTAAGTCGGGCGTTGGTTACTACGTTTCCTCCGGTGTTTTCAAGTGTTCCTCCCAGGGTGAGTACCGGGGCCTGATTCAAAGGAATCTGGGTGTATTCTGCATTTGGTAGTTCAACCTCTGCAACCCCTGCATCGAATGCCGCCAGATCTTTTACCACAATATTATCCACTAAAAGGAGAAACTGGTCATTGGAGTTATTGCGCCATGCGAGGTAAATATTCTGGTTGGCATAACCCGCAGCGCCCAGATTTATACTCAGGTTTGTCCATGATGGAGCTGCTGCCGCAATGGAATAAAGCGGAGGATTTGCCAGAAAACCCGCTACATCTGGTGTGGTTGTAGAAATCCGCAGCTGATATCCGTCTGGAAAAGCAGGGTCCTGTGCTTTCACATCCCAGGAAACACCTGCACTTGCCCCAATATTGAGTTGTGGTGTAATCAGATAGTCGTCTGCTATTCCGGCAGGAGTGTACCAGGAAGTACTGGCTGCTACGGAATCACCAATACCTAATGAATCGAAATTTTCGATTTTGATCCACGCAGAGGTGTAGTTGGCGACGTTTGAATTGGGCGTAAGCCCGTCATTATTAATGAGGGTCCAGCCAGATGGAAACCCTGCTGAGTTGAAATTTTCTGATAAATAGATTGTCTGAGCTTGCATAAGTGCAGGCGCAAGAAACCCAATCAGAAATACTGCTAAAGTAATTTTTCTCATGTTGTTTTTAGGTTTAGTTGGGAAAATTGTGTTTCGATGAAAATATAAGTGTAAAGTTAAACAGCTAATGGCAATTTTCTCTACTATTCGCCAGGTGATCATTACATTTCCCCTGTAAAGTGTTGATGGGTAATGTCTTTCGCGCTGATTTTTTTCGACTATACAAAATACTTTTTGTATTTGATGAGAACTTCTGTAAAATAGCCTAAACCTTCTCCTCAAATGGCAAGACATACGCGCTCATACCAGGCCCTCTTTATTTTTGCGGCAGTTCTTATCCTGTTTTCCCCGCCGTTGATTTTTGCGCAAAAGAGTATCAGGAAAAATCTGTCGACCGCCCCGCCTGCTCCGCAGGGGATTGTGCTGGCAGATGCCGGTGGGGTATCCCGTTATCGCATTGTTATTCCGTCTTCTCCCACAGATCATGAAAAACAAGCGGCGGAAGTGTTGAAAGATTATATCCTCCAGATTTCGGGCGCGGCTTTGCCTATTCTTCGCGCCAATCAGGCCCATTATCCTTACGAAATTGTGCTTGGACAAAATGATCGCCTGGATCAGCTTTCTTTTTCCGTAGATCTGAACGAACTGGCCGCCGACGGGTTTCTGATCAAAACGGATAGCCTGCGACTGGTCATTGCCGGTGGCAATGAAAAGGGGACGCTTTACGGGGTCTATTCCTTCCTCGAAAAATACCTCGATTGCCGGATGTACAGCCCGAAGGTGAAAATCATCCCCCCCAGAGAAAAGATCATCCTGGGGAATATTGACGATAAACAAATTCCTGAAATTCTGTTCCGCGATACACATTATCGGGTAACCTGGGATAAAGAATACACCGACTGGCACAAACTTGATCACAATGAACAAGGCGACCGCACCGACTGGGGGATGTGGGTGCATACGTTTAACGCGCTGGTTCCGCCGGAGGTTTACTTTAAAGACCACCCGGAGTATTTTTCTGAAGTCAATGGGAAACGTATTCCCACACAACTCTGCCTTACCAATTCCGAGGTGCTGGAAATCACAATTCAGAACCTGCGGAAAAAGATTGCGCAAAATCCTTCTGCTACTTACTGGTCTGTCAGTCAAAATGATAACCGCAATTACTGCACCTGCGAAAAGTGTAAGGCGATTGATGACCGGGAAGGCTCGCCCTCCGGATCGATTGTTTCTTTTGTCAATCAGGTCGCCGATCAGTTTCCCGAAAAAATCATTTCCACCCTGGCTTATGAATACGGGCGGAAAGCACCGCGCACGATTCAGCCACGGGAAAATGTGAATATCATGCTTTGCAGTATCGAAATCAACCGCGACAAAGCCATTGAGGAAGATCCTTCCAGCGAGGAGTTTAAACGCGATGTGGAGGCCTGGGGGAAAATAGCCAAAGATATTATTGTATGGGATTATGTGGTTCAGTTCAACAATCTTCTCAGCCCGTTTCCCAACCTCCATGTCCTGCAACCCAATCTTCAGTTTTTTGCTAAAAACGGTGTAACTGCCATGTTTGAGCAGGGAAACCGGGAGGTCGGCGGTGAGTTCTCTGAACTGCGGGCCTATCTGATTTCCAAGCTGATGTGGAATCCTGAGGCTAATGCAGATTCTATCATCAATGACTTTCTCACAGGTTATTATGGTGCGGGTGCCACTTACATTCGGCGGTATATTGACGAAATGCGGCTGGCACTTCTGGCTTCGGGCAAACCGCTACGGATTTTTGGCGGCCCCAACGAGGCGGCAGAGACCTATCTTTCGGAGGAAAATATCACAAAATATGAAGCGCTGTTTGATGAAGCAGAACAAGCCGTCAAAGACCATCCGGAAGTTCTGGAAAGGGTCCGCATTGCCCGACTTCCCCTGAAATATGCCATCATGGAACAGGCGAAGAAATTTTATACCGGGGACAGAGGATTGTTTATAAAAGAAGATGGGAAATGGGTGGCGCGAACGGCGATTCGCTCCATGATTGATCCGTTTGCAGACTTGTGTATTCGCCAGGGGGTGACCCGGGTTAAGGAGTGGAGTACTTCTCCTGAGGAATATCGTTCGGCGATGTACCGGCTTTTTTCGCTCGGAATGAACGAACACCTGGCCTACGGGAAAAAGGTAACTTTTATCAGCCCGGAAGAAAATACCCTGCCTGAAAATGCGGGGAAAATGCTTACCGATGGTATCCGTGGAAGTTGCGATTTTACCTTTAACTGGTTGGTTTTCCCCGGAAAAAATCTGGAGGCAGTGATTGATCTGGAAGCGGTGAGGAAAGTACGGCGAATGGAATCTTCGTATTTTCAGTACGGATTCTGGCTGCGTCTTTTCCCTCAAAAAGTGGAATATTTTGTCTCGCTGGATGGAAAAACTTATGAAAGGGTAGGGGAAGTGGAAAATACTTTGCCTATCGACCAGTATGGCGGCCAGCAGCGGGATTTTATCTCTCAATTTCCCCCCAGAGATGCGCGGTTTGTAAAAATAATCGCTCACACCATCGGCAATACGCCTGACTGGCATCCGGGCGCGGGGCGTCCTGCCAATATGCTTATTGATGAAATTGTGGTAGAATAGATGTTTGATTTACCCGATAAAGATTCACCCTTCAAGTTTCCGTTATGAAAACAACTTCTGTTTCCGCAGCTACGCCGGTTTCGACTTCCAGCCCCAACGGTACGGCGACGTTGGCACCCAATCGCGTGGAGTCTATTGATATCCTGCGTGCATTGACCATGGTGCTGATGATTTTTGTGAATGATCTGTGGTCTCTGACTAATATTCCTGCATGGTTGGAACACGTCGAAAGAGGCGTTGATGGCATTGGTCTGGCGGATATCGTTTTCCCTGCATTTTTATTTATTGTAGGTCTTTCCCTTCCGTTTGCTGTAGATGCGCGAAGAAAGAAGGGCGATACCGATTGGCAGATTGTGCAGCATGTATTGGTCAGAACGGTGATTCTGTTGATTATGGGTGTCTTTCTGGTCAATGGCGAAACGCTAAACGCAGCCGCTACCGGTATGCCCCGGCATATCTGGAATCCACTCTGTTGTCTGTGTTTTATACTGATCAGCAACGTTTTTCCGATTTCAACAAATAAAAATATTGTACTGGGTGCGCGGGCTGTTGGATTGATTTCCCTGCTTATCCTCGCGATTGTGTACCGTGGAGGCGATGATGATAACATCCAGTTTTTTGGCCCTCAGTGGTGGGGAATTCTGGGTCTGATCGGCTGGTCTTATCTGGCTTCGGGGCTGATTACGATTTATAGCCGCAATAAAATCGTTCCTGTGCTGATTGGATGGGCATTTTTTGCTGTATTGAGCATGTTGTATCATGCCAGGTTGGTTCCCGGAGTACTTTCCTTTATTCCTGCACCGATTCTTGGCGGTACTCTGGCCGGACTCACCATGGGTGGGGTTTTGACTACGACTGTTTTTCAGTATTTCAGACAGCGGCAGCAAAACCGCCAGATGATATTGACCTTTTTGGGTATGGCGGCTGTGTGGATTGTTTTGTCGCTCATTACCCGGCCTTATTGGGGGCTGGCAAAACTTGGTGCTACACCGGCCTGGCTTTTTCTTTGCAGTGCGTTTACCATTTTGGGGCTCACTGTTATTTACTGGGTCGCAGATATCAACGGGAAAGCCAGTTGGTTTGCGATTGTAAAACCAGCGGGAACGGCTACCTTACTTTGTTATCTGATACCCTATTTTGCGTATTCTGCGATGCGTTTGGCGGGATTGCATTTACCTGATATGTTGCTTTCCGGCGGTATTGGACTGCTGAAATCCCTCCTTTTTGCCTTGCTATGTGTGGGGATAACTGCCGCTTTGACCAGATGGGGGATACGTCTTAAAATATAAAAAGCATATGTTGAAAGTATGGGTTTTGACTCTGTGTCTGATCACTTGTTTTGTCCATGTGAATGGACAGGATCAGACTTCCGACTTTAAAGTTGTCGGTTATATTTCTCTGAATGCAGCTATGGAGAATGCGAAGGAAATTCCATTCAAAAGGCTTACACATATCAATTTGTGGTTTCTGAACCCAGACTCTCTGGGCAATTTTACCCGAGACTTGTCCGCGCTCCATCCATTTGTCGAAACAGCCCACAAAAAAAAGGTAAAAGTTCTTTTTTCGATTGGTGGAGGCAGTAAACAAAAACAATATCACTGGCTTTTGCAGGACGACCAGCGGCAGCAGTTAATCGATCACCTGATGGCAGTTGTGGAGGAATACCATGTGGATGGGGTGGATGTAGATTTGGAAGGCGGGGATATTGACGACAATTATGAAAAGTTTGTCGGCGAACTGGCAAAAGCCCTGCATGCCCGGAACAAGCTCATTACCGCTGCGGTGGCTGTTTATTACAAAGAAAAAATGACCGATAATGTTCTGGCTTTCTACGATTTTGTCAATGTCATGAGTTATGACCGCACCGGCCCATGGCGTCCGGAAAAGCCAGGGCCACATTCTACTTACCAACATGCGGTGGAGGATCTGACCTATTTTGGTGTGGAAAGAAAAATGCCCGCGGAAAAAATGACACTGGGCGTTCCGTTTTATGGTTATGGCTACGGCCCCGAACTTACCTCCAAAGCCATCAGCATGAATTACGGGAAGATCGTTGAACAATTTCCCGGCGCAGAAATGGCCGATGAGTGGAATATGCCCGACGGGAAAATTCTTTACTACAACGGGATCCCCACCATCCAAAGAAAATCGGCACTGGCCGCCGAAAAAGCCTCAGGGGTCATGATCTGGCAGGTGATGGGGGATGCCAAAGGCGCTAAATCGCTGTTGAAGGCAATTGATAAACAGCGGAAAAAATAAGGGTAAATAAATTTTCGCGATAGCTGCCAAATTCCTGCCGGACTTTTGCATTTTTTGCCAGGCATTAATGCCGGAACCAGGTTTGTTGTCTTTTTTCCTAAACAACTTCAACGAGCGGTAGCGTTTGGTGGTTAATCCTGATTCGGTTAACTGCTAAGCGCAAAGCCGTTACTGTTCTTCACAGATTCCATTGAATTTTGTTTGATCAAACAATGGAATTATGAAAAAGCTATTTTATCTGGTTTTCAAAAGTCTGGTTTTTTTGATCCTGGTTTCCCTTTTTCTGCATGAAGTAAAGGGAAAAAACGATTCCAGGATTATTCTGGTGGAAAGCCCATTGCCCAAAAACCAGCGGGAAGCAATTCTGATTCTACCCGGTTTAGGCGACAGTCGTAAAGGCCGTAATGCACAGGAGAAGTTTTTTAGCGATCGTGGGTACGATGTATACATCCCCGATTTTCTGGATCGCAATTCCTTCGAAGGAAGTGTGGAAAATCTTTCGGGGTTTTACGAAATGTATGACCTCGCTGCTTACAAAAAAATTCACGCTTTCTGCTATATACTGGGGGCTTTTGCGATGAATGAATTTCTCGCAGGTAGAACCTCCCACAATATCGCTACCATTGTCTATGACCGCAGTCCTTTGCAGGAAAGGGCACCATTTGTGGTAGTTGAAGCGATTCCGCGGTTGGGTCGGTTGGTGGTGGGAAAAGTGGTCGCCGATTTTAGTACTGTGAGCTATTTACCCTTCAACGACACTTCTGTTTCGGTGGGAATAGTTGTGGAAAGTAAGGCAACCCGGTTAATCCGTATGTTTAAAAAGACGGCCTTGCGCCCCGGGCCTGTCAGCTGGAATCCTGCCGATCTTAATCAGGGCTATCAAGATATCCACTTTACCCGGCTCAATCATGCACAGATGTATCATCGGTTTGATGTGGTGGGCGATGAGATTATGTATTTCATTGAAAACGCTCAATTTTCGCCCCGATCAGTGGATACGGCATATACATGGAACCCATATAAACCCTGGCGAAAGAAGGATGAAAAGTCTGTTTCTCCCAATAATAGCTTGTCAGGAAGCCAACCTTCTGGTGTTTTTATCTTAAAATGGTTTGACTATCAATAACTTAATGCTAAGACAATGATTTCTGCATATCAGTTAAAACCTCGCTTCCAGCAATTGCTGGTTCCTTTTCTGAGATTTCTTCATCGACAAGGCATTACCCCCAATTTCCTTACGATTTCTGCCGTGGTTTTGTCCTTGTTGATCGGCCTTTCTTTGTGGTTTGTCTCCCGGATTCCAGCCCTGATTTGGGTTGTTCCTTTCGGCCTTTTGGTGAGAATGGCCCTCAATGCGCTCGATGGCATGATGGCCAGAACCTACCATATGCAATCCCGGCTGGGCGAAGTGCTCAATGAATTAGGTGATGTCGTGGCGGATGCGCTGGTGTATCTGCCGCTGATCGCCTTATTGCCTCAGTGGCAGTTCCTGGTATGGGCTTTTGTTCTTTTATCGGTAGTCAACGAATATGCGGGCATTTTAGGAAAAGCGCTGGGCGGGGAAAGAAGATACGATGGCCCAATGGGAAAAAGTGACCGCGCATTCACCATAGGACTTTCTTGTCTGTTGATAGGCTTTTGGAGCGGTTTTGCAAACTACTTTCCAATAGTGCTGGGGGTGGCGATCGTGCTTGTGATCGTAAGCACGGTTGTACGGATTCAAAAAGCGCTGATATAATTTTTAAACCATTAATCTTCCTGTCATGTTACTTTCCATAAATCAATTTTTCAGGTCGGAAGCTGCTGTGTTGCTCCTCATTATGTACAGTGTGCTGAGCTTTGCCACCGGATTGTTTTACGTCTGGGGAAAAGTGAAACCGGCTGCCAATCTCACCGAGCTTAAACTCCGCACCCGTTCGTGGTGGGTGATGGCCGCAATTTTCACTGCGGCTACGGTTATCCACCCTGTGGTTACCTTTGTGTCGATTGCCTTTTTGTCATTTGTGGTGTTGCGCGAACTTTTTTCTCTGATGAATCTCCGGATGGCAGACCGGAAAGCGGTGTTGTTTGCGTATCTGGCGATTCCGGTTCAGTATTTTTTCGCCTACATGGGCTGGTATATTTCCTTTCTGGTGTTCATTCCTATTTGTATGTATGTGTGGATTCCGCTGGTGTTGGTAGTTGAGGGGGAGACAAAAGGTATTATTCAGTCAATGACTCAACTTACGGCCATTCTGATGTTGTCGGTTTTTTGTATCAGTCATATGGCGTATTTGCTTTCACTGCCAGATCTGGAAGGATTTTCTGCCGGTGGCCGGGGTTTATTGCTGTTTCTGGTATTTATTACCGAGATCAATGATGTGATGCAGTTTGTCTGGGGAAAATTGTTGGGTAAGCGGAGAATACTCCCATCGATAAGCCCTAATAAAACCTGGGAAGGATTTTTGGGCGGGATTTTCTCAACCGCAGCTCTTGGATATTTCCTTCGGTTTTTGACCCCACTCAATGAATGGCAGGCGCTGGTTGTAAGTTTATTGGTTGGGGTAGCCGGTTTTACGGGTGATGTGATTATCTCTGCGATCAAACGCGATCTGGGCCTAAAAGACACCGGCAATACGATTCCCGGCCACGGTGGTATTTTGGATAGGGTAGATTCGCTGGCCGTAACTTCTCCTGTGTTTTTTTATCTGGTTTACTTTATGGCGTATTAATTCTTCAACTAACGGGTAAAAGTCATGCGAAAAATATTTTTATATATTCTGTATCATCTGATTGTACGGTCTATGCTTCGGTGGGTATTGGGGATTAGTTTCCGGAATACTGAACATCTTCGAAGATATGATCAGTTTATCCTTGTGGGTAATCACAACAGTCATCTGGATTCTATCAGTATTTTGTCCGCCTTGCCTGCGGAAATCATAGAGAAAGTTCACCCTGTAGCTGCTGCCGATTATTTTGGAAATACCGGGCAGAGAGCCTTCTGGACGCGGTTTTTGGTGAATGCAATTCTGATCCCACGCAAAAGACCAAAAGAAACCGGCGATCCTGATCCCTTAAAAATGATGGAAGATGCATTGGAAAATGGTCAGTCAATCGTACTTTTTCCCGAAGGTTCACGGGGAAAGCCTGAAGTTATCCAGCCTTTTCGAATGGGGATTGGTCATTTGTTGAAAGAACACCCGGAGATACCTTATATTCCTGTCTATATGAAAGGCCTGGGAAGATGTCTGCCGAAGGGTAATGGGCTGCTGCTTCCCCTTAAAGGAGAGGTGGTTTTTGGTGAACCTCGCTTTTGTCAGGGAGGAAGTGTGGAAGGGATTGTAAAAGAGGTGGAGTTTTCGGTTCGATTTCTGGAGGACCTGACTTTCCCGCAACCTGGATGGGATTGGTTGGTAATGGCCAAATAAGAAACACCCCTCACTGCGCGATTTGCGTACAGAAAGGGGCGTTTACATGGAAATCCAGCGCTTACCTATTGCGTTAAAAATTTTTCCTTTGTAAAAGAATCGGTTACAGGTAACAGCTACAATGTCTGAAAACCATTTAAATGACAACAACCGTTTCCCATTCATCTCAATTTTCCTGCCTCACGTTGTTACCTGTAACCTGACTTCAAAATCTGTTTAACCCTTACTTAATCTCTGTTTCACCATTTAATTCTCTTCAAAGGTAGGAGACTGGGATATGGTTCCGAATAACAAAAATCACTTTGGAAGGAGATAGATATCTGTATCAGAGGTGATATATGTCACCCGGCCCCGGTTTTTGGATTTATTGGGGCACCGGATAGTAATCCAGCCGATCCAGTTCAGGGCCTCCTCCGCGATTTCCGCTACCTGCTGCCACATAAATAGTGCCCTGATAATAGATTGCCCCTGTCCCATGCCGACCCTGGTTCATTTCCGGCCATTTGCTCCAGGTTTCGGTTCGCGGATCATATACTTCCACCTCCCGGTGTCCAGCTTCCTGGCTTCCGCTTTCACCACAAAGTACCACAAGTTTTCCGTTTATACTCAGGCTACTGCTCCCGGCACGCTGGGTAGGGATTTGCGTAGTTGCTGTCGTCCATTTTTCTGTTGCAAAATCGAAGATATCCATGGCTCCGATGGTGAGTTCGAAGGACTGACCAGTCTTTTGTGAGGAGTTTCGGCCTCCTGCGGTGTACATTTTTCCATCAACTACAACAACCTGAAAATGGTCTCTGGTATGAGGTGCATCTGGCAGTTTTCGCCATTTTCCGGTTTTCGGATCAAATTCATCTACCCAGTTGACATGCCCGTCTATGTGACCATTTTGAATCCCAGCAACTATATAAATTTTGTCCTGATAGACCGTTACTCCCGCAGCTCCCCGGAGTCGGTTGGGGGGGATTTTTCCTCCTATCCGCCATTGATTGGTTTGGGGGTTATAAATGTAAATATCCGCGATGGGTTTTTCTCCAGGGTAAGGCCCGGTGAGGGCGCCGAGAATATAAATTTCCCCATGATAGTTTACCGGCTGAAAGTGGTGGATTTCCTGTGGCAGATTGGCACCTGTGGTCCAGGTTTGGGTGGCCGGGTTATAGATATCCATCCGGAGGATGTTTCGCCCGCCCAGAAGAAAAAACTTTCCATCCACTTCTACAAAACCGTTTTCACTGCGCTCTTTGGGGGAATTGATCGTGCGCATTTGTTCCCATTTGCCGGACATGCCCGGTACGGGTACAAACTTTTGTACCCGCCAGTTGAGCACTTCGGTTACATATAAAGCGCCATGTGAATCGGATGTTATGCCATGTGCTGCATGCATTTGACCGATCTGGGTTCCCGGTCCACAGTTGATGATACCTTTAATATTGCCTTCCAGATCTAGCTTCAGAATTTTTTCCACATCTCCGTCTGTCATGTAAATATGATTGTCCGGAGAAAGTGTCAGCCCCCAGGGTTTGCCCAGGTTTTTCCATTCTGCGATAAAATCGCCATTGAGGTTAAACACCTGAATCCGCCGGTTATTTCTGTCCGCAACATATACCCGGTTATTGGAGGGAATGACCACGTTGTGTGGGTTGTCAAAATCGCCTTTTCCTCCGCCTTTGACTCCCCAGGCGCGAATGAGGTTTCCGTTTTTGTCGAGTCTGACCATACGGCTGTTGCCATACCCGTCGGCGATATATAAGTCTCCGTTGGGGGCAAAGGCAATATCGGCGGGTTTGAAAAACAGTACGCGATTGCGAAGAGAATCGTAAAGTCCGCTAGTTCCGTTTTGCCCCAGTACCATCAGTACCCTTCCTTCCGGGCTGAGTTTAAGTACAACATGGGCATCGAGATCGGTCGTCCAGATATTGTCATTTTTATCGATCCTGAGTCCGTGGGGATCTTTGAACAGCCCCTTGCCAATAGACCTTACAAAGCTGCCTTGTGCGTCGAATTCTTCAAGTTGAAGATTTCCTTTATTGAAAATGAATATATGCCCGTGAGAATTGACCGCAACACCGGTAGGCTGAATGATGTTACCGTCTGGGGGAACCTGGAAAAAGTCAGGGATGGATTGATATTGTAAAACAGGGGCGTTCTGCGTTTGCCCAATAGCATACAGAAAGCAGGAAAAGAGGGCCAGAAAAAATATTCGGTTCATAAGCTGGGATATTTGGGAAAGGATAAGGGAATGAATTTGGGAGAAATATGAAAATAAATCTGTAAAATTCTATCGGTTATGGCTAATTTGTCATACAAGAAGAACCTTAATTTTGTAAAACTCAAGTCTGATTTCATGAAAAAGCTTTTGTTAGTTTCTCTGATCTGGATTGCCGGTATTTTTTCCTCCTGTGGATTTTTAGATGGTAATAAGCCGGGTGATAAATTGCCGTTTGACCCAGAGGCGTATTTTCTCGACGCTATGGTTTCCAATGTAGAAGTGCAGGTGGGCCACTTGCAGCGAATTTCGGCCCTTTGGAGTGGGCAACTTGTTGGTTATACCGGCAGCTATCGTTTATTATATGACTATAAAATTACTTCAGAAGAGACCAATGATGCGTGGCTGGCTGCGTATCCGGGTGCCATAACCTTGTTGCGCGAAGTGCGAAATAATATGCAGGATAATCTGCTGCACATAGGAATTGCCAAAGTCATGGAAGCGTATATTATGGGCACCCTGGCTTCGATTTTTGGTGATGTTCCCTATTCTGATATTCTTCGGCCAAACGTGATCAATCCTAAATTTGATGATCAGTTGATTGTATATGATGCCATTCAGGATTTGCTGGACGAAGCAATTGCCGATCTGGAAGTTGCTCAATCACAAGTACTTGATTATGATATCTATTATAAGGGTGATGCCGGAAAATGGGCAGAAGCCGCCGCCACTTTAAAGGCCCGTTTTTTTCTGCAGGCAAAAGATTATTCTAATGCCTACTCATCGGCTTTAAATGGTATTTCTTCTGCCGAAAATTCGATGAAGTTTTATCCGGCATTGATTACGGGTACCGCCCAGCAAAATAAGTTTTATGAAGCACTCGCCGGCCAATACGCCGGCCAAATAGGTACAGATAATAGTTTTCTGATGGAGCTCCTTGCCTCAGGTAGAAATCATAGCAAAACCAATGAAGCCTCGCGGCGAACCTATTTGGCAATTGATGCTGTTTTTTCCGCCAATAACAAAGGTGTATCCGCACCTCAGGAGCCACAGGGACTCGTAACCTATGAGGAAAATCTGCTGATCCTCGCAGAAACTGCTGCCCGCTTGCAAGGGTTGTCACAAGGCCTGGTGTATTTAAATGAACTGCGCAGTTTCCTCGATAGCGGACTGGCGTTTAAAAAACTTAACCAGACAGATGCAATGGTTTATGAGCCATTTTCAGAAGATGACTTTATCGTTGGGGGGATAGAAAATCCCGATGGCATAAATGCCGTAAGAGCTTTTCTTCGCGAAGTAATAGAAGAACGGTATGTATCTGGTTTTGGGTCTTACACGGCATTTGATGACGCGAGGAGGCTTAGAAAAGAAGACCAGGATATCGATGTGCCCTTTTTGCTTAATACCCCCACGGCTACAGATTATCCAGAACGCTTTGTGATCCCTTATGATGAACAGTCCAATAATGTCAACGCGCCCGACGATCCGGGCATATATGAAAAGACTGCTGTAAATCGATAGGGATGTTTATTTGTAAAAAGTCTGCAAGTCTTATTGACCTGCAGACTGCGCAAGCGTTGTGTGTGTTAATTAACAATTGCTATCCCATAAATAAAAAAATCTCAGGACAAATCCGAAGAGAAAACAATATTTGAAAGGTTTCTCTTCGGATTTTTTTTATCCCGATTGGGTAAATTGTTTCATGTGTAATATATAATAGTCGAACAGATCGGAAGTTGAGGGAATTTTTTTCTGATTTGGAAAACAAAACACATGAATATCACGACCAGTACCCTTTTCTTGCTTCTGTTTCTTTCAAACAGCACCTTTGCCCAGGTAATAACCCAGTTGTCAATCACACCTTCAGAAGAAAATCTTAGGATTTCCTGGGAAATGAATATTGATTTCTCTACGGTTTGTGTAGTCGAAAAAAGTGATGATGCGAAACATTTTACTCCGCTCGCAACCCTTCAAACCGGTATATTCGATGAGGGGTATGCTTCCTACAGTGTTGAGGATGAAAGTGTTGTCCCGGGAATCGATTATTTTTACCGGATCAGGTATAAAGATGAATCGGGAAATTTTCAGCAATCCGAGACTCTTTCAGCAAATATCGAAAGAGAGATTTTGCTTGTGGGTGAATTTTTCCCAAACCCTACCTATACAGGTCATGTAAGCATTGAATGCCGGGCTTTGGAAAACTGCGAGGTGGAACTTTCGGTGATTTCTACTCAGGGAATTGAACTTTTTTCGGGAAAACAAAACTTCCTGATGGGAGACCACGTGATGGATTTGAATTTTCCCGAAATTCCGCCGGGTTTATATTTTGTGAAAATGGAAACCGCTGAATGGATTCGTTTTAAGGGGTTTGTAGTAGAATAGGCCCTCCCTGGATAAGTCGCTGGTAATATAGTGGTGATTGATATGACCTTTTATTGGTCAATTGATATTGCCCCATATTGTAAAAAAACTTACACGGTTTCTGTAAAGCAGCATCCTCCCCTTTTATTAATAAACCGGAATAGCTTCTATATTGTAGTAAACCCAAACATTGCTCAAGATGAAATTCCCCCTAAAACTACGCACCCGCGCTGTTTTGCTCATGTTAATTCCAGTAATATGCCTTATGTTTTGTTTTGCCTCCAGTGGGGACGGTACGCTTGTTTTACCAAGAAGTGCCAGATTGCTGGTGTTATAGATGTCTCTGAAAAGAAAAGGCTGAAATCAGTAACAACTGATTTCAGCCTTTTAATTTTTACATGATTTTTCTACCTCACCAGCGTAACATTACCTGCATAGTTTTTGTCGCCGATGGAGATGGCGTAGAAATAGACGCCTTCCGGAGCCTTGTTGCCATTTTCATCGGTACCTTCCCAGGTTTTGTTGGGTGCATCGGCCGTGAAAAAGCCTCTGCCCCACCGGTCAAATACCTTCACCGCAAAGGGCTCATTGCCATTGTACTGCACCCGGAAGACATCATTGATGCCATCGCTGTTGGGGCTAAACACATTGGGAATCATCACTTCAGGTATGACCACTTTGTAGCTGCTGTATTCTACCGTTTCGACACAGCCATTGACATCCGTAACAGTCAGCTTGACGGTGTATTCTCCGGGCTGCTCATAGGTATGGGTAGGATTGGCATTTCTCGACACATTGCCATCGCCAAAGTCCCAGAACCAGGACACGGCGTTTTGCGACAGGTCAATAAACCCTACCGTCGCCCCTGGCAAGGATAAGGTCTCGTTGGCTGCGGGCTCGGAGCGGAAATCGGCGAGCATATCTTCGGATACTTCAATGGTAGCCATCGTGATCTCATCGCCACAGCCGCCCACGCCAATGGCCTTGAGCGTTACGGTATAACTGCCCGGCAGTTCAAACACATGGGTGGGGTTGGGCCCGTTGACCACGCCGCTGCCATCGCCAAAGTCCCACTCAAAGCTGATGGCGCCTTCGGCATTTTCCATAAACGAGACCACCAACGGTGCACAACCGCCCGGTGCCGAGGTGAAATACCCGGCCTTGGGGGTCGGGTTGACATCAATGGTAATATCTGCCGTATCAGCACAGGCACCCTCACTGACAATGACGGTGTAAGTGGTCGTCGTATCGGGGCCTGCCATCGGCGTCGCTGTGCCGGCATCGCTCAGACCCGTGGCGGGCGACCAGGTATAGGTCGCATTGCCCAGTCCGCCCGTGGCGGTCAACAGCGTTTCTTCATCACTACAAATCCGGGTGGTGTCGGCACTCACGCCCGCCACGACTTTCGGACTCACTGTTACCAGTACCCGGTCAAAGGTCGGACAGTCCGCCGAAGCCACCGAAGCCTGCACCGTGTAAAGGGTCGTCTGGGTCGGCGAAGCCGTTACCTGGGGCAGGAAAGGCGAACCGCTGATCTGGTTGGCCGGGGTCCAGGTGTACACCACCGGACTGCCGGTGGGGGTTGTCCAGCTATGGGTCGCCCGCAGCACGATTTCATCGCCTTCGCAGATCACGGTGTCGGCACTCAGGGCCTGCACCTCCGGCGTCGGCTTGACCGTGATGACAATCACATCCTGGTCGGAGCCACAACCGAAGTTGGAACTGGCTTCGAGGGTGTAGGTCGTCGTGGTCGAAGGGCTGGCCAGCGGCTGGGCAATATTCGGATTGCTCAACCCCGTGGCCGGACTCCAATGGTAGGTGTAGAACGTCGCATCGGGGTCGCCATCGGCTCGGCCCGGCAGGATCACACTGTCGCCCAGACAGATCGATTCATTCTGACCGGCATCGACCGTCGGCTTGGTATCGACGATCACATCGATCTGATCGCCTTCACTGTAACAGCCATTGGACAATACCACCAAGGTATAGGTCGTCGTCTGCAACGGCTGGATCGTCGGCGTCGCAGAGTTGGGGTTCGAGATCGTTCCCGGCGTCGCCGGGGTCCAGAAGTACTGATAGTTGGGCCCTGCGCCGGAGGCAAAACCCTGCAGCTGAATCTGGTCGCCCACACACATCGCCGTGTCCGGTCCGGCCGAAGCCACCGGCAGCGGATTGACATGTACCGTTACCGTGCTCAGCGTATCGAGGGTCGTGACATCCGAACTACACCCATTCACCGATGTGCCTACCAGCGTGTAGATCGTCGTCTGGGTTGGGCGTGCATACGGATTGGGCACATTCGGGTCGCTCAGGCCCAAAGAAGGCTGCCAGTGGTAGCTGATCGGTTGGGGCGCATGGTTGGTAGCGGCCACACTGCCGTTGAGGAAGTCGCCCAGTCCTTCTTCGCAGAGGAACACATCCGGACCCGCATTCATCCGAGGTTTGGCTTTCACCGTTACCTGCACCGAGTCGATATTGCTCACACAACCATTCACATCATTGACAATCAGGTAGTACACCACCGTGTCGGTCGCCTGGGCCACGTGCGGGTTGGCCGTCGGGTCCTGAACCGCATTGCTGCTCAGTCCGCAGTTTGGCGGGTCGCTACACGTCCACGAGTAGAAATATGGCGCAGTGCCCCCCGTTACCGAGGCGTTGATCAGTGCGCCTCCATCTCCTTCGCAGAACGCCACATCCGCCCCTGCGCTGACAATAGGTCTGCTGTTGATGGTCACAGTCTGTGAAGAGGACACCACACAGCCTTTATAGGAAACCGTAAGTGTAACTGTTTTTACTCCCCCACTGAAATAAGTAACACAAGGAGGATTGGGTTGAGTAGAAGTAGGAGGTATAGAACCCGATCCGAAATTCCACAGATAGGTTTGGTTTGGGCCTTGTGGAATTCCTGAATAACTGAAAGTAATACAGTCATCAGAACAGATTCCATTACTGCTGGTGGTAAAAGCCGCAGAGGGTTCGGGTATAACTTCAAAAGAAATTTTAGCTGTATCAGAAATACAGCCACCTTTGCTAACGACCACAGAAACCGTTTTGATTCCCGGGTTGATATAGGAAACTGCCCCGGGGTTAAATGAATTGCTGACAGCCGGGTTTGCATCCGGTCCAAAAATCCAGCTAATGGAGTTTGCAGGCGTACCGTTATAGGTAAAATTAAAGCTATTACCAGTAAAACATTGATTGGCGACCGGTGCAATGCTGGCGACTGGTTGCGAAAGGACCTTTACATTTTTACAGAATAGCGTAGAGATACAGCCATTTTCTTCTACCTGAAGACAAATCTGCTTTGTACCGGAAGTAGGCCAGTAGATGGTATATGGGCCAATACCTGAACCATTGACTACCTGCCCACCGTCAAAGTTCCATGCAAAACTTGCCTGAGGAGCGGCTCCGCCGGTGTAAACGACCTGAACCTGATCCCCTTCACAGACTGAATCTGCGGTAGTAAAAGTTGCAGCAGGTACGGGGAAAACGGTGACAAATTGAGAGAATTCCGGACTTGGACACCCTTTATCTATAACGATGAGCTTAATTTCTTTTTGTCCCGGTGTATTCCATACAAGTTGGTGAGGGCCGGGGCCATTTAATGGAGACGGCAGACCGCCATCAGTATCCCACTGAAAGGTTGCGCCTGCCTGCGCACTGCCTGTATAGTTTACGAGCGTGGGCTGACCTGCACATACCGGGCTGAGGGCCCCAAATGTTGCCGTAGGAATAGGATTTACCGTAATTGTTTTGACAACCGTATTGGAAACACAGTTGTTGTCAATCACATAAACACTTACTGTTTTGGGACCCGGTGTATTCCATGATACTACATAGGGACCTACACCCGCACCGGTTACTGAACTTACGTTAGTACCAAAGTCCCATACGTAAGTAGCTCCGGGGATAGGAGGTTTTGTAAAAGTGATGGTGACGACATTATTTACGCAAACCGCAGGCGGCAGGAAAAAGTCAGCTTGAGGCAGGGGCACAAAAGTTACCTTTACTGTATCAGAGTCTGTACAGGCGTTTTCATCCGTTGCATGTACAACATAGTTAAAGGTTTGCTGGAATGTTGTAATGAGCGTAGCTGTGGGGTTGGCAGAGTTTAGCGGCCCCTGAAGTCCTATATTCGATTGCCATGTGTAAGTGACCAGCGGATCGGGAGCACCTCCAAGAATAGCAGGGACACCGGAGCAAACTCCCTGGTCTGGCCCCGCGTCCACTTTGAAAGGATCCAGGATCGTCATTACTGCCGTATCACTGAGACAACTGAGTATATTTAAGGCCAGGATCAGCGTTTCCGGACCTTCAGTAATTCCATCAGCGATGATAGTTACAGGCAGGTTGAGAGAATCTTTTCCTGCGGGGATCGTAACAGATGAAGGCAGCGGCACATAGTCAGCACCACTGGTAGCTGTACCAAGGATGGTGAAATTGATAGTAAGCGGAACGGTGGTATCGCCTGGATTGTAGAAGGTAAAGTAACCGTTTACACATTCTTCAACCGCTTCCGGACTGAATGGATTGTTGAAGTTCCGGGCGATGACAGCTGGCGGATCTTCGCCGCAGGTAACTTCCTCCAGAAATACACCTGAGTCAAGGATTTGATCGCTTTCATCAGCAATGACAAACTTGAGCGTATAGGTCTGGCAGGGAACGACAGCTGCTTTACCCGTCAGTACTACGGTGCGGCTGTTGTATCCGGTACCGCCTGCATTGGCTACAAAAAATGCCGCATTATTACCGGCATTCACATTGCTGATGGATACCGGCGCATTAGTTACCGGGATGGTTGCAATATTGGTAAATGCCGGAAACCCGGGTCCCTGTATGAATGCCGCAAATACGTCATCAATAGAGTTGACGAATGTAGGGTATTCATTTGATGCAAATACATAACGAAACTTAACTGTATCACATGAGGGTACGAAATCAAATGTGATCGCACAGGCATCAAAAGTATTGTTAAACGGAGGACCCCATTGTGGAAGGGCGTTGATGGTCGGGTCCCCAGGGAAATTATTTCCCTGACTTCCCCCTGTCGGAGGGGTTGCATTGGTAATGGAGCCTGTCGTCAGTACAGTGCCACCAGGAAGGCCCATTGCAGCACCATTTCCCAAAAATGCACCCATCGCAGGAGTACCCGTATTGTTGGTTGTATCACAATTAATGATAATGGAGCCAGGTACAATATCTATACCCGATCCTTCCAGTTGTGTAACATATTGGGAGAACGGCACACCCGTGGAAACAGTCACCTGGGCATGGGAAATAATCGTCCCCCCAAGTAGAAAACTGAATGACAATAACTGGAAAAATAAGCGTAATGGTATGTTCATATGCAAGCAAGTAAGTGAAACCAAAAATATAAAAACCTAACAAGGGTAATCATCCACCTGAAAATTTATATTTAAACCCGAGTTTTTGCAGTTCATTGCCCACCTTTTCCTTAAAATCTCCCTGAAGCATAATCTCTCCATCCTTGACCGCGCCCCCGCAGCCACAGGTGTTTTTTAGCTTTTTCCCCAATTCTTTCATTTCGGATTCGGGCCCTCGAAATCCTGTAATAAGCGTCACAACCTTGTTTCCCTTGAGTCTTTGACGACTTACCCGGAGGTCTTGTTTCCTGGGATCAAAAGGTGAGTCATCCTCCTGATCTTCCATGCCCTCATAAAGATATTCCGGATCTGTGGAGTAAATGATTCCGTCCGTATTTCTTTTCTTTTTTGCCATCAGTAGTGGTGGAGTTTTGGTAAAACTACCATTTTCTGCGATATTTTTTAATAAAATTTAACATATGCGTAGTAGATTTTACCTGTACTTTTGGCCTTTATTTCTGTGTTTTCCTGATTTTTCCAACCCCCAAACCGGGATAATTACCCTTTCATCATAACCTATTTTCCAAAATCTTTGCCAATCCGCCGCGCTTTCATTCGCTGGAAGCCCCTTTGGGGATTTTTTGTTACCATTTGCGCTTCGCACTCTGCAAAATATTACGTATTTAAATCTCTGTTTTTGGAAAGTTTTGACTTTCTGACCATCGGGTTCTTTTTGCAAATCGGGCACCGGCTACTTCTTTGTTTCGGAATTGACCATTTGCATCAGGCAGTTTTTTAAAAAAGGAACCATCGTAAAGGCCCTTACATCCAGTAACTGGTCCTTCCATTGTCTTACGGGCATGATTCCCCGCATGCTGTTGGTCAGGAAAATCTCGTCGGCCTGAGAGAGATCCCTGCTCTTGAGCTTTTTTTCCGCAAAGTTTAATTTCAGCTCTCCCGCAAGACGAATTACCCGCTTCCGCATGATTCCGTCCACACATCCTGCGCTTAAAGGGGGCGTGAGAATTTTCTGTTTTTCAATAATAAATATATTGGATGAGGATGTCTCTGAAACATACCCGTTGCAGTACAAAACCGATTCGTCAAACCCTTTTTCTTCTGCATGGATGGCTGCCATAACATAGGGTAAGGCACTGGTTGTTTTGAATGGCGATAAAAGGTTGGAATTCAAGCTGATATCTGTGTACTCTGTGAGTGTATATGTTGCCTTTGACTGAAAATAATCGTCTTTCAATGCATAGCCTTCCAACAAATAATATGGTGAATGGCTGATTGGTTTATAGTTGCCCTCTCCGGACCGGAAAATGCGCAGAGAAACCTTGCCGTGTTTGTCTATTCCGCTTATTTCCATCATTCGTCTCAACTCACTGGTGATTTTTTCAGCAAAGCTATCTGCCTGAAATTCAAACTTTAGCGCCTTCATTCCATTTGTCATCCGCGCGAGGTGGCTATCCAGCGAAAGTGGATGCCCGTTGTGTATCCTGATAGTTTCAAACAGGCCATCTCCATATCGGAATGAGCGGTTAAGGAATGTCGCTTCCGGATCACCCGGGGCATAAAGTTTTCCGTTGAGAATTATCATGGTGCAAAATAAACGATTCGGATTGACTTTTTTTAACGGAGAATGACCAGTCCGTTTACTTTTATCTATATTTGGCATTCGTGTTTTTTGTGAATTACAAAGTGGTAAGATGAATGTTATGAATTTTACAGCTATTCGTTTATTCCCGGCGTTTTTACTGCTGGCAGTTTTTGATTTTACGGCATCCTTTTCTGGATTTGGCCAGACGGGTCGCCTAACCCCGGAAAAGCTCTGGGAAATGGGCAGAGTTTCTCAGGATGATATCTCCCCCGACGGTAAAACCGTGGTGTTTGGGATTACCCGCTATAATCTTGCTGAGAATAAGGGAAACCGGGATTTGTACACAGTCTCTACAGCAGGCGGTGAAATAAGAAAAATCACTGCGTTTGAAGGCAGTGAATCGCAGGCAAAATGGCGGCCTGATGGAAAAAAAATCGGGTTTATTTCTTCCGAATCCGGCTCATCCCAATTGTGGGAAATGAGCGCCGACGGGTCCAATAAAATGCAGGTGTCAAAAGTGGAAGGTGGAATATCGGGTTTCCTTTATGCGCCTACAGGTGATAAAATCCTTTATACCAGGGATGTGAAAATCGATTCTACTGTCACGGAGCTTTACCCCGACCTGCCGCTGGCAAAAGCCCGCATTATCGACGATCTGATGTACCGCCACTGGAATCAATGGCATGACTTCAGTTACAGTCATATTTTTGTGGTTGATTATGAAGACGGAAAAATTACCGGCGACCCGATCGATATCATGCATGGTGAGCCATTTGACTCGCCCATGAACCCATTTGGCGGTATTGAACAAATCGCATGGAGCCCCAATGGTTTTCTTATCGCTTATACCTGCAAAAAACTCTCCGGTAAAGCATTCGCCGTCAGCACCAATTCGGATATCTATCTTTATGACCTTCAGGCTGAAAAAACTACCAACCTTACCGAAGGCATGCTGGGCTATGATCTGGACCCTGTGTTTTCTCCCGATGGAAAACACCTTGCGTGGAACAGTATGGAAACTCCGGGATTTGAATCTGACCGCAACCGGATATTTGTTATGAATGTGCAATCGCTGCACAAAGAGGAAATTACAGAAGGCCTCGACCAGGAAGCCAATCACCCGCAATGGAGCGCAGATGGTAAAACGATCTATTTTATCACCGGTGTACAGGCAACCTATCAGTTGGCAAGTATTGAAGTGGAAAGTAAAAAATACCGCCAGATTACTTCCGGAGAGCATAATTACAACAGTTTCAATATCGGCGACAAAGGCCTCGTAGCCGCAAAAACCACGCTTTCTTCCCCGCAGGAATTATTTCTTGTCGATCTGAAAACAGGCAAAGATACTCCGCTTACGACCGCCAACGATTTTCTGCTCAAGCAGCTTGCAATGGGGAAAGTGGAAAAAAGAATGATCAAAACTACCGATGGAGAAGATATGCTCACATGGGTGATTTTTCCTCCCGGGTTTGATGAAAATAAAAAATACCCCACGCTGTTGTACTGTCAGGGCGGGCCACAGTCTGCGGTCAGTCAGTCTTTTTCCTACCGGTGGAATTTTCAACTGATGGCTGCCAATGACTATATCATCATCGCCCCCAATCGTCGGGGTTTGCCTTCCTTCGGACAACAGTGGAATGATGAAATCAGCGGTGACTGGGGCGGGCAGGCCATGAAAGATTATCTCAGCGCAGTGGATGCGGTTTCCAAAGAACCTTATGTGGACGCCGACCGTCTGGGTGCTGTAGGGGCCTCGTATGGTGGATACTCAGTGTACTGGCTGGCCGGCAATCACGAAAAACGATTTAAGGCTTTTATCGCACACTGCGGGGTATTTAATCTGGAGAGCATGTATGGAACGACGGAGGAACTGTTTTTTGTAAACCATGATTTGGGTGGACCATATTGGAAAAACAAGCCCAACCCTTCCTACAAAATATTTTCTCCCCATTTGTATGCCGCAAACTGGGATACGCCTATTCTGGTGATTCATAATGAAAAGGATTTTCGTGTTCCGCTGGGTGAGGGAATGCAAGCTTTTACTGCGGCGCGAATGCAGGATATCCCGGCTCGTTTTCTCTATTTCCCGGATGAAGGACACTGGGTGTTGGGGCCACAAAATGGCGTCTTATGGCACCGGGTATTCTTCGAATGGCTGGATACGTACCTGAAACCCTAAGCTTCTGTACAGCAGAGCGATTGAGAACTGAATAAAATGAGAAAAATTGTTTGTTTTGGGCCAGGCCCAATGTTCAAGGGCGGAATTTCCAATTACAATACCTCTCTGGCAAAAGCGCTGGATCAACTTCCCGATACGGAGGTTCATATTGTATCCTGGACCCAGCAATATCCGGCGATTATTCCCCGTGATTTTGTGGACAGATCCAGTAAAGAGTCGTTTCTGGAAGGCACGGATATTAAGGTTACGTATCTGACAAATTACAACCGGCCCGGAACCTGGCGGGCTACCTGGAAATTTATCCGCGACCTGAATCCCGATATGGTTGTATTTCAGTGGGCAATTGCCCTGCAGGGTTTGCCTATGGGGAGAATCGCCCGAATGCTGAAAAAGCATACAGATATTGAAATTGTGTTTGATGTGCATGTGCTGGTGCAAAAAGAAGCGAGTGTGCTGGATAAATTTTTTACCCGCTATGGGCTGAAAATTGCCGATACCTTTATCGCTCATGCATATACTACCGCGGGAGAATTGCAAAGTACCTTTCCCAACGAAAAATTTATTGTAAACGAAACCGGACAAAGAGATACGGCCGGCGGTAAAACAATCATTAAACTGTATCACCCGGTATATAACTTATTCTCACCAGACCCCAGGTTTGATGTAGAAGGAATGAAAGCAAAACTTGGCTTGCAGCCCAATGTCTTTTTATTTTTTGGTTTTATCCGGAAATACAAAGGGCTTCACCATGTCATTCCGGCATTTGCGAAAGCGCTGAAACAAAGAAGCGATATTTCTCTGTTGATTGTAGGGGAATCATTTTGGCAGACGCTTGATCAGAAAAACTTCTCGACCCGGGTGAAGAACTTTCTTTTTGGCGCTGCAAAAAAACTTTTCCTCCGAAAGTCGGATGATGAGCGCAATTACAATCCGCTTGCACTCATTGAAGCATTGGGCATTGGCGATCATTGTGTGGTGGTAAATGAATTTGTGCCCAATGAAAAAGTCCATCAGTATTTTCAAATCAGCGACGCTATTCTGACTTATTATATGACAGCTACCCCTTCAGGGGTGGAGTCGCTGGCCTACAATTTCCAAATGCCCGTACTTGCAACAAGGGTCGGGCATTTTCCTGAAACTATTACCGATGGATATAATGGATATATGGCTGAGCCTGAGGATATTGATTCAATGGCGGCTGTGATGTTGAAATTTTTGGATAAACCGATTCCCCGTGAAAATGTGGCGGCATCTGCCTCAGAGATGAGCTGGTACAACTACGCATCTGCCGTTTTACACCGGTAGTGAGTTTTTGTTGTCGATATTTAATGTTTCTATGGCTTTCCTTAAAACTAAGACAAAGTCATTGTAATTCATGGGTTTCATGGCATAAAACCCCGGCTTGTTTTCTTCAACAATTCGTCTGTCCTCCGCCCGGTTGGAAGTGGAGATGACGATGGCTGGAATATTTTTCGTTGTATGGATTCTTCGGATATGTTCAAGAACCAACTTCCCATGGACTTTTGGTAGATTCAGGTCAATAAAAAAGAGATCTGGAACAGAAACAATGCCTGTTTCCATTTCATCTACCATCGATATAGCAAGTGCACCGTCCGTGGCGACATCCATTTGAAATTCCCGCCCAATAATCTCCTTTAGTGCTTCTCTTGTAAGTACGACGTCCCCCGGATTGTCTTCGACCAAAAATATTCTCATTGTATTATCCCTATCATTAGACGTCTGTCAGGGTTTACGTTTACAAAAAGTACGAATCAATTTTGGTTTGCTTATAACCATGTAAGAAATTAACGGAATTTGATAATAATACGGGCATTGAGCAACCGTGCTGAAAGATGATTGGGAACGGCAAAAGCCCGGTTTTGCAAATCTTTTATCCATACATAGGAAACAGTATTTTCACGCTGAAGCAGATTGAAAATCTCGACAGTTGCCCAGATGGACTCTACGCCTTTTTTATTATTTCGTTCTCCCCCGGTGATAAATGAAATGAGTTTGCTAAAACCTATATCCACACGATGGTAAGCGGGGAAATCGTAAAAGGTGCGCAAATCAAAATTATTGGGTGGTCCAAAACGCATACCACTTCCATATACATAACTCACATGGACTTTGTACGTGGGGTTGACCGGTAATTCATCCTGAAAATACATGGCGAAGGTAAAACGCTGATCTGTGGGGCGCGGAATATATCCTCGGTCATCGCCCTCAATATCCTCTGCCGTTTTCAGCAAACCTACACTTACCCATGAATCAATCCCTTTGATAAACTCTCCATTGAGCCGGGCGTCGATCCCCATGGCATATCCGTCGGCAATCTGGTCGGGATAATAGCGAATCCGGACATTTTGGACTTCATAAGGGATAAGATTGTACAATCGTTTATAGTAAGCTTCAGAAAACAGGCGGAAAGGTCTGTTCCATGCATAAAACCGGTAATCCATCCCGGCAATGAAGTGAAGCGAGCTCTGCGCCCTCAGGTTGGTATTGACTGTCCCGTCGAGCCTGCGAAATTCTCTGTAAAAGGGAGGCTGTTGATAAAGACCGCTTGCCAATCTGAACCGCAATTGTGTTTCTCCGTTTTTTTCCTCCATAGCCTTAATCAGCAACTGCACCCGTGGGCTAAACATCCACCGGTCGATTTGGTCATAATAGAGCAATCTTGATCCACTGATCAGGGTGATTTGGGGGGTGAGCAGCCATTCGTGCTGTAAATAGGCCTTATACAGATTGTTCTCCAGGGTGATTTTACCGCGAATATATTCGTCCAGCCCAAACTGACCGGTAGAATCAACCAGATAACCGGCCGAGTCGAGTGCCGAATATTCTTTCACATCGTCATTAATGATTTGATGTTGATATTTCAGGCCAAACAACAAGCGGTGGGTCGCACTATTGTTGTTGGTCCAGCGGCCGTTGGTTTCTGCACTGAATACAAATGCGTCAAGATAGTTTCGGGCATGCCGAAACTGTGTGCCGATGCCCAGATCAAACTCTGTTTCGTTAAACTCGTCGGAACCGAAATTGGTGTTTACTTCACCGAGCAGATAACCGCCTTCGACATCAAATAATTCGCTTTCTTCGGTTTTAAAACCCGTGACAATATAATTAAACTGAAGTCGCGTATGGGGTTTGTATTCAGCCATAAGTGCCCCCAGTCCGGTAGTATAGGAACTGATTTCCCGCCCTTCAAAGGCCACTCTTAGCCGGAAAGCCTGCTGAATAGTGCCGAAAGTGGTTTCTTGCCCGGTTGGATCAAACCGATACTGATTTTGGGTGACAGCAAAAAAAGAAGTGAAGGTAAGTTTTTCGTTGGGGTAATAGAGGACATCTGTCGTATCTCCATTGACAACTGTGTACCGGGGTTTATAATATTTGGATTTGGGCGTAAAGGTAAACATCCCCTGATAATCAAGATAGCTGGGGCGATAATCCCCCCTGGTTTCAAGACTATTGAGTAAATAGGACATCGAAAAACGGCGCGCGCCCATAAGCCAGGTAAAACGGCCGGGTTTTGCAGGATCTTTTTTATTCCTGCTTATTCCTTCCGCATGGAGATTTGTGCTGATGATGCCAATTTCGGCGGTTCCTCTAAAATCTTTAGGGCGGCGGTAATCGATATCAAGCACGGAAGACATTTTGTCTCCATATTCTGCGCCAAAACCTCCTGTGCTAAATTTTAGTCCCTGGGCCATACTTGCGTTGGAAAAGCCCAAGCCTTCCTGCTGACCCGAACGGGTAAGAAAGGGGCGGTAGATTTCGATTCCGTTGACATACACGAGGTTCTCATCATAATTCCCGCCTCGCACCTGATACTGTGAGGTAAATTCGGAGGTGGTGGCGACTCCCGGCTGGTATTTGGTAAAAGCTTCCACACTGGGCGCTACGGATGGCATTTCCAGCAATTTTTCCATTTTAATGGGAGATACCAGCATCGCGCTGCGATCATCGATACTGGTGGGGGCCTTTTCTCCGATGATTTCTACATCTGCAACAGCCCGGGAAATCATCTTAACCGGACGGTCGTAAACCCGTCCGTCAGCGACTTCCTGTTCCAGAACCGCATTGATATAGGCAACATGTGAAAACTGGATCCGGTACACACGGCCGGAGGGAAGTTTCAGAGAGTAATTGCCCTCCGCATCGCTTCGAATCTTCACTTCCGGCTGAAAATCCAGCACGACAATGGAAACATCTGAAATCGGGTCATTGTTGGGGTCTTTTACTTTCCCCTTAATCACGCCCGTTTGCCCAATTGCCAAACCCGGAAGAAGGGCCAGCAGGGTAGCAAGAAAATATATTCGGAATAGACTCAGCTTCATTGCCGGTAAATATAGTTCAATCCGGGAAAGGAATTCAGGTAATTATTCTATCACTCTTTCCCTTCTCTGGTAAATGGAATTGCTTTTAAATCTGTAAAATCACCGGAAAGAAACTTGAAGTGCCCGGCAATAGCAATCATGCCCGCATTGTCTGTGCAGTATTCAAATGCAGGTATGTGTGCAGTCCATCCTTCTTTCCTGCACATGGTTTCAAATCTTCTCCTGAGTTCGGAGTTGGCAGAAACTCCTCCTGCAATGGCCAGATGCTTAACCCCAAAATCTTTGGCTGCAAGGTGGAATTTTTCCAGCAAAATACTCACAATTTTATCCTGATAACTGGCACAAAGATCTTCCAGACGCTCCTGCAAAAAGGAAGGGTTTTCTTTCAAATGATCTCTGATCAGGTATAGTATGGAAGTTTTCAGCCCGCTGAAGCTAAATTCATACCTTCCGATATCCGGGCGGGGGAAAGAAAACGCTTTTGGGTTTCCGGAACTGGCATACTTGTCGATCAGCGGTCCGCCAGGGTAGGGAAGTCCCATGATTTTTGCGGCTTTGTCAAAGGCTTCTCCAGCGGCATCGTCGATAGTTTTACCGATGATCTCCATATCCTGGTGGCTGCGCACAAGTACAAGCTGGGTATGCCCGCCTGATACGGTCAGGCACAGGAAGGGAAATTCGGGCGGATTGTCAGAAATGAAATTTGCCAGTACATGCGCCTGCATATGATTTACCTCAATGAGGGGCAAATTCAGGCCGTAGGCCAGAGATTTTGCAAAACATGTCCCAACCAGCAGCGCCCCAAGTAGTCCCGGGCCCCGGGTAAAAGCAATGGCGTCCAGTTCCTGAAGGGAGATTTTTGCCGTTGAAAGTGATTGTTGCACTACCCGGATGATTTGTTGCTGGTGTAGCCGGGAGGCAAGTTCTGGTACGACGCCCCCATACTCGCTATGAGCGAGTTGTGAGCTGATCAGATTCACCAATATACGGCCGTCGCGAATGACGGCGGATGAAGTTTCATCACAGGAAGATTCTATGGCAAGAATAATCGGCATTATGCCCCAAAATTATAAATATCTGCGGATATTGCAGTTAAAATCCACTTTTCACCGAAATCTTTGTCTTTATTCCATCGTTGAACACAATGGGAATGTATATTCGTAGTTTTAAGGTTTTGATTTGAAGAAATCTTTTTGGAAAATATTGAGGTATGTGGCAGGGGGAGTGGGCCTCTTTGTAATGCTGTTTCTCGGCCTTAGTATGCTTGTGTCTTTTCCCAGGGTACAAACCTGGCTGGTCATGCACACACAAGGGTATATGTCAGAGTACCTGGGCACCCGTGTGCAGATTGAAAAAGTCAGCATGGCTTTTCCCTATAAAGGTGTGTTTGAAAGTGTTTCTGTTGAAGATTGCCAGGGGTTGCCTTTGGTAAAAATTGAAAGACTGAAAGTGAATATGCTTAGTTTTTCTCTGTGGAATGTTTTCTTCAAACCAACAGAAACCAAACGGTTTAAAATCAGTGGGGTAGATCTGATAGGCCCCGAAATCTTTCTTTCCAGAACGCGGGCAGATAGTCTCTTTAATCTAAACTGTATTCTGGAAAATTTCCTCTCCAATGATACCACTGACGTAGAAAAGTCAGGCTTTGTCATAGATATTGCCGCTGTTCATATTGAAAATGGCCAATTTATTTTTGCTGATTCTACGGCGGAGGATTTTGACTCATTGTACGCCGACCGGATCAATCTGCGCCATATCCAACTGGATTCTATTGAAACCGATTTTTCCCTTTTACTGGAATCAACCGGAAAAGTGGAAATGTACCTCAATCAGATTTCTGCAATTGAAAACTTTACCGGACTTAAACTAGAGCATTTTAGCACCTTCCTGGTCACTGGCGAAAAGCCTGATCCGGCAGACCTTTCCGGAGATGTTCCCTTTGTGGAGTTGTCTGACCTCTCCCTGAAAACGGGCAATACCTGGATTAAGGGAGATATATGGTTCCCCAACACTACTTTCCGCCAACTGATTGACCGTGATTTTAACGAAAATTTTGAAATCAAATTAAAGGATTCCCGGTTGGAGGTAGCGCTGGTAAACTATTTTATTTCCAACCCATTGCCGCTTTCGGGAGTTATCAGGGGGGAAGGGCAGGTGAATGGAAACCGCAATGAAATTCACGCACGTGGATTTTTTGCCAGATATCTCAACCAAACGCGTGTACGTGCAGATATAGACTTATTGGGATATCTTGATCCGGATAAAGCTTCTATCGATATCAGGGTTCAGGAAAGCCGGATATTTTTGCCCGAAATAGAGGCGCTCCTTCCTTCTGTCAAACTCCCCAATATGCTCAAGACACTTCAGACACTTTCTATGACTGGTAGTCTTAAAGGGGGATTTTATGACTTTCTCATTAATGCAAAAACGGCCACTGATCTGGGGGCTGTGAATGGAAATCTCCATATAAAATTGCCGCCTGTAGTAAGAGTACTTACGTATGAGGGATTTGTTACCACGAAGGAACTGGATGTGGATAAGTTGTCATTGATAGATCAAAAAATATCCTCCCGACTAAATTTTGAGGGAAAAGTCAAAGGAAAAGGCCTGAGTTTAGATGATATAGACACTTATTTTGATGCCCGAATCACAGATTCTGATCTTATTGGATATTATGTGGACTCAATATATGGCGATGTGAAAGTTTCCGATCACATTTTGGCAGGCCATCTGATTGGCAGTGATGGTGAAGGGAGTGTGAATGTGCAGGTGGATTTGGATATGGCACAATCTCCGGCAGTCTATAAGGTAGATGGCGTGGTCAAAAATCTGAATCTTTGGCGTTACAAAATGTACACAGATACCATTATGGTCTCCGCTGATCTGCATGTGGATCTGAAGGGCGACTCTTTGGAGGAAATGAATGGGGAGTTGCGAATGTCACAGATGTCGCTATTCCGGCCTTCAGATTCTTCGGAAATCAGAGTCCCCGATCTGTTATTTACTTCTGATCAAAACCGCTATAATTATAAATACATCAATCTGAAAAGCAGTATCCTCGATGCAGATATTGCCGGAGATTTTTCCATCAAAAATGCCCTGGCGCTTACCCGAAGGCTGGGGTATGAGAGTTCCCTCTATTTTGCCAATGATGACAGTCTGATTCAGGCCTACTATGCCGGGAAAATCACAGACTCTACAGAAACAGATATGCGTTTTGGCATTGCTACAAGAGATAGTATCAATCAAATATTCACCTTCCTCAATCAACCTATTTTTATTTCTCCGGGTTCCTCTATATTAGGCCAGCTGCAATTCAGTAAATATGACCAGGCATTGATATCTCTCGATATCGATTCTGTTTATTATCATCAGGTAGCAGCGGAAAACATCCGGGCAGACCTCAATCTCCTAAAACAAAGTGATAAAAACCAGTTGAATATTGCCGGGGGGATTTATAGCGATACAGTCAAAATTGGACCAGATCTTAGCTTTGATCAGGTTTCGCTCGATTTACAGGGTAAACAGGATACGCTTTCAGCAGATCTTACCGCTAAACAACATCTTCAGGACAACGATTTCCGGTTAAAACTGATTGCAGGATTTTTTCCCGGAGGAAGAATTGAGGCCAGTATTGACCCGGTCTCTTCCCGATTGGTGGTAAGAGGGCAGGAACTCCAGTTTAATAATGGGCACAAATTTATCTATGACCAGAAATCACTCGATATCAGAAACCTGATGCTGGAAGATGAGAATAGCTACCTGCGACTTGATGGGGTAGTTTCTGCGGATATTAATTCTGTGCTGAATATAGATTTAGGGCAATTGGAAATAAATGCCATCAACGATTTTTACCCTTTACCATTTTCTCCTTCAGGGAAGATTAGCGCAGACGTTGCTTTGCACCATGTATTGGATGATCCGGGTTTTGATGGCTTATTTAAAGTTGAGCAATTCCAACTGGATGGATTTGACTACGGAGAGGTGTTTGTCAATTCAGACTGGCTGCAATCCCAGGGTGATCTTCATCTACGTGCCAATCTGATCGCTGAAGGCGACACTACCCTGACTTTAGTCGGAAAATACGCTTTCCCGGACTCCATTGCACCGATTGATTTTAATCTGATCACGCAAAGTGGATTCCCGCTCGATTATATTTATCCTTTCGTAAAAACCCAGTTATTTGAAATAAAAGGGAACGTCGAGCTGGAAGAATTTACCATCAGAGGGAATGTCAAAAACCTGAAAGTCAATGGGATTGGCCATTTTGAAGAAGCTGGATTCGGGGTGGAGTATTTCCAGACCCGCTATTCCTTTGATGGGAAGATATATTTCGACAACGACCGGATCACATTTCCCCGCATTACCCTGTATGACCCCGAACGCAATCATGCTGATTTTCACGGGGTTATTCGACACAGAGGGTTACGTGAATTTGAGTTTGACCTGCAGCTTGATCAGGTTAAAAATTTTCTGGTCATGAATACAGGTAAAGAAGACAATGATCTCTTTTACGGTACGATGTATGTCAAAAATGGCATTGCTGATATTACCGGAAACCTCGAAAAGCTCACCATACAGGCCATTGCCTCTTCTGGTCCTAAAAGCCGTTTGCGTATTCCCATCTCCTATGAAGACGATCTGGGAAAGCCGGAATTTGTGCATTTTACGACAGACAAATTGTATGAACAGGGCAAAATCAAAACCGGACTTCAGGGATTCGAACTGAATCTCACCGCCATCGCCACAGAAGATATTCAGATAGACCTCATTTTTGACGAAAAAGTGGGCGATATCATGCAGGGAAGAGGGGAAGGTGTGCTTAATCTCAAAGTTACCGAAGATGGGGAATTTACCATGTTTGGTGATTATGAAGTAAAACGCGGTGAATACTTGTTTACCGCCCAAAACGTCCTGAATAAAAAATTTCAGGTAAAACCCGGAGGCATGATCAAATGGACAGGGGACCCATTTGGCGCAGAACTGAACATTGACGCGATTTATGCATTGAATGCAGACATCAAAGATCTGTTGCGGGAAGATCGCTCGATCCGTGTTCCGGTTCAGGTACTGATGCATCTGCAAGGTTTGCTGCTGCAACCCGAAATTCAGCTGTCGATCAACTTACCCAATCTTTCGGAGCAGGGGATATCTCAGATCGCCTCCTACCTGAAAAATATCGAGTACGATGAGCAGGAACTCAATAAACAGGTATTCAGCCTGATGGTATTTAACCGCTTTGCCCCTACAGGCGGGCTCCTTGCTGAAAGTGGTGCGGGTACAGGTGTCACGACCAGTGTATCAGAATTGCTAAGTAATCAGCTCAATTATTGGCTTTCGCAGGTGATGAGCGATAAAGTAAGCGTCAACGTCAACACAACCAATTTTCAGGATGTGAACCTGCTGGTTTCCGCAAAGCTCTTTAATGACCGCGTTACGCTCGAGCGAGATGGAACGCTGGTCGGGCCCGGTTCCAATTTTGCATTGGGCAATATTAGTATGAACATCCGCCTTCTTCCCAAAAAAGGAGAAGAAGGACAGGTCGGAGCGAAGCCTACCGAGCTTGTACTTGAAGTCTTTAACCGGGAAAGCCTCGATCTTCGTCAGCAAAACAATACCAACAAAGCAGGTATTGGTATATTTTTTAAGAAGGACTTTGACAAACTCAGTGAGTTGATGAAAAAGTCGAAATAGCTTTTGTTGCAATCCGTGGGCAGAAATCCGGAGCTTCGGGAGCCTCTGCCACCGGATTTCTCTAATATTTGATAACTTTTTCGCTATAGACTTTTTCCCCGGAATTAATCTTTACGATATAGAGACCTGGAGAAAGCTGCCGGGTATCCAATTTTACCCGATCTGGTGAAACCGAGGTGGCGGTATGGGGTAAGCTTTTGCCCATGAGATCCAATATGCTGATATCAGCCGGGAAAACGCTGCCCTGATGAGTCTGGATGAAAATTTCGTCTGATGCCGGATTGGGAAACAGGCTAAAATAAGCAAGGCCTGCTTCCGGTTCGTTTGCGGTGAAAATTCCTTCCAGGCGGATATTGTCAATAAAAACCCGGTCACCGATTCCCTCAAAATCATCTGCTTTACGCCAGACAGCTTTGGATTCAAAACATAGCGGAAAAATCTGCCCTGCAAAATTGCCCAGGTCCAGGCTGTGGGTCATAAATGTATCCTGATCCTTTGTTTCGGGGCGATACCATGCCAGCGTAGTGCCGTTGGCCGTTACTTTGAGATTGTTGGCGTTTCTGCGCATCATGGAGTCTCGCAGGTTCCCAAACTCTGCACTAAACTTAGGCGCAAAAAAGTTTGAGTAATGTTGTTTCAGATCGAAGGAAAGGTTCATTTGATACATTTGCGAGGCGTCAACACAAATACAGGCCGCGCTGTAAAATGCCGGGTTGTAGTCAAATAAATCGATAGCCGGCCCTCCCCATAAAGGAAAAGATTCGACAAACCGGTAGTTAAATCCATAGCCGCCCTCCATTAAAATGCCCATACCTCCGCCATTTCCTGCCTCAGGGGAAATGCTGATTTCTGCTTCTTCACCGGCAACGAATGAGATGGAATCAATCCACGAACTGGTTTCAAAAGAAATCGTCTGTTCACCAAATGGAAATCTGCTTTTCACAATCATAGGCGGTGAAAGATCATTTGTTTTGTCAGGATCGGGAATATACAGGGTTCTGGCTGTGATTTCGTAATCTTTGGCCGGGCTCAGGTTGGCAGGAGTCGGAAAAGTAAGCGTTGCCGTCGATAACCCGGGAATGCCATTGGGAATGGCAATATTTTCTACCACAGTTGTCGCAGGGTCTTTGATAAAATACACCATTTGAAGATCACCGGCGGAGATATCGGTACAACCCCAATTCATGACAGTCACAGTGATCGGTTCTGCAGACCCGGGCAGACAGTCCGAAACCGGTTGAATTTCAATGACAGAAAGATCCTCATTGCGAACCGTGTCGCCGATGCCTACCGCGTACCAGGCATTCATCGTTTGTATCACTTCTTCTGAGCATTTTCCAAACAAATCCTCCGCAGCCCAGATCAATCCCTGCCGGGCATCGCTAAACTGCGCAGTGGGTGTCAGGTATGTGGTGAGATTTCTGTAAACAATCTGGGCGGCATGGTCGATGCCGACGCCATTGACCTGATAGGTTTTTCCTTTGTCATTTGTACCGGTTCCCCCTTCAGACAGAAGATAAAACCAATGGGTAAGCACATTGGCATTGGTATGGGCGCCGCCATTGTCCGGGTCGCCGGTTGCCCAGAAAGTACCCTTGTAGGTGTCAGGGTCGCCATAGGAATTGGGGTTGGCAAGGCTACGAATCGGGTTTCCTGACCGCTGCCCCATGATCCAGGAGAAGTTGGCGCTATCAGTATAATGCTCAACGGCTTTCCCGAAAATATCTGCATGCCCTTCATTTAATGCTCCCCCCTCGTCGATATAGACGAGGTTGCCTGCACTACTTCGGATGATGCCATGTGTTACTTCGTGGCCGACTACATCGATACTGGCGTGGGGGGATCCGTTATTGTCACCAAATCCTCCATAGGATACATTCCAGAATGCAGTGGAGGAAGCCGGCGCATCAAAATGGACATAAACAATCATCTTTGCACCATTGGCGTCATAGCTGTCCCGCTGGTATTTTTGGAAAAAATAGTCATACGTCATCTCGAGCCCCCAATGCACATCCGTGGCATATTCATCCCATTGGGGATTGATATTATTCCAATTATTGTCGTCATCTGTCATATCCACCGCAGTTGCCAGGTTGGTGGAGTTATTCAGATCGCGGACTTCAATTCCCTGACTGGCGCGGCTGAACTCCCGGAGCCGATAGCCGTTTTCGAAGGAATCTGCTACAATCGGGCGGGTTCCGTGGTATTTGGTTTCTGCTGTGCCGGGTTTGTCAGTCGTCTGGAGTGTGTTGAGCGACTTGATGACCGAACCATCCAAAGCATCGATGTAAATCAACTGAGAGCCATAGGGGAGGGCCGTAAAGACTTCCATTTTCCAGGCCAGCCGGTAAACGGGCGTTTCCCATTTAAAATCAGTATCTGTAAGCAATAATTCCGGCTGTGGATAAAATGTCGCAGAAGAATCATTTCTGATATCCCGGATCACCTGCGTAACACCCGGCCATTCCCACATATACTTCTCTGCACCGATGTGGGCAAGCGCCTGCTCAATCGCGGTTTCCGCTGAAATCTGTTGTACGGCATTTTCAACCTGAAGGGAAGGCAGGAATCCATTCGCTTTTTCTACCCGACCATTTCGCTCATGGGTAAATAAAACGGCAAACTCTACAGGTATTCCGGCATGGTAGAGTTGGAAACGGTTATGCAAAAATCCCTGTTCATCCCAGTTTGCATCAGTCCATTCCAGGGTTTCATCCTGCTTTTCGGTGAGGTGCTGAATGAGTTCACCTGAAGAAAGATTTATCCCCGGTTTGAGGATCATCCAATCATGGTTTTCTGAAGAAAGGAAAAGATTTTGTCCGGAAAGTTGTGGCCGTGCCTGGGCAGAAAGAAACACTGGCGTAAGAATCAGGACAAAATGTAAGTAGAAATGGAAAAGTTGACGTTTCATAACCAAATAAGCGAAGGTTTGTAGATTCAAATTCACAGGAAAATACAGAAAATACCAGATTTTCGGAGATACTTTCAACGGAAATTCCTCTTGAACCCGGATGTTAGGAAAATTAATGCTTTGTACCCAAAAAATCGCATTTCACTAGCATCTTTTAAATGCCCAATCACGTTAAATGGGTAAGTGGTTTCCCTGATATAAATCGATTTCGTAACTATTTTTAACCCGAAACAGTTGTATAAAAAAAATAAACAACTGTCATTCGAACAAACACAGACTTAGATGAAAAGAATCCTCGCCCCTGTTAATCTCCGCTCAGACTACGAAAATGTTTTGGGCTATGCAGCCTCAGTCGCTGTTAAATCCAGTGCTGTATTGACTGTTTTTTATGCAGGTGGTTCTCGGCTGTTGAAAAACAAAAATCAGCGAATATTCTCCTCTGATCTGGGGTCTGACACCATGATAGCGGAAATAAGAAATGAGTCTATTGCTTCAGCCGCAGCAAAAATCTGGGAATCCCTTGCCGCCCGCAATATTCAGTTTGAATTTAAATTTGGAGAAAGCAGCTCCATATACGAAATCGTTCGCGAAACACAATCGAATGCGTACGAACTGGTTATTATGGGAACCCATGCCTCGCCGGGATTAAGGGGCTACTTCCGTACAGCAATGGCTTCCAGATTGATTGAAGGCGTACATACCCCGGTTTTTATTGTTCCGGCCAAACGTGGTTTTGATGAAATACAGCATATTACCTATGCAGTGGATTTAACTGACTATGATTCAAATGTAATCAGCCAGGTAAAAGGCATCGCAGCAATGTTTGATGCAAAGCTGACGATTGTTCATGTCAACAGCCAGGAGCCTGCCGGTGGTAATGAAAAGTATCTCCATAGTTTGGAAAAAACGATCTCCGACACGCTCGATTATCCTAAGGTCTATTATAAGTTTTTTGACCATGCAGACCCGCTCAGCGGAATCAAAAAATTTGTAAATCAGAATAATATCAATCTTTTGGCGATGATCAACCGGAAAAAATTTTCCTGGAGGAATTTGTTCTCCAACCCGGGCTTCACGCGTGAAATGACCCGGGACGGATCCGTTCCGATCCTCGCTTTTCACAAGCATTAATTGTTAATTATATTCTCGCAGTAATAATTGGGCTGTTCCTGGTGAGCAGCCTTTTTATTTTGGGGGATACGTAAACCCATCCGGTGGAGGAAAAAGGGTACGATAATTCCACGGCTCAATGGCGTCTCTCGGCTCCTCTTCTTCAGACTCTTCTTCCCAATCATATGTTTTTCGCTGAGGTCCTGACTTTCGAAAGAAAAAGGCAACGATGGTTCCAACACAAGCGCCAAACAGATGTGATTCCCATGAAACGCCTTCCTGAATCGGCAATATCCCCCATACCGCACTTCCATAAAACAGGGCCACAATCAGAGCAATCGCCATCGATTGGGTTTCTTTTCGGAATACCCCGCTGAAAAACAGAAAAAATACCAGGGCATAAACCAATCCACTTGCCCCAATGTGAAAACTGGAACGCGCCGCGATCCAGACCCATATCCCGGTTCCCAGCCATAGAATGGACAGAACCTGCCCCGCAATCTTTTGGTAAAAGATGAATAACCCCGCAGAAAGTACAAAAATAGGAATGGAATTGGACGTGATATGCCCCAGGTCGCCGTGGATAAAAGGGGAGAGTACAATTCCCGGCAATCCCGCCAGTTTTCTGGGTAAAATCCCCAGAAAGGAAAAACTCTTTCCTGTGAGCCACTCTACCCCAAAAACCAGCCACATGCCGACTAAAATGATCGCAGGAACCGCCAATTGACGAAGCAGGGTTTTATGTTCGTTTTTCAAAATCAGTTTTTAGATATTACGAATATAAAAAAGTCTTCGTTGTTATTGCCTCACTTCGTAGTTTGCTGATCCAAAATCAGTAAAATGCCGGCTGAGTACATACTTGAAGTAAAAAATCTCTCTACAGAATTTCGAACACGCGAGGGAACCGTATCCGCAGTAAAGAATGTAAATTTCCACCTTGAAAAGGGAAAAACCCTGGGGATTGTAGGCGAGTCAGGTAGTGGAAAATCCGTTACTGCTTTGTCCATCATGAAATTGCTGCCCGATTATGCATTTACTCCGAATGGCGAAATCTTATTCTCAAACGGGGGTGATATACAAAAAAATCTGCTCCTGGCGTCTGCTGCTGATATGCAGAAAATCAGGGGGAATCAGATTTCCATGATTTTTCAGGAGCCAATGACTTCTCTTAACCCCGTTTTTTCCTGTGGAGAACAGGTAAGTGAAGTGCTGAGACTTCATAAACAACTTTCAAGAGAAGAAGCACACCAGCGGACACTGGAATTGTTTGACCAGGTAGAATTGCCCCGGAAAGAACAACTGTATCATGCCTATCCTCACCAGATTTCTGGTGGACAAAAACAGCGGGTCATGATCGCGATGGCGATGAGTTGTCATCCTGCCATATTGATTGCAGATGAACCGACCACCGCATTGGATGTAACGGTGCAGAAGAGCATTCTCCGCCTGATGGAACAGTTGCAGGCGCAATATGGAATGGCGATCATATTTATCACACATGACCTGGGTGTGGTAGGGGAAATTGCCGACGATGTATTGGTGATGTACAGAGGCGAAGCCGTAGAGAGAGGGGCAGTAGAGCAAATTTTCCAACACCCCAAACATTTGTACACGCAGGGTTTGCTTTCCTGTCGCCCCAATGCCAATATCCATATGCGGCGCTTGCGTACGGTGGAAGATTTTATGAATCACACCCAGTCCGTCATTGAACCGAAGAATCCGGATCGGCAGGTAACCATTCAGGAAAAATCCCCCCTGCTGGTTGTGGAAAATCTTGTCAAACACTATACCTCGAAGAAAGGCTTTTTTGCTACGAAAGAGCAAGTGGTAAAAGCGGTAGATGATGTGAGTCTGGTTGTCTATCCTGGCGAGACAGTCGGACTGGTAGGCGAATCAGGATGTGGAAAAACGACATTAGGCCGTACCATACTTCGTCTGATCGACCCTACGGGCGGGAAAGTCATATTTCAGGGAAAAGATCTGACTTCTTTGAGCCCGGCAGCGCTTCGGCCAATGCGCCGGGATATGCAAATTATTTTTCAAGACCCTTACAGTTCGCTCAATCCCCGGATTCCTGTGGGGGAAGCCATTATGGAGCCCATGACTGTACATGGCATTGGCGGTAATGCACGGGAGCGAAAGGCCCGCGCAGAAGAATTACTGGAGAAGGTGCAATTGTCCGCTTCCTTTTTTGACCGATACCCGCACCAGTTTTCCGGTGGTCAGCGGCAGCGGGTCTGTATCGCGCGCGCGTTGGCGGTAGATCCCCGGTTTATTATTTGTGATGAATCTGTATCGGCTTTGGATGTATCCGTGCAGGCACAGATTCTGAATCTGCTCAAAGACCTTCAGGATGCGCGCAATCTGACCTATATATTCATTTCCCATGATCTGAGTGTCATCCGGTTTATGAGCGACCGGATCCTGGTGATGAAAGAGGGAAAAATTGTAGAGCAGGGGCCTTCAGAAGCGTTGTATTTAAATCCACAGAATCCCTATACACAGAAATTGATTGATGCCGTGCCTCCCGGTACACCGGAGGCCATTCGTGCTGCCATGGAGCGGCGCCAAAAAAGAGTATAAAAAAAAGCTGCTTCCATTACAGAAGCAGCTTTTTTTATGGAATCACCGGAAACTACCGGATGATTATTTTTTGCGTAGCATAACCCAGTGAAGTAGTTACTTTCACCAGATAGATGCCGGAGGCGATGCCTGTCATGTGGAAGTCTTCTTCTACGAAAAGCACTTTTTCAGCATTTTTGGTAGCGATCACTTTTCCATTCAGGTCAATTACCTGTACGCTTACATTGTCGCGGTTTTGAAGCTCGAGGTTAAGGGTGAATGAACCGTTGTTTGGGTTCGGGAACAGGCTCATGGTGTTGATACCAGCTGCCAGTTCGCGGTCAATCGCGTCACTGCCGGTAATACAGTTTACCCCATTTCCAGCTACGCCTACTACAGCAGAGTCAGTGAACACACACCCTTTGGAATCGGTGATTTGCAGGTAGTAGGTACCACCGCAAAGACCAAAGATAAATTGGGTATTGGTGTTGTCTGTGAAACCATTAGGCCCGCTCCATGCGAGTGTATAAGGCGCTGTACCACCAGCAGGAGTTGCGGTGATATTACCAGTATAAACAGGAACGGCTGCGGAGTTAGGATTTGCATTGAGGGTAGCAGCAATTGGCGCTGGCTCAGCAACAGTGACATTTGCTGTAGTCGTACAGCTGTTGCCATCAGTTACTGTAACCGTATAGCTACCACCGGGAAGACCGGAAACAGAAGGCCCTGTATCACCGGAAGACCATGCGTAAGTCAATGCACCACTTCCACCGGAAGCACTGGCAGAAACAGAACCATTGGTATCACCATTACAATCTACGCCAGTAGCAGTAGCAGAAACGTTGATTGCTGCGGGTTCAGTGATGTTTACGGTGATGAAAGATTTACAGCCGTTTGCATCAGTTACGGTACAAGTATGGGTACCAGGTGCAAGTGCCAAAGCAGTTGCAGTGGTTTCACCATTGTCCCAAAGGTAGGTTTCACTTCCTGCACCACCGGTTGGTGTTACGGTAGCCGTACCGTCATTTGCTCCGTTACATGAAATATTTGCGGAAGCAGAAATGCTCAGCGTAGGCGCGTTGGCGTTGTTCAGAACAACAGATACCACTTCGCTACAACCCACTTCGTCGCTAATCACTACAGAGTAAATACCAGCAGCAAGACCAGTTGCAGTAGGCGTGGTTACACTACCTGCATTTGCACTCCATTCGTAAGAGTAAGCACCAACACCACCGGTAGGAGCAACAGCCAGAGCACCATCAGAAGTACCACAGTCAGGGCTTGTGACAGCCGGGTTACCTACGATTGGATTCTCTTTACAGTTGTAGAAGAATTGACCGGTATTTACGAAGTCGGTATTCTTATCAAACTGCACATCAGAGAAGTACCAGAAAGAAACTGGCAGTGTAGCAGAAGTTCCGGGAGGGCCCATATCCATGATCACAGTAGGCAGGGTGTACTTGGAAATTTTGTCATAAAGTGCGATAGAAGATACTCTCGGCATAAGTGCACGGGAAGCCCAGTTTGCATCATCACCTGTGCGGTTGATTGCATTGGTAATGGTGTTGTTATCCACATTATATGCTGCGGTGATCTGGTCAGGACGGGTATTGGAAGTGAAGTTGGCACTGTTACCTGTACTGTCAGTATCTGTCCATGAGAAGAATACTACGCTACCATCAGTAGAACGAGCGACCTGCATCCATGGGTCAATTCCTTCCAGCAGTTCAGAACCTGTAGGGTTGGCGGGGTCTCCGAAAGAGCCGCGGAAAGCAGTTTGTTTGCTGACATACAGCATGTTCCAGTCACCGTAGGAATCTTTCGTAAAGTCAAATACAAACAGACCCAACCCAGAGAAAATAGAATAGCCCGGGAAGTCATAAGTTCCGTCGCTATTGCTCAGCGATGCACTTCCCACAACAGCCAGTAAGTGAGGGTTTCCGTTTTTATCAACGGTGAGGTCAAAGTCAAAAGCAGAAGTAACGCGGTTTGAAATAGGTACAGTATCTCCGGTAATGGTATCGATGTCGATAAAGTACTGGTTGGTAGTATCGAGCAGACCGCGGTTGTAGTATTGGCTCATGTCAAACTGGACAAAGTTGCCCCAGTTTGCGCCGCCATCGGTAGTAGCAGCAAAACATGGAGACATTACAGAGTCAGCACCACCTACGAGGTCAGCAATCAGACCAACATAACCGGTCATACCGTCAGGGCTGAAAGCCATGTTCATGGAACCGGCACGGGTAGGTGAGCCATCAAAGCCGAGGTAATAGTTGGGTGAAAGAGTTGCAACGGTGCTCCAGGTCAAAGATTCTGTGGTATTGTCCCAAACACCTTTGTTCAGGATCACATCACTTCCAACGTTTGTACCATCCCAGGTAAAAGAAGCATACCACCATTCTCCGGGAACTCTTTCTGTAAGAGAGTAGGAGAAGTATTGGTTGCCAGCCTGGAAAGGATATATTTCCTGAGTAGAAACGGGTGTCGTCGTTAGATCTGTAACTGTACCGATTACGTTACCATCCCATCCGGAGCCGGCAGCTGTAAGTACAGGACCTACATAAGTCATAGCCAGATTGAGGGTATCGGGGTTTTGGCCGGGAGGCAGAAACAATCCCATGTTGGGATAACGGGAAGCCTGTGAATACGCAGTGTTAATTGGGCCAAGGCCATAACAACCACCGGGAGTTCCTACATTCCATGTTGTACCTCCATTGGTGGAGATGGAATAGCGATATTTCCCACTTTCACTACCTGTACCGCCACACTGATTGATATTTTGGCGATAGATAAATGCAACAGATCCACCGTTGAGCCCTACATCAGCAGCGACTCCTATCTGGTTGTTGTCTGGCAAAATGAATGTAAATGCATTGGACGCCTCACCGATTTTCGTCGCAGTGACAGCATCTGTAACAGTTGTTCCAAGCGGAATGCCCGTTGAGCCAGCGTTTGCGGGAAGGGTTGCCGACAGATCAATTTGTGCTGATCGATCAAACACCCGCACTTCTGTCTCAGACATCGCCTTTCGGTTGATTAGTTGTGCAGATTGCCCGTACATACTCGCCGTAGCAACCAACGCAACCATAATTGCGGATAATTTTCTCATAGTCTACCTACTTTTTAGACAGTTTTGGTTAAAGAATAACACGAAATTAAACAAATAATTCTGTTAACAAAAAAACTCAACCCTCAGAGATTTATCCGGGATTATCCGTTTTTTCTATACCAATACAATTTACAACATAAATACCCCAACAGGGATGGCGAAAATTTGAAGATGATTTTTCTCGTTTGAAATGACGATTTGCAGGTTACCGAATTTTCGGTATTATCATTATAAAATTATAATATAATAAATCAATATAACCATGAATTGCTACTTTGTTAATCAATGCGGGAAATAATTGTAAAAATAAATTTGCATTTATTAAAAGGTTCTATATCTTTGGGGTAATCAACGGCTTCTTACATCTGTTAAGGTGTAATTAGTATATAGAGAAGAGGCGAGAGACCTGGCTCACTGACCCTCTGGCAACCATTCTGAAAATCAAATGCGGAAAAGGTGCCCCATCCAGACCCCTCAGGGGAAAGATAAACTGGTTAACACTATTTTTATGAAAAGATGTAGTTATTCTCTCCGCACCGTTCAATCATCCAATTCTTCTACACCGCCTGTCTATCCGGTCTCCATGTTCCACATGGCTTCCATGCGATGTTGTTGTTGATATCTTTCCATTTTTTATCTGAAGCAGGTCGTTGTGGCGGTTAATCCCGTCTGCAATCATATATCTGTCTATCATCTATTTGCCTGTCAATCAGGCATCCTGTATTCACGTCTGTTATATCCTTTTAATCTATATCCAATTCAATTGTTATGAGTCAGAATTATCGTTTTGAAACACTCCAGTTGCACGCTGGTCAAGAAGTAGATGAAACTACCCGTTCGCGTGCCGTCCCTATTTATCAGACTACATCGTATGTCTTTAAAGATACTGATCATGCAGCCAATCTCTTTGCATTGAAAGAATTTGGCAATATCTACACCCGGATCATGAACCCAACCACGGATGTCTTCGAAAAGCGGATTGCCGCGCTTGAAGGAGGGGTATTGGCGGTGGCTACAAGTTCCGGACAAGCTGCGCAGTTTCTCGCACTCAACAATATTCTTTCTGCGGGAGACAATTTTGTATCAACTTCTTATCTCTATGGCGGTACGTACAATCAGTTTAAAGTGGCCTTTAAAAGGCTGGGTATTGAAGTACGCTTTGCTGACGGAGATAAGGTAAGTTCCTTCGAAAAACTGATCGATGAAAATACGAAAGCGTTTTACGTTGAATCCATCGGGAATCCGGAATTTAATATCCCTGATCTCGAAGCGCTCGGCAAACTGGCGCAGAAGTACGATATACCCCTCGTCGTGGATAACACCTTTGGGGCAGCTGGGTATCTGATTCGCCCGCTCGAATATGGGGCACATGTTGTGACACATTCTGCCACAAAATGGATAGGTGGTCATGGCACAACCATCGGCGGGGTGCTGGTTGATGGCGGAAACTATAACTGGGGAAATGGAAAATATCCGCAGTTTAGCGAACCTTCTGAAGGGTATCATGGCCTGATTTTCAGCGAAGTATTTGGCCCCAACGGTCCGTTTGGGAATATCCAGTTTGCAATTCGTGCCAGGGTAGAAGGGCTTCGCGATTTTGGCCCCGCCATTTCGCCTTTCAATTCTTTCCTTCTATTGCAAGGGCTGGAAACACTTTCTCTGCGCGTTCAACGTGCCGTAGATAATACACTTTCTCTGGCAAAATGGTTTGAAGCGCACCCGCTGGTCGAAAAAGTAAATTATGCCGGTCTCGAAAGCAGTCCATATTTTGATCTCGGTAAAAAATATGCACCCAATGGCGCCGGTGCTGTTCTTAGCCTGATCTTAAAAGGGGATAAAGCGCAAGCGGAGACTTTTGTCAACAGCCTGAAGCTGGTAAGCCATCTTGCCAATGTCGGCGATTCAAAAACGCTGATTATTCACCCGGCTTCCACTACGCACCAGCAGTTGAGTGATGCCGAACAACTGGCCTCCGGCGTAAAACCTACGTTGCTGCGGGTTTCTGTCGGAATCGAACATATTGACGATATCATCGGTGATTTCAAGCAGGCATTTTCTACTGTTTTCCAGCCTGTGTCCTCATAAGAATAAATTGTAATTTTGCTCCCCGGGTATATTTGCCCGGGGATTTTTTTGTTTTATGCAGACACATTTTTTCCATTATCAACAACCGTTTCAACTGGAATCAGGGGAAATCCTGCCGGAATTGACACTTGCCTACGCAACATTGGGTACGATCAATCCTGCGCGGGATAATATTGTCTGGTTTTGTCATGCCCTTACCGCCAATGCCATTGTGCCTGAGTGGTGGCCGGGAATGATTGGCGATGGGTTACTGTTTGATCCCGCCCGTGATTTTCTGATTTGTGCCAATATGCCGGGCTCGTGTTACGGTTCTACGAATGCTTTATCTGTCAATCCGGCGACGGGAGAACCCTATTATCATACATTCCCCCTGCTTACCAACCGGGATATTGCCCGTGCATTTGACCTGCTGAGACAACACCTGAAAATCGAGCGAATCCGTTTGATTTTAGGTGGTTCACTGGGCGGGCAACAGGCACTGGAGTGGGCCATTTTGCAGCCTGAAGTTTTTGACTATCTGATCCCTATTGCGACGAATGCTCAACATTCTCCCTGGGGAATTGCCTTCAATGAATCGCAGCGGCTGGCGATACAAGCGGATGTCACATGGAAAAACTCCCGCCCGGATGCCGGTCTGGCAGGTATGCGCGCGGCTCGTTCTGTTGCCTTGCTTTCCTATCGGGGCTATGGGGCTTATTCTGCCACCCAACAAGAATCTACTGACGAAAAAACAGACGATTTCCTGGCGTCTTCTTATCAGCGGTATCAGGGCGATAAACTGGTGAAACGATTTCACGCATTTTCCTATTGGGCATTATCCAAAGCGATGGATTCGCATCATGTGGGCAGGGGGCGGGGAGGAGTCGAAACAGCGCTTCAGGCCATCCGGGCAAAAACCCTGGTCATTGGGCTGGACTCAGATATTCTTTTTCCGGTGAATGAGCAAAAATTGCTGGCAGAGCATATTCCTGGAGCTATTTACCGGGAAATAAGCTCTGATTTTGGGCATGACGGTTTTTTGATCGAAACAGAAAAGTTGACCAAGCTGATCCGGGCGTTTGGGTTATCATGAAATATGGTTCAAAAGCGTCTGCTTTAAGCAGCTATTTTATTTCATTTTATAAAAAGCCGTTGGAAATAACCGCCGCATGCGGTCACTGATATCTGTTACCGTTACCGATCCATCTTTGTTTTCGTCGAGCCCTACGTTTTGGTTGTACATTTTGGTGGGTTTGGCATAAAGGACATAGGTGGGGCCAAACTCCAGCGCTTTGGGGTAAAGAATCGCCAGATACAAATCAGTCAGGCTTTCGTATTCACCATATCGCTCTCTGACCGTTTGTAAATATTCTCTCACGAGCTCCATTTGTTGATGTGCCTCCATTTTCCGGACATCGCTCATATAATAATTGGTACCCAGCCGGTCATTGAGCTCTCTGACAGTAGGAACCATAAACTGTATAAGACCGGTCGCACCGCTTCCTCTGCGGTTGATTACCGAGGGGTTTAATTTTGATTCGGAATACATGACTGCCATCAGCCATTCAGGCGGAACATCCAGCGAGCGGGCTACTTCTTTGACTTTCTCCTCAAATTTGTCCATGTCCGCTACATACGGATCTGCATGTTCGATCAGATAAAGTCTTTCAGACAATCTTACGGGTGCATACAATCCCTCGAAATCCAATCCAATAAAGATAAAACCTACGATGGAGATCGCCCCGCTTGTTACGGCGACCCACTTTCCCTGAATGCGTATTAAGTGAAACATTTCTCGGAAAGAGAAACTTCGCCAGGCTTCGCGGCTTTTTTGCAGGAGATACCTGAAAGCTGCGACAGATTCTTTGCGAAACCAGGGTATCCCTGTAGTTCTAAGAAAATCGTAACCTACTGTGGTGGTTTTCATCAGCAGGAAAAAGATCAACACCGGCAATTTGAAAATATGGGCCAGAAAAATCCCGCCCAGGTCTGCCATTTTATCTCCGATGCTAAATTTCATGTCTTTTTTACGGATTTGCTCCACAAAGTTCTAAAAAAAAAGGGAATTTTTACTACAAGTCAAATAAAAAATGCCTCTTCACTGAAGAGGCATCGTTAGACATGAAGCCAGGAGTTAACTTTTGCTAAAACAAATTACAAACCATATGCCAGCTGGCAGTAAAAAGATTAGTTTTCGCAAAAGAGCTGACTAGTTGAGTACAGACCTGGCAATGACCAGTTTCTGTATCTCGGATGTGCCTTCGCCTATGGTACACAACTTTGCGTCGCGGTAGTATTTTTCCACCGGAAAGTCTTTGATATATCCGTAGCCGCCAAAAATCTGAACGGCTTCATTGGCCACCCAAACCGCCATTTCACTGGTATAAAGTTTGGCCATCGCCGATTCTTTTGAAACGGGCTGTTTCCGGTTGATCAAATCGGCTGCTTTAAACGTCAATAATTCGCCTGCCGCAATTTTTGTCTGCATTTCAGCGAGTTTGAAGGAAATCGCCTGAAATTCAAAAATGGGTTTATCAAACTGCTGTCGTTCTTTTGCATATTTGACGCTGGCTTCAAATGCGCCTTTGGCGATACCCAGCCCGAGTGCTGCAATAGAAATTCTCCCGCCATCCAGCACAACGAGCGACTGTTTAAACCCTTCACCTACTTTTCCCAATATCTGGGACTTGTGAACGCGGCAGTCCTGAAATACGAGTTCGGTAGTTTCGGAGGCGCGCATTCCGAGTTTGTTTTCTTTTTTGCCATGGGTAAAACCCGGGGTTCCTTTTTCTATAATAAAAGCTGTGGCATTATTTCTCGCACGGGGCTCTCCGGTTCTGGCAATTACCACTGCAACATTGCCGGATTTGCCATGAGTGATAAAATTTTTGGAGCCATTGAGCACATAATAATCGCCATCTTCAACGGCAACCGTACGCATATTTCCTGCATCCGATCCCGTATTGGCTTCCGTCAGTCCCCATGCGCCAATCCATTCGGCAGTGGCCAGTTTGGGCAGGTATCTCTGTTTTTGTTCTTCATTGCCAAATTTCAGAATATGCCCTGTGCAAAGCGAATTGTGGGCTGCGAGCGAAAGCCCGATTCCTCCACAAAATCTGGCCACTTCGCTGATGACAGTGATATATTCAAAATATCCGAAACCAGAACCTCCATAAGCTTCGGGAACCAGCACGCCCATCAGGCCCATTTCTCCCAGTTCTTTAAATATTTGGATCGGAAATTCCTGGGATTCATCATATTCCATGATGACCGGACGTAGGCGTTCTTCCCCATACCGGCGGATCATATCGGTGATCATTTGTTGATTTTCACTGAGTTGAAAATCAAGGCCTGAGGCAGCATAGTCAATCGCGGAGTTCATAGTCGTTTGGTTTAAATGCTTTGAGAATTATTGGTCGTAACTGACCAGAGTATGTATATGGGGCGAAATAGCCTGAAGTCGATGATACCCGGGCAAAAATGTGAGCCAAACCAGAAAGCTAAATCCAACAACTTCTGCGCCCAGTTGATTGGCGAGTTTGGCTGCCGCAAGTGCCGTACCTCCTGTTGCCAGCAGATCGTCGTGAATAATCACGCGGTCTCCGGGTTCCAGTGCTTTTTTCACAGACTCAAGCGTCGCGGTTCCGTATTCCAACTCATAAGTTACCGAAAGTGTTTCAGGCGGAAGTTTTCCTTTTTTTCGGACCATAACAAAACCGGCTTCCAATTCTGCGGCCATTTGGGGCCCAAACAGAAACCCTCGGCTGTCGATGCCAATGACTTTGGTAATCCTATCGTCTTTCCAGTGATTTCCCAGTTCTATGGCTGTTTCCCTGATGAGGTCAGGATTGAGGAAAACCGGGGAAATGTCTTTAAAATTAATGCCGGGGAGTGGGAAATCCGGTACTTCCCGTATATGGCTTTTCAGCGCTTCGGTAAGGTTCATATATGTTATTTTCCTGATTTGCGGAACAGCGATCAAACAGGCAAGATAAAAAAAAATGCGGACTATTTACCGATTCAGATTTTGAAATAAGCTTTCAGGACTTCCAGCGCCTCGGGCGTCATATTTTTAACCCTGGCGACTTCATCCCAGGAATCAAATCTTCCCGTTTTTTTTCGATGCTGGGTAATGGTTTCTGCGAGAGAAAGATCAATCGCGGGGTATGCGGCCAATACCCTGAAGTAGACGGTATTGAGATCTTGCTTTGGATAATTTTCGATGCTGCCGATATACAAGTAGGGGCTCATCCGCTGATAATTTTCCTCTGAAAGTCCATAGATGTCCCGGAGTTGGGAAACGTCAAAGAAATAGCCTACTTTATTTCTGTACCGGATGATTTTTCCGGAGAGTACTGCGCCAATCCCCGGCAGTGTGATTAATTCCGCAGAATCAGCGGTATTGAGATCCAATGCCCTGATTTTTGCAGAACCCGATGCGGCATCATTTCCCCGGGAGTAACCATTACCGGTCAGCTCTTCGAAGGGCAAGTCATTGAGCGAGCGAATGCCCGGGTCAGGTTCTTCCTGTTTGGCGCTATTATCAGCCAGAAGATCGTGAATTTCGGGACTATTTTTCCTTATCTCAGAAAGGGTCATGGTATTGACATAAAGATAATCGCGAATATCACTTAGTGTTTCTGGTTTCAGGCCATAAACGGCACCCAGATCTTCGACAGATTCAAAGCCTTTGAGGCTGCTTCGGTAGCGAACAATTCTTTCACTTAATACATCTCCTATACCCGGAAGTTTTTTCAACTCTTCGGCTGAAGCGAGGTTAATATCCAGCAAGGGATACTCTTCTGCCGACCGGGAATTCCCGGCATGGGTATAGACCGGTTTTGCCGGAGCGGTGATTTCATTGACAAACAGGTAGGGGGCTATTGTTTCAAAGGTCTCCTGGGATAAGCCATAGACCTGTGCCACCTGCTCAATAGAAGAAAAGCCTCCCAGTGAACGGCGGTAATTAAGGATTCGTTTGGCCAGTATGGGGCCAATTCCTTTAAGTGAGACCCACTGCGCACTGTCGGCCAAATTAATATCCAGCCTGGACGCAGAGTCCCGGGTATAAACAGGTGATGTAAAGAAGGGTTCAGCAAATTCTAACGAAAGATTTTCTTCTTTCGAAAGTTGTCGGATACTGACTGTCCCGGCTGTCAGGACAAGTATCACGATGGAAAGAACAAATAAACCCTTTTTATGAGCATTTGTGAAGGTCAGTCCTTCTCTCACTGGCATAGCAGTTAAATGGTCCTACATTAGGTTCCCAGTGTTTGCGTGTGCAATTTAAAATATATTCCGTAAAATAAAAAGTTATTTCTTCGCAGCATTTCATGTGTCCTGAATAGTATCTGCCGTAAGAAGTAGTTCTTCCTGTGGGGGAATCGTTACGGTAAACAATGTTCCTGCTCCGGGTTCTGATTGCAGTTCAATAGTTCCATTGAGTTTTTCCAAAGCGCTTTTGACGAGGTACAAACCGAGGCCCGAACCTTTGGAAAGGGTATTGCCCCGGTAAAACATTTCAAAAACTCTGCCCTGGATTTTTTCGGGAATTCCCACACCATTGTCTTCCACCTTAAAAACCGCTTTTTCATTTCTCAAAAAAGCGCTGATCTTTACTTGTGGTTGTTCTTTCCGGAGATCCTGATAATTTACTGCGTTTACGATCAGATTTTGGAGAATGGACACCAGCATCTTTTTATCACTGGGGAAAGGTTGTTCGATTTGAATATCTGTGATAAACTCTGTTTTTTCTGATTGAGGGAGATGGCGTAAACTATGGATAATTTCCTCCACCAATGCGTGAATGTCGACAGATTCTATGACAAGACTGGCTTTGTTGATGCGGGTTAGGTCAAGCAGTTCTGTCAGAATTCCATCCAGTCGTCGGGCACTTTTGGTAATCAGGTCAAAATACCGGTGGGCAGAACTGTCTTTCACTTCTTCCCTTGCAATATTGGTTACTCCTATGATAGAAGCCAGTGGCCCTTTCAGGTCATGGGAGGCCTTATACACGAAAGCATCCAGTTCATTGTTTTTTTCCTGTAATTTAATTTCTGTCAACTTTCGGTCAGAGATATCGGTCACAATGGCGATGGTTCCAATCAGATCTTCGTTGGGATCTACATAGGGCGTGCCTGCAATCAGCAACCAGATCGTCTCTCCGTCCTGTCGGGTAGTCTGTAGTTCGTATTGGTCGGAGATTCCCTGTCTGCGAAGAATGGACTTATGTTCAATTAACTGCCGGGTATTTTCCCCCATGAGTACGTCAAACGATCGTTTTCCCACCACATCTTCCCGCCGCATGCCCATGATTTCGCATAAGCGGTTGTTGACAAACAGAATGGTCTCGTCGTTGTCGGTCAGGATGAGCCCTTCATTCATCCTTTCCACCAATGTCCGGTATTTTTGCTCACTCTGCCGCAAGGCTTCTTCCTGAAACAGGCGATCTGCCAGGTTTCTCGCCATCGCGGCACTTACTTCTTCCTCCACATCCCTTATCACAAGCATGATCCGAAATTCCCCTCCCAGCAGAATAAAGCTTGAAGTGGCGGTACGGAGCTGCCATTCGTCATGAATATTTTTTGTTTTTACTTCTATGGTTGGTTTTTTCCCTTCCAGTGTTTGCTCAAAGCATGTTGTAAGTTTTCGGGATTCTGACTCTTCAAAAAAAGAGGTGATTGGTTTTTGGCAAAGTTCGGTGGCGGAATAACCTAAAAAACGGCTTGCCTGAAGATTGGCCAGGGTGGGGATGTATGTTTCGGGGGCAAGGATCAAAATACCTTCAGCCGATGCGTCAAAGATTTCCTGGTAAATAATGGATGCCGGCGTCTCAGATGCTGGTTCTGGCAATACAATCCCGGGATTTTCCTGCTCATCGACCTGTAGTTCTGACTGCGGCGTATTGGGTAGTTGAATGTCTGGTATGTCGTTTTTTTCTGCGACTGATTCCTTCGGTTGTACTTCCGGTTTTTGGTTTAGCCAGACAAAAATCCCGCTGCCAATCGTGGCAAATCCCATGACACTGAGAAAAAGATTGGGATGGATTTTTAGTTCTTCAAAAGAAAACGCCAATACTGCATAAAGAATCAGACTGGCAACGGCAACGAGTAAAAATTCGGGTATTTTCCGAAAAGAAATATTGAGCAGAATCTGAGCCGCTACCAGCGTTGCCGCAAAATAAGTCCCCAAATGGTTGTGGAAAGCGAGGAAAATCAACAGCAGGTAAATCAGCACAAATGATACAAAGCTGTAATCAATGAGCCTGCGGCGGATATGGGAAATAACAAAAGACAACAGTGCAATCACTCCGGGAAGCGCCACGACAGGGTAAAACAGTTTTTCGGGCAAAAGAATCCTCGGGTATTGGGTTTTTATCAAAAAGCCTACGCTTATGCCAATGATGGCGATAAGAAACAGCGCAATACGCAGCGGATTGCGACTACCTCCGATTGTCAGTGACCGATTACCGGAATATTTTCCTTCGTTTTTGCCTGCGACGCCCATGCCCTGAGTAATTCACTTTATCGTATGGGAACAACCGTGTATCCCTGTTTTTTTAAGAGGTTTACCACTCCATTCGGACCGCCCAGATGTCCTGCGCCTACAGCAATAAATACACTTTCGGCTTTTACAAAAGATTCAATCTTTGCAATCCATTTCTGATTTCTGGCATCCAGTAGCTGGTCCAAATGTTCGCTTACATCTTCACTTTCCCCCATCATTTTCATCAGGGAGGTAAGATCCTGTTTTCTGTACATAGCAATCATCTCGCCAAATTCCAGACAACCTTGCCGGGGATTGCGGATTACACTCACCAGCGATGCGATCTGTTCTTCCATGGTCATATTATTGAGATATTGCATTTGTTCGCTAATGGTTTCCAACCCGGAAACAGGTTTGTTGTCTGCTTTGCATTTCGAAGAAAAATAGAGCTCGTAAGACTCCATTTCCTGAGGAAAACAGTAACTGGTAGAAATGTGCTGGCTAATAAAAATAGGTTTGATCCGCTGATAGAAGGGTAGGGGCGTGGAAATACTATCCTGCATAAACTGGGTAAGGAAGGCATAATCCTCGGGATCCATCAACGCCTTGAGCGTTTTCCCTTCAGGAATAAACATTTGCATGGTAGAGCTCAGCATCGCGCTGGCATTCATATCCAGCGGAATTTCCAAAACCAGGCGTTGAGCCAGGGCGAGGTTTTCTTCTACATGAGGTAACAGGAAAAATGAGTCTTTGGGAATAATATGAATGGTGCCGTAGAGGTAAGAGGGTTGTGCCAGGTCATCTCTCGTGATCTTCCAGAAAAGCCCGCTTTCCTCTTCTGTGGGTACTGCTACCTCTTCCTGGGATTCGGAAGTTTGGGCATAGATTGGGGGAATATAACCACTTCCAGTCAGTACGAGGATCAACAACAATAAATGTTTCATAGGATTTTTTCCAGGGTAGGGATCATTTTTTAGGGTTTGCGTATCGTTGCGGATCGTTTTTATAGGGAGGAATCCGAAGCAGAATCGGGTTGACTTCATAGCCCGCTTTTCTCAGCAGATGCAGGAGTCCAAATTCGCCCGGAAGTTGTACCGCATGAACGACAATAAACAGGCTTTCCCGCTTAAGTTGCCAGTCCAGGGATTTTATCCAGTCGCGGTTTCTTGCTTCCACAAAATCGTGGGCATTCCACCCCAGGTCCGGTACTTCCTGCGCAAGCATAGAGAGTGCATCGAGGTCCTGTCTCCGGTAAGCCATGAGGTACTCGTCATACAACACACATAAGCTATCTTTTTCCTTTATCGTAAATAGCAGGTTGACTGCCTGTTCCCGTATAGAAAACTCATCCTCTTGCCACGTAGCGCGGGTCCAGCCGGTATTTAACGTTTTGAGTGGAAGAGAAATCGCCTTGGCGAGGTAGGATTCATAATCAATGGGTTCTTCTTTTTCCAGATATCCCAGGCAATAATCGGTAATGATTTGCCGGGCAAGGGCATTCGGTGAATAGCGGTTGAAAAGTTTTCCCTGACTGGCTGGGGAAAGGGTATCCATAACAAAGTTCTCCAGCTTTTCAAAGGTCTTTTTATCAAAAATCAGGTCAAGGGTAGAGTCAAAGGGAACCGCCCCGCGATAGAGATAGTCGGGATCGTATTCTGCCGGATCGACTTCCATCACCAGCTTATCTGAAAATTGAATATAATGATTGATTTCTGCCGGTATAAAAAAATTATCAGCCGGTACCAGGTGGAGAATCGCATAGACATAGGAGGGCTTTTCAAGACCGGGTTTGGTGATTTCCCAGAGAATGGACTGGGTTGCCTGAACCGTTACGGGGCGGCTTTGAAGGTCAATGATTTCCGGTCGGTTTTGAGCCGTCGAAGTCAGCATTGGCGAAAATAGAACAAGAAAAACAATTCGTACGAGTTTTGTGGTAAAACGGGCCATAGCCATTGTTGTGTTTGCATTGGGCATCATACTTGGCGGGTGGGGCTTACCGCATCAAATATATTACGACCAAAGTATACATTTTATTTTTGAAATGCCAGCAGGGTTTGTTCGATAATTTCGCAGCATTCGAGCATTTGGCTTTCCGAAATCACCAGCGGCGGTGCAAAACGGATAATATTGCCATGTGTTGGTTTTGCCAATAGTCCGTTTTCTGCAAGTTTCAGGCAAATATTCCAGGCTGTATGGCTTTCTTCGCTGTCGTTGATAATGATGGCGTTGAGCAGACCTTTTCCTCTGACAAGGGTCAGGATATCGGGGCGTTTGTCAATAATGTCCTGCATTTTTTTCCTAAAAACCTTCCCCAGGATTTCAGCATTCTCTGCCATTTTTTCCTCTATCAGGACGTCCATGGCTGCCATAGCTACGGCGCAGGCCAGGGGGTTCCCTCCGTAGGTGGAGCCATGTTCTCCCGGTTTGATCGTCATCATGATTTCGTTATCACAGAGTACTGCCGAAACGGGCAATACGCCACCTGAAAGTGCTTTGCCGAGGATAAGAATATCGGGTTTTACCTCTTCGTGATCACAGCACAACATTTTTCCGGTACGGGCAAGGCCAGTTTGCACTTCGTCAGCAATAAACAACACCTGGTACTGCCGGCAGATTTCATGTGCTTTTTTCAGATAGCCTTCGTCAGGGACCACCACCCCTGCTTCTCCCTGGATCGGCTCTACCATAAATCCCGCAACATGTGGATCCTGAAGTGCCGATTCCAGAGCTGCGAGGTCATTGTAGGGAATAATTTCATATCCGGGCATATAGGGCCCAAACCCTTTATAGCTGGAGGGGTCAGTGGAAGCTGAAATAGCGGCAAGCGTACGTCCCCAAAAATTTCCCTGAACAAAAATGATCTTCGCCTGATTTTCCGGAATGCCTTTGACTGAGTACGCCCATTTTCTGCAAAGTTTGACAGCAGTTTCTCCCGCTTCCACGCCGGTATTCATCGGTAATAGTTTGTCATATCCCAGCAGGCGGGTCATATAGGCTTCGTACACCCCCAGTACATCGTTGTGAAAGGCCCGGCTGGTAAGCGTCAGCTTTGATGCCTGAGTTACCAGGGCGTCGATGATACGAGGGTGGCAGTGCCCCTGATTGACAGCACTGTAGGCTGAAAGAAAATCATAATAGCGTTTTCCTTCCGGGCTCCAAAGAAAAACTCCTTCGCCCCGGGAGAGAACCACAGGCAGTGGGTGGTAGTTGTGGGCACCAAACTGGTCTTCCAGTTCGATCGCTTTGGAGGTAGTGATTTCGTCAGTGTGGATCATTGGTTATCCTTTAGGTTAGCCTGCAAGATAACGATCAAAATTCAAATTACACGTCCCGAAGAACCAATAGATTGTGTGCAACGTTTCCGCTGATAACCATTTGTGCGCCCTGTACGATGATTTGCAGGGAATTATCAAAGCTTAGTTTCTCTACGACAGTTACTCTGCGATTGATCGTCAGGCCTACCTTTTCAAGGTATTGAAGGAAATCCGGGTCGGAATGCCCTACGGAGGCAATTACAACTTCTTCTCCGGGTTCAGCTTCCGAAATAAAGTAGGTATTTCTGTCCGGTATTTCACCCTTTTCATTGGGAATCGGATCGCCATGCGGATCAAAGTTGGGAGAACCCAGAAATTTATCCAGAGCGGAAATCAGCTCATTGGAATCGATATGCTCCAGTTGTTCGGCCATATCATGTACCTGATCCCAGGAGAAGTTGAGTTTCTGCACCAGAAAAACTTCCCATAGTCTGTGTTTCCTCAAAATTTTCAATGCAATCTCTTTTCCCGCGGGAGTAAGGGTTACTCCCTGGTGTTTCAGGTAATCCACTAATCCGTCTTTTTTGAGCTTTTTGATCATGTCGGTGACGGAAGCCGGACTTGTTTTCAGGAAATTGGCGAGGGTATTGGTGGAAACTCGTTCCCCTGAACCTGAAAATTTAAAAATACATTTAAGATAGTTTTCCCGTGTTTCTGACTGACGCTTCATATTGCAAAAATCGCAGATGAAAACCATTTATCAAAGTAATTGCAAACGGTTATGGTTATAAACGACACGATTATTCATTCTGTGTATGAAGACTGGCAGAATTGCGTTTATATTTCAATCGGTGCTGCTCGTTAAAGTAAAAGAAATTAATTTGTACCTTCGTTATAGAACAAAACATATTCTGGACTCAGGCATTTGCAGCCATTTCTTCATGATTTACGTTCTGTCGGATACGGGGCAAAAAAAGGTATAATTCCTGGCTTATGAAAATTCGGTTTACGATTCTGGCAATTTTGCTGACTGCATTGGCAGCCGGCATTACCTATATAACTGCAGACCAGCTCTCTCCTATGGATGTTCAGGATCCGGCGATGGGGCAAAGCGACCTTCGGTTTATTGAAAACAAAGGCCAGTGGGAGGATGTGATTCGATATAGGGTAAGGCTTAATGGTGGCCATATCTTTGTTGAAGACAACCAGTTGACTTATTATTTTTATGATATGCCGCATGAGGGGCATGGACTTCCCGCTTTGTCGGAAAGACCTGAGTCGGAACGTCAGTTTCGTTCCCATACTTACCGGATGGGATTTTTGGGTGCGAATAAAAACGCCCGCATTGTTCCGGAGATGTTGTATCCCCAGTATCACAATTATTACTACGGCAATGATCCGGCCCATTGGGCTGAAAATGTAGGGCTTTACGGGCTATTGACCTATTCTGAGCTATATCCGCAGATTGATCTCCGGCTCTATGGCCTGGGGGATGCCATGAAATATGATTTTATCATAAAACCTGGCGGAGACCCTGCTTCTATTCAGGTCAGTTATGAAGGCGTAGATAAAATATTTATCAGCAAAGGCGCCCTGCATATTGAAACTTCTCTGCGGAGTACTACCGAGTTTCCTCCCGTCGCGTATCAAAATATCAACGGAAAAAAACGTCAGGTTGCCTGTGAATTTCGGCTAAAGGGCACTCAGCTCTCTTATCATTTTCCCAATGGCTATGATCCTGAGTACGAATTGGTGATTGATCCCACCCTTATTTTTTCTACTTATACGGGTTCTCATGCAGACAACTGGGGATTTACCGCCACCTATGACGATCTGGGAAATGCCTATGCCGGTGGGTTTGTATGGAGTAATGCATTCAATAGCGGTTATCCAACTACTACCGGTGCTTTTCAAACTACCTTTCAGGGCGGTGATTCTGACGTAACCTTGTCCAAATTTAGTCCGGATGGTTCTAATCTCATGTTTTCCACCTATCTGGGCGGTAATGCCAGTGAACAGCCGCATAGTCTGGTTACCGATAACCTCGGCGACCTGTATGTTTATGGCCGCACCAACTCACTCGATTTTCCCACAACCCAGGGCGCTTTTGACAATACCAAGTCTTCCGGCTTTGATATTTTTGTCGCAAAAATCAGCCCTGCCGGCGGATTGTTAGCTTCCACTTTTGTCGGCGGTACGGGAGATGACGGGGTAAACGGATCGGCTGGATATAACCCGCTGGTGTTTACCTCTACCAAGTTTAACTATGGTGACGATGCGCGGGGAGAAATTATCCTCGATGCACAGGGAAACTGTTTTGTTGCTGCGCAGACCAACTCAACCAATTTTCCCGGTACAGCGGGCCATGCACAACCCACCATTGGAGGCGGACAGGACGGGGTTGTGTTTAAGATGAATAATGATCTTTCTTCCATGATTTGGGCAACTTATCTCGGGGGATCTGGTGCAGATGCTGCTTACACGATGAAGCTGGATACTGTGGATAATGTCTATGTTGCCGGTGGCACGAGCAGTTCGAATTTCCCCACCAATACCTATCACACTACCTATCATGGAGGAACAACTGATGGTTTTGTGTCCAAAATCAGTAGCAACGGCAATACGCTGCTCGCCAGTACCTATATCGGAACAGCCAGTTACGATCAGGTATATCTGCTTGATCTGGATAAAGATTTTAATGTGTATATCTGCGGTCAGTCAAACGGAAACTATCCGATTCTCAACCCCCCTTCCGGGCCGGTTTATTTCAACAGCAATGCCAAACAGTTTATCGTAAAACTGCAAAACAACCTTTCGGCGCCTATTTTCTCGACGGTATTTGGTTCGGTAAACTCCGCTTCCCCCAATATCAGCCCGACGGCCATATTGGTGGACCGCTGCGACAATATTTATGTTTCGGGCTGGGGCGGATCTACCAATACAACCGGGTCGGTGATTGGCATGCCGATAACATCGGATGCGTTTGACCCCAACCCCAATGATGGCAGTGATTTTTATATGATTGTGCTGAGCCGGGACGCACAATCATTGATCTATGGAACCTTTTTGGGAGGAGACAATACCGCAGCGACTTCCGCCGGAGATCACGTAGATGGTGGAACCAGCCGGTTTGACAAAAATGGCGTCGTCTATCACGCGGTTTGTGCCGGTTGTTGGGGAAATTCCTCTTTTCCCGCGCAACCCTCCAGCGTGTGGAGCACGACCAACGGCGCCAACGGAGTTGCCGGCCTATCTGCCAATGGTTGTAATCTCGCAATCTTCAAAATGTCGTTTGATCTTGCCGGTATTGAGGCCAGCTTTGTGCCGCTGGATCAGTTTAACCAGCCAATTATATCCACAACAGGCTGTGCGCCGCTGACTGTCAATTTTGATAATACAAGTTTTCTGGGTACCGTCCCCGGTAACCCTACCTACTTCTGGAGCTTCAATGACAACGGGGCGACTTCCGGGCTCTTTGAGCCTACCCATGTATTTCAGAATGCAGGAACATACGAAGTAATGCTGGTAGTCACAGACTCTGCGAGTTGTAATATATCTGATACTTCCTTTCGCACCATTATTGTTTTCCCGCCGCCCGATGTTGATGCCGGCCCGGATATTAATACTTGTGCCGGGGATACCATTACCCTTCTTTCGCTGACTTCTGCGGTTTCTTATCAATGGTCTCCCTCTGTTGGAATCATTTCTCCTGATTCCTTGCCTCAGGTCTCCATAGCACCTCCTGCTTCGGGACAATATATCCTGACAATCACGGATGTAAATGGCTGTGAAGCCAGTGATACCGTTGCCGTCCTGGTTGATAATACCTTTAAAGTAACCGCCCGGCCAGATTCTGTAGTCTGTCGTGGAGGGTCTTTTCTGTTGAATGCCAGTTCAAACGGCGGTATTTTATATGAATGGACAGCCTCGCCTTCTGCGGTGATTTCCAATCCTTCCATCGCCAATCCTTCGGTTTCCAATCTCGATACCACGACCGTTTTTTACGTTCGGTCGGAAAATGCGCTGGGTTGTGAGTCTTTTGATTCAGTCAGAATTGAAGTCTTTGAGGTGTTTACGCTGGAAGACACTTTTGTCTGTAATGGGAATAGTCTGCTGCTTCAGACCAGCAATGGGGTTTCCTGGGTATGGTCGCCCAACGATGGGACATTAAGCAGTACGACGATTTCAAGCCCGGTCGCGTCACCGCTTGTTTCTACCACCTATACCGTTTTGGCCACCAGTGCAGATGGGTGTATCAGCTCTAAGGATATTCTTGTGGAGGTTCTGCCTAATCCGGTTGCTGAAGCGGGGGAAGATCTTCAGATGTGTTTTGGCCGTACGGTTCAACTTCAGGCTTTTGGCGGGGTGTTTTACCGCTGGTCGCCGGTCGTCGGATTATCCGATCCCAATATTGCCAACCCTACGGCTTCCCCAGATACAACCACTACTTACTATGTGACGGTGATTGATTCTTCCGGATGTGAGGATACTGATTCCATGACGATTCGTGTAAATGACCTCCCCCCGGTAAATGCCGGAGAAGATGCCACGATTTGTCAGGGCGAAACTTTTCAGCTTCGCGCTACCGGTGCCAGCTTCTACCAATGGTCTCCGGAAAATACGTTGTCGAATCCGCTTGTGCCCAACCCGGTTGCCACCCCTATCAATAACACCCTGTATATCGTGGTTGGTACAGATGCGAGTGGTTGCCAGAACAGGGACTCTGTGCTGATTTCCGTTGTTCCCCGCCCGATAACCCAAATCGAGGGAATTAATCAGATATGTGTGGGCGGCAGTATTATATTGACTGCATCGGGGGGAGATTCTTATCTCTGGAGCACCGGAGATACGACGGCTACGATTTCCGTTGTACCGCAGCAGGCCACTACTTACTACGCGACTGCATTTGTCGGAGCTTGCGAGGGTATTCGGGATTCTATTACCATTGATGTGTTTTTTGATTATCCGGAGGCTTCCTTCACATTCAACCCCAACCCGGGATGGGCACCGGAAGAAGTCAATTTCGTGAATACCTCCACCGGTGCTTCTTCTTATTTGTGGGATTTTGGTTTTGGCCGCCAAAGCACCGAAACAAATCCTGCGCATATTTTCCCCGCCGCAGGCACTTACCGGGTAATGCTGATTGCGTTTTCTGCGCAGGGTTGTCCTGATACAGTCTGGCAGGATCTGTTGGTCGAGAATGTTACCCTTCACGTTCCGAGTGGATTTACTCCCAATGCGGATGGCGTAAATGACTTTTTTAAAGTTGGATATTATGGAATCGGCAGTCTGAATGTAAAAATCTTCAGCCGTTGGGGACCTAAAATTTTTGAGTCAGACGACAGAGATTTTCTGTGGGATGGCACATACCAGGGCGTTGCCGTTCCTGAAGGTGTGTATGTCTTTGTAATAACCGGTTATGGGGAAAACAACCTGAAATACGAAAGAAAGGGCACGGTTACCCTGATCCGTTAGGATTTTCCCGCGATTCATTTTTGTTTTCCTGTGTTTGAATGATTTATTTTGCAGACTAGAAAACCAGAGTAAGAATTATGTTCGAAAGTTTATCCCAAAATATAGAAACCGCCTTTCGCAAACTGAAAGGTCAGGGTAAGATCACCGAAATCAATGTTGCCGAAACCCTTAAAGAGATCAGGCGGGCACTGATTGATGCAGACGTAAACTATAAGGTTGCCAAAGATTTTACGGCAAAGGTAAAAGACGAGGCATTGGGTAAGGAAATTCTGATCTCGGTCACCCCGGGTCAGTTGATGGTGAAAATCGTCCATGAAGAACTTTCGAAGTTGATGGGAGGCACCAATGAGGGCCTCGCGTCTGCTAAAAACCCACCCACTGTTATTCTGGTCGCAGGGCTTCAGGGTTCTGGTAAGACTACCTTCACTGGCAAACTCGCCAAATACCTGAAAAGTAAAGGTAAAAACCCGCTGCTGGTAGCCGGGGACGTGTATCGCCCCGCTGCGATTGATCAGTTGGGCGTGCTGGGCGAGCAGGTGCAGGTGGATGTGTATAAAGAAATCGAAAATAAAAACCCTGTTCAGATTGCCCAAAATGCCATCGCGCATGCGCGGAAACTGGGTAAAGATGTAGTCATCGTGGATACCGCCGGTCGTCTGGCGGTAGATGAGCAGATGATGCAGGAAATTGAAGCGGTAAAAAAGGCGATTAATCCCAATGAAATCCTCTTTGTCGTGGATGCGATGACAGGTCAGGATGCCGTCAATACGGCCAAAGCCTTCAACGACAGACTTGATTTTCATGGCGTGGTACTAACCAAGCTTGACGGTGATACCCGTGGCGGTGCGGCAATCTCTATCCGCTCCGTGGTGGAAAAACCCATCAAATTTGTCAGCACGGGCGAAAAACTCGATGACCTCGATCTTTTCCATCCCCAGCGTATGGCTTCCCGTATTTTGGGAATGGGGGACGTACTGACTCTCGTAGAGCGTGCGCAGGAACAGTTTGATCAGGACCAGGCAGAGCGGTTGCAGAAAAAAATCCGGAAAAACGAACTGGATTTTGATGACTTCCTTTCCCAGATTCAGACAATCAAGAAGATGGGTAATTTTAAAGACCTGATCTCGATGATTCCCGGTATGGGTAAAATGCTCCGGAATGTTGAGCTGGAAGACGATGCCTTTAAGCATGTGGAGGCGATCATCTACTCGATGACCAAAGAAGAACGGGTAAAACCTCATATTATCGACGGCTCCCGCCGTCGCAGGATTGCCGCAGGAAGTGGCCGCACCATCCGGGAGGTCAACGAACTGCTCAATCAGTTTGGTACGATGAAGAAAGCGATGAAAAAGATGAATACCGCAGGTGCCGGTGGTGGAAAACCTCCGCGCTCCCTGGGAAATATGGGCATGTTTAACCGTCGCTAAAATTATTGTAGCGACTGCGCAAGTGCCTGTCTGATATCAGCAATGATATCGTCGATATGTTCCAACCCTACAGATATTCTTATGAGACCGGGCAATATACCGGTCTCTTCTCTTTCTGCATCTGACAGTCGGGCATGCGTGGTAGATGCCGGGTGCGTGGCAATGGTACGCGTATCGCCCAGATTAGCCGTAAGCGAAGCCATTTGCAGCGCGTCTAAAAACTTCCGACCTCTTTCAATTCCGCCTTCAACAACAAAAGAGACAATTCCGCCTCCCATTCGCATCTGCTTACGGGCGACTTCATACATAGGGTGGGAGGGGAGAAACGGATACCTTACCCTTAGCACATCGGATTGACTTTCCAGCCATTCTGCCAGAGCCAATGCATTTTGCGAGTGCCGCTCCATGCGAATCGCCAGCGTTTCCAGACTTTTGGAGAGAATCCACGCATGAAAGGGCGAAAGGGATGGCCCAGAATGCCGGGCAAAAAGTCGAATCTCATCCACCAAATCCTGTCTGCCTGCAATCACGCCGCCTAATACACGTCCCTGACCGTCGAGGTACTTGGTGGCAGAGTGGAGCACCAGGTCGGCGCCATATTTGATGGGCTGCTGAATATAAGGGGTCGCAAAACAATTATCGATAATGAGGATCAAGCCATGCCGGCGGGCAAATTCACCCAGCCATTCCATATCCAGCACATCAACTGCCGGATTGCTGGGCGTTTCTGCAAATACGATTTTTGTCGCCGGCTGTACCAGTCCTTCCCACGAATCAGTATCGTTGATGTCTGCATAAGTGTGGGTAATATTCCATTTGGGCAGCAGTTTGGTCAGAATCGAATGAGTCGAGCCAAATACTGACCGGCAGGCCAGAATATGATCACCCGAAGCACACAGGGCTGCCAGCGTAGTAAAAACTGCTGCCATACCGGTTGCTGTAGCATAGGCAGCTTCTGCACCTTCCATCTGACATATTTTATCTGCCAGCTCGGTATTGTTGGGGTTGGAAAACCGGCTGTAGATATTCCCGGGAATTTCGTCTGCAAACAGGGCCCGCATCTGCTCAGCATCGTCAAAGACAAAGCTGGAGGTAAGATAGACCGGCGCGGAATGTTCACGGAAGGCGGAACGATCCATCTGGTTGCGTATAGCATCAGTTTCGAAATGGGACATGTCGTATTAGTTAATCTGATAACTGGATGTGATTTCAGCTGTTTGTTCAAGCATTTTGGCGACAGAGCAGTATTTTTCGAGTGAAAGGTTGATCGCGTGCTCAACTTTTGCCGGATCAAGATCGCCTGAAAGTAAAAACCGGATGTGGATATGGGTAAAAACGGCAGGCTCTTTTCCCTCATCCCGCTGACCTTCTATTTCTACCCGGTAGCTGGTGACGATCTGTCTTTTCTTTTTCAGAATCATCAGCACATCAATCGATGTACAGCCAGCGAGTCCTGCCAATACAATCTGCATAGGGCGAAAACCCATATTGCCGCCGCCGATGGCAGGGTTTGCATCCATAATAACCGTATTGCCGGTGTCATTGGTCGCTTCCATGAGGAAGTCGTCGTTTTTTCTGATCAGATTTACTTTCATCTTGATAGGGTGGGAAATTGCCGTTTGGGTTGTAACAAATGAGAAAAAAACTGGTTCTTCAACAGTAGTTGGGAACGGGTTCTCCATTCAGGACTTTCAGTTTGTCGAGCCGTATGACCTGACCATCGGTGAATTTTAGAAATTCTACATGGTCTTCATCTGTATATAGATCCTGAATGACGCCTTCTGTGAAGCTCAGCATATGCTCAGATTCATAGCCCAACTGAATGCGGGTTTTGCGCATCGCCAGTAATTCGAGCTGGTCATATAGCGCGCAACTAACCGGAATATATTTATTTTGCATAATGAAATACTTAATCTCTGTATCTCTGACTTTTCTGCTTTCCCTGCAAGGTCTGTTTGCCGGGAATTTTCCTGACGCTGCGCGCAAATATCTGGAAAAAAATCGGTTAAAGTGGAACCTGACACTGGCCGATGTTTCATTTTTGGACGTTACCGATAGTTATACTTCGGTAGAAAAAGGCGTTACTTATCTCTATTTCAGGCAAATCCATGAAGGAATAGGGGTAAATGGGACAGAATCATCGATCGTTTTTTCGGGTGAAGAAAAAATATTCAGCGCACAGATTCATTTTCTTCCGGCTCTAAGTAGCCGGATCAATCTGTCCTCACCTGTGATTTCGGCTGAACAAGCCATTCATTTTGCTGCACTGGCTTCCGGCGCGCCGGTTGCACAACCGTTAAAAATGCTTTCTCCGCCTACGGGCATTTCCGGAAAATCGGTTTTTTCTGACGGAGGCATTTCTCAGGAGCCCATTTCTGTAAATCTCGTCTATCTGGCTTCTGAATCGCAAACCCGGGTGATGCTTACGTGGAATCTGCAGATTTATACATTAGCAGGGGATCACTGGTGGGATATTTGGGTGGATGCCGAAACCGGGGCTATTGTCAAAACCGCTGACTGGGTGTCTCAATGTGTGGTAAATCCTCACTGGGGCGAAGGTGGTTCTGTTCACGGCGCGAATGAATACCGCGTATTTCCGATTCCCCTTGAAAGCCCGTCCGTCGGGCCGAGATCCTATGTTTTTGATCCTTCAGAACCGATCGCTTCTCCATACGGCTGGCATGATACCGACGGAATGCCGGGTAATGATTTTACGCTTACCCGCGGAAATAATGTATTTTCCTATGAAGACCATGACGGAAATAATAGCGTGGGACTGAGCGCAGACGGAGGGCCGGCACTCGATTTTGACTTCCCTTTGAATTTGACACTTCCTCCCGGTGCCGGTACAAATGCGGCAATTACCAATTTGTTTTACTGGAACAACCTGATGCACGATATCTGGTACCTTTACGGATTTGATGAGGGTAGCGGAAATTTTCAGGAAAATAATTATGGCCGGGGGGGAAAAGGAGCCGATTATGTGCGTGCTGAAGCGCAGGATGGATCCGGTCGCAACAATGCCAATTTTGCTACCCCGCCTGACAGTATACGCCCCCGGATGCAGATGTTTCTCTGGGGTAATGGCTTTGACACACTCAGTGTTTCTATTCCGGGTTCTGTGACGGTGCGGTATCAGGCAAAATCTGCTTCTTTTGGTCCGGCTTTGCTTCACGACACCCCGGTAAGCGGGCAAATGATCATCGCCGTCGACACGGCCAATACCACCCGGGCATGTGCCCCGATTGTGAATGTCGCCGCTGTCAGTGGAAAAATTGCGGTGATCGATCGCGGAAACTGCGACTTTGTTACAAAAGTGTTGCGTGTTCAGGCTGCCGGTGCTATTGCGGCAATTGTAATCAATAATGTTGCCGGACCTCCGGAAGCGATGTGGACCAGCGGCAACCTTGCCAACGTGACGATTCCCTCCATTATGATCAGTCAGGCCGATGGGGATATGATCCGGCTTCAACTCAATACGGCTTTGTCACTGACCGGTACAATATTGGGATTTGATATGCTCAACAATACCGGCATTATTGACGGTGATTTTGATAACGGCGTCATCGCTCACGAATACGCGCATGGAATCTCTAATCGCATGACTGGTGGCCCGTCTAACGTCTCCTGTTTGTCCAATGAGGAGCAAGCCGGAGAAGGCTGGAGCGACTGGTTTGCGCTGGTGATGACGACAACTGCCAATTCCCAGTCTGCAGAATCACGCCCGATCGGCACCTTTGTCAGTGGACAGAGCCCCACAGGAGCTGGGTTGCGTCCTTATCCGTACACAACCGACATGAGCAAAAACCCCGCTACCTACAATGATATAAAGACCCTTTCCATCCCTCACGGGGTAGGGTTTGTAATGGCGACGATGCTATGGGATCTTTACTGGAATCTGGTGGATATGTACGGATATGATCCGGATATTTATTACGGACAGGGAGGGAATAATATGGCCATGCGTCTGGTGATGGAAGGATTGCGGCTTCAGCCGTGCAGTCCTGGTTTTGCAGATGTGCGCGACGCTATTTTGCTGGCAGATGCACTTGAAAACGGTGGAACCAATGAATGCCTGATCTGGAAGACCTTTGCACGCCGCGGATTAGGGTATAGCGCGGTTCAGGGAAGTCCAAATGATCGCAGTGATGGTGTGGAGGCATTTAATCTTCCTCCGCAATGTGCGCCGATTCTGGCCATTGAGAAAACAACTGACCGCGAAAAAGTCTCAAAAAAAGATACCATCACCTATACCCTGACGGTTCGCAACCAGACAGACGGTAACCAGACAGATGTGCGGATTACCGACACCCTGCAGGCAGGGCTGGTAATGGTTCCGGGTTCGCTCAGTTGTTCGGGTGCAGTTTCTGGAAATATGGTTGAAATACCCGTCGGGAATCTTTCTTCCGGACAGGCTTTTACTTGTAGTTTTCAGGCGACCGTTGTCAATACTTTCCCCGAAAGTGCAATGGTTTTTGAAGATGAGTTGGAAGAAAATGTGCATACTTATACAACAATTTCACAGACTGGAACCAATGGATTTGTAAAGGACACGGCTAACCCGAGGAGCGCAACTCATGCCTGGTTTGTGCCCAATGCGCCGGCTGTAAATGATCAGATCCTGATGATGCCTTCCCTTGTACTGAATGGGAAACCCATCCTTTCTTTTTGGCATTCATTTGATACCGAAACCGAGTGGGATGGGGGATTGGTGGAGATTTTGCCAACGGTTTCCTCCGGTCAATGGAAAGATCTGGGCCCCCTGATGATAGAGAATGGGTATAATTCGAAGGTGGGTACAAATAATCCTGCCGGCGCTCGGCCTGCTTTCAGCGGAAACAGCAAAGGGTATATACGCACCAAAATTGATCTGAGCAGTTATGCCGGTGAGCCTGTGTTTATTCGCTTTCGATTTGTATCCGATGACAATACCTATCAGACCGGCTGGTGGATCGATGATTTACTTATCAGCAATGGCCCGGAAATTAACCTGACAAACACTGCCTGTGTGTCTTCGGCAGAAGGACAGGGGGGCTGCGATGCTTTAGACAATCCGCATCTCGTGGTACCCGTATGGACTACAGATATTAAATCAGAAATAGACAAAGTCTCTTTTCGCATTTTCCCAAATCCTGCGGATAAAGAAGTGCGTATTGTGGTGAACCAGGGAAAACCAACGGGTTTTTTGGTAGAAATAACCGATATGGCAGGCAGACAACTGATTCGCAGTCAAACGCAGGGGAAGGAATCGAAGGTAAATATTTCTGGACTTTCAGCAGGTATCTATCTCGTGAAAATAACCGCAGGAAACCAGTCAGGTTTCCGCAAATTGATTGTGCAATAGTATAATGATTGTGTAACTTTGGAGTCGAAAAAAACCAATCGTTATGAATATCAGAGTATTTTCTTCAGTTGTTGTACTGATTGTCTCCCTTGCCGCTTGTTCTGTAAAAACTGGTCACAACCATTCTTCCGAAAACACTGACAGCCCCGTTGCAAAACTCATGGGCGAAGTAATGGCTGTACACGATGAAGTCATGCCTCAAATGAGCAAATTGTATGACCTGAAAAAATCATTAGCTGAAAAAACCGAAACTTTGGGAGACAGTGCACCGGATATGGAGATGCGCACCAAAATTGAAGCAGCTATGCAGTTGCTTGAAAAAGCCGACGAAAGTATGATGAACTGGATGCGCAATTTTGAAGATCCCGGTGAAAGTGATGTCGAAAAGGCCACTGCCTATCTTGAAAAAGAAAAAGAAAGGGTGCTGGAAGTGCAACAGGCCATGAACGAAGGCATCCAGGCCGCAGAGCTTTTGTTACAGTAAGTATACCAATGGATCATGAAAGTTATGGTTGGGAAGAATTGGGTTAAGTATTTGATAATAAGTATTTTAGCTCCTTTGGTGGTAAGTTGTGCGCCAACCGGGAAGAAATTGCCCATCCTGGGATTTCGGGAGGTGGGGCCTGCTGGCGATACTTTGTATCATACCATCCCCGATTTTGCTTTCACTGATCAGGATGGAAATACAATCACTCCGCAAACGACAGCCGGTAAGCTATATGTGGCTGATTTTTTCTTCACCAGTTGTCCTACCATTTGTCCCAAGATGAAGGCACAAATGATACGGATTCACGATGCTTTTATCGATAATGACTCGGTTGTTCTGCTTTCCCACACCATTGATCCCGGATATGATTCGGTTGCCGTTTTAAAGGATTATGCTGTGCGTCTGGGAATTCAAACTGCCAAATGGCATTTACTCACCGGTGATAAAGACGCCATTTATGGAATTGCCGATGAATATCTGGTATCTGTTGCTGAAGATGACCAGGAACCTGGTGGTTTTATCCATGGTGGCCATTTTATTCTGGTAGATCCTTCCCGTCGTATTCGTGGTTATTATGATGGGACAAAAGAAGAAGCGGTAACTCAGTTGATTGCGGATATCCGTCTGTTGTTGAATGAACCTACGGAGTAATAAAATAAAAACAATTCTCTGGCTGGGCTGGCCTTTACTGGTGATTGGCGGATTGCTGATGTACCGGAGTTTTTCCGGACAGGGAACCGCCGGTCAAAAAATCTATCAGATGCACTGTGCCAGTTGCCATATGGCGGAAGGCGAGGGACTTCGTCAATTGATTCCGCCGTTGCGACAAGCTGATTATTTTGTCACAAATGGCTTAAATATGGCCTGTATTATCAGAAATGGATTAAACACCCCTATCAAGGTAAATGGGGTTGACTATAACCGCCCGATGCCGGGGAATATTTTATTGTCTCCTGCCGAAATCACCGCAGTTATTGGCTATATTCAGAAAAAGTGGTACCCCAGGCTGCCGGAAGTGAATTTTCAGGAAGTGGAGGCAGCCCTGCAGAACTGTGACCCTAATCAATAATTTTATGTACGAAACCTTTGCCCTATCCATCGAAAATCATATTGCACATGTACGGTTCAACCGTCCTGAAAAAGCCAATGCACTCAACCAGCAGGCATGGGATGAGATGAAAGCACTTTTTTCCTCCTTGGATAATAATCCCGAAGTGCGGGTAGTGGTATTGAGTGGAGAGGGAAAACATTTTTGTTCAGGGATTGATCTGACCCTGCTGATGGATGTCGGGCGAATCAGCGGCGATAACTGTGAAGGTCGGAAGCGGGAAAAGCTCCATCAGATTATTCTGGGGCTTCAGGCTCCCATCAACGCGCTGGAAGCATGCCGCAAGCCCGTACTGGCAGCCATTCACAACGGCTGTATCGGTGCAGGCGTCGATATTATCTCTGCTTGTGATATGCGTTATGTAACGGAAGATGCCTATTTTACGATTCGTGAAATTGATATGGGAATGGTCGCTGATCTGGGAACATTGCAGCGGCTGCCTAAAATTATCCCGGACGGTGTCGCAAGGGAAATGGCTTATACCGGTCGTAAAATGTATGGACAGGAAGCAAGGTCGGTGGGTTTGGTGAATAATGTATTTGCCGATCAGGAAAAAATGCTCGAAGGGGTTATGGAAATCGCGGGTCAGATTGCCGCAAAATCTCCCCTTTCCATTCGGGGCACGAAGGAAATGTTATTGTATGCACGCGATCATTCGGTCGATGAAAGCCTTCGGTATATGGCGGTTTGGAATGCTGCGATGCTGTTGTCTGAAGATCTGGCTAAGGCTTTTCAGGCCACATTGACCAAAAAACAGCCAGAGTTTGACAATTAACCCTTGCAGGTGTTCAGAATTTTATTTCTGACGAGGGTTGGGTTTTCAATGATTTGATAAAAATCATTGAGGTAATCGATGGATATTTTTTTAGAGGTTTCGTCTAGCCAGGGAGAATCTTTATAGAGCTGGATCATTTGATCTTTTTTCTCATGGAAGAGGTCAAACACTTCTTCGCCTTCCGAATTGGTGAAGCAGGGCCCCCGGTAAATCCTGTCCTTTACATCGGTAATTCCCAGGCCATCGGGTGGGATGGCATAAGCCGCATTGACCATGCCGGAATAGTCAAAGTCATAGGGAACCGGATAGGGCGTTTCCTGTGAAAAGTCATTGGACTTCAGTAGCTTCAGATTATGAAGATTGGGCACGTACCAGTCGCAGTTTCCGATCATATATTGAAAAACAGCCACCATGATCAGGTGTTTGCGGTTGATCATGGCAGAAGTGACCCGTTCGGGTTCCAGTTCAAAAGAATGGGTTCTTTTGCCTACATCGTCAATATCCTCAATAAGAAATCCATACCTTTTCAGTGGTTTCCTTTTTTTTTCACTATCGGTAAAAGTCATATCTACCAGGCGGGCATGGAAACTCATGGGGGAAAGCAGGTTGTATAGCTGGTAGAGCGTATATTCTCTGAAAATATATTCCTGGTATAAAGGTTGATATTTGCAGATCGTAACCAGCTTGAGCGATGAGACTCCTTCAAAGGAGGGGTCAGAAAACCCAGATTCTTTAAAGTTGAGCTTTAAGGGAGGTAGCTGGCAAAACCTGCGGCGAAACTCTCCCCTTGCTTTGATCCGGATATCACCAGAGAGGGAATCGCCATTCCCGGAATAAAGCGTGATAGAAGCTGGCTGGTACTCGTCTTTAAATCGCTCAGACATAAATTTTTTCTGATCAAAGTCGAGCTGAATGCGAAGGGGAACCTCATTCCTAAATAGATCACTGGTCGCCGTATCTTCCGTTCCTTGTCCCCAAACTTGAGGAATCAGCAAACACAGCGTGTAGAGAAATAGAAAATTTAATCGCATTTCTTTAAAAATATCCCGTAAAAATAGGGATTATTTTGAAATTATTATTCGGGCCTGGGCGGTCCTCCGGGTGGTGGAAATCCTTCCGGTCTTTGATGTTTTCTTTTTCTTCCCCGGAAATGCATTGCCTGAATCACTTTTTCAATCTGGTCTTCACTCAGATAGGGTTTTAGCTGAAGTCTAAGACTATCAGACCGCTCACGCATTTGGGAAAAGAATACCTTTTGCGATGCCTGTACCTCCTGATGATAAGTTTCCAGGATTGGTCTGATTTTATTCATTTGTTCCGGATCTGCATTGGCCATTTCGGAGAAAAAGTTTTCGAAATAGGCTTTGTCATCCATGATTTTGCGCATATTCTCGAAGCGCTTTTTTACAATCCACCCACTGCTGATAAATCCGGCCGCAAACCCGATAGCCAGCGTAAGGAGGATAATGGCAATTGGCTTTATTCTGGTGTACATAAGATCGGCATTAAAGGCTGACAAAAACATTTCCCACAATATCTTCTACACTAATTTCGGAGGTGCCAATAAGCGTATCCAAAGAAACCGTCTGATCTTTGAATACAATTACGGCCAAAAATACAATTGTCGCGGCAAGTACGGGTAAAGCCACCCGGCTAAAGGCAAACGTAAGTCCCGGAAGCCATTCCCGCTCTTCTTTGTATGCTTTTTCCAGACGTGCCATTACCCGGGAGGAGAAAAAAGGCTGAAATTGAAATGATTGTTCCAATAGCTGTTTTTCTTCTTCGGAAGGGCTTTCTTCCTGAGTGCGAAGCAAGAGTTGATATAATTTCCTTTCCATAACTCTGTTGACTTAAAGGGCTTCCCGTAAATGAACCCCATACGTATTTTCTAAAATCTCTTTCAGTTTTTTTTGTGCCCTGGACAACCTGGAAAGCACCGTGCCTAAAGGAAGTCCGAGCATATCCGCCGTTTCCTGTGAGGAATATCCCTCAATCATACGGAGAACCAATACCGCCCGAAAATCTTTATCCAGATCCAACAGGGCTTTCTGTACCAGTTCCTGGGTTTCTACCTGCTCCCGTGTCTGTCCTGTATCCGGAATCTGAAACACCGGCGCTTTATCTTCTGTAGAGAAAAAGTTAAATATTTGTTTTCTTTTCCTCTTTTTTATGGCGTTGAGTGAGAGGTTGATGGCGATTCTTGTCAGGTAGGTTCCCAGCGCAGAATCTCCCCTGAAATTGTCCATTGACCGGAAAAATCGAATGAACACTTCCTGTCCCACATCTTCGGCTTCTTCTGTATTTCCCATCATACCGATCACTGTTCCCGCTACCTGCCGTTCATATCTCTCTACCAGCAAGCGAAAAGCTGACTGGTCGCCGTTTCGGGATCTTTCGATCAGTTCGGTATCTGGTACAGTTGCCAATATCAACAACGTTCTCGGTTTTGTTGGTTAGACACTGGTTTGCAGGGGTTTATTCCCGTCGGCTTAAATTATTTATCCGTTGCGGGCAACTGCTGTTTTTTTAGCTCAAATGCGGCTGGTACGGTAAATGCGCGATAATCCTCCAGCATATTCTGCATCAGTCGGTCATAACTGCCTGTTACGGTTGCCTGACTTCCCATTCCCATCCCTACACCCATATCACCGCGGATGAGTGGCCTTCCGAGTTTGCCTGTTTCGAATCCCAGCGTAAAGTGTTTTTCTCTCCCCTCCCGGTACAGTTCGGCTTGTTTGCCAAATATCAGTTCGACCGGAATGAGTGCCTGGTAGTGAAGGGTTTTGTTTTTCCCTGCCTGAATGGTCGTCTGAATACTTCCCGGATTTTGGTTTTCGCCCCAGGTGTATTCTCCTTCGCCGTAAAAATTGACTAACTCCAGATGCCGCATCTCTCCGGGCAAATCCGGAAAGGCATTGTGAATATTACTTCGCTGTTCCAGTAAAACGCCGGGATCATTGGTGCGCGCATCTTCGGGCAAACCCAGTGGATAATGAATGCCTCTGATGGCCTTTTTTTTGCCGTCCGGCGCGATCCAAAGGGTAAGGCCTGTGATCAGCACCTGGTCGCAAATGATGGGATCATGAATATCGAGAAAAACAGTCATGACCGAATCATTTCCAGAGAGCCGGCATTCCCAACCTTCCGGTTTTTTCTGCCCCAGAATATGCCCCGATGCAGAGAGAAAAAAGAAAAAAGTGGCAAAAATTAATCGCAGATTCATATCCTAAAGTTAAAGAATTCCCACAAATTGAATGGACAATTTGAAAAAGACGGCAATCTGAGTCATATTGCCTGTTTGAATATCATCGACTATGGCTACAATAACGCAATCTTACCTCGAACAGTTTCTGCAAGCTTACGCTTCGCATCCTCACTACAAAGCCCCTGCCGGCAATACACTGCATGCCCGTTCCTGGCAAACAGAAGCCCCGCTGCGCATGTTTCTCAATAACCTCGATGCCGAAGTGGCGGAAGATCCTTCCCGGCTGGTGGTTTATGGCGGAACCGGGCAGGCTGCCCGAAATGAAAAGGAAGCCCGCCGCATAATCGAACTCCTGCTCCGCCTGGAAGATGACGAGAGCTTGCTGGTGCAATCGGGCAAACCCGTCGGCGTTGTGCGTACCCACCCCGAAGCGCCCCGTGTGCTCATCGCCAACAGCAATCTGGTACCTGCCTGGGCAACCTGGGAACACTTTGAATCGCTGAAAGCCCGTGGTCTGATGATGTATGGGCAAATGACAGCCGGCAGCTGGATTTATATCGGCACACAGGGAATCCTTCAGGGAACGTACGAAACCTTTGTAGCCTGCGGCCAGAAACATTTTGGCGGAAGTCTCCGCAATAAGTTGCTGGTTACTGCCGGACTCGGCGGCATGGGCGGCGCACAACCCCTTGCGGCTACCATGGCTGGTGCGACCTTCCTTGGCGCAGACGTGGACCCCGCCCGGATTCAGAAGCGGCTGAAAACCCGCTATATCGACCGGATGACTTCATCGTATGAAGAGGCCCGGGACTGGGCCCTCGCAGCCCGCGACAAAGGTGAGGCGATTTCCATCGGACTGGTGTCCGATGCGGGCGATATGCTCGAAAAATTGCTCCACGACAATATAATCCCCGATATTCTTACAGACCAGACTTCTGCCCATGATCCCGTACATGGCTACATTCCCAATGGAATGTCACTGGCAGAGGCTGCCCAACTCCGCGAAGCGGATCCTGAACAATATAAAACCCGCTCTCTTCAAAGCATGGCCCGGCACGTCGGATTTATGCTGGAAATGCAGAAACGCGGAAGTAAAACCTTCGACTATGGCAATAATCTCCGCGAATTTGCCCGGCAGGGTGGGGAAGCCAACGCTTTTAACTTTCACGGATTCGTACCGGAATATATTCGCCCCCTATTTTGTGAAGGAAAAGGGCCTTTTCGCTGGGCGGCATTGAGCGGGGATCCTGAAGATATTTACACCACGGATGAAGCGCTGATTGAAGCTTTTCCGGAAAATATCCATATGATCAACTGGCTGCGGGAGGCGCGTCAGAAAGTGGCTTTTCAGGGTATTCCCTGCCGTATCTGTTGGCTGGGTCTGGGAGAAAGGGAAAAAGCAGGATTGATTTTTAATGATCTGGTTCGGACCGGTAAGGTGAAAGCGCCCATTGTCATTGGCCGCGACCACCTGGATTGCGGTTCGGTGGCATCGCCCAACCGGGAAACGGAAGGCATGCTCGACGGTTCGGATGCCGTTTCTGACTGGCCATTGCTCAACCTGATGGCCAATACTTCGGGAGGGGCAACCTGGGTTTCTTTTCACCACGGCGGTGGGGTAGGGATGGGGTACTCCCAGCATGCCGGCATGGTGGTGGTAGCTGACGGCACCGATCGGGCCGACCGGTGTTTGCGCAGGGTTTTGTTTAACGATCCCGCAATGGGTGTTTTTCGGCATAAAGATGCCGGTTATGCCGAAGCGCAGGCTGTCGCAGATGCATTTGACTTAAATCTTTAATCCTGAAATATGGAAAAACGACTGATTGGTCCTTTCCGGCAGATCATACCCATGACGCATTTGCCGGGGAAAGGACCTGTTGCCGATGAGCAGTTGCCGATCATTGTAGAAGGCGGAGTGGTGGTGGAAGATGGAAAAATTGCCGCCATAGATACCTGGGAGAAACTTTCCTCGTTTCCGGGAATTTCGCGGGAAATAGTTTCAGGGGACAAGGTGTTGATGCCGGGTTTGATTGATGCGCATACGCATATCTGCTATGCCGGATCGCGGGTCAATGATTACGCAATGCGCGTTGCCGGGAAATCTTACCTGGAAATTGCTGCCGCCGGAGGCGGAATCTGGACTTCTGTAAGCCATACGCGTGCTGCTGACAAAGACCATCTCCTGGAAGAAACCCGTATCCGTGCCCGAAGATTGCTGGCCGATGGAATTACTACCGTGGAGGTAAAAAGTGGGTATGGGTTGAGTGTTGCCGATGAACTGAAAATGCTGGAAGTTATCGCTGCGGTGGGGGAAATGGAAAAAATTGATACCATTTCTACCTGTCTGGCGGCGCATATCAAACCGAAAGATTTTGCGGGTGATGAGTCGGCCTATTTGCACATGATTCTTGCTGATCTCCTGCCGAAGATTCAGGCCAGAAACCTAACCCGGCGGGTGGATATTTTTATTGAGGAGACGGCTTTTCCTGTGGCGGCTGCCGAGCCTTTTCTCCGGGAAGCGCAGCGAATGGGATTTGAAATCACCATTCATGCCGATCAGTTTTCTACAGGGGCAAGTGAGCTGGGCGTAAAACTAGGCGCGAGAAGTCTCGATCATCTGGAAGCCAGCGGCGAACGGGAAATTGCGATGATCGGTTCCTCCTCCTGCGTGGCGGTAGTTTTGCCGGGTGCTTCTTTGGGATTAGGTATGCCTTTTGCCCCGGCGCGTAAATTGCTCGATGCCGGCGCTTGTCTGGCCATTGCCTCCGACTGGAATCCCGGAAGTGCCCCGATGGGGGATCTGCTGATGCAGGCTGCGGTCATGGGGGCTGCCGAAAAACTTTCTGTCGCCGAAACACTGGCCGGAATCACCACCCGGGCGGCCATGGCTTTGGGTTTGCCGGACCGCGGGGTGCTTCAGCCGGGAAAAATTGCCGACATGATTGCTTTTCCTGCCCGCGATTATCGGGATGTTATGTATTTTCAGGGTAAAATGAAACCTGTGATGGTTTGGAAAAATGGCCGGAATGTCCTGTCTGAAAAGTAAAAAATATGGTGTTTACAATCGTTGAGCCTATTGGCAAAAAGGTGCCGGTGCTGGTGAGCATTCCCCATTGTGGGACAGATTTTCCTGATGATATCCGGGATATGTATGTACAGGAACAAATCGATGCGCCTGACGATACCGACTGGTTTCTTCAGCAGTTGTATGATTTTGTTCCACAAATGGGCATTACCCTGATTTTTGCAAATTATTCCCGCTGGGTGATAGATCTCAACCGGGATCCTGACAGCAAACCTTTATACGACGATGGCAGAGCCATCACGGGTTTGACACCGGATAAGACTTTTTTCGGGAAAAATATTTATCAAAATACTCCTCCGGACGCGCAGGAAGTTCAACGCCGGCTAACGCAGTATTATCACCCCTATCATTCAAAGATTCAGGAAATTTTAGCAGGTTTTCGCGAAGATTTTCAGCATGTTTTGCTGTATGATGCGCATTCTATCCGGCGGCGGGTGCCCTCTATTTACGCTTCTCCATTTCCCGACCTGATCCTCGGCGACAATGATCAAACCTCTGCCCACCCGGAATTGATCCGTACTGCATGGGAAATCCTTTCTTCCGGGCCTTACTCGCCCATGCACAACACTCTGTTTAAAGGTGGTCAGATCACAAGATTTTTTGGACAGCCGCAAAATGGCGTTCATGCCTTACAGCTGGAGCGAAGCAAAGATTTGTATATGGACGATTCGGAGACCCACTATCACCCCGAACGCGCTGCGATCATGCAAAACCACCTCAAAAGTTTATTTACCAGCCTGATCCTTACCCTCGAAAAACTCAACCATGAAGGTATATGAATTTGCCGGCCTATTGACTGATACCGGCTGGATTACCCCCGGGTACGTGCAACTGGATGCTGAGGGCAATATATTGTATGCGGGAAATGTTGCACCTGGGGAAACTTCAGCCACAGAAAAAGTAGCCGGATATGCACTGCCGGGTTTTCAAAATGCCCATTCCCATGCTTTTCAATACGCGATGGCAGGGATTGCGGAAAGACACGTACAGTCAGATGATTTTTGGTCGTGGCGGGAAAATATGTATCAGCTCGCACTAAGCATGAATCCGGACCAAATGGAAGCGGTCGCAGCGATGTTGTATGCAGAAATGCTCCGGCAGGGTTATACCGCTGTCGCAGAATTTCACTACGTACACCATGACAAAGATGGCTCGCCCTATGATAACCTGTCTGAGTTGGGCGAAAGGCTGGTTTCCGCTGCACAAACCGCCGGAATCCGCATTACGCTGATCCCGATGTTTTATCAGCAGGGAGGATTTGGTTTGCCTGCCAATCACGGCCAGCGGCGGTTTATTTCTCCGGCTACAGAAGATTATTTTCGGCTGGTGGAGGCCTCCGCCAGGTCGCTGAAGTTTTATGAAAAAGCATCTTTGGGTGTGGGGGTACATTCCCTTCGTGCGGTGAAATTTGAGGATATTCTCCGCACCATTGGAGAAACGGATCAGCACTTGCCCTTTCATGTGCATGTGGCCGAACAACTGAAAGAAGTCGCCGATTGTCTGGCTTATTGTGGAAAACGTCCGGTTGAATGGCTGATAGAAAATGCCGGACTTACCGACCGGTTTCACCTGGTGCATGCCACGCACCTCACCGAATCTGAAATTATGGGTATCACCCAATCCGGGGCGCAGGTTGTGCTTTGTCCTTCCACCGAAGGAAATCTGGGTGACGGCAGATTTTCACTTGTGGAGTTTCAGCAGTCGGGAGGAAAATGGTCGATCGGAACAGACAGCCATATCGGGCTGAGTCCCATGGAAGAGCTGCGAATATTGGACTACGGGCAGCGAATCTATCACCATCGCCGCAACATATTTCATTCCCCCGACCAGACAGACAGCGGTACTTACGGATTTCGCCAGGTATGGACAAACGGGCGGAAAGCCATGGGCGAAAATCCTTCCGGATATTTTCAGACAGGGAAACCCTTTGATGCAGTAGTGATAGACGAGCGTCATCCATTGATCGAAAATTCCCATCCGGAAAATCTGCTTTCCACCTTGATATATGCCGGAGATTCCACATTTTTGCTGGGAACCATCGTCGCGGGAGAATGGAAGGTGTATGAAGGAAAACACCCGGAATCCGGGACCATTTTCTCACGTTTTGGAACAACCATTCGCGAACTTAAGAACCGATAAAAACATGAAGGAAGCACTACAACAACTGGGGGTAAAGCCGGAAATCCTTTCTCCGGAAGAGAAAAAATTTCTGGATGAAAACGGGTATCTCCCGTTAGGCCAGATTTTGACTAATGAACAGGTTGCAGCAATTAACCAGCGGATTCAGTCCCTGATGGACAGCGAAGGAGAGTCCGCCGGGGCGGAGCTCCTCGATTCGCCTTATATCCGCCACCCGAAGGAAGCCGGTGCAGACCGTCTGGCCGATTTGGTAAATAAAGATCCACTGTTTGACATCTTTTATACACATCCACGGGTGCTGGCTGCGGTTGCCCATGTTTTGGGAGAAGAGATCAAACTCTCGTCCCTAAACTACCGTGCCGCCAAACCAGGTGCAGGTTTACAAAAATTGCATGCCGACTGGCACGAAGCAGTTGAGCCGGGAGACTATAAGGTCTGCAATTCGATCTGGCTGCTGGACGATTTCTCCGCCCAGAATGGCGCGACAAGGATTGTGCCCGGCACCCATCTTTTGCCCATTTTACCACAGGAGGATCTGGAAGATCCGCTGGCGCCCCACCCCGACGAATTGATCATCCACGCACCGGCCGGCACCGTGGTAATTTTCAACAGCCACGCATGGCATGGCGGCACAACCAATACGACGGATAAACACCGGCGGTCGATCCACAGTTACTTTTGTCGCAGGGACCAGCCGCAGCAGGTCGATCAGTCACGCTATATACGCCCAGAAACCCGCGCGCGATTATCCCCGGCTGCGCTGGATTTGCTGGGGGTGTGATGAAACCGGGGCTTCGACTCCGCTCAACCACCGGGGTTCGAGCCGAAGGCCCCTGCTTGGGAGCCTCACCCACCGGGGTTCGAGAGCCTCACCCACCGGATGGTCAGGCCGAAGGCCCCCTGCCGGTGGCTGAGGAGGCTCGAAGCCCCGGCTAACATAGGGCGCCGTACGGCGCGCAGAGATGTTGGGAAAAAATAATATAGGTCGCCGGATGGCTACAGACATATGACTCCTCCGGAGTCCAGGCTATGCCTGAAGAAAAGAGACACTAATTGGAAATGGCTATGATCATTTGCCGTCAGGCAAGACCTCGGAGAGGTCACATGTTTGTAGCCGTAGGTCAGCCCCTCAAATGTTTCCAGCAAAATGCGCGCTGCGGCGCGAGGAGATGAGGGGAATATAATAGAATGGGCCACCTATGGCTATAATAATATCACTCCCTTAATGGGATCTTCGACGCTTCGCGGTTGGGCTTCGCCTGAAAAATGCTTCAAATATCAATAGCGCGGGGATTTATCCCTGCGCTCCATCCCTGTGTCTGAGGGGTGATCAAGGATAATAACCGGCCTGGGTCAGAACATCCCTGATTTCAATTCTTTCGGGAAGGTTAAATTCCAGCAATTTGATCGTTGCCTTGCCTATATCTGTTTTGGCAGTAATGTGTCCTCCACGTGTCTCAAAATGATCAAACCATTTTTGTGAACGGGGATTAAACAATGGAATGATTTGCTTCTCTCCATCGAGAATTGTGGCAATATTCGGGCCTTTTTTCCAATTACAAAAAGCACAACACCATGCCAGATTTTCAAGGGAATTTTCACCTCCGTGCTGAATGCCAATAATATGTTCAATATGAAAATCGTAATTGGTGATGGCTTGTGGGATACGGCAATATTCGCAACGGTTTCCGGCGCGTTCAATTACGAGTTTTCGGATTAGTTTGGAAATGTGAGAACTCATGGTTTTGCAAGGCGCAGGAGAGATTTGGCTTTTGCAAGTTGAACAATGTGTTCGATGAGCATGTATTGTTCCATTTCACGGTTTTCCTCGGTAGAAAGTCCCCCTTCCTTATTTTTGTTCAGTAAATAAGTTACTCGTTCCTGCGACTTTTTTGAAGTTTGAAAAGCCAGCACCTTTCGGGGCGAAAGTGTAGCGAGAAATTGGGCCAGTTCTTCAAAAATCAAAACAGGGGTTGTTTCCATTATTTTTCCTTTGAACAAATATAATTAAAAATGGGGAAATGTAAAATGGTTGCGCCGAAAGCCCGCTGCCGGTGGCTGAGGAGGCTCGAAGCCCCGGCTAATATAGGGCGCCGTACGGCGCGAGGAGTGAAAAAATGGAATAGGTGCTAAATACCTAATTCCGTTCAGGAACCCAAAGACGTAAGCCTTTAATAAATTGAAAATCTTTTATGTTATCCGTATAAAGCATCAGGTTATGCCGAATTGCAGTGGCAGCGATGAGTGCATCAGGAATCACATTGCTATCACACAAAATCATCTTTTCCAGGCTTTTCTGCGAATTTCTTTGAGATTGAGTGGGTTTTTTGCTGTCAGATTAAAAATCGAACTAGCATCCGGTGATTTAGCCCGCTGGATTACCATATCTGCACCAGGCTTGTCATCAGTGGTCATTTGAGCCAAAAAATCAATATACAGATCCACTGCCTGCTTCAGGTGTTGTGGGAGAGATTGATATTTTTCTAATAGTTGCGTTGCGCTCATAATTGAATCAAACTAGTTCTCTAATATACGATTTTTTTTGTGTAGGGTCTGCAAAATGCGCGATGCAGCGCAATTTCTACCGGTGGCTGAGGAGGCTCGAAGCCCCGGCTGACACAACGCGCCATACGGCGCGAGGAGTTTGGGAAAAAATAATATGGGTCGCCGGATGGCTACAGACATATGACTCCTCCGGCCGATAGGTCCCCTCCGGGAAGTCCAGGCTATGCCTGAAGAAAAGAAACACAATTGGAAATGGCTACAAATCGAAGATGCCTCAGGTACATTCGATCCCTCAGGGATCAATCAGGCTGCGCATGAAAAATGCTGCAAATATCAATAGCGCGGGGATTTATCCCTGCGCTTGCGGGGTGTACCAAAGGTATCTTCGATTTGGAATTTCACCAGGGTTCCGCCAGATCCCCATTTAAAGGGGGATCGGCAGGGCGGAAAGGGGGTTCACCAAATTTGCGCCGTACGGCGCGAGGATTGTGGGAAAAAATAATATAGGTCGCCGGATGGCTACAGACATATGACTCCTCCGGAGTCTAGGCTACGCCTAAACCTCCCTTTGGAATCTGTCATCCAAAGTGGATCTTCGATTTGTCATTTCACCAGGCTTCCGCCCGATCCCCATTTAAAGGGGGATCGGCAGGGCGGAAAGGGGGTTCACCAAATTTGCGCCGTACGGCGCGAGGATTGTTGGGAAAAATAATATAGGTCGCCGGATGGCTACAGACATATGACTCCTCCGGAGTCCAGGCTACGCCTAAACCTTCCTTTGGAATCTGTCATCCAAAGTGGATCTTCGATTTGTCATTTCACCAGGGTTCCGCCAGATCCCCTTTAAAGGGGGATCGGCAGGGCGGAAAGGGGGTTCTAACCATAACTCACTCCCAGCCGGTCGAGCCACTCCTGTGGGGCACCGGTCCATACGTTGCCGACATTGCCGATATACTGGATGTCGGCGATGCCTGTTTTGCTGGACCAGAAACCTGAAGCGACGAGGTCGCGGAAGCGATTGAAAAATGCCACGCCCTGACTCATCTCCGGCAGCGCCGAATCGGGCCAGGCGATGTCATCGAGGATTTGTTTTTGCTGTGTTTCGTCGCAATCTACAAAGGCTTTCTCAAACCGGTGAAGGGATTCTATATCCAGCCAGCGCAATCCGCCGCGGATCGGTGTCTGCTGATGTGGCTGGTCTTTCATCATAAATTCGATAAAATCGGGGACTCCGGCATCCTGTGCGTTTCCTGAACGGTCGTCGGCGGGGATGATCAGATTGGCCAAAACGGTTACCGTGGCAAACTCGTGTTCTGTGAAGAACCTTTCTGCCATCAATTTCTGATCTTCCGGTGAAAGGGTCATGCCTTCTGGCTGCGTCCCGTGCTGGTGTTCGCTGTGTTCCGGGGTTTTGTTTTCGGGTTCACAACCAGTGGAGGTCAGCGCAAGTCCTGCTCCAACGGAACCGAGTGCTATGAATTTCAGGGAATCCCTGCGGGAGAGTTTTTGTTTTTTTTCCATGATCTTCTGATATAGATGGGTTGCCGTTGATTAAAGATTTTGTTGTTTGGTCTGCTCAATGATATAATCTGCTGCCCGCCATGAAAGGGCGAGAATGGTCCAGGTGGGGTTTTTGTCTGCCATGGAGACAAATGATCCGCCATCGACGACAAACAGGTTTTTTACATCGTGGGATTGGCAGTACTCATTGAGTACCGAATCTTTTGGGGATTTTCCCATACGTGTAGTACCCACTTCGTGGATGATCCGACCGGGTGCGGCCAGTCCGTAGTCCTGGTCTTTTCCGGGTTTTTCGCCCAGGGGTGTGCCTCCCATGTTGTGGATGATTTCTTCAAAGGTGTCTTGCATATGTTTGGCCTGAAGCACTTCGTGATCGGTCCATTTGTAGTTAAACCGTAGGACGGGAATCCCAAATTTATCGACTACATTGGGGTCTATTTCGCAATAGTTGCTTTTGAGTGCTACGGGTTCTCCGCGTCCTGAAAAACCTACCACTGCACCAAACAATCGGCGATAATCGTTTTTCAGATCTGCGCCATAACCCCCTCCGCCTCTTGGGCGGGGACTGCCGTCGATTTCTCCAAGCAACTGGTTGATTCGCTGAATGCCTCCCATAAATCCGTAAGCGGGCATTCTTCTTCCTCCCCAAAGTTCGATATGATACCCTCTGGGGAAGTCCAGTTTTTTGTTGTCCAGCCACCACGGAATATACAGATGCGCACCGCCGACTCCATCTTCATTGTGGGGAATATAATCTACCAGCTTGGGGATCAGTCCGGCCATGGATGCGCCGGTGGAGTCCATCAGGTATTTGCCCATCACATCGCTCGAATTTCCCAGTCCATTGGGGAAACGGCTCGATTTGGAATTGAGCAGGAGCCGCGCGGATTCGCAGGCACTGGCGGCAAGGATGACGGTTTTGGCTTTCACCTGGTATTCCATCATGTCCTGGGTGTTGACATAAGAAACACCGGTTGCCAGTCCGTTTTTGTCGGTCGTGACTTCTCTTGCCATCGCGTGAATGATAATATCCACGTTTCCTGTTTTTTGTGCAGGCATCAGCAAAACAGGTGGTGATGAGAAGTTGGAGTAGGTGGAACAGCCCCTGTTACACTGCGAACAATAGTGGCAAGCTGCCCGTCCGTTGTGTGGTTGTGTGATGATCGAAAGGCGGCTGGGAATAATCGGTATGTTGATTTTCTGACAGGCTTCTTTCATCAGCAGTTCGTATCCCCGCGGTTTGGGCGGTGGCATAAATATGCCGTCAGGTTCGTTGTAAATGCCTTCTTTCGATCCAAAAATCCCTACCAGTTGATCTACTTTGTCGTAGTAAGGTTTGATATCGTCATAGGAGATGGGCCAGTCATCGCCGAGTCCGTCGAGGCTTTTTCGCTTGAAGTCATTGGGGCCAAACCGGAGAGAAATTCGCCCCCAGTGATTGGTGCGACCACCAAGCATGCGGCTACGAAACCAGTCAAATTCGGTGCCTTTTACGCGGGTATAGGGTTCTCCTTCGATTTCCCAACCGCCGTAGGCTGCGTCAAATTCGCCAAAAGGTCTGTGGGTTCCTGCACCTCTTCGCGGAGACTGGTAGGGCCATTTAAACATTTCTCCTTCTGCCGAATCAAACCAGGGCCCGGCTTCGAGGACGGCAACTTTGGCGCCTGCATCGGCGAGAATTTTAGCAGCCATACCGCCGCCTGCTCCCGAACCAACGATACATACATCGTATTCTTTGGGATTCTTTTTTATTTGTAAATCGCTCATGAGATAATAGCTGGTAGATAGTATGGAGAAAAGATAATCACCCTTAGTGGAAATAGCAAAAATCGTCTATCTTCATTTTTCTTTCATTTTAATCATACTTATCATGATTTTCAGGATTACTACCGCCCTCACTGCCATTTTTATTTCCTTTCAGGGATTATTTTCCCAAACGACCCAACCGCTTCGGCTGGGGGTTGCCGGACTCGTGCACGACCATGTGCATGGGATTCTGGGGCGTCCCGATAAAGGTGATATTGAAATTGTCGGAATTGTGGAGGCCAATCAGGCACTCGCAAAAAGACTTTGTGAAAGATATAAAATCAGCATGGATCTGGTTTATCCTGATCTGGAAACCATGTTGGAAAAAGCTCATCCTGAGGCTGTTTCTGTATTTTCGAGTATCTATGATCACCTGGCCATTACCGAAAAATGTGCGGCTAAGGGAATTCATGTCATGGTAGAAAAGCCCTTGGCGGTGAATCTCGATCATGCCATGAAGATGCAGAAAGCGGCGCAGGCCGGAGGCATTCACCTGATCACCAACTACGAAACTACCTGGTACGCTTCCAACCACAAAGTAGCGCAGATGGTGAAAGACAACGAACTGGGTGAAGTGCGGAAAATGGTGATCCACGATGGTCATCAGGGGCCGAGGGAAATCGGTTGCAGTGAGGAATTTCTTGCATGGCTGACCGACCCTGTAGCAAACGGCGGGGGGGCAGTGATGGATTTTGGTTGTTATGGTGCTGATCTCGCGACCTGGGTAATGAATGGCGAACGACCCGTTTCTGTAACGGCAATCACGCAGCAGATCAAACCGGATATTTACCCGAAAGTGGATGATGAGGCTACCATTATTGTAACCTACCCCAAAGCGCAGGCGATTATCCAGGCTTCATGGAACTGGCCGATGGGTCGAAAAGATTTTCATGTGTACGGGAAAACCGGATATGCCAAAACCATTGACGGGCGGAATATGGTTATCCGCCTCAATGAAAAAAGCGCTGAATATAAGCAGGAAGAGCCGCCATTAGTCGCACCGCAGAATGATGCATTCTCTTATTTTGCCGGTGTGATCCGCGGGAATATTGATCCGGCGGGGAGTCCCGGTTCGTTGGCTGTAAATATGGTGGCAATGGAAATTCTGGATGCAGCCGTAAAGTCTGCGGCAAAGGGAAAAACAATTTATCTAAAAAAATAGCGGAGTTATTCTGCATATTGAAGGTTTACGCAGAGTCCCACAAAGGAATCGCAGAGTTTCGCAGAGGAAAAATGAATTCTCTGCGTACTCTGCGTGGTACTTTGCGTTACTCTGCGTTTAAATGTATGGAGCTTGATCTCCGATCTACTTATCAATCAAAATTTTTCTGGATTCGAGGCCTGAGGGGGTTTTTATCTGGTAGAAATAGATACCGTTGCTCAGCTCGCTGACGCTGGTTTGTATTTCATACCTGCCTTTAGTCTGGACTTCATTTACGAGTGTTTTTACCACAATTCCTTTGTCGTTCAGGATATGGATGGTTACCTGTCCTGCTTCACCTACGTTGTATTCGAGGGTGCTTGAAACCGCCGCAGGGTTGGGAAATGTGCGTACACCCTGGCCCATTTCATTCATTATCGGAAATTCACCATCTGCATCCCAAAGCAAAAACCCTACGGGCTGAGTAATGTTCATCAAGCCCATCATGCCGGGGCCACCCATACCTGGCCCGCGCATACCCGGACCACCTGACTGGCCAGGCTTATCTCCATGAAAGCCTTCTCCGTTGCGGGGGCGTCCTTCCATGGGTTGTCCCTTACCCATTCCTTCGGGCCGTTGACGAGGTTGGAGGCCATTTTTTTCTGCAATGGCGTGTATATCGGTTCTCCACTGCTCCATTTTGGGTTGCACATCGGCCAGCAGTTGGTCGATTTCTGTTTTGTGATTATCGGCAATCGCTTTCACAGATTCCATCGTGGCTCTGTGGGCTTCACGTTGTGCTTTCATCTGACTGATTTGCGCTTCATCGGGCCTTGACCCGGGTTCTGGCCTTCCGCCAAATTGCCCTTTTCTGTTTTGCATTTCCTTGCGATGGGCCTGCATTTCTGTACGAATTTCGCTGAGTCTGGCCTTTTCTTCTTTTGAAAGATAGGTTTCCAGCTGTTGGCGCTTAGGTTTCATGACCGGAACGATATTTTCTTTGGCATATCGTTGGGCTTCCTGATGGAAGGCTTTTCTGTCGGCCTGGTCATTCTGTGCGAATACACTGGCGGACAATAAGATACATGCCGCAACTGAGGTTGCGAATCGTTTTACCGTATGCATATGTGTTTGATTAATATTTACGCATTAGACATGCGGCGATATGCTTTTATTCCCCGCAAGGAAAAAAAGTATAAAAAAAAAGGAGTTGCTGTTCGCGACTCCTTTTTATATTCATTTACTTTTTGTTTGTTATTCTTCCCATGAAGGCAGGCTCTCTATTTCACCGTCAGCATCCCCTTCATAGTCGACGCGGTCTCTTCTGTCATCGTCGTCGTCATCATCATAATCCATTTCACGTCTGTCAAACTCATCATAGTCATAGTCGGGCATTAATTCATTTTTGACATGATCTACGGTTTTGTTTAGCGAAGCAAGGAACTTATTGAAGTCCTCCTTGTAAAGGAAGATTTTGTGCTTGTCATAGCCTCTTCCGTTAAACCTGCGCTTACTTTCTGTGATGGTAATGTAATAATCATTGGAGCGGGTTGACCTTACATCGAAAAAATAAGTGCGTTTCCCTGCTCTAATCTTTTCCGAATACACTTCATCTCTCCCTTGCATAACTTCAGTTTTAGTTCTATTAATAACCTGTTATGCGTCAAAAATATAAATTTATGCAAAACCTAACAAAAGGTTTTTCGTATCTGCCCGAAAAAAATCCTGTTACTGATCGCTATCGGGTAGTTTGATCCCTGCCTGCTTGAGTTTTTCCTCTTCTTTTTTGCGTTGAGCCTCCAATTCTTTCAGCATTTGTTTTTGGGCTTTTTTGCTGTATGGATTATAGTTTGTACGGGACGATTTCCCTTTTTCCATGAGGTTAAACTGCTCTGCAACATCGCTTTCCCCTTTCATCGCGTTTTCGCGGTCTTCGGCGATTTTTTGCTGATTTCTTCTGACTTCCTCCTGCTGTTTTCTGTTTTCGCTGCTGATATATTTATCTGCCAGCGATACATTGCGATACCATTCGAAGTAGCCTACTTTTTTATAGAAATAGAGCGCATCATAGGATCCGTCTGCACCAGTTTCAAATACATCCTCCATTTTTTGATCTCCCTGTTTGGGCGTTCCCATGTGATCATAGACAATCATTTTTTTCTTTTTACCGCCGTCCTGTACATAGCTGTAGTTTAGGCTGAACGGGGCATATTCGGAATATTTAAACAAAGCCCGGTATTTGGGAATCTGATCGAAGTAGAAAATGTCGGCACCAAACAACACCCGGTTTTTGTCTTTTGGATCAAACGAGAGTACGTCCGCAATTTTGTAATTGCTTTTTTCGTCATTTCCATTCCAGCCCAACAGGAGGTAAACGGTATTTTTTACATTTTTGGGTTTCCCGTTCCGGTAGTCAATGGCTTTTACTGTATAGGAGGGAATATAGTCGTGGTATTTGGGTTTGTAGTATAATGCACCCAGCCAACTGCCGTTGTCCAGTACACTGTTTTCTACTCCGCGGGGAATGGTTCGAAGTTCTACCAATGGGATGACCAGAAATTCGGTTTTACCGTTTTCTTCGTATTTGCGCTGAACAAGGCCAAAATAGTAGTGGTATTGTTCGCCATAATATTCATTATAGTTTTTGTCGACCATATGCCAGGTAAAAATGCGGAAGCTATGGTCTTCCGGCTCAAGAATGGATATGGTTTTGAGCGAGTCAAACGGGTAGTCAAAGCTTTCGGGCCGTTTGAGGGTTTCGATCATGAGGCGGGTGAAAAGTTTGTTTTGCTGTATTTTGAATGAAAGTGAGTCATGGGTGAGAATATCTCTGGAAAGGACTTGTAGTTCTTGCTCGATTTCCGGTAAAGACTGCTGGGCAAAAAGGGCTGCTCCGGGGAAAATCAGCAGCGCAATGAACCAATACTTTGCATATTTCATCATAATGAATGTGTTAAGGGACATGGGCAAATCTATGGGTAAAACGAATGCTTGCCAAGACTATTTTACGGTATCATAACTAAACCTATTGAATTAGTTACAGCTACCCGTATTTCTACGTATCAAAAAAAATGCGTAGAAATACGGTTGATTAAGATCGGAAAGAAGCAGAACTTACGTTTGTTTGTTATAACACCTAAAAACCCAAACACGATGCGACGACTTCTTCCTTCTTCCTTCTTCCTTCTTCCTTCTTCCTATCCTATTGCTAAGTGCTGATATGATAGCCCAAAGCACCTGGAGTTCGACCGGCTCAGGGGTAATCTATTACAACCCCATTGGCGGGGCGGAAAAAGTGGGGATCAATAACAACAATCCACAATATCTCTTAGACTTTGGGACTGCCTATCAGAGCAGAATGTTGTCGCTTTACACCAGCGGCAGCTCATTTTACGGACTGGGCATGAGTGCGGGGATGCTTCGGTTTGAAATGCCGTCCAATACTGCGCATAGTTTCAGTTTTTTTGCCGGAAGCAGCGAAATCTTCAAGATTCAGTCTCAGGGGCTACGCGCAGGTGCAGGGATCAGTAAGCTGGGCATGGGAACCGCCTACGGCAGCGGACTAAACTGGGGAACCGCCTATATTGGCTTTAATGCGACGCGGTCGGGCACAACCTGGACTTTTGACACAGATGGCGGCAACAACGGTGGCGCGGTGATCTGGTCGAGCGTAGGGGGTGCGATTCAGTTTGCCTCCATCGCCAATAACGGCAACGCGACGCAGACCAAAAGTGATGCGGAGGTATTTTCGAGCGTAAAAATGGTGATTCAGAACGACGGCAAAGTCTCAGTAGGCAATGTCAGCACGGCCAGCAATGATTACCTGCTGTTTGTGCAAAAGGGGATTGCCACGGGCCGTGTATTTGTCAATAGCAGCTATGCCGACTATGTGTTTTTGCCGGAATACCCGCTGCCGACACTGGCAGCGGTAAAAAACCATATCCAATTACACGGCCACCTGCCGGGCATGCCATCGCAGGCAGAAATAGACGCCGCGGGTGGTTTTGAGGTGGGGCAGATCGCGGTGAAACAAATGGAAAAAATCGAAGAATTGTACCTTTACGTGCTGCAACTGCACGACCGGATCGCAGAATTGGAAAGTCAACTACACAACACTTCAACGAGAGGCCATGAATAGATACGCATTGATTTTCTGCGGAGTGATCTTTTTACTCCTGACTGCACTCCTCACCGGATGCAAATGCGACGATCCGACCAATCCGGAGTGCCCGAACTACTGTGTCGATGAGACCAATCCCGAATGTCCGAATTATAATCCTTGTTGGGATCAGACACCGGTGAGTGCGGATTTTCGGATCATTGAGAATGGGTCTTTTGCAACAACAAAGGTTTTGGATACGGTTTATTTTGATACTGTACGGGCCTCCAATCTGATTTTTGAAGTTTTGGATGAAAAACCCGGTCAGACTTATACCTGGCAAATCGGGGCGGGAGTATATGATACGCCAAGGGTTTCCCTCAACTTCGCCCAGGCCCCCAAATTTGTGCCCATTGAGATCAAACTCATGGTTCAGGGTACACCTAATACAAATTGTTTTCCGGAAGATACCGGCACAGATACCATGGTACGAAAAGTGGTGTTTACGGATAAACACCGATGGATTGCTGATTATCATGGCTTTCTTAATGGAAATCCAGAAGATACCATTACCCTGAAAATTTACCCCGGCGATCCTTTCCTTGTTACACAAATGTATAATTTTAAAAGAGGCTGCGAAGATGTCCTCAATCAGAGTGCAATTACTTACCGAAAGTTGCGATTTGTGGGTACCTCTGCCTGTGATTATCCGAACGGTATTTTGACCTGGGATCCCGACAAAACAGGCGACAGGAATAAAGTTCGCTGTGAATATACGTTGGATCGCCGCAACGAGCAGCCAAACATAGTAAAATACATTTTTGAAGGGAGAATGTTATAGAGGCACATGTATTTTCTCTACAACTCTGTATAGCCCTGCCCCTTTCCAGGGGCAATAATAAAAATTTACAAAAATGAAATACCTATCTATATTTTTTCTGGCTTTCCTCTTAGGAAATCTGGTTATGGGACAACCCTATTGCACCGATTCGGTGGGTATCTCCACTGACCCCCGCCCGGGAAAAGCCTACAATCTGGAACGCCCTGCGCTTGCCAATACCTTTGATTGGATGAATGACTCGATTCAGCCAGTTCATCTGTACGGCCCAACCTATAGCGGTACTACCTATTTTAATAGTCCGTATTATAACAACAACTATGACCTGAATTTTCTGGCAAAAGAAGCCGCCAGTGATTTTTACCCGGAAGAAGGCTGGGAACTGATTCACTGGGGGTTTGGTAAAACGGTCAATGGCGGTAATGAGTCCTATAATCGCCAACTGCCTTATCTGATTTTGTATAACCGGCATACCGGTATGCTTCATGTATTTGGTGCCTCTGACCTTACGGGATATGATGTATTTGAAATTGAATTGAGTTTTACAACAGAATATGATCGCACAGACTATGGCCCAGCCGGGTTATTGGGATATGTAAATCCGGTTGCCCAGGTTCTTGATGACTCTACACGCATAGCAATAGTTAAAGGAACCTTTCTTCATCCCAACCAGACATTAAAGTTTGTCCATGCGGTTTTTCCGATAGCCTATGACCCTTGTGTCTGTCATAATCAGTCTGCCTTTAGGGTAAAGTTCTGGCTTGTCGAGGAATCTGATATTAAACTTTATGGGAGGTTGCTGGGAACCCAGGTGGATCTCCTGAGCTACTATCAGGGTGTAGGAGGCTCTCCCTATTTTCATCCTGATTACTTAAGTTCTGTATTCGCTAATGGTTATGATGTTGAGGCCGGAGCGCAGATCTACAAGGAAGCGGGGGATATTTACAATGATCTGATACCAGTAATGGGGGCAAAAGGGAAATTTGATATTGTGGCAGCCTTGGATGTGCTGAAGGCAATGATCGATTTAGGAGTAGAAGTAGCAGGCATAATTCCCGGAGGGAAAAAAATTACGGCCCCTTTTAAGATTGCGTCAAAAGCAATTAATTTTTCGCAGTCTGTCCTGAAGTTCAAAAAATCGGGGCAGCCCGCCAAACCGAGTAAGGCAATCCCTGCCATCATTAAAGCAGAGGTTACAATGGCAGGTACGTTACAGGATACAGACCAGCAACTTGTCACCGAAATCGCCGTTCCCGGCAGCCTGGGCACAAGTACCCTGCCGGAGGCAAATTATCCCCAACAGCCTTATTATCCGCTCTACAACGAAGAATTGGGGGTGTTTGCCTTGCTGGAAACGCCGGTGATAAACCGGTATGTCACGCAGACATATTCGACTTCGGGCAACTGTAACAGCCTCGAAGAAACCGAAATTGTCACCGAAAACATTTCCTACCGGCTGGCATCGGCCATTAAATATGCGATCAATCCGGCAGCGCGAATTGATTTTTCAAAAAGCGAAATTTCCGCAGCATTGGTTATTAAAAGTCCTTCGGATGAACCCTATAATCTGTCCAACGGCTCGTACAGCCATGTGATCGAATACGGAAACCTGGAAGAAGGAGTCGGCGATTATACCTATATCTCGCCATTCTTACCGTTGGAATGTTTGGAAAATCTATCGATGTATCTGGACAAATACCACTATTTTTCCTCCCTGAACTGCACCGGATCAAGTTATTCGCCCCGTTCCGATGACACGGTGTATCTGCGATTTGCCAATGTTTATCTGTCCAGTACTCTTGACACGGAAGGATTACCCAATGTGTCTTTGCAAACCGTTACCTTTCCCGTAAAAATTCAGGAGGTGACTGCCCCGCTTCCAACTTCGGTCATCCTTCCCTTTGAGAAAAACATCAGTGGAGTATTAACCACCGATCAGAAAGCGTGGCGGAAAATCACCGTTACGGGCAATATTTCCGCTGCCAACCCGGTAGTGGTGAGTGCCGGGGCGGAAATTGTGGTTCCTCCGAATGCACAGATATTGCCCAATATTGAGTTGGTGCCCGGGGTTATCCCGATGAGCTGCGGGAGTGTAAATCTGCCTAAAGACCCTGCATGGTTAAATACGTATTGTACTTCTTCCCAGTATAAAGCGGGGCAGCTTTCTGCCAAAACTCAACAACTCCCGTCCTCCAACGGATTTGTGGCAGAAATCCCCCTCACCGCCTTCCCCAATCCTTTCACCGGCGAAATCACCCTGCGGTTTGAACTGTTGCAAACAACAGAGGTTTCGCTCACCCTCTACGACTTGCTGGGCCGCCCGGTGATGCCGATCCGCAAGTCTGAGCCGATGAAAGCCGGGCCGCAGGAACTGACGATGGATATGGGTTTTCTGGCAGCGGGTGTATATATTGTTGTGATGGACGCCAACGGACAAAGGCGGACGGTGCGGATTGTGAAGGAATGAAAATAAGAAAACCATGAATAGATACGCATTGATTTTCTGCGGAGTGATCTTTTTACTCCTGACTGCACTCCTCACCGGATGCAAATGCGACGATCCGACCAATCCGGAGTGCCCGAACTACTGTGTCGATGAGACCAATCCCGAATGTCCGAATTATAATCCTTGTTTAGATAAAAAACCAGTAAGTGCTGCTTTCGAAATACGGGAGGCTTTTTATCTTGGGTATCCGCCTGATTGGGAAACCTACGATACTGATACAGTTGTTACCGGACTGGTGGAATTTTATGCACTGGAAGCCGATGCCCAATATGAATGGCATATCGGGAGCGAGGTGATCCGTACCCGGTCAGTCGCACGAAGTGATTTCCCACCGGGAAATACAACCATAAGGCTGAAAGTTACCAAAAAACCAGATATAATGTGTTTTCCGGATGATGACGGGGTGGATAGTCTTGCCCGGACATTCTTTCAGAAAACCGGATGTAACTCCCTGCTCAATGGCCGGTACCGTGGGGTGATTTCTACAGCTCCGCTAGATACATTTGAGGCGATCGTGAATCTTTGTTATTCGATTGACCCGATTCATCCTGCTTTTAATATCAAGCCTATTATAGGCGGGTTTGAGCAGGCTTGTGATACGCTTTTTGTAGTTGGAAATTGGGCTCACCGGCAATTGTTAATAGGAGAAAACAGCATTGGCCAGAATAATGGATTCTGCAATTGTATGCAGGGTTTGATGACCTTGAACCCCGATAATCTCGATTCACTACGGTTTGATTTTTACTGGCATCCGATCTGCCAGGTGAATGTAGGCATTACCAAACAGTTCCGGGGCGTCCGGATTCATCTCTAACTACATTGTTGTATGAAAAAATATAGCTTTGGGTTCACAACTGCGTGGTTGATGGTCTTACTTTCCCTACCCTTCCAGTTGCACTCACAGGAATGTATTGCCAATGACTCTACGATTGTACAAGCCTGTTGTAATGGGCTTATCCGAACAGACTCCGCTGCGGCATTAAACAATGCCCGTCCCAACCTTCGCAACCGGTTTGAATGGCGTAATCCTATCTGGGAGGTTTATATCCCGACTCCGGGAGGCGGATATACCTATAACGGAACACAGCCACCTTTATAACCGCTATACAGGACGACTGAGGATTCTGGCTTCGTTTCAGGGGATTAATCCAACAACTGACTTGATGCAAACAGAACTTCGGTTTAGAACGTTGGATAATCCATTAATAAAACCTAGTACATTATTGATGAAAAACAATAATATTGCACAGGCTCTGAGTGAAAAGACTTCCGTAGCTAAGGCTGCAACAGTGAGTCGTGCCACCAGTACTTCCGAGTTTTTTGCTGCGGAGTTTGATCTGGCTTACGATCCATGTATATGCCTGAATTACTCTGAGATCCAGGTGGATTTTGGGGTCGTAGATACCTCGCTGGTAAATCTTTCCGGCAGGTTGATTGGAACCAGCCAGGTTATCAACACCAATGGCTCCAGCCCACTCCTGAACAATCAGGATTTTCTCACCACTGTATATAAAAACGGATTAGATGTGGAAGCCGGAACCGTTACCTATAAGAATATTGATGGTCTTATCGCAAAATATAAAACACCGCCCGGATTGTCTTCCTTTGAGCAAATTGCACTGGGAGTTGTAGGAAGTATTATTAAAACCGGAATAGGGGCAACTGATAAATGGCTTACCGCAGCAATTGACGGTGAAATCACCCAATACATCAAAGATATGGGGTTTGTGAATGATACAACCGGGACTCCTGATAGCACATTTAAAGTAAAAACGGGGCTAAAAATTATTGGAGATCAAACCGACAGGATATTGGTAGCGATGGGATTAAAATCTTCTCCCAGCCGCCCGCCCAGTCCTTCTGTGATTGAGGCAGAAATGGCGATAACTGGTTCTATAAAAAACTTTGGATCTATTGGTGGCAATTCCTCCATTTTACTCCGCACCCCAGGGAGTTTAGGTACGGATGGTGCCGAATCAACATCTCCATGGTTTTACTACCCCACCTACAACGAGCCGCTTGGTGTTTTTGCTCTTCTGGATTCGCCACTTGTTAAAAAAATGTCAGCTTCTCAGCGTGGCTTATATCCGTATGAGTTTGGTTATGAAGATCCTCCCGGTTCGCTTCTTTCCTATAATTCTTGGCTAGATGCTTATTCGAGGTACAGATTTGAGGATATCGAATATGTTTTTAACCCGGCAGCAGAAGTGGATGATGAAAAAACCGTCATTCTGGCCGCTTTGGTCGTAAAAGGTTCTCCTGCAACCCGGATTGAAGAATATTATGACTATTTTCAGGATTTAAGCACATATTCTTACTTTCCTTCTTTTCCCAATATTGATGGAGAAGAAGAATACTATGTTTCCCCATTTCTGACGCTGGAGTGTCTGAAAGATTATATTGTAGGGGATTTTGAGCCTGGCTCACAGGTTTTTCTCCGACTCATGATCCAATATGTTTTTAAGGAAAATGTTTATGGCAAAGTCAATCAGGTATTTGAAATACTCACCTATCCGGTTCGATTTACTTCGGCAGCTCTTCCACCTTATACTTATTTTCCAGATACGCTGATCGTCAACGGTTCAACGACTTTTAACCAGAACACCATACTAAAAGCGAGAAGTGTCATTATGGTTACAGGTGGGCTGACGCTTAATGCCGGAGTAACGCTTACTTTGGCTGCCGGCAGAGAAGTCATTGTCAATCCCGGGGTATCTCTGCCTCCAGGAATCAATTTAGAAGTCGGGGTCAAATCCGTCCTGGGGTGTAACTATACAGACTTTGTTCAGGTTCCTGTAGATACTATCAAAGCATTTTGCAATTCAACCCGCTATAAGGCCAATCAACTGGCAAGCAGGGTAGCAGCGCCCGACAACCCTACGCAACCTGAAAAAAGGCCACCCCTCACCGCTTTCCCCAATCCTTTCACCGGCGAAATCACCCTGCGGTTTGAACTGTTGCAAACAACAGAGGTTTCGATCACGCTCTACGACCTGCTGGGTCGCCCGGTGATGCCGATCCGCAAGTCGGAGCCGATGAAAGCCGGGCCGCAGGAACTGACAGTGGATATGGGTTTTCTGGCAGCGGGGGTATATATTGTTGTGATGGACGCCAACGGACAAAGGCGGACGGTGCGGATTGTGAAGGAATGAAAATAAGAAAACCATGAATAAATACGCATTGATTTTCTGCGGAGTGATCTTATTACTCCTGACCGCACTCCTCACCGGATGCAAATGCGACGATCCGACCAATCCGGAGTGCCCGAACTACAACCCCTGTATGGAGGAGGTGCCGCTAAACGCGGACTTTGTCATGGAAGAGAGTTTCTCTTCGGATATAGCTCTTCCGCTTCAGGATACGATGTATAAATTGAGCCAACTCCTGCTTACAGCTGTACAAGAAATGGAAAGTTATGAGTGGATAATCGGAACCGATACCAACCATCGAAAAACGCCTTCCGTGGTGATCGAATTTGGTTATCCGTATGGCCCGATTCCCATTACCCTGATTGGCAAACGCAAATCTTCCGCTTGTTTTCCCGGAGACGACGGCATAGACACGGTAACAAAAACCGTTTATGTCGTGGATTTATTTGACCTGCCCCTTTGGGGGAAATACCGGGGGCAAACGACCAGCCGGGTGGTGGATAGCTTTACGGTTGAACTTGCTGTAGAGTGGGATACTTTTATGGCAAGGAATATTGCAGTCATGAATAATTTTTTCCCTGATTGTCATACCAGAAATTTTCGAGTAGGAGCCACCGGATTTGATCTTTATGCCACTGAAGGCTGGGACTGCGAACATTACACAGTTACCGGAACGGGGAAACTTTCTCCCAGTAAAGATACCCTGGACGTTTATTTTTATCGTGCGATTGGAAACAGTTATGTGCAAGATACTTTCACCGGAATAAGAATACCCCAATGAATACCCTCAAATTCTTTTTTGCGCTGAATCTGTTCTTCGGATTCGGGCCGACCCTTCTTGCCCAATGTGACGGGTTTGATGCTTCGACGTTTACGCATACGACCTCCGTCTGGGATTGGCGGGATTTTAATGAATCGAATTGGACCGCCCATTTAAAAACCGACATAGCCGGTCAGTACGTAACACGTACTTTGCCCAATCCCTGTCTCCGCCGCCCCTTCAGAAACCAATCTATGATTATGTTTTGGGAGTTTTCAATTTACTAGAAACGCCGGTTCTCGAATTTTCAACATTCGAGGTATCTTCCTCGGTAAACAAAAATTTATACGGATGTTCTACTGGAAACTCAACGGTTCCTGCGGTGTTCCCTCGTATTTATCAATACAAATTAAAAAACCCTTTAAAATACGCTCTTAATCCGGCCTCTCAATTAGAAGTGGTTTCGATAGATGCCGCCATTATTTATGAAATTGGTCAGAATGAAGCAAATATCAGTGTAGATACCACGCTTCAAATGGTTCGGGAAATCAGCACATCGCTAGGCCCTCCCTTCATAAAAAGCCCATTAGCATTTTATGGCCCGGTATCTATGACTAAGCTGGGCAGCCGTTATAATGATTTGTCCTTTGTTGAGCGACTCAACGAATCCGGAATCCAGGTTGATCTCTGGCCCAAAGCCGATATTACCACTTCCAATAATAATTCAAAGGGAGTAAATGACGCCGGAAAAATCACCTACAGCACAGGTTTCTATCCTTTTCAATGTCTGGATGAACAACGGGTTCTTCTTGCCATTCCGTCACCTTCGCCCGGCGCAGATTCCTTAACAAATCGTTTGAATTTTGGTGATTTTACGTATGAACCGCAGTTTAAATTAAAGCTAAAGGTACTATTGAAACGAACGGATGCGGAGGCTATGAATACCAATACCGAGTATGTAGTGATTATGGCTTCATATCAAGTGAAATTGGATAGCACAAACACTTCTCCTGGAACATATTATGTATCCCATCTCGCACCCTGGACAACGCCCGTTTGTAATCAAACTGCAAAATACATGAAAGATTATGTGGTTACTTCTCTTTTTTCTCCCTCGGGAACACCCATAGCGGAATTGGGCGGAAATGGATTACCAATGGACCTCAGTCTTACCGGAGTAGAGATAACTACGGACAGGGAAGCACTAAGAAAAATAACGTTAGATAATTGCTGGATTGGTTCGTCTCAAACCTTTATTCCGCCCCCACCCTCAGCACCCGAAGATATTATTTATGGCCCACCTGTAATTATTCGGGCAGGGAAATCTATTGAAGTTCTATCGTCTTCCAATACAAGTAATCTATTCCAGACAGCATCTTTGTTAGTAGGGGTTCCTTCGAGATTTGGGGGATGTGATGGTTCTCCGCTACCGCCTCCGGTGAGTGCTACGGAAATTCAAAGTTTTTGTGAAAACGGCAACCTTTATAAGCCGTATATTTTACCCAATAAATTGGCTGCATCGAACTTATTGGAGAATCCCATCCCCCTCACCGCTTTCCCCAATCCTTTCACCGGCGAAATCACCCTGCGGTTTGAACTGTTGCAAACAACAGAGGTTTCGATTACGCTCTACGACCTGCTGGGTCGCCCGGTGATGCCGATCCGCAAGTCGGAGCCGATGAAAGCCGGGCCGCAGGAACTGACAGTGGATATGGGTTTTCTGGCAGCGGGTGTATATATTGTTGTTATGGACGCTGACGGGCAGCGGCGGACGGTGCGGATTGTGAAGGAATAACACAGGCTACCCGTATTTCTACGTATCAGAAAAAATGCGTAGAAATACGGTTGATTAAGAATTTGAAATAACAGAACTTGCGCCTGTACCAGAAAACATAGCTTATTCGAAGAATGATTAAATGCTTTCCGGCATTACCATGTTGCCCAATATCGCCGTCTCTGAATCAGGACGGCGTTTTTTTATCCCTTATTCTGGTAAAACTGCCTGAAAGATTGCCGCAAGCCCGGTGACAACCAGGCAACCGATAAGGTTAAACCACAAAAAACCAATGTCCGGAATAGATGGGAAAATCTGCGGAAGTACGTAAAAACCGATTACTACGAGTTCTGCAATGATCGCCGCAAAAAATACGGCCCGGCCTTTGGTTTTTTTCATAAAGAAGGCGACAACAAATATACCCAGCAAAGTGCCGTAAAAGAGGGAGCCCAGAATGTTAACGGCCTGTATCAGGTTGCCCAGCTCACTGGCAAACAGTGCAAAACCAATCGCAAATATTCCCCAGCCAAAAGTCGCCCAACGGGAAGCTTTAAGATAGTTTTTCGTATCATCGTTTTTGTGAACGAGGCGTTTGTAAATATCTACAATGGTCGTAGTCGCCAATGAGTTTAGTTCGGCTGCTGTGGAGGACATCGAAGCGGAAAGAATAACGGCCATCAACAAGCCAATCAATCCTACCGGTAAGTGGTTCAGCACGAAGGTCAGGAAAATTTTATCCAGATCATTGGTGTCGGCGCGGGGGTTCTGCTGTTTGATCAGGTCTATGCCAGTTTTTCGGGTAGAAATCGCCTCTGACTCGACCTGTTTCAGTTTAACCTCTGTCTGCTCAATCAGGGGCGCATTCCCCTCTTTCCTGGCGGCAAGGAGTTGGCGAAGCAGATCTGCTTTTTCCTCATGAAGGGTTTCATAATTTTTTTCTACTTCCAGATACTGCGGGCCGGTGCTGCTGGCAACAATATTCTCCCGGTCGGGAGAATTAAAAAACATAGGGCGGGCGTTAAACTGATAAAAAACAAACATCATCGCCCCGATAAACAAAATCATAAACTGCATGGGCACTTTGAAAACTCCATTAAACAGCAAGCCAATACGGCTTTCGGTCAATGACTTTCCGCCCAGATAACGCTGTACCTGAGACTGGTCTGTACCAAAATAGGAAAGCGCCAAAAACGTGCCGCCAATCAGCCCTGACCAGAGGTTATAACGGTCTTTAATATCAAATTCAGCCCAGGAAGAAGGGGAGGTGATGATGTTGAGTTTGCCCATTTTCCCGGCAATAAATACCGCATCTGAAAATGAAACATCCGCGGGTAATTTGAAGATCATCACAACACCTGCCATGATCATTCCCACAAGAATCACAAACATTTGTTGCTTTTGCGTATGGCTTACGGCTCTGTTTCCCCCCGCCACCGTATAAATCAACACTACAAACCCGATACCTACACAGGTGGCATCAATTTGCCAGCCAAGGAGGGTAGATAAGATAATCGCTGGTGCGTAAATCGTTAATCCTGCCGCCATTCCCCTCGATACCAGAAACAACATAGCTGCCAGCGAGCGGGTTTTCAGGTCAAACCGCTGTTCCAGATATTCATAGGCAGTATAGACATTGAGCCGGTGAAATATCGGAATCACAACGATGGAGATCACAACCATGGCAATCGGGACACCGAAATAAAACTGCACAAACCGCATCCCGTCATCAAAGGCCTGCCCGGGCGTGGACAAAAAGGTGATGGCACTTGCCTGAGTAGCCATGATGGACAGACCAATGGTCCACCATTTCATGTCATTGTCCGACAGCAGATAACCTCTGATATCTTTGATATTCCTGCTTTTGTAGATTCCATAAACCACAATCAGCAGGACAGTCCCGCACATGACAAACCAGTCAATATAACTCATGCAACAGCTTTACTAAACCAATAAAACAAACCAATCAGCACTACCAGTTCCCCTAATACGAGTGCGTAAAAGGTATTCCAGTTTTTGATAAAAGGAACGATCTTCCTCAGTTCTTCATTAGGATCTTCTTCCATCATACCCATCAAAAATTAATCATTAACCATTAACAATTGACAATTAACAATTACCTCGCGTCTTTTCCGATAGAAATCATATTGGTGAAAAGGCGGTAAGCGCCCGGTACACCTGCCGGAAGTTCTCTGAACCAAGAGAGGCTGGTATAGATAAAATAACCCTTTCCATAGCGGGTTATCAGGAGAGAACCATTTTGAGGAGATTCTCCCGGATCATGACAAGAGAGCACCGCCGTGTATTTATCATCCCATTCTGAAGGAAAATATAACCCCCGTTCCTGAATCCATCCTTCAAAATCTGCTTCGGTAATTTTGTTTGGGAAATTTAATACCGGATGGTCAGGTACCAGAAACTGGATTTCTGCATCTTCATCCGTAACCCGGTCTCTGGAAAGCTTCAAAGGGTAGGGGCCAGGCTCTTCGCCTCTGGGGATTTCAAAGTTTTTGTTGTACTGTACGATATACGTACCGCCCTGTTTTACATATTCGAGAATCTGTGTTTTGTGAAAGGGCATCCGGCTACGCCGGTAATACGAACGGTTGCCAGCAATTACGGCATCATATTTCAACAGATTGTCAGTGAGAATTTTATCGTCTTCCAGCAGATCTACTTTATAACCAATCTGCTCCAGTCCCAGGGGTACTTCATCTTCCGCGCCCATGATATAGCCGATATATTCTCCCCTTTTCTCAAGATCTATACGAACCAGCCGGGTTTCGGCAGGATCAAATACCATCTGTACCGGAATGTGGTCATAGGCAATCGTGCGCGAACTATATGATCCCGAAACGCCTCCGGTTTCTGCCACGACTTTCAGGTCTCCTGATTGCTGATTGTCGGGAGGGGTAATCATGACAGATACCATTTGCTCAGTTCCTTTTCCTTCCAGTTTGAGATTGATTTCGGAAGGTGTTACTTCCCAACCTGGGGGAACAGAAAGTTTCAGGCGGGTATTTCCCGAAGGAAGGAACGACTTGACGGTCATTTTGACTTCTTTTACCTGATTGTCGGAAAACAAATAAACTGCATCCGCGATATTGACCGTTACGGGCGGAGCGAAAATAAACGGGCGGTAAAGTTCGCCTTTCGACCGGTCAACATAACGATGGATGACCGGGAGTGCCACATCCATTTCCACATCTTCAAACTTCAGTTTCCATGTTGCGGTAAGTGCTGCGGGGCTTTCCGGCAAGCCAATCAGTTGCTGGTCGCTAACCTGGAATGAGCCTTTTTCCATAGGTTCTCTCCGCCAGTAATGCTGGCTGGGAGGCGTATTGGAGATGAGAAATTTTTTCTCAAAGGAGAGGAGTTTGTGGTCATTTTTCAGCGGCTGGTTCAGGGAAAGCGAAACGCCGGGATAATTCCACTCGATGCCTTTAAGCTCGACGACTGCATCTGATCTTTTGATAATCTGAGCCGTAAGACGGGCACTATCGCCCGGTGCCGTCATGGGTTCCTGGCTGGACACTTCCATAAAAATACCCGCACAGTACACCAGGAGGTTGCGGATTTCTTTTCTTTTTTGTTCGTACCAATATCCTTGTTTTCCCTCCATCATTTTCCATGCCTTGAGAAGGCCCGGAATGCTGGCCGCGGGATTAGCGGACTGGTAGTCGTGGTAAACTTGTTCGAGCACTTTTCCGGTTTTGCTTTCACCGATTCTATCCCAACTCGTTACAATTCCGTCGAAGAGGTCAGTTTTCGCTTCTTCGCCTTTTTCGTGCTGGAGGTATTCGAAGACTTCTCCCCGCCACGGTGCGACGCCAAAATCCTGACATTTGTGCATACTTCGCGCTTCTGCGGCAATTTCACCTATACTTTTACCAAGGAGGGGTTGGTAAGCATCGACGTTGATGGTCAGGGTATGAGAAAAATCGTAATCGGGCTGGTTTCCTGGTGCCCATGTGTTCCATAGAATGCGTTTGGGCTGCCAGACCTGAACATAAGCCAGTTGTTCGGGAAATACATTGGGATTGCCTGCCAGATCGAAAGCTTCTTGCGCCAGCATGGCTGAGGCTGTATGGTGACCGTGTCCGCCACCACCTTTTTCCGGGCCTGGAAAACGGGTGATGATCACATCGGGCTGGAATTTCCGGATGGCCCAGACCACGTCGGCGAGAATTTTATCTTTGCCCCAGATCCGGAAAGTTTCCTCCGGGTTTTTGGAATAGCCAAAATCATAGGCACGGGAGAACATTTGTTCGGCGCCATCCATTCTACGCGCGGCAAGCAATTCCTGTGTACGAAGGATCCCAAGGTGTGGTCCGACTTCTTCACCGATGGAGTTTTGCCCTCCGTCGCCTCTGGTCATGGCAAGGTACGCGGTGCGGTACCCTTTCTCGCCAGCGAGATAGGCCAGCAGACGGGTATTTTCATCGTCGGGATGTGCAGCTATATACATGACACTTCCCAGAACCTGGAGTTTGTGGATGGCATGTTGTATCTCCCCGCTGCTTTTAGGCGGAAGAGGCGCCTGGGCTTGCAGAATATTCAGAGAGGAAAGCGATGATACAATCAATAAGATATAAACGCCGACAAATTTGCTAAGCATGGTTCGTCCTTTTTAAGTAAGAGTTTTCGAATATAGGAAAAATCCCGCTTAGTCTTTTGAACCAGGCGGGATTTCAACATTTGGAACGAATGTTTATCTAAAGTCTATGATTCTTCCTGGTTTGTTCCGAAACGGAAAGCCAGCTTTTCCTTTAGCCAGTTGAGCAGATTCTGAACATAGTTTCCAAAATTGGCTGCGATGTAATAAAGAACCGGGACAATGACCAGTGTGATTACAGTCGCAAACCCAAGCCCGAATATGATGGACCAGCTAAATGGTTCCCAGAAAGAAGCACTGTCTCCACCAAAGAAGATCTGGGGATCAAAGTCAGAAAGCAGCGTGGCAAAATTGATGTTAAGTGATAAGGCCAGCGGAACCAATCCCAGAATCGTAGAAGATGCGGTCAAAAACACAGGGGTAAACCGGATCGCGCCCCCTTCAATGATCGCTTCTTTCAGCGGCATTCCTTTTTTAAGTTCAATCTGGAAAAAGTCAAGCAGGATGATGCCATTGTTTACCACAATCCCTGCGAGTGTTACAATTCCAACCCCAGACAATACAACCGAAAAGTCCATGCCGATAATTGCATGTCCGAGAAACACCCCCACAATACTGAGTAAAACCTGTCCCATGATGATTAATACACTGCTTAAGGAGTTAAACTGTGTAACGAGAATCAGGAAAATCAGAAGGATCGCAGCCATAAACGCGCCGCCAAGAAATGATGCCTGTTCGGCCATATCTACGGTTTGTCCGCCTACGGTAACATCGACCTCTTTCATCTTACGCCCTTGTTTGATAAATGTCTGTACCGCATAGTCAACGTCGTTAAAGACATCATTGACATTGTATTCGGTCAGTACATTGGAAGTGATTTTTACCGACTTTTTCAGATCTGTACGGTTAATGCCGCCGTAGCTGGAAGAATAACTAAAGTCGGCCACAGAGGAAATGGGTACGGAGCGGAATCTGCCGGTGGCCATATCCATATAGGTTACGCGCATGTTCAGCAGGGTGGAAATTTCTTCTCTGTATTTCTCGTCAAGACGAAGCATGATTTTGAATTCATCTTCATTTGCGCGGAAGTTGGAGATTTCTTTTCCGAAAATGGCTGTTCGGAGTTCCATCCCGATCTGCCCGCTGCTCAGGCCCAGTTCGCGTGCTTTGTCGCGGTTGATGTTGATGATCAGTTCCGGGCGTTTTTCGTCTACATCCCATTTCAGCTTTTCCAGTCCGGCAATAGCCCCGGAACTACTTAATGAGTCGAGATAGGCAAATAAATCCTCGCTGACCGCCATCATATACTTAAAGTCTTCGGAGCTTACCTGAACCTCAATCGGTGCGCTGCCGGGCGGTTCATTTTTGTCCTGGTCCACGGTGATTTTTGTACCGGGAATTCCCGCCATATTCTCCCTGATCTTGTCCATAATCTCTCGTGTGGAGGCGCCGTTTCGCTCTTTCACCCCTACAAACTCCACCGTGATTTTACTCTTGTGGGTTTTGGATGTGCTTTGGTCAAACGAATTGGGATCTCCCGCGCCAATAGCCACATTGGTGATAACCGATCGCACCAGCGGGTTATCTTTGCCAATTACTTCGTATACCCGATCTTCCAGAATGCGGGTAATCGAATCAGTTACTTCAATATCCGTACCATTGGGCAGCTCATTAAATACATAGGCAAAGTTGGGATCCGTAGGGGGAAACTGGATGTATTTCAACCCTGCCATCTGCACAATCACCATTGAAACGAACAGGAAGCCAATGGTTGCCAGTACAACAAACCCGGCATGATCCAGGGACCAGCGCAGCGTTTTTCTGTAAAATTCCTTGATCCATGGGAGCATTCTTTGCTGGAACACTTCTATGATATAACGCAGCACATACGTGTGGAGGAGTACGAAGGCAGCCATGAAGAACATGAAGTTTCCCAGAGAAACACCCCCCATTACGCGTATGATGATTCCACTGACAACGGCCAAAACTGTGTAAAGCCAGGTTTGCTTGTGGTTAATCCCCTCATTATCTTCTCTCCGCTTCATAAAAGCAACCGCAAATACCGGGTTGATCACATAGGCTACAAACAGAGAAGCAAACAATGTGATAATCATTACCACAGGCATAAAACCCATAAACTCTCCAATCGGCCCTTTCCAGAAAAGCAGGGGGAGAAATGGACAAACCGTAGTAAGTGTTCCTGAAAATACCGGCCCGATTACTTCACCGGCAGCTTTTTTGGCAGCAGTAATGATCGGCAGATTCTCTTCTGTAAACATCCGGTAGGTATTTTCAATTACCACAATCGCATTATCCACCACAATTCCCAATGCGAGAATAAAAGAAAAAAGCACGACCAGGTTCATCGTGTATCCCAGTGCCGGAAGAACAGCAAAAGCGATAAAAGAAGAAAGCGGAACGGCGAGACCAACAAAGAGTGAATCGCGAAGACCCATAAAAAACATCAGCACCAGCGTCACAAGGATAAACCCGATGATAATGGTATTGGTCAGCTCGCCCAGCGTGTTTCTGGTGAGTTGGGACTGGTCGGCAGAAAGCGTAATGGTGAGATTCTGCGGGAAGCGGTTTTCCTGCATTTCTGCTGTGGTGACTTTAATTTTATCGGCTGCATCTACGAGGTTTTCCCCTGCTTTTTTGATAATGTTCAGCGTAAGAACCGGCTGCCCGTTGAGACGGGCATAGCTGTCTTTTTCCTTGAACCCATCTACTATCTGAGCAACATCTCTCAGGTAAACGATATTCCCTTTTCCTGAGCGCACCACCAGATTCCGGATTTCTTCTACGGACTTAAATTCTCCGTTGATCCTTACCGATACCTTTTGGTCATCGATATTGAGTTCTCCGCCGGAGACGATGATGTTTTCCCCTTTTACGGTTTGTTCGATATCGCCTAAAGTGACACTGGCGGCTTCAGCTTTGAAGAGATCCACATTGATTTGGATTTCTTTCTCCGGCGCTCCGACAATATCTACGCGAAGGATTTCCTTTTGCTTTTCAATTTCGTCGCGGAGTTCTTCTGCGAATTTTTTCAGGGTTACATTATCATATGGTCCTGAGACGTTGAGAAACATAATCGGAATCTCCGAAAGATTAATGTCGATGACCTGCGGGTCACCGGGCAGGTCGTTGGGCAATTCACTTTTTACCCGGTTTACCGCTTCCTGTACTTCACGTTTTGCCTCCACCAAATCGACGTCGGTTTCAAATTCGACGAACACACTGGAGAAGTCCTGGATCGAGGTACTGTTGATTTCCTTGATCCCTTCCAGCCCTTTGAGCTCTTTTTCAATTTTTCTGCTGACAAGATTTTCAATATCTCCGGCAGAAGTACCCGGGTAGGGAGTGGATACAAATATGACCGGCCACTGGATTTCCGGAAAGTTTTCTTTCGGCAAAAGCTGGAAAGAAACCAGTCCCGCAACCGTAATAATGACAGTCAGGATGAAAATGGCAATCCGATTGTCAATTGACCAGCTGGAAATAGCAAATTCTCTAAAATTATTTTTCATGATAAGAGATTTCCGGCCCTGCTATTTGCTTTCGGCCAATGACGTTACTTTTGTTTGTTCGATGATGATTTCTTGCCCGTCGCTCAGGTTTTTGTAGCCAATGACAATCAGTTGCTGATCTTTGGTAAGCCCTTCGATAACTTCGATTTGCCCATTGTAACTGAGGCCTGTTTTGATATTGGTTCTTGTGGCAATCCATTTTCCTTCACTTTCGTGGGCGACAAACACGTAGTCGCTTTCTTCTGATTGCTGGATAATGCTCACCGGAATGGTAATGGCCTCTTTTTGGGTACGGTCGTTGATGGACAATTCTCCAAACATATTTGCCTTCAGCATGGGATTATTGGGGAGTTTTACCTCTATCGGGAATGTCCGGTCATTTGGGTTAATAAACTGGCCCACTGTACTTACTTTTGCTTCGATGCTTTTGTCCAGCGCGGGGAAAGAGATTTTCACCTGATCACCTTTGCGGATATAGGGAATGTATGATTCCGAAATCTCTGCTTTCAGGCTAAGATCATTGGGGTTGATAATTCTGAATGCAGGAAAGCCCGGGGAAACCGTTTCACCAACTTTTGGCATGATTTCATCCACAGTTCCGGAAATCGGCGATTTGATTTTACTGAGTTCCAGCTGCTCTTTCATGGTTTCCAGCCGGCGTTCGAGTGATTCCTTCTGATTTTTGGCGGTTAAGTATTGAACCTCGGTACCGATTTGCTGGTCCCAGAGATTTTTCTGCTTATTGAACATGATGTTGGCCAGTTCGAGGGAGGTTTCGATTTCCTGAATGCCGCTGCGCATGATGGCGTCATCAATCTGAGCAAGCAGGGTGCCTGCCTGTACTGATTGACCTTCAGTTACATTAATTTTGACAATGCGTCCACCGGTTTGTGGGCTTACCAAAATATTTTTATTCGCTTCCACCTGCCCTTGTACGGATACAAAGTGCTGGAAATCGCCGGTTACTACATTCATGGTTGATACTGTAGCTTTGCGGCTTTCTTCTTTTGCCACCGGGTCAAGTTTGGCGATTTCTTCTTCGAGCAGAGAAACCTCTTTGCTAAGCTCTTTGAGCACTTGCTTTTTCAGATTGAGTACGGCCTTTTTTTCCTCCAGTGTTTTGGGTTCTTTTTCGCCACAGCTGGTCGAGGCAACGATTAATAGGGAGAATAGAATCAGATAAATGGTTTTCATTGATTTTCTTTTGACTTTATATAAACGGGTAGTGTGGATTATTCCTGGTGATAGCGGGAAAATTCGCCTCTGGCTTTCTGCAGGTCGATTTTTGCCATAAAAAATTCAAAAAGGCCATTGAGATACGCCGACTCAGTTTGTTTCAACTGGCTTTCTGCTTCGTTGACTTCAAGACTTGAGCCGACTCCTTCTCTGTATTTAATCTGGCTGACTTCGTACACTCTTTTGGCCAATTCTTTATTTCGCTGGCTGGTCTCCAATGTCTGAAATGCATTCATTAAGTTGCCATGTGCGTTGCTGACTTCCAGTGCGACGGACTGCTTAAGCATTTCAAAGTTATTTTCAATCTTTTTGATTGCCATCGCAGACTGTTGTACCTGCTGCCGTTTCTGGAATCCATCAAAAATCGGCACATTCAGTTGAAGGCCCACAACACTGATCGGATACCATTTTTCATTTCCGCTGAAAAGATTAAACTCGTTTCGCTGAGCATTCCACTTATAAGAGCCAAATGCGTAAAGACTGGGAATATAACCGGCGCGGTATCTGCGAAGGTTGTAGTTTTCCAATGCATGTTGTGTCTGTAGAATGGAATATTCTATTCGATTTTCAGCCTGAAAGTCTGCGGGCATGAGGTCCGGAATGGACTCCGGTTTGAGATCTTCGGGGGTTCCGGCCAGCGAAAGTGTGGTTTGGATCGGGAGTCCCATCTGAAATTTGAGCAGGTTCAGGCTCATCTCAGCAAATCGCGCGATTCTTGCTTTTTCGAGCTTCAGATTGGTATAATTGATCTCAAGACGATCCACATCGATCTTCTCAACAAAGCCTTCCGCATTCAGTGCGCGGGTTTCTTCGAATAGCTTTTCAACCCGACTGAGATTTGCATCCAGAAGATTCATTTGCTCTTCCGTAATGAGCGCCTGAAAATAAGCTTTGCTTACGGCATAGGCGATTTCTTCCTTTGTCCTGTCAGTGTTTTTTTCTGACAACTCGACAAAAGTACGGGAGGCTTTCAGGCCGATAAAATAAGTACCGTCTGCAATCAGCTGATTGGCACTAACCCCCACATTGGCATTCCATGGAAAACCAAACTGAAGCGGAACAGGCGGTCCGGGTACAGGCTGTCCGGTATTGGGGTCAATCACAGGCTCGCCGGTTACAGGATCGGTTTCCGGATTAAAAATTCCCGGAAGAATGGATGTGGGAAGTTCGATAAAGTATTGTAAATCAGCTCCTCCACTGATCTGTGGGTAGCCCAGAGAAAGGATTTCCTTTACACGGGCTTTGGCAATATACTCGTCGAAACGCGCATTTTGGATTGTTTTGCTGTTTTCTATGGCATAAGAAATACATTCTTCCAGGTTGTACGTCAGCTCCTGAGCGATCAGGCCAGGAGAAGCAAGTAAAAAAACGGACAAACAGCCATACGTAATAATACGTTTCATCATTATTGATTGGTAAGTGGTGAATTCGGTTGATCAGGACTATCACTTTTGGAAGATTGGCGGAGAAATGCCCGGCCTTTATCAGTTACAATGCCATTCATAAACACTTCCAGCATCTGTATCTGAAGTTCCATGAAGTCAAATTTTCCCGGAGGGAAATACTGCGGATCCAGACAAGCATCAATCTGTGAAAGGCGCATTCTGGCAACCATTTCGACGTTGATTTCCTGGCGGTAATAACCTTCTGAAATGCCCCAGACCAGGTTTTCTTTCAGTTTGTCAAGCACAAAACTGATTTTGTATTCTTCAAACAGTGCCCATGCCTGAGGGTAATATTTTTGAATATCATATACGACACTCGGGTGAACGTTTTGGAAAAACCGGAGCGACCAATTGACGACCTTTGACAGCTCATCGAGGGCGTTGTGCGCTTTTTCAGATATTTCTTCCATCATCATTTTTTCCTGACGGAAGTACTCTGTGCTGATTTCGTAAACGAGCGCAGCTTTATTGGCAAAGGAGAGATAGATGGTTTTTTTAGAAATACCGAGGTCGGCAGCGATCTCGTCCATGGAGATGCTTTTTACGCCTTTTTGCAGAAATAATTGTGTGGCCCGCGCCAGAATTCTATCCCGGATTTCCATGTAGCCTGAATTTTGGGCTGCAAAACTATGGAAACTCTGAGTGTATTCAAAGTTTCCAACCTAAAAACGAGGCTAGCTTGAAAAGGTTTTTGAAAATCGGGAAAAAATTGGCGGGTCAGGAGATACTTTTGGAAAAACGCTGGACTGCGCTGAGCATATATTTCCGCATACGGTTGTCCATGCCTTTAATTTGGCCACACATGACGAGGGTAATATGTCCGTGGACAATGGCCCACCAATGGAAAAACAGTTCGTCGAGTTCACCGGAGAAGAGATTAATTTCCTTCAGGATTTCGACAACGGGAGCGGCTGCATCTTTCAGCGCATTAGGGTTGGTATGAGAGCAGTATATACCTTCGAGGTTAAACATTACCTGGTAAAGTTCCGCATTATAGAAAGCCCAGTCCCAAAACGCTGTTGAGACATCTTCCAGTTGGACAGAGGGCAAAGCGGAGCGGGTGCGGGCCTGTAGAAGCGTATTTCTCAGGTCGCGGAAGCCCATTTCTTCCAGTTCGATGAGGATCGCTTCTTTGTTTTTGAAATGTTCGTAGATAACCGGAGAGGTATATTGGACGATTTCCCCGATTTTACGGATCGAAACTTCTGGCCAGCCTTTTTTGACTGCGAGGTCCCGGGCAGCCTGAAGGACTTTCCCTTTGAGCGATTCGATATCTTTGAGCCGTCTTTCTTTATGTGGTAATGTCATGTGATTTTTTCTAACGATGTTATGAAGGTAATAGATTCACCCTTGATTTGCAAGGGAATAGGGACGGGGAGAGGGAAAAAAAGAAAAATATTTTCGGCAATCATGGGCATTTTCAATTCTGCAGCAAAATTGCAGTCCGTGAAGAAAATTAAAATATGTAATATTTTGTAACAGTGTTAGAGGGGAAATTTAGCCGAACCTGTTCTGTCAAAACAGCAATTGCGCGAAAGGGTGGGGGAGAAGCACAAATGGCGGCATCTTGTTGGTTCGCTGAATGAATCTTCTTACTTTTGCACCGCAAATATTAATCTTAAGCGGAAAAAGCCATTATGGGATTCAAATGTGGGATTGTGGGACTACCTAATGTGGGAAAATCCACGCTTTTTAACTCTCTCTCCAGCGCGAAAGCAGAAGCTGCCAACTATCCGTTCTGTACCATCGAACCAAATATCGGGATCATTCCCGTTCCGGACGACCGCCTCACAAAACTAACCGAGTTTGTGAAACCCAAACAGGTGGTACCAGCCGTAGTTCAAATCATGGATATCGCGGGGCTTGTCAAAGGCGCCAGCAAAGGGGAGGGGCTTGGCAATCAGTTTCTGGGAAATATCCGCGAGTGCGAGGCAATTCTTCACGTGCTCCGCTGTTTTGATGACGACAATATTATCCATGTCGAAGCTTCCGTTGACCCCGTCCGCGACAAGGATATTATCGATACAGAACTTCAGTTTAAGGATCTTGAACTCCTTGAGCGCAAGCGGGATCGGGCACAAAAAATGACTAAAGGCGGAAACAAAGACGCACTCAAGCAAGTGGCCGCCATTGATAAATATATTGCCCATATCGTACAGGGAAAAAATGCGCGTACGCTGGAAGTTACTCCTGAAGAAAAAGCTACAGTAGCGGACCTGGGCCTGATTACTGACAAAAAAGTCTTATATGTCTGTAATGTGGATGAGAAAAGTTTGCCCGATGGAAACCGCCACGTAGAAGCAGTAAAAGCCGCTATTCAGGATGAAAATGCAGAGATGATTGTTATTTCGGCATTTTTTGAAGAACAATTGATGGACCTGGGCGACCCTGAAATTGCAAGGGAATTTCTCGAATCCGCTGGGTTAAAAGAGCCAGGACTCAACGTCCTGATTCGCGCTGCCTACCATCTTCTGGATCTCCAGACCTATTTCACCGCAGGTGAAAAAGAGGTGCGCGCCTGGACCATAGAAAGAGGAACGAAAGCCCCTCAGGCCGCCGGAGTGATACATACAGATTTTGAACGCGGATTTATCCGTGCTGAGGTGATCCATTATGATGATTTTGTTCATTATAAATCAGAGCAAGCGGTGAAGGAAGCCGGCAAACTCTCCATCGAAGGCAAAGAATATGTATTCCAGGACGGAGATGTTGTTCATTTCCGGTTTAATGTTTAATCTGTATTTTTGCTTATACCAATAATCACAACCTTTACTTTATTAATCAAACAGCTATGGACATCTCGGTCAAAGAATTGAAAAACAGAATCGACGCAGGCACTGCACCTGTGATGATTGATGTAAGAGAGCCTCACGAATGGGCTCAGCAGGCACTTGACAACGTCGAAAAAATTTCGCTGGGTATCCTTCAATTTAAACTTCCCGAACTGGAATACCTGAAAGATAAAGAAGTCGTATTAATTTGCCGCTCTGGCGGTCGAAGTGGCCGGGCAACTACCTATATGCAAAGCGTGGGCTTCCAGAATGTGCGCAACATGACCGGTGGTATGCTGGCGTGGAAAGCAGAGATTGATCCGACGTTTGACGTGGAATAATGATTGTTCACGATACGTATGTAAGGGTAAGATATGCCGAGACAGACCAGATGGGTTATGTCTATTATGGGAAATATGCGGAGTATTTCGAGGTAGGCAGGGTAGAGACCATTCGCAGTTTGGGCATATCTTATCGTACAATTGAAGAAAAGGGCATTCTTATGCCCGTGGCTGATCTTCAGATCAAATACAAAAATCCGGCATTTTACGATAGCCTCCTGCGGGTGCGTACTACCGTTCCCGAAATTCCCCGTGCAAGTTTTCTTACCCGCTACGAGATTCACGATGAAAATGAAAAATTAATCGTAACCGGAGAAGTAAGACTTGCGTTTTTTGACAAAAGCCGGATGATGCCCGTCCGGGTTCCCGATTTTATTCTCGCAGCAGTCAAAAATCATTGGATCGAATCTGAATGACAGGATTTGCAGATTCGTCGCCATACTTGTAAATTGCAACTACAGAAAACCAGACAGTCTTGGTGTTGAAACATATTAAGTGGTTTATTCGGCGCCTGATGGTAAAAGCCGTACTTCTCCTGCAGAAGATCAAACTCCCGGGATTCCAGGGGATGGGGCTTTATGATGTGTTGAAATTTTTTATCAATGGACTGATGGACAGTAAGTTTACCTTGCTCGCTGCGGCAATGGCTTACCAGTTTTTCTTTTCATTTTTCCCCACGCTGATTCTGGTTTTTATCATTTTGCCCAAATTTCCGATCGATAATCTGGAGAGCAAAGTTGCCGAATTTATTCGCCAGTATTTGCCGGAACAGGGGATCAGTGTTGTAGATGTAGAAACCATTGCGGAAAATTATCTTACCGGAGAAGCAGACTTCTTACTCATCGGTGTGAGTATTTTTCTTGCCGTCTGGGGTGCGACGCGTGGTATTATTGCCATGATGAAAGCCTTTACCAAAAATGAGGACGTATTTAAAAAACGAGGCTTTTTTGAAATGTACGGAACAGCCCTTATGATATTTTTTATCCTCGGAGCTGTGATTATTTTTTCTGTGTTGGCTGAAATTTTTATGGAATATATTCAGCTAAGGCTTTATGTAGGAGAGTTTTTATATGGGGCAATCCGGTCAATTATCACCTTACTTACTACATTCATTTGTATATCTATTCTGTATTATCTTGCACCGCCAACCCAACAGCGGTGGAAATTTATCTCTCCCGGAGCTGTCATTGCCGGGGTGCTGACGGTAACAGCATTAATTGGCCTCCGATATTATTTTGCCAATTTTGCCAATTTCAATAAGTTATACGGAAGTTTGGGGGCAATTATCCTTTTGATGGTGTGGTTCTACTACCTATCGATGGTTTTGTTAATTGGCTTCGAATTGAATGCGGCTATTGACCTGGCGACCTACCACAATGAAAAAAGTAAAAAGCCCATAGAAGAAATGCCTGAAAACACTCCGGAGATTGTCGCAATAGGCAAATCTTCAGAAAGTGATTCCAGGCATTAATGAAGGAGTGCGTTAATGGTTACAGATGGAGCCCACACTCTGTTTTGTTGAAACCTGCCCATCGACCAGCGCGGCCGGCACCAGGGCGGGTGCAGTGGGTACATCCAATGGACGCGTAACCTCTTGCTTCAAGGGGGTGTTCGGGAAGATCATAGGCCATACGGTAGTAATGCGCTTCCTCTTCAGTCATATCAATCAATGGATAAAACCGTAGAATTCCCCCTTTAAATTGAAACAGCGGTTGATTTCGTCGCGTCTCGCTTGCGCCAACCATACCCGAAACCCATACATCATGGGCAGCGGTTAAAGCTTCCACCGGCATAACTTTGTTGAGATAACAACAAGTGTCCGGTTCATGGCTCCAGGTATAGTCCATTTGTGTGTATGCGTTTTCATTGGACTTGGGTGCCACCGCACGGATATCAAGGTTCAGCATGCGCTCGAGTTGCTGCTTATAACCAATCGTTTCCTCGAAGTGGTACTTTGTGTCAATGAAATAAACCGGGTGATCCGGACGCACCTTATGGAGTAAATGTAAAAAAGTGGCTGATGTCGCCCCGAAAGACGATGTCACCAGCACCCTGTCGAAGTCACGGAAAATAGCACGCATGCGTTCCCGATGATCATATGGTGAGTATTGCTCACACAGGGTTTTTAGATCCATAATAACTGCTATTTGGATTTGTGAATATTCAAAGAACCGCCCCAAATATTGCAAAATTTTCGCTATTGAACAATATTATTCAGGGACTTATTATACAACTACCTATTTATCAATAGGTAGGGAGTGCCGGATTGATCTCTTTGGCATAGGCCAGTACGCCGCCTTTCAGATTGTATAGATTCGTAAACCCATATTTTTCCTCCAGCATACGAATAACCTTTGCACTTCTTACTCCGCTCCGGCAATGGATCACTACTGGTTTTTCACTATGAATTTGTTCCAGGTGGTCCTCGATCTCACCCTGGGGGATAAGCTCCCCGTCAATATTAACGATCTCATATTCATGTGGCTCCCGTACATCGATCAGTTGGAAATCCGTTCCCTCTATTCGGTACCGGTTCAATTCTGCTACCGTAATTTCTTTCACTTCGCCATTTTCTTCATGCTCCTGCTCAATCTGTGGTGCGCCGCAAAATTGTACATAATCAATTAATTCTGTCTGTGTAGGGTTTTTGCCGGTCAATGGGTTGTTTTCGTCTTTATGAATACGCAAAATCCGGTTAGAAAAATTTAGCGCATCAAACAAAAACAATCTGCCCGCCAGCGGTTCGCCCACACCGGAGACAACCTTGATTACTTCCAATGCCTGCATCGAACCTATGATTCCAGGCAAAACGCCAATAACACCGCCTTCGGCGCAGCTTGGTACCAACCCCGGAGGGGGTGGGGTAGGGAAGAGGTCGCGATAATTGGGACCTGTAACGCCTGATGAATCGGTATAGTTAAACACAGAAACCTGACCTTCAAACTGAAAAATCGAACCATACACATTTACTTTTCCCAGCAATACGCAGGCATCATTGACGAGATAGCGGGTGGCAAAGTTGTCTGTGCCGTCGGCTACCACGTCGTAGTCCCTGATAATATCAAGCGCATTCTCTGATGTGAGCAATGTGTTGTAGGTCTTGACCGTAATATGCGGATTCAGGCTTTCTATCCTTCTTTTTGCTTCATCCACTTTGAGTTTCCCCACCGAGTCAAGACCATATAATACCTGCCGCTGCAGGTTACTATCGTCCACTCGGTCATAATCTACAATGCCAATTGTGCCCACACCAGCAGCAGCCAGATACTGAAGAATCGGACTTCCCAGGCCGCCTCCGCCTACTACCAGCACTTTTCCGGCTTTCAGTTTCCGCTGCCCGGCGATATTAAACTCCGGAATGATGAGGTGCCGGCTATATCGCTCTATTTCTGCGTGTGAGAAAGTTACTTCATTCGTTTTTGTCATGGGATACTTACGTTTTGGGGTTATACCATGCCACCGGCAATGGCAGGAATAATGCTGATGACAGAGGATTCAATAACAGGAGTTGATGAGCCATCCAATACTTTGATGTCTTCGTCTCCCAAATAGATTCTGATAAATTTCCGGATATCTCCACTTTCGTCGAGCAGGTGTTTTTTCAAATCCGGATGTTTTTCTGCCAACTCATTGATCGTGCCGCCAATGGTGGTATTCGAAACCTGTATGGCAGACTGGTTGTTGGCAAATTTGCGCAAAGGGGTTGGAATGAGAATTTTAGCCATGATATTTGAATTTGGTTCTTGTTAATAGATTAAAATTAGTGTTTTCTTCAGCGAAGGGATGTCTGGCAGATTACCTTATGTGGCTTTTTCCGTATCGAAATGGATTTTTTCCTCTCCAAATTTTCCCGAGAGGTCGTCGATTCGCCAGGAGCGTATTTCGGCGGGAACGCCCTCCCTTACAGAGAGAATGATATAGGAAAAATAGGGCATAGCCTGAACGAGATCATGTTCTGAAGGAATCGCCGGATGGTTGGGGTGAGTATGATACACACCCAGTAGATCTAATCCATTCTCCAGGGCAAAACGTTCTGCCTGTATATAATCCAAAGGCGAAATTTCAAACCTTCTGCGCTGATCTCCTTCTTTGCTATTGATAACGGGCTTCAAATGCGTGATTTCCCTGACTTCCAGATCTTTTCCATATAAAAATCCACATATTTCATCTGGAAAACCTGCGCTGCCATGTTCTTTTAATTGATTCAAGGCAGTTGCATTCAGTTGTATTTGGAAGGGAGACGGTACTTCGATCGTATTGCTCATATTATAAAATTTCTTCAATCACTTCCTGATATTTAGAGGCATCATCAGGGAATATGGTAACTACTACGCCATTGTCTATTTCGTTGGCTACTGCTATTGCGCCGGCCAGGTTTGCAGCTGAAGAAGGACTCAGGAGAATGCCTTCAGTTGAAGCAAATTTTTTGATCCATTCATAAGCATCTCCGGTACTTACATGGCGCACTTCATCCTGCACAGAAGGATCATAAATCCCGGGAACACGGGCAGTTTGAAGATCTTTCCATCCTTCGAGCCCATGCAATGCAGTCTCGGGCTGAAGGGCAATGAGGCGGATGCCTGGGTTTATTTCCCGCAGCTTTCGGCCCGTACCGGTAAATGTTCCGGTAGTTCCCAACGCTGCCACAAAATGGGTAACACCGCCATTGGTCTGGTGATAAATCTCTTTTGCGGTCCCGTAATAGTGGGCTTTCCAATTGTTGTCGTTATTGTATTGGTCGGCATAAAAATATTTTTCAGGAAAGCTTTCGGCCAGCTCTCTGGCTTTTTCCTGGGCCCCATCCGTACCTTCCAGAGGAGAAGTCAGGATCAACTCTGCGCCATACGCCCTGAGCAACCTTTTCCGCTCAGGGGAAGCGTTCATCGGAAGACAGATGGTAAGGGGAATGCCCATCCTGGCACAAATGGCCGCATAGGCTATGCCGGTGTTTCCACTGGTCGCATCCAACAGGGTCTTTCCAGATCCAAGCTCTCCGGAGAATACAGCATCTTTAATGATTTCATATGCAGCCCGGGCTTTTACACTTTGTCCCAATTGCTGCCATTCGAGTTTCGCAAAAATGCGAACCCCCGGTTTCAAAAATGCGTGGTTGATCTCCAGTAAAGGCGTGTTTCCAACCAAATCACCGGTCTGATCAAGATTTTCGAGGATATCACCCGGAGGGTTTGTCAGCGTAGTCATATTGAGATTGTTGGTAATGTAAAACAAAAAACTCCAGCCCTAAGGGTGGAGTTGATGAAATTCATTTATAACTGATTCGTATTCTCAGGGAAAAACCTCCACCCCTGTATTATGTAAATCAATACAGCAACAACAATTGCTAATCAGTTGTTTAAGGATGAGTGGATATTTGCTATTATTCATCAATGTTGGAACGATGATTTGAGTATTCTAACGAATTTGTTTCTACAAAGTTTTCATCCTCTCCATTATTTCTTACCAGTTCAAGCAAAACTTCATAAAAGTCGCGCTGGGTCATTCGGGATTTTAGCCAACCATAAAAGCCCATTTCGTGGATATTTTCTCTTGCTACCGGCATAAAATCAAAGGATTCCTGCACCTCCTCGTAAAACTCCGGATAAACCTCAGCGCCCGGATTTGCCGTCATTCGCCTGACAAAAGATAGATATACGCTTACTTTTTGGTATGCCGGGAGTCGCAGCAATTCCTGGAATTTTTTTTCTATCGACCGGATTTTCCCCTTAGCGAGATCATAGTTCCCGAGTTCATATTGTAAAATCATTTCACTCAGATTTTTTTTCAATACCCATTCTTTTCCCATTTTTTTCTCCAGCCATTTGTCTGAATGCTGAATTTCAATTCCTGCTTTCACCGCTCCTGATTTGTCGCCTGCCAGAAATGAGAAATAGCCCATATTCAGCCTGACACTCAGCACGTCTTGTACCTGAAGCCGCAGTTGCGAACGGGTAAGCATATTTTCAAGCAACCGAATGGCATCCTGGACCCGGTAGGTAAATGTGTAGTTTACCGCTTTCAACATGGCGTATCTGGGGTAAAACAAATAGTAATAGCTTTTGTGATTTGCCTCCAGGGCCTCATTCATTTTTTCCAGCCATTCCAGGGATTTATCAAATTTTTTATTGCGGTATAAGACATGGGCAATCATATACAGCAACTCCAGCTTGCAGGCATGATGGGGGCCGGAAAAAAGATCTCTGGATTCCATTTCCATAAAACCTGCAATCACCAATGGCTCAAAATTGTAGTAATCCTGCCTGGCGATGATCATGCTGCGGGTAATCGACATCAGATTCAGAAAAAGCCGGGGGCGATTGTTGACAGCTTCAGACAGCTGATATTTTTCCAGCACTTCCCTGATGGTAAAATCAAAATCAGGCACCATTCCCTTCATTCTGATTTCGGTAAGTTTCCTTTTGATCAGACTGTTGGCGATGGCTGCCTTTTCATCCTCTTCCGCGAATATTTTATTAAGTTCCCGCTTCTGCATAATGTCTTCCAGGGTGTCAGCAAAATCGTCGCCGGCTTTTTCAATCTGAAGATTATAAATGGTGTTGAGCAGGTCAAAATGTTCGTTTTCTCTGGCTAGTTTTTCCGCCTTTCGGATGATATCCCACCCCAGCTTATCCACTCTTTTTTCAAAAAGATATCGAGCCATCGAGATCATTCCCATGACCGAAGAAGCTGTGGAAGGATCTTCGTCCATTTGTTTGAGCATAATAAACTCATTCAAATGTCGCATCAGGCGCTTGCGAACCGCATGGTAGGCAATCTGGTTGGAAGAATCGGGATACAGCTTCTGCAAGATTTCTTCAGATGAAAAATCTTTCTCTTTGCGAAGCAGGTTGAGCAAGTCGAGATCCTTTCTGCTTTTTTTCTTTTTCTGCCTTTGGACAAACAGGCTAAGCTCTTTTTGGTCCTCCGGCGAAAATGTCGAAATAATAGTTTTGAGTTTGTCCATTCCTGTTGTGGGTTTATCTCTTTTACTGAAAACAAGAAAAAGAGTTAGGAATTTTCACCGCTTTCTAAAGTCGGTATTATACTGTCTTAATATATTAATAATCAATGAATAATGAAGTAAAATTTACTTGTGGTAAAATCTGTTTTGGGGAATGTGTCTTCTAACTTTGCTTCTGGCGTTGCGTTTCTCAAGGAGAAGTTTTCAGTACCTCTAATCCACAACAGTCATGCGTAACTTACTCATTTTTATCCTCGTGGCGTTGATAGCCACTTCTTGTGTCACAGTACAGTTTACAGAACCTCAGCCTGCGGGAGAAGCTTCACTTAGTACTTTTCCCGAATCATTTCTGGGGACCTATATCATTACCGAATACCGTGATTCAGAGAAGTCTGAAGCGGATACATTAGTTATTTTTCCGGAAGGTTTTCTGGCTATTTCCCGGGAATCCAGAGAATTGACGCTGGAAGAAGCGGCATCTGATCCAGATATTCGTATTCAGGATTCACTTTTATACAGATTGGATATTAATCCGCAAGCCGGGTATCCATATGTTCGTACTGACAGTTCTATTCGCTATTCATATTGGGAAAGAGAAAAATCATTTTTGTCGGACAGTGTGATTTTGAAAAATTATAAAGGTGAATATTACCTGAACATGCGCGATGAACCCAGCCGCTACAATGTGTTGCTGCTCAAGCAGGAGCGAAATGGAGACCTGGCTGTCTGGATGGTGGATCCGGAAAAAGAAATCGAACATTTGCAGGAATATACCCGTGGCGTAAGGGAGGAATATAACAGCGAGGGAAAAGTAGAAAAGTATATTGTCAGCCCTAAAGCAAAAGAGCTGAACAAATTTGTACAAAACGGAGGGTTTAAATACCTGCTTTATCGCCTTTACCGGGCCGAATAAACCTATTGTTTTGTTTCTTCCATTTCCCGAAGTTCTCTTCTGATAATTTTCCCTACGTTTGATTTGGGGAGTTCATGGATGAAGGCAACATGTTTGGGTATTTTGTAACCGGTGAGGTTTTCCCTGCAAAATGCGACCAGATCTTCTTTTGTGAGGTTCTGGTCTTTTTTCACCACGTAGATTTTCACAGCTTCTGTGGATTTTTCATCAGGTACGCCGATCGCTGCGACTTCCAGTACACCGGGGTGAGAAGCGACGACATCTTCGACCTCGTTGGGGAATACATTAAATCCGGAAACCAAAATCATATCTTTTTTGCGGTCCACGATCCGGAAAAATCCATTTTCATCCATGATACCGATATCACCGGTACGGAACCAGCCGCCCGGGAAAAACACCTGATCAGATTCATCAGGCCGTTGCCAATAACCAGACATAACCTGAGGTCCACGGGCACAGATTTCGCCTCTTTCACCGATCGGGAGCTGTTCGCCAGCTTCATTCATGATGGCCATTTCGGTGTTGGGCATTGGCAGACCGATTGTGCCGATCTGGTCTTTACCATTGGTTGGATTCATGGAGAGAACGGGAGACGTCTCACTGAGCCCATATCCTTCCAGGATAGGTACACCCGTACGGCTTTTCCACCGCTCATTTACAGGTTTTTGTACCGCCATTCCACCGCCTACGGCTAGTTTCAATGAACGAAAATCGACTTTATCGATGTCAGGCTGATTGAGCAATCCGTTGAAAAGGGTATTGACACCGGTAAACAGGGTAAACTTAAACGCACGGAGATCTTTCAGGAAAGACTTCATATCCCTGGGATTGGTGATAAGGACGTTCATTCCTCCCATTCGCAGGATAAAAAGGCAATTGACGGTAAATGCAAAAATGTGATAAAGGGGTAGGGCGGTTATTACGATTTCTTTGCGAAATTCCAGGGAAGATTGAATCCACTCGCAAATCTGAAGTGTATTGGCCACGATATTGCCATGAGAAAGAGCCGCGCCTTTAGAGATACCCGTTGTACCCCCCGTGTATTGAAGAAATCCGACATCATTGAGACTGAGGGAAGGTTTCTGATAAGTTTGGGGATCCCCCTTTTTTATTGCCCGGGAAAAAGAGACAGCCTTCGGCAATTTAAAGGCAGGAACCATTTTCTTTATCCGCTTCACGACAAAGTTGGTCAGTGGTTTTTTGATACCACCAAGCAGGTCGCCAATTTGTGTGACGATAATATGTTTTATCTGCGTATGAGCGACAACTTTTTCCAGGGTATGGGCAAAATTTGCCAGAATAACAATTGCGGTAGCGCCTGAATCTTTTAGCTGATGTTCAAGTTCGCGGGCAGTATAGAGCGGATTGGTATTTACAACGATAAGGCCGGCCCGGATGGCGCCAAAAAGTACCACGGGGTATTGAAGCAGATTGGGCATTTGAATTGCGATACGGTCGCCTTTTTTCAATCCCAACCCCTGTAAGTAAGAGGCAAACCTAAGCGAAAGGGAATCAACTTCTGCAAAAGACAGGGTTTTGCCCATGTTGGTATAGGCTGGCAAATCACTGTATTTTGTCAGGCATTCATTGACCAAATCCATAACAGACGAATACTGGTCTGTGACGTTGATCGATTTGTCTACACCATCAGGATAGTTTTTAAGCCACGGGAAATCTTGCATAGTAGTCCTTTTGGGCTTTAAATTAGCAGGATTTACGCATAAAAAAAATCCTCCAGCCCCAAAAAAATGGGACCGAAGGAAACGCCTTACACCTAACTTATTGAAACTATACTAATGCCTTAATAGAAATATCTCTTAATGAGGGGGTTCGATGGAAGTGTGGGTCATCTAATAGTTCTAATACTTTATTGATTCCTTCAAATCCGCCGGGATCTGTATCATCGTCCAGCGTGGCAACGTAAGAATGATCCAGAATCTGTACCCTGCCCGCGTAGGCTGCTTCAATACCGAGAACCTGAGCGATTGTCAGCCCTGCTCTTCGGATTTCTTCTAATCCCGAAGCAAACCTGCGGGGGTCTGACAACTTCATTTGGTGATCGATGGTTCCTTTGACCGGATGTATCACATCCATCCAGGCGTTACCGCCGATCAGATGGGTGAGTACGCAGTTTCCCGGACTATGGTGTCCAAGGCCGCCGGCGGAAAAAGCCTGCAACAAATTGTTAACAGCATTTTCGGATTGAAAGAATGAGGGTCTCATTAGAGGTTAATTTGGGGTTGTTGAAAGTTTAGCTTGTATTCATTTTTTTTTAAAAGGTACGTAACCGGGTGCGTGTCATTTGTATAGAACCAAATTATAAAAAAATTGCATAGGCCGGAAAAAAACGGCCTGACGAAATATTGATAAACTTTACGAAAGGATGTAAGAAAACGGACAGGCGAGATCCGGCTTTCCATAGGGTAGGGGAGGTTAAAAAATAGAGCGAACAGGGAGGGAAAATAAAAAAAATCAGGAGCCCCCTCTGTGGAAACCCCTGAATCAGTAAAAATGGGAAGAGAATAACGGTAAATGGGTCTGAATGATTTATGGTTGTTTGTTGACTTTTTTACATACTATTCGAAGAAAATCCTACATGCAGGCAAAGCCATATATGTAATAAATCAGCGGTTAACTAACTATTTATCAGAGCATAGCGCAACATAAGCGTAAAATTGCCATACTTCCAGGATGTCTTCATAGGGAAGTTCATAGGGTTCATACCGCGGATTGTCAGAAGTAAGCAGCAAAGATTGCTGGCCTTTTGACTGAGCCGGAAAATATATCCGTTTGAAAAGAATCCCTTCTTTAGAAATAATGATATACCGTTCGCCCTTTTTAAGACTGGATGTATCTTCCACATATTTACCCAGGACGATAGAGCCAGACTGGATTGGCGGCATAGAGTCTCCGGAGATTTCAAAAGCGCGATAGGTATATTCTGGTGGAAGCCAGGGCATATGAAATTTTTCCAGTTGTTTGATAAAACTGGTGTCGGCAAATCCTTTGATATATCCGGCAGAAGCTTTTTCTCTGACAAGTTCAATTTTTTCCTTGTTATCAGAGTCAACGGAGATGGTAAGTACCTTAAAATCTACTTTGGGGTTCATCAAGTCCAGGAAATTCTGTTCGCTGATTTTCCAGAGTTCCTGCCGGGTCATGATCTCATAGGTAACATGAAAATGCGACAGAATAGCCTCAATCATCTCGGGGAGTGGAAAGGCGTTGCCCTGTTCATAAGAGCCAATACTTTTATGCACATTTTTACCACTGTCATCGGAAAGTTTCCCTGCAAGTGCCCATTGAGTAAGTTTAGCTCTTTCGCGCAAAAATTTCAGGTTTTGTCCGAATCTTTGTCTGATGCTATCATCCATTTTACTAAAATTATACACCAAAGCTAATATTTTTGGCAATCATATCCAACTAATCCGGCAATTTATTTTAGCATGGGGGTAGGAGGGAGGAAAAATTGAGGGGATGAGTGTTAGGTTTCTCCGGATTTGTCGTGGTAAAACGTGAAAAATGCCTGTTTTGATCGATTAGGGGACGATTGGGAAAGTAAATCGAATAATCACATTAGGTTATTTATGGATTATTTATTGTTTGGGAAATACGTAATACCAAACTATTCTTGTATTAAAACAAACTCAAACGAAATCTGAGTATGCTGACAACACAAATATCATGGAACTATCTGGATAGCACAGCGCGTGCTACGATAGAAGATCTCATGGATGGTGACGCTGAAATGATCGCCGACCTGGTAGATACATTGATTCTGTCCAGTCCTGAGTTATTGAAAGAAATAGAAAACGGCCTCCAAATAGGAAATGCAAAACAGGTACGGGAAGCCGCACATGCACTCAAGTCCTCAAATGCACAGTTGGGAGCCCTGGGTTTTTCAGAAATGTGTGCAGAAATGGAGTTGAAGGGAAAAATGGAAGATATGGCGAATGCTGATCTGCTATATACAAAAATACTCGAGGAATTTGAGAAGGTAGAGTCAGCTCTTATCTCATGGAAAGAACATCTAATATCAACATCTATATAATTACAATGAAGCAGCTTTTATTTATCGTCGCCACACTAGCATTTCTTACGATCACAGCACCCAATCTTTTGGGGCAAAGCGAAAAAGGTAAAGCCCTGTTGAAAGGTACTTTATCCAGTTCACCTGATCTCGAATTGGTATCCCGGCAACTATATATTTATCCAAATCCGGCAACAGACCATTTTATTGTGAAAGGAGATTTTTCCAAGTATTGCCAGGACGGCGGAGAATGTCTCGATGTATGGGTAATATCCCAGGCCGGTGAAACCATTGTAGAAATGACGACCGGGGTAGAGCAAAATTATCTTTACTTTAATACAGAAGAGTGGCCGGTAGGCTACTACTATATCAGAATACGTAGCAGAGAAAATCCGGAAATCAGTTTCTCGTCAAGATTTTTTGTGGAGAAGTAAATCCTGTAATGGAAATCGGCCGCGTACCAGGAAAATTTCTGGTACGCATTTTTTTTATATCAATTAGTTAACATAATATAAATTATGGGACAAAACAGGCTAAACCAAAACTGGGTACCGCCAAGGGAATTCTTTCCATATTTTCTGCCCATCCTGTAATTCAAAATTCTTTTGCTACAGCAACTTTTTTTACTTGCAATTCGTTTCCTTATTGTTATCTTTATGTTAAGAAATTGTTAACAAAACCAGACGATGCAAAACTACTTCAAAATCTTTTTGGCTTGCGCTGTCCTCCTTGCCGGAGCATTCTCTGCTTTCTCCGCCGGAGGCGCCCCCCTACCCTCCTACAATACCCCCGATTCGCTCAAAAAGGCTTTTGCCAGTACGACCACACCTAAACCTAAAAATCTCGCTCAGGTTAAATCGCTCATCCATTACCCCGAATCTGCCCGCAACAATGGTATACAGGGAGAACTACCCGTTCGTGTCCTCATCGATAAAAAAGGCAGAATTGTCAGTCATGAATACCTCACGGAAAATGCGCGATTCTTTCGCGAAGCAGTTGACCCGCATATTTATAAACTGCGCTTCGAATCCGCTACCTTCCATGGAAAACCTATGAATGCCTGGGTTACCATCTGGTTTGAATTTAAACTTACCGACTAATTGTGACCTTTGGTCTTTGGCCCTGTCATAAGATTAGTTACAACAAACTAATCTTTATATACCATGCTTACACTCGCGATTTTTTTCTTGATTTCTGTTGCCTGGATTGTTTACCTCTCCATCATAACCAAAATTGCCAGCCTGGTAAACCCTGCAACCCGTGCTCATACAAAACCTAAAACGCAACTCACCTATTTTTTTTAATGGTGTTTGCGTGTTTATCTGATAGATAAAAATGGCGGGCCGTATGACCCGCCATTTCTTTTCACTCTACTTCCGGACTTTTCTCATAGGCTTTTGTAAACAATCGCCGCATCCGCTTGTCAATATCACTCACCGTCACAACGCCATCCCGGTTTTCATCCAATCCTTTATTCTGCTGATAGGCCTGTGAAGGGGCGGCATACAAGGCATAACAGTAATCCTCCTCCCCTCTTGCCTTGGGATACAACACGGCCAGATAAAAATCTGTGAGGCTTGCATAGGCGCCATAACGCTCCCTTACCTGGGTAAAATATTGCTCAACATAATCCAGCTGTGTTACCGGATCCATCTCTGCCAGTGATACGCCTCCGGTTTTCAATTCCTTTGCCGTAGCAGGCATAAACTGGATCAATCCCACTGCCCCACTCCCTTTTCGGTTTAGCGCTGAACTGTCAAATCCAGACTCGGAAAAGATGACTGCCATCAGCCATTCGGGTGGAACCTGAAGGTTTCTCGCTGCAAGCCGTACCCTGGTCTCAAATGCTTCCAGGTCTGCAATATACCGCTGCGCTTCTCCCAACAGATACAAACGCTCTGCGGGTGGTTTTTGGCCGGGAAAACGGGGGTTCAGCAAATAATGCGTGCCCATATTACTCATGACTATCAGCAGTGCCAGACCTTTCAACCGAAGGGAACGCAGGTTCAATGCAGGCAGTTGCAGCGTAATCGCTTTTCCAGCTTTTACCGGCTGCTTCCGGATTTGTGTACGGTTTTTCAGCATAGCATTTTGTGTTAAAAGGGTGGAACAATCTTCAGCCAGAGGATACCTCAATTTACGCCGTTCCCTGTTCATTGTTTACCCCCAAAATGCTTGTTTCTGCTTTCCTGCTCAGATTCAGGCACATACGATTTCCACAAGTTTTTCACATGTTTTTACCATGAAGCGCATTTGCACGATTGCTGTACTTTAGGTTTTTTCCTGCGAAAAGATTTATATTCGAAGACTAACTACCTTTTTATGAAAACTATCTACACCCAATTTTTCCTCATCCTGATTTACGGATTTTGCGTTCTGTCTGCCTGCCAACCCCCGGCCTCCGGACCAACTGATGAAGCCGCTGATTCCGGTACAAAAGTGATAGCCTACTACAGTGGCAAACCGATCAATGGCGACGACTATCAGATACAGGCCCTGGATCAGATCATTCACAGCTTTTGTCATCTGTCCGGAAATAAACTTACCATTGACAATGCGGAAGACACAACAGCGATTGAACAGCTGGTTGCGCTTAAATCTTCCCATCCAAAACTGAAAATTTTGCTTTCACTGGGAGGTTGGGGTGGCTGCGAAACCTGCTCAGAGGTGTTTTCGTCGGAGGCCGGGCGAAAAGAATTTTCTCAATCGGTCAAATCGCTGGCACAAGATTTTAATATAGATGGTCTCGACCTGGACTGGGAATATCCGGCCATTTCGGGGTATCCTGACCATCCCTATAAACCGGAAGACAAACACAATTTCACGCTGCTGGTAAAGGAATTGCGGGAAACGCTCGGCGAGGATTTTATTATCAGCTTTGCCGCAGGCGGATTTGAGAAATTTTTAGCGGAATCTGTGGAATGGGACCAGGTGATGCCCCTGGTAAACAACGTAAATCTCATGACCTATGATCTGATCAATGGAAACAGCCCAACGACGGGGCATCATACCGCTTTGTTTTCGACGACGGGGCAGGTTGAATCTACAGACCATGCCGTTCATTATCTGGATTCAATCGGTGTTTCCACGCAAAAGATGGTCATCGGTGCTGCTTTTTATGCCAGGGTATGGGAAAATGTTGCAGACGAAGATCATGGCCTCTATCACCCCGGAAAATTTAAGCAATCTGTCCGGTACAATCGTCTGGATTCTTTTTTTGAGGAAAATCCTGGATTTGTAATCTACTGGGACTCTGTGGCACAAGCTCCCTATGCGTATAATGCGGACAAGCAATTGTTTGCAACTTTCGACGACCTTAGCTCTATTGCTACCAAAACCCGCTACGCACAGGAGCATAAACTGGGGGGAATCATGTTCTGGCAATTGTCAGGGGACAAAAATCAGGGCGGTTTGCTGGAAACCATTCATAATACGCTAACTCAACAATAGCCACTACCCCAGGTCGGCGAGGTTTGTCTCTCCAAAATTGCCTGAAGACATCATCAGGATCACATCATTGCCTGTCACCGCTTGTTTAATGGCCGCCCGGAGTTCATCGGGACTGGTTGCATAGACCAGCGATTTTTCTCCAAAAGCTGCTGTCAGGTCAGAATGTGATATGGCTGGCATGCGTCGTTTTTCAAGCGCATGGGGATTGACATACACGATCTTATGGTCGGCTTTTTTCAGCGTATTTTTATACAGTGGGAGGTAGTTTTTATTGAGGCTGGAAAAAGTATGGAGCTCAACGCAGGCAATAAGATTCTGCCCTTTAAACTTTTCCCTTACAGCTGCTACAGTAGCCTCCACTTTTGCCGGTGCATGCGCATAGTCTTTAATGATAAGCTTTCCCGGCGTATCGGAAACAGTCTCCATCCGGAGTGCTGCCCCTGTGAAGGTGGCAATATGTTTCATGAAATCAGTAATCTCCACACTCAGGAGGTTACATACCTCCCAGGCAGCAGCAATATTGGCCATATTGTGTTTGCCGATCATTTTGACTGCTGCCTTCTCGCCCTCAATTTTGATCTCATATATGCCCTCTCTGACCTTGTAGGAAGGTACCGAAAAAGGATGCGGATACTGGCAGGACTCATCCACGTATTCTTTTACCATGGCAGACAGAAGTTTATCCTCCTGGTTGTAGATAATATCTGCCGCCTTTTCCATAGACTGAAGGAGTCGGGCAAACTGATAGTTATACTCTTTTTCAGTAGGGAAAACATTGATATGATCCCACGAGATACCCGTAATAACTGCAATATGTGGGTGATACAGGAGAAATTTTGGCCGCATATCGAGTTTGGACGCGAGGTATTCATCGCCCTCCATGACGATCAGCGGCGCATCAGGCGTAATCCTTACCGGATTGTCAAAGCCCGGTACTTCGGCCCCGACCATATAGTCAAACTTTCGCCCCACTCCCCGCAACACATGCATAATCATAGAGGTAACCGTAGTTTTACCATAACTTCCGGCAACAACAATGCGGTGTTTGTTGAGCGACTGCTGATAGATAAATTCGGGGAAAGAGACAATATTTAACCCCAGTGCTTTGGCACGATTAAGTTCAGGGTTATCGTCAAACGCATGCATCCCAAGCACTACTGCATCAATATCTTCCGTGATTCTGTCCGGATCCCAGCCTTCCTTTTCAGGAAGAAGGCCGGCGTTTTTCAACTTTGTATAGGCAGGGTCATAGATCTGATCATCGGACCCACTCACCTGATATCCGGTCTGAGCCAGTGAAATAGCCAGACTATGCATAATGCTTCCTCCCAGTGCAATGAAGTGAACTCTCATTAATTGTATCGGTAGAAAATTGCTTTCGCAAAAGTAATCATATTTCAAATAATCGCAATTAGAAACGAATCTGTAACAAATCGCGGATTTAGTTGCAACTTTGCTATGATAGCCGGTAATTTGTTTTACATATGTCGCGAATTATCATTGTTTCCAACCGCTTGCCTGTAACCATTGACCGTAAACAGGGTGAATTGATTTATCATCCCAGTGCCGGCGGACTGGCTACCGGATTGAAATCGCTGGACAGTCCTTCAAAAAGAATATGGGTTGGCTGGCCGGGTAATCCTGTAGAGGACGAACTGGAAAGAGAATCCATCTCCTACCAGTTTTACCGTGATGGCATGGTGCCGGTATTTCTCAGTCAGCAGGAAGTCGAAGATTTCTATGAGGGCTTCAGTAATAAAACGATATGGCCGCACTTCCACTATTTTACCCAGTATACGGTTTACCGGGACGAATACTGGAATGCGTATAAGTCTGTCAACCAGCATTTTGCAAATGTTGTAGCCGCTACGATTGAAAAAGACGATACGGTCTGGATTCACGATTACCAACTGATGCTGGTCCCGGGCATGCTTCGCAAAGAGTTTCCGGATTTGTCGATTGGTTTTTTTCTCCATATTCCGTTCCCTTCATATGAAATTTTTCGTACCCTGCCCTGGCGGGAAGAACTACTCGAAGGCATAGCCGGTGCAGACCAGATTGGCTTTCATACTTTTGGCTATATGCGGCACTTTCTCAGCGCGGCGTATCGCATTACCGGCTATGAGCACAGTTTTGGTAAGCTGATGGTTGACAACCGCATCGCCAATGTCGATGTATTCCCAATGGGGATTGATTATGAAAAATATGCACATCCCGACCAGGAGGAAGCAGTTTCGGAAGAAGTGCGGTATATACGTGAGTACAGCCAAAAGCAGAAGTTGATTCTCTCGATAGACCGCCTGGATTATTCGAAAGGAATCCCGCAAAGGATCAAAGCCTACGAGCTGTTTCTCAAAAGAAATAAAAAATATCACGGCAAGGTCTCACTGGTGCTGATTGTGGTACCCTCCCGCTCCAATGTTGCGCAATACAAGTCTCTGAAAGTGGAAATTGACGAATTGGTCGGGCGGATCAACGGATCTTATGGTACATTTAACTGGATTCCTATCCGGTACTATTACCGATCTTTCCCTTTCAATAGTCTTATCGCCCTCTACCGGTCTTCCCATATAGCACTGATAACACCTCTCCGGGACGGGATGAATCTGGTTGCAAAAGAATTTGTCGCAACCAAAGAGGATAGCAAAAGAGGCGTACTCATCTTAAGTGAAATGGCAGGTGCTTCCTCCGAATTGTCTGATGCCCTGATTATTAATCCCAACGACATCAATGACATTGAAAGGGCGCTCACTACAGCGATGGAAATGAGTGAGGAAGAACAGGCAAGGACACTGACCGAAATGCAGCGACGCTTGTCCCAGTATAACATCAAACACTGGGCAAATAACTTTATTCAACAACTTACCGAAGTGAAAAAACTCCAGAAAGACCGCCAGACCAAGCTTCTAAATGAGGGTAGTCTTGAAAAACTGATTCACGATTTTCAGTCCGCATCCTCCCGATTGTTGTTGCTCGACTATGACGGCACACTGGTTGGTTTTAAAAATGAGCCTTCGGCAGCTTCTCCTGATGAACATTTGCTTGAAACGCTCCGGCTGCTAAAAAATCAGAAAGATACCTACGTGGTCATCATTAGCGGGCGGGACCGGCATACATTGAAGGAATGGTTTGGAGATGCAGGAATTGAAATAGTCTCTGAGCATGGGGTATGGCTTTGGCGGAATAATGACTGGCAGCTCAATGAAAATGTCATCGACACCTGGAAACCTGCCGTCATGCCTTTGCTGGAAAATCTGGTACAGCGGACGCCCGGTTCGTTTATCGAAGAAAAAGACTATACGCTTGCCTGGCATTATCGGCGAATTGATAATGAATTGGGGGCAAACAGGGTGCGGGAGATTCGGGATGAACTGATCTACCTTACCGCAAACCACGATCTTCAGGTTTTGGAAGGAAATAAAGTGGTAGAGATTAGAAATGCAGGGGTAAACAAAGGGAAAGCCGCTTCTATCTGGCTCAACCGCAAGAAGTGGGACTTTATTCTTGCCATCGGAGATGACCATACTGACGAGGATACCTTCAATGCAGTACCCAAACACGCTTATACAGTCAAAGTTGGGCTGGCACAAACGCAGGCAAAATTTAAGCTTCGCTCCGTGGAAGAAGCACGTGAATTGCTGACCAAACTGTCTTCCCTATAATTTTTCAGTTTGCTGCCTGAGCCAACTGGCATTGGGAATGTTTCCCGCAGCTTTGATATTGGCTAATAATTCGCTTCTCCGAAGCTCAAATTCCTCCACCATCAGCCGGGGTTTCATTCTTCGTATTCTGGCTACCTTACTGACCATGAGCAATAAGTTCAGATGTCCTTCATAATGAAAGCTGGAAATCCTTCTGTTTCGCTTCAAAAATGCCTTAAACGCTAATATGTGGTATTTGAGCGAATCGTCGTCCTGCATCTCAAAAAATACTTTCAGCAATACAGACTTTGCCCCTAAATGGTAATACACATCGGAGAAGTCAACCTGCTGCAGGAGTTTCATCGCCTCCCGATACTGTCCTTTTTCATAGTAAAATACACTCAGATTGTAATTGTAAGCGTTTTCCCTGGATTCATGCGGGAGTTTGTCTTTGTATGTTTCCAAAAATTCTGTCACCCAGTCAAACGCCTTCATCCGGAGTCCGACAGTGGTGATGTTTTTATAATGCTCGGGGGCAAGAAATCCACTTTCCAACAAAATCCCTTCTGCCAAAAGCTGCTGGTAAAGCATAAAAAGCTCGTGAAGGTACTGAGGATTGCCGCGGTTGATCTGTTTGATACAGTAATTCTGCGCAAAAGCATACATCGTATAGGCTTCTGACGCAGGTAGTTTGCCGGCATATCGGCGCAATCCTTCTGCCAGATTTTGATAATACACCTGATTTTCTGGCTCTGTAAGGGTAAGGTAAATCTGAAAATATATCGCGATAAAGGGAATATTCAGATAGGGGCTGTTTCCATGGAGCAGATAGCTGTGGATTTCCCGGGACATTTCTGACTTATATTCTGTTTTGATGATATTGCTCCGGTTGAGCATTTCACAGGTGGTCCGGAGCTTTACAGATAGAAAGTATATATCCAAATGGGTGAGTTGATCCTGCAAGAGTTGGTTGGCCCCCCGGTTTTGAAACTGCCCGGAGAAAGCCTCTGCCTGCTGTTCAATACGATGGAGGTGGAGATAGTCATCGGTAAATGGGGTTTCCGTTAGCAATTGGTCTTCTGCTTTTTGGTAAACCCGGTAAAAGTGTTTGGGTAAATTTTTGTTTCGAAGTGTTGTGAGCAGGCAGGTAAATTTTCCGCCGGGATCGTCCTCAAATGCCATCTGGGCAAAAAAGTCTTCAAGCAGCCTGAGCAGCAACGAAAGGTGGTCGTGCACCTGCTGCTCATTTACCGGGGCAGTTTTTCCATACAACACTTTGAACAAAATCTCATGAGTAAGTTTTTTTTCCGGAAAATGGGGATAGAGTTTGTGCAGATATGCCGCCAGCTTCACAAGTTTTTCATTGCGGTTGAAATAGGGTGACTCTACATAGGTGAGAAACTGCCGGATTTCCGTGGCAGTCAGGGGTAAAAGCATTTTGATTAACCTTCGCTGAGACATTGTTAAACAATTATTTTACAGAATAAACCATTGATTGTGGGTATTTGTTTTTGAATATGAGCGATTTATAAAAATATTCTTTTTGCTTTATATCCCAGAATTGAAAAAATCTGTACAAAGTTTGTTTAAACAATTCCCCCGATTTATCGATTATTTAGTCGTGAACATTAGACAAAACCTTAAAACATCAACCTCGTGAAACACTGGATTACTTTACTAATAACTGGTTTAATCTGTTGGGTTTCCAATGGAAAAGTTCTTGCAAACCTTTCGGTCTCGTTCCCTTCTGACACTTTGTATCTGTGCCAGGGAGAACCTTTTATGTTGAATGCAACGATTAATGGTGGGGTCGGTCCCTACACGTTTCTTTGGAATACAGGCGATACAACCCAGTCTTTGGCGATTTTGACTGCTGGGGGGGAATCTGTGTATATTTTAAGTGTTACGGATATACTCGGTACAACAGTTACAGACAGTATCCTTGTCATGGGAATGCCGGAATGTGTATGGCCAGGTGATGCCAATGGAGATGGCGTAGCCGACAACACAGACGTGCTGATTCTGGGGCTTACTTATGGCGCACAGGGGATGGTTCGGCCAGACGCTCACACCAACTTCATTGGGCAGGGAGCGCCGGCGTGGACACAGGCGTTTGCTTCCGGATTAAACTATGTGCACTCAGACACCGATGGAGACGGCGTTGTGGATGCGAATGACTTTTTTGCCATTGGGAAAAACTATTTTAATCCTGTGCAGTCTCCGGGGGGAAGCCCTGTAGTTACGGAAGGTATTCCTATCTATGTGGTTTTCCCGCAAGGAAACTTTGAACCGGGAGATATTGTTACGGGTGCAATTATGCTTGGTACAGAAGCACAACCTGCAGACAGTGTGTACGGGATAGCTTTTAGCTTAGCTTATGATGGCGCAATCGTTGATTCTGGTTCTGTGATTGTAAGCTATGATAGTTCCTGGTTGGGAAATCTGCACGTGGATCTGGAGGCGATAGACAAAGACTTTTATCTTGACGGGCAGGTAGATGTGGGCATTACCCGAACCAATCATCTGGCAGTGGCAGGTTATGGCAGAATCGCGGACATCACCATCATGATTGATGATATTACAGGGAAAAAAGAGGGGCTAGAGGATATCGGAATACAAATAGAACGGATTTCACTTGTAGATAAGGCGGGTGTTTCTATTCCGGTGAGCAATGTTTCATCTCATTCTGTGATTTCGTTGGCAAATGACAGACAGATAGACAAATCATCTATCTTCAAAGTCTTCCCCAACCCCGTACACACGCTGATGTATGTCGAGACTGATCTTCCTTTTTGGGAAAAATCAACACTTCGTATGCGGGACATCCAGGGGAAAGTATGGCATCAATCAGAAATAAACTCAGCAACCAAATTCAAACTCGATATTTCAACCCTGCCGGCAGGCATGTATCTGGTCGAACTGGAACATGCCGCTGGAAGGGAAGTGCAAAAAGTAATTTTAAGGTAAAATGTTTCTCATGGTTTTTTAAGGTTGGTTTAGTGTTCTGTGCCATTACGGCACATTAACCAAAGGCTCCCGGGCCTGCTCTCCACCGTCTGTTTCAGCCGGAATGGTCCGGGAAGTCTTTTTTATTCAGGAATTAAACAAAATATTTTTAATACTCATTTTCTCGTACTCAACTTAACCATTCACTCAAAACTCAACTATTTTATGAAAAAGCTAATGCTACCATTAGTGATAGGGATGCTCTTTGCTTTTCCTTCATTAAAAACATTTGCGCAGTTTGCAGATGTACAGATCATCCACAATGCTGCAGATCCGGCAGCCGACAGCGTGGATATTTATATCAATGCCGGCCCTACGCCTGCAGTGCCAGATTTTAAATTTCGGGAAGCAACGCCTTTTATCCAGCTTCCTGCCGGTGTTACGGTCAATGTGGGCATCGCTCCCGGTAACAGTACCGGCCCTGGCGACATTTTGGCTACCTTCCCTTTCACCCTTACCTCCAATGAAAAATATGTGGTGGTTGCTACGGGTGTTCTCAATCCCGCTATGTTTGATGCAACCGTCAATGGTGCCACTGCAATAGGATTTGACCTGAAAGTGCTAACTCCAGCTCAAACAACAGGGACTGGTGGTAACGTAGATATTGTTGTGGCTCACGGTGCAACAGATGCGCCTGATGTTGACGCACTTGTCAACTTTGGCACTACCCCACTCATTGACAACCTCGCTTACGGAACATTCAGCGGCTATGCTTCTGTCCCTCCGGCGGAATATATTCTGAACGTAACGCCTGCAACAAATAACTCAACCATTGTTGCATCCTATTACGCCGACCTTTCGGGTCTTGGTGGTGGGTCAGCCGTAGTATTTGCCTCAGGGTTTCTCAATCCTGCCAACAATATGAACGGTGCAGCTTTTGGACTTTTTGCTGCATTGGCCAATGGAACCGTCATCGAACTTCCTGTTGTAGGCAACGCACGTGCTCAGGTAATCCACAACTCTGCTGACCCCGGTGCGGCCACGGTGGATGTGTATATCAATTATGTCAGCGACTCACTGAAACTGGATGACTTTGCTTTCCGCGGTGCGACTCCTTTTGTGGATCTGCCTACCGGATACCCTGTATCCATTGGCATTGCACCTTCAACCAGTACTTCTTCCAGTGAGGCCATTGCGACCTTCACTCCTACCCTGATGGACGGTGAAACGTACCTGGTTGTAGCGAATGGTGTATTGGACCCCTCCATGTTTGCGGCTAACCCAGACGGTGCTTCCACGGGCTTTACCCTCTTCCTGGAGGCGGGTGCCAAAGAAGCCAGCGGCAATGCCAACGTAGATATTAAAGTCCTCCACGGTGCCACAGACGCGCCCTCTGTAGGGGTCAATGCCAACGGCGGAGCGGTTGTTCCTGCGGCTGCTTACAGCAATTTTACCGGATACCTCAACGTACCTGCTGCGGCGTATCGCATTGACGTTACCGGTGCCAACGCTCCCGGTACACTCGTTGCTCCTTTTTATGTAGATGCTTCAACTTTGGGAGGTGGTGCAACCCTGGTATTTGCTTCCGGCTTCCTCGACCCGGCTGCCAACATGAATGGCCCTGCATTTGGTCTGTTTGCAGCTTTTGCTGATGGAACGGTAGCCCCGCTGACTCCCGTAGGCAATGCCCGCGCACAGGTGATTCACAACTCTGCTGACCCCGGTGCGGCCACGGTCGATGTGTACATCAATTATCTGAGCGACTCACTGAAACTGGATGACTTTGCTTTCCGTGGTGCGACTCCTTTTGTGGATCTGCCTGCCGGATACCCTGTATCCATTGGCATTGCGCCTCCGACCAGCACTTCTTCCAGTGAGGCCATTGCGACCTTCACTCCTACCCTGATGGACGGTGAGTCTTACCTGGTTGTAGCGAATGGTGTGCTCGATCCGACCATGTTTGCGGCTAACCCAGACGGTGCTTCTACGGGCTTTACCCTCTTCCTGGAAGCAGGTGCCAAAGAAGCCAGCGGCAATGCTAACGTAGATATCAAAGTCCTCCACGGTGCCACAGACGCGCCCTCTGTAGGGGTTAATGCCAACGGCGGAGCGGTTGTTCCTGCGGCTGCTTACAGCAATTTTACCGGATACCTCAATGTACCTGCTGCGGAGTACCGCATTGACGTTACCGGTGCCAACGCTCCCGGTACACTCGTTGCACCTTTTTATGTAGATGCTTCAACTTTAGGAGGCGGTGCAACCCTGGTATTTGCTTCCGGCTTCCTCGACCCGGCTGCCAATATGAATGGCCCTGCATTTGGTCTGTTTGCCGCTTTTGCTGATGGAACGGTAGCCCCGCTGACTCCCGTAGGCAATGCCCGCGCACAGGTGATTCACAATGCTGCCGACCCAGCAGCTGCCACTGTGGATGTGTATGTAAATGCGCTTGCCGATACCATTAAACTTGACGATTTCGACTTCCGTACAGCGACTCCATTTGTGGATCTGCCAACCGGCTACGAACTGGATATTGTGATTGCCCTGCCTACCAGCACCGGAATTACAGATGGTGTGGTTGCAACAATTCCTGCATCCCTTGCATCAGGAGGCAGTTACCACATAGTTGCTAATGGTGTTATTTCGCCTGCAAGCTTTGCCGTTAACCCTGATGGCATTCCTACAGCGTTTGGTCTTTTCGTGGCTGACAGTGCAAGAGAGACTGCTGTTGGCAGTAATGTGGATATTAAAGTTTTCCATGGCGCTACTGATGCACCAACGGTTGACGTACTGGCAAACTACAGCACACCTGCACTGGTATCAGGCGCTGCATACACAGATTTCACCGGTTACCTGTCTG